>CAWCYQ010000037.1:0-310675 GCA_963799755.1 Terriglobia bacterium | reverse complement strand
TTGCCGATTGAACGAGAGCTTTACCTGGGACTCGTGTTAGACCGAGCTCTGGGCGAGACGGTCTTCATGGCTTCGAAGGCAGGAGGCATCGAGATCGAAGAGGTGGCCGCCGAGACGCCGGAATTGATTTTGCGGGAGCGACTGATTGCCGGCCAGCCACTGCAGCCGTTTCAAGCCCGAAAGCTAGCGTTTGAAATGGGGATACCCGTCGCGAGCGCGAATGCGGCAGCTGCAGCTATGATGGCGCTTTCGAAAGCTTACCTGGCGATAGACGGGTCTCTGGCGGAGATCAACCCGTTCATTCTGACGAAAGACGGCAAGGTTTACGCGCTCGATGCCAAGATCAACCTGGACGACAACGCGCTCTACCGGCACAAGGATCTGCTCGAGTTAAGAGATTTGAACGAAGAAGACCCGCTCGAAGTAGAAGCTTCGCGATTCGGGCTGAACTACATCAAGCTCGATGGCACGATTGCGTGCATGGTGAACGGGGCGGGGCTTGCCATGGCAACGATGGATATCATCAAGTACGCAGGTGGGCGACCGGCGAACTTTCTCGATGTGGGCGGGGGAGCAACGCGGAACAGATTAAGAATGCGTTCCGCATTTTGCTCTCGGACCGCAGCGTAAAAGCCGTTCTGATCAACATTTTCGGTGGCATTCTGCGATGCGACACGCTGGCTAGCGGCGTGGTATCGGCGGCGCGCGAACTGGAGATCAAGATCCCGGTAGTCGTTCGAATGGAAGGAACAAACGTCGAACTGGGACAGAAGATCCTGACGGAATCTGGATTTAATTTCACAGTGGCGGATGGAATGAAAGACGCCGCGGAGAAAGTGGTGAGACTGGCGCAATGAGTGTACTCATCGACGAAAACACGAGAGTTCTTTTTCAGGGATTCACGGGCCGGGAAGGCACCTTTCACGCCGAGCAGGCGATCAATTATGGAACGAAGGTAGTAGGCGGCACTACTCCGGGCAAAGGCGGGCAAACCCATCTGGACCGGCCGGTGTTCAACACCGTCGAAGAGGCGGTTAAGGCGACGGGCGCAAATGCATCCGTTATTTTTGTGCCTCCTCCCTTTGCGGCGGACGCAATCATGGAAGCGGCAGATGCGGGTTTGCCCTTGGTGGTGTGCATTACCGAGGGCATTCCGGCGCAGGACATGGAGCGCGTCTGGGCTTACCTGAATACCAAACCCGGTACGCGCTTGATAGGGCCTAATTGCCCAGGCGTAATCACGCCGGGCAAGTGCAAGATCGGCATTATGCCCGGTCACATCCACAAGCCGGGCAATGTGGGGATTGTTTCGCGCTCGGGCACGCTGACATACGAAGCGGTTGGTCAGTTGACAAAATTAAACATCGGACAATCGACATGCATCGGCATCGGCGGCGATCCGATTATCGGAACAAGCTTTACAGAAGCGATTACGCTTTTCAATGAGGACCCTGACACTCACGCGATCATCATGATCGGTGAAATTGGCGGAAGCGCTGAGGAGACGGCGGCCGAATACGTGAAATCGAACGTGAAGAAGCCGATGGTGGGATTCATCGCAGGACAGACTGCGCCGCCGGGGCGCCGCATGGGCCACGCAGGAGCAATCATTTCCGGGGGTTCCGGACGCGCGGAAGACAAACTTGCGGCGATGGAGGAGGCGGGCATCATTGTTTGCCCCACTCCTGCACTGCTGGGCGAGAAGATGCAGGAAGCACTCGCGAGAAAAGTACAGTGACAAGGTCAACCAACTAAATGGGATTAGAGCAAACTTTTGGAATTATCAAGCCGGATGCTGTGAAGAACGGCCACTCGGGAGCGATCCTGGCTCTGCTCGAGGAGCACGGTTTCCGCATCGCCGCCCTGAAAACACGCCGGATCTCGAGGCAGGAAGCGGAAGCTTTTTACGCAGTTCACAGAGAGAGGCCATTTTTTACTGGGCTGGTCACATTCATGACGGAGGGCCCGGTCGTGGTGATGGTACTGGAACGCGAAAACGCCATCGCTGAATGGCGCCAGCTAATGGGAGCGACGAATCCGGCGAATGCCGAGACCGGAACGATTCGCAAAAGGTTTGCTGAGAACATAGAGAGGAATTCAGTACATGGCTCAGATGCGCTTGAAACGGCCGCGGTCGAAATTCCGTTTTTCTTTAGCACGGCCGAACTAATCTAGGCCAAAGAAACAAAAGCGCGACATGCCGGGGCATGTCGCGCTCTTTACGGCTTCGCCTTCCTGGTCCAGATGAGCTACGCTACCTTGACCCCGTATGCCGGACCTTCAAGAGCGGAAGCCAGGGCTTTCCTTGTTTTTTCAGCTAGGGAACGCAACCTTGCATGTTTCGGGCGACTCAAGCGGCGCTCCACGCTTCTACGGGCGCGAAGGAGTCGAATACGAACCGCAGTCTCCGACCAGCCATGCTGGCGCGCAATCTCTTGGACTTTGTAACCTTCGATATAGTGGCCTTCCAGTACGACGCGGTCGTTCGGTTTACAGTCGCTCAAAATGCGTTTGACGTCAATCGCGGCAACGTTCATGCGGGGAGGGGCTTGCAACTCAGGCAGAGTTTGCGTTTGAGGCTCCCTGCGCAAAAACGTTCGATGAATGTTGAGGGCGATGCTGTTTGTCCAAGTCAGCACCAAACTCGGGTCTCGTAGCTGTTCTCGCCGTTCCCATCCCTTTGCCCAAGCTGCTTGAGCGGTATCGAGTGCTGCATCGTACGAGAGTCCTCTTGAGACCAAGAAACGAACGGTTAAGTTAAATCCCTTCTGGTAGGCTTTGCCGAAATCTTCAGTAGTCATGTACTTCGCCGCTCCTATGTGAGATCTGCTTATTTTGGATCTCTATTTTTTTGTGTCTGATTTACCGGTGTCGAAAAACGAGGGTGATCTGCACCACCATACGGAGAGATAGGCAGTTTTCGTACCACCGACGTCGCAGTACGCTACTAAGAAAACAAGCCGCTATAAATCAGGGGCTTACAACTGATCGCCAGTATAAATGTTGTTAAGATAGCGATGAGTGAAAGCGGCATTTCTTGCCGTCCGGTGCAAATTTTGCTGGGGAGGATGGCTGTTCGGTGGGCCTAAAGGACGAACGGCAGCGCGAAGCTATCGCGCTGCCGTTCACGAACCCAATTTGGTGAAGTGGGGCTATTTGGAGTCTGAGGAACGAGTCGTATTCGGATTATCGATCCTCTCCGGCTCTTCGGTTGCAGCCTTCATACTGTCCTTAAAGGAGCGAATCCCTTTGCCGAGGCCTTGACCAAGCTCTGGGAGCTTCTTAGGGCCAAATACAAAGAGCGCTATCGCCAGAATAATCAGCAGGTGTGTCGGCTGAAGCAATCCTTCAATCATGAGCTTACCCTCTTTCGCCTCAAGCAGGAGCCGGTATGCCGACCGATGCGGGAGGATTAACGGAACGTTCAAATAACCGTCCCGCCTCTACATTATATATGACAATGAGCACGGTGGAGCAAAGAACAGTGGGCCGGGACGGAAAGGCGCTACGTGCCGTGTTGACATCAACCTTAGCGTCCGCTATATTTCTGAAGTACTGAAGTATCAATCAGTTGACTTTGGTCGAGACACGAGCACAGATTGTTTGAGCCCGGCTGGCGAGTCTGCATGTTTCCGTGCGGTCGAATCACCGGGCCGTACCCAGGATGAATTGAAACATGGCTGGTTCCTTTGACGAACAGGTTGAAACACCTGGAACAGCAGAAAACTCGGACTACCAAGCCTTTCTGGACGATTACAGCAATCAATTCACATCCGGCGAAGGTGAACAATATCGCGGCCATGTTCTGAGCGTCACAGATAAAGAAGTAATTGTTGATATTGGCAGGAAAATAGAGGGGCTAGTACCCGCTTCACAATTCCCATTTGCAGAGGGGCTGCCGGCGGTCAAACGCGGTGACGTGATCGACGTCATGATTGACCGAACCGGACTACCGGTCGAGGGGTATATTCTCCTGTCGTATGAGAAAGCCCATCGGCGCCACGTATGGGAGCAGTTGGAGCAGGCTGCATCCAAAGGCACACCGGTAACGGGACAAGTTGTGGGCAAGATCAAGGGCGGCCTAGCAGTGGATATCGGGGTGGCTGCGTTCCTCCCAAGTTCTCAAGTGGAGGTTCGTCCAATTCACAATCTGGACAGCTATGTTGGGCAGGAAGTAACGGTCCGAATTCTAAAGCTCAACCGGAGGCGAGGCAATGCAGTAGTCTCGCGGCGGGTTCTTCTCGAAAACGATCTGCAGACGCGGAAGGCGCATGCTCTCGAAACGTTACATGAAGGAGCCGAGGTGAGAGGCGTTGTTAAGAATCTCACCGATTACGGAGCGTTTGTCGATCTGGGCGGCATAGATGGTCTGCTGCACGTCAGCGATTTGAGCTACGGAAGCGTCACTCATCCATCGGCGATTCTGACGACAGGCGAAGAAATCACCGTGAAGGTGCTGAAGTTCGACCGAGAGCATGAGCGCATTTCCCTTGGCCTCAAACAAATGCGGCCTGATCCTTGGGCGAACGTCGAGACGCGCTATCCGGTACACAGCCGAGTCATCGGAAGGATTGTCAGCGTAGCCGACTACGGTGCTTTCGTGGAACTCGAGCCGGGCGTCGAGGGTCTCATCCACATCTCTGAAATGACATGGAGCCGGAGGATGAAGCATCCGGCGAAAATCGTAAACGCCGGGGATCAAGTGGAAGCAGTGATCCTCGAGGTCAAGCCGAGAGAACGGCGAATTTCGCTGGGGATAAAGCAACTGGAAGCTGACCCTTGGACCACCATCGCGGACCGATACAGCATAGGATCGGTGGTGGAGGGCCGGGTGCGAAAGCTCGCCGAGTTCGGCGCGTTTGTAGAGATCGAAGAAGGAATCGATGGTTTGGTGCATGTCTCCGATATGTCCTGGACTGCACATGTTAAGCACCCGTCGGAGTTGGTGAAGAAGGGCCAAATCATACAGGCAGTGGTCCTGCAAATTGATCCGCCACATCGAAGGTTGTCCCTGGGGGTCAAGCAATTGCAGCCCGACAACTGGGAGACTTTTTTCCGGACACACCAGGTTGGGGACAACGTACGGGGCAAGGTTTGCCGAGCGGCTCCTTTTGGAGTCTTTGTGGAACTGGCGCCTGGCGTGGAAGCACTTTGCCATCGAAGCGAGATCAGCGCCCAGGAAGACAGGCCGCGTGGTCACAAGAATGCGTCGGCCGATGAGGTGCTTCTACCCGTGGGCGAGGAACTCGACTTCAAGGTAATCAAGATGAATGAGCCGCAGAAGCGAATCGGGTTGAGCCTGCGTGAGGTCCACGAAGACATGGAACGGCACCGCATTGAGGATTATCACCGTCACGCGGCGGTCGCCACCTCCACGGTCGGAGACGCTATTAATCAGAACTATCCGAAGGGTGAGTATAGGAACAAGGGCTATGACCAAGGCTGAGCTGATCGACGAAGTCTCAAAAGTGGTGGAGATGACTCGGAAAGATTCGGAGACGATCGTCGAGACCATCTTTGACAGTATTGTGAACAGCCTTCATAAGGGCGAGAAGATCGAGATCCGAGGCTTCGGAAGCTTTCGCACAAGGCAGCGTCAACCGCGGGTGGGTCGGAACCCGAAGACTGGCTCGCGCGTGGAGGTTCCCTCCAAGCGAATTCCCTTTTTCAAGCCAAGCAAAGAGCTTAGAGATCTGGTCAACCAGCCTGGAAAAGGTGGTCACGTCGAGGAGCATGCCGAGGCAGCCAAACCAGACCAGGTACCGCATCCTCTCTCCTGAATACGGCCCGCAGACATGTTATTCGCGGTGCCAATCGAAGATCATTAAAAGCGCCTCGGCACGGGGCGAACACACGATGGAATATCTCTGGGCGCCTTGGCGTGCAAGGTACATGGAAGCAAAGAAGACCGCTGCTGACTGTATCTTCTGCGCAGCAGCCCACAATCCGGCCGACGATGAAAGGACCTTAGTGGTTCATCGCGGCAAACACTGCTTTGTCATCCTAAATCGTTATCCCTACACAAGCGGCCACCTGATGATCGTGCCCTACGACCACGTGGCAAAGCTTGAAGAAGCAACCCAGGAGAGCACAAGAGAGTTGATGGAGCTTGCGAGGCAAGCCGAGCAGGTTCTAGAATCGATCTACAGACCGGATGGCCTCAATCTGGGAATGAATTTAGGGATTGCTGCTGGAGCAGGCATTGAGCAGCACCTTCATCTGCACGTCTTACCTCGTTGGTCAGGCGATGCCAATTTCATGACCACGGTCGGTAACTCGCGAATCATACCGGAAGCCCTCGAAGATACGTTTCGAAAAGTACACCGGGGATTTGCCGCATGGGCAAACTAGTAACCGGGCAAGAAGCGGCTCAGATCTTTTGGCTAAGCGGCGGCGCTTTTAGCTTTGACCAGTTCGATTTCGAAGTCCAGCTTTACATCGTCGCCAATCATTACTCCGCCGGCCTCGAGCGCCGCATTCCAGGTGAGGTCGAACTCACTGCGTTTGAGCTTGGTTTTCACTGACGCGCCGATGCGCGCATTTCCCCAGGGGTCCTTGGCCTGTTCCGAAACTTCGTGGACATCGAGTGTCACGGGCTTGGTTACTCCGTGAATTGTGAGATCGCCCGTGACCGTAAACTCGTCGTCGGCCTTCTTCTCAACCTTGGTACTACGAAAAGTGATGGTCGGGAAACGCGCTGCATCAAAGAAATCCGGAGACTTGAGATGCGTGTCTCTCTGCGCGTCGTTGGTGTTAATCGTATTTACGTCAACCGTCGCTTCGACGTTCGATCCGGCCGGATTAGCGGGATCGTATAACGCCGTGCCTTTCACGCCCGTAAACGTCCCACGCACGTTCGACACCATCAAATGGCGAACACTGAACTGCAAACTCGAGTGCGCCGAATCAATATCGTATCTTTCTGTCGTCATTCATTCTCCTGTTCACGCTAGCGGTGATATGCCGTTATTACGGGTTACAACAATTATCGTCGCTGTAGGGCAGGATGGTATCCCACGCGGCGGTAGACAGCAAGCCGATTGTAACCGGTCGAAATTCGGTCGACAATATGCGCGCACTGCTTTGCCTCATAATGTTCCTGGGATACATTTTATCGTGCTACTGAATCGTCGTAATTTTTCGCGCAGTCTGGCAGCCGGAATTACTTTGTCGCCATTCACCGGAATGCTGAAGGCCCAGCAACAATCGAATGAGCGGCGCCTGCGCTACTGCATCGTCGGGCTGGGTCGCATCTCGATGGGCCACTTTATGCCGGCTTGCAAGCTCTCGCAGAGATCGCAGGTCACCGCGTTCGTAAGCGGTCACAGAGACAAGGCGGACAGGATGGCCGCCCAGTATGGAGTGCCAGCCAAGAACATCTACAGTTACGAGAACTATAACGAGATTGGCAGTAATGAAGACATCGATGCCGTGTACATTGCCTTGCCGAATAGCATGCATGCGGAATACACGATTCGAGCCGCCAATGCAGGAAAACATGTGCTGTGCGAAAAACCGATGGCGACCAGTGTAAAAGACAGCCAAGCTATGGTGGACGCCTGCAAAGCCGCGGGAAAGAAGTTGATGATCGCTTATCGCTGCCAGTATGAGCCGGTCAATTTGCATGCTATTCAGCTCATCAAGGACGGAAGCTTGGGAACGGTGCAGGCTATCGAAAGCGCCAATGGATTCATCGAGCGGGCCGGAGAGTGGCGGTTGAACAAAAAGCTCGCTGGCGGAGGCCCACTGATGGATGTCGGGATTTACTCGTTAAACGCCTGTCGGTATCTAACCGGTGAAGAACCGGTTCACCTGGAAGGATTCTGCACGGTCATTGACAAAGACGGACGTTTCCGGGACGTGGAAGAAAACTGCGGTTGGACAATGCGCTTTCCGTCAGGAATAGTAGCTAGTTGCAACACGAGTTACGGCGCCGGCATGGAGGGATTTATTCGCGTGCATGGCTCGAAAGGCGTGCTGCACATGGAGCCGGCTTTCTCCTATGAGGGAATTCATTTGCAGGCGACGATCAAAGGACAAGCACCCGTCGAGATGCCGGAAACGGAGAAGGATCCGGCGCAATTCGTACGAGAGGCTGACTACTTTGCGGATTGCGTATTCGGAAACACAGAACCCAAGAGTGATGGAGCAGAGGGACTGAGGGACATGCGATACATAGCCGAGATCTATAAATCGGCCGGCCGCTCGCTGGGCTGAACTGAGGGACCATCCGTCTGTTTCTGCTCTCCGGCATTGGAGCGGTCGAGGAAGCTTGTCAGAGACGTCAGCAGGTCGATAGGCACAGGGAAAACAACGGTGCTGTTCTTTTCCGCGCCGATCTCGACAAGTGTCTGCAAGTAGCGCAACTGAATGGCAGCGGGCTCCTGTTGGATCTTGTGAGCAGCCATGCTGAGTTTTTCGGCGGCCAGGTATTCACCTTCCGCGTGAATGATTTTCGCCCTTCGCTCGCGTTCGGCTTCGGCTTGGCGAGCGATGGCGCGTATCATCTGGTCCGGCAGATCGACTTGTTTGACCTCAACCATGGTCACTTTGACGCCCCAGGGCCCGGTGTGATCGTCGAGCACGGCCTGAAGACGAACGTTGATTTTCTCGCGCTGGCTGAGCAGTTCATCGAGTTCTACTTCACCGAGCACGCTGCGCAGCGTGGTCTGGGCTAACTGGCTTGTCGCGTACAGAAAATTCGAGACTTCAACAACCGCCTTAGTTGGATCGATGACGCGGAAGTAAATTACAGCGTTGACCTTGACGGTGACATTATCTCGGGTTACCAAGTCTTGCGGTGGTACTTCCATGGCCTCGACACGAAGCGAGATTCTCACCATACGGTCGAGCGGAGCGAAGACAAGGATGATGCCCGGTCCCTTCGGTTCCGGTAGCACGCGGCCCAATCGGAAAATAACGCCTCGCTCGTACTCGGCGAGGATCTTGACCGACGAGATGAGATAAAAAACCAGAATGACGATCACGATCACGAAGCTAAAGCTGAAGAACTCGGCAAACATGTCGATCGATTACGCCTCCTTGACGTAGAGCGTCATACCCTGAACTCGTTCGATAGAGACCCGGGCGCCGGTCGGTATCGGGACATCACTTCTAGCCTGCCAGTACTCACCGCGCACGAGAACCGTACCCTGCGAGCTAATCTCAGTTCGCGCCTCGCCGAGTTCGCCCACAAGACGCTGTACACCAGTAAGAAGCGTACTCCGGCGCGCCCGTAACGCCAAGTATCCCAAGAAGATAGTGATACTGCACAAAGCAATAGAGACGGCAGCTGCCAGCGCGGGGTTGATGCGGCGGGGTCCCCGCACCAAGGCCAAGGCGCCTATCAGGAGAAGAACAGCGCCCAAAGTGCCGGAGACGCCGTGGCCGCCAACCTTCAGCTCAACCGCGAGCAGCACAAGAGCTATCAGGATAAGCGCGGAGCCGTACCAAGTCGGCGCATTTTCCCATAGTCCAAAGACTCCCGCGCACAGAAGAAAGATGCCGATGACGCCAGGGGCAATGGAGCCTGGAGCGTGCAGTTCCCAATAGAGAGCCAAAACTCCGGCGATCAGGAGGATGAAGGCGAAGTTGGGATCGGCCAGTGCGTCGGGCATCTATCCAGCTTGTCAGGGATTTAAGCTAAAGAAAGTTTAACTCCGTCAAAATAAACCGAAAATTCGGAGGCCCGTCTTGTTTAAGTAGAGACAACAACTCCGGAAGGAGAGGAGAACCATGAAAAAACAACTTTGCCTATTGACTGTTTCAGCACTTGTCGCGATCGGTGCGGCGATAGGCGCGCCGCAAGACCAGCCCGCTGCGCCTCAGGCGCCAGCAAACGGCCAAGCTCCGCATCGCCAGATGGACCCCAACCGGCAGGTGAAAATGCTGACCAAAAAGCTGAATCTCACCGCCGACCAACAAACTCAGATACGGTCGATTCTGACCGATCGACAGCAGCAGTTCGAAAGCATTCGAAACGACAGCTCGCTTGCGCCAAAAGATCGTCGCGAGAAAATGCGCTCTCTTCGAGAGGATAGCGAGACCAAAATCAAGGCAGTGTTAACCGATAGCCAGAAGCAGACTTACGATCAAATGCAAGAGCAGATGCGCCAGCGTATGCAGCAGCGGCGCGATCAGGGACAATCGGCGAACCCTGGTCCAGGCGCGCAAAACTAATCCGCAAAACGTAGTAGACCCGCCATCTGGGAGCAAACCATTGAAGCGGGTTATCCTTTCAAAAGGTCGCGGTTCCTCGGCCACCGCGACCTTTCCTAATCAAGAATCCCAGCTTGGTATACTTGGGTTTTGTTTTGTGTCTCAGGCTAACCGTACCAGCGGTCTACTGATCGGGAGCCAAGGAATTTCTTGTGTTCGTTAGCCTCAACGCTTTGGAGTTGAAGCCGGTCAGCTTCAAGGTTGATATCCCAGCCGGCGAAATCGATCTTGAGAGTAAGGTCAAGCAATCTTCGGTTCTTCACGCCGAGGGCAGCGCCCAATTGCTGAACGAATCGCTTGGTGAGATACGCATAATCGGCGATTTGCGCGTGCAGATTGAGAGCGTCTGTGATCGCTGCGCAGAACCCGTGACCTCCTCTATCGAGAATCATTTCGATCTGATTTACATGCCTGCGAAGGAAGCAAACGCCAGCGGCGAAGATGAGATCGATGAAGCGGTTGCCGAAGTAGGTTATTACGACGGAAACGGCCTTGAGCTGAACGATGTTCTGCGAGAGGTGGTTTTGCTGGCTTTGCCCATGCAACTTGTGTGCGATGAAGATTGTAAGGGCATCTGTCCAATTTGCGGACAGAATCTGAACCAGACGCGCTTGTGATTGCCGGCCGAAGGCGGCGGACGACCGTTGGAGCAAGTTGGAGATGCTGCGGGCCGAAATAGGCCTGCAAAACTGAAGATCGACAGAGATCGAAATTCTATCAGACAGAGAGATTCAAGTTAAATGCCGAACCCGAAACGCCGTCATTCGAAACGCCGTACCTCTACCCGCCGTGCTCACGACTCACTGCAGGTCCCGCAACTTGCCGAGTGCCCGAACTGTCACGAGAAGATCCGTGCACACCGCGCCTGCCCCCACTGTGGTAAATACAAAGGCCGCGAAGTTATCGAAGTTGTCGAAGCTTAAGCGGCGCTTCCGGTAACCTCCGCTCCATCCGCCTGACATAATAATCAACTGCATGGTGACTATAGCCCTCGATGCGATGGGAGGTGACCACTTCCCTAAGCCGGAGGTAGGGGGTGCGCTGAGAGCGGCAAGAACTCTCGGCGTGAGAGTTGTTCTCGTAGGGCGCGAAGAAATGATCCGCACAGAGCTGGATCGTTATCCAGGCTGGCAACAGCTTCCTATCGAGATTCGACACGCCAGCGATCAAATCGCCATGACGGAGAGCGCCGGTAAGGCTATTCGCAAGAAGGATAGCTCGATACGCGTGGCCTGTAAATTGGTGAGCGCCGGAATTGCAGGGGGCGTGGTATCGGCGGGCAACACTGGCGCAGTAATGGCAACAGCGAAGATGGTGCAAGGCATGTTAACGGGCGTAGACCGGCCCGCATTGGCCACTGCTTTTCCAACTGTCAACGATAAATCCGCCGTTATGCTCGATGTGGGCGCGAACGTAGATTGCACTCCAAAGATGCTGGCTCAGTTCGCCGTCATGGGTAACGCATACTCGCGGGTCATCTTTCGAAACCGGCACCCGCGCGTCGGGCTGCTCTCAATAGGTGAGGAGGAACACAAAGGCAACACTCTGACCCATGAGGCGCGCCCCTACCTAAAGAGTCTGCGAAGCCTGAACTTTATCGGGAACGTGGAAGGCCGAGACCTTTATACGGGTAAGGCGGACGTTATCGTGTGCGATGGCTTCGTCGGCAATGTAGCGCTGAAGGTAAGCGAAGGACTGGTCGAAGTAGTTGGCGAGACTTTGCGGCAATCGCTGACAGCCACCCTGACACGCAAGGTGGGTGCCTATCTAGCGCAAGGGGCTTTGAAGGAATTCAAGAAGCGAGTGGACGTGGATGAATATGGAGGAGCGCCGCTGCTCGGACTGAACGGGCTATGCGTGATTTGCCACGGCAGATCGAACGCCAAGGCGATTATGAATGCCATTCGCGTAGCAAAAGAATTCGCTGAGGGTAAGATCGATGAACGCATTGCCACCGAACTCGACGGCTGGACAGCGTCAGCGCACGCGGTATAGAATGCGTCACCTGTAAGTTTTGCCGTTGTGCTGGCCACAAAACAAGCAGGCGCGCATCCGCTGCATTGGTTTCCCAAGATGCTACGCTGATAAAGATCTCCCGCCCGTGCGGATGTGGCGGAATTGGCAGACGCACTGGATTTAGGTTCCAGCGCTCGCAAGGGCGTGGGAGTTCAAGTCTCCCCATCCGCACCAATTTTCTAGCAATTCTGGCGATCAAGTTCGGCGGTGTACCGGCCACCAACGTTGAAGCTATTTGGGTCATCATCGGGCACCGACCACAAAGCTCCAATCGCGACTGTAGCACCCGCGGCGAGAAAATCTACTTGGTATTTCAACATCTTGGTATGGCTACAACTGTATCCGAAGATCAAGATCCGGTGATTATTGAGGTCTCGAACAACGGGATGAGCCGAGCCCAGAAGATCAGCGGGGGAATCCGAGAGTTTGCCGGCAGCTGTCTGATCCTGCTCTCGGGCGAGGAAATTGCCGCCTTTTCCACCGTTACGGTTCAAAGTAGGCATCTGTTGTTCTTGGGAGAGGTCCTCAGATCTGTTCCCGAGGACCGAGACACCTGGACAGTTTACGTCAGCGTCAGACGCACGCTTATGATCGTCTGAGTTCGATCTTCAGCGCCAACATATCTTTTAATGAGAGATTTCTTTACGATTGCCACAGGCCGGTTCCAGGGCCGAGATGCGGATGCAGTTCGCGCTCGAGATCTTGATCGCGTGACTTTCGATTCCACCAGCGCATAAGATGCGTTCACTCGTATCTCAAAGCCACCATGGGATCGACTTTCGAGGCGCGATTTGCCGGCAGGTAAGCGGCGATCACGGCAGCCGCCAACATGATTGCTGCAGCGACAGCGAGTGCGATGGGATCTTCGGGGCTCAATCCGTAGAGCAACGAACCAATGAAACGTGCCGCGGCCAATGCCACAAAGAGGCCGAAGACAACGCCCGAGACTGTTAGTAATACGGTTTGGCGCAATACTGATCGCACGACTTGGCCTCGTTCAGCGCCGAGTGCCATGCGAATACCAATTTCTCGCGTGCGCGCCGAAACTCTATAGCTGATGACGCCGTAAAGACCGGTTGCGGCCAGCACCAGAGCGAATAGGCCGAAGAAACTGGAGAGCCAAGCAATCAGCCGCTCCTGCGACATTGATTCGTCGATTTGATCAGCGAGTGTTTTGATGTCGAAAATGGCCGAATCCCTGTCAAGGCCGCTGACAATTTTTCGAATGGATGCGACCAGGGTTAATGGAGCGACGCCGGCCTGCACGTATAACGTTGCTTGTCCGAATCCTGCCTGCGCAAACGGGAAATAGACGATTCGTGGCGATTGGTCACGCATGGTCCGGTATTTTGTAGCCCGCACTACGCCTACGATTGTCATGTCGGGCTTGCCGCCAACGCCAATATGCTGCCCAATCGGGTCTCGAGTTCCGAAGAAGTGGCGTGCATAAGGCTCGTTGACGATAGCAACCTTGGGCGCCCCTTGATCATCTCGCGTCTTGAAGTCCCGACCCTCGAGGCGAGCAATGCTCAGCGTCTGGAAGAACCCCGGAGCAATGGCGTTGAACTCTGAGAACACATCCTCGTTCGGCCGGGGCTGGTACCCGGGCGGATAGAGATCTTCGCTTTGACTGTTCCCGCTCATAAGCCCCGAATCGATGAAGCTCGCAGCGTGCACGCCAGGCAAGGCACGCACTCGCTCGAGAAGCAGAGCATAGAAACTCTGCATCTGGGCCGCGGTGTAGCCTACTTGACGCGGGTTGAGGGAAAGCTGCAGAACGTTATCGCTGCGGAATCCAGAACTAGCGGAGCTCAGGTTGCGCAAAGTACCGACGAATAATGTGGCGCCGACGAGCAAAACTATAGCAAGAGCAACCTGGCCGAGGAGCAACATATCACGTACTCCCATGCGACGCGAGCGGCTTGAATGGGCGGCATCATTCCTGATCGCGGAGGTAATCTCAGATTTTGTTGTTTGCCATGCCGGAGCTAATCCGAAAAGAATTCCTGCAATCATCGAGATCGCGAAGCAGAACATCAGCACGCGCCAATCCACCTGCGCCAGCAGAGTTTGACCGGCAGGAAGAGCCTTTACAAGCAGTCTCGTGCTTTCGAAGGCTATAAAGATGCCTAGAACGCCCCCGGCAAGGGCCACGACTAAACTCTCGGTGAGCACTTGGCGAATGATGCGTCCGCGACTTGCTCCGATTGCGAGACGCAATGCGATTTCCTTTTGCCGTGTCATCGCTCGCGCAAGCAAGAGACTCGCAACATTTCCGCAAGTAATCAGGAGCAGCAGCGTGACAAGGACCATCAGCGCGAGCAAGGGTCTGGAAAATTGCTGCTGCAATTTGGAGAGCCCCTGACTACCAGGCAGTAACACCAGATGTACGGGCAAGGCAGATGCTTGTACACCGTACATCTCGGCAAACATCCGATGAAGCAGGGCATCCCCCTCAGCTTCCGCACGCTCCCGGTTCAGGCCTGGATTCAGGCGCGCCATCGCCGGCAGCCAGGTCGCCTCGCGATTCTCTAGCATCATGCCGGGAAGAGACAGACGATCCATGAGTTGAATCGGAACCCAGATAGCCGGCGAAACGCCAATTTGTGTGCCAAAGAAATCGGGCCGCATAATGCCGATAATCGTGACCGGGTATCCGTTGAGCCGGATCACTCGCCCGATTGCGTCGGCATCACCCCCGAAGCGTTGATGCCAAAGCCCATGACTGATGACAGCGACGGGATGCGGGTCACCTTTGCGATCGTCTCGTTCCGAAAATGTTCGCCCGCGTTCGGCAGTTACTTCAAGCGCGGGGAAATAATTGCCGGATACCAAAGCGGTTCTGATGGGTTCGGGCTCTCCGCCGGTATTCAGCTTGAGGAGATCCGAAACGTATGTGAAGGGTCCTGCAAAGACTTTGTTTAGAGTCTTGAGGGCCTGGATAGAAGGATAGGAGGAGCGAGTTTGCAGTTCTTTTGGGTGTCTGGAATCGCGAAGGGCCAGCACGACCAGTTGTTCCGGATTTGGTACAGGGAGGGGTTTTAACAACACCGTGTAAAGCAGCGTGAAAATAGCAGTATTTGCTCCGATGCCAAGCCCGAGCGACAACAAGGCAGTAGCCGTGAATACCGGAGCGTTACGTAAGGTTCGCAACGCGTAACGAACGTCTTGCCAAGCTTGTTCAACTGCAGTCCAACTCCACATTTTGCGGACTTCCTCCTTTAATAGAGTGGTATTCCCGAGGGCGCGGCGCGCGGCGTAGCGGGCATCTTCTTCGGACAGGCCGGATTCACGCTGCTCAAGGGCTTCCTGGTCGAGATGCGACCGCAGCTCGCGCTCGAAATCTTCGTCACGCGGTTTTCGGCGCCACCAGTTCATCGCTCAACCTCCGTTATTCGAACCGCAACGCCGCCGTCGGGTCGATGCGCGAAGCCCGCCTTGCGGGAATATAGCCGGCCACCAGTGCGACCCCGACAACTGCAGCAACGACAATACCGAATGTCGACGGGTCAAATGGAGCTAGACCGTAAAGCAAGCTGCGTATCATCCCGGCAGAAGCGAGAGCGAGCGGCAATCCAATCACAACCCCGGACGCTACCAGCGCCAATACCTCCCGCAGAATCGCCCACATCACATCGGTTGGTTGCGCACCCAAAGCCAGCCGAATGCCGATCTCCCGGGTTCTTTCCACCACTTCGTAAGCCAGTCTTCCGTACAGGCCAATTGAGGCCAGCAATATCGCGAACGCCCCAAACCATACCGAGAGAGTCGACACCATACGTTCCCGAACTAAGCCGGCATCCACTTGCTGATCGAGCGTAGTCAAGGTGAAGACCGGCACATCCGGCGCTATCTCCCGTAGCTCGCGTCGCGCCTGACGTTCGACAGACTCTGGATTTTTGATGGTCCGGATAGCAAAGAACAACTCCTCCCAAGCCTGCTGCATCTGCAAATAAGGCCGGTAAACCATGGGCGTCGGAGGCTCACGCAGGCTGTTGTAGCGCGTTTCCTTAGCAATGCCGACGATTTCCATTGACGAGTCGCCAATCGTGATGCGGTGGCCCAACGGGCTTCCGCTTGGGAACAATTCTCGGGCTATGCTCTCGCTAATTACGGCTACCGGTGGCGAGCCGGCGTCGTCCCGGGAATCCAGATCACGCCCTGACAGAAGAGGGATGCCCATGGTCTTGAAGAAACATGGTCCAATCGCATTTACGCTCACTTGCATTCCACCCGGTCGCTGACGGCCCGAACTCAGACGGGTAGCTCCTGCTGTGTACGAAACGCCCCCCAGCGGCGTGTCCATCGATAACGTCACCGACTTTATTCCGGGCATGGCGCTGAACCGCCGATAAACTTCTCGATAGAGCTGTGCGCTGCGCGGCCCGTCGTAATTACTTAGCGCCGGTCGGATGCTCAGCAGCAGTACGTGATCGCTCCGGAAGCCGGCATCCACATGCCGAAGCTCGTGCACGCTGCCCAGCAGAAGACCTGCGCACGCGAGCACGATCAGGCATAAGGAAATTTGCGAGGCGATCAAGGCAGTCGCCCAAAGCTTTGGCTTTCCACCAATAAGACGAGTTCCGTGGAAGCTCTCCTTACGGGTGGCACGAAGGGCTGGCGCGATACCAAATAGCAACCCGGTGAGAAAAGTGAGTGCGATGGTAAACAGCAGCGTGCGCGTGTGGATCGCCAAGTCGAGGGAGATAGGAGATCGGCCTCTGGACATGATTCCTACTAAGAATGAGCTCGCCCAATGAGCAAATGCGATCCCACAAATCCCGCCCATCATTGACAACAGCGTGCTTTCGGTGAGCAATTGGCGCACTAACCTGCCGCGGGTCGCGCCCAGCGACAGGCGGATATCGATCTCCTGCTGCCGGGCCGTTCCCCGTGCCAGCAAGAGGCTGGCTAGATTCGCGCAAGCGATCAGCAAAACAAGAGCAACCGCACTCATCAACGCGCGGAGCGGAAGCGAAAACTGCCGGCGAAGGTCGTAGAGGCCTTGAGCGCCGGGGAGGGCTTCCAGATGGGAGTCAAGACCGCTGCGGGTTTTAGGGAACGCAGCCCTTAGCTGAGTCCAGCGTAAAGCGAGATCAGCTTGCGCCTGTTTAATTGATACCCCGGGTTTGCGGCGTCCGATCAAGCGCAGCCAGCGCGCGTTCGGAGAGTTTATGAGCGGAGTACCGGGCATGGCGATGGCCTGCATTGCCAGCGGAACCGTTACATCGACTTCCTTTCCCGCCTCCAATCCAAAGAAATCGGGCGCAGACACGCCAATAACGGTGAATGGGTATCCCTGAAGATCAATCGTCTGGCCGATCACAGCCGGATCAGATCCCAACTGACGCCGCCAGTAGTCATAGCTCAAAACCGCAACCGGGTTAACACCCGGAACTTGATCGTCCGGGTCGGTGAGCATCCGCCCCAGAACCGCAGGCACGCCGAGCAACGAAAAGTAGTTGCCGGACACAAGCTGGCCATTCGCCAGCGCCGGTTCGCCATGAACTGTCGTGCGAAAACGCCAGGGGCGGAATGCGGATATTCCGATCAGAGTATCGCTTTTCTTCAGGGCTTGAAATTCGGGCGAGGAAACTGAGAACGACTCTCGAGAGCCTGATCGCTCCGCAATCACGACCAGCTCCGCTGGTGAATGAACTGGGAGACTGCGCAGAAGGACCGCATCGAGCAGGCTGAAGATGGCGGTGTTCATCCCGATTCCAATCGCCAGCGAAAGGATCGACGTGGTCGCAAAGACCGGGCTTTTGCGCAGGAATCGAAGCGCATAGCGAAAATCCTGCGGGATACTCCCGATCCAGCTCCAGCCCCAGGCGGCACGAGTGTCTTCCTTTACAATCGTCGTGTTTCCAAGCGCACGCCGCGCTGCGTAGCGAGCATCCTCGGGCTTCAGGCCTGTCTCCTGCTGCTCCGCGGCTTCGAGATCAAGATGCGAGCTCAGTTCGCGTTCAAGATCTTCGTCACGCCGCTTTCGCCGCCGCCAGCGCATATCAGCCCTCTTCCGCAGGCCACATCACGCGAGCGATTGCGCTCGCCATCTGTTTCCACTTCGATTCCTCCGCCGCAAGCTGTTTCTTGCCGGCAGCCGTGAGCCGGTAGTATTTGAATTCGCGTTTCTGATCCTTGGCGGCAGGTTCCCATTTGGCGGCGAGCCAGCCCTTGCGTTCCAGGCGATGCAGCGCAGGATAAAGCGATCCGTGCTCAATCTGCAGCAGGTCATCGGTGGTCCTTTGAATGTGCTTCGCGATTTGATGCCCGTGGGCGGGACCAAAGAGAAGCGTACGCAGGATCAGCATGTCCAGAGTTCCCTGCAATAATTCGATTCGGTCGGGAGAATCTTTTCGCATGTGCTTAGAAGATATTCTACCCTAATATCCGAACAACTGGGTAGAGCCTCTTCCAAGCATGCAGATTCTCCTCAACGGAGCGAGTGGTCTATGATCTGACAATGCGGATCTGTCGACCAGCGAGTCAATTCTGTGCTGCTATGTTGCTTCTATTCAGCTCGCTGCATGCCCGGGCAGCTACCGAACCAGCCGGGGCAGCTATTTACAAGACACATTGCGGCCGTTGCCATGATGCCGGCGCAGTGACTCGAGTGCCGCCACGTAGCGCTCTTGCTCAGCTCTCTCCGGCAAGCATTCGGAAGGCGCTTGAATCGGGGGTAATGAGAGAACAAGGATCTTCGCTTACGCCGCAGCAGAGAATGGACGTCGCGAACTGGCTGTCTTCGATCAGCGGCTCGGCGCAGCCAGCAATGGCCGCCAATGCTTGTCCGACAGGCCAGCAACCGCAATGGGGGCACGGTCCCGGTTGGACCGGTTGGGGAGCCGGTCCGGACGACCAACGCTATCAGGCGGATAGCGGCCTCACGCCGGACGTCATTTCCCGGCTCAAGTTGAAGTGGGCCTTCGGGGTGGCGGACGCGAAGATGATGCGTTCGCAACCGGTCGCATATCGCGGCCGCGTTTATCTGGGAACCGAGAGCGGCTCTGTTTATGCACTGGACATGAAGACCGGATGCACCTACTGGTCGGCGCAGGTCAAGAATGTTCGTTCCGGTCTCGCGATCGGGAAGGCGGGAACGAAGGATGCGTTGTTCTTTGGCGATGCGGCGGGCGAGGCGCACGCGCTCGATCTCGATACCGGTGAAGAATTGTGGCAAAGCAAGGTAGCCGATCACCCGACGGGTTTAATCACCGGGACGCCAGCCTATGAAAACGGTCACCTGTACGTGCCGCTGTCTTCCTATGAAGAGCTTGCGGTGCTGTCTCCAAATTACCGGTGCTGCACGTTCCGCGGTAGTGTCAGCGCACTCGACGCGGCGACGGGGAAGATACTGTGGCGAGCGTACACGATCGAGGAGCAGCCTACACTTCAGCGCAAGACCGCAGCAGGTGCGGATGTCTTTGGACCGTCAGGCGCGTCGATCTGGTCGTCACCAACCGTAGATGCGGAGCATCACACGATCTACGTAACTACGGGAGATAACTATTCCGATCCCGCGACGACCACGAGCGACGCGATTCTGGCGTTGGATATGGAGACGGGGAAGCAGCTCTGGTCGAAGCAATTTACCAACGGCGACGTTTACAACATGGGTTGCGGGAAGCCGGGAACGGGCACTTGCAAGGGCGCTAGCGGTCCCGACTTCGACTTCGGAGCCTCGCCGATTCTAGTCCAGCTACCAGCGGGAAAAAGATGTCTGCTGTTGGGGCAAAAGTCCGCCATGGTGTATGCGGTCGATCCCGACGAAAAGGGACAGCTTTTGTGGAAGGTGCGGGCCGGCGCGGGTGGTGCGCTCGGGGGTGTGCAATGGGGACCGGCTACCGATGGCAATCTGTTCTTCGTAGCCGTTTCCGACGTCGCTTTTGCCGAGGGGGCAGTGAAAGGGCAGGTCGGTCTCGATCCGAAGACGGGTGGAGGTCTTTCGGCGTTTGAGGTCTCATCAGGAAAGCTCGTCTGGAAAGCTGCGCCGCCCGTGTGTGCTCCAGGACGCAATCCTTGCAGCCCTGCGCAATCGGGGGCGATTACCGCGGTCGCTGGTGCAGTTTTCTCCGGTTCGCTCGATGGACACTTACGGGCATATGCGAGTAAAGACGGAACGGTGCTCTGGGATTTCGATACAGAGCAGTCTTTCACCACGGTCAATCATGTGCCGGCCGCCGGGGGCTCTCTTGACGTAAGCGGGCCGATTGTGGCCAACGGAATGCTGTTCGTCAACTCCGGCTACGGCCAGTTCGGCGGAAAGCCGGGTAACGTGCTGCTGGCGTTCGGCGCCGATTGAGCGGTACCCGCCAGAAGCTTTCTCGCGATAGATCCGTCCCGGCGCGTCAGACTGCGGGCCTTCTTCGCACGAAATGGAGAATCAGGAACACTATTGCCAGCACGAGCAGTATATGAATGAACCCCGCCGTGATGTGGACAGCCAGCCAAAAGATCAACCACAGCACGATGAAAACGAAAAAAAGGAAGAGGAACAGGAAACCACGCAGCATGCGTCTCTTTCGAACTCCGACTAACATGACGCCAACTCGATAACAGTTGTTTCGCACTGCTACTCACCTATCCCATATTCGGAACAGTTCGCAGCCGCTCAGCCCTGTAAAGTGTTGATAACGCTTCTCTGCTGAGTGGCCTCGGTCGTGCAATAGCGGGGCTGAACCAGACGCGAGCGAGGAGGTTATTGTGCTGAAAGACGTGAAGTATGCCGGCAGAATGCTGGCAAAGAATCCGGGATTCACGGCGGTGGCAGTCTGTTCGCTCGCTATCGGTATAGGAGCGAATTCGGCCATCTTCAGCTTTGCCGACGCCTTGCTGCTGCGTCCTCTGCCGGTCATGAAGCCGAGCGGCATTGTCACGATAAATCCGGGTTCCAGCGCTCTCGGTGAGAACAATACGGTATCGTATCCCGATTACCGCGATTTTCGCGATCGGAACCGCTCCTTCGGCGGCTTAATCGCCTTCCAGTACGGGCAGTTCGGATACGCGCCGAATGCATCGGCGCAGCCGGAGATGCAGTTTGGCGTGTTTGTCTCAGGCAATTTCTTCCAGGTTTTGGGCGTCGAGCCGACCACGGGCCGGGGCTTTCGCCCCGATGAGGATAAGACCGCCGGCCGCGACCCGGTTGCCGTTCTAAGCCACGACTTCTGGGTGGCCCACTTCGCTGGAGCCGCTTCGGCCATCGGTTCGAAAATTCGTCTGAATGGGATCGACTTCGCAGTAATCGGCGTCGCGCCTGCGGCGTTCACCGGGGTCGATCAATTTGTCAAGCCCTCTATTTTCGTTCCAATCGCAATGTCGCCTGCTCTCTCCGGAGTGGACAATCTGAACAAGCGCGACGCTCGCTGGTTAAACGTCAAAGGGCGCCTCAAGCGGGGTGTGACAAACGCCAGAGCGGAAGCCGATCTGAACGCCATCGCCAAAGTTTTGCAACGTGCCTATCCGGCGGAGCCGCGCAATCAGAAGATTCGTGTCGAGACTGAGCTCGCGCTCCGCATGGAACAATCTCCGCCGGACACCGGTCTTATCGAAATGCTGGCCCTGCTTGCTTCATGCGTTCTCCTGGTTGCCTGCGCTAACGTGGCCGGATTGTTATTAAGCCGTGCCAGAGCACGCGGCCGCGAGATCGCAGTCAGGCTAGCGGTAGGCGCAGCGCGCTGGCAGTTGGTCCGGCAGCTCTTTCTAGAGAACCTGCTGCTCGCGATAGGCGGCGGCATTTTGGGCCTGGGGATTGCTCTTGCCGGAATGCGGCTGTTCGCAAGCATACCCATTCCGACCGATGTGCCGATCTCGTTCGACGTAAGCCTCGACGGTCGTGCGTTGTTGTTCACACTCATGGTCGCGGTGGCGAGCACGTTCCTCTTCGGGCTCCTGCCGGCGTGGCGGAGCTCGCGCTCCGACGTTGTTTCGGCGCTCAAAGCGCGGGACACAGATGGCAGCCGCAAGAGCCGGTTCTGGGGTCGCAACGTTCTCGTGTCCTCCCAGTTGGCCGTTTCAGCCGTCCTTCTGATTGTGTCCGCCGTTATCTTTGTCGGTTTTCGCAGGCAGCTCGCACAAGGTCCCGGCTTTCAGACCGATCATCTTTTCCTGATGAGCTTCGATTCGCAGATGGCCCACTACGACGCCGCACAAAACGAACGGTTTTACAAGCAGCTTGTAGATACGGCACGTTTAACGCCGGGCATACGTTCTGCCACACTTACGTCGATCATCCCGTTCGATTTCAGTGGGGACAGCAAAGGCGTAGTTCCGGAAGGCCGCGCTCTGGCACGCGGCGAGGAACCGCCTACTGCCTTCGATTCCGTAGTTAGCGACGGCTATTTCCAAACTATGCACATTCCCATACTGCGCGGCAGAGGCTTCCTCGAAACCGATACGATGCATTCGCCGCGTGTTGCAGTGGTTAACGAGCATTTTGCGAATCGCTTCTGGCCGCATCAGGACCCGATCGGCAAACGCTTCCATCTGCGGGATGCCGGCGGGCCGCTGCTACAGATCGTAGGAATAGCGAAGCAAGGGAAATATCTCTGGATCGGTGAGCCGCCTGCCGATTTTCTCTATCTGCCTTTCTCGCAAAATCAACAGAACACCATGACGCTGGTAGCAGAATCGGCCGCCGCCGACGCCTCTACACTGGCGCCTGTTTTGCGCCGGATCGTACACGGCATCGATCCGAACATGGCCGTATTTGACGCGCGTACCATGCAGGATTTGTTCACTAAACGCGCGATTCAGACGCCGAACATCATCGTCGAAGCGGTCGCGGGCATGGGTATTATGGCCCTGATTCTCGCGGTAATCGGACTGTACGGGCTCATCGCCTATTCGGTCGGCCGCCGAACCCGCGAGATCGGAATCCGCATGGCAATCGGGGCAGACCGAAGAGGTGTATTGCAAATGATCTTACGACAGGGCCTGCTGCTGGCGCTCGCCGGAAGCGTGGCTGGCCTGGCACTCGGAATTCTGGCAGCGCACCTCGTCGGCTCGATGTTTATTCTTTCTTTCAGCGGCACAAATCCCGCCTTGTTTGTGCTGATTATTCTGCCGCTTCTGGTCATAGCGGTGCTTGCCGCCTATCTGCCAGCCCGGCGCGCTTCATTAATTGACCCCATGAGGGCGCTGCTCGAAGAATAGCCAAACGTGAGCGCTCTGCGCTACATGTTTATCTGCTGCTCCTTGTGCCTTCGCAGATACCAGCAAGGCGAATCGCCCATGTGCGGAAAGAGAGAATTCACGCAGGTTTCATCCTGGGGATCGCCTAGCAGGAACTCGGTGCTCCGATTTTTCTGCGGTACAGAGTAGACAGGCCGCACGGTAACGGTTGCGGTGGCGCTTCGGTTGCTCGCCAGACGAAAGCGAAGAACAGCGTAGTCCACGAGATAAGCGGCTGCCAGTAGGATAAGTGCGCCCAGGAGAGTATTGCGGATCGCCAGAAGAATGATCTGGCGGCCCGTCCGAGCCGATTTAGCCATTCAGGATGGTAGCCGCGAGCTCGGGCGAGTACAGATGGATGATGCCTCGCCGCAGCGCGATCGTAACAGCGTGCGTGCGGTCTTTGGCTCCAAGTTTCGACAAGATGCTCTGGACGTGCGCTTTGACCGTTCCGGGCGCAGTTCCCAAGACGTCTCCGACTTCTTTGTTGCCGAACCCGCGCGCCACAAGCGATAGCACTTCCACCTCGCGGCGCGTGAGGGCCACTTCGGGGAAAAATCCGTTCAACTGCTCCGTCACTTCACTTGGAATGAATCGCTTGCCGGAGAACACCACCCGGATCGCCCGGACGATCTCGGTGTGAACCATTTCCTTCAGCAGATACCCGCGCACGCCCGCTTCGAGCGCCCGATAAATATCCTGGTCGCCATCATAGGAGGTCAGTGCAATGATCTTGGCCTCCGGAAACTCACTCCGAATCTCTCGGGTCGCCTCGATGCCCCCGCAATCGGGCAACCGCAGATCCATCAAGGTGACGTCAGGCACGTGCTGACGGAAAAGACGAACGGCTTCCCTTCCCTCATTCGCCTGAGCGACCAATTCGAGATCCGGCTCCGTCGCGAGAATGGCGGCAATTCCCTTACGCACAAGGTCATGATCATCGACCGAGAGAATGCGAATTGTCGCCGTAGAAGCCAACTTGTGCCTATTGTAGTTGATGTGCAGCAACCGTCTCGGGGTTACCTGCAGGCCTAAAATCGTCTGGCAAACGAAGCGAGACCACTATCCTGGTACCGCTTTCAGGCGAACTTACTATCGATATCTCAGCTCCGATCTCGACCGCGCGCTCACGCATTCCCTGTAGACCGAAATGCTGATCGACCGGTTGCGCGGAAGTTGAGAATCCCACGCCGTCATCCTCAATGTCGAGCGCAAGCACTCCCTCCGTGACGGACAGCGTTACGCCCAATTGCGTTGCGCGCGAGTGTTTGAGCGAATTCGCGATCGCCTCGCCGGCGATGCGGAGAAGCTGATATTCAGTATCCGGATACTCTCGCAACGTTACCGGCTCCACTCTCAAGGAGAGCGACATGTGTTTGTTGCTAACGGCCTGGCGCGCTAAATTGACGAGCTTATCCGCAAACTCCAAACCTCCAGTGCTGTTGTTACGCAGTCCCCAAAGTGACCGGCGAGCTTCGGCGGAGCACTGCCCAGCGTCGCTGATGATCTCTGCCAAAGCCCGCTTTTCGGCTGAGGGCGGCAGCTTCGTCCAAAGCGCTTGCAGCTGCATCGTCACTCCGGCCAGCCCCTGCAGGAGAGTGTCGTGCAGCTCGCGCGCGATGCGGTTTCGTTCGGCCAGGACGTGATTGAAACGGCTCCTCAGCCGCCGTATGCGCACTCGCCAACCTGCCGCGATGATTAAAGCGAGCACCAGAAAGAGCAGCGGAAAGAACCACCGCCGCTGATACAGCTTCGGCTCAACGATAAACCTGAGCAGTGCCGGGCGTGCGCTCCAGACTCCGTCGGCGTTCCTTGCCTCAACGCGAAACTCGAAATTGCCCGGCGGCAAATTTGTATAAAACGCTTCGCGGCGGGTACCGGCATCCAGCCATGCTTTGTCATATCCGGCCAGCCTATAGCGAAACGTTACCTTCTCCGGTGAGATGAAACTCAGGCCCGCGTAGCGGATCTCAACGTTATTTGTCTCGTTGGGTTTGAGATGCGGCTCCTGATAGAAGGGGAGTCGCGTGCCGTTAATCATCATCGCGGAAATGCTTACTGGGGGCGTTACGTGATTGGCCTGCAGATGATTCGGATCGAGCACTACCAAGCCGCTTGTTGTGGAAAACCAGAAACGCCCGTCCCTGGTGCGGCAAGCAGCCGGTTGAACTCCAGACCTGCACTCGAAGCGCAACTGTCCGGTGGTAAATGGGATGCTGGCTACATTCTTGAGCTTGCCATCGGCAAACCGGTCAAGCTCGTCGCGGCTGACACGGAAGATTCCTTTGCTCGACGCAAACCAGAAATTGGAATTGGCGTCCTGCAGAATACTGTAGATGCGATTGTCGTAAAGGCCGTCTTTTACGTAAACGTGCGCGATCGAATTATTCTTCCAGCGCAACAATCCCGAGCCAAGCGTTCCCATCCAGATCGTGTGATGGAGATGATCAATAAAGAAGCAATCGATGACATGGGTAGTGGGGAGCGGATCAAGCGAGAGCTTGCCGTTGCGCAATCGGTAGAGACCTGGACCATCCAAACTTGCAAACAGAGGAACAGTGTGGCCTCCGCTGAGAGCGATCACAGCGCTATCGTACGTGGGCGGCGGGGCGAGCAAACTTTTCTTTAGCCGCCTACCCTGCAGATGCTGCAGCGCAGCATCCGTACCTACCCATAAGGTTCCCTGGGCGTCCACGAAAAGGCTGCGGACTTCGCTGCCATGAAGGCCTTGCTTTGCTCCGACAGAATCGACGATCCTGCCATCGTGAATGCGATCGAGACCCTTCGCGGTGCCTACCCAAAGATCACCCGATCCATCAAGTGCGAGGCTCAATACGGTATCGCTGCTCAAGCCATTGCGCATTGTCAGATTCCGGAAGCGGCGACCGTCGAAGAAATTGAGACCATGCCCCAGCGTTCCGATCCATAAATGGCCGGCGCGATCTTCGAGCAGTGGTCCGACGTTGTTGCTCGACAGGCCTTCATTGGTTGTGTAAGGGGTCACCTTGCCATCTGTGAATTGATCGAGGCCATTCTTGGTGCCGGCCCAGAGTGTTCCTTCGCGATCGAGACATAGAGCGAGAACTTGGCTATGCGAGAGCCCGTCGCGCGTTCGGTAGACGCTAAGCTCTCCGTTGCGCAGCCGGCTGATGCCATCGTTCGTACCGATCCAGAGCGTGCCATCTTTGCCTTGAGTAAGCGCGGAGACTTCGTTATCGGGCAGACCGTCGCGCGTTGTAAAAACGCGGGACTCCGAACCCGCGATGTGAATCAGACCCTCTGGGGTGCCGGCCCAAACAGTGCCATCCGATGAACATTCGAGGGCGGTAATGCTTTGGTCGCGCAGCAGAAGCTTATTCGTGAAACTGACAAAGCGTGAGTCAGAATGATCGGAACGACTTAAACCATTGTCGAGACCGGCCACCCATCTGGTACCGTCGGTTGCCTCGCAAGTGGTTCGAACTCTTTTCGAAAGGAGGCCATCTGCCTCGCTAAACACGCGTACACGATCATGATCGATGCGCGCCAATCCTTTTTCCGTGCATGCCCAGACAGAACCGTCTTTGGCCGGCATCAGGCAAAAAATGGTGTTGCTGGGTAAACCGTTCTTCGTCGAGTATTGCTTCGCTTGACCGTCTGGAGCGATGCGAACGGCACCGCTGCCGAGAGACCCGACCCACAGATTGCCTTGCGCGTCTTCGTTGAGGCTTCGGATCAGACTTCCGTGCAGGACGGAAGCGCCTTCGGCATACTCACGAAAATGAATGCCGTCAAATCGAATGAGACTGTCTTGCGTTCCGAGCCAGACGAAACCATCGCGTGTTTGAGCAATGGAGTAGATGGTGGGCTGAAAGAGCCCTTCCTCCTGACCCCAGATGCGATGCGCGTACTGCGTCATCGATTTCCCGAGATCCAGCGGAAACATGGGCAGCGTAAGAGCTAAAAGCAATAAAATTGAGCGGAACAAGCTATGCAATTCAAGTGTAACGAAGAAGAACCGTTAGGCTGCTCAGCGAGATTGGTGACGTACCTGCGGCGAAAGCAAGCCATAGACGTCTACTTCGCCACTTGCTGCTACGTAGACACGCCCATTTGCGGCCATTGGCACGACAAAACGGCGCGCGATTCCGGCACCGTCTCGAGGCCGGTTCTGGTCGCTCTGGTAGAGTTCGTTCGCAATGTTACTGGCCTCATATGCCGTTAAGACCGCCGCCCGGTCCGCTGCCCGCCAGCCCTTCGTCTCAAGCACCCAGACAATCCCGTCTTTTGCTCCATTGGCTGAGATGGAGGGCGTCGCTCCGGGGTCGAGGATCTTATTCCGGCCGCGAGCGACTGGCTCCGTCGACAGGCGGCCATTCTGAACCGCGAAATCCTTCAGCACATCGTTGCTGGGAAAATAATAGAGGTGCCCGTGCCAGTATGCGGGCGCTCCCATAATGCCTCCGCCTACTTTGATCGTCTGGACAGCATGAGGATTGTTCCCGGGCACGAATTTACCCATATGATCGCGATTCACGACGTAGATAACTGCGCCCTTGCCTCCGATGACGACGAGATGAGCGTGTGAAGCGGGCTGCTGCGGAATTAGCAGGGGTCCTCCTGAGCCGAGGTCGCCGTCGGTCGCGTTCAATTCAGCCTGCTCGGAAGGTGTGAAGTAGTCGGCCACAGCGAGTCCGCCACGAGTGGTGGCGATCTTCAAGAGGCTATCGCCGTAATCACGTCCGCCGGAATTCGCATCAAATATGCCATTGCCAGTTGAGACGAGAAGGTTTCCTGACTCATCCACTGCAGGGCCGGTATCGCTCTGCCAAATGCCGCTCTCCGCCGAATCCGGAGAAGTATTCAAAGCGCCCACCTGCCTCAATGTGTGGCTATCGTACGCCATGATCCACCCGTGATAAGGACCTACATCGCACGACGATGCCCATGTCAGGTAGACCATATGGTTTGCCAAGGTCAAGGATGCTCGCGGGTTTTCGTGCAGCGCCGCGAAATCGGTCGTTCCCGAAAACAAGCCGAAGCCTCCGCCATTCGAGCTCTTCACGGAAGCCCGGATAATCACCGGGCCGCCGAATTTCTCTTCGCCTGTGCGTACATTTAGCGCATGTAGCCGCTGCCAAAAGCGCCGAGTTCCGCTGGCATCGGTCTCCTCAGTGCGCGCCAGCACATACAACGTACCGCTCTGCGGATCGATCACCGGCGTGGAGGTGATTCCAATTTCCGGGCTAATAAATGGGCACTCTACACTCTCCGCGGGAATCGGAGAGATATGGCGCGAGCTGTTCACGAAGGTCACTTTCCATAGCGGTGTTGCAGGTTGGCCCGCGGCGTCAAACGCATACACGCTGTCATGCTCGGTCGCCACGAAGAGAACGTCGTGGTCACCCTTGCCAGAAATCGAGAGATGCGGAAGGAAGAGCGGCTGCGCATAGACGTCGCCATCTACGTTCAACATAAAGAGCTTTCCAAAATCATTCGTGTTTACGTTTTTCGGCGTAAGGATCGTTTCATTGAGATTGGCACCCGTGCGCGCGTTGTCATATTGCGACGTTGTGATCTGTCCGGGGAGTGAATGGCCAGCTAACATACTGAACAAAGCAAACCAGTGAAGGGCATGCTATGTAGTATACTAACTCGAAGCGCATATTTCAGCACGCTCCAGAAGCATCTCGCGCTCGCGTACGTTGAGCGTAAGTGACGCCGCGCGCTTGAACTCGAGTCGGGCTTCCTCGAGGCGGTTGAGCTTGAAGAGGAGGTCGGCGCGGACACTCGGCAAGTAATGATATCTGGCAAGAGACGGCTCCGCAACCAAGTCATCGACCAGCTTCAGACCGGCTGCCGGGCCCGACGCCATCGCCACCGCGACCGCACGGTTCAATTCGGCGACGGGCGAAGGAGCGACTTCAGTAAGCGTCTGGTACAGGCCGGCTATCCGCGGCCAGTCGGTCTCGGCCGACGTACGTGCTCGCGCATGACAAGCAGCAATCGCGGCCTGGAGTGCGTAAGGACCTCGGGCACCTCCGAGTTTTCCGGCGCGTTCGAGCGCGATTAGTCCGCGATGAATGAGGAGCCGATCCCACAGCGCGCGATTTTGATCGAGAAGCAGCACGGGTTCACCCGACGAGTCCACACGTGCCCGGGAGCGGGAGGCCTGGATCTCCATCAGAGCGACCAAGCCGTGGACTTCCGGCTCGTCCGGCGCGAGCCCAGCCAGGATGCGGCCCAGCCGAAGGGCCTCTTCGCACAGGGCAGGCCGCAACCAGTCTTCACCGGCAGTGGCTGAGTAACCTTCGTTGAAGATCAGATAGATTACGCCTAGCACCGACGACAGTCGGCCGACAAGCTCGTCTCCCCGAGGGACCTCGTAGGGTACCTGTTTTTCGGCAAGCGTGCGCTTGGCGCGAACGATGCGCTGGGCAATAGTTGGCTCCGGGACCAGAAAGGCGCGCGCGATTTCTGCGGTGGTCAAACCGCCAATCAATCGGAGCGTCAGCGCAGCACGCGCCTCCGCCGGAAGGACTGGATGACAGGCCGTGAAGATGAGGCGCAGCAGGTCGTCGCGGATGTGATCGTCGAGCTCACTAGCCAGATCGGGAACGGACATCTCACGGTCCTCTAACGTGTAAGCGAGTTCCTCATGCTTGCGGTTGAGCAGCTTGTTCCGACGCAGGCGATCAATGGCGCGATGCTTGGCGGTAGCCATGAGCCATGCGCCCGGGTTCGACGGAATGCCCGATTGCGGCCATTGCTCGAGGGCGGCCACAAGCGCATCTTGCGCAAGATCCTCAGCAAGAGCGACATCGCGCACAATTCGCGCGAGACCCGCTATGAGCCTGGGGGACTCGATCCGCCAAATCGCTTCCACGGCGCGGTGTGTTTCGGTAGGTGTCACTGTTACCGATCACATCATGTCCCCCTGCCAATCGCAACAGGCGTAACGGTCTAGCTTTTCTCGCCTAGCTTTTTGCGGATTCGCTGCTCCTGCTCCCTGAGCTCCGGCGTGAATTCGGCGCCGAAGTCGGACGCCTCAAAGACCGGGCGAATCTCAATTTCGGACTCTCCGGGTTGAGGATTCGGGCAGCGCTTAGCCCATTCGATCGCCTCATCCATCGATCTCACCTGCCAAAGCCAGAAGCCCGCGATGAGCTCCTTCGTTTCGGTGAAAGGGCCATCCACTACCGTTCGCCGCTCGCGAGAGAATTTGACGCGCGCGCCCTTCGAACTTGGATGCAGTCCCTCGGCGCTCAGCAGGACGCCAGCCTTTGCCAGTTCTTCGTTGTACTTGCCCATATCAGCAAGTAGTTTTTCGCTGGGTCTTATTCCAGCTTCCGAGTCCTTAGAGGCTTTGACCACCACCATTACTCTCATCTTTGTATCTCCTTTATCAGTAGAGCCACCAGGGCTCTAGATAGGCGTCGAACGAGCGCCGGCAACATCGACGTGTGGCCATCCATTTTTGGATTGTTTTGAGTTGCTATTCATGTCGATTTTGCCGATCCTCATACGACATATCAGCAGAACCCAGGTTGCGCGGCTCAAGCCGTCCCGAGGGAGAACATCATGGCAGAGAATACAAAGAATATAACCGGTACAGCTCGATACAAGACGAGCATCGATCGTGGGTTACGAGCGAAGCTGCAGCCGCGGATCACATTGGGGATCGCGATGACCCTCCTCTCCTTTGCAACGGTTGCGCGCCACGTCCACCCGGCCGATTTCAACCTGATAAGAGCGTTGGGCACCGCGCAGCAGAAAGCGACAGTTGTTAAGGATCGGGCAGTCGGATGTTACGAAAACATTCGATTCGCCTATCAGCTCGAACGACGGCTGGCGCATCTCGAAAACCAAGACGACTCAGAACGCCCATCGAAAATTGCTTTGCCGGAATGGCCGGTGCGTTCGCTTCCATCAGGCTCGGAGCTACCGCGCGAAACGCTTCGTTGTAGCGACTCACCATCCGGCAGTTAGCAATCGGACACGGGTAACTTCTTCTTCCTATGCCAAATGGCATACGTGCCGATAACTCTTTCGGCAGTCGCGCCAATCTGCGCAGATCTCGATCCTAAGAGAAGCGCATGGAAACAGATCCTAAGACTTCTATCGCACCGGAGAGTTCCACCGGTTCTCACCCTGCCGAAACATCACGGGACGATCACACAGCCGATCAGCCCAAACCAAAGCGCTTCGTGCGCTGGTTCCTCTGGCTTGCCGGGGCCGCTATTTTACTTGGGGGCGGAGTGCTGTTGTCGCAGCGACAATCGGGATCGAGCGCCAGCGGCGGGGCGCAGAGTGGACGAAAACGAGGCGGAGGAGCGATTCCGGTTTCCGTCGCAACCGTCCAAAAGGGCAATATGGGTGCCTACGTCAATGGGCTCGGCACCGTTACGTCTGTCTACACTGTCACCCTCACCAGCCGTGTAGCCGGATCGCTCACTGCGATTCACTACCGGGAGGGTCAGATCGTACACAAAGGCGACTTACTGGCCGTCATTGACCCACGACCGTACCAAGCCTCTTACCTGCAGGCGCAAGGTCAACTCGAACGGGACCAAGCGCTTCTTGCCAACGCGCGTATTGACCTCGATCGTTACCGCATGGCTTACACTCAGCACGCTATACCCGAACAGACTCTGGCCACGCAACAGGCCACAGTAAATCAGGATGAGGGCACCGTCAAAGTCGATCAGGGCAATCTCGATGCAGCCAAGGTCAATGTCGACTACACGCAGATACGCGCTCCAATCGACGGTCGCGTCGGCCTACGCGCAGTCGATCCGGGGAACATCGTTCAGGCTAACGGCACCACGGGTCTTTTGACCATTACTCAACTGGAACCCATTACTGTCATCTTCACGATGCCGGAGGATGACATTTCGGAAGTAGTGACTCAGATGCGCACAGGCAAGAAGATGAGAGTGGATGCTCTCGACCATGATAATCAGACGGAGCTCGCCCAGGGCACCATCCTAACGATCGATAACCAGGTAGATACCACCACCGGCACCGTTCGCGTGCGCGCAATTTTTTCGAATCACGATTACAAGCTTTTTCCGAACGAATTTGTGAATGCCAAGCTGCTTGTCCGCACGCTAATGGGCGTCAACATCATTCCGAACGCTGCCATTCAACGCAACAACGACATCTCTTTCGTCTATGTTGTTAACGCAGACAAGGCAGTTCAGTCGCGCAACATTACAATCGCGACAACGGATGGAAATCAATCTGCCGTGACCGGCGTTGCGCCCGGCGAAACCGTTGTGACGGATGGCTTCGACAAACTGCAGGATGGCACGAAAGTGAGCCTTCGCCACGCCCGTCCTACTCCGCCTTCGACTGCCGCTACCGAATCCAGTCAAACCCAGGGAAACACTGCAGGTTCAAAACAAGGCGCCGCCGATGTGCAGATCAACACGGCTCAGAAGAATCCACAAAGTTCGCCGCAAGGGCAGAAGAAGTGAATCCCTCCAGACCGTTTATTCTTCGGCCCATTGCCACCTCGCTACTGATGGCGGCCATCCTACTGGTCGGTATCGTCGCCTACAAACAGCTCCCCGTCTCCGCTCTGCCGGAGGTCGATTATCCGACGATGCAGATTGTCACGTTCTATCCTGGCGCCAGTCCTGAAGTCTCGGCGTCGGCTATTACCGCGCCGCTCGAGCGCCAGCTTGGCGAAGTACCCGGGCTTAACCAGATGCTTTCAACGAGTTCAGACGGCGCCTCCGTGATCACGCTGCAGTTCGCGTTAAGTCTCAACATCGATGTCGCCGAGCAGGAAGTTCAGGCGGCCATTAACGCCGCTCAAACGTATTTGCCGGCTGACCTCCCGATGCCTCCTGTCTACAACAAGACGAATCCGGCCGACGCACCGATCATGACTCTTGCCCTCACTTCAAAATCGATGGCGCTTCAGGACGTTCAGGATTATGCTGACACGCGGCTTGCGCAGAAGATCTCGCAGCTCTCGGGCGTCGGCGCCGTGACCATCAGCGGTGGACAAAAGAAAGCCGTCCGCATCGAAGCTAATCCCACGCAACTAGCCTCCTACAGCATAAACCTCGAAGATCTTCGCACAGCCCTAAATGAAACCAGTCTCGATTCCGCGAAAGGCAGCTTCGATGGCAAAGATCAGGGCTATCAGATCAACGCCAACGATCAGCTGGTTGACGCGAAGGATTACAACCAGGTAATAGTCGCCTACAAGAACGGCGCGCCCGTTCGTTTGAAGGACGTTGCGACTATTGTTGACGGCGTCGAGAATTCAAGGCAGGCAGCCTGGATGAACGCCACGCCGGCCGTCATTGTGAATATTCAGCGGCAGCCGGGCGCAAATATTATCCAGGTTGTCGATCGCATCAAGGCTCTTCTCCCGAAGCTTCGCGCCACTATTCCTTCTTCCATCGGAATGGCCACCCTTACGGACCGGACGATCACGGTCCGCGCTTCGGTGGCCGACGTCGAATTCGAGTTGATGGTCTGCATCGCACTCGTTGTTGCAGTTATCTTTCTTTTTCTGCGCAACTTGGCGGCTACATTCATCCCGAGCATAGCGGTGCCTTTATCGCTGGTCGGCACATTCGCTGTTATGTACCTGCTCGGCTATAGCCTGAATAATCTCACGTTGATGGCTCTCACCATTTCCACCGGCTTTGTGGTGGACGATGCGATCGTCATGATCGAGAACATCATGCGTTACGTGGAGGAAGGTGAACGTCCGCTCGATGCGGCGCTCAAAGGCGCCGAGCAGATCGGCTTCACCATCGTTTCGCTCACCATCTCGCTGATCGCCGTTTTGATCCCGCTGTTATTCATGGGCGATATCACCGGCCGCCTCTTTCGTGAATTCGCCGTCACTCTAGCCGTCACCATCATCATTTCTGCCATCGTTTCCCTGACGCTCACGCCTATGCTTTGCGCGAAACTGCTGCGCCACAAAAAAGACGCAGAAGAAGGGCGCTTCTATAAGGCATCGGAGGCCGTTTTCGAAAAGACCATAGCGTTCTACGGCAGGACTCTCAAGTGGGTTCTCGATCGCCGCACTCTCACCCTGATCGTCGCCGCGGCGACTCTGGCTCTTACAATTCTTCTCTACGTTGTCATTCCGAAAGGCTTCTTCCCGGTTCAGGATACCGGTGAGATCCAGGGGGTCTCAGAGGCGGATCAGAGCATTTCCTTCGGTCAAATGACCCAGCTCCAGCAGCGCCTCGCCTCCGTTATTCTCAAAGATCCAGCTGTCGAAAGCCTCTCTTCGTTCATCGGTGTCGACGGCACTAACACGACTCTCAACTCAGGTCGCATTCAGATCAATCTGAAACCGCTCGAACAGCGGAAAATCAATGCCTCCGATGTTATCCGGCGTCTGCAGCCCAATCTGGCTAAGATCGACGGCATTTCTCTCTACATGCAGCCTGTGCAGGATCTGAGTGTCGAGGACATTGTCAGTCGAACCGAGTATCAATACACGCTGGAAGACCCCGATGCTAATGAACTCGCCAGTTACGCCGCACGTTTCGTCAAGCGTCTGAGCGGGCTGCCCGAACTGGCCGATGTTGCCAGTGATCTACAGACCCACGGGCTTCAATCGAGCGTGAACTTCGATCGCCAAACCGCGATGCGCGTGGGTATCAATGCATCAACTATCGACGAGACGCTTTACGATGCATTCGGGCAACGCCTGGTTTCCATTCTGTTTACGCAGCTTAATCAGTACCACGTCGTGCTCGAAGTTCAGCCCCAGTTCCGCACTCGTCCCACCAATCTCCATGATATTTACATCAAATCCACCACCGGCGCGCCCGTGCCGCTCAGTGCGTTTACATCGTTTTCTAATTCAACCGCACCAATTCTTATTAGCCATATTGGGCAATTTCCGGCAACTACCGTCTCCTTCAATCTGGCGCCCCGCGCGGCGCTCGGAGAAGCCGTCGAGGCCATCCGAAAAGTTCAGAAAGAGATGCCTGTGCCCGCCGCGATGCAAACCTCCTTTCAGGGCACCGCCGAGGCCTTCGTCGCTTCCTTGACGAACGAACCGCTCCTCATTCTCGCTGCCCTGGTGACTGTCTATATCGTGCTGGGTGTTCTCTACGAAAGTTATATTCATCCGATCACCATCCTGTCCACATTGCCCTCGGCTGGCGTTGGAGCATTGCTCGCGCTCATGATATGCCGCCAGGAGTTGACGGTCGTCGCCATCATTGGCATTGTCCTACTGATCGGGATCGTTAAGAAAAATGCCATTATGATGATCGATTTTGCCCTGGAAGCCGAGCGGAAGGAAGGGAAATCGCCGTATGATTCCATTTTTCAGGCTTCTCTGCTTCGCTTCCGGCCCATCATGATGACTACTATGGCAGCCCTGCTGGGCGCAGTCCCCTTGGCGTTCGGCCAAGGCGTCGGCTCGGAGTTGAGGCGCCCGCTCGGCATCACAATCATCGGCGGCTTGCTCCTGAGCCAGCTGCTGACCCTCTATACGACTCCGGTCATCTATCTGTTTTTTGACAATATCGCCCAGCGCTTTGCCACCTTCCGCAGACGTCATGGATTCGGAGAGACGGAAGAGCAGAAAGATCCGGGTCTTACGCCAGAGGTGCAGCCATGAACATGTCATCGATTTTCATCAAGCGCCCCGTCGCGACTGCTCTGATTACCGTGGCAATCGGCTTGGCTGGTAGCGTCGCCTTCCGCCTGCTTCCCGTATCGCCTCTGCCCCAGGTTGATTTTCCGACCATTTCCGTTTCGGCGTCCCTGCCCGGCGGGAGCCCGGAAATAATGGCATCTTCGGTTGCCACGCCGCTCGAACGTCAATTTGGCCGTATCTCTGCCGTCACCGAGATGACCTCCTCTAGTTCGCTAGGGCAGACCAGCATCACACTCCAGTTTGACTTAAACCGCAATATTGATGCCGCCGCCCGCGATGTAGAAGCCGCCATCAATGCGGCGCGAAGTTATCTGCCGGCTAACTTGCCGGCCAATCCCACCTACCGCAAGGTTAATCCTTCGGATGCTCCCATCATGATCCTGGCCCTTACCTCCAACAAGCTTCCCCAGCCGGATCTCTACGACGCCGCGTCTTCCGTCCTGATGCAGAGGATCTCTCAGATTCCCGGGGTTGGCCAGGTAATCGTAGGCGGTAGTTCCTCTCCCGCCGTTCGGATCGATGTGAATCCGACAGTGCTTCACAATTATGGGCTCGACCTTGAGAGTCTCCGTTCATCTATTAACGCCCAGACCGCCAACATCGCGAAAGGTAGCTTCTCAGATGGGCACACTAATTGGTTGATCAACGCCAACGACCAACTTATGCACGCGGTTAACTACCAGCCGTTGTTGCTGCGGGCTGGATCCAATCTTAAGCTGAGCGACATCGCCAAGGTTACAGACTCAGTACAAACTGTCCGCTCCCTCGGTTTGGCTAACGGCAAGCCTGGGGCTTTGGTGATAATCTTTCGCCAGCCCGGCGCCAATATTATCCAGACTGTCGATGGCGTAAAAGCCGCTTTGCCGCAACTGCACGCCTCCATCAATCAGGCGATCGATCTCACCATTACGCTCGATCGCACCACGACCATTCGCGCTTCCGTCAGTGATATCGAACGTACTTTGATGATCTCGGTGGCGCTTGTTGTTCTCGTAGTTTTCCTGTTCCTGCGGGATCCGAGAGCTACTTTCATACCCAGCATCGCCGTCCCGGTGTCGCTCATCGGAACCTGTGGCCTCATGTACCTGCTCGGCTACAGCGTCGATAATCTCTCGCTGATGGCGCTCACCATCTCGACCGGCTTTGTCGTCGATGACGCCATCGTCGTGCTCGAGAACATCACCCGTTACCGTGAGCGCGGCATGAACGGCGTCGAAGCCGCCCTCAAAGGTTCCTCTGAAATCAGTTCCACTGTCTTCTCCATCAGCATCTCGCTCGTCGCCGTCTTCATTCCCATTCTCATGATGGGCGGCATCGTCGGCCGGCTCTTTCGCGAGTTCGCGGTCACTCTCTCGATGACCATTCTCGTTTCCATGGTCATCTCACTGACCACCACACCTGCCATGTGCGCCCGTCTGCTCAGCGCTCCCAAAGCTCACGGCCGCCTCTACAACGCGAACGAAAAAGCTTTCAACTTTATCCTCAAAATCTACGAAATCAGCCTCGCCTGGGTGCTTCGCCATTCGGCGCTCATGTTGTTTGTCACGATCGCTACTCTCGGCTTCAACATTTATCTTTACGTCATCGTGCCAAAGGGCTTCTTCCCGGAGCAGGACACCGGCAGATTGAGCGGCAACTTCATGGGCGATCAGTCGATCTCCTTCCAATCCATGCAAGCCAAAATAAGAAGGCTCGCCGCAATTGTTCAACAGGATCCGGCTGTCGAAGACGTTGAGGCATTCAGTGGCGGGGGCGGTGGCACCACAACCAACACCGGCCGCTGCTTCATTGCTCTCAAACCACTGAATGAACGCGGCGTCAACGCTACCCAGATCATCAATCGTCTGCGCCCGAAACTCGGCGTCGTTCCCGGTGTCACTCTCTTTCTCCAATCCGTCCAGGATGTCCGCGTTGGCGGCCGCCGCACTTCGGCCGAATATCAGTACACCCTGCAAAGCGACAATCTGGCCGAGCTCACCCACTGGGCGCCCGAACTGCTCAAACGCATGGAGAAGATTCACGAACTGACCGACGTCAACAGCGATCAACAGAATAATGGTCTCGAAGCTAACCTCGTGATTAATCGGCCAACCGCCTCACGTCTTGGCATCACCCCTGAAACTTTGGACAACGTCCTCTATGATGCGTTCGGAGAACGCGAAATCGCTAAGACCTACACCTCCATCAACCAATACTTTGTCGTTATGGAGGTCGATCCGATCTTCTGGCAAAATCCCACCGGACTCAAGGATATCTACGTGCCGTCAACCACTGGCGGCGCCGTTCCCCTGTCTGTCTTCACTCACTACGCGCCGTCGACCGCTGCCCTTACGGTCAATCACTCCGGCGTCTTCCCGTCGGTCACCATGTCCTTCAATCTGGCGCCCGGCGTTTCGCTGGGGCAAGCCGTCGATGCCATCAACCAAATGGAACAGAGCGCCGGCATGCCGACCACGATCAATACCAGTTTCAGCGGCACCGCCCAGGCCTTCCAGGAATCGCTCGCCAACGAACCTTACTTGATTGCCGCGGCTCTCGCGGCTGTCTACATTGTGCTCGGCATTCTTTACGAGAGCCTGATCCATCCGATCACCATACTCTCGACTCTGCCCTCGGCCGGAGTCGGGGCTCTCCTCGCCTTACTTCTGACTCACAGTGAGCTCAGCGTCATCGCTCTCATCGGAATCATTTTGCTGATCGGCATTGTCAAGAAGAACGCGATCATGATGATCGACTTTGCACTGGAAGTAGAACGCAGAGACCGCAAATCGCCGAAAGATGCGGTCTTCGAGGCCTGCCTGCTGCGCTTCCGCCCCATCATGATGACCACCATGGCGGCAATGCTCGGCGGCTTGCCGCTGGCGCTCGGCACCGGAACCGGATCTGAGCTGCGCCAACCCCTCGGCATCACGATTGTCGGCGGTTTGATCGTGAGCCAGGCGCTTACCCTGTACACGACGCCCGTCATTTATCTCTACATGGACCGCTTCAGTTTGTGGTTGCGAGGCTTCCGCCAGGGCAACTTACCGGAAGCCTCGGCAGAGGTTCGCGGATAGACAACGGGAAAAGTTGAAGAAAGAAATCCTGATGGATACGCAGTACGAGATCAAAACCCAAAGGCATCCGGTTGAGGAGGCCGTGACACTTCTGCTGAATGGCAAATTCAGCGAGGACGCTTTGCCGCACCTGGATCAATTCATCTCGCAAGCCAGGGGATGCTGCCGGAGAGTTTATATCGATTTGAGCGAGGTGACCCTTGTCGACCGTAAGATTGTCCGGTATTTTTCTACGCAGGCGCGGCGCGATATCAAGCTGGTGAACTGCCCGATCTACTTGCGCCGCTGGATCGCACAAAATGATGAGGAGGCGGAGAGCTGAGATGAAAGCGGTTTTATGTGTGGCGGGAGCGCTCGTCTTACTCACTGCTTGTAATCCGGGCCCGAAGTATGTGCGGCCAAGCGCACCTTCCCCAGTGGCCTACAAAGAATCGGCGCCACAGGAGTTCAAGGAGGGGCAAGGCTGGAAGGTCGCGCAACCCGGGGACGATAAGATTCGAGCGAAGTGGTGGGAGCTGTATAACGATCCGCAGCTCAACGCGCTCGAAGAGCAAGTGCCGGCGGGCAACCAGAGCTTGGCCGCCTCGGAAGCAAACTTCAGAGCGGCGAGATCACTGGTGGTTTCCGCGCGATCGGCCCTATTTCCAACTATCGGCACGTCGCCCACATACACCAATGCGCGAATTTCCTCCACCAGGGGCGCGCGCGTCCTAACCCCAGGCAGTGGCGGAAACACATCGGCTTTGGGCGCCTATAACGATTATTCCCTACCGATCGATATATCCTACACGTTCGATTTCTGGCATCGGATACGCAACACCATCGCAGCTAATGCATTCTCCGCAGAAGCGAGCGCGGCAGATATCGCGACGGCGCTGCTGAGCCTCCAAGCCTCCGTGGCGGAAGACTACTTCGAAGTGCGCGGCCTCGATATGCAGGAGGCAGTTCTGCAAGATACTCTGCAAAACTATCGCAGCAGCCTGGAACTCACACAAGCGTTATTCAAGGCGGGCATCGATTCCGAAGAAGACGTCACCCTTGCTCAGACTCAATTGAATACCGCGACGGCGCAGGCAACGGATCTGGGCGTGGCGCGTGCTCAATATGAGCATGCGATTGCGACTTTGATAGGTAAGGCCCCGGCGCACTTCTCTCTTCCTGTGGCGCCGTTCGTTCCCAAACCACCGGCAGTGCCCGTCGCCGTGCCGTCGATCTTGCTGGAGCGACGTCCTGATATTGCCGCGGCCGAGCGGCAGGTAGCCGCCGCTAACGCTCAAATTGGCGTCGCGAGAGCCGCTTACTATCCGAACATAAGCCTGAGCGCCTCGGGAGGTTTCGAGAGTTCCAACGTTTCGCAATGGTTCACCTGGCCAAGCCGCTTCTGGTCGCTGGGGCCATCCGTATCCGAAACCATCTTCGATGTGGGCGCGCGGCGAGCGCAAAACGAACAAGCACAGGCGAGCTATGACGCGGCCGTGGCGAACTACCGGCAAAGCGTGCTAACCGCGTTTCAAGCGGTCGAAGACAATCTTTCCTCCCTGCGAATTCTCTCGAAAGAGATCGGCGAGGACCAGACCGCGATCGAATCTTCCGCGCATTATCTCGATCTGGCTCTGACACGTTATAAGACGGGAGTGGACAGTTATCTGAATGTGATTACCGCACAGAACTCGGTGCTCACGAATCGGGAGACCCAGGTGCAGGCACAGCTTCGCCAGATGACGGCCAGCGTTTCACTCATCATGGCGCTGGGCGGCGGATGGGACTCCCAATTGCCGAACATGAAAGACTTGCTGGAGAAACAACGTAACTGGACGCCGGGCGGCCCTCCGCTCCCGAAGACTCCCAGTGAAGTGGCTCCGGCGAATCCTCCGGCGGTTCAGCCGATACCGCTCAATCTCCCCCCTTACCAGTCACCCGCTCAACGCTGAGTGACTGTAGCGGAGATACCTACCTGGCCATAGAGCCTAGATCGAACCGTGCCAACAGAAACGGTTTGGAAACGGGAATATTCGGCGATCCCAGGCCCCCCATACTGGTCGGTGTCGGATAGGAGGCGCCGCTGTAGGTGGGAAATCCCCACACGTTCCCGGTTGTCAGATCGATCGCCACTTTTCCCATCACGTTCTGTTTACCGCTCGGGTCCATCAGCATCTGGGTTCCGGGCTCGATATACAGATTCAACTGAGCAGCCGTCGACTGAGCATGAACAGGCTGGGAATGATTGACCAAGAGAGTAACAACCAGTGCACTCTGCACGGCGATGATCCAGTAGAGAAACTGGAGTTTAACTTCTTTCATATCCAGTAAAGCTAACAGGAAGTAATTGGCCAGGTGTCACCCTAAGGCCGCGGATTGCTCACCAATGCGTCCGGTAGGGCGAAAGCAAACAGTACTCCGTGTGCCCCGATGACAATATACTGGCGTCCATCCAGCATATAAGTGATTGGCGGCCCTTGCGCCGGGCCGCCGCCGTAACTGTGCCACAGCGTCTTTCCCGTTTCGGCATCGAGAGCGAGAATGTTGCCGTGAACATCGGCAGTGAAGACAAGACCTCCGGCCGTGCTCAGTACTCCTGCCCAATCCCAACCTGATCCCAACTCGTGCTTCCAGCGGCTTTGGCCCGTCTGGTAGTCAATCGCCCGAAGGGAACACTGAGACCAAACGCTCAGATCGCGTCCAGCGAATCCTTCCGGTTTTCCTGTCGAGAAGGCGTAATACAAGCTGTAGGAGTCGTGGCTATCTACGTAGAGCAGCCCAGTGTCCGGATCGAAACTCGGTGACATCCAGTTCGTAGCGCCAATAGCGTCGGGCTCAACCAGAGTCCCAGCCGGACTGGGATATTTTTCCAGTTTGCCGATCGGACGCCCCTTCGAATCCACGCCCGAACTCCAGTCGATCTCCTCATAGGGAGTGGAAAGTAGCGGTTTGCCATTCGTTCGATCGAGCACGAACAGGTATCCGTTCCGGGAGGCCTGGAGTAGAAGCTTGCGCTTCTCTCCGCGAAACTTGCCGTCGAAGATAATTGGCGTTTGCACCGCGTCCCAATCATGGACGTCATGAGGCGAGGCCTGGAAATACCAGACCAGTTTGCCGGTATCTGGATTAAGAGCAACTATGGAACAGGTATACAGATTGTCACCCGGGCGCACCGAGCCGTCTAGGACCGGATTCGGGTTGGCCGTGCCCCAATAGAGAAGGTTTAACTCCGGATCGTAAGTCCCTGTCACCCAAGTCATGCCGCCCCCGTGTTGAATGGCATCGCTGTTGCGCGGCCACGTTTCGGATCCCGGCTCGCCCGGTTTAGGCAGCGCGTCCCAGCGCCATTGCAATTTGCCGGTCTCCGGATCGAACGAATCGATAAAGCCGTGAAGGTCATTGAAATCACCAGATACACCGGCTAAGATATGGTTCCGAATCACCAGCGGGGCCATAGTCGCCCAATACCCGAGCTTTACGTCCGCAAGTTCAACGCTCCATTGCACTTCTCCGCTACGCGCATCAAGGCAAAGCAGATGTGCATCCGGAGTTTCGAAGTAGAGCCGCCCTTTGTACATCCCCAGGCCACGCTGGCCGATGTGCAGCCCCTCGTTGTTGTGATAGCGATAATGCCATCTCTGCTGACCAGACCGCGCATCCACAGCCCAAACGTCGTCCGGTTCTGTGAAATACAAAGTTCCATTCACCAGTAGAGGAGTGGATTTCAGCCCGGGTCCGGTGTTCACGTCAGTCTGAAACGCCCAGGCCATACTCAACATTCCGATGTTGCTTTTGTCGATCTGACGAAGAGAGCTGAAGCGTTTTCCCGAATAGTCGCCGTTGAAAGTCGGCCAGCTATCGGATGGCGGATGAGCAAGAGAATTGGGGTCGAGCTCTTGAGCCTTCATGGCAATCACAGCGAAAAGAAAAGCGAGCAGCGCTTTGATCATTTGAGCGTTTCGAGATAAGCGAAGAGATCGTGGACGTTCTTGTCTGTGTAAATTTTCAAGAGCTTCTCATGCGCAGCTAGCGGATCGTGGGTCTCCACCTGAACGGCGTCGCGCCTCCAGGTGTAGACCCAACCGCTCTTATCTCGAAGAGAGACTAGAAATTCATCGGCATAAACTTGTTCACCCGAGAAAGTCTGCCCCGAAGCATCCCGCACCGTAACTGAGGGATGCAAGCCGGAAGGATAGACGATCCGCGTCTGTAAGTCGAATGGTTTATATTTGGAAGCCACATGAGCCAGGTCACCCGTCGCCGAATGACACGATTTGCAGTTTCCTTGGCCATCGAAAAAGGCTTTTCCCTGCTCTGCGCTGCCCACCATTAACTTCTCAAGCGGGTACTCGGACGGAATTCGCTGGGATACAGAAGCAGCGACCTTCGCTTGGGAGTGGAGAAACTGCGCGATGTTATTGATTTCCGCATCCGAAAGCTGGAATGCCGGCATTCCCTTTTCAGGTCGGCCATTGCGGACAACTTGCCCGATTAGATTTCCATTTACGTCATGGCTGACCAGAGGAGAACGGATCAGATCAGGACCGCTTGCGCCACGCCCGTCGGGCCCGTGACAGAAGCCGCAGGTCTGCTGAAACTGGGCCTTCCCCGCCGAAACGTTTGTCGAATCCGCTCGTGCTCGCGCGATGTCGTCCGGATCCTGGGCCGATAGGAGCAGCGGAACAACAAGCCAGAGCAATATCGAGAACACCCTCAATCGAGGCGATAGTATCATAGACTTCCATTGACATCATGAAATTTTAATGCAAACTTCATAAGCGGAGTGCCTTTGGATCTCAATCTGAATCATCTAGCACCGAAGCCCATACGAAGCGACTTCGGAATTGGCGCGGTGGGCGCCGGATTCATCATGCGTGACGTGCAATTGAAGGCCTATGCTGATGCCGGTTTCAAAGTCGTCGGCATCACGTCGAGAACGCCCGAAATCGCGCGCGAGGTGGCCGATCTACGGGCAATTCCGAACGTGTATGACACGCTTCCGGAAATGTTAAAGGATCCCGAAGTGGCCATTCTGGACATCGCCGTGCCCCCACATTCGCAACTCGAGATCATTCGGCAGGCGGTCGAAAAGGGCACCTATCTGAAGGGAATTCTCGCGCAGAAGCCCCTGGCGGTGAACTTGGACGAGGCTCGCCGGATTGTCGAGGTTTGTAAACAAAAGAATATGCCGCTGGTCGTTAACCAGAACATGCGCTATGACCAGTCGATCCGTGCGTTGAAGACAATTCTGCAGCGTGGATATCTCGGAACGCCGGTTCTGGCGACGATCGAAATGCGCGCGGTGCCACACTGGCAGGCCTGGCTGCGCGATTATCATCGGCTCACTCTGCTGAATATGAGTGTTCATCACATCGATAGCTTCCGTTTTTTATTCGGGGAGCCTGAATCCATCTTTGTCAGTGCGCGCAAGGATCCGCGAACCCGTTTCGCTCATGAAGACGGAATCTGTTTATACATCCTCGAGTATCCCGACGGCTTGCGGGCGAGCGCCTGGGATGACGTCTGGACAGGCCCTCGTACCGATCAAGACGATCTAAAGCCTTACATCAAATGGCGAGTCGAGGGCACCGATGGAATGGCTGAAGGAACAATCGGATGGCCGGAATATCCGAACCATACGCCAAGCACTCTCACTTTCACGACAAGTTCGCAACCGAATGTTTGGTTTACCCCGAGATGGAGTGAGGTGTGGTTTCCGGATGCGTTTCAAGGACCGATGGTCGAGCTGATGAACGCGATTGCGACAAACGCCGAACCCGAAACCAGCGGCGCCGATAATTTAAAGACCATGGCGATTCTGGAAGCCGGCTACCGATCCATGAAGGAACGCCGATCCATCACGATTGCCGAAATTGGGCACGGCACACCGGTTCACACGATGCAACAGTAGAGATGCCGCGCCGATCTTCCGCTCCGACCATGAAGGACATCGCGAAACACGCGAATGTCTCGATTGGAACCGTCTCGCGAGTGCTCAACCGGCATGAGGACGTGGATGAGGGCCTTCGTGAGCGCGTGGAAGCTGTGGCGCGCAAGGTTGGTTACAGGCTCAGTGAGAGAACTCGCAGCGTTGTGCATTCCAAGTCGCGCATCATCGGACTGATCCTGCTAAACGACTTCGGCTTGAGCTCGGCGCATTCTCTCTTGTTGCTGGGAGTGGAAGAATACTGTTCGAGCGCCGGCTACTATCTGCTGTTCGCCCGGCATCAGTCTCCGCCGGAGGCTTCGCCAGCAAGCCTGGAAATCCCGAATGTGGTCCAGACTCCAGGTCTTGCCGATTGCGTGATTGTCGCCGGCACAATTCACGAAAACATTCTTAAGGCTTTCGAAAATCACGGCCTGCGATATGTCCTGCTGAGTAACCATTTCGCAGATGCAGGCGGGAAGGCGCTGCGGGGCAATTTGGTGCAATACGACGATCTGGGCGGCTGCTACCAGGCAACGCAATATCTGGCCCAGCTTGGACACAAGGACATTTGGTACATAGGCGACGCTTCGCGGCCCTGGCACAAGAACCGCTTCAAGGGCTATGCACAAGCAGTGGCAGAGCTGGGCCTCGACCACCATGCACATACGATTCCACTGTCGGATGATGAGTTCGAGAGTGGACAGGCAGCCGTCTCCTACATTCTGGAGCAGGGATGGCCCATGACCGCCATCTTAAGCGCTTCCGATGGCCTTGCTTTCGGTGCTCGCGAAGGATTGCGCCAGCACCGGCTGGATGTCCCAAAAGACGTAAGTCTGATCGGTTTTGAGCATGAATTGGGCCGCGCCCGCGCTTCTAACCTGACCAGCGTGTCCGTCGATATGGCGGAAGTCGGACGGCAACTTGCAAGGGCTGCTATCGCGCAGATAGAGAAGAATGAACGGGACATGCGCGAAGTCACGGTGCCGGCTCATTTGATGAAGCGCAGCACCTGCCGTCCGCTACGTAAAGAGGAACACATGATGCTCTAGCATCGAAGCAAGGTTCCTGACGCGAAACGACCCATCGTGAAAACTATGTTGTATCTAAATTCTAAATCGCTGCTCCTTCCGCTCGCGGTCTGCGTCTTCGCTGAGCTCTTGAACGCAGCCGGCATTACCTACGAAGGCCAAACGGGACCCGGACACGGTAAGCACATTGTTCTGGTGGCGGGCGATGACGCCGAGTATCACTCGGAAGAAGCGTTGCCTGCTCTCGCCAAGATCCTGGCCGTACATCACGGATTCACCTGCACGGTCCTTTTCTCTATCAATCCTGATGACGGCACCATCGATCCTCGAGCGAAACGGAACATTCCAGGACTCGAAGCGCTTAAGACGGCGGATCTTCTGATCGAGTTTGTACGTTGGCGTGACCTGCCGGATGATCAGATGAAATACTTTGTCGACTACTTCGAATCCGGCCGTCCTATCATCGCGCTTCGTACCGGAACGCACCCTTTCGATTTGAAGACCAGCCATACCTACGAGAAATGGTCTTGGGACAGCAAGGTTCCGGGTTGGGAGGGCGGGTTTGGCCGCAAGGTTTTGGGTGAGACCTGGGTCGCTCATCATGGCGATCATGGACACCAAAGTACGCGCGGATGGTTTGCTCCTGGAGCGGCAGAGAGCCCTATCCTCCGCGGCATCAAAGACGGGGAGATTTGGGGGCCAACGGACACTTACGAAGTGCGCCTGCCGATGTTGTCCACTTGCCGGCCGCTGCTTTTGGGGCAAGTACTATCGTGGCTGAGCCCCGAGGGATCGTCGGTTGCGGGCAAGAACGCTCCGATGATGCCGATTGCCTGGACCAACAGCTTCAAAACGGAAAACGGCCAGACAGCCCGGGTGTTCACTTCTACCATTGGCGCGGCTGACGATATCGAAAGTGAAGCACTGCGCCGCATGATCGTAAATGCTACATTTTGGGCGACGGGCATGGAAGCCGCAATCCCTCAAAAAGCCGACGTAGCTTTCGTGGGTAAATACGACCCGCACTCCTTCTTGAATGAGATCTACACCGCCGGCGTAAAACCTTCCGATCTGGCTCTGACAGCAGCCCACTGAGCAGTATGTCTAGCCGAAGCGTGTCGCGGAGCGCGGGTCTGCTTCTCCAGATTTGCGTGAGCGCATCGCTGTTGTTGTTATTGACGGAAGTAGCGTGGGCTGACGACGACGCGGTGCCGCAAGCCATCGCAGCGCTGCAGCGTGGCGACTTCCCTTCCGCAGAGCGACTCCTGCGAACCCGGCTGCAGAAGCAGCCGAACGATGAAGAAGCGCTTTCGGTACTGGGTCCAGTCCTCGATCAGGAAAAGAAATACGCCGAGGCAGATGAAGTTTACCGGCGAGCTCTGGCGAAGGCACCTCCCGATCCGGCGCTGCTGAATAACTATGGCAATCACCTCCTCGCCATCGGCAAAGCCACCGAGGCCCAAAAAACATTTCTGGAAGTGATCGGCAGGGACGCCGGAAACGCGAACGCATTGGTGCAGTTGGCACGTCTTGCTCTGCAGAGAAAAGCGTCCGGCGAGGCAACCAGCTATTTGGACCGCCTTCCAACAGACGCGAATAATCGACCGGACGTCGCCATTCTGCGCATGCAAGCTGATTATGCGTTACATCGGGACGAACAAGGCGATGCCATTCTCGAGCGCATTTCTCCAGTCGCGCAAAACGATCCAGGCCAAAGCTTCGCGCTCGGGTTGGCTCTCTCGTCGGTCGGGAAGTATGACAAAGCAGAGGCACTCTTTTCGAAGACGCTCGAGGCGCAGCCAACAAATTTCGACGCACTCTATTATCTGGGGCTGGCTGCTTCGCATGCCGGCCACAACGAACGGGCAAGAACTCTCTTGCAAGAGGCGCTCGAGCGGCAGCCGCAGAACGTGGATGTCTTGTATGATCTGGCGGCCACCGATATAGCGCTCGATCAAAAGGACGTCGCGCTCGAACTGCTGGCGCGCGCCTCGCGTATTACGCCAAAGCGCACCGATATTCTTCGCCTGCTGGCTCTAACCTCGGCTGGCCTCGGTTACTTCGCGGATGCGGCGCATGTCTGGAGTGAGTATCTGAAGATCGCGCCCGGCGATGATACTGCGCGCCGCGAGAAAGCCTTTGCCGAAACAGCGGTCGGCGAAGATATGCAAGCTGGTTTGGCCGAGCTGAGAACTTTTGTTCGGCAACATCCGAGTGACGCCGTCGGACATTATGAACTCGGTACCGCCCAAACAGCAAAGCAGCCGGACCAGGCGCTCCAAGAATTGAACAAGTCGTTAGCTTTGAGGCCGGAACTCATTGGAGCGCATGTTGCCCGCGGTCTTCTCCTCTACCGGCAGGGCAAGCCTGAGCGGGCGTTGTCCGATTTCGAATTTGCAGCCCGGCGCGAGCCGCAAAATGCTACTATTCTGGACCGCCTCGGCGAAACCTATCTGGCGCTCGACCGCCCCGCCGACGCAGTGCCGGTGTTGCGCAAGGCGGCCGATCTGGCGCCTTCCAATTCGACCGTCTTGCTGCACTTGGGACGAGCATTATCGAAGTTGGGCAAGACCGAGGAAGCACAGGCAGTGTTTGCGCGCTGCCGCGAGTTAGGACCTAATCGATCCGAATCTCCTCATCCTACCGGCCTGGTCGAGTTTTTGGGACTCTCTCCAGAAGAGCAGATAGCGAAGTACCGGGCCGGCGTGGAACGCACCGTGAAGGCTAACCCGGACGACACCGACGCCGAGGTACGTTACCTGAGCATCTTGTTAGACGAAAACCAGACGGCTGAGGCGCTGGCCGTGGTCCGCAAATTATCGGCGCTGCGGCTGTCCGCCTCCCTTCTGGAGCAAGCGGCGCGCGCGCTGCTGAAGGCCGGGCAGTTTGCGGCTGTCACGCAGCTTCTGGAACAAAGCGGTTCGCAAGCCTCCTCTCCGGAACTTTCGCTCGATATGGCTATCGCGGATTCGTATGTAAAGACCCCACAGGCTGGTCTGCAGGACCTGGAGCGCATGCCGCCCTCGGCGCGCCACGGCGATTATTACCTGGCTCAAGCACGGATCCTCGAAGCGCTCGGCCAATGGCAGCAGGCGGAATTGACCATTAAACAAGCAATTCAAGCGAACCCGAGTCACCCGGAGTTGTACCTCGCGGCCTCACTCCTTCTGATACAGGATCATCGTTTTTCCAGCGCCTTAGAGCTGTTGAACGAGGCCTCGCGCAGCCTGCCGAATAACCCGGAACTCCTGTTGTTAAGGGCTGTAACGTTCGAGTTGGCCGGCGATCGGATAAGTTCAGATAGCGAGTTGAAGCATATCGAGACACTGTGGCCAGAGTGGTACAAGGCCTGGTTTGCACACGCTCTGGTTCTCGAATCTCGCAAAGAATACGAGCAAGCCCGGCAGATGAGACAAGCAGCTTTGGCGCTCGGCGCGCCGGCTTCCGTCGTCGGTAACGAGGATACCCCCGGACCGCCTAACGCCACCTTGTCCGCCGGAATCCAGGTTCTATTCCACTGAGTACTCGTCCTTCTACGGATTTGATGAAAAGTTCTTGAACGTTTCATCGAGGTCTGCTATCTTGTCCGCAGTACCTCTTCAGGAAGGTCTTTATCGGGAGGCATGCGTGCGTTTCATTTTCGAGCAAAATAATGCACTGCGCCGGCAAATCTCGCCTCTGGGCGCCTTGTTCGCGCTAGTTTTATTCATCAGCTTCGGTCAAATTGCAAAGGGCCAGAGCTTTACATCGTCCATTTCGGGCACCGTGACCGACCCAAGTGGAGCGACGGTGAAGGCCGCTAAGGTCGAACTCAAGAACATGGGTACCAACGATGTCCGATCGGTTTCGACCGAAGACAACGGAACTTACCAGTTCAATAATCTAAACCCAGGGACTTATCAGATCAGCGTTACGACACCGGGATTCAAGACTTTCGTTAAAAGTAATTTGATTCTGCAGGCCCAAATCGCGAGTACAGTGAACGTAGCGCTGCAGGTGGGCGATACTCAACAGAAGATAGAAGTTACAGGCTCCGCAGTTCTCGTCGATACTCAGACGGCTAACAACTCGGTCACGATGGATAGCCATCTCATTGAGGCGCTGCCGAACAGCACTCGCAACCCGTTGAATTTTGTGTTCGCCGTGGCGGGCACGACGGAAGCTCCCGGCGGCCAAACGCAGAAGAGTGGAACGCTCGACCAGATGTCGAGTAATTTCGGATTGAACGGCGGCCGAACCGGCGATGAATCCGTTCTCATCGACGGCGCCCCGTCCCAAGCGGTCGATTGGGGCGGTCTCATGGTTTCGCCGCTGCAGGACTCTGTCCAGGAACAACAGATCGTTCAGAACACCTATGACGCGCAATATGAGAGATCCGGGGCCGGCATCGTAACGCTCATCACCAAGGGTGGAACAAACGAATTCCACGGCGAGGTATACGACTATCTCCAGAATTCGGCCCTAGACGCAAACAGTTGGACAAACAACCGGAATGGAGCACCGAAGGGGCAATTTAAACAAAACCAATTCGGCGGCAATATCAGCGGCCCTATCCTGAAGCGCTGGAACCTTTTCTTCTTCGGCGGCTATGAGGGACTCCGCCAGCCCAATACACAGAATACGGGCCTCCTGACCGTTCCTACGCAGGCACAACGGGCTGGGAATTTCGCGGGCGCTCTCAATGCCGACGGTACGCCCGATCTCATCTATAACCCGTTTTCGACCACAGCTCTAGATAACACCGGGAACGATTTTACTCGAAATCAATTTCCTAACAACCAGATCCCCGCAAGCCTGATCAATCCGGTCGGACAGAAAATTGTAAACCTGTATCCGCTGCCCAATCGTCCGGGTCAGGGTCCGAACAATCTCAACAACTATTACGCGCAAGGCGCAGGCAACACGTTTAACGACAAAATGGATACGCGCTTCGATTGGGATCAGAACGCGATTCACCGGCTGTTTGTTCGCTGGTCAGACCGGTTCCGCCAGGATCAGTTGGTTCCCTGCTATTTCTGCAACGGAGCCGATACCGGAAATAACCAGGTCAACACTGGATTTCAGCTTGTTCTGAACGACACGGTTACTCCCAGTCCTAGTTGGGTCATCGATACTTACGCAAGCTATAGCCGCTGGAAAGAAGAACACACCGCGCAGGGTTACGGCGTAGCCGACGCTTCGACAATCGGATTGTCTCCTTCACTTTTTCAGGCGCCGCTTCTTCCGACCATCTATCCGGACGGTCCTTATTCCTCTCTAGGCAATGGAAGCTATGAGCGGTATGTGCGCTATTCCGATACTGCGATGGTCAACGTAACAAAGCAGCTTGCGAAACATACGCTGAAGTTCGGATTCAACTTTGACGTGCAACAGATCAACAGCATCAGCGAAGCACCGGGTTCCTTTAACTTCAGCAGCGCCCAAACCTCTTGTGACCCGAGCTCGAGCGGCGGCCCATGCACTGCGTTGAACTATGCCTCGATTGCCAGCGGAAACTGCCATCGCTTCCACACTACTCGGGGTAGGTAGCGGCGGCGGCCAATCGATCAATATCGACCCTGCCATGTCGTTGCATACTTACGGCACCTATATCCAGGATCAGTGGCGTGTCAATCAGCGCCTTACCGCCAATTTCGGGCTGCGTTACGAAAATCAGCGGCCGGCTACCGAACGGTTCAACCGGCTTGAGTATTTCAACACGACGGCTGTGAACCCTATCAGTTCTCAAATCGGGAGCACAGTGCCTGGAGAGTTCCAATATGCGGGCGTCAACGGGAATGGCCGTTATGCCTGGGCGCCAGACAATCTGAACTTTGCCCCCCGCGCCGGTATTGCTTACAAGGTTACAGACCGCCTGGTGGCGCGCATCGGAGCGGGTATCTTCTTCCTGCCGACATCCGCGATGATTACGTTTGACAATCCGGGCCAGTTCTACGGCTTCAGTTCCTCGACGTCCTATTTGGCCACGACGAATAACGGTTACTCTCCGCTGAACCTGATCGATAACCCATTTCCGTACGGAATTAGCCAGCCGCAGGGCAGCTCGCAAGGCGGCTTGACGCTTGTGGGGAATGGCTTGGGGCAGATCTGGCCGAAAGGTTCGCATCCTACCCCCTATAGCGAAAACTGGAGCTTCGATTTGCAATATCAGCTCAGCTCCCATTCGGTCGTCGAAGTCGGCTACACGGGAAATCGCGGGCGCAAACTGCTGTATGGCAATCCCAACCTGGACGCAGATCAATTGCCGGACCAGTACCTCAGTTTGGGACCGCAGCTAGATAGCCAGGTGACGAATCCGTACTATAACATCGCTCCAGCGGGTACTTATCTCGGGTCGCAGCCGACAATCGCTTACAACGAACTACTGCGTCCCTTCCCGGAATTCACATATCTGCAATGGACGCGATCTTTGCCCGGCGCCAGGTCTTCCTATAACGCGCTAGACGTCAAATACAACCACTCCTTCAGTTCTGGATTGAGCCTGCTGACGACGTATGTCTGGTCGAAAGCCCTCGACAACGGCCCGGAAGACTATTTTGGCTGGGCGACGGGCAATCAGTGGCGCGATGCATATAACACGATGCTCGATTACAACATCAGCACCCATGACGTGCCGCAAAGCTTCGCTACTGCCGTCGTGTACGAACTACCGTACGGAAGGGGTAAAAAGTGGGGAGGAAGCGCTCCCGCCGTAGTGAAGGAAGCTCTCGGAAACTGGCAGGTATCCTCAACCATCAGACTGGCAAGCGGCCTGCCTCTGTTCGGCCTGCAAGAGAGTCCGAGTAATCAGCTGAACAACTACGGTTATCCGGGTCCGCAATTGCCGGATCTGATCAGCAAAAATGTAGTCCCGGCGAATCAGACTCCAGACAATTGGGTCAATCCCAACGCCTATGCGGCGCCCGCTTCGATTTACATGCTCGGGAATGCGCCCCAGCGAATGACACAACTGCGCGAACGCGCCGCCCGGAACGTCGACTTGTCGGTCGCAAAGAATTTCGGGACAGAACGCTACCAGGCATGGCTTCGTGCCGAGTTTCTGAACGCCTTCAATTACGCGCAATACAATAACGTGTGCCTCGACCTCTCCCAATCGACATGTGCCCCGTTTGGGACCGCCTACGGTACGGAAAACCTACCGCGCACCATTCAACTCAGTCTGAAGCTTACGTTTTGATCTTCTCCTAAGATGCGCGTCTGTCTAGGCCTGGTGATTTTCATTCAGGCCTTTTCCGTTCAGAGTCGCGCGGCGCAAGTAGTGGCTGTGGCGGACTATACAAACTACAATGTCGGCGATGTAGTTCGGATCAGGCTTCAGCCGGCGACAAAGGCCAGGATTTCGATCCGGTACGCAGGCCAGCACACGCCTGTTGTGAATGATTTTCCAGTCAGTGGATCCGGGTACGCGGGCATCTGGAAGATACCTGGAAACGCACAGACCGGACGCTACGAGCTGGACTTAACACCCGCTTCCGGAACTACGGAGAAGAATGCGACTTCCTTTGCAGTGCATCGCCAACTCGCAAAGGTTGCCTCTGTCGAGCTTGACAAGACTTTCTACACATCGGGAGATAGCGTAAACCCGGTCATCAGGGTTCGCAACTTGTCCGATCGGCCGCTCGATCATCTGCAGGTGGAGTTCGAGCCTTACACTTATCCCTGGATTGCTCCGTCGCCAGATGAGCCGAAGATCTGGAAACACATTGTGGACAGTTCACTATCGCTTGCCCCGGGCGCCGAGAGAGAATTCCGGGTTCAGAAGGCTGCGGTTGTGCAGGCGGACAAGCAGCCGGAGGCGATCTATTATTCCGTAGTGATTCGCGACAGCCGCAATCCGGATCGTATCTACGATCTCGCCTTTGCACCGCCAGCATTCACAATTCCGCCGAACACGCCGCTACCGAAACAATATCCTTTTCTGTATCTCTATTGGCACCTGTCGGATGTGCCGAAATCGGAGGCCTACCGGCACTTTTATCCACCTGAATTTGTTTCGGACGTGATCCGCTTCAATACGAATCACACGATGTATCCGACCGGGGTGGCTCCGACGATCGAATTTTCGGTGACACCGCGCCAAGCTCAGGAGGGCTCCTATCTTCGCGTTCGAGTTCTCGGCGCCACAGGACACATTCTGGAAGAGCAGAAATTGACCGGCGCAGTTGCAGGCTCGCACACGGCGAGCATTCGGGAGAAACAGCCGGGGCGTTACCTGATTCAGGTGTCACTCGAAAGCGCAAGTGGAATCGTGGTGGCACGAAACGAGCTGGAACTCGCGGTGAATCAGCTTCCGAAATCGATACTGATCTTCTGCGCCCACGAGGACGATGACACGGCGCATCCCGGAATCATTCGCGCGGCCGTCGAAAACAACATTCCGATCCATTTTGTCTATTTGACCAGCGGCGATGGCGGCGGTTGCGATCGTTTCTATATGCACTCTTGCGACGCCGCCCGCGCCATGGACTTCGGTGAGGTGAGAATGGAGGAGTCGAGGGCTTCGTTAGGGCATCTAGGCGTGCCGCGTGACAATCTATTCTTTCTCGGTCTTCCGGATGGCGGCCTGGGTCAGATCTGGAACGATTACCTGACAGCCGACCATCCGTACTTGTCCGTGCTTCTGGCGAGCGAGCATTCGCCATATCGAGAGGCGGCCATTCCGAATCTGGCTTACGCGCGTGAGCCGGTGGTGGAGGCCGCGAAGCAGTTCATCCGACGGTTCAATCCGGACCTGATCATTACCGGACACCCTGACGAGCGGCATGTCGATCATCGAACGGGCAACTGGATAGTTGTAAAAGCGATGCAGGAGTTACTGCGGCAAGGGTTGCTCAGCCGCAATACCGAGTTATTGGTGGATCAGGTTTACGGGCCACAGCCAGGCAAGCATGCGCCATTTCATTACGAGAAGCAAACGCTCTTCGTTTCGGGTGAAGCGGCGAAGTTGGGGCAGGAAGCGAGCTGGTATTACCAGTCACAGGATGGCAATCATCTGCAGGCGAAGATCGTGGATTTCGCCAAGCTGCCGAGGACAGAAGCCTATCCGCACTTCAGAATCCTTGATTGGCAGGATCACGAGGGCTGGAATGAGCGCAGCCAATGATGAAATGGAGTTTGTCGACTTTTGCGATGCAGAAACACAGCCGTGTATTGGCTCTGATTGGAATTAGTTGCTCGGTTGCAGCAGGCAGTTGGCTGACATTCGGCGGCAACCCGCAGCGAAATGGTTGGGCACAGGATGAAACAACCATTTCAGTGGACAGCGTCAAGGGCTTGCAGTTGCTTTGGAAACTCAAGCTCGACAACGAGCCGAAAGAGTTGAATTCGCTGACGACGCCGGTGGTGGTGAATCCGGTCTACACCAATAAGGGCGCGGAGACTTACGTTGTTGTTGGCGGCAGCTCCGACAATCTCTATGTGATCGATGCAGATACCGGAAAGATAGCGTGGCAGAAGCACTTTACTAACGATGCTCCGGCGCCCAGCGGCAATCAGGGTACCGGTTCCTATTTTTGTCCGAATGCGTTGAATGATACGCCGCTCATCATGCCCGGCCGAGAGGGCGTCAGCGTGTATGTGATTTCGATCGACGGCAAGCTGCATGCATTGAACATGGTCAACGGAGAAGACCGGTTCCCGCCTAAACAGTTCGTACCGGCCTACTCGAAGAACTGGAGCCTGAATCACCACGGGAGTTTCATCTACACGACCATCTCCCAAGGATGCGCCCAAGCGAAGTCCGGTGTTTCGGGTATGGATATCAGCAGTCCTGATAAACCCGTAATTTCGTTTCAGTCCGATCCATATGGAGGAGGCATTTGGGGAAGAGGCGGCGCCTCGATCGGCTCTAACGGCACTCTGTATGCCGCAACGGGCGACGGAGCTTTCGATCCGGCTACGGGAAAGTATGGCAACACATTGCTTGCGCTCTCACCACAAGACCTCAAACTGCTCGACTTCTATACGCCCGCCAATGTCGCATACCTGACCCGCAAGGATCTGGATATGGGCAATAGCACTCCTGTGGTTTTCCCATATAAGGGGAGGGAGCTGATCGTCGGCTCCGGAAAGGAAGGGGCTCTCTTTATGACCGATGCGAAGTCGCTCGGAGGAGAGACGCACCGGAAGCCTCTGTTCCAAAGCCCGGTTTACGCGAACGAGGGGGCCGATATCGCCGGCCGTGGTTTTTGGGGCGCTTTCGCTACCTGGGAGGACTCTAAAGGCACGCGCTGGCTGTATGCTCCGGCTTGGGGACCGGCGACAGCCCAGGCGCAATTCCCGGTTTCAAATGGACCGGCGCCGGACGGCAGCATCATGGCTTTCAAGGTGGAAGACAAAGATGGGCAGCCTGTTCTTACGCCCGCGTGGATATCGCACAACATGTCTGTACCGGAGCCGCCGGTTATCGCCAACGGTGTCGTGCTCTCCATCTCGAGCGGTGAATTTGTCCGTCAAGTGAAGGAGAACGGTGAACTCTATACCGCTGCGGAGCGCATCGCGTTAACCAAGGGAAACGCAACGCTCTACGCTTTTGATGCGCAGACAGGGAAAGAGCTGTTCTCGAGCGGTAACACGATGCCCTCCTTCACTCATTTAGGCGGACTGGCGGTGAGTGATGGCCGAATATTTACCTCCACCCACGATTCCACTGTCTACGCGTTCGGGTTCAAAGGCCAGTGATACCCGGGATCAGGCGCCGACTTTAACGGCTTCCTCCGAATGCAGCTCCTGCAAGCTCCAAACTCGCACCGGGTCTCGTCTGCGCGCTGCCACCGCTTCGGCCGACGCCTTCGCTCCGCTCATGGTCGTGATGCAGGGCGTCCGGTACGTTACCGCATTGCGCCGGATCGTCTGTTCGTCGGGAAACGAATGGCTGCCCGTTGTGGTGTAGATGATGAGGTTCAGCTTGCCCGCCTTCAGCAGATCTACAGCATTGGGCCGTCCTTCGTTCACCTTAAATACCGTCTTCACTGGTAAGCCTGCCGCCTTCAAAACAGCAGCCGTGCCGCGCGTTGCAAACAGGTCGAACCCAAGCTCGCGAAACTTCTTGGCCACTGGGACCGCCGCCGGTTTGTCCCGATCATTCACACTGATGAACAGCGCGCCTTCATCGGGAATCGGCGTGCCGGCCGCCAACTGAGCCTTGGCGAATGCTTCGCCAAAACTCTGCCCCACGCCCATCACTTCGCCTGTGGAGCGCATTTCCGGCCCGAGCGCCGGGTCGACCCCTGGAAACTTGGCAAACGGAAACACTGGACTTTTTACAAAGAAATTCGGCACCGGCAACGTCCCGTGCGTTACGCCTTTAGTGAGCGCAGGAAAGTCTTCGAGTTTTTTGCCCAACATCAAGCCCACCGCAATTTTCGGCAGCGGGACGCCCGTCGCTTTGCTGACAAACGGAACGGTTCGAGATGCTCGCGGATTCACCTCCAGCACAAAGACCTTGCCATTTTGCAGCGCGTACTGCACGTTCATCAAGCCAATCACATTCAGAGCTCGCGCCAGCTTTGCCGTGTACTCCTCAATCGTCCGGATCGCCTGCTCTGAAAGCGAAATGGCCGGCAGCACGCAGGAGCTATCGCCCGAATGCACACCCGCTTCTTCGATGTGTTCCATGATGCCGGCTATCAGCACGTTCTCGCCGTCGCAGAGCGCATCCACATCCACTTCGGTCGCATCCTCGAGAAACCGGTCGATCAGAACCGGGCGCTTGATGGAGAAATGCGTTGCCTCCTGCATATAGCGCCGCACGGTGTCTTCGTTGTAGGCGATGACCATGGCGCGGCCGCCAAGCACGTAGCTGGGCCGGACCAAGACCGGAAATCCCAACCGGCGCGCAATTTCGCAGGCTTCTTCGACGCTGGTCGCCGATCCATGGGCTGGAGCCGGAATTCCCAGCTCCTTGAGAAGCGCGCCAAAGAGTTTCCGGTCTTCCGCCAAGTCGATGTTACTTGGATCTGTGCCGATAATCGGCAGGCCCGATTCTTTGAGCGGCATCGCCAGATTCAGCGGCGTCTGCCCACCGAACTGCACGATCAATCCGTCCGGGCGCTCGACGTCGTAGATATTCAGCACTTCTTCCTGCGTTAACGGCTCGAAGTAGAGCCGGTCGCTGGTGTCGTAATCGGTGGACACCGTTTCCGGATTGCAGTTCACCATGATCGATTCGTAGCCAAAATCCTGCAGCGCGAAAGAAGCGTGGCAACAGGCGTAATCGAACTCGATCCCCTGCCCGATACGATTAGGGCCGCTGCCGAGAATCATCACCTTTTTACGATCGGTAGGCGCGGCTTCGTCTTCCGATTCATAGCTCGAATACATGTAGGGCGTAAAGCTCTCGAATTCCGCGGCACATGTGTCCACACGATTGAACACCGCGGTCACGCCGAATCGCTTGCGAGTTTCGCGGACGGCAAGCGGCTCGACACCGATGGTCTCCGCAATCTGTCTGTCGCCCAAGCCATCGCGCTTGAGTTTACGAAATTCTTTCGCTGTGATTGAACCCAATGCCCTGCCCTTCAGAGATCGCTCGGTCGCAACCACCTCCCATACCTGCTGCAGGAACCAGCGATCGATGCTGGTCATTTCGAACACCTGATCAACCGTGTAGCCTTGTGCAAAAGCGAATCGGATGTAATCGAGGCGCTCCGGATTCGGCGTGATGAGCCGCTTTGCGATCAACTGTGGGTCTAGCTTCTGCGCGCTTGACGCCTTGCCCGTTTCGAGGCTCCGCAGCCCTTTACCGAGCGCCTGTTTGAAAGTGCGCCCGATGGCCATCACCTCACCTACGGACTTCATCTGCGTGCCGAGCACCGGCTCTGCACCCGGGAATTTTTCGAACTGCCAGCGCGGGATCTTCACGACTACATAGTCGATGGTCGGCTCGAAACAAGCCGGCGTCGCCCGCGTGATGTCGTTCTGGATCTCGTCCAACCGATATCCCACGGCAAGCTTGGCTGCAATCTTCGCAATCGGAAATCCGGTTGCCTTCGATGCCAATGCAGAGCTGCGCGAGACGCGGGGATTCATCTCGACAATCACCATCCGCCCGTTCTCCGGGTTGATGGCAAACTGTACATTCGAGCCGCCCGTATCGACGCCGATCTCATTCAGGCAGCGCAGCGCGGCGTCACGCATCATCTGATATTCGCGATCAGTTAATGTCTGCGCCGGCGCGACAGTGATCGAATCGCCCGTGTGCACGCCCATGGGGTCGAAGTTTTCAATCGAGCAGACGATGATGCCATTGCCCGCCAAATCGCGCATCACTTCGAGCTCAAACTCTTTCCATCCGAGGACGCTTTCCTCGATCAGTACCTCGTGTACCGGAGAGAGATCGATGCCACGCGCCAGAACCTCTACCAACTCCTCGCGGTTGTATGCAATTCCGCCGCCTGTTCCGCCCAGCGTGAAGCTCGGCCGCAGAATAACCGGGTAGCCGATTCGCTCTGCGAAATCGAGGCCGTCTTCGACGTTGTTCACCAACTGCGATTGCGTCATATCGAGTCCGATTTTCCGCATGGCATCTTTGAACAACAATCGGTCTTCGGCTTTCTTGATTGCCGAGATATCCGCTCCGATGAGCTCGACGCCGTACTCTTCGAGCACGCCCGATTCGGCTAACTCCACGGACAGGTTCAGCGCCGTCTGTCCGCCGACGGTCGAAAGCACCGCGTCCGGGCGTTCCTTGCGAATCACTTCGGCCGCAAAAGCCAAGCTGAGCGGCTCCACATAGGTGCGATTCGCCAACTCCGGATCGGTCATAATGGTCGCCGGATTCGAATTGATCAGGATGACTTCGTATCCCTCCTGCCGCAGCACCTTGCAGGCCTGCACACCCGAATAATCGAATTCGCAGGCCTGTCCGATTACGATCGGCCCCGACCCGATGATCAGAATGCGCTTGAGATCGGTTCGCTTCGGCATCTCAGCCCTTCCGCTCCTGCATCGCCTTCGAGAATTCTTCGAACAGATAGTGCGAATCGTGCGGACCGGGCGCCGCTTCCGGATGATATTGCACACAGAATACCGGCTCATTCCTGTGCTTGAACCCTTCGAGCGTCTGGTCGTTCAGATTCACATGCGTGATCTCCACGTCGGAATCGCGGAGCGTCTCGGGATCGACGCAGAAGCCATGATTTTGCGATGTGATCTCGACTTTGTTGGTCTGCTTGTTCAACACGGGATGGTTCGCTCCGTGATGCCCGAACTTCAGCTTGTATGTCTTCCCGCCGAGAGCCAGGCCGAGCACCTGGTGGCCGAGGCAGATGCCGAATACCGGAACCTTGCCAATCAGAGTTCTTACCTGCACTGCCTGGCGCTCGAGCGGCTCCGGATCACCCGGTCCGTTAGAGAGAAAGACGCCATCAGGTTTCAACGAGAGGACATCCTGCGCCGAGGTGTCAGCCGGCACGACTGTCAGCCGACAACCAATCTGCACCAGGTGCCGGAGGATGTTGCGCTTGATCCCGTAGTCATAGGCAACTACGTGAAAGCGAGGCTTTTCCGCGGACGCCATTTTGTCGGAAGAGGAAACCGGCCTGATGCCTTCCGTCCAGCGATAAGTGTTCGTGGTAGAAACGCGCGAGACCAGATTCTGCCCCGTCATGGATGGCGCGTTGCGCGCCGCGCGCACAAGAGTTTCGTGATCGTGCTCACCGACCGCGATGATTCCGCGCAAAGCACCACGCTCGCGCAGAATTCGAACAAGTTTACGCGTGTCAACATCCGCGATCACAGGAATGCCATATCTCGCGAGGAAATTCTCGGCCTTATCGGCGGAGCGCCAGTTGCTCGCAACCGGCGAAATCTCACGGACGACCAGGCCTTCGATATGCGGCGCACCCGCTTCGCAATCGGCTTGATTCGCGCCGTAATTCCCGATCTGCGGATTTGTTAAAACAACGATCTGGCCGCAATACGACGGATCGGTAAAAATCTCCTGATATCCCGTAATGGCGGTATTAAAAACGACTTCACCGGTACGTTCGACAGGCGCACCAAAGCTAGTGCCTTCGAAGACGGTTCCGTCCTCCAGGGCGAGAACTGCTTGCTCCAACCAGTAGGCTCCTATTTCGTAGACTGTGAGACGCCGCAGAACTTCGCGGCTGATCGGAGGGCCGATCACTTTATTGAAACACGTTTGCCGGACCGGGTTCAACGCGAGTAGATAGCAGCGATCAGCGATCAGCGATCAGCGTTCAGCCACACTGCGAGTGCGAGCCGTGCCGAACAGGTCTAAAAATCAGGGAAAATGCCGGCCGGTCAGGCGGCTCCGCGGAACAGGGCGGTCAATTGCGCCTCGTTCATGCCGGTAGCGGCCTCAACTTCGGCCCATTCCTCGGCGGCGCTGCGCTGTTTGGCAGGAAAAGGGGTGGGAGCGACGGCGGCGTTTTGAGCCTTTGCAGGAACGAAGCCACGGGCCTTCTGCAACTCGCGTAAAGTCTTGAGCGCCTTGTAGAAGCTGCGCTCGGCAGAGTTCAGAACACGCTGGATGGAGGTGAATAATCCAAGCTCGATGCAGCTCACCAGATTCGCCACATCCAGGTCCGTGTTGCCATTCGCATTCGTGCCCTGGGACTTGTACATCTGCGCTTCCATGGCGCGGTAACGCTTCATGCGCCAGTAGTGCTGCGCCACTTCGTCGACCAGCAACTCTTCGGTCAACCCTACAGGACGATGCTCGGCAGCCAGATCGGTGCGCAGGGCTTCAAAGAGTGCGGGATCTTCACCCGGAATGATCAGGGCTTTCGAATAGAGACCATGCTTGAAAGAGTTTTGCGAAGCGGCGGCTTTCCCCTGCTCGGTTTTTGGACCGGAAGACTTTTGAGCGTTGGCGCGATTGGCAACGGCGCGTTTGGATTTGGATTTCGATTTGGAGCGTTGAGCAGACATACAAGAGGGACCTTTCGCGCGAAAAGTAGCATGCCGGGCGAACGGGCGAAAAATCAATCGAGGGCTAAAGGGTTGAGGTGGGGAAGAAAGAAGATTTTGAGGGGGCGTGATCACAAGAATGGAGGGCCCGGCGCTACGACGAGAGGCGCTACATCGGATGGCCTGCCGCTCGGTCTACGTCGAGTGACTGTATAAACCTACCGGAACTTCAGCGCTGTTGAGGTGCTTAACAAGGCGCGGAGGGCTGGCCGGGGCGCATATTTCGGTGTTTGCGAAAGTTCGCAACTTGTCGTGACATTGTCCGGCAATTAGCGTAGAATAGGAGAGAAACAAACCATGTCGACGGTTTTCGAAACCCGCAACGAGAAGCTTGATCTCAGGCTCACCCCGACGGCTAAGCGCATCTTGCAGACAGCCGCATCGGCCGCGCGCCGGTCAGTTAGTGAATTTGTTCTCGAAAGCGCTCTTGCGAGGGCTGAGGAAGCAATGCCGGACCGTCAACGCTTCGGGCTTGACGCCGAGCAATGGGCTCGATTCCAGGCGGCGCTTGACGCCCCGCCTCGTACGCTGCCCCGTTTGAACCGATTGTTGCATGAGCCGGGAATCTTCGAACCCGGCGTTTGACGGTCTTGCTGCGCATCGAAAAATTAAAGCGAAGCCACAAGGTTGATTCTTTCGATTGCGGGCGGGAAGCCCTCAACCGCTTTCTTATCCGCTATGCCCTGCTGAACCAGCAAGGCGGCGCATCACAGACCTATGTCGCCCTGGCAGACGCCGAGGTAGCCGATTATCACACGCTCGTTTACGGTCAGGTCGAATACGCGGACGCTCCTCAGCGCCTGACCAAAGGGCTCGCCCGCCATCCCGTTCCGATCATGCTGCTCGCGCGTCTGGCGGTCTCCGTCGCCTGGCAGGGCAAGGGATGTAGGTAAGGGGTTGTTGAAAGACGCGGTGTTGCGCACATTCCAGGCTGCCGAAATTGCCGGTTTGCGGGCCTTAGCGGTGCATGCGAAAGACGATGAGGCGCGGGTTTCTACGAGCACTTCGATTTCATTCCGTCGCCCTCCGATCCTTACCATCTGGCGATCTTGCTCAAAGACCTCCGCAGTGTCATAGAACCTTAACGGCGTGGCCCTGCAACGCACGGCTATCCTCATGCGGCCGTGAGGATGACAGAGGGTGGGCGACGGTCGAGCAGGCGCATGGCGGATAGGAAATATCTCACCACCCGAGGCGTATCGCCGTTCCAGACAGACGAGAACGGTTCGACTGAGCGGTTTCGGGATCGCGGTAGAAGATGCGATCTCGCCAGGTGCGGTAGCCTTCAAAAGTTTGAAACATTGCGGGTTGGAATGTTTGGTACGAACGGCAACCGGCGAGTAGACTACGCTCATGAACTATTACGGAGCAAAAGAACTCGCGTCCAGTTTTCGAACGGTGCGGCAAAACACGATCGTGATCGCCGAACAGATCAGTGAAGAGCAATACGGCTTCCGGGCGGCAGAGGGAACACGCTCCGTCGCAGAGACGCTCCTCCACATTGCAGCGACGCCCCGTACAGCGCACCGCATCCATGGTGTCGAGCATCTTTCGGATTTGGCGAAATTCGATTTTGCAGACTTCTTTGTCAAACGAAGGGAAGAGGAGAAGAAGCCGCACACCAAGGAAGATCTACTTGCATCGTTAAGAGAAGGAGGCGAGCATTTCGCGGGCTGGCTCGACACACTGACCGATGAATTCCTGGGGGAGCGCGTCGCGATGGGGCCAGGGAATGGAAAGACTCGTTTCGAGATGCTTCTCAGCACAAAGGAGCACGAGATGCATCACCGCGCGCAGCTCATGCTGATGGAACGAATGATGGGAATCACGCCGCACCTCACCATCCAATTGGAGGCGCGTTTGGAAGAGATGCGGAAGGCAAAAGCCGGGGCGTAATCGAGCGCCTGCAAACCCGGAGATTTCTTCTCTTTGGTTCTATTTCAGACGTGCAAGCAGCAAGGCGGCCGCAATGAGTGTTGCCAGCATCACTAGAATCAGGCTGAGTTTCGGTCCGCCCTCCACCTTACTGACTTTTTTGCGCAAATGTTGGGGGATTGGCGGAACATGCTCCCGACTTTGAAATGGCCGAGGTGAGTTTGAACTTACAAGCTGCGGCATGCGTGTTGTTGGTGGAAAGAGTAGCCGGAGAGGCGAGATCAACAAGCAGCTCAACAAGCTGCCGTATAGCATTACCCGAAACGGAACGGCAAAGCCGGGATGTGTGTCGAAGATAACAGCCTGGCCCAAGAAGGCTAACGAAAGGCTGCCTGCACTTTGCAGAATTGCCCTGCTGAACGACCTTTTCTCCAAATCGGAATAGGCGTTGCAGAACAATAGGGCCATCACGGCAACGCTCGTAGGAAGCGCCAAACGAATGAATCCAGCATGATGGTATAGGAAGTTTTGCTCGCCTAGATACAGACCAGCGGTTGTGAACGAGAGATAAATTGTCAGGGCTTCCATCAGGAAGACCTGGGAATCGGTGGTGCGGCGGATTCTACTGATGATTACTGGCCCAAGCACCGAGAGAGCGTCGGCCAGGTAGGACTTGGTGGAGGTACACCGTTCCTGCAAATCTCCTAAAACGTGCTCCCGGGAAGCCGGAGGGAGGAGCAGGCGCAAGAGATTCTCGAAGTAGCTGGGCGCGAGCATCTCCTAGCCCGCCTCCTTTTCCCATTCCTTTTTCCATTTGCGGGCCCAATCTTTGCCGAGAACACGGGAAATGACTTCCGAGACTCTGAGCGCCGTTGCGGTCGATTCCTGCAGCGCCTGCTCGCCCAAAGCTTCCAAGCGATAGCACCTTTTGGCCCGGCCGCCCCGTTCGGCGGTCGGATCGGTGAGCCAGGACGTGACGAAACCTTTGTCCTCCAGCCGATCTAACGTGACGTAAATAGCGCCAAGCGAAACGTTCTTCGGCTGCGCCAGATCCGCCACCCTACTCTGAATGGTTACGCCGTAGGCGTTCTCATGCAGGCTGAGAACAGCGGCTAAGACAAGTTGCTCAAATTGACCGACAGACGGGATACCGGGCATTTGTCCAACAGTGTATGAGAAATACCGGATAAGTCAATACTGTATTAGCGGTGCCCGCCGCCGCCGTGGCCGCCACCGAATCCACCGCCGTGGCCTCCGCCAAAGCCTCCCGCATGTCCGGCGAATCCGCCGCCACGGCCGTAGCCGACGGAATAGCCGCCGCGATTGGCGTAACCACTTCGACTGGCGTAGCCGCCTCGACTGGCATAAGCGCCACGATATCCGGACGCGTATCCACCCCTGTATCCATAAGCGCTGCCGCCGCGATATCCATAGCCATAACCACCGCGAGATGCGTATCGGTAGGGATAGTAGCCGCGATAATAGGGCCGGTAGCCGTAGCCATATCCCCAGCCGCCCCAATAGCCCCCATAAAAGCCAATGTATGGATAGCCATACGGTCCGTACGAGTACGGATAGGCGCAATAAGGGGAGTAGGCGTAGGGGCTGCAAGCATACGGATAGGCGTAAGGAGCTGGATAAGCCCCATACGGGTAAGCGGGAGCTACAGCCACCCCAAATCCAACTACACCCGCGCTCGCTTTCGACGGTACGAGCAGGGTTGCAAAGGCCAGGACGATTGCCGCCAATCCGATTCTTCCGATTGCTTTGACCATCGGTAAACCCTCGGTTATTAGACGCACCAAAAACGGAAATTGGTGCGTGTAGGGTCAAATGGTTAAAGCGAATGTCGAGCGTAGTGAATCACTGGATGGATATCGGCGGCACGGTCATTGACGGGCTTCTGCTGCTGCGAATTCTGCAGCTGAAGTTGCATCGTATCTACTTCTTTATTACTCTTGCCGCTTTCCTGACCCTGTTTTTCGACGGAGTGATGCTCTGGTTGGGTTCCACATCCCGCGAATTTGAGCTGGTCTTTATTTACTCGCGCTTTTTGTACGCCTTCGTTTTTCCGGCAGCGGCCTACGACGTGTGGGAGGAGGCAAAGTCTCAGGTGGCCAGCATCCGGAAGCCTGCCGCATTCCGCCTGGTTACGAGCTTATTGGTAGCCGCAGTTTTAGGCCTTATCATCACGGGATTTGCGGCCAACGATGAGCCGGAAGGAGCTGTGCTCGGCACTTTTGCGGTGATTCTGTGGGCGGCTTCGACAACTGCCAGCCTCGCGTTTCTTTGGTCGGTACACCGGCTTGCGCGCGCTAAGAAGATCGAACTGCCCAGCAACACGGCGGTCTGGCTGCTCTTCTATCAACTCTCACTAGCGGGCGAGGTGGTTGCGTGCCTCCTGCTGATTGTCGGTCAGGAATTCAGCGCTTTTGTGGGAACCGTTCTCGAAGTCTCGCTGGGACTCTATGGGATAGCGATTACCTTGTGGTGCATCTGGCATCTTAGGCCGTTGCGATCCGATGTACCTTCCGCTCCTGAAGGCGCCGCTCCGTAAGGGACACTCGTTCGCTAAAATGCCCGTAATCGCTGGTCCGATGAAAGTCGTTATTTTGTGTGGCGGGCTCGGAACCCGCATGCGTGAAGAAACCGAGTTTCGGCCGAAGCCCCTGGTGGATGTGGGAGGACGGCCGATTCTGTGGCACATCATGAAGTGCTACGCGCACTTTGGATTCCGCGACTTCGTCCTGTGTTTGGGGTATCGCGGCAACATGATCAAGGAGTATTTTCTCAACTACGAGGCGATGAACAACGATTTCACGATTTGCCTTGGGAAGCAGGCGCGCATAGAGTACAACGACCGGCACGAAGAACAGGATTTCCTGGTCACACTGGCCGAAACGGGCGCTGAGTCGATGACGGGCGGACGGCTGCGGAGGGCGGCGAGGTATCTAGCGGATGAAGATCGCTTTATGGTGACATACGGCGATGGGGTGAGCGACGTCAATGTCAGCGAGTTGATCGAGTTTCATAGGAAGCATGGCAAGCTGGCGACGGTCACGACGTTTCGGCCGATTTCCCGGTTCGGCATTCTGGACATTAGCGGAAGCAACGAAGTCCAAAGCTTTATCGAAAAGCCGAGATCGGACGCGTGGGCGAGCGCCGGCTTCTTCGTTTTCGAGCGAAAAGTTCTCGATTATCTGGACGGCGACGACACGATATTAGAGCGGGAGCCGCTCGAACGCTTGGCGGCCGAGGGGCAACTGATGGCCTACCATCACGAAGGATTCTTTTACGCGATGGATACGTATCGGGAGTATCAGGCGCTGAATGAGCTTTGGAAAAGCGGCAAGGCGCCGTGGAAAAAGTGGGCATGAACTCTTCGCTGTGGCGGGATCGCCCGACGCTGGTGACGGGCGCAACCGGGCTGGTGGGGGCCTGGCTGGTACGTGAACTGGTCGCGTGCGAGGCCGATGTCGTTTGCCTGGTGCGGGACTGGGTGCCGGGCAGCGAGATCGTGCGCAGCAAACTGCTGGAGCGGGTAAAAACCGTTCGCGGCGATATCCGCGACCGCGATCTTCTCGAGCGTGTTCTGGGCGAGTATGAGATCGATACGGTCTTTCATCTAGCCGCGCAGACGATTGTCGGGATCGCCAACCGGAACCCCGTTTCAACATTCGAAAGCAACATTGAGGGTACATGGAATGTGCTTGAGGCGGCGAGACGATCTCCGCGGGTAAAGGCGATCGTGGTGGCATCGTCGGACAAAGCGTACGGCGCGCAGGAGAGCTTACCTTACTCGGAAGATACGCCGCTCGAAGGCCGCCATCCCTACGATGTGAGCAAGTCATGCGCGGATCTGATTGCGCAGGCATACGGAAACACTTATGGATTGCCGGTGGCCGTGACCCGCTGTGGCAATTTCTATGGCGGCGGCGATTTGAACTGGAACCGGATTGTGCCGGGGACCATTCGCTCCGTGCTGCGCGGAGAACGGCCGGTGATCCGCTCGGACGGGCAGTTTGTGCGCGACTACTTCTATGTGGAAGACGGCGCGGGTTGCTACCTGCTGCTGGCGGAACGGCTGCTGGAGCAAGCGGATGCTTTGCGCGGACAGGCGTTTAACTTCTCAAACGAAATACAGGTCAGCGTGAGCGAACTGGTGAACCTGATTCTCGAAAAGATGGAGTCTTCGCTAGCGCCCGACATACGCAATGAAGCTTCGAACGAGATCCGGCATCAGTATTTAAGTGCCGGACGCGCGCGGAAGCAGCTGGGCTGGCGTCCGTTGTTTACTTTGGATGAAGGGCTGACGCGCACCATTTCCTGGTATCGCGATTTTTTGGGAGGCACTCGTTGAGCGCCAGGGAAGATCTGCGCGATCGCATCCTCGAACTAGTTGCCGAGTATCACGGAGAAGCCTTTCCGCCGGCACCGTTTATTCCAGGGGAGAGCGCGGTTCCGGTTTCGGGCCGAGTCTTCGATGCGGGAGACATGCAGTCGCTGGTGGATTCGTCGCTTGATTTTTGGCTGACCACGGGACGATTTGCTGAGCAGTTCCAGAAGGAGTTTGCGCGCTGGTTCGGGGTCCGCACGGCGACGCTGGTCAATTCGGGCTCATCGGCCGATTTGCTCGCTGTGAGTGCGTTGACGTCTCCCAAACTGGGCGAGCGGCGGCTGAAAGCGGGCGATGAAGTGATCACCGTCGCAGCAGGATTCCCCACTACCGTCAATCCGATCATTCAGAATGGCCTGATTCCGGTATTCGTCGATGAACACATCCCGACGTACAACATCGACGTGACGAAACTCGAAGAAGCGCGTTCCGAGCGCACGCGCGCCGTCGTAATCGCGCATACGCTGGGCAATCCCTTCGACGTGGGCGCGGTGACGGAGTTCGTCAGAAAGTACGATTTATGGCTGGTCGAGGATTGCTGCGACGCGGTGGGGGCAACATACGCAGATCAAAAGGTGGGGACGTTCGGCGATCTGGCGACGGTAAGCTTTTATCCGGCGCATCACATCACGATGGGCGAAGGCGGATGCGTTTTGGCGGAAAAACCGCTGCTCAAAACAATCGTCGAATCGTTCCGGGACTGGGGCCGCGACTGCTGGTGCGAACCGGGTAAGGCCAACACTTGCGGAAAGCGCTTCGAGTGGGAACTCGGGGAGCTACCCTACGGTTACGATCACAAATACACCTACTCGCATATCGGTTACAACCTCAAGATGACGGACATGCAGGCGGCGGTCGGGGTCTCGCAACTGAAGAAGCTGCCGGAATTCATAGAAAAGCGGCGCGCCAATTTCCGCGCACTGCGGGAAGGGTTGAAAGATCTGGAGGAATTTTTCATTCTGCCGGAAGCCACGCCGCGTTCGGAGCCGAGCTGGTTCGGTTTTCCCATCGCGGTGCGCCCGGGAGCTCCGTTCAACCGCAACCAAGCCATTGCGTTTTTGGAGAATCGAAAAATCGCGACGCGCCTTCTGTTTGCCGGTAATCTATTGCGGCAGCCCGCTTACCAGGGCATTAAACACCGCGCGGTGGGTTCTCTCAAGAACACCGACTTCATCATGGACCAGGTTTTCTGGGTGGGGGTGTATCCGGGAATCAGTTCGGAGATGTTGACTTATATGGTCGAGATGTTCCACAGTCTGCCAGTCGAGCAACTGGCGGTGATTTAGGGCAGCTACCAGCCGCGACGGGCTGTTCGATGTTCCGTGCCGAACATAGACATCACACTTCTCAAAGAGCCGCCCTATGGTTTGCCCTGGCGACATGATTTCGACCGCCAGGCTGGAAGCACCGTCGAGCATGTCGTCTGTGTATTGTGCGTTCTTCGCCGCAACAACGAGGTCCGGCACGTAGCGGTCCCGTCCGCAGAGCAGATCCAGCGAAGGAAGGATTTCGAAGTCCGTTCCTTCCAGCTGCCTTTCCAGCATTCTCTGTATCCGAGCCTGGATGATCGCATGCAATCGTTTTGGGAACGGCTTCTCGATCTCGACCCCGTCGATGGTTTCTGTGTGATAACGAAATCCGGTTGTCGTGCTCATTGGGCGTCACAATAGCATCGCTAACATTAGTCTGCCAGATACCTGGCCCGAAGCGGCGCGAATTATCCGTCGAAGCGCAGAGCTTCCACATCGATTTTCTGGACGTGGGTTTGGTACCAGAGATAGAGTTCGCGAATGTTGTCCTTGATCGGCGCGAACGTGAAGCCGCCCATCTCGCCGAGCATCCTGGTGTTGTCGCCGCTGTACTCAGGAGCTAATCCTTCCTGAGTGACTCGAACGGGCAAGATTTTTGCTCGAGATATCAGCCACTATCCGCGCAAGAGACAAAATTTCATGCGCCTCGCCGCGGCACACGTTGTAGGTCTTGTGTCTCGGCTCGTGTTCGATAAACCAAACGGTCAGTTTTGCCAGGTCATTGACATACAGATAATCGAAGCACACGTTCTGGCGCAACACGATCGGAAGATCGAATAGCGCTCGGCAGATCGCGTTCGATATGAACCGCACATCCCACGCTTCGTATTTGCCGAAGACGCCGAAGAGACGGAGGTTGTAGATGTTGGATTCGACGGCTTCGATGAATTGTGCCGCGATGTATTTTGCAAAAGCGTAATCGTCCGCGGGAACGTAGGTGTCAAAGAACTGCTCCGACATTCGCGGCACACGTACTCCGAATTCCGCGCCCGACCCAAAATGTAGCATCTTGCCGAAAAGATGCCGGTTACGGGCAATGTTGAAGAACATGCGGCAGTTGTTCTTGAGTAAGTCGGGAGCGGTAATCTTACGATTCGAACGCCCGGTCGCAGAATGGAGCACCACATCAAAGCGTTTGGAGGCCAGATAATCGGTCACGGCAGCCTCGTTTAGCAGGTCGAGCTGGCTGCGCGACGGCGCGCTTATTTCATACAAGGGATCGAGCAGTTCAGCAAGATTCCTGCCGATGAAGCCCGAGCCTCCGGTGATGAACAGCTTGAGAGGCACGCTATTCTTCGACCGGCGGAATGATCATGTTCGAGCGGAATTCATCGCGCGGAAGATAGGGCCAAAGATCTTCGAGCGGCTTCGAAACGAAGCGACCGTCCGGCAACTGCATCGATTGGAGACGGGGCCCGCGCACTTCTTCCTTGATGACGCGAACGTCGACGATCACGGGCCCAGGCATCGCGAGTACTTTGCGGACATCGGCGCGCAGATCGCCCTGATTCTCGATGACGTAAGAAGCGATGCCGTAGGAGGCAGCGATTTTGCTCAAATCGGGAAGCGTCAAGCCGGTCGTCCGGTCACCCCCCATGAAGGCACTGCCGAACCAGGCTTGCTGCGAGGCGCGAATGGAGGCGTAGCCATCATTGTTCAGAACAAAAAACTTGATGGGCAGATTCAGCCGCGCCACAGTTTCGAGTTCCTGAATGTTGAACTGAAATCCGCCATCGCCGTCGACGCAGATGGTTCTTCTTCGGCCTTTGGCGAGGCTGACACCGATGCTTGCAGGCAGAGCAAACCCCATCGAACCGAGCCCAGCCGTGTGATAGACGCGCTGGCCGGAACGGGTCGGATAGCTGAAGATGAAGATCTCAATGCCGCTTCCTGAACTGCCGGAGACCACGCAATCGTCGGGCGCCGCTTCCTGGCTCAACACCTCGGCGAGATGAAAAATACTGACCAGACTATCTGGTTTGCGATGCTCCTCGGTGACAAGAGGATAACGGCGCTGCCAGTCAGCGACACGCGCGCGCCAGGCGGACTGGTCTTTGGGCTGGATCTTTGCTTTTTGCGCCAGCAATTCTCGCAAAAATGCTCCCGCATCGGCTTGCAGTTTGCTATTGAGCGCTCCATCGAGCTTCGAGATCTCGGCGCCATCCACATCGACCATGGCCTTCCAGGCGGCGCGTGCGAGATTTTTCGGCGCGAAGCCAGTCAGCGGGTTATCCATTCTCGCGCCGACGATGAGCAGGAAATCGCAGTTCTGAATGGCGAAATTCGCGCCGCGCGCGGCGAGAGAACCAGGACGCCCGGCGAACAAGGGATCGTCACTCGAAACCAGGTCGCTTGCCACCCAGGTGACTGCGGTGGGAATCTGCAGGAGCTGCATTGCCTGGAGTAGTTCCGGAACCGCTCTTGACAGACGAACGCCGTTGCCAATCATCAGCAGCGGGCGTTCGGCTCGGTTGAACCTCTCAATCACACCAGAGACGAATGGCTCGAGAGCGCCGCGAGCTTCGGGCTGCCGCACTTCGATCGAGATCAAAGGCGCGCATGGCATCGACATCGATGGGCGCGGCCTGCACATCGAGCGGTATGTCCAGCCAGACGGGGCCCGGACGGCCCGAGCGCGCAAGATGGACCGCCTTTTCCAGGTGATAGCGGATATCCTGCGGCTCGAGAACCGTTACGGCATATTTGGTTAAGGGCTTCACCAGCGAGACAATATCGATCTCCTGCGGACCGAGTTGTCTCACGCCTATCGCCGTGCCATCCGATTTGAACATGCGGTCGGCGCGCTTCACCTGCCCTGAGATGAACAGCACCGGAGTTGAATCGAGCCACGCGCCAGCCAAACCGGTGATCGCGTTTGTTCCGCCAGGGCCGGTCGTTACCAGGGCACAGCCGAGATTGTCATTTGCCTTGGCGTAATTTTCGGCACAAATCGCGCTGGCCTGCTCGTGCGAATTGCAGATGAATTCGATGCGTTTCTCGCGCGCGAGCGCCTCGTTTAGGTACATTGCGCCGCCGCCGACGACGACGAACACATGCTTTACGCCCTGATCGGCGACAAATTGGAAGATGTAATCGGAAACCTTCATGAATCGGTTGCAGGGATCGGTGGGATCGATCCTTTCGCAATTTACTATAGCGGCCGAGAACCTTTGGTGCGGAAATCTGCAGTATTTTAGACGCGGCCTATTGCGCCAGCGGAGCATCTACAGTATATTGATAGACAATCTCGGGTACGAGGATCTCAACAGGAGTAGAGTAGCAATGTCCAGCGCCGCAGTAATCTCGAGGGGCAGTGAACGTAAGTTTCATTACGATGTTGAAGAATTCGGGTTTTCGTCCGAGAGGCGGCTCAAGGTGGTGTGCGTTGGGGCGCATCCCGACGATCCGGAGACAGGGTGCGGTGGAACGTTGGCGAAGCTCGCATCGCAAGGGCATGACGTTCGCATCATCTATCTGACTCGGGGCGAAGCTGGTATCAAGGAAGGCGAAAGACATACCACCGGGAAGGTGCGCACCCGGGAATCGCTACGCGCCTGTTCCATTCTGCGGGGTGTGCCGCTTTTTGCAGGTCAAATGGATGGGGAAACTGACGCCGGGGCGGAGCAATCGCGGAATTTTACGGAAGTGCTTGGGGCGCTGCAACCGGATATTGTCTTCACGCACTGGCCGATAGACACACACCATGACCACAGGACGGCAGCGCAACTGGTCTACAATGCCTGGCAATCGCTGGCAGAACAGTTTACGCTGGTTTACTACGAAGTGATGACCGGCGTGCAGACGCACCATTTCAGGCCGAATTGCTTCATTGACATAAGTCCGACATGGCATCAGAAACGCTCGGCGATCTATGCTCACGAGAGCCAGAACCCTAATCGCTTTTATCCGTACCACGTGGAGATCGAGAAGCAGCGGGGCGCCGAGGCGGACTTAGAGAGAGCGGAGGCGTTCGTTGTGGTGCGCGAGAAATGGCCTAAGCCGCTGCTGCCGTTCACGATGTAATCCGATTTTCCGACGGGGCCGAATCACGGCGTTCGGGTTTTTTCCTGCAACGGCCGTCTCGCAAACCCTGCGCTATATTTGGCATTTGCCACTCGACGCGGCCTCTCGATGCACGACCGGTGAGCTAATCCTCTCGGACACGGAGATGACTGTACCGGCATGAACGGCTGGGCGAAGATTAGCCGTTCTCTACCAGCAGGGGCTGTTGTTCTCAGCTTGATTCTTTTCCTCTCGGATTGTGGCGGCCGAAAGGAAGCTGAAAGTGATCAGGCGAACGAGACCCAATCGCGTTCAGCCAAGTCTTTTTACCGTGTCGAAAGAGCAGCGTCCGCACCTGCACATTGGCCCGGTGCGGAGTACGACGTGGCGGATCAACGTTCAAACTACCGGTACGGTGGATTGGGACGCGGATCACACGACGCAAGCAATCACACAAGTAAGTGGTCCCATCACTCGCATTTTGGTGGACAATGGATCGCACGTAAAGGCGGGTGATCCACTGCTTTTCGTGTCGAGTTCCGATATCGCGACCGCGATTGCGACGTACAAGAAGGCTCGGGATCAACAGAATCTGGCGCGGCTGGCGCTCGACCGTGAAAAAGAGCTGTTGAGTCACGGGGCCGCTCCGGTGAAGGACGTCGAGAGTGCCGAGGCGGACTACAACGACGCGACCACCGATGTTCAGAACAGCTTACAGGCACTGAAAATTTATGCGATCACCCCGCAAGAGCTTACCAATGCGGAGCGCCAGGCCGTGCCAATCAGCTCCCGATCTGGCGGTACGCGCGCCAATTGCAGGTACCGTGGTGCAGAAGCTGGTCTCGCCCGGACAGCTGATTCAGGCAGGCGCTACAAGTTGTTTCACGCTAAGCGACACGTCGACGGTCTGGGTACAAGGCCATATTTTCGACCGCGATCTGCCATCGGTGCGAGTGGGCGACACGGTTGAGGAAACGAACTCGGCGTTCGCCCAGAAGTTTCAAGGCGTCGTCTCTTATGTGGGGGCGATGGTCGATCCCGACACCCGCACGACTCCGGTCCGCATCGTTACCCGCAACCGAGGCGATCTGCTCAAGAAAGACATGTATGTCGAGGCGGTGATCCATACCAAGACGGAGAAGAGCGTATTGACGGTTCCGGTGCCGGCGATCCTGCGGGATGAGCAAAATGAACCTTTTGTATATGTCGAAGTCGAGCCGGGGCGGTTCGCGCGGCGGCCGGTAACTGTGGGCGCCGCAACAGGACGACAATGCCGAGATACGGAGCGGGCTAAAAGAAGGCGAAGCAGTAGTTTCGGAAGGTAGCGTGTTTTTGCAGTTCGCCAACACCTATCAATAGGCCCATTCGGCATGATCTCACGCCTGGTCTCATTTTCACTTTCGCAGCGTTTTCTTATCGTCATTGCCTCGCTGGCTCTCATGATCTGGGGTGCGATCGCATTCCAGAGACTGCCGATCGACGCCTATCCGGATCTTTCACCCCCACACGTTGAAATCATCACGCAATGGCCCGGCCACGCGGCGGAAGAAGTGGAGCGGCTGATCACAATTCCCATTGAGATCGAGATGAACGGCATTCCCCGCCTGGATTCGCTTCGCTCGATTTCGTTGTATGGGCTCTCCTCCGTTCAGATGAATTTCGAATACGGGGCCGACCCTTACTTCGTGCGGGAGCAGGCCTTCGAGCGTGTAGCTAATGCGACTATGCCGACCGGCATCACGCCGAGCCTTTCGCCACTCTATAGCCCGAGCGGCCTGATCTATCGCTATGTGCTGCAAAGCCCCGACCGAACGCCGCAGCAATTAAAAACGATTGAGGATTGGGTGCTCGAGCGCGCCTACCGTTCGATACCAGGCGTAGCGGACGACTCGGGCTTTGGCGGCACAACCATGCAATATCAGGTGCTGCTCGATCCGAACAAACTGCTTTCTTACGGTATTTCCGTTGCACAGGTACAGCAACAACTCGCGCGCGAATAACGCTAATGCGGGCGGCGGTTTCTACTCACAGGGCGGCCAGATCTATTACATTCGCGGACTCGGACTGGTAAGAGATACCGCTGATATCGGCAATATCGTGCTGACGGTGCACAATGGCATTCCGGTCTACGTGCGTGACATAGCGCAGGTGCAAATCGGCCACGCCGTGCGGCTTGGGCAATTCGGATACATGCGGCAGCCTGAAGCGGTGGAAGGCGTCATCCTCATGCGTGTCGGCGAGCAGGCTCAGGTGATCCTGAAGCGAGTCGAACAGAAGACACAGGAGCTGAACCAGCGCGTATTGCCGCGTGACGTGAAGGTCGTCCCTTATTACGACCGCAGCTATCTCATCGAAGAGACGACACACACCGTGGAACGAAATCTGCTGCGCGGCATGATTCTGGTGCTCCTGATTCTCGGTTTATGCTGTTCAACGTGCGCGCCGCGCTGATCGTCGCCGTGACCATTCCGTTCGCACTGCTGTTCGCCTTTATCTGCCTCGACCGCAGCCATATTCCAGCGAATCTTTTGTCGATCGGCGCAATCGATTTCGGGATTATCGTGGACGGCGCGGTAGTTATGGTGGAGAACATCTTCCGCGAATTAGCCGCGCGGCAGGGTCAGACTTACAATCTACTGGAGGTAATCCGCCAGGCGGCAAAGGACGTAGAGCGGCCGATCTTCTACGCCGTTGCCGTGATCGTCGCCGGATACCTTCCAATCTACGTGCTAACCGGCCCTTCGGGACGGCTCTTCCAGCCGATGGCAAGTACGATGTCCTTCGCGCTACTCGGTTCGCTGATCTGTGCTCTGACGTTATTGCCGGTGCTGTGCGCTTATTTTTTGCGTAAGCATGTGCATGAACCCGATCTTAAGACTTTACGAGCGGATGCGTGATTCTTATGGCAGGATGCTCGCGGTCTGCCTGCGCAACCGGATTTTGACAGTGATAGTATGCCTGGCAATCTTTGGCGCTTCGCTGCTATTGATTCCGGCCATCGGCGCCGAGTTCATGCCTCATCTCGACGAAGGCGCGCTTTGGGTGCGCGCCACTGCGCCATATACCATCTCGTTCGATGAGGCATCGAAGCTGGCACCGCAGATTCGCGACATTTTGCTCGGGTTCCCCCAGGTGACGACCGTTGCCAATGAACTGGGAAGACCGGACGACGGCACGGACCCGACTGGATTTTTCAACGATGAATTTTACGTCGGGCTGCGGCCGTACGCGGATGGCTCGTGGAAACACGATATTCGTACGAAGCCGGAATTGATAGACGCTATCCAACGAAAGCTTTCCGCATTCCCAGGGGTCATTTTCAACTATACGCAACCGGCAGAGGACGCCGTGGACGAGGCGGAGACCGGCTTGAAGAGTTTATTAGCGGTCAAGATCTTTGGCACGAACTTGAAGATTCTCGAGCAAAAAGCGGAGCAGGTGAGAGATGTGCTCTCGAAAGTGCGCGGCATCAACCACATTGTGATCGTCCGTGAGCTGGGGCAGCCTAGCCTGATCATCGAGCCGAATCGCGACATGATTGCGCGCTATGGATTAAACGTGAGTGACGTAAACACTTTGATCGAGACTGCGCTGGGCGGCACGGCGGCGACCCAGGTCATTCAGGGAGAACAGCAGTTCGACCTGGTGGTGCGAATGCAGGAGCCGTTCCGAAGAAACGAAAACGCGATCAAGAATCTCTTGATTACCACGCCGGACGGCCAGCACCTTCCGTTGAATCAGTTCGCGAACATACATGTGGAAAACGGCGCATCGCTTGTCTATCGCGAATCGAATTCCCGCTATATCGGAGTACAGTTCGGCGTGGATGGCCGCGACTTGGCCAGCGCAGTCGGCGAGGCCCGCAGACGAGTCGCACGAAGTATCAAGCTGCCGATCGGCTATACGTTCGAATGGGGCGGAGAATATAAAGACTACCTGGCTTCAATGGGTCAGATGAAGGTGATTCTGCCGCTTACCGTATTGCTGATTCTATTGATCTTGTTTGCTCTCTACGGCAACTTGAAATTTCCGCTTATCATTTTCCTGAGCGTGATCGATGACCGAGCCGGTAGGCGGCTTGCTTGCTCTCTGGATAACAGGAACGAATTTCAGCGTGTCGTCCATGCTGGGATTCATAGCGCTCATGGGCCTCGCGGTGCAGACCAGCGTAATTCTGTACTCTTTCATTAACAAGTTGCGGCTGGAAGGCAAAGACACGATGAGCGCGACGCTCGAAGCCTCAATTCTGCGCCTTCGTCCGATCATGATGACCGCGCTGGTCGCCTGCTTCGGCATGCTTCCGGCAGCTATGTCCACCGGAATCGGGAGCGACTCTCAGAAGCCTTTCGCAATCGTGATTGTCGGTGGTCTGATCTCACGGCTTTTTCTATCGATCTTCCTGGCGCCGGTGCTCTATGCGCTGGTTGCGCGGAAGAGCGACGTGTTGCAAGTGTGATGGCCTTCGGTCGCTGCCAGGCCAGATTGCGCCGGTAGGCACTGGTAGTTTTAAACGTGGCCGAGATTTGGATCGGGACTTCAGGCTGGCATTACAAGCATTGGGTGGGGAACTTCTACCCTGCGCGGCTGCCCGCTTCCCGCATGTTGGCCCATTACATCGCGACATTCGATACCGTCGAACTGAACAACTCGTTTTATAAACTTCCGGCTGAAAACAGCCTCTCGGACTGGAGGAATTCCACACCGCCGAACTTCTGTTTCGCCGTGAAGGGCAGCCGCTTCCTAACTCACATGAAGAAGCTAAAAAATGCCGAGGAGGGTTTAAACCGGTTCCTCGATGCTGTGGAAGTGCTCGAACCAAAACTCGGTCCCATACTTTTCCAGTTGCCGCCCAACTGGGAAGTAGACGCTGATCGCCTGGCAGGTTTTCTTGCGATTTTTCCTCGAGGCCGCCGCTGCGCTTTCGAATTTCGGAATCCTACCTGGGACACGGAGCAGATCTACGATCTTCTAGCGAAACACAACGCCGGCTACTGCATTTTTGATCTGGCGGGTTACGGCTCGCCTTGCAAAGTGACTGCTGATTTCGCATACGTGCGGTTGCACGGGCCAGGCGGCAAATACCAAGGGAGTTACAGCGATGCGCAATTGGGGAAATGGGCGCGCCAGATAAGCGCGTGGAGCAAGACGCTGGATGCGATTTACGTCTATTTCGACAATGACGATTCCGGCTACGCCCCGCAGGACGCTTTGCGCCTCAAACATCTTCTCGGTTGAGCGTGCTTCGCGAAGAGCATTGTTTTCGGAACACAGGGCTTTGGGTTTTCGGCGATCGTGTGTTCGCCGGCGATCTAAACCAACTCCAATTTGATTTACATAATGGTGGAGGAGGAACAAGATGCTCTCGAACCGATCGATACCTCGCGCCACCGTAATTCCAGTGATTGCGTATTCAGATGTGAATCAGGCTGCCGTGTGGCTCTGTGATGCATTCGGATTTAGCGTGCGTCTGCGCATCGGTAATCATCGCGTGCAGTTGAATGTGGGCGATGGAGCGGTGACCGTGAGGGAAATGCGACCGAACGAGACCAACGCGGCGCTGGGTATTGGATACTCAGTCACTATTCGTGTCGAGGACGTGGATGCCCACTGCAACCGGGCCAGGGATCACGGGGCGCGGATCACACAAGAGCCGGTGACTCACCCGTACGGCGAGCGGCAATACAACGCGGATGATTTGGCGGGATACTCGTGGACCTTTTCGCAGTCGGTGGCGGATGTGCATCCAGACGAGTGGGGCGGGACGGCGGAGCAGCTGTGATCGGTCACTGTTTCAGACCGGCATCCGCTCACTAGCAGGTTCGACGGTTCGCACCTGGCGCAGGAACTCGATCAGGAGACGCCGACAGGCGTCTGGTTGATCGGTGGTCAGGATGTGGCCGGCATCGTGAATCAGGTGAAAATGCGCACCGGGAATTCGGGCTGCTACGACTCGTCCGTTCCCCGGCGGCACCAGGCGGTCACTATCGCCGTGAACCACTAGCGTCGGCACGCGAATCGCCGGCAAGCGGAGATAGGAACTCCACAGCAGGATGCCGGCAAACTGATTGATAAATCCTTTGTATGTCAAAGGCGAACAGCACTGGACCTCCAGATCTTCGCGGATGCGATCGATCGGCGTAGAGGGGGAGTACAGCCAGGGGACGACCGCCAATTCCCGCGCGCGGCGTTCGGCATCTCCCCACTTAACCCCACGCGGCGGAACAAAGCGCGGCCAACGAGCGAGTAAACCACCATGGCTGGTGCAGGCCAGCAACAGACTTCGCACCCGTGCCGGGAAGCTGAGAGCGAGTTCCTGGGCGATCATCCCACCCATGGAAGCGCCGATCACGTGGGCGCTACTCGCGCCGGCTGCATCCAGAACGGCCGCGGCGTCGCGCGCCATCTGCCGCATAGTATAGGGGCCGTTCGGAACCCCACTAAGACCCACCCCGCGGTTGTCAAAAAGAATGACCCGGAAGCGGCTAGCCAGCGTCGGAAGGACACGGAACCACATCTGGTGAGTGAAGCTGAGACCCATGATGAGGAGTACCGGCGGTCCGATGCCGTATTCTTCCCAATACAGGCTGGTTCCATCCGAAATCGCATAGGCCATACTACCCGGCCCCAACATGTTGTGGCTGCGGTACGCATACACACGGATAGAGGTAGCGTAGTGCCTTTACAACGACGCATCGAGAGAGTACGATGGAGTCACCCCCGAGAATAGATCTTAGGGAGGTCTGCTCCGGTTGCTGAAACTCAAGCGCGTCGAAATACATGGATTTAAGTCCTTCTATAACAGGACGGAGATGAAGTTTAGCGGCAGCGGCATCGCTGCCGTAGTGGGCCCGAACGGTTGTGGAAAATCTAACCTGAGCGACGCCATCAGTTGGGTGCTGGGGGAGCAGTCGGCGAAGACTCTGCGCGGCGGACGCATGGAGGACGTCATCTTTGCCGGAACTCGCGATAAGAAGGCGCTGGGCATGGCTTCTGTCACCATGACGCTGGTGCCGGACCAAGCAGCTTTGGCCGCTTCGCAACTGCCTGTTTCCCCCCCCGAAACGGACGACAATCCTACTACTGTAGACGTGAGCCAGAACGGAACGGATTCTCACAGTTTTGAAACAAACAGCGCTATGCGGCAAGCGCCGCAGCATGTTAGTCAAGCGGCTAGAACGGCGGAGCGGAGCGGCGAAATCACGATTACGCGGCGCCTCTATCGGTCGGGCGAAAGCGAGTATCTGATCAACAGCAAGCAAGCCCGTCTGCGCGATATTCAGGATCTTTTCCTGGGCACGGGTCTTGGACCGGAGAGCTACGCCATCATCGAGCAGGGTCGCATCGGTCAGATTCTGAGCAACAAACCACAGGATCGCCGTAGCCTGGTCGAAGAGGCGGCCGGGGTTACGAAGTTCAAGACGCGCAAGCGGCTGGCAGAGGCGAAGCTGGAAAGCGCCAAACAGAACCTGTCGCGAGTGTTCGACATCCTGGAAGAAGTCACCCGACAGGCAAACTCTCTGAAACGGCAGGCTGCCAAAACCAAGCGGTATGGCGAGCTGAAGGCGGAAGCGACAGGGCACCTGCGGCAACTTCTAGCAGCGAAATTTCAGATGCTCGAACGCGAGATGACGAAGATCGCGATCGAACTGAATCTTGCATCGGCGGAACTCCAGAGCGTGCAGGCCGCCATCCAGGAGGGGGAAAACGCGCAGGAGCGAGTGGTCGGAATTTTCTACGCGAACGAAGGCGAGTTGACGGAAGCGCGCAAGCGTCTGGCGGACCTGAAGCTGGAAGCCGAGCGAACTCGCGGACGTCTCGAGTATCAGACCAAGCAGATTGAGCAGATCACACAAGCAATCCGTTCCGGCTGGCTTGAGTCGGAAGTTGTCACGAGACAACAGGCGGAGCGCTCCGCGGAACTGGAGACGCAAACCACCGAATTAGCTGAACTTGAACGAGAGTTTGCGGCAGCTCAGGAAGATCTGAGCGCGAAAGCTTCGGAGCGTCAAGGCGCGCATACCAGAGTAGCGGAGGCGGAAAAGGGGCTCGAGACCAGCCGGCGGAATGTGCTGCGTCTGCTGGGCGAATCGTCCGCGTTGAAGAATCGTATTACACAAGCGGAAACTCACTTATTTTCGGCCGATCGCGATGTGCAGCGCTCGCGCAGTGAAGAACAGCAGTCGCAAGCGGATCTGACGCGCATAGAACAGGCGAAGAAGCAGCTCTCTGAGCAACTGGTAGCGCGACAAACCAACCTGGTTTCAGTCCAGGAGCAGCGCAAGACAGTCGAAAGCGAACTCCAGCAGAGCAAGGCGCGGCTGGATGAAAGCCGCACCGTGCTCGACCGTTTAAAGACTGAATTTTCGCGGATGAAGGCGCGAAAGGATTCGCTCGAGGAGGTGATCCAACACCGCAGCTACACGACTGAAACGGTGAAGCGGCTGTTTACGGCGGTCGAGCGAGGCAAGACGGATAGCTTTCAACCGATTGGAGTGATGGCAGATTTTCTCGAGGTCGATCCTCAACTGGAGAAGGCCACGGAAGAGTTCCTGCACGAGGAACTGGAGTACGTTGTGGTGCGCAACTGGAGCGAGGGCGAGCGCGGCATCGACCTGATGCGGGGAGACTTGAACGGCCGCGGGACTTTCCTGGTGGAAGATGCGGGAGAAAATTCAGCTAGTGCAACCGAAGTGCCACAGCCGTTAGTAGAAAACGGGACGCTGACCAAACTGGCCGACGCGCTGCGCTGGACCAACGGGTTGTCGCAGATGCCAGTGGAGCAATTACCTCGGATTGCAAACTCCTATGTAACAAGCGAGCGGGCCGTAGCGCGGGAACTCGCGACGGAGTATCCGCATTGCTGGTTCCTGACAACGGACGGCTTGCATTATCACGGACAGGCGGTCAGCGGCGGGAAAAAGTCCGGCGCAGGGCCACTGGCACTGAAACGAGAACTGCGCGACATCCTCAAGCTGGAAGAAGCGCGGCAGGCCGAGCTCAAGACGGCGCAGGAAGAGCTCAACGGACTCGAGCGTGAGATCGCGACGTTGACGGAGGAGCTCGACCATTTGCGGTTGCGGCAACAGGCGGAAGAGAAAGACGTCCTGGCGCTCGATCATGAAGCGCGCAAACTGGCCGAGGATTTTGGACGTGCGCAATCGCGGATGTCCAGGGCACGCCTGGAGCTGGACCGGATTGCACGAGAACGCGTGCAACTAGAGGAAGGCGTGAGCCGGGACCGGCAGGCGCTAGCGGAGTGTGAAGAATCGCGTGCGGCGGAAGAGGGTTCACTCGAAGCGGTCCGCGAGCAGCTTTCCGGGTTGCAGGCAGAACTATCGAGGCTGACCGAGGAGCATGCAGCGAGACGTGCTGACCTAGCCGGAATCGAGGAGCGAAGGCGATCGCTTTCGGGTAACCGTTCGCGCCTGGAAGCGCAAGTCCGCGATTTGATCAACCGGCGAGCACACCTAACCGCCGAGAACGAGCGGCTGGATGCGGAGAAAGCGCATTTGCTTACCAGCAACTCGGAGCTGGAGGCCAAGACCGGGGAACTGCAGATCGCCATGAGCGACGCCGAAGAGACGGTAAGCAGCCTAGCGCAACGGGAGGCAGAACTGCGCGGGCAATTGGCGAGTGCGGAGGAAGATCTGAAGCGGCTGCGCGCGACTGCGCAAGTCCACCAGGAAAAGCGATCAGAGAGGCAGGTGGACCTGGCCCGCGCGGAGTCTCAGCTCAAGCATCTGGAGGAAACCTGCAACCAGGAACTCAACACGACGTTGGCCGATTTGAGCGAGAACGTGGAGGAAGCGCTCGACGAGTCGGGTTTGGAGGCGATCGAGAGCAAGTACGGCGAGGTCCGCCGAAAAATCGAGGCGCTAGGACCGGTCAATCCCACGGCTTTAGAAGAGTTCGAGGAAGCGCAGCAGCGGCAGGAGTTTCTTTCCGCGCAGCGGCAGGATTTGCTCGATTCGATCCGGGACACCGAAAAGGCCATTCATGAGATCGACACCGAATCGCGCAAACGCTTTAGCGAAGCATTCCAGGCGATTAACGCGAACTTCAAGGAAATGTTCGCCACACTGTTCGGCGGAGGAATCGGCGAGATGAGGTTGACCGACGAGGAGAATCTCGCCGAATCGGGAATCGATATTGTCGCCTCACCGCCGGGCAAACGACTGCAGAGCGTGTTGCTGCTCTCGGGCGGAGAAAAGGCATTGACGGCCATGGCGCTGCTGATGTCGATCTTCCAATACACGCCCAGTCCCTTCTGCATTCTGGACGAAATAGATGCACCGCTTGACGAGCCGAATATCGAGCGATTGACACGGCTGCTGAAAGAAATGTCGGAAGAGACTCAATTCATCGTGATCACGCACGCGAAGCGGACGATGGAAGCGGCACAGTCGCTTTATGGTGTCACGATGCAGGAGCCTGGCATATCGAAGCTGGTTTCGGTGAGATTCAAGCCAGAAGCGGAAGCGGAGAGCAGCCGCAGTAAGCTTATCCAAAAACAGCAACTAGCCGGCACCACCGCCTGAGCTGGCGATCCAAAAGTCCAAAAAAGGAGCAGCGCGTCCCAAGTATAAACGCGCTGCTTATCGACGCTATGAGCGGATTATCCTCGCAAGCGGCTTAGCAAGCCTCCGTGATTCGCTAAGCGGCATTCCGAGCACTTTTGATAGAGCACTTCCTGGGCCACTCATCCTCGGATTCTCCAACCGATTGAAAACACATTGCGCCCTCAAATTCTGTCCGATGGGCGATAGGACAAAAAGATAGGGTAGCGGTTAAAGTGGATAGCAACAGTACTGTCGACGGCGCGAGGAAAAGACCAAAATGGCATTAATTATCGGGACCCGGTTGGAAGAGGGTATCGCGATTCTCGAACTGGAGGGATCACTGACACTTGGGCCCTCATTGGTATCGCTTCGCAACGCGGCGCGAGACGTCCTGGCTAAACCGAAGCTCAACGGCATCATTCTTGACATGCAAAGAATCACATCGGTTGACAGCTCCGGCTTGGGCGAACTCACCATCGTCTACAGCTCCGCCAGCCGGCATAACTGTCCGATGCGCCTGGTGGGCGTGAACTCAAACCTGCAGAAGATGTTGCAGATGACCCACCTCGATGCCGTGCTGGCGTCGGCGGACGAGCTAATCACTGCCAAGACTCAGATAAAAACTTCGTGATGGACCAACGGCCGTCGCCGGCTGTCGATAAGCTGGAAGCTGTGTCGAGTACAGTTATCCACGGCAGGAACATCATCGGATCAGAGCTCTTGGGGACGGGAGAGGCAACTTTCCAGGCCTTTAATCCCCGGCAGGGGTCCACGATAGCAAGCAAGTTTCACGAGGCCACTGAGGCAGAGATCGAGAAAGCGGCAGAGCTGGCCAACGCTGCGGCCGAGAGGCTGCAAAGAATCGACGCGACTGAGGCAGCCGATCTTCTCGAGGCTGTTCGCGAAGAGATTCTCGCGCTTGGCGACGAACTGGTCGAAAAGGCGGATGAAGAGACGGCGTTAGGAGTGGATCGGCTGCGAGGGGAGCGCGACCGGACCACGAACCAGCTCAAACTCTTTGCAGACATCGTGCGGGAAGGTTCGTGGGTGGATGCGCGAATCGACACGGCACAGCCCGACCGTAAGCCGGTGCCGAAGCCCGATTTGCGGCGGATGCTGCAGCCGATCGGCCCGGTAGCAGTGTTCGGGGCAAGCAACTTTCCATTGGCATTTTCGGTGGCGGGCGGTGACACGGCTTCGGCGCTGGCGGCACGCAATCCGGTTATCGTGAAGGCGCATCCGGCACATCCGGAGACGTCCGAACTCGTCGGAAGCGCAATTGCCAGAGCAGTGCAGAAGAGATCACTGCCGAGCGGAACATTCTCGCTGTTACACGGGTTAAGCCCTCAGGTCAGCGTGACCCTGGTAATGAATGACCACCTCAAAGCGGTAGCGTTTACCGGCTCGCAAAGAGCGGGTCGAGCGCTATTCGACGCCGCGGGCAAACGACGTGAGCCGATTCCGGTGTTTTCCGAGATGGGGAGCGTGAATCCGGTATTCCTGCTCAAGAGCGTACTGGAGAAGAATGCCGAAAAGACCGCCGAGGCCTTCTATCGCTCGGTTACGCTGGGCGTCGGGCAGTTCTGCACGTGCCCTGGATTGGCATTTGGAGTGGATGGGGAAGGACTAAAAAGATTCGGCGATAATTTGGGCAAGCAATTTGAAGCGGGCACGCCCGGAATCATGCTGAACGCGGCGATTGCTAAAGGATATGCAGAGGGATTCGAAAAGGCAGCGCAAATTCCGGGAGTAAAGGTGAGAACCTCTGTGCGCGAAGCAGATGCACGGCGGACGGAGGGTCGTCCCGGGTTGGTTGTCACGGACGCCACGACCTGGCTGCGGCATAAAGAATTGCAGGAAGAAATCTTCGGCCCGGCAACAGTCATCGTAGGCTGCGCTAGCGAAGCGGAAGTGCTCGAATGCGCGAGGGCGCTCGAGGGCAGCCTTACGGCTACTGTACATGGCACGCCGGACGAATTGGCGCACCAGAACGCACTGCTCACGATTCTTGAAAGAAAGGCAGGCAGGCTGCTGTTTAACGGATATCCGACAGGAGTCGAAGTCGGATATGCGATGCAGCACGGAGGGCCCTATCCGGCTTCAACGGATTCGCGCTTCACTTCTGTCGGCGCGGCAGCAATCTATCGATTTGCGCGGCCCGTTTGCTACCAAAACTTCCCGGAAGAAGCGCTGCCTATCGAACTTCGCAATCAAAATGCGCGCGGGATCTGGCGGATGATCGACGGAAGGCTCACAAAGGAGTCACTAGGGTAAGAATTAAAGCGCGCCGGAAGACGGGCTGGCTGCTGGCCCGCAATGCTGCCGCCGCGGTTGATCTGGTAGTCTTTGGCTCCGATTCAGAACCGCGACCCTAAGAACCGGCTATCAGCGGCCCGCTAAAACGGCGTCCAGTCGCTCGCTCGCGGCATTCTCATCTCGCCCGTAGTGTCGCGCGACATAGTTATCGAGTATGTCGCGGAATTCTGCGACAATTCGATCCCCCCGTAGCGTGGTCGACAGCTTTCCGTCGACGTAAACCGGTGCAACTGGTTTTTCAAAAGTGCCCGGCAAAGAAATTCCGATGTTGGCGTGCTTCGATTCACCTGGTCCGTTGACCACGCAGCCCATTACCGCCACTTTCATATCTTCTACGCCCGAGTACTTCTCGCGCCAGATCGGCATCTGCTCCCGCAAATAGGTCTGAATCTGGTCGGCCATGTCCTGGAAGAAAGTGCTGGTGGTTCTGCCGCAGCCCGGACAGGCCGCAACTTGTGGCGTGAAACTCCGCAGATTGAGGGCCTGCAGAATCTGCTGGCTGACTACCACTTCGTCCGTGCGATCGCCGTTCGGGAGCGGCGTGAGCGAAGCACGAATCGTATCGCCGATCCCCTGCTGCAGCAAAATAGAAAGCGCCGCGGTCGTGGCAACTATGCCCTTTGACCCGAGGCCCGCTTCTGTCAATCCCAGGTGAAGCGAGTAATCGCAGCGCGCCGCCATCATCTGGTAAACGGAAATCAGATCCTGCACATTGCTGACCTTGGCGCTGAGAATGATGCGATCCTTCGCCAACCCATATCGCTCGGCATTTTCGGCGCTTCGAATCGCGCTCTCGACAATCGCCCGCCGCGTCACTTCCATCGCATCCAAAGGTTCAGGCAACCGCGAATTGTCGTCCATCATCTGGGTAAGCAGCACAGAATCGAGCGATCCCCAGTTCACGCCGATGCGCACCGGCCGGTCATACTCGATGGCCGCTTCAATCATGACCCGGAAGTTATCGTCCTGCTTGCGGCCAATGTTGACGTTGCCGGGGTTAATACGGTATTTCGCCAGCGCTCGGGCGCAACCAGGATACTTTTTCAACAGAAGATGCCCGTTGTAATGGAAGTCGCCAATGATCGGAACGTTCACGCCAAAACTGCGGAGCGTGTCCACGATGACCGGAACCGCCTGGGCAGCCTCTTCCGTATTCACGGTTACGCGAACGAGTTCGGACCCGGCGCGCGCCAGTTGCATGACCTGGTTCACCGTAGCGCTCGTGTCCGCCGTGTCGGTATTCGTCATCGATTGCACTACGATCGGGTGCGATCCTCCGACCATCACTCCTCCGATATTGACGGCGACCGATTTCCGGCGCTGCGCAACGGCCATTTACTGAACCTCCAGAATTACTCGAACGAACTTCCATTGTATCAACGCGAGTAACCCTAAGTTACTGTCTCTATTCAGCTTGCTTCGTTCTTTCTGCGTTACCATCAAATCGGTGCAACTGAGCCGCGCCGTATCCATACCGAACCAGGCGCGTCGGCAAGCGGACGTTCGCCGGCGATCGAGGGACACTCGTGCAACTTGATCCAAAGGTCCTCGATCGGGAATTCACTACCACCAGCGGAGTCGTTGTCGACGCGCTTTATACCGCGGACACTCTGCGGGGCTTCGACCCAGCCCGCGAGCTCGGGCCGCCTGGCGAATTCCCCTACACGCGGGGCATCCATCCCGGCATGTATCGCAGCAAGCTCTGGACCATGCGCCAGTTCTCGGGCTTCGCCACTCCCGAACAAACCAACCTGCGATACCGTTACCTGCTCGATCAGGGACAAACCGGTTTATCCGTCGCCTTCGATCTGCCTACTTTGATGGGCTACGATGCCGACCATCCGATGAGCGAAGGCGAAGTCGGCAGGTGCGGCGTGTCGGTCTCCTCGCTTGAGGATATGGAGACTCTCTTCCGCGGCATACCGCTCGAGCAAATCTCCGTTTCCATGACCATCAATTCGCCGGCTGCGATCGTTTGGGCGATGTTTTTGGCGGCAGCCGAGAAACAGGGCGTCGACGCGCGTCAGGTCTCGGGTACTCTCCAGAACGACATCCTGAAGGAGTACATCGCGCAGAAAGAATACATCTTCCCGCCGCGTCCTTCCATGCGGCTGGTCACCGACACAATCGAGTTCGCCGCGCAATCCACGCCCAGATTCAATCCCATTTCTATCAGCGGGTATCACATTCGCGAAGCTGGTTCCACTGCTGTCCAGGAACTGGCCTTCACCTTGCGCGACGGAATCGAATATGTCGATTGGGCCTTAGAGCGTGGCCGCGCTGTTGACGATTTCGCGCCTCGCTTGAGTTTCTTCTTTAACTCGCACAACGACTTCTTCGAAGAAATCGCTAAGTTCCGCGCCGCTCGCAAAATGTGGGCGTACATCATGCGTGACCGCTATGGAGCGCGCGATGAGCGGAGTCTGAAGTTGCGTTTCCATGCCCAGACGGCCGGCTGCTCTCTCACCTGGCAACAGCCTTACAACAATCTCATGCGAACCGCCTGGCAGGCTATGGCTGCGGTTCTCGGCGGCGCTCAATCGCTGCATACCAACTCGCTCGATGAAGCCTACGCACTACCTAGCGAGCAAGCGGTCACCCTGGCTCTGCGCACACAACAGATTCTGGGTTACGAAACAGGTGTTGCCAATACGCCCGATCCCATGGGAGGTTCTTACTTCCTCGAGCAGCTCACCTTGCAAACAGAGTCGCAGGCCAATGACTATATCGGGCAGATCGACGCGATGGGCGGCATGATCCCTGCAATCGAGGCTGGCTTTCCGCAGCGGGAGATAGCGGCCGCCAGCTATCGCTACCAGCGCGAGATTGAGTCTGGCGATCGAGTGATCGTGGGGGCCAACCGGTTTCAATCCGAAGATGCTCCGATTGACCTGCTGCACATTGACAACACGGCCCAGGAGCATCAAAAAACGAAGCTTGCGGAGCTGCGTTCACGTCGCGATAATTCACTGGTTCGCAATAGCTTGGCGGCCCTCACCCGCGCGGCGGAAGGCCGAGAGAACACCATGCCTTGCATCCTCGAAGCCGTCCGCGCGTACGCAACCTTGGGCGAGATCTGCGATGCCCTGAAAGAAGTATTTGGCGTCTATATTGAAACAAGTCACCTGTAATTCTCAGTCTGATAAATGGAGCCATATGGAAGGAGAAGCTATGAAGACGAAATCGAATGCTGGGGTAATGGGCGCTGTTTTGATTGGAGCCGGCGTCGGGCTCACGGCAGCGGGTCTGGTACTGGTCATTCCGGCCTGTATGAATTGGTCGGCCGGTTTGATCGAGCAGGCCATTCAGCGCGGCCGCGAAAGCTTTGAGACGGCTGCAGCATCGATCGGCGATTTCGCCGGCCGGGCACAAACCCGCTTCGGCGAAGCGGCGAAGACTGCCAAGGCCACTACTGCCAAGGCGGCCGGGGCGGTAGAGAGTACCGCCCGCACCATCCGGGAGTACAGCTCGGAACGCTGAGCCGAAGGCTGATATGCCAAGTTCTGAAACTGACCCCAGACCGGCGAAGAATCCGGTCGAGAAAAAAGTCGAACGGGGCAAAGAAGACGACAAAGACGTGGATCGTGACGGGCGCGAGCGTCAGCCGAACCAACACACGGATCGTAAGCAGTAGCCTTACAAGCTGGTAGACGGAATGCCAGAATGTGAACGATGGCTACTGATCGCCTCGACATGTTGAAGCAGATGCTCGCCCAGGATCCCAATAATGCCTTTGCGCATTATGGATTGGCGATGGAATACGCCAACACCGGCCAGTTGGGTGAGGCCGTGAGCGCATTCCAGTCTCTTTTAGAAACTGACCAGAGCTATGTGGCCGCTTACTATCACGGCGGTCAGGCGCTCGAGAAGTTAGGACGCATTCAGGAGGCCCGCGCTATGTACGAGCAAGGAATCGAGGCGTCTACTCGCAAGGGCGACCTTCACACTCGTTCGGAAATCGAAGCTGCCCTGAATCTGCTTCCGAACTGATCCAGCGACTGGAATGCGCCGGCTCATCCCTGAGTTACTGCTTGTAAATTACGCCATTCTTCATCACGAAGACGACTTTCTCAACCGCGCTGATGTCCTGAATGGGATCGCCCGGAACAGCCACTATATCCGCGAAATAACCGGGCTTCAGAGCGCCGATTTGCCCCTCCCATCCAAGCAGTTTTGCTCCGTTCAGTAGATCCGCTTGCAAAACTTGTAGCGGCTTCATCCCGTATTCCACCATCAGCGCGAATTCACGCGCTTGTGTTCCATGCGGAAATGGACCGACATCGGAGCCGACTGCCATCGGCACTCCCGCTGCGAGTTGCTTACGAAATTCCCGGGCATGGAAATCGACCATTTCGCGCTCCCGGCTTGCCGCCGCCGGTGAGCCAGCGTGATCAGCAAAGTAATCGGAAATCGTAAACGTCGGCACTGCCGGAATCTGCTTCTCGCGCATGATCCGCATCGTCTCGCCGCTCAGTTGATCGGCATGATCGACCGATTCAACGCCGGCCCGCGCAGCGTAATTCGTCCCCGGTTCCCCCGTGGCATGCACCGCTACACGTTTTCCGACGCGGGCGGCTTCGTGTACGGCTGCGCTGAGTTCGGCTTCCGTGTATTGATACGGCGTCGAAAATCTGCCCTCTTCGATGATGTCGGGTCCCGTCTCGTACATCTTGATGAAGTCCGCTCCTTCTTTGAGCTGCTCGCGAATTACCTGAATGATCTGCTCGGGACCATTGGCATAAGTCGCGTTCGAGAGAACATGCTGTGCCGGATTGAAATGGTTCGCGTCCTCGTGGCCGCCAAGAATGTCGATTGCATTGCCGCTGATACGTAACCGGGGACCGGGCACCAGGCCCTTATCAATCGCATTGCGAACTGCACTGTCGGCCGATCCCGCTCCTTCTGTTCCCATGTCCCTTTCCGCGGTAAATCCGGCCATCACATCGTCACGCGCGGCGAGCACAGCGAGGATCGTACGCTGCGGAACGGATTCTTCCACCGTCTGCAAGTCTTCCGCGCCGGGGTGCAGAAAGAGATGAACATGGGCATCAATCAGTCCCGGCATAAGCGTCGTATCTCCCAGATCGATCAGCTTCGCTCCTGCCGGGTGATGCACGCCTTTACCGGCCTCTGCGATCCGCTCTCCTCGAACGAGAATCTCGCCTGGCTCAACGACGCGCCCCGTGTCAATCTCAAGCAGTCGCGCCGCATGCAGTACAGTCGCCGGCGCCGAAATGTTCTGGGCGAACATGCTCGTACCAAGAACCAGGAAGAGCACGACCCTCATGGCACGGCATCCACAAGCTTGGCGACTGCCGGCGCAATCGGCATCAGCAAATCGCCCATTCTCTTGTAACTGTATTTCGCAACTGTTGCTTTCGCCTGCCCTTTCCATTCAGCCGAGGCGCTGCTCTTGCCCTCGAGATGATCCAGCGATTCCAATGCAGCCCGGCATAGAGCGCCAACGGCATCAGCTAGCGGAATATCCTCGGCCAGAAGTGAATTCGTCTCGCCCACGGTGGTGCACCACGGCAGCCGCTCTCGCCCAATCCGAAAGTTGGTCGCGCATCTCCTGGCTGTTCCGTGCCGTGCCCGCAGCCGCGAGGTATACGTCCACCTCTTCACGAAATTCGCGTGCTCGATCGCTCTCCGGCGAAATCGCATCGACCAGCCGGTTCAACGGCACAAAGTGCGTGTACGTCTCGGCATTGCGCGAGTAGCCTTTTGTGGGCTCGAGCAGTGCAGCAAAAATGTCGAGCGGCTGATGTGGCTCATTGCCTGCCAGCCGCTGGCGCATCAGTTCCAGATTGGAGCGCTGCGTCAGCCCAAGCCACTGCAGCCACTCATTCGCCACATACAAACGCTGATACATTGAGTGAACATCCGTCACGGATTCTGGAGACCAGAACCGCTCCGCGATCGCCGCCAGCCTCGGCCAAAGTTTGGCATCGAGATTTTCGGGTGTTGCCAGTTCGTCCCACATCGCCGCTTCTCCCCCAAGGATCAGTCTTGCCTGTTCCGGGGTCAAACCCGATGGGGTACCCGGCTTCGGCTGCTTTGGATCGTCCGGCCGCGCTTCTCCTTCGTGCCCCGGAGCCATCCCTGGCGCTTTCATCGGATCAATCGAGTAGTGATAAGACGCCGGATACATCAGGTCGAGATAATATCCCGCCGATAAGATGCCTTGAAAACCCTCGCGCGCTCCCTGCCAAAGCGAGGGCTGCCCGCGCCACGATTGCACAAGAATTGACTTCGGCAGGTTCGGCTGCAGAATTTCGTCCCAGCCCTCCATGTGCTTATGGTGTTTCATCACGATCTTTAGCAGCCGCTCATTGAAGTACGTGTGCAGGGCTCTGGCACTAGCCAGATGATGTTTCTGCATGAACGCGCGAATCCGCGCATTCTCGTTCCATTCTTTGGGGTTGACCTCATCCCCGCCGATGTGAAAATACTCGTCGGGAAACAGCTTCGCCATCTCGCCGATAAAGCCGTCCAAAAAACGATATGTGTTTTCCTGCGTCGGATCGATCAGGTCAGTGGAGGTGTCGAAATTACGGGTAATCTCGAAGGTTCCGTTGCGGCTGCCAAGATGCGGGTAGCCAACCAGCCAGCTTGTCGCGTGCCCGGGCATGTCGAATTCAGGGACGATTCGAATGCCCCGTTCGCGCGCGTACGCAATGATTTCCCGTATTTGCCTCTGCGTGTAATACATGCCGTCTGAGCCATATTGCTGCAGCCGGGGATAGCGCTTGCTCTCGACCCGAAATCCTTCGTCATCGGAGAGGTGCAGGTGCAACACGTTGAGCTTCACGGCCGAGAGACGCGTCGAGCGTTCTCTCAACCTCCTGCTGCGGCATGAAGTGCCGCGCGACGTCGAGCGAAAGCCCTCGCCAGGGGAAGCGCGGCTCGTCCCGAATCGTCACTCCCCGAATCGAAAAGCCAGGCGTCTGGCTCTGCTGTACCAATTGCAGCAGCGTGTCGATTCCTCGCACCACTCCAAGCGGCCGGTCGGCGGAGAGCCTGATATGCCCATTGGACGCTTCCAGAGAATACCGCTCGTCATCGCCCAGACGCTGCGGTGCACGGTGATCCTTCTGTTCGACAACGATGTTCAGCGTGGCACTCTGGCCCGGGCTGACAACGTGTCTCTCGATCGGAATGCCGGTCTGACGACTCAGTCTGACAAACAGCCGGTTTATTGCTGTCGTGACGCGTTCATCCTTCGACCCTTCGCCGGATATTGCGACGCTGAAGGAACTATCGATCGTCACCGATCCGCTTTGTGGCGTCAGCGCTCGCTGGCCAGGGCATCAGCGCATAGATCGTGCGCAGAAGCGAGCGATGCCGCCAGGGCGCTGAATGCGAGAAAGCGCCAGGAAAACGCAATCTGTCTAATCAAGCTAATTAGCTTAACGTGCCGATGCCGTTCTGTTTCACGGTCACACTCTGCCCCGAAGCTGGTCGAGTTCACGGCGATTGCGTTTCGAGGGTCTGCCTTGGTGGAACGCTTCGAAGTGCGGCATCGTTTTACGCTCTTCTGCAACCTTCAGCCGCAGCTGCCTGCTCGCCTCTGTCTCGCGGTAGAGAGTCTGCGCAACTGTTGCCGGACCGCGAATATCACTGAGAAGGAGGACCTCCAATTCAAAGTTGCCAGCGTCGTTCTTCACGCCTAACCGATCGCCGGCCCGAACATCGCGCGAAGCCTTGGCCTGTTGTCCATTGCACTCAATCCTGCCGAGTTCACACGCGCGCGCAGCAAGGGCGCGTGTCTTGAAGAATCGGGCCGCCCAAAGCCATTTATCCATTCTCACGCGGATCATGATCCATTCTCTTACGAGATGATCGATTCAGCAGCGCAACGCCGCGCAATGATATCGATGTAGATTCGAGGAAGGGAAATCTTGCCGCATTGTGGATAGATCTGTGTTGCCCCGTCTTCGCGAGCAGTTCGGCGAGATTGATATCTATCTCTTTGATCAACTTCTACGAGGCCGTATCGTCCCCGGCATGCGTGTCTTCGATGCGGGCTGTGGTTTCGGCCGCAACCTGGTGTACCTTCTCAGAGAAGGGTACGAGGTCTTTGGCGTAGACGCGAATCCGGAGGCAATCGAGCACACGCGTCACCTCGCGGCTTCTCTCGCACCGAGTCTCCCTGCAGATAACTTTCGAGTGGAGGGCGTAGAAACTATGTCTTTTCCATCTAGCTTTGCCGATCTGGCGATCAGCAGCGCTGTCCTCCACTTCGCGCGTGATGACCATCAATTTGAAGCGATGCTGCGGGGCACCTGGCGAGTAGTGAAGCCGTACGGTCTACTGTTCTGCCGTCTCGCATCGTCCATTGGAATGGAACACCAGGTCAAGCGCGTGGAGGGACGCCGCTTTCACGCTTCCCGATGGGTCGGAGCGCTATCTGGTTGATGAGAAGCTTTTAGGCAAGCTCAGCAAGCAAATGGGCGGAGAGTTGGTCGATCCGATAAAAACGACTGTCGTTCAAAATCAACGCTGCATGACAACTTGGATCCTGCGGAAAGAACGTGAATCAGCATTGTGACGCGAGCAGCGCAGAGCATGTCAATTCCATAATGGTTAGGGAGTGATCCTTTTGGAACCACTGCAGACTGAACTAGAACGTTATCAGACCATCCAGATAACTGCGTACTATCTTTGGCAACGGCGCGGCTGTCCATTCGGGACGCCCGACGTGGATTGGTTCCGAGCCAAAGAACAACTGAGTAACCAGACCGACGATGCTCCCGCAAGACCTGCCATGGTAGCAGTGGCGGAGGTGATGGGTTCGGCTTTGGGTTCGGTTGCCGGGCTCGTGGCATCAGTCCGGAACCTGGTCGGTTCCGAAGAAACTTCCGGATCTGAGTGATCCCGGCCGCCGCGAGTCGTAGAGCGCCGTCGCAGATTCTGCTACTATCTTCCTTATACCTGCCGTAGCTGTAATGCACTACTATTGAAAACAGTCGGCACGATCATTCCGAAGGAGGTATGTTTATGCATTCCCGCGCTCTCATTTCGTTGTCTCTGACGTGTGTCTTCATGGGCACTTCAGCAGCGGCTGACGATCCGTTCGTAGGCAAGTGGAAATTCAACAGCCAGCAAAGCAAGGTGACCGGCATGCAAGAGGTCATTGAAGATCTGGGTGGAAACAAATACAAATTCTCCTTTGGCGACGATTCTTGGACCATTCTGGCCGATGGAAGCGATCAGCCCGTCAAGTATGGCGGCACGATGTCCTGGAAGCAGACTGGCCCGAACAGCTGGATATCTGTGCGCAAACAAGGCGGCAAGGTATCCAGCAGAGCGACTTGGACGTTGTCTGACGACGGCGATATTTTGACCCAGACCAGCAAGGGTACGCGGCCCGACGGTTCGAGTTTCACGGCAGACTTCAAAGGAAAACGTGTCGCCGGGACGAAGGGTATAGCAGGTACGTGGGAGAGCACAGAGTTCAAGGCCGATTCTTATTCCGACTGGGAGATTGAACCATACGATGGCGATGGTTTGTCCTTCAAGACGCCGTCCGACAAGGAAAGCCAGGATATGAAGTTCGACGGGAAGTACTACCCCGACAACGGTCCGAATGTAGCACCCGGTTCGACCTCCGCCGCAAAGAGGGTAAATGCCAGGACGATTGAGTGGACCGACAAACTGAAGGAGGAAGTGGTGGATCGCATGGTGATGAAGGTTTCGGAGGACGGAAAGACTTTGACTTTGCTGATCCGGTACCCAGGCGAGAAAAAATCTCAGACAGTCGTCTACAGTCGCCAGTAGCACGCGGGCGCGCTGTGCGGCCCAGGCAACTGCTCCATCGCGATTCAGTACGGCCAATCTTGACCTTCTAACCGTTTCTGCGGACAATATGGAAGCTGTCACAGGTGCGACCAGCAGCGGAGCTTAATGTCACTTAGAAGATTTTTGGAAAAGCAGTTCATTGACGTCATTCAATGGAACGAGCCGGAAGAGGGCCTGCTGGCCTTTCGCTATCCGATAGTGGATATGGAAATCCAGAACGGGGCTCAATTGACCGTGCGGGAATCGCAAATGGCTGCTCTGGTCAACGAAGGCAAAATCGCCGATATTTTCGGGCCGGGCCTTCACACCCTGAATACCCGAAACATGCCGCTGTTGACAAACCTGATGAATTGGGACAAAGAGTTTCAGTCGCCATTCAAATCAGAGGTCTACTTCTTTTCGACGCGGCTGCAAGTCGATCAGCGCTGGGGAACCAGCAACCCAATTACGATTCGTGAGAAAGAATTCGGGGCGGCGCGACTGCGCGCGTACGGAATTTATTCTTATCGGATTACTGACCCGCGGACGTTCTTCGTCAATGTGAGTGGGACGCGAGAGGTGTATCGAGTAGACGATCTCGAAGGGCAGATTCGGGAGACGATTATAGCCCGGCTCACTGACGTGATCGCGCCGAGTGGCCTCGCTTTCCTCGATATGGCAGCTAATCAGGCAGCACTGGCGGAGAAGGTTGCGGGGCAGCTCAAGTCTGCGTTCGCCGCATTGGGGCTTCTGCTGAATTCATTCGTCATCGAGAATCTTTCGTTGGCGGACGAACTTCAGAAAGTATTGGATCAGCGGATCGGCGTAAACATGGCCGGCGACCTGGGACGCTACACGACGTTCGAGGTAGCGCAGTCGCTTCAAGCCGCGGCGAACAACCCGGCCGACGCCGCAGGGACAGGAGTGGAGTTGGGCGCGGGCGTGGCCATGGCCCAGACGCTACTGAACACAATCAAGACGCAGCCTTCCGTTCCCGCAGCCGCATCGGTTTTACTTGGCGCAGTCCGGTCCTGCCCGCAATGCGGTAATTCCCTGTCGACGACGGCGAAATTCTGCCCTGAATGCGGAAAGCTGCAAGGGTGAAGGCAATCGATGACCTGTCCCAACTGCGGTGCGCCGATGCGATTGGGGGAAGACGACGAGTGTCTGAGCTGCGACTACTGCAAGACTCTACAAATCCCACATAAAAACAAGGACGGCGTCGGTCTTATGGGAGAGATTTCCGACCTTTCCTGTCCCCTCTGCGCCGTGCCACTGGACCACGCTGTTATCGATCACCACCGAACTCTCTACTGCACCAGCTGCTGCGGAAGCCTGATTTCGATGCCAGTCTTCATCTTGTTGGTGGAGGATCTTCGAGCGCAGCAAGCCGGAGCCTTTGACATTCCCCGACCTCCCGATCCGCAACGGCTTCGACGAAGAGTGCAATGCCCCAAGTGCAAGCAAACGATGGACACGCATTACTACGGTGGCCCGGGGAACGTTATCATCGACGATTGTTCGCGCTGCGAACTGAATTGGCTGGACAGCGGTGAACTCATGCGCATCGTCCGTGCTCCCGATCATTCGCTCGAAAATAGCCCAAGCTGGTGAGCAAGGTTGAGAGGACATGGTCCCCCAGCCTCGACGGTAGAATTCTGGTCCTATATTCTGGGTTCGGGGGAGGGCTGTTTTGCCGGTTTGCAAGATAACCGATCGCTGCCTACAGATCAAGCGCTTCAATGTGATGAACTGCTATCTGGTCAGCGAGAGCGATGGTCTTACGCTGATCGATACAGCGATGGGCGCTGCCCGCATCATTGTTCAGGGTGCGCGCTATCTCGGCCAGCCGATCCGGCGGGTTCTGCTGACACACGCTCATATGGACCATGTAGGTTCTCTCGACATGCTCAAGAAGCTGGTTCCCGATATCCAAATCATGGCCGGCGCGCGCGAATCTCAGTTACTCGCCGAAGCGGCTCGCGGCGTGAGTCCCGCGAAAATGACGTTGCTTCCGGGCGAGCCCCAAACTCCGGTGAAGGGTTCTTTCAAGAGACTGAAGAATCTACCTGACAGACTATTAGAAGAAAATGATCTGGTCGGGTCTTTACGAGTGGTTCATACACCCGGACACACGCCAGGCCACCTTTCTTTTTGGGATGAGCGCGACGGAAGTATCTACGCCGGCGACGCATTCACCACTTTCCAGGAAGTTCGCCTACCTTTCGATCCACCCTGGTATTTCCCGCTGGCCAAGCCGGCCACCTGGCATTATCCAAGCGCGCTCGCGAGCGCCCGCCGTATTTCGAACCTCGAGTTCAACCGCATTCTCGCGGGCCATGGACCGGCGGTAGCGAACGCCCGCATCGCCGTTGAACACGCCATTGAACGAGGCGGGGAAAAGCTCAAACCATAACGTTCCATTTACGTTCAGTTCTGCCTGCTCGATTTCACGCAAGCGCGTGATAACGTGGTGGCTGCTTACATGGCGTGGTTCAACAGGCAGAAGCCCTCGGTAGAGGGCACTACTCCTCCAGATGGCGAGAAGAACGTCAAGACCGAAGGCTTATGGCAGAAGTGCGATTCCTGTGGGCAAATCATCTGGCGCAAGGGCGTTGAAGACAATATGCAGGTTTGTCCCAAGTGCGGGTATCATTTCCGCATCGGTGCGCGAGAGCGTCTCCAACATTTGTTCGATAATGGCGAGTACACGGCGCACGATGCGGCTCTTTCCTCCTCCGACCCGCTCGATTTTGTCGATTCAAAAACGTATGTGCAGCGTCTTGCGGACATGCAGAAAGCAACCCAATTGCCAGATGCCGTTGTCTGCGGAAGCGGCTTTCTGAACGGCCGCAAGGTGCAAATCTGCGCCCTAGAGTTGAAATTCATCGGCGGCAGCATGGGCTCGGTGGTAGGCGAGAAAATCACACGGGCCATTGAGCGCTGTCTCGCGGAGAGAACGCCCCTCGTCATCGTGTCAGCCTCGGGTGGCGCACGTATGCAGGAGGGCGCTATCAGCCTGATGCAATTGGCCAAGCTCTCGGCCGCCCTGATGCGTTTGGATGAAGCAGGACTGCCCTACATCAGTGTTTTGACCGATCCCACCACTGGCGGCGTCACGGCAAGCTTTGCCATGCTTGGCGATCTGAACATAGGAGAACCGGGAGCACTGATCGGTTTCGCCGGGCCGCGCGTTATCGAACAGACCATCCGCCAGAAACTGCCGGAGGGTTTTCAGCGCAGTGAATTTCTCCTGGAACACGGCTTTCTCGACGCCGTCGTGAAGCGAACCGAACTCAAAAATTATCTGTCGAGTTCTTTCGACCTGCTTCTCAACTGATCGGACCACCCTTCCGGCATTTCGCTTCGGCGAAAATGGTAGGGAATGCTGCAACTCACGGACGCCGGGAAGCGATTCGGGCACAAACTGCTGTTTGACTCGCTCGATTGGCTCGTTACGCCCAAAGAGCGTACCGGCCTGGTCGGTGGTAACGGGACCGGCAAATCTACCCTTCTCAAGACCATTGCCGGACAGGAACAGCTCGATTACGGTTCTCTTTCAGCCGCGCGGGGCATTCGGATCGGCTACCTGCCGCAGGAAGGGCTAGAGGTGAGTGGCCGCACGGTCTTCGCCGAATGCCTGAGCGTGTTTGCCGGAGTGCAAGATCTCGAGAGGGAACTCGAGGAGCTCGCCTCCCGTATGGGTGAACTCGATCCGGCGGGCGACGAGTACCGGCAGGTCGCGGACCGTTTCGAACGCGCCGATAGCGAGTTTCGCGCGCGCGACGGCTACACGATCGAGGCCCAGGTGGGAGCGGTACTAACGGGTCTTGGGTTTGGCAAGGAAGACTGGCTCCGCCAGACGGAGGAGTTTTCGGGCGGATGGCAGATGCGTATCGCTCTTGCCAAGTTGCTCCTCGAAAAACCGAATCTGCTTCTGCTCGACGAGCCGACGAACCACCTCGATCTGGAGGCTCGCGATTGGCTCGAAGCTTATCTGACGAATTACGAATTCGCCTACGTTCTGATTTCGCACGACCGCTATTTTCTCGACGTCACAGTTACCAAGATTGCCGAAATCTGGAATAAGCGCGTCCATTTTTATACCGGCGGCTACGAGAAGTATCGCCAGCAAAAGGCGGAACGGCTGGCTCAGTTGGAATCAGCATACAAAAACCAGCAGGACAAAATTCAGCAGCTCGAAGCATTCATCAATCGCTTCCGCTATCAGGCGACCAAGGCCAAGCAGGTGCAGAGCCGCATCAAAGAGCTGGAGAAGATCGATAGGATCGAGCTGCCTCCGGAAGAGAAGACCATCCACTTTTCTTTTCCACAGCCGAAGCCAAGCGGCCGCATCGTGGCGACCTTCAAGAATGTTGCCAAGAATTATGGCGAGAAGGAAGTGCTGAAGAATGTGGACTTCACGATCGAGCGGGGCGACCGCATCGCGCTAGTGGGTGTAAATGGCGCTGGCAAATCGACCTTGATGAAGCTGCTGTCGGGCAACGAACCGCTCACCTCGGGTGAGTACGCGCTCGGACATAACGTCGATCTCGACTATTTTGCACAGGATCAATACAAAGAGCTGAATGCCGAGGCGCGTGTGCTCGACGATCTCGGCGAAGCGGCTCCCCGCATGACGACCACTGAGCTGCGCAATCTGCTCGGTTGCTTTCTGTTCAACGAAGATGACGTGTTCAAGCGCATCTCGGTTCTCTCCGGCGGTGAGCGGAATCGCTATGCTTTGGCTCGCATGCTTCTCCATCCAGCCAATTGTCTGCTGCTGGATGAGCCGACCAATCACCTGGATCTTCGGGCCAAGGATGTTCTGCTCGATGCACTCGAGAAGTTTACCGGAACCGTGATGTTTGTTTCCCATGATCGCTACTTCATAGAGAATCTAGCGAACCGCGTGTTCGAAGTGGCGGATGGAACGGTTCATGTCTATCCTGGCAATTTCGCCGATTACCTCTGGCGCAAAGCGGGCGGCCCAGAGCAAACGCCCACTCTCAAAGACGTTTTGATCGGAGTGCCGCCTGCCGAGCCGATTACAATGCCGGCCAAACCGGCAGCCGCCAAACGCATCAATCCAATAAAACTGAAGCAGATGCAAGAGGAGGCGCGGCAGCTGGAATCGCGTGTGGCTGAGTTGGAGGCGGAAGTTCAGCGCTCGGAGTTGGCTCTCTCGGATTTTGTCGGGCCGGACGAAGCGCTCAGGCTCTCGAATCTTCTGGATTCGCAACGTGCACAACTCGAAGAGACAATGTCTCGTTGGGAATCGATCACAACGGAATTGGAAGCGACGGCCTGAACTTGGCTCCTATCAAGGCTCCGATTGTGTATCGTTTGGCTTCTTGCGCTGCATCTCGTCCCATCGAAGAACGAGCTGGCGCCATTGGTCCAGAGTGAGGACACTTCTAAGCTTTATGCTCATCTCGAGGAAGACGCGGCTTGAGGCGGCCCGTGCGGAAGCCACGCGGTCGATTACCGTTTTGGCCTGGCTCGGGTTGATTTCTGCGCTGTTCAGAATTTCCTCGAGATCACCTTGCGCCTTCAGCGCATTATTGCGAGCGTCCAGCAGCCGGTCTCGATAGGAGTGAACAATTTGGTTGATCCTTTGGCTTTGGTCGGCGCTGAGACCGATTTGCCTTTTTACGGGACTGTTCCACCACGGAAAATTCGCACGATTTTGCGCGCTGACCACAGCCGGCACGCTGAGCAGAAGAAGCAGCGCAAGCTTTTTCATTCGTCGAACAGTGCCTGCAGCGGCGCCGTCGGCTGCGCTTCGGAATTCTGAGACATGAGACTCACGTCCTGCGCTAATTGCGCGTCGGACAACATGCTGTTGGCCGCCTGCTGACGCTCATGCTCTTCATAGTAAAGAGCGCTGCCGCTCAGCACAACTGCCACTGCTACTGCCGAAACCCAACGCCGCACTTGCCAGCGCGAAGACCAGCGCGCGGGCGCAGTCAGCCTCGCATAAATACGGCGACGCTGAGAAGCCAGCAGTTCGGCACTCACGTCTTCAGACCGCAACCCTTGCCGCCGCTTTTCCAGGCCAGATAACCGCAACTGACACTCCTGGCAGTTGGACAAATGGCGATCATCCGGACCAACGCCGTACAGGTGTGCAATCAACTGATCATCTGTCCAATGCCCTGACCGGTTGGACTCGATGTTCATACTTCCCTCACATATCGCACCTTTCTATCAGGCGCTTGCTGTATACAAATCTCTCAATTCCCCGCGCAGCTTACTAACAGCTCGAAACAGGTGCGCTTTCACGGTGCCAACATCCAACTTGAGCACTTCGGCGATTTCCTCGAGCGCCATTGCATCATAATGGCGCAGCGAGAAGACTACCCGCTGCCGATTCGAAAGCTTAGCCAGCGCGCTTTCCAGTCTCTGCTGGATTTGTTTTGAAAACAATTGACGTTCCGCGTCAGGAGTTCCGCCGGGCGTCATCTGTAAGATTAACTCTTCGTCAGCGGGCGCAGGCCGCCGCTGCCAGATCTTCCAGGACTTCGAACGCAGGCGGTCGAGACACGTATTCACAGCAATGCGGGTCACCCACTTGCCGGGGTTGTCCAGTTCCTCACCGGCATCCTTCCGGCTCAATGCCCTATATGCTTTCAAAAAGACGTCCTGGGTAGCGGAATCGGCCTCATCCGCATCCTGCAGCATACGGCGGCACAGAAGAAAAACCCGCTTCTGTTCGGCGGCCATCCAACTGCCAAAGTTTCGGAAATCGGCGCCAACATGGATGTCTCTTTCCAGTTGGTCCGCCATTGCGCTCATCATAGCGGCCTACCCACTAAGACGACCTCTCTGGGATTCGGTTTACCCGGTCAGCGCCTTTTGCCCGCAATATAAAGAAAGTCACGGGGGGATGGCAACTCACAAGCGGAGATTCTGCCGGGTAGCTCAAACGTATTAGCTCCTGAGCCTGCTCGCACCCAGTAGACCGTCCCGCCCCGGCACCGCAGCGGGATTTCCACCATAAAATCATCCTCAACCCGCGAAAGATTCACATCGATCATACGCCCCGTGCTCCGCATTGAGATGGTAGGGATTCCTGTTCCATAGACCCAGGTGTCGAAAAAGCTGGTCAGTGATGCGTCGGGCTGACCCGGCGGTACGAAGCCGCTGGCAGCCTGGCGAAGCTCTTCATTGCTCAACGGTCGGCCGGAATATTGCTGCAGCAGGCGAAGCTGCAGTTTGCGGAAGTTCTCTTCGCCCAGGCGCTGGCACAACATGCGCAAAATCCAAGAACCCTTCTCATACAAAATAATCTGCCACGTGCTCAACCCGAAATTGTCAATGAGCCGCTGGCCAAAGTTCACCGGCCCCAACGATTCGATGGTTTTGCCGTTCTTTTCTTTGGTTAAGTCTTCGCGATAGCTGTCGAGGATCTCGTCGCGGGCGGGAGCGCCCTTCGTCGCTTCTATATATTCGAGGGCCGAGTGATTGGCCATCGCCTCCGTGATCCAGGCGGATCGGTAATCGGCCTGACGGACAATGTTGCCCCACCACTGATGGGCGATCTCGTGCGGCAGCAGGAGTTCGGAAAAGAAGGCATCGAAGCGCGGATTGCGCAGCATCGCCGAGCGGTTTTCTTCTTTTGTATAGGAGATGCTCGAGAGATAGATCAACCCCGGGAAGCCTTGCCCAAAATACCCGTCGATCGGAGTTACGGCCAGGCTATGTATGCGCAGCGGTATCCAGCGCTTGGTGTAGTACGCGAGAATGTTGGCCGTCTGCGCAGGAAGTGTTGGATCGGCGGTGAGCGCGGCAGCCCGGGTATTCGGAGAATCGATCTCAATGGAATACGGGCCGGCTTGCTTTTGCAGGGTTTGGAAAACGCCCAGGTTGAAGCCCGCCAGCACGGCTGGAATGATCGTTCTCCGGTGGACTGTTAACACGCCGTCTTTGGCACTTTCGCTAATAAGCTCGCCAGTCGACACCAGATGAAGGCGATCGGGGCAATGAAACGTCAGATCGAAATTGGCGAGCACAGGACCATTGATCGGATACCAGCTATTGCGCTCGTCTACAAAATATTCCCCGGTCACGGTCTGCCGGATGATCGAACCTGAATAGCGGAGCTGAACCTGGTGTTCAACACCGGGAACGAATGGAACTCCCGACACCAGCAGAAAGGTTTCCGTACTCCCGAAATCAGTCAAGCGGTTGGAGGCACGTTGAAAGACCTCGACGGGTGCGCCGTCGATTGTGGCCGAACTTACATTGAGGCGAGGCGACAGGCTCAGGGGGAGAACTCGTCCGTCCATATCGGAGGTCTTTATTTTGAAAGCGGCGGAGAAGTCGATACCAAGATCGGGGCGAATGGAGGCATCTATCCGGTAGTCGTGAATATTCGGCTCGGGCGGCACGAAAGAGGGTGCGTGAGGCGAACGAAAATTCGTCCAGAGCTGGAATGTCTTATCCGGAGATTCGGATACTCGACCTACGAAGACCGGCTCGCCCTGGGTAGGATCGTAAGTCACGTCAAAGGCACCCAAGGTGCGGCCGGCGATCACGGAGTAGAAGATCCCGTCTGCTAATCTGTGCCGGTCAAGCAGGCCCTCAATCAGCAGCACGTCGATCTGCGCTGCGATGCTGCGGCCAACTGGATTTATGCGATCAGCTAGAGCGGCCGCCATATCGGGAGCGGTGCGTACTGTGCCGCCATTGATCTGATCGAGGATCTCCTGCCCTGTGTTGTCCGTGAAGAAAAAGATTGCAGTGTGGAAGTGCTCGTCGAGATTGGGCGACTTGCTGAAGGATGCCAGAGACGCACGTTCGCTGCGCAGGGGTGGCAGCACGATGATTTCAGCATCTCCCGCTTCCGCACCCTCCGCGGTAAAAACCGCGCCAATGCGGTGACCGGCTACCGGCGTGAAAAAAGAGAGAATGCCCTCGTTGAGATAGATCTTGATACCGCCGCGTGAAAGTTCGAGATCGCGGACGCGATAGGTCTGAGTGGAATCGAGCGAGACTTGGCGGAGAGCCGCCGCAAGGGCAGCAGCACTTGGCGGATTATTTCCCGCTGCTGCAAGATTGGCAAGAAGCGTACAGGTCGCGAGGATTATCCTCGGCGGCCACTGAAGCAGGGTCACAGAGTGACATTATTTTAGCTCTGGGCTGGCGGGAGTCGCCGGATCTTGCCCCCAGTTCTGGTGCGTGATCCCACTTTGATCCGTGTAAAAGGTGCGCCGGCCGGTACTGTTATACACTTTCGGCACAGCGGAAGCGGCATAACCCTGCGCGGAAGGAGTAATCGTGAAATTATAGCCTCCGCTCGCGCCGCTCGCCAGCCCGCCTGGGATCAAGCCAGCGGCCTGCGGACCTTCCGCCGCTCCGGTGGACGCGGGCGGCCCGAGTTGGGAGAGAGCAGTCGCATATTGACCGAATTGAGAGTAGTACTGAACTTCGGCTTTATTGATGGTGCTCATTTCGGCAACGGCGGCCATCTCCTGTGCGTTCATCCGCGACTTGCTCATTTGCGGCAAGGCAATCGACAAGATGATCAGAATGATCGCAATAACGATCAGCAGCTCTATCAGCGAAAATCCTCGCTGATACCTGCGGCGCTCTTCCAGACGTGACAACATAATCCGATTCTTCATATTAAGACGTGGCGGACTGGCCCGCCGTTGTCTCCGGGATATCCTTTTATCAGCGAATCGACGTGCCGCAGGCGGGACCAAAACTGCCGGAGGAGATCGAGACGGAGCGCGTTTGCGCCATCAGAGAGCGCCTTCTCAGGGTGATCGTGGGTTTCGACAAAGATTCCGGCGATGCCGACCGCGGTGGCGGCCCGCGCTAACGGCTCGATGAATTCGGGTTGGCCGCTGGAGGTGTTGCCCGCCGCGCCAGGAAGCTGAACGCTGTGTGTGGCGTCGAACACCACCGGGTAGCCGGTCGAAGCCATAATTCGCAACCCGCGCATATCCACCACCAGGTTGTTGTAGCCGAAGCACGAGCCGCGTTCGGTCAGGATGATCCGCTGGTTGCCGGTAGAGGCCACTTTCTCGGCGGCGTGCGAGATATCAGACGGTGAGACAAATTGACCTTTTTTGATGTTGACAGCCCGCCCGGTCTTCCCTGCCTGGACCAGCAGATCCGTTTGGCGGCATAAGAATGCCGGAATCTGGAGAATGTCGACGTATTCAGCCGCTGCAACAGCTTGCGCCGGCTCGTGAATATCGGTGAGCACCGGAATGCCAAGCTTGCGAACCTCCGACAATATCCGCAGGCCTTCACGCAAGCCTGGACCGCGGTATGAGCGCACACTGCTGCGATTGGCTTTGTCGAAAGACGCTTTGAAAACGTAAGGTCCGGCGACCTCGCGGATGGTTTGCGCGATATTTAATGCGCTCTGTTCCGACTCGATGACGCAAGGTCCTGCGATGAGCGCAAGAGGCGATGAATTGCAGAACGTGATCCCAGCGCCAGCATTCATGCGTTCTGGAGAACCGGAACCGTGATGCTCGGAATGGTGCTAGTTTTCTTGCAGCCGCGGTGCTGGAGCGCAGCTTCGAGAAACGCGGCGAAGAGCGGATGCGGTTCGAGCGGCTTTGATTTGAACTCGGGATGGAACTGGCAGCCCAGGGACCATGGGTGGTCCGGCAGTTCACAAATCTCGACGTAAACCCCATCTGGAGTTTGGCCCGTAAGGCGCAGGCCGTGGCTGGTGAGGATGCTCTCGAACTCCCGGTTGAATTCGTAGCGATGGCGATGCCGTTCGCTGATATCGCGCGCTCCATAAGCAACTTCGGCCAAGCTGCCTTGCGCCAGATGACAAGGGTATGCGCCCAACCGCATGGTGCCGCCCAGTTCATCGACGCCTTTCAGTTCCCGCAGCTTGTAGATGATCCGATAAGGAGTCGCCGGATTGAATTCCGTTGAATCCGCCTCGGCCAGACCGCAGATATTGCGCGCGAATTCGATCACCATGCTTTGCATGCCCAAACAGATTCCGAAATACGGAATCTTCTCTTCGCGGGCGCACCGGATGGCGTCCAGCATGCCTTCGATACCCCGCTTGCCGAAGCCACCGGGAACCAGAATGCCGTCGAAACGCATCAGATATTCGCGGCATGCCGGATAAATTATCTGCTCCGATTCGATCCACTCGATATTCACGCGGGCGCGGTGCGCGATACCCGCATGCAGCAGAGCTTCTTTCAAACTCTTATAAGAATCTTCATATTCGACATACTTGCCGACCAGGCCGATGGTAACCTCGCGCTCCGGATTGTTCATCCGTTCGAGCATCTCCGTCCAGCGTGAAAGGTTGCGTTTGCCGGCGTTAAGGTGCAGGAGGCCAAGAATCGTCTCGTCCACTCCCTGGTCCGCGAACACCAGCGGAACTTCATAGACCGAACGCACATCTTTCGCGGTGATAACGCCCTTGACGTCCACATCGCAGAACAACGCGATCTTTTCCTTTACGTCGTCGGGCAGCGAGCGTTCGGAGCGGCAGAGCAGAATATCGGGTTGAATACCGACGGCGCGCAGTTCTTTTACGCTGTGCTGGGTGGGCTTGGTCTTTAGCTCTTGCGCCGCGGCGATCCACGGCACCAGGGTCAGATGGATGAAGAGCGTATTCTCACGCCCTTCCTCATGGCGCATCTGGCGAATCGCCTCAATAAAGGGAAGCGATTCGATATCACCCACGGTTCCACCGATCTCGACAATGGCAACGTCCACATCCGCGGCCACTTTGCGGCAGGCAGCCTTAATCTCGTTTGTGACGTGCGGGATCACCTGCACCGTCTTGCCTAGATAATCGCCGCGCCGCTCGCGGGCGATGATGTTCTCATATATGCGGCCGGAGGTCAAATTGTTCGATTGAGTTAGCGCGGCGTGAGTGAAACGCTCATAGTGGCCGAGATCCAGATCGGTCTCGGCTCCGTCATCGGTGACGAAGACTTCACCGTGCTGGAAAGGGCTCATGGTACCGGGATCGATGTTCAGGTAGGGATCGAACTTCTGAAGAGTGACACGGAGCCCGCGGCTTTCAAGAAGACAGCCAATCGATGCAGCCGCGATGCCCTTCCCGAGAGACGAGACGACGCCACCGGTTACAAAGATGTATTTAGCCATTAGCCTCCATCGGTTTCAAATTTATCTGCCACCGAGCAAAAAAGCTGATTGATACGGTCGAGATCTTCCTGCGTGTCGACGCCCAGCGATTCGTAGTCGGTTGCTACGACGCGAATTCGATATCCGTTCTCGAGCGCGCGCAACTGTTCGAGGCGCTCGGCTCGCTCCAGTGGACCTACGGTGAGGTCAGGATAATGCAACAAGAAATCGGGCCGGTAGACATATAGGCCAATATGCTTGAAGTAAATCGGATCGCCGCTGCGGCCGTCGCGCTCGTACGGAATCGGACAGCGGGAAAAGAAAATGGCGTCGCCGAGCAAGTTGGTCACGACTTTGACAACGTTGCTGTTGACAACATCGGAAGGATCGTGGATCTGCTTCTTAAGCGTTCCCATCATGACCGTTTCGTCTCCATCAAGCACGGCCAGGATAGCGGCGTCGATCGCTTCCGGATCGATCAGCGGCTCGTCGCCTTGGATGTTGACATAGAGCGCCGCGCGCTCGGCAGAAGCGACCTCGGCGAGACGATCGGTACCGGACGGATGGTCCGCGCTAGTCATGCGCACTCGGCCCCCGAAGCTGCGAACGGCGGAAGCGATGCGTTCGTCATCGGTGGCGACCAGCACGTCGGTCAAATAGCGCGACATGGAGGCGCGCTCCCAGACGTGCTGAAGCATGGGCCTGCCGGCGAGAGGAGCGAGAGCTTTACCAGGGAAACGGGAAGAGGCAAACCGGGCGGGAATCACGCCGAGAATTCGCGTCCGCACGTTCAAGTGTAGCACCTGTTTCGCGGCGGCAATTCCCTTAACGGCGGGAGGAAGAAGCGGCGCTGACCTCGTCCTTCGCCTGCTCGACGATCCCCTCGATTTCCTGCCGGTATTTTTTGAGCAGATCGCTCGAAGCCGCCTCAAAGCGCATCACCAGCACCGGTTGAGTGTTCGAAGCCCGGACCAGACCCCACCCGTTCTCAAACGGCACGCGGACTCCATCCACATCCACCACCTGATGATGCCGCCGGACTATGCTACTCACTTTTTCCATCACTTGGAACTTCAGATCGTCCGGACAATCCACTCTCAGCTCGGGCGTCGAAACCATGTTGGGAATGCCTTCAAGCTGATATGAGAGCGGCTTACCGGAATTCGCCACGATTTCTATCAGCCGGCAAGCGGCATACAACGCGTCGTCGTAGCCGTAATAGCGATCGGCGAAGAACATATGGCCGGACATTTCGCCCGCCAGTTCCGCATGTTCTTCTTTCATCTTTGCCTTGATCAGAGAGTGGCCCGTCTTGTACATGATTGGCCGGCCGCCCAGCTCCGCCAGCTTGTCATACATCAATTGCGAGCACTTGACCTCGCCGATAAAGGTCGAGCCGGGCTTTCGAGAAAGGATCTCGCGCCCGAAGATCAGCAGAAGCATATCGCCGTAGATCACGCATCCCTTTTCGTCCACCGCGCCGATGCGGTCTGTGTCTCCGTCAAACGCTATTCCCAGTTCCGCTTTGTGTTCTTCCACCGCCCTTTTCAGATCCGCCAGGTTAGAAAGCACGGTGGGATCGGGATGGTGATTCGGGAAATTCCCATCCATTGCGAAGTGCAGTTCGATCGCTTCGAGGTTGAGCTTCTCGATCATGCGATGAAGCACCGGGCCAGCCGTCCCGTTCCCGGCATCGAAGGCAACCTTTACCTTGCGTGAGAACTTGAATTGCGAAGAAACCTCGTCCACGTAGGGCGTCACTGCGTCCACTACATCGACTGAGCCGTTACCCGATTCGAAATCGCCGGCCTGGATCAGCTTTCGGATTTCCTGGATAGCGGCACCGTGCAAGGTGCCGGGACCGGACACGGTTTTGAATCCGTTGTACTCGGGTGGGTTGTGGCTGCCCGTGATCATCACGGCGCCGCTCGCGTGAAAATGAATGGCTGAATAATAGAGAACCGGCGTGGGGACCGTTCCTATATCCAGCACTCGCGCGCCGGCAGCCAGAAAGCCTCTAAGCACCGCATCATGAAGACGCGGGCTGCTCAACCTGCAATCGTTCGCGAGGCATAGATCCCGGCTGCTGCCGTGCCGGATCAGATAGGTCGCCAGAGCGCGTCCAAGCTGTTCGACATCCGGATCGAGCAGTTCCTTGTCGGCAATGCCCCGAATGTCGTATTCGCGAAAGATCCCCGGATGAAGCATATGTCTCTACTAAAGAATAGCCGCAGTGGCCGGAAGCTGGATATCCGCTAAAATAACCGGTATTACGCCAGATCCTGGCGCCGTACTACCAGACTTTCCAGGTAATCGCGGTCTATCTCGTAGCCGAGACCCGGAGCGTCGCTCACCTCGATAGTCCCCCGTTTCGTCACTTCCACCGGAGGCCTGATAATATCCCGCTTCCAGTACCGCTGGCTCGCGGAAACATCTCCGGGCAATACGAAATTTGGCAGTGTCGAGAGCGCAATGTTGTGCGCGCGCCCGATACCCGCCTCCAGCATGCCGCCGCACCAAACCGGGATGCCATTGGTCTGGCATATGTCGTGAATGTGTTTGGCCTCCGCGAAACCTCCCACGCGTCCCAGTTTGATATTGATAATGCGGCAAGCTTTCAGCTTTATCGCCTGGCTTGCCTGATGAGCCGTGCGGATGCACTCATCGAGGCAAATCGGCGTTTCGATTTTCATCTGCAGCTTTGCGTGGTCGATGATTTCGTCGTGTCCAAGCGGCTGCTCGATCATCATCAAGTAGAACTCGTCCAGTGCCTTCAGGCGTTCCTGATCTTGCAATGTGTAGGCCGAGTTCGCATCGGCCATCAGCCTGATCTTGGGAAACCGCGTCCGCACCTGGCGAACGACGTCGACATCCCAACCCGGCTTGATTTTCATCTTGATGCGCTGATAACCGGCCGCCAGCTCAGTTTCGATCTTCTGGAGCAGTTGATCTACCGTGTCCTGAATACCGATTGAGACGCCGCAGGCGATTTCTTTTCGCGCACCGGCTCCAATCCGCTTCCACAACGGCTCATTATGGAGTCTGGCTTCAAGGTCCCAAACTGCTGCCTCCATTCCGCCGCGCGCCATATTGTGCCCTCGTATATGCGCTGTCCGCCCTCCCACCTCGGCCGCGGAATCAAAGCTGTGGTGCAGCACGCGCGGTGCGATGTAATCAATCAGCAGCGGCCATACAGATCCAGTCCACTCTTCGTTGTAGAAAGGATTTTCCCCCGCTGTGACTTCGCCCCAGCCCGATATTCCGTTTGAGATGGCCTCCACCAAAACGATGTCCCTTTCATAAGTGCGGCCGAAGCTCGTCTCAAAGAAATGTACGAGCGGCATGCGAATGTGCCGCAGAACGATTCGATCTATCGTGATTGCCATGGACCTAACAAGTATGTACCGAGGTTTTCGTCTCGTTCGAAGCCGACCACGGCGAGATCTGCTCGGAAATGCTGGTCGAATTGGCTGGCAATCGCGGCCTGTATTTCGCGCGCCCGTTCTGGTTCGCTCCGGCGCAATTCTCCGATCTTATTCACTACCGAGACCCGCGCCTTGACCGCCGGACGTTCGAAAGAACCCTTTTCCAGCAGGTCTTCCACCCGCCTCGATTCGATCCACCATTCCGGTACCAGCCGGTCGGTCGGCAAGCCACCGTGCAGATGACTCGTAGTCTTGCCATATTGATTCGGCACATAACGCCGCACGATTGCGCCCAGCCGCTCGATATTAAAGAACGCATTCTTCAACTCGAGCGGATCGAACGTCCACTCGATCAGATCAATTCCAGCCTCGATCGCATACTTACGCTGCTCTAGTTTCAGCTTCCGGCCCAGGCCGGTGTTTCGGTACGGCGGCAGCACGCCAAGCATGTGACTGTGGAGATAATATTTTCCGCCCGGCTTAATACCTGGGATGCAGAGACAAAATGCGACCATCTTGCCGGCGTCGAACGCCCCCAGCACCTGCCCACCGATTTTGGTCGCCACCACGAAGAGGCGCAACGGAAGCAACTCCACATCGTCAAACCCCCAGATCTCACGTTGTAAACGCACGACGTCGGCGAAGTCGCTCAGATCGGAGAGCTGGTGGATTTCAACGGCAGCTAAGGAAGCAGGAGCAGCGGGCACGCGTGTTCCTCATTGTAAAGCAGGTCCTTAGAAATTAAGCCTCAGGGGAATAAAAGGCGAAATGCTAAAATGGTCCGTGAGCCAACTTCTAATGATTCAGTCAGGAGATTCTTTTGCCCTTCGAAAAAAGAGTAACGTTACGCGGAAGTGATAGACCCCCGATTCAAGGTTTCGAGGAGGTCAGCATGCCGGTCTCGGAAAAGTCCATGCAAGTGACGGTCGTCTTAGAGCGCAAGAGCGGCCGTCCAGTGCGCGGAAAGGGTGTTGCGCCAAAACGCATCGTCCACGCCAAATTCGCCGCCAAGTACGGTGCCGATCCGGCCGCTATCTCGATGGTGGAGAGATTCGCGCATTCCGCTGGTTTGACGGTCGTGGAAAGCAGCGTTGCGAAACGGCGCGTTGTGCTTACCGGACCCACCGAAAAGGTTGCCGCCGCTTTTGGCGCAAAACTCGTCTGTTACCGATCGACGTCTTCCGACAGTACAAATTACCGTGGCCGCACCGGTTCGTTAACGATTCCAGTGGAACTCGAGAGCCATGTGATGGCTGTGCTCGGGATCGATAACCGGCCCATTGCGCATGCCCACATCCGCAGGCGCCCGAAGCAGACCCCAACGACAACCTATACGCCCCCGCAAGTGGCTACCCTCTACAATTTTCCTAACGGAGTGACCGCTTCCGGCCAGACGGTGGGCCTCATCGAACTCGGCGGCGGATATCAGGCTTCCGACCTTCAAACTTATTTCAGTCAACTCAACGTGACCGAACCCTCTGTCACGGCCGTGTCCGTTGACGGCGGCACAAATTCGCCTGGCTCACAGGCAGATGGCGAAGTCATGCTCGATATCGAGGTGGTCGGATCGGTAGCGCCCGGCGTGAACATCGCGGTCTATTTCGCACCCAACACCGACCAGGGTTTTATCGACGCCATCACCGACGCCGTTCATGACACCAGCCGCAAAACTTCCGTTGTCTCCATCAGTTGGGGAGGCCCCGAAGATTCGTGGACCCAACAGTCGCAAACCGCTATGAATGCCGCACTCCAGGACGCTGCCACCTTGGGCGTCACCGTTCTCGTCGCGGCTGGCGACAACGGATCAAGCGATGGCGAGAGCGACGGCAAATTGCATGTGGATTTTCCAGCTTCCAGCCCATATGCCCTGGCCTGTGGGGGAACAAAGTTGGAAAGCAGCGGATCGACTATTTCTTCTGAGACCGTCTGGAATGAAACAGCCAGCCAGGAGGGCGCGACCGGCGGCGGTGTTAGCGCCGTCTTCGCCCTGCCCAGCTATCAATCTTCGGCAAACGTACCTGCCGAACCGAACACCAAGTTCGTTGGGCGCGGAGTTCCCGATGTCGCCGGCAATGCCGACCCATCGACCGGATATCAGGTGATAATCGACGGGCAGAGTGAAATCGTTGGCGGCACCAGTGCCGTCGCGCCGCTGTGGGCAGCGCTGATCGCTTTGATCAATCAACAGATTGGCACCTCCCTCGGCTTCGTCAACCCGCAGTTATATCCTCTCGGCGAGTCCGATTTTCATGACATCACCAGCGGCAATAACGATGACAGCGGCCTGGGCTATTACAGCGCCGGACCCGGCTGGGATGCCTGTACCGGATTAGGCAGTCCGAATGGCTCGGCTCTTCTGGCTGCTTTGACAGCGAAGTGATGCGTCTATGGCTGGCCGCTCTGAAATTCCCGGCAGCGCTCCCGTACGGCCAGCCAAAGAACCGAAGACCGCTCTCGCTCCGAACCGCCTGCTGACTGCGTCGATCATTCTCGAGCACAACTCGCAGCAGGATGTCGCCGCCGTCGAAGCATTCGCGAGGCACTATGACCTGCAAGTGACCGAAGCCGATGCTGCGAAGCGAACCGTGAAAGTTTCCGGATCGGCACAGGCTCTCGGCCGCGCCTTTGGCGTCGAACTCGGCGCCTTCGGAAATTACATCGGCTACCAGGGACCCATCACCGTGCCCGATAACCTTTCAGGAATCGTCATGGCAGTGCTCGGACTCGACACTCGGCCCATTGCACATAGTCAGTAAAGCGGTGATTCGCCCGGCGGACGAGTCTTCCAGCGGCGATGAATCCACATCCACTGGTCTGGGTATTGCCGGATAATGCTCTCCATCTCCGTATGGAGGCGCTGTGTATCCACCGCCTCATTTCCGGTCATTTCAACGGGGGGGCGGAAATGCAGCACATACCGTCCCGAAGTTTCTTCCCAGACCGCAAATCCTGGAACGACCGGCGCCTGCGAATGGTATGCCAGTTTTACGAATCCGGAGTTGGCGCAGGCCGCTTTCCCGAAGAAATCAATGAATACTCCCTCCGTTTCAGCAGTGTTCTGGTCTATGAGAATACCCACCGCTTCGTTATTCCGAAGTGCCCGCAAAACGGCCCGCGCACCGTCCCATTTATAAATTAGCTGGTTGCCGGATAAGGTGCGCCGAGTCTCCACCAGACGGTCAATCATCGGGTTGTCGAGCGGCCGGACCATCACATTCATCGACTCTGTCATCAGCGCGTGCGCAAACGCACTCAGCTCCCAATTACCCAGATGCGCCGTCGCGATTAGAACGCCTCGGCCGCAGCGTTTCGCGTTTTCGTAATGCTTCAGTCCTTCATACCCGATCCAGTCGCCGATGTTCGATGCCTTCAGATCCGGAAAACGCGCTACAGCCAGAATCATGCGAGCCACATTGCGAAACACGTCTGCGATGAGCTGTTCTCGATCCGATTCGCTCAGTCGCGGATAGGCGAACGATAGATTCGTCCGTGCCACACGGCGCAATTTCGGGATCGCCCGATCTAGCAATCCGGAGGCCGCCTGCGCCACCTGTTTGGCCATTGGCAACGGAAGACGACGAAGCATGGCGACGAGTGTTGCGGCAACTGCATACTCGGCATGAATTGCCAGCCAGCTTTTACTTTGGGCCAAAGCTGAAGTCTAACTTCCCTCGATCCAGCCGCCGCCTAACACGAGGTCGCCGTCGTAGAAGACGGCGGCCTGCCCTGGAGTGATCGCCCGCTGGCCTTCTTCGAAACGCACTTCCACTCGGTTCGCATCGGCGGTGGGCACGAGCTTGGCCCCAGCGGCAACATGCCTGTTGCGAATCTTGACCTGCGCGCGACGCGGCTCGGCGATCGGAGCAATCGATATCCAGTTCACGTCTTGGGCGGTCATATTCGACCTCTTGAGATCGCTATCGCCGCCCACAACGACGCGCTGCGTTGCGGGTTCGGTCGAGATCACATAGAGCGGCTCGGCAGCCGCCACTCGCAAGCCCCGCCGCTGTCCGACCGTAAAGTGGTGCGTACCGCCATGGCGTCCCACGACGCGCCCGGCAGTATCTACAATCTCGCCCTCCGTCAACGCTGGATCAATTCCCTGCTCCCGGAAGTAAGCGTCCATAAAAGCCGCGTAGTCGCCATTTGGTACGAAGCAGATCTCCTGGCTGTCGTTTTTCTCAGCCACGGGTAAAGCAAGCTCTTTGGCAAGCTGCCGCACATCCGGCTTCTTCATGCCGCCCAGCGGAAACATCGTGCGAGCCAACTGCTCCTGCGTCAGACCGAACAAAAAATAAGTCTGGTCCTTCGAACTGTCGAGGCCCGCACGCATCTGATAGCGGCCGGTGCTCTCGTCGAAATTCAAACGCGCATAGTGCCCCGTTGCGATCTTTTCCGCTCCGACGCTATCCGCCATTTCGAGGAACTGATCGAACTTGATGAAGTTATTGCAGAGCGTGCAAGGAATGGGCGTTCTGCCAGCCAGATAATCAGCCACGAACGGCTTCACAACATGCTCCTCGAAGCGCTCTTCGAAATTCACGACGTAATACGGAATGCCAAGAAGTGAAGCAACAGACCGCGCGTCGTAAACATCATCGAGCGAACAGCAGCGGCCGGTCGCGCCACCTTCCGGCACGAGTTCGGGCAAGCGCCGCTGGTTCCAGAGCTGCATCGTCAAGCCGACAACCGGGAATCCCTGGCGATGCAGTAATCCGGCCACCACGGAACTGTCAACGCCGCCGGACATGGCAACTGCGACGGGTGCCTTAGCGAGCGGCAAGTTGTTGCCTCCCCACTTCCTTCTTCTCCCGAAGGCGCCGCACAGTTCTAATTACTATCTCAATCAGCCGGTCCACATCGTTCGGGGTGTTACACCTGCCGAACGAAAACCGAACACTCGACCGCGCTTCCGCCACGCTCCGGCCGCTAGCCAGCAGAACATGCGACGGCTCGATTGACCCGCTGCTGCAGGCCGATCCGGTGGAAACGGCAAAGCCCGCCGTATCGAGAGCAATCAGAAGAGCTTCGCCCGAAACGCCGTGAAACAGAAGATTGCTGGTGTTTGGTAAGCGCGGTGAGGCCGCGCCGTTCACCTCGACGTCGTTGAGTTCCGAAAAAACCCGTTGTTCGAAGCGGTCTCGCAGCAACGCCACGTCTTTGATGGAGTATCGCGGCAAAAGCTCTGCGGCACACCCAAAAGCGATCGCTCCCGGAACGTTCTCCGTACCTGCACGGCGATCGCGCTCGTGCCTTCCGCCGAACTGAATCCCGCACAGCGGCGTGCCCTTGCGCACGTAAAGTGCGCCGATCCCCTTTGGTCCGTAGATCTTGTGGGCGCTCACCGAATAGAGATCCACGCCGAGCGCTGCCACGTTGACATCGAGCTTGCCGAATGCCTGTACACCGTCGGCATGCAGGTAAATGGCCTGACCTGACGCGCGGAGCTCGCGGATAATCCGAGCGACTTCCTCAACCGATTGAATGGAGCCTGTTTCGTTATTGGCGTGCATCACAGAAACTAGAACAGTTTCAGGATGAATATGCCGTGGAATGTCTGCCGCATTGGTGAACGTGACTTCCACGCCTTCCTGCTCGAGCTGCCGGATGGGCCCGAGCACCGATGGATGCTCGACAGCAGTCGTCACGACGTGCTTGCGGTCTCCGCCCAGGTTTCGAACCAGCCCTAGAATAGCCAGGTTGTTCGCTTCCGTACCGCCGCTGGTGAAAACCACTTCGTTGGCGAAGCAGCCGAGTGCACCCGCGATTGCAACACGCGATGCTTCCAGCCTCTGGCGCGCCGCCTGCCCGGCGCGGTGTGTACTGGACGCATTGCCTGGCACCTCGCGCAGTGCTGCTGTATAAGCTTCAACCACTTCAGGCGCAGGTGGGGTAGTCGCGTTGTGATCGAAGTACAACAAGGGAATACTTACAATTTTAACAGCGTATGCGGCGACCCATCGTTACCCTCACCACTGACTTCGGCCAAGTAGACCACTATGTCGGAACCATGAAGGGCGTCATTCTGAGCCGCTGTCCCGATGCTCAATTGGTCGATATCTCTCACCAGATCGAGCAATTCTCAATCCTCTCGGGTGCCTACGCGGTCAGCCAGAGCACGCCCTACTTCCCGCCTGGAACGGTTCACGTCGTAGTGATCGATCCTGGCGTCGGAACAGAACGAAAGCCCCTGCTGGCTGAAGCAATGGGACAGTTTTTCATTGCGCCTGATAACGGCGTACTGAGCTTCATTTTGAAGGGTGATCCCACCGCCACGGCACGCGAAATCTCGAATCGCGATCTGTGGCTTCCCTCTGCGTCCGCAACATTTCACGGCCGCGATGTTTTTGCGCCGGCCGCCGCAGTGCTCGCTTCGGGCAAAGCAAAACCTGAGAATGCGGGCAGTCTCGTCGAGCAACCAATTTTGCTCACCGATCTCGAGCCTCAAAAGACAGCATCGAATTTGTGGCGCGGCATGGTACTCAGCGTCGATCACTTTGGGAATGTGATCTCGAACTTCCGGTCTGCCGAATTCGGAGCCGCATTGCAGGGCCGATTCACTATCAGTCTTGGCGTCGGTCGGGTCACTTCCGCTCGGCTGTGGTTTGGCGGCGCACCGTCCAATCTCTGTTTCGCGTATCTTGGCAGTTCGGGCTTCATCGAACTGGGTATGAATCAGAGTAGCGCGGCCAGCCGTTTGCAGGTGAAACCAGGGGCGGCGGTACACCTCGAAACCGGCAATTGACGATACAATCGAGTGATATCCGCCGAGCCGCCGATGACCATTGCCGAACCAGTTACCCAGAGCCGAGCCGCCGAATTTCGCAAGAAACTCGAAGCGAAAATCATTGTCGCCGACGGCGCGATGGGCACGATGCTCTATGCCAAAGGGATTTTTATCAATCGCTGTTTCGATGAGCTCAACCTTTCCGCTCCGCAACTGGTGAAGGAGATCCATCAGGAATACGTACGGGCTGGAGCCGAAGTCATCGAAAGCAATACTTTCGGCGGCAACCGTGTGCGCCTCTCGGCTTTCGGTTTTGCCGAAAAGTTGCGGGCCGTCAATGAAACCGGTGTTCGCCTGGCGCGCGAGGCAGCAGGTGAAAAGGCTTTTGTGGCGGGTGCTATCGGCCCTCTTGGCACGCAGATCGAACCTTTGGGGCCGATGTCGTTCGCTGAAGCCCGCGCTGTTTTTCGTGAACAGGCGGAAGCTCTGGTCCAGGCCGGCGTCGATCTGATTGTGCTCGAGACCTTTTATGACCTGCCGGAGCTGCGCGAAGCCATTCATGCGGTCCGTGAAGTTGCCGGACCGGAGATGGTGCTCATGGCGCAGGTCACTGTGAACGACGATGGCTCTCTGCGCGACGGGACCAGCACGTCCACATTTACCGCAAACCTCGACGGGTGGCCGGTAGACGTAATCGGCGTCAACTGTTCAGCCGGGCCTAAGGTGGTGCTCGAGACCATCGAGAAGATGTTGCCGGTCACCTCCAAACCGCTCAGCGCAATGCCCAATGCCGGTCTGCCCGCGACCGTTGAAGGGCGCAATATTTATCTCTGCTCGCCCGAATACATGGCGCAGTATGCGCGGCGCTACCTGCAAGCGGGCGTGCGCGTTATCGGCGGTTGCTGTGGCACGACTCCCGAACACATCAAGCAAATTCTAGGCGAGGTCCGCTCGCTGCAGCCCGTGCGGGAGCGCAGCACGCATACCGTTACCGTTGATGAACCTCACAAGCCCGAAGTAAAGCGGCTCGCTAAAGTCCCGTTCGCCGAAAAGTCGCAACTCGCCGCTAAGCTGGCTTCCAATAAGTTTGTGGCCTTTGTCGAAATTCTTCCGCCCCGTGGCGTCGATGCCACGAGAGAGATTGCAGGCGCGAAGTTATGCAAAGAAAACGGCATTGACTGCATCAATGTACCCGATGGTCCGCGGGCAAGCGCGCGCTTAAGCGCGCAGGTCACCTGCCAGCTCATTCAGCAGCAGGCCGGCATCGAAGCGGTACTTCATTTCTGCTGCCGCGATCGCAATATCCTCAGTATCCAATCCGAACTGCTGGGTGCGCACGCAATGGGTGTCCGAAATCTGATATGCATAACCGGCGATCCGCCGCGTATGGGCACCTATCCCGACGCTACCGCCGTTTTCGATGTGGACTCCATTGGCTTGACGAACATCGTGAACAATCTCAATCAAGGTCTCGATATCGGGGGCAATCCTACCGGCTCGCAAACCGCTTTGGTGATCGGCGTGGGAGCCAACCCGGGTGCTCTCAACATGGAGGAGGAATTACGGCGCTTCGCCTGGAAGGTGGAAGCCGGCGCCGAGTACGTGGTAACACAACCTGTTTTCGATCTCAATCTGCTGGAACTATTTCTTCGCAGAACCGAACAATATGGCTTGCCTATCGTGGCCGGCATCTGGCCGTTGACGAGTTACCGGAATGCGGAATTTATGGTGAACGAATTGCGCGTGCCGGTGCCACACGATTACATGGAGCGTATGCGTAAAGCCGATAGCGCCGAGAAAGCTCGCGCCGAAGGAGTCTCCATCGGCCGCGAGATGACAACGAAGGTACGGCAGATGGTACAAGGCGCGCAATTGAGTGCTCCCTTCGGACGCTACGAGATGGCCGTGCAGGTTGCCGAAGCGCTCGGCGAACGGTAAACTGGCGAAGTACTTGCTCCGGCGAAATCCGGAACTTGTCACACATCTAGTCCTCACGTGGCTACTGATTTAATAGAAATAGATCCCGAGAATCCATCTACCGATGCCATTGAGCGCGCTGTTCACGAGATTCGTCGTGGCAGGCTCATTGGCGTACCGACCGATGCTCTCTACGTTCTGGTCGCCGATCCCTTTAATCTGCTTGCGGTGGGGAAGGTATTTGCCACTAAATCGCGAGAAAGCGTTCGGTCGCTTCCGCTCGCGGTTTCCGACGTTTTGATGGCGGAGGATTTGGCCAAAGAATTGAACAGCCGTTTCTATATCCTGGCTCGCCATTTCTGGCCTGGTCCTTTGACCATGATTGTGGCGGCAGCCGCTCGGGTGCCGCTCAAGGTAACCGGCAACACGGGGCGACTGGCGCTGAGACAAGCCAAATCGCCAGTGCTCGATGCACTTCTTGAAAAGAGTGGACAACCTTTGATTGCAACCAGTGCGAATCTCTCCGGCCAGCCAACCATGGCCAGCGGCATCGATCTGTTTGCCGCTATGGATGGAAGCGTCAGCCTGGTGCTCGACGGCGGCTTATGCACAGGCCAGGGCTCAACCACAGTAGACATCACCGAGCCTTACTGGAAAGTGATCAAAGAAGGAGCGATCTCTGAAAAAGATATCTCCGAGCGCCTGAAGGCTGTCTAGCCCAACGTACCGTTTCTCTGGTATTCTTTGAAGGAAGCGTTCCCCGCGAGAGCGTCTGTCTCGGTCTCCTAAAAATTGATCCGATAGTCAATGTCATGGAGTCCTGCTCGAATGAAGTATCCGTGTGCAAGCTCCGGCATCTGCCATGGAGAAGCCTAAAGGTACTCGGGGGATTCCCCCCTTGCTTTTTAGGGGTCAATGACGGAGCCTGATTCGGAAGCTCTCGTAGGGAACGCTCTCTCCTCTCCGCTAGATGAATATACTTTTTATTGGCGACATCTTCGCCTCCAGCGGACGTGCCATTGTGGCCGATAATCTCAACCGGCTTATCGGCGAATATAAAGTAGCTTTGGCAATCGCCAATGCCGAGAACAGCGCGGGCGGTTTTGGGATTACGCCGCTCATCGCGGAAGAGCTACTTTCTCTCGGGCTCGACGTACTAACCGGGGGCAATCACAGTTTCGACAAGCGCGAGATTCACGACTATATCGATCATCAACCGCGTCTGCTACGGCCGGCCAATTATCCGCCCGGCTTACCCGGAAACGGCGTCTTCACCGCGACGGCGCGTAATGGCGTGCCGTATGCCGTGGTCAATTTGCAAGGCCGGGCTCACATGGCGAATATTGATTGCCCGTTTCGAAAAGCGGATGAGCTCTTGGCTGCGCTTGACCCTGCAATCAAGATTCGTTTCGTCGATTTTCACGCTGAGCTGACCAGTGAGAAGGTGGCTATGGGCTGGCATCTGGATGGCCGTGTGACCGCTATGATAGGCACTCATACTCACATCCCCACGGCCGACGCGCGGATTCTCCCCGGGGGAACCGCATATCAAACCGACGCGGGCATGACCGGACCGTACGACTCCGTTATAGGCGTCGACAAGCAGACCGTCGTACGTCGTTTTCTGAGCGGGCTGGCGGGACGGATGGAAGCCGCCCGCCTTGGGCCTGAATTACACGGAGTCCTCGTGCGTGCCGATGAAACCACCGGCCAGGCGCTCGCCGTCGAGCGGATCTGGCGTACGAAGTAGACAATCAGGCATTCAGCGTCAATTCGGATTCTGCTGCTGCCGTAGCTAACGATACGCCTTCCCAGCGAGCAACGACAGCAGTGGCTGCGCAGTTTCCCAACAAATTGACGGAAGTACGGCACATGTCCATTAGTGCATCGACGCCAAGGATCAAGGTCACCCCTTCGAGCGGAAGATGAAATGTGCCCAAGGTTCCGGCCAGGATCACGAGTGAGGCGCGCGGCACGGCGGCTACGCCTTTGCTAGTGAGCATGAGGGTGAGCAGCATCGTGATCTGCGTGCCAATGGGCATGTGTACGCCGGCGGCCTGCGCGACAAAAATAGACGCTAACGACAGATAAAGCGCAGAACCGTCAAGATTGAAGCTATAGCCGGTGGGCAGCACAAAACCCACAATGTGTTTGGGCACTCCGAAGAGTGTCATGTTCTCCAAGGCGAGCGGGAGCGCAGCTTCGCTTGAGGCAGTCGAAAAGGCAATCAGAAACGGCTGGCGCGCAGCGCGAAAAAAGCGGCCCACGGGCACTCTTGCGATGGTCAGCGCGCCGCCGAGCCCGAGGATAACAAACAAAATCTCGGAGACGTACAACGCCCCGACCAGTTTCCCCAAGCTGATCAGAACACCGATCCCTTTTGACCCGACGGTGACTGCAATGGCGGCGCCGACACCAAAAGGTGCGAGATACATGACGTACTTGGTGTAACGGAACATGATTTCGGCGACCGCATTCGCAAAGTTGACCACCGGCTGTGCCTTGGCCCCGATAGCCGAGCAGGCAGCACCAAACAAAAAGAAGAACACCACCATCTGCAAGACATCGTTCTGAGCGAGCGATTCGAAAATGTTTTGTGGTACCGCGTGCTCTAGGATCTGACTCAAAGAAGCCGATTTGGCCAGCGGCGGCAGCGCTGCGCCGCTTTCGCCAGGGAGTCGCAGTCCGGCGCCCGGCTGCATGAGATTCACTACGATCAGGCCAATGGCCAGCGCGACGGTAGTAGCGAGTTCGAAGTAGATAAAGGCTTTCACGGCGATGCGGCCCATAATCTTCAGCTCACCCGCCGAAGCGATTCCGGCCACCAGCGTACCGAATAGGAGCGGTCCGACGATCGATTTGACAAGGCGCAGAAAGATGGTGCTGATCGGCGCCAGCGCTGTGGAAAAATGCGGGAAGAAAGCGCCCAGCAGAATGCCCGCGATTAGAGCGATGAAGATCCACGAAGTGAGCGAGATTCTTTTGAGAATTTGCATGCGCAGCTCGGAACGCCTCCGCTGGGTTCACCGGTAGCTACCGAGATGGAAGAAAAATTCCGGTCCCGGCAGAATGCCTCAACCTTCACTTTTGGGAATGCGCGCGCTGCGCAAAAGCAGACCGGGCTCATGAGGAAGAATAGCACTGCACAACAGAGAGTTTGAAGGTGCGCCAAGGTGCTCCGTATTCTGCGGAGCCGCTTCCGACGGACCCGCTACCTCGGCCAACGTGCAATCTCATAGCACAACCGAGGCTGCCATCGATCTGACGTCCACCTCATTTCTAATGTGGCCCTGGCATCTCTCCGTCATACCGCATGTACCCTAGGCCAGGCCAGCTCCACACCCTGCTCGGTAAGTGCCTTCTGGAACTCGGTCAACAGAGCCTTAGAACTTCGAATGGCTCTGGGCGTAGTCCTTTTTTGAACGGCAAACGCCGCGAGACTTCCTGCCGATTCGCCGATGTTCCACTCGATCGGATGCAGCCGGTAACACCCGTTGGTGATATGCGTTGTGCCGATGTTCTTACAAACAGGGAGTAAGTTCTCCGTGCGCTCAGGAATCAGCGCGCCTAACGGTATCTGAAAGGGCAACGAACTGACATCGATGTAGTTCGTTCCGCCCGCCGAAGGATGAAGATCGATCCGGTAACAGCCGATACCAATGGTGTCCGCGAAAACCTCCGCTGAAATCTCATCGTGCGATTTGCGGGCGGCCTTGGCGCGCATTTCTGTGCCGACATGTTGCTCCAGCACGGTAAAGACGGCACGGATTCGGCGTGATTCGCGGACGTAAACTGTCTTTGCCAGGCCATCCTCGGTCCCGACGATGTCCCGCCTGAGACGTAGGCCTTTCCATCCGGTTCCTCCGTCCGGCCGCGGAGCCTCGGTTTGCATCCAATAAAGCAATGACAAACTCAAGTACTTTGCTCGCTCCAGCAATTTCCTCTTTTCGGCAACGGTTGCCGTCACCAGGTCGCCCAGCCAGCAATCGTTCTGAGGCCAATTCACAAGAGTGATGTCACTGCGATAAGCACCGGGAAGGAAATTGTCGCGATCCGCAATTCTCCGATATGTCCAGAGATTCAAGCCGGCATCGGCACTCTCATTTTCGGGATTGGGTTTCAAGTACATCCTGCGCAGCTTCAATGTTTTTGGCTCACAGGCTGCCCAGTTCAGCAGAGATCCTGTCCAGGGCGGCGTCAACCGCGGAACATAGTCGCGCCAGAACGCGTATTCTGCTGGACGCTCAATCGTATGATCCTCGCCCTCGAGGTGATCGATCGCAAAACAATACGTATAGGATTGGCTGTTTTCAGGCTGCGCCTCGGCTGGGGCATGCATCTCGCCCGTTTTTGCCTGTGCTTCGGCACCGGTCACGAACTCCGTCTTAGTGAGGGGAAGTAGATCGCCCAGCTCCGTTGCGTCCAGGAAATAACGCGCCGTAATCACGCGCCGCGCTCCGGTCTCGAGGTCCAGCACAGTCACGTCGGTAACACGGTCGCCGTGCCCGCCCGCCGCCTCGGCTACATGCCTCATCAGGATAGTCAATTGCCCGCTGCTCGTATACGGCATCAGCGTCGCTTCTAAGACGGCGGCCGAGACCTTGGGTTCGTGTGTGAGTCTCGAGACTCCGCCATTTCCCGGATTTAGATATTCTTTTGCTCGCGCGGCTTCGGTGAGCGGATAAACACGTCGATAGTAGTCGCGAACGGCCGTTCGATAGGCGCGATAACTGTGCGTACACCCGAACTCTTCAATCCATGGATGTTCGTCCGGCGGCACAGCTTGAGCTGTGAGCTGTCCTCCCACCCAGTCGGTTTCTTCTGTAAGCACCACACGCATACCGCGCCGGCATGCGGCGAGAGCGGCAGCGAAACCGCCCGTGCCGCCCCCGATCACCGCGACGTCAAAGTCGAGTTCTGTTTGGCGCGCCAGCAGCCGCCCCGTGGCACATAGCGATGCCGCGGCCGACAGGAAAGTTCTTCGCTGCATGTGGTCGAGTACTTCAACCATAGCCGAGCGATTGGAGCTTCCGCGAACGGTTCGAGATTCGTCCGAATATTTTCGACGACGTGACCGGGGCCTCAGGCCATTAACGTCGCATGGCCCGCCTGCCCAAAATGCCTTTTCATGCGGCCACGCAGCTCCGAGCGTGCCCGCAGCAGCCTGCTTTTTGCCGCTGCTACGGAAATACCGAGCTTGTCGGCAACGTCCGGCATTGACTGTTCTTCAACATCTCGCAACAGAAAAACGTTCCTCAGAAGCGGAGGCGTCTTGCGAATCTCTTTTCGCAGTATCTCTGCAACCTCTGCTTGCCCCAGCTTTTTCTCTGGCGATCCCCTGAGATCACACAACTCGAATGAAGCGCTGCCCTCTTGGGGTTGTCCCTCGTCCAGGTAGTTGAATTTCGCCCGTCTCGATCGCCTTAGACGCATCAGGCATTGGTTGACCGCTATTCTTGTCAGCCAGGTTGAGAATTTGGCATCATGCTGAAATTGGTCGATGTGTTCGAAGGCTTTCCAGAGAGCGTTCTGCACCTCGTCTTCGGCGTCTTGTTTGTCGCGCATGATTGAAAGTGCGACTTTCATAAGCCCGGTTTGATGCCTTCTTACTAATTCGTCGAACGCCCCACGCTCCCCTTGCTGACACATCCTCACTAATCCGTCGTCCCCTTGTGCGCAATACTCGCGCGGGTTTTGCATCTGCCGTCGTTCGCCAGAATCCATGTCTCTGTTCACCTATGAACGAATCTAGTCCCGAATCAGCCGATGCTGTAGGTCTCATCGAATCGAGTTTTAGCCAGACAAAAACCGAACAAGTTTACGTTAGCTGTGATAAAACAGATTTGACTTTGACTGAAAACAGTGAGGAAACTGTCCGCAGGTTGTTGCAGAACTACGACCTTGGCCCCAAGCTTCGCCAACTGCGGCTTCGCAAGAAAATAGCACTAGTAGATCTCGGTAAGCACACCGGGCTCTCGGCTTCCATGCTGTCGCAACTGGAAAACGGGAAACTGATACCTACTCTTCCGACGCTGGTCCGTATCGCAACCGTGTTCGACGTGGGGCTTGAGCATTTTTTCAGCAAAACGCGCCCACGCCGCACCTTCGCCATCGTTCGCGCGGCTGATCGCCTGCGGTTCCCGGAGCGCCCCGATAGCCCGGTACCAGGATTCTTCTTCGAGGTACTGACATTTGGAGCTGTCAATAAGAGTATCGAGGCATACCTCGCGGACTTCCCCAAGCGCCAGAACGTCAGCTCAAATGCCCATCAACACGAGGGGGCGGAATTCATCCACGTCCTCGAAGGCGTGCTGGCGGTAAACTATGAGTCGGAAGATCACCTCCTCAGCGCCGGCGACAGCGTGTATTTTGATGCCTCCGAAGCTCACTCTTACTCCGGCCATTCCGAAGAACCCGTCGCCCGCGCGATCGTGGTTACATCTACGCAACGCGCTTAGGCCACTTCTCGCCTTTGGCTTCGCTTTATCATTCTTCGGGTGCTCTGCGGAAGCCAAAGATCACTGGACAGAACTGAACATCGGTCCGTATTACATCGCCAGCGACACCGATCCGGCAGCCGCGCGCGACGACCTCACCCAACTCGAACAACTGCGCTGGGTGCTGGGCAATTTGCTGGAAGTAAAGGACCTGCAAAGCCTGTGGCCAATCCGTGTCATGCTCACCGCTGGGAAGAATGAGAAAGCGAACGCGAAGCCGCGGTTCGTTCTGCAGAGCTCCCAGTACCTGCTCGTCGGGCCGCACAATACCCGCCTGCCACTGGGCGACGTCGCGGGCCTGCTCCTCGACGCCAACACACCGCGCCTACCCGATGAAGTGGAATCAGGTCTCCGCCAGCTCTTTTCAACGTTGCAGGCGCACGGCAGCCGTGTTACGTGGGGTTCCCCCCCCGATAACCCGAATCTGGATTGGGCACGCATGCAGCTTTTCGCCACTAAATTCGAGTACAGCGCCAGTTTCCACATCTTCCTGGCTTCCCTTCGGGATGGAAGTACGCTTGCCGCAGCCGAACACAACGCATTCGGCAAGTCTTCAGACGCACTGGAACAGGAGGCACGGGCCAATCTTGCTGCAGGTAACTGGCAAGCCGTTCCCGTTTCGGGCCGGCCCCTCGATCCCAAGCGCGATTTCGGCGAGCATTCGCTCGATTCCGCCGTTGCCGCAGTCTATCTGGCCGACTGGCAACTCTCCTCTGACCCAAAAGCCGCTGAACAGGCCTACAAAGCTGCGGTAGAGGCAGGCGGTGCGGCGGCCCCTTTGGGCTACGAGGGATTGGCTGCCGTGGCTCAACTCACTGGTGGGGATAGCAAGCTCTTCTGGGATGACGCCGTTCGTGCTGGAACCCACAGCGCTGCTGCTTACGTGGGCGCAGCGGACGATTTGCCTGCCGCCGAGGCCCTCCCGCTTCTCAAGAGGGCTGCCCAGCTCAACGAGCGTTGGGCGGAGCCCGTCTATTTGCAGGCGCAGCTCACCGATGCTCCCTCCGAGAAAGAATCCCTTCTAAAAGCTGCACTCAAGCTCGAACCGCGCCTTACAGCCCACTGGATCGAACTCGCGCAACTGCAGACCGTCGCAGGCGAGGCGAGCGCCGCTCAAGGCTCCTGGCTGCGCGCCGAGGACTCTGCTCCGAACCCTGCCGAACGTGACCGCGTTCACCAACTTCGGATGTCTTCCGAACGGCAGCGGCTCGATGCCGCCGAAGAAGCGCGGCGCCGCGACCGCGATGCGGCACACCTCGCCGACGAGCAGGCGCAGCAAGCGGAGGCCGACCGGATACACGCGGCCGAGCAAAAGGCCAACCAGGCCATGGCCGACGCTTCAGAAGAGGATAAGCCCACGACAGTCGTCCCCTGGAGTTCTCTGGCTCAGGAAAAGAAGCTCAGCGGCACACTGGTGCGCATCGATTGCCTGAAGAACGGCTGGCGCCTTTCGGTGAAGGATAAGGCGGGTCATCAAAACCAGTTCTTCCTTTCGAAAGAAACAAACGCGCAGCTCACTTGCGGTCCGCAGACTCGTCCCCATCGCATCTCCCTCGAATATCGAGCCTCACCCGACGACGATCTCCATACTGCCGGCGAGGTTACCAGTCTCCAGATTCAGTGACTCCGCATCTTCGCAGCGCCACTCGCGCCGACCTCCCGGTCCTGGTTGAAATCGAGTCCGATTCCTTTCCCCAGCCGCACTGGTTGCCCGAAGACTTTCTCCGCCACCCCTGCGTAGTTGCCGAGCTGGATAACCGGGTCGCCGGATTTATTGTGGTGCGCGAGACTTTTCCTGGTGGCGATCATGCACGCGCAGAACGCGAAATCCTCAACCTGGCCGTTGAGCCACAGTTCCGCCAATTGGGCATCGCCACGCTCTTGCTGCGGAATGAAATCCGGTCCGGCGCTATCTACTTTCTGGAAGTGCGCGAATCGAATGTGACCGCCCGGGAGCTGTATGTGAAACTTGGGTTTGCTGAGATTGGCCGGCGCGAAGAGTACTATGGCAACCCGACCGAAACGGCTATTGTCATGTCGTTGAAATAGTGCTAACTATTGGACGTGCCGGTAGTCGCGACGGCTACCGCTGGCACACTGAAACCAGAGTGAATCGATGCACTCACACCCACCGGGCCAGATTCTTCCAGCACCCAAACACAGAACCGGACTCGGCGGGGCTACCCGCCAGCGCACAGGACTGCTTTCCGCCCGTTGTGCGCGATTTCCCGAGACCAAAAGGAGAAATGCCTTACACATGGAGAATCACACGCAAGACGAAGAATTGAAGGCGCATCTGCTAAACACCAGTGAGGAGTTCCGAACGCTTGCCGAGCAGCATGCGCAGCTGAAACGTCAGATTGAAGCGATCGAGTCCAAATCGCACGTCACCGAAGAGGACGAACTTGAGGAGCAACGCCTTAAGAAACTCAAGCTTCACGCCAAAGATGAAATGCTTGAAATCCTCGAGCGCTACAAGCACGCAAGCGTCAGTTGACTTCTATCGCCAGGGAGTCCAGCGTGGATTCCCTGGCCAACTGCTTCTCTACTTCACAAATCCTAACTTTTTCAGATCGGGCTCTGGCAGCGGAACATTGAACTGAGCTTGACCAAATGTCTCTTGCACTCTTCCATCTTCGAGCGCTACGCCAAACGGCGGGTCCACAAATGGAAATGCCTTCTTCAGCTTGTCCAATTCCAAGCTCGTACCCGCCTTTAAATGCGTGTCGTGCAGGAAACTAGCCGCCCATTGCGGATTGATGGTCGGTATGGCCACGATGCGGCTGTCGCCCCAGTTCAGCTTTGACATGAACTTAGATGCTGCATCGCAATGCATGCACGAGGGATCGTAGAAAAACAAGAAGACTTTACCGGTCGCCAGATTGGCAGGCTTGCCATCCACGATTACCGGCACGGGAACTTGCGCATGGGAACGCTGGGCCGCATTGACAGCGAAGCTGATTCCGCCAAATGCGATTAGCGCCGCCAGCACTGCTGCGGGAACCTTGAAGCGTGTCACGCGTGGTGACCAGGCGAGCACGGCCAAGGCCAGCAGCAACATGATGCCGTCGCCGATAAAAAATCCGGGTCCTACCGTGCGCTTGATAATGGGAAAGCAACTGCACTCGTGGCCGACCAGTACGTTGTAGTAGTAGCCGATCCACCCGATAAAGAAAATCAACAATCCTGAAGCCAGCAGACCACCCCATCGCCTGAAACGTGGAGTGAAAAGCAGAAACGCCGCAAACAACTCTAGCGTGCCGAGCGCCGCGGCACCGATAGCGCCCCAGCCGGCATGAACCTGCGCCTGCTCCAACAGCTCGCCGGTCTTGAATGGACTCAGAACCTTCCAACCACCGGAGACGAGAAACATGATACCGAGAAGAATTGCCGCAATGACTGCGATTGTTCTCTGCCAGCTTGCTCTCTCAACTCCCGATGAGAACTCGTGCGGATTCGCGATTGCTGCTTGCATCTTTTCTCTAATTGTATTCTGATTTGATACCGCATGCCCCGATCTCACTGCGTTGCCGCCGCACTCACTGTTTGTGTTGTTCAGTTGATCGCCGCACCGGCCAATTCCAAGAAGATAGATGCCGAGGTGAAATCGATCACCAAGTCAGCCATTCTTATCGACACGCACAATGACATACCTAGCTTCACCATCGACGGCGCCGATATCGGTAACTCGCCGAAAAATGAAACCGATATTCTGCGCCTGAAGCAAGGCGGTGTCGGAGCGGTTTTCTTTTCTGTTTACGTTGCCTCGAAATACGTGGAAGGCAATCACTCGGCCAACCGTGCTCTCCAGATGATCGACACGGTGAGACACGACATCGTTGATCGCTATCCCGGCACTTTTCAGCTTGCCCTCACGGCAGACGACATCGTAAACGCCCATAAGAAGCACAAGATCGCCGCACTGCTGGGGCTCGAAGGCGGCCACGCCATTGAGGACAGTCCTCGATTGCTGCGCGATTACTATCGATTGGGTATTCGCTATATGACTCTGACCCACACCAATACCAACGACTGGGCGGACTCCTCCGGCGACATAAACAAACCTGGCGTCGAACATCACAAAGGACTGACACCTCTTGGCAAAGATATAGTTCGCGAAATGAACCGTCTCGGCATGATGGTCGACATTTCGCATGTCGCCGACAAGACTTTCTATGACGCGCTTGAGACCAGTCAGGCGCCGCTCATCGCCTCGCACTCTTCCGCCCGTGCGGTGACGAACGCTCCGCGCAATATGACGGACGACATGCTCCGCGCGCTGGCGAAAAAAGGCGGCGTCATCCAGGTCAACTTCTATTGCGGTTTCGTCAATCAGAAAGCCGCCGATGCCCCCGAGGGCACAGTGGTTCATGCCTATCTTTCAGACGTAGTTGCGCACATCGATCACATCAGGCAAATCGCCGGTATCGACGCGATCGGTATCGGCAGCGACTTCGATGGTATCGACTGCGCACCTGAAGGGCTCGAAGACGTTTCCAAGTTTCCGAATCTGACCCGTGCGCTTTTGGAAAAAGGCTATTCACCATCCGACATCAAGAAAATCTACGGCGGCAACACGTTGCGGCTGATGCGGCAGGTGGAGAAGGTCGCCGCCAATCTTCAGCGAGCGCATTAGCCCGCTGCGCGCTTCGCTTCCTGCCAAAGTTCTTCCATGCGCTCCAGCGAACTCTCCTCTAGCGTTGACCCGGCGGAAGTGACTGCGCGCTCGATGTAGGCGAAGCGCCTGCGAAACCTTGCGTTTGTCTTTCGTAAAGCCTGCTCCGGATCCACCTTGAGATAGCGTGCGAGGTTTACCAGGTTGAATAACAGGTCACCGATCTCATGTTCGATGTGCTCGGCGTTTTGCCTTGCCCGCGCTTCAGCCAGTTCCGCCGCTTCCTCCTTCAGTTTCTGGATGACGCCCCTTACATCCTGCCATTCGAAGCCGACCTTGGCAACTTTGTGCCCAATCTTATCTGCTTCCACTAGGGCGGGCAAACTTCGGGGGATGCCGTCGAGAATCGATGTGGCTACTTCCCCGCCCCGGGCCGCTTTCTCTTGTTTCTTGATTTCGTCCCAACGGGTTTTCACATCTTCCGCCGTTTCGGCTGATGCATCGGCGAAGACATGCGGATGCCGCCGGATCAGTTTTTGATTGATGGCCTCGAGCGAATCACCGATGCCGAACAGACCTCCCTCACGTGCCATCTCTGCAAAGAAGACGGGCTGCAGCAGCAGATCGCCCAATTCTTCTTCGAGTCCCGGCCAGTCGCGAGCGTCGATTGCATCCATCACTTCATAGGCTTCTTCGAGCAGGTAAGTTTTGATGGTGTCGAAGGTCTGCTTCCGATCCCAAGGGCAACCGCCCGGAGCGCGTAGCCGGGCCATGATTCGCACGAGCTCCGCAAATTTAGCGCCCACTTCGTCAAACTGGTCTGCCATCCGCTGCCTCGCTAAAAATATAGCGGGTTAGTCTTCGTAATCCGGTGCCGCCGGATATCATAGATATGTTGTATGGCAGAGAACACTGAAATTCCGCAGGATTTCCCGCTACCCCCGGCCAGCTTCGAATTCCTCATCGAATCGATTCTGATGCAAACCCAGATGCATTTAGGCCTCTTTCATCTTCGTGAGGACGAAGAGAATTCCGCGCCCAATCTGCCACTCGCGAGACACTCGATAGATATGCTTGCCATGCTGCAGGAAAAGACGCGCGGCAATCTGTCAGTCGATGAACAGCGTCTCATTGAAAACGGGATTACAGAGCTCCGGTTTCGCTATGTTCAGGTCGTAGATGAACAGAAACGGGCCGGGCAAGCCAAACCGGCTGGTGAAGACAAAAAAGAAGATAAGGGTCCGCTGATCATCACGGCGGACGGCGGCAAGGGAAGCAAAACCGAATAGATGCCCGCCGAGTTCGAGCATGCGTCTATACTCGTGCTCGGGTCCGGCACCAGCGTGGGCGTGCCTATGATTGGCTGCCACTGCAAGGCGTGCATTTCACAAGATCCCCGTGACAAGCGCCTCCGTCCATCAGTGCTCTTAAAGCTGGGCGACAAACGCATTCTGATCGACACCTCTCCCGATTTTCGCTATCAGGCGCTGCACTACGGAATAGAACGGCTCGACGCCATTCTTTACACTCATGCTCACGCCGATCACATCCTGGGTCTGGACGACGTGCGACCCTTTAACTTCATGCAAAGGAATATCATCCCGTTTTACGCGTCCGCGGAGGCGTGGGTGGTAATCGAGCGGACCTTCGGCTACGTCTTCGATTCGTCCCCGTCCGAATCGAGCCGCCCGCATCTGAGCCCCAACATCTTCGACGGAGAGCCCATCTCGGTCGCGGGCACCTGCATCCAGCCGATTCGGGCTTATCACGGCAAAGGAACGGTGTACGGCTTTCGTTTTGGGGATTGCGCGTATCTCACAGACCACAGCCAGATCCCACCTGCGAGTGAGTTGCTGCTCCAGGATCTGGATGTTCTGTTCCTCGATGCATTGCGCCACAATCCGCATCCTACGCACTCGACGGTTGAAGAATCTTTGCGAACGGTCAAGAGACTGGCGCCGAAACGAGCATTCTTCACCCATATCTCTCATGACCTTGTACATGCCGCGACGGAGGCTCGATTTCCCGCTCACGTGCGTTTGGCTTATGACGGGCTCGAGATCTTTATCGGCTGCGCCGACCACGCATGAGTGTTGAAATCTTCCACACGCTCGACGAAGCCCGGGGCCGGTTCGGACCATGCGCGCTAGCGATCGGCAATTTCGACGGAGTACACATTGGGCATCAAGCGCTGATCGGAGAAACGGTCCGCTGTGCTCAGAGAAACGGCTTTACTCCGGCGGTGCTGACGTTCGATCCGCATCCCACCGCGATCGTAGCTCCTAATCGCGTTCCGCCGCTCATCTGCACGATGGAAGAACGCTTTCGGCTCCTTGGTTCGGCCGGTGCACGGCGCATTTTCGTCCTGAACTTTACCGCTGATCTGGCACGATTATCCCCGGAAGAGTTTGTCTCACATATTCTGGTTGACTGTCTAGACACAAGAGCCGTTTTTGTGGGCAATAATTTTCGTTTCGGCTTCCGGCAGACCGGTACTCCAGAAGTATTCGCCGCACTCGGGAACGCCTACGGATTCTCTACGCGCTTCCTGGAGCCCGTGACGCTTCGCGGCTCCGTTGTTTCGAGCACCAGGGTGCGAACAGAACTGGCAGACGGCAATGTTGTGCAAGCTGCGCGCTTGCTCGGGCGCTGCTATTCGGTCAAAGGATCCGTTGTCTCCGGGCGCGGCATCGGGTCGCGGAAGACGGTTCCTACTCTTAACCTCAAACCGGAGCCCCAGCTTCTTGTGCCGCATGGCATTTTTGTTACCGAAACTTTCGAAAACGCGACTAGCAGGCAATGGCCCTCGGTGACCAGTTGCGGATATAATCCTACCTTCGGCGCAACAGACCTCACGGTAGAGACCTATTTACGGGGAACGCTCAACGGACCGGGCCCTGACTCGATCGACGTTCAATTTCGCCACTTTCTCCGGCGTGAAGAGACGTATCCGGATGCCGAATCACTGAAAGCGCAAATCATGAAGGATATCGCGCGATCCGACGCCTACTGGCGGCATCTCGAGAATCTGGTCAAAGCGAGCCCTTCGATATACTAAATTTTTCAGGCACCTACGCGTTTTCGGAGGAATAGAATGCCGCTTTCCGAAGGTAAAATCAACCATCTGAATGCATTGTCGAACAAGAACGGCGTAATTGCCGCCGCCGCGATGGATCAGCGCGGAAGTTTGCGCAAGATGATCGCCCAGTCAAAAGGCGTTTCGCAGGACCAGGTCGGCGATGACATGCTCAAGGAATTCAAGACCGCAGTCAGCAAGGTGTTGACTCCTCATGCGAGTGCCATTCTGCTCGACACTGAATATGGCTTACCGGCCGCTAAAGCTCGCGCCAAGAACGCCGGTCTTCTGCTGGCTTACGAGGAGAGCGGTTACGACAATACGAAACCGGGACGCCTGCCCGATCTCCTGCCCGACCTTTCCGTTAAAAGGATACGAGACGACGGCGCAAACGCCGTAAAGGTGCTTCTCTACTACACGCCTTTCGAAAAAGCCGAGATCAATAATGTCAAGCATGCCTTCATCGAGCGTGTAGGGGCCGAATGCGAGGCGTACCAGATTCCTTTCTTTTGTGAATTCGTTGGATACGACACAGAAGGCGGCGACGAAAAAGGGTTCGAGTACGCAAAGAAGAAGCCGGATGTAGTAATCGGGTCCATGAAGGAATTCGGGAAGCCTCAATATAAAATCGACGTACTAAAGGTGGAAGTGCCGGTAAACTCCAATTTCGTCGAAGGGAGCGCCGGCTACAAAGGCCAGAGCGCTTATTCGCGGCAGCAGGCGCTCGATCTCTTTCGCAAGGCGTCGGACGTTGCGCAAAAGCCTTTCATCTACTTGAGCGCGGGAGTCAGCAACCCGGAATTCGTAGAATCGCTCGGAATGGCGGCCGAAGCAGGCACCGATTACTCTGGTGTTCTTTGTGGACGCGCGACCTGGAAAGATGGCGTCGGCGTGTACGGGAAGCAGGGCGTCAAAGCTCTAGAAGACTGGCTGGCGGACCAGGGCGTGAAGAACATCGAAGCTGTCAACGACGCCATCAAGAGCGCCAAGCCGTGGCGTGCCAAGGCAGGACTCGCTAGCGCAGCCGCCTAGGAACGCAATTCTTCGTATCTCGCGCCACGCCTGGTGAAGATATGAATCAAGGCTCCCATGAATTTTGCTTCCATTCCGGATGCTATCGAAGATTTTCGGCAGGGCAAAGTCCTTATCGTGGTCGACGATGAGGACCGCGAAAACGAAGGCGACCTGACCATAGCGGCCGAAAAGATTACGCCTGAAGCAATAAATTTCATGGCCACTTATGGCCGGGGACTGATCTGTCTCGCGCTCGACGCGGAAATTTGCAAACGCCTCGACCTGCAGCCGATGTCGGCAGTGAACACGGCGCGTTTTTCCACGGCGTTTTGTGAGGCGATCGACGCCGCCGATGGTGTTACCACAGGGATCTCAGCGTATGATCGCGCCCAGACGATTCGGGTGGCAATGGATCCGAAAACACGCCCTCAGGATCTGGCGCGTCCGGGACACGTCTTTCCTTTACGCGCGCGTCCCGGCGGTGTTTTGGTGCGCTCCGGACAAACTGAAGCGGCCGTCGACCTCGCCCGTCTCGCGGGTCTTTCACTAGGCGGAGTGATCTGCGAGGTGATGAATGAGGACGGCACGATGGCGCGCGTTCCGCAGCTGGTAGAGTTCTGCCGGCGCTATGGCCTGAAGATGATATCGGTCGCGGATCTGATCCGATATCGCATGCAAACAGAGAGATTCGTCGAACCGGACGGATCGGGTCACATCCGCACTGCTCATGGAGACTTCCAGGTGCTTCGTTTTGTCAGCCGTATCGACAATGAAGCACACGTTGCTTTGGTTCATGGCAATGTGGCCGGAAAGAGCGACGTTTTGGTGCGGGTCCATTCCCATTGCGTCTATGGCGACATTTTTCATTCGCTGGATTGCGATTGTTATCAGCTCGTCGACGCGGCATTAGCGAGCATCTCGCGCGCCGAATGCGGAGTTTTTGTTTATCTCCATCAGACCGGTTCTGGACTCCAGGTAGCTTGGCGCGATGGCCAGCGGAAAATAATAACTCACCGCCGCGATCAATCCAGTTTCATTCCCTCCGAGCGGCATCAACCTTTGCAACACGAGATCGGTCTCGGCGCGCAGATTCTCTCGGCTTTGGGCCTTTCCACCATTCATCTGCTTACCAATCATCCGCGGAAAGTGGTGGGCCTGGAGGGTTTTGGCATTCAGATCACGCGCCAGATACCGCTTCCTGTGGGCGCAGCCGATGTCGAGGAGGCTACAAAGGTTACTTTGTGATGGAGCGCCACATATGTCTGAGCTTTCGTTGATGACTGTGGGTATCGCGGCTTAATGCCTGTCCCTTTCAAGCTCCCGCGATTCTATCCGATTCTCGATACCGCCTCACTCGAGGCTCGAAAATGTCCCGCCGATACGGCAGCTGGCGCCTTGTTCGAAGCCGGAGTCAAGATTCTGCAGTATCGCCATAAAGAGCAATGGACGCAAGCTCACTTCGACCAGGCAAAATCGCTGGCGCAGCGTTGTCAGGATCTCGGGGTACTTTTCGTACTGAACGATCGCGCCGATTTTGCACGCCTGTTGAAGACGGCTCTGCACATCGGGCAGGACGATCTCCCGCCAGTTGCGGCGCGCGGGATTATCAGCGATGAGGTGATGGGCTTCTCGACGCATGATCGATTGCAGCTCAAGCGCGGCGATGAGGAACCGGTTGAATATCTGTCGATCGGCCCAATCTTTTCCACCAGCTCAAAACAGCGGCCCGATCCGACCTTGGGACTCGAACAGTTACGCAAGCTTCGCGAGTTGACGGCCAAGCCATTGGTGGCTATCGGCGGCATAACTCTGGAGAATGCTCGCGATACGCTCGATGCCAAGGCGGATTCGCTGGCCGTTATTTCCGGCCTATTGCCTGAAAAGAGCGATCGAAAATCAATCCGCCGCCGCGCAGAGGAATGGTTAACAGCGCTGGCCTGATAAGACCTGTTATTCCCACCAGTAAAGCTTATGTTTTTCGTATCTCGAAATCTTCTCCGTTTTCTCATTGCGTTGATGGTTGGCGCATCGGTTGCACCGGCCGCCGATCAGCCTCCACAGCTTAGGCTTCCCGACTCTGCCGCGCCGACCAGTTATCGCGTAGCTCTCAAGCTCGACCCCGATCAGACCACCTTCAGCGGTCACATCGCGATACAGGTGAACATAAAGACCGCGCAGCAGCTCGTATGGCTGAATGCTAGTGGCATTACTGTCTCAAACGCGAAGGTGACGAGCGGCGGCAGGACCTTGCAGGCGACAACCATACCCGGCGGCAGCGATTTCCTGGGGCTGCGATTGGACTCGGTTGTTCCAGCGGGATCCGCCGAGATCGACATCAGCTACACAGGCCGTCTGAGATTACGCGACAGTTCTGGCGTTTTTCGCATGGAGGAAGATGAGAACCGCTACATCTTCACTCAGTTCGAGGAGACAGACGCGCGCGCCGCGTTCCCTTGTTTCGACGAACCTTCCTATAAAGTGCCCTGGCAGCTCACCCTTGAAGTTCCGCAAAAATACGATGCGGTGAGCAATACGCCAATTGAAAAACAAGAGACGAATGGAGACTCGAAAATTCTGCACTTCAAGCAGACGAAACCTCTGCCCAGTTACCTGGTTGCGTTTGCTGTAGGTCAATTCGACTTCGTTCCGGCGGGCTTTGCCGGTGTAAATCGCGCACCTGTCCGAATTGTCACTCCAAAGGGACACGCCAATGAAGCAAAGTATGCGGCTGAAGTGACTGCGACCATTCTGACCCGCTTGGAACACTACTTCGGTATTCCATTTCCTTATGAAAAATCCGATCAGGTGGCAATTCCGGTCACGTATGGATTCGGCGCAATGGAAAATGCCGGCATGGTGACCTATGCGCAAGACATACTGCTGGCAAGCCCTGAACGGGATACGACTGTACGGCAGCGGCTTTATGCTTCGGTGGCCGCGCACGAGCTCTCGCATCAATGGTTCGGAGACCTGGTCACAACCGCCTGGTGGAACGATATCTGGTTGAATGAAGCGTTCGCGACCTGGATGGAGCAGAAACTGGTGGCCGACTGGAAGCCGGAGTGGCAGACTCGGGTAGCCGATGTGGACTCCAAATTGGGAGCGGAAGTAGAAGATACACTCACCTCCGCGCGCAAGATTCGCCAGGAGATCAAAACTAAGGACGATATCAGCAACGCCTTTGACGGAATCACTTACGAGAAGGGCGCGGCGGTGATCGGCATGTTTGAAAGCTGGGTAGGGGCCCCCGCTTTCCGGAAGGGTGTTCAAAGCTATCTCCGAAAATATGCGTACCGGAATGCAGACGCGCCGGAATTTCTGGCTGCTATCGCCTCTGTCACAAACAAGTCCGTTACCGCCCCTTTCTCGAGTTTCCTTAACCAGGCCGGCGTACCGCTGGTCTCAATTGCCCTCGATTGTAAGGGAGAATCGCCGGTACTCCACCTGGAGCAGCAGCGCTCCCTGGCGGTGCGCGCCAAGCTCGCGCAAAGCCAACTCTGGCAGATTCCCGTGTGCGTCCGTTATGGTGGCGGTACGCGAAAGCGAAAATGCGTGTACCCTGATGACCGATCCGAGGAGCGATTGGAAGCTCGAAGCCAAGGGCTGCCCAACGTGGGTGGAAGCGAATAACCAGGCGATAGGCTACTATCGCGTGGCGTACCAGAGCGATCTGCTCAACTCCTTGACCGATGGAGACGTCGAACATCGGTTGAGCGCTCCCGAACGCGTGGATCTGATGGGCGACGCGCAAGCGCTGTCGGCCACCGGAAAAATATCCGATGCCGATATGTTGAGTCTGGTTCCCAAATTCCACACCGATCCGAGCCGCTACGTAATCGAGCGAGCGATCAGCATGGCGCAGACGCCTCGAGAACATCTTGTTCCAGACGATTTGCTCCCGAACTATCAACGTTTCATTCTGAAAAACTTCCAGCAACGAGCGCACGAACTTGGATGGCTGCCGAAAGCTAACGACACCGATGACGCGAAGCTGCTACGGCCTGCTCTGCTGAACTTTGTGGCAACGGCTGGGCGGAGATGAGGAGCTGGCAAAGGAAGCCCGGACGCTCACTGACAAGTGGTTTGAAGATCGCAGCGCAGTGCCTCCGGAAGAGACTGCCGCTGTTCTCCAAACGGCCGCCTACTACGGCGACAAGGGCTTATTCGATCGGTTCCTTCGGCAATTCAAGCAGGCGAGAGACCACCAGGAGAAACAGCGCATATTGAGGGCGATGACGCGATTTCGCGATCCAGACGCGATCCAGACCGGCATGGAGGCTGTGCTACACGGAGACGTCTCCTTCATCGAAGGTCAGCAGCTTCTTTACGCCGGACAGCACTCCGCCGAAACCCGCCAGCTCGCTTTCGATTTCATGAAGAAGCACATCGATGAGCTCGCCGCGAACCGGCCCAGCGGAGGAGGCGCAGATGCAGGCGCCCGATTCGTACAGGTTGGCGAGTCGTTCTGCGACGCCCAGTCGGAACAGAAGTTAAAGGCTTTCTTCGAGCCTCGTGTCGACAAGTTCGTCGGAGCGCCGCGCTTGCTTGCGCAAACCCTGGAGCGTATCAACGACTGCATCGCGAACAAGTCCGCACAGGAAGCAAGCGTTGAGAATTTCCTGAAAGGCTACTGATGCGCAGCAACCGACGAATCCTCGTCCGAGGAGCCGTTTACGGCATTGCTCTCGGCACATTGCTCTTGGCCGCCGACAATGCGCAAGCGCCGCCGCTCGATGGCTACCGCGCTAATTCCAGCCAATCTGAACGCGCCTGGGAAAACAAGTTTCGTGCGCTGCCATCGCCGGATCTGCAGCGCGAGTACATGAAGCGGCTCTCAGCGCGTCCGCATCATGTGGGATCGCCGTATGACAAAGAAAACGCCGAATGGCTTCTTGGCAAGTTCAAGGAATGGGGTTTCGATACTCATATCGAGCAGTTCGATGTCCTCTTTCCAACGCCAAAAGCCAATCATCTGGAGATGATCGAACCGAAGAAGTTTGTCGCAAAACTTGTCGAGCCGGCGTTGAGCATCGATCCCACCACGTCGCAAAAAGATGAACAACTGCCGACCTACAACGCCTATTCGATAGATGGCGACGTCACGGGGCCGTTGGTATACGTGAATCACGGCATGCCTGACGATTATCGGGAGTTGGCCCGCTATGGCATATCGGTGAAAGGCGCGATCGTGATTGCGCGGTACGGGGGAGGTTGGCGCGGAGTCAAGCCGAAAGTGGCGGCCGAGCATGGCGCGGTCGGCTGCATCATCTATTCAGATCCGCACGATGATGGTTTCGCGCATGGCTCTGTTTTTCCGGCGGGTCCGTTCCGGCCTCCCTTTGGCGTGCAGCGTGGATCCGTGATGGACACGGAATATCCGGGCGATCCGCTCACGCCGGGCGTAGCGGCAACCCCGGGAGCAAAGCGGCTGACCTTACAGGAAGCGCAGACCATTACGAAAATTCCAGTGCTGCCGATCTCTTATGGCGATGCTGAGCCCCTGCTGGCTGAATTAGGGGGACGAGTTGTTCCGCAAGCATGGCGCGGAAGCCTGGCGATTACTTACCGGTTTGGTCCCGGCCCTGCGAAAGTCCATCTGGTTGTCAAATCGAATTGGGATCAGAAGCCGCTCTACGATGTCATCGCGAGGATTCAAGGCTCAGAACTGCCCGACCAATGGGTGATTCGCGGTAATCACCATGACGCCTGGGTGAATGGCGCGGAAGACCCGATCTCCGGATTGGTAACCGAACTCGAGGAAGCTCGCGGATTTTCAGAATTGGTTAAGCAAGGATGGAAGCCCAGACGCACGATTATCTACTGCGCCTGGGATGGCGAAGAACCAGGCCTGCTCGGCTCAACCGAGTGGGTAGAGGCGCACGGCGACGAACTTCGGCAGCACGGCGTTGCCTATTTCAATAGCGATTCGAATGTACGCGGCTACTTCGGGGCCGATGGCTCCCATGTATTGCAGAAGTTCATCAACGATGTCGCGCGGGAAATACCAGATCCGGAGAAGAAAATGTCGGTCCTCGAGCGGGCCCGGCTGCACGAAGTAGAAGAAGCGAATACAACAGAGGAACGCGCCGAAGCGCTCAAACGCAGCGATTTGCGCATTGGAGCGTTAGGAGACGGTTCCGACTACACTGCTTTCATCAACCACATTGGGGTTCCCGCGGCGGACATGGGGTTCGGCGGCGAAGCGAGCGAGGGAATCTATCACTCCGTATACGACGACTTCTATTGGTACACACATTTCGGCGATCCGAATTTCGCTTATGAGAAAGCAGAGTCGCAACTGATGGGTACTGCAGTGATGCGCCTGGCAGACGCTGAAGTTCTGCCATTCGATTTCGTCGGATTTACGGACACGGTAAAGAAGTTTCTCTCCAATGTGCAAGAACTGCTTGAAACGGACCAAGCCGAGACTAAACAGCGAAACGCCGAGATAGAGGACGGAGTTTTCGATGCAACCAGCGATCCAACGAAACCGCTGCTGCCCCCGCCTTCAGCAAAAGTTCCACCTTACTTTGACTTCGCGCCACTGCAAAACGCTCTGGAGGAATTGTCAGATAGCGCAAGCAAGCTCTCGACCGCGTGGAGCAAGGCTCAGGCGAATAACTGGGCGCTGTCGGAAGGTACGATCGCCCGCATCAATCGATTAATGATGGAGAGCGGGCCCGCGCTGACCGACCCCGCAGGGCTGCCGCACCGGCCGTGGTTCAAGAACATGATTTACGCGCCTGGCGCCTATACCGGATACGAAGCGAAGCCGCTGCCTGGCGTGCTGGAGGCAATGGACCGGAAGGACTGGGCGGAGGCGCAATCACAGGTCCCTCGCGAAGCAGAGGCGCTGCTGCGCGAAACTAAAATCATCGACCAGATTACGGCTGCGCTCGGAAACGAGACAGCACAGACCGCTGCCCGCTAAACAGATTCGATCTATTCAACATGGCTCTCTCAACCGTCATTCTTCGTTGGATCATACGCGTGGCCTTCCTGGTTGGATTGCTGCTGGGAGTCGCTCTTTGGCTAGGACGTGGCTATTCCCTTTTGCGTCTGCATATGTGGCTTGGCTTCATCGTCGCGTTCGCGTTGTTGCTGGTCGTGATCCTGAGCCTGTTGGCTCGCGTGAAGCCGGTCCTTCCGATAATCACGCTGTTGTGGGCGGTGGCGCTGCCGGTCATCGGTATCGCGCAACTTCATATGATGCCTGGCGCGGACCATTGGATCATTCAGGTGATCCACCTCATTCTTGGACTGGGAGCGATCGGCCTTGGCGAAGCGCTCAGTAAGCGCACTCTTCTGCGTTTACCCAACAGATGATCTTTTCCGTTGCCCGGACGCGCTTCGAATTTGGGGGTGGCAGCGGTTTCCGAACAGCACGGGGCGCGGATACAAATCTCTTGCGTGGTGCGCTCGGGGCAGCGCTACGCAACGCGAGCGCCGACGCATATTCAAAATGGTTCGATCCACGCTGGCGGCAAGGTCCGAGCGGCTATCGCGATGCGCCTCGGCCGTTCGTACTGCGGCCGGCCGAGGGCGCGTTCGATTTGATGCTTTTTCGAACCAGCGAGCCGGCAGACGAAATCGAGGTAGCCGTGCAAACGGCGATCGGCCGGATTGCCGATGCGCATGACATCCGCCGAGAGCGCCTGCCGATACTGCAACTGCCGCTGGAAGGGACGGCTGGACACGGAAATCTCCGGCTGGTTTTTGTAACGCCGATAGAGCTCAAGAGGGAAGGCGAAATCGTGACACAACCCGATTTCTTCTGCCTGATCGAATCGTTGGCGGAGCGTATCCGGACGCTGGGACGCTTGTATCAAGACTGGCCCGAAGAGTTCGGGTTTCGGTCGCTGCTCGAAACGGCGAAACAGGTAAAAACGGTCGACTGGAATTGGGAACGCAGCGACCGCTGGCGGCGTAGCGCGCGCACCGGACAGATTCATTCGATCGGCGGGTACACAGGATGGGCAGAGTTTTCAGGCCCGCTGGGACGGCTTTTTCCGCTACTTGAGATCGGCCGCTGGACCGGAGTTGGACGGCAAACGGTATGGGGCAAGGGCGAGATCCGGATCGAAAACTTCAAGGCTAGAGAGTAGGGTTTTTACCGCCTATAAAAAAGGCCCGGGAGACGGTATTATGACAGCTCCCAGTGATTCTTTCGGCTTGACAATCGAGAGCCGGATATCCGAGCTTATTCGGCACGTAATATCAGAGCAGGATCGATTCGCACGGCACGGATCACCGGCGGCAGCGCAGCCAGCAATGCGGCCGCTAGAATTGTGAGCGAGGGGAGCACGAGCATACTCGAATCGGTGGGCCTCACCTGATAGAGCAGCGCTTCGATATACCGAGCCGATGCCATGCCGAGCGCGACGCCGAGGAGCGCTCCTGCGATTACCATTGCGAAGACATCCGTAGTTACCCGCCAGGCGACATCGTGAGCTTGCGCGCCGATCGCCATCCGGATACCGATCTCGCGACGACGCTGCAGTACGGAGTAATTGAGCACGCCATAGAGGCCGATGCCGGCGAGCAATAAGGCGACAGCCGCAAAAAACGCCGCCAACATCGCCAACAGACGCTCGCGCACCGTCTGAGACTGGTTGATTTCCATCTGAGTTCTGACATTGCTAACGCGAAATTCAGCCCGGGCTCGAGAGACTTCCCGGCGGAGGGTGGGCGCCAACGGCCATTGGGTTCGAATTTGAGGTTCGGACGATAAACGTGCCCCGATCAATCGCCCTTTCGACGCCGTTGTTGTCGATTGAGCGAAATGGAACGTAGGCAATGGGCGGAATGGCGCCGCGGAGCCCGCTATAGCGAGCGTCACGGACTACGCCAATTATCCGGAGGTGGAGGCGACCGCCCTGATCTTGCGTCTCATCGAAGGTCTTCCCGAGTGGATTCTCAATCTTAAAGTAACGCCTTGCAAATGTCCTGTTGACCATTGCAAAGCCAGGATATGTATCACCGGGACGAAAGTCATTGCCATGCAGAAGCGGGATTTCCATGGTCGCTCTCCAGCCTGGAGAGACGTTGAGGAAGTAGGCGAGATCATCGCTTGGAGGGCCATCATCGATCGACACCGAATCGTTCCAGTTTTCCCCGCCGAGCAAGGGCCAGCCCGCCAGCGCGACTTTTTCGATACCCGGCACTGTGCGCAGATGTTCAGCAACCTGCTCCCAGAAGGCCGCTGCCTGAGGGTGGTGCGCCACGGTATCGAGAGTAAGAAGGCGCTCGGCGGAAAAGCCGGTGGGCTGATTCGCCAGCCGCTTGAAGGTCGCGACAAACAGCCCGGCGACGAAAAGCACGACAAAGCAGAAGGCGACCTGGACTGCAATCAGCGCATGCATCAAATGTCGCCGCGAGTGCGGGTCTTCGCCGCCTTTGAGTGCGCTCGCCGGTCTGACCGCCGAGGCACGCAGCGCCGGCGCCAAACCAAACAGCAACATCACGAAGAGGGTCAGGGCTAAGCCGAAGCCGAGCACCCGCCAATCGGCCGGGAGAAACAAGCGCGCGGGATTGTCCGGCGGATTAATCATGCTGACAACGAACGGCGCCGACCACCAAGCGAATAATCCGCCGAGCGCCGCCGCAAGAAAAGCGAGCATCGCGCTTTCGACGAGGACGAGTTGGACCAACCGCCAGCGGCCCGCGCCGATCGAGACGCGCAGCGCCATTTCCCGCGCCCTGGCCGCTGCCTGGGCCGTCATCAGATTCGCGAGGTTCGCGCATGTAATCAACAGGACCAACGCAACCAATACACCGAGGGCGGCCAGTGAACGGCGGTTCTCGTGCTGCATGTCCGAGACGCCTGACGGCGCGGGTTCGAGCAATACGGTCTGGTGCAGATAGTTATCGACGCTCTGTTTGGACATGTTGGTGAACCCCCTCGCGCGTTCCCGCTCAAATGCCAAGGAGATTGCGTTGAGCTTCTGGCGAATTGGCTCAACGGCGGCGCTCTGCTTCAGCACAACCAAAGTGCGATGCCAAGTGGAGTCTGAGCGGCTGACCGAATGATGCATCATGGTTGGCAAGAAGATGTCGACGAAGGTGCCTGGTTCGGTACCTGTGAAATGCTCACCGGCCACACCAATGATTTCGTACAAGCGGTCTCCCAGCCGGAAGGTCTGGCCGATCACTTTAGGATCCCGTCCGAAGCGGCGCGCCCAGTAGTCATGAGAGAGCACAGCGTAGGGATGCGCGCCCGGCTCTAGATCGTCTCTCTCTGTGAAGAGGCGTCCCAGCGCGGGCTGCACTCCGAAAGTGTTGAACATCCAGCCCGACACGTATTGCACGTACGCCTTCTCCATCTCCTGATCCGACCGGTAAGTCAGGTCGGTCCGCTGAGCATATGAGATTGCGATCAACTCGGCCTGATCTTTGACGGCGGCGCGCATCCGACGGAATGCCGGATAAGCCCACCCATCGAACGTTTCCGGCTTGCCGTCAAAACCAATTTCACTGCGATAAGCGTCGTAAAGCCGGTCTGCATTCGCCACTGGGAGTGGCCGTAGCAACAGCGCATCGATGAGCCGGAAGGACGCCGTACATGCTCCGATACCCAAGGCGAGCGAGAGGATTGCGGCGGAGGAACTCAATTTCTTTTTGGTAATCTGGCGCCAGCCAAAGATGGCGTCGGCGCGCAGGGAATCGAGCCAGGGAACGACTCTGACGTCGCGACTCTCTTTGCGGCGCCGTAGAAGCGGACCGAACGCTTTCCGGGCGTCCGCGGGATCGATGCCATCCTCGGCGGCTTGTTGTATGTGAGATTCGAACTCTTCGTCAAGCTCGCGATTCAGATGATCTGCGCGAAAGACATTTGCGATACGCGACCACAACGACATGTAATACCCTCGATGAAACTGGTTCAGGGCTGAAAGACCGCGAACGAGGACCTATACTCAGCCTGCTTAGTATATAGACATCTCAGTAACCTGTCAATTTGTGAAACCTGGATCTTCAGAAAGAATCCGAAAGCGTCCACTCACATGCCAAAACAACTGAGACGCTTGATCGCCTGCTAATGGACAGGTTCCTTTAGGTCAGTTTGTGTCCCGATTGCGAGGAACGGGCGTGTTCGCGAGCGCGTGCCTATAGAATCTCGGGCCCGTTCCAGAAATTGGAGGGTCTTTTTGCGAGTCGCATCGGAATCGATGACGATGCGATCGCTCGCTGCATCTTCGTCCATGTCGCGGATCGTCTGCTCGACCCGTGTAAGCAGAGCGTCGAGATATTTGGTATCGAGCGGGATGTGCTGGTCAACGCCCCGCACGTAAACCGGCGATGTATGCGCGGCGTCGCAGCTATTTCCTCGCGATTCAACCCAGCGTGCCGTGACCCAAGCCGCGGTTTGCGTGGTGAGGCTCAAGGATCCTCGATAGCTGTTCTCCTTGGCTTCCGGCTTCAGTTGCAGAGTGTGCACGGCTCCATTTACAACTACTTCGACCGATCGGATGGGCTTGAGCGAGAGGAGCTCCACACGGATAGCAAGTTCCAACGGCGAACTGTTCTTAATCACCTCCGACCCCGGCTCCTTTCCGTTTACCCAGAGAAAAAGCATCGGACCCGTGGTAACAAACGAGCGCCCTGCCAGTTGCCTTCTCCGAATCAACTAATCCGCCCGCATCGCGGACCGCTTGCGCATAGGATGCAAATGGGTACGCAAGAGTCACTTCCCGCTTGCGGAGCGACGAGGCAAGCAAAGCAGAAGCACGGGATTCGAGTTCCTGATTCAAAACAGGAAAGAAGCGCTTGCCAGATATGTAGACGATGCCGTCATCGTCGGCACGGTTGAGGAACGTATGTAAGTCGGGATCTTCCATGACGTTCGCCGTGGTCTTCCATTGCTTTATCGGGATCGCAGTATTCAGATCCTCGGCCTCCATTAGAATCGCCAGGTCCTTCAGACCGCGATGTAGATGCATGTCGCCCGAGAACCAACCCTGCGATGCCATATCCACCCATCGGCTCAGGCTCACACGGCGGTCACTCGATCAGTGGCCCTGATCGTAATCTGCTCGTTGAAAGGAACGTACTCTTTACCGCGCTCGACTGTGAGGCGGTACGTCCCGGCGGGCAATTCGATGGCGAACTCTCCGCGGGGCGGCACGAAATGCTGCTCGGACACGCCGTCGGGACGCGACTTGTCATATCGGATGACTCGGTCTGGATAATACGGCCGACCAGCGCTGTCTAGAAGGTAGACGCGAGCAGGCGCCGGCGTACCGTTTTCGTCGTTGATCTGTACTTCCAACATACCGGCGGTTATGGCCATCACGGAAAACCAGGCGAGCAGACCGAGCCGAGCGAGCAAAGATCAGGTTACTGCACGACGGCAGTAGTGGTTTGTCGCGGGAGGTTCGTTAGTATGGACAACCGCTGCGTCGAAGACGCCCCCTCCCGGTCAGGGTTCTGTTTCAGCGTTGCGTCTTCATGGCTTTTGGTGGGGTCGCGGCTCCCGTTCCGTTTTCTTCAAATAGATCGTCCTTCGTTATTTAGCTTTTCCTAATCCTTCTTTTGTCAGCCGAACTAAAATATTTTGAGGATTCCATCTCTGATACTCGTTCAGCACGCTGGCAGCATCGCTCGATTTGCCTTCTCTTTCGTAGAGCGTCGAGAGTTCAAGGTAGGCTCGTTCAAGCGAGGAATCCAATTTAATCGCGCGTCTCAATTCGCGGACAGCTCCAACTTGGTCGATTTGCTTGAGGGTGATTCCGAGAAACATCGCGTATTCAGCAGAAGAGGGTTCTAGTTCGCAAGCACGACGAAAGAAGGGCAGAGCGGCGGCGACACGGCCTTGTGACAAATTGACATCCCCCAGTGCTGCCATCACGACGGCATCGTTATTTTGCTGAGCCGGAGGCAAGCTCTTCAGTAAATTGCCGGCTTGCTCGCCGAGGGACCGAAGACGCGGAGTTGAAGAAGCTTTCAAATCTGCGAGAGCGAGGTCACGATTTCGCAGATCCGGAGCCGGCTCGCGCCACGCTCGCAGCGCTTCCGGAATGGCCAGCGCATCAGAACTCTCGGCTTCAGGTTTCGCTAGTATCCGATGATCGGTTAGCGCGGCATGGGCCACGTCCGTCGGGGCGCGGCGCGGCATGTGGCAACTGATGCATTCAGGAAACTTCGAGGAGTGGCTTGCCGGCGAAAGCGCCGGATGACAGGAAAGGCAGATCGCTTTCAATTCGCTGTTTCTGTTGCGCGCCTGTATGTGCGGATTGTGGCAAGTGCCGCACCACAACTTTCCGTTGCTATGGATTGCACATTTGCTTAATGCAAGCTGCTCTTCCTGACTTACTGCTTCCATGCCCTGTCCTAATTGCTGTACGACATATATGGCCAACGTCGACTCCAAGTTAGTGCCAGGGGTGAAATCGCGCAGCGTTTTTCCCGGATTCAGCACACGCGCTACTCCCTCGAGATGACACTGCTCGCAAATGCTGTCGCGCGCTCGGAGAGGCAATTTTGCCGGATTGACGATGTTTGCCGAGGAAGGGTGCATAAGATGCTCATCAGCATTACCGTGGCATCGCTCACAGCTGATGGGCGTCAGTTGGGCACCCTTGAGATGTCGCCCTTCCGAGAGCTGCGTAACATTCGAATGGCAAAAGAGGCAGGGGGCGGTGAGCACGCGATTGAAATCGAGCAGTTCTGTTCCCGAGAAGCCCGGAGAGATGTCCCATCCATAGCGCCGGTAGTAAGAGGCCGGCGATTCCAGCAACACATCGCCTAGCTGCGTTGCGTAACTGTGGCCCACTTTACCCGCTCCGATTTGATATTTGATTTCGTAAGCGGCGTTGAGGCCGTCCTCAGACAGGTGATGAATCATCTTGCCGTTTCGCCATTCTGTAACGATTCGACTGTCCGATTGTTGATGGGTCACGTGGCCGGCGGGAACCAAATCTGGAGGGCCCACCGAATTCGCCATGGAGGAGAGGAGATACATTGCGGTTTCCTTCGGGTGGCATACCGCGCAGGCCGAGTTACGGTTTTCAGGGTAAAGCGGGCTGCTCACGATAATCAGAAGAATTATCAGTGATTTTGCGCAATGCACCGCCTTTTCCGCTTGTCTCTGGCATTTTCGATTGAACAGCAATTTAAGAGGTGATAGTATCACCGCTGAAGATGGCCCGTTGTCAAGTACTGCGAGGATCGATTATGTGTTCCAGATATTTTCTTGCACCTCTCGTCGCCCTGGTTCTTGCTCTTCCCGCCTGGTCGCAAAGTGAAGCAGTGAGCGCGCAACTCAATGGAATTGTTCAAGACGAAAACGGTGCGACAATACCCGCTGCGAAAGTTACGTTAACGAATCCTGATGTCGGGTTTTCGCGCGAGGTCACGACGGCCGATAACGGGCTCTACACGTTCACCCTGATTCCTCCAGGCCGGTATCAACTGAAAGTCGAGAAAACGGGATTCAATTCATTTCTCCAATCGAACATCGTTCTGGCGGTCGGCCAATCGTCAACACTGAACGCCCAGCTTCAGGTTGGAAACGTCAATCAGACGGTAGAAGTAACGGCGCAGGCGCCGGTGCTGAATACCGGGAGCGCAGATGTGGGGTCGGAGGTGAGCAGCAAACAGGCTGTGGAACTGCCGCTCAACATTCGCAACGTCTACGGTTTGGTCGAGCTGGATTCGAGCGTGAACAACAGCCAGCAGTTTCAGGCATTGAACCCGCCCGGCTCGCAAGGAAACGTCGACCAAGATATCTCTTTCTTTAATTTCGGCGGCGGCCGCTTTGGTACAACAGCTTTTCTTCTGGATGGCGCATGGGACGGCGCGGGTGACTGGGACGGAGTTATTTATGTTCCTTCGGTGGATGAACTCCAGGAGTTCCGTATCCAGACAAATACGTTTTCTCCACAATACGGGCTGAGTATGGGAAACGTGGTGAATGCCGTGACCAAGTCCGGAACCCGCAGTTTTCACGGCGACGCGTTCGAATTCTTACGCAACAACAATCTCGATGCCAATAATTATTTCAATAACCTAAACGGCTTGGCGCGGCCCCAGTTCAAGCGCAACCAGTTCGGGTTTACGGCGGGCGGTCCGGTCTACATTCCGCATTTCTACAAACAGCGGGACAAAACATTTGTTTTCGGTACTTACGAAGGCTTGCGGCAGCAGACTCCCACGACGCTATTGGCAACCGTGCCGACTGCCCTTCAGCGGCAAGGGAATTTCTCGCAAACTTTCAATCAGGATGGAACCCTGTCCACGATCTTCGACCCGTTCAGCACTCACTTAGTAAATGGCCAATATGTGCGCACCGCGTTTCCCGGTAATGTCATACAGCCCTCTATGCTCAACCCCGTGGCGTTGAAGCTGCTGAATTACTATCCATCTCCGAATCGACCAGGCGACGCCATCACAGGCGCAAACAACTATGTGGGAACGGCGGGGCTTCCCACGGACAGCGACCAGTACACCATCAAGGTCGATGAGAATATCAACGAGAAGCAGAACTTCTTTGCTCGCTGGTCCCAAAAGCGTCAATTCAAACAATTAACGGGTGAGTTCTTCGGCGCTAACGATCCGGGCGGTATGGGCACGCTGGCTCCGGATAACCGCTTCGAAGGCGGGATGGGCTACACGTATGTCTTTACCCCAACTTTCGTGATGTCGTTAAATTTTGGTTGGGGCCGGTGGGTAGAAGGACGTAAACCGCAGGGTGTGCCATTCGACGTCACGACAGTAGGTCTTCCGGCATCTCTCAATTCCTACAACGGTCCAGGAGCTTTCCCTTCGATTAACATTACCGGCTATGAAGCGTTGGGGTCTGGCGTTTTGAATGCAACGCCTCGCGAAGCACGTACCTACGCAGCGGACTTTACTAAGAACTTGGGGTCGCATGCACTCTCGATGGGATTCATGGGAATTAACTTCGTCCTGAATACCTTCAACTCTGCGCAAGCTTCATTCAACTTTTCGCCCGACTTTACTCAAGGACCGTTTCCTACAACCGCGAATTCCGACAGCGGCTCAGGAATGGCTTCGCTTTCTTCTGGGCACCGGCGACAACAGCAGTGCCGGTATCTCCAATAGCGCCGAGGCCGCGTACAGCAAGAAGGATTATGGCCTGTATTTCAATGATGATTGGAAGGTGAACAAGACGCTGACTCTGAACCTCGGGCTTCGATATGACATTCAGACCGCACCAACGGACCGTTTCAATCGGCTTTCATACTTTACGTTCGCCCCAAATCCGATCAGCAGCCAAGTCCCCGGCCTGAATTTACCGGGCAATCTTCAATACGTGAACGGCAACCAACGAGGTGTCTACAACACGAACTATAAGAACTTTGCTCCGCGTGTGGGCCTTGCTTACTCGCCCATGCCGAAATTCGTCTTCCGCGCTGGTTACGGGATCTTCTACACGCCTGCCATGGAGTTCGGCGACTATCAAGGGCTTTCACTGAACGGGTTTTCACAAACCACTCCCTACGTAGGAACGCTTGACGGGGTAACGCCACAGAACCTGCTGAGCAATCCATTCCCCACGGGACTGCTCGCCCCGGTGGGTGAGGCGAACGGCGGCGCGACAAATGTTGGTCAAACGATCGATGCCGTGCTTCGGAATCGCGCAAGTCCGTACGTCCAGCAGTGGACGGCCAATGTCCAGTACCAACTCGGCAATACCGTACTGCAGGCCGCCTATATCGGTAATCACGGACTGAAGCTGCTGTTCGGCACCAACTTCGAACTGAACCAGCTTCCCCCAGCGGATCTGGCCTTGGGGAATCAACTAGTCCAGCAGGTCAAGAATCCCTTTTACGGAATCATCACGAGCGGCGCTCTCTCCGGACCTACCATTCCATACGGACAACTGCTGCGTCCTTTCCCCGAATACACAGGAGTTGAGGACACGCAGCCCACTTCGGCTTCGAGCAGCTACAATGCCATGGCGCTCTCGGCGAATCATCGTTTCTCTAACGGCATTCAGTTCCTGGTCTCGTACACCTGGTCGAAGTACCTGACCAACAGCGAAGGGCCCGGGGGGTGGACGAACGGTCAGGCGCAATCCGTCCAGAATTGGTACAACACGTCACTCGAGAAATCTGTGATGTCGGATGACATCCCGCGCAGCCTGGTTGCCAGTTACGTCTATGAACTTCCTGTTGGCACGGGCAGGAAATTCGCTCCATCCAACAAGATCGTGGAAGGCGTTATCGGCGGCTGGCAGGTGGCCGGAATTTCCAACTTCAAAGATGGATTCCCGCTCGCTATCACCAACGCCACCAACAATACGAACTCGTTTGGCGGCAATCAGCGGCCCAACGTTATCGCCAATCCGAATCTAACCAATAACAGCATCTACGAGTGGTTCAATACCGCGGCGTTCGCCCAACCCGCTCCATTCACATTCGGTGATGCGCCGCGAACGCTGCCTTACCTGAGGGCTCAAGGCACGCTCAACACCGACATGACTCTTCAGAAATACTGGCGTCTCTGGAGCGAGACATCGAAACTACAGTTTCGCGCCGAATTTTACAATTTATTTAACCGGACGCAGTTCTTTGCTCCCGGAACAACTTTTGGTACTTCCACTTTCGGAGTCATTCCCGGAGCCTTGGCGGCGCGTTCCATACAGTTCGGCATGAAACTCTACTGGTGAGGGTATTTACTTGTAATTAGTGCGGTCAATTGTTTTAGCTCTATGGCTGATGGGCCTCAGCGTGATCGTTTACGCAGGGGATTCCCTGGCCGATCGAATAAATGCTGCTCAAAGTACCGGCAATTATGCGGAAGCGGCAAAGCTATATCTACAGTTGATTTCGATGGGGACCGATACTCCCGAAGTTCGAAGTAACTATGGCGTGATGCTGCACCTCGCGGGAAATAACCGCGAGGCGCTGGAGCAATTTCGCGTCGCTCTCCGCCGAAATCCAGCCCTCGCTGGCGCGAACCTTTTCGCTGGCCTGTCGGAGTTTGAACTTGGAGAATTCGAAGCTGCGTTACCCTACCTTAGGCGAGCAGAGGAACTTGACCCGACCGGACCAGCGCCTCTGCTCGCGCTCGGGAAAGTGTATGTCGCCAAGCGTAATTACAGTCGAGCGAATGAGCTGTATGCGAAAGCGGCGGCTCTTGACGCGAATCTCGCGGAGGCCTGGTACGGCTTGGGAGTCACCGATCGTAGTCTGGCCGAAGAAATACTGAACCAAGCGGCGCGCGCCGGTACGGCAAAGGACAACGCCACAAAAGAGAAGGTGCAGCATTTGCTCGACGGCGCGATGCAGGCACTCACCCATGCGGCGGAACTCGACCCGAACTCCGCGCGCACGCATCTCCTGATGGCAGAATCTTTATCGGAGGCTGGCAAACCGGTGGAAGCGGTCCCGGAATATCAGGCGGCTATCAAGCTCGATCCCGGGCTCGACGGAGCCTATCTGGGACTGGCATCCGAATACTGGAAGCAGCATCAGTTCGACCAGGCTCTGCCCTTACTCAAGCGCGTGCTTCTCAAGTCTTCTAAGGATGCCGAAGCGAACGCCATGATGGCCGATATCCTTGAACACAACGGGGATTACGGAAACGCTCAGCGCTATGCAGAAGCGGCGTTGGGCGGGAATCCCAACCTCATCCAGACTCGCGTTGTTCTCGCCAGAATCTACCTTGCCAAACAGGAGCCTAAGCTTGCTGTCAGCGAACTGCGTAAAGTGATTGCCGCCGATCCGGACGGTAGCTATCATTTTTTGCTGTATCGGGCTTACCGGCAGGCCGGCGATGAGCGGGCGGCCAAGGAAGCGATGACTCGAATTCCAGCAACTCCGATATGGCGCGCCAAAGCAGTAGCTCAAGGCGCTCTCTAGTGTTCACCGCGCAATCGTTGTTCCCGTTGTAGCTGAGCCTCCCGTATTTCCGTGGATTTCTTTACGGCGGAATCGGCTTCCCGGGTGCGCCCCAGCTTCCTGAGAGCAACGGAAAGCTGGTAATGGACTTCGCCCCGTTCGTCCGCGTCAGCCGCTTGTCTGAGTTCGACGACCGCTTTTTCGTACTGACCCAGATGAAGGTAGGCTTGCCCGAGGTCGGCGTGAGCCGCCAGCGCATCCGGTTGCGCTGCCAAATACTGTTGGAGCAGCGGAATTGCGACAGCATCCTCGTGGCGCCGGACGGCGATGTTGGCCAGCTCGAAAACTGCTTGTTTTGCATTGGGATTGAGAGTAAGTGTTTCCTTCAGATACGCTGTGGCCAGGTCAAAGTTACCCATCTCCCAATAGGTTGTTCCCAGACCTAATAGCGGTGCTGGATTCTTCGGCTGTTCATCCGCGGCCTTTTTGTAATGAGCAAGAGCGGAAACCAGATTTCCGTGCTGCCGGTCCACGTCGCCGAGGAATACGGAGGTCTGCCAAGAGTCTGGCGCGAGATTAACGAACCGCTCGAAGGCGGTTCGGGATTTTTCGGCTAGTTCGCGAGCGGTTTCATACTGCTTAAGGGCCTCTGTAGAGGAGCTTGCGGCCATGGTTTCGGCTACACCAAAAGCCTCGGCGGCGAGTCTGTCATCACCGGCGCTCTGCAAGTATTCGGCGAGGAGGCGTCTCGAATAGGCCGCGCCGCCTGGCGTTTGCGAGAGCTGTTTTGAAGCGTTCTCCGCCATTCTTTCGTAGCAAATTGCACGGCCGTACCAAGCCTTCGAATCATCCGGCGAGTACACAGTCTCGCTTTCATAGATTTGAGCCGCTTCTGCGAATTGACCCAATGCAACGTGCGCGCTGGCTAAGCCCAGGAGAGCGTCGCGATTAGTGGAGTCCGAGGCCAGGAGCTTCTCGAGGGGCGCGATCGCGTCCTTCGGTCGATTGCATTGAACAGCAGACATTCCGGCGATAAGGGCTGCCGATTTCAGATCAGGATGACTCCGCCAAATTTTCGCAGCGATGTCGAATGCATCCGAATACTTTCCGAGCTCGTAGTACATCACCGCTAAGTTGTTTAGCGCTTCCGGCGCTTCCGGACGAATAGCCAGCGCGGCTTTGTATTTGACGATTGCCTGTTCGTATTTGCCCTGCTGAGTGTAAGCTGCTGCCTCTCGAAACAAGTCTGCGTAATCATCAGCGTGCAAGTGTGCGCCCGTGAACAGAAGCAAACCGGTGATGATGGCGAATTTCATTGCTGGGCGTCCTAAAAGCGGTTGATTAAGTTCTTAGGTTGGACCTCGAGCGCTGCATCGGCTGAAACAAGCTTGCCGTCTCGATCTTTTTCAACGCAATCAATAATCGTATCGCTGCCTTGATGCTTGTGCCGCTACCAGCTTGGAAGCAAGATCACAAAAAACGGGACGCCCTTCACCGCTTGCGGATTCTGCTACTGGTTGCGGCCCTGGCCGCCCTTGCTTACGAGCTTGTCGGACCAAGTTAAGAAATCCGCCATTCGCGATTTGCAAGGTGACCGCCAATCCCAGAGGTTGTTGTTGACGTCCAACAGCATAACTTGATAATGTAGCTTCTCGACAACATGAGACGTTCAGTGCCGAACAAGTTAGTATCGCGGGCTCGCGCGTTCTTTCGCCGGGAGCGCGCGGAATTGGAGCTTGAGGAGGAGATTTCCGCGCACATCGAGTTGCAGACCAGAAAGTACATACAGGCAGGGATGAGCGGCGATCAAGCCCGGCGACGCGCACGTCTAGACTTCGGAGCACTGGAAAGCGCGAAGGAGGAGTGCCGCGATGCACGCCGGGTTTCCTGGTTTTTAAATGTGACACAAGACCTGCGATACGCAATCCGCACGTTCCGGCGCGCGCCTGGATTCACAGGAATCATCATTTTTCTGCTAGCGCTGGGTATGGGGGCGAACCTTGCCACCTTTAGCGTCACCGATGCGATCTTGCTCCGCATGCTTCCGGTGAGAGATCCTGCTTCGTTGTTCCGGACGGTCCGGGCCAGTGGAAATGCTGACGATTCCGGTGGGGACGGCGGCTCCTACATCTTATTCCGGGAAATGCAGAAGCGTACAAGCGAATTTGCTGAGTTGATGGCGTACCAATCCGCCGACCCGGCTGCCATCTCGCTTGGCCGCGCCGAACCAGAACGGCTCGTGCAGCAAACGGTATCCGGCAATTACTTTCCTGTGCTGGGCGTGCATCCCGTCATCGGGCGAATGATTTCGCCGGAAGAGGACGGGGAGCCCGGGCGGCACGCCGTGGCGGTCATCAGCTATCGCCTGTGGAAGAGCAGGTTCGATGAAAACGAGCGCGCGATTGGGAGCAAGCTTCAGTTTGGTCGCTCATGCATTCGACATCATCGGCGTTGCTCCTGCCGCATTCTTTGGCGTAGAAGTGGGGAAGATGGTCGATGTTTGGACGCCGATCTCCATGGCTCCCGCCGACAATCTCAGGAACGACCACCTGTTTTGGCTTCGCATCATGGGCCGATTGCAGTCCTGGCGTCACGATCGCGCAGGCGGCTGCTCCGATGCAGGCAATTATGAATGAAACGATGCTGGAGGACGTCCGGCAACACGCTCCGCCTGGCACACCCAAGCAGATAATCGATCGATTTCTGGCGGGAATGCGGATTAAAGGAGTGCCCGCCGGCGGTGGAATCTCGTACTTGCGAAGCGAATACCAGCAGCCGCTTCAGATCATGATGTTCGTTGCCGGATTAGTATTGCTGATCGCGTGCTCAAGTGTCGCGAATTTACTGATAGCCAAAGGAAGCGCAAGGCAGCAGGAAATGGCGATTCGTCTTTCGCTCGGCGCTGGAAGAGGCCGTATCCTGCAGCAGCTCATTACAGAGAGCTTTCTGCTTGCCGCGCTATCGGGAGTCGCCGGGCTGTTGTTTGCACATTGGGCGACTTCGGTCCTCGTGCGGCTGCTTACTCCCTCCAGTGAACCGGCGAAGCTGGCCACGGGAACAGACCTGCGACTGCTGGCGTTCGCATCCGTTTTATGTCTTCTGACAGTTCTCATTTGTGGTTTACTTCCAGCGCTTCGCCTAACCGGTACGGATATGCATACGGCCCTCAAAAAAGCCACACGGGTGACGGGAGCCGGAAGCGGACGGGTGAGAAAGGTTCTTGTGGGTTCGCAGGTAGCCTTATCGTTGGTGCTGGTAGTGGCGGCGATTTTGTTTAGCCGCACATTGATGAATCTTATGTCATCGTACGTAGGATTCGACCCGAGCAGTGTTCTTGTCACCCGACTCGCCTTTCAACGCCCGACCGACGAAAAGAATTTCTTACCCATCTGGCGTGAGTTACTCCGCCGCGTGCGGGCGTTTCCTGGCGTGGAGCAAGCGAGCCTTTCCTCCGCTGGCCTATTTACGGGCGCGCCGGCGTTGATGGGAATTCGCACGACAGCCTCGAAGCCCCTTCCTAGCGATCCGACGACGGGGCAACTATTTGTCTCGACCGGCTATTTTGAGACGTTGGGTATCAAATTTGTAAGGGGCCGGCAGCTTGAATCCCGCGACAATGATTTCGGCAGTCCACGCCGGGTCATCGTCAATGAGGCGTTTGCCCGCAAGTTTTTTGGCAACGAAAATCCGCTAGGACGCCGAATGACAAAGTTGGCCAATGCCCCTGACTGGGCAGAGATCACTGGGATCGTCGAAGACGCAAAGTACAACAGTCTTCGCGAAAATCCTCTCCCGATGATTTACGTTCCCTATGGCCGAATGGCGGATTGGATTCCTCCGCAAGGCCATCCAGGAGAATCCATGTTTTTGCAGGTGCGAGGACATCAAACTCCGTCATCACTCGCTGTAGATCTCCGACGTGAAATAGGACACCAGTTTACAATCGGCGAAGTCTCGCGGCAACAACAATTAATCGATGACACGTTGGTTCGAGAGCGCTTGCTTGCGAGTGTAGCGAGCCTGTTCGGAGGGCTAGCGCTCTTATTGGCTGCACTGGGACTATACGGCATTGTGAGCTATGCAGTCGTACAGAGAAAGCAAGAACTCGGAATTCGCATGGCTTTAGGCGCAGCACCGAAAGAAATCCTGGGCCTGATGCTCGGGGCTTCAATCAAAGTTGTGGGGCTGGGTATGGTTGTGGGGATTCTCGCTGCTGCGTTTGGTACTCACTTGGCGCGAGCGCTACTTTTTGGGCTCGGGCCCAATGATCCGATGACATTTATTGCCGCCTCTATCGTGTTAGTCAGTGTCTCGCTTGCTGCGGCGTTCATCCCGGCGTACAAGGCTGCGGAAACTGATCCGATGATTGCGCTTCGTCACGAGTAGCGACCGGAACGGCGGGACTTAGAAATGGCGGCTGTCAAAATAACGCGGATGGCCGTTCTCGTTCAGCAGGATTACCGCTGAAGCGCCCGCATGCCGCTTTATCAGAGCAAGTCCACGTTCGACGCCGAGTACGCTGACGGCGGTCGCCAGGCTATCGGCATCGATGCCGCGACGAGCCATGACAGTCACGGTGATATTGCGCGTGAGCCCCATACCCGTGGCGGGGTCGATGATATGCGAATAGCGAATTCCCGCGACGTCGAGATGCTGCTCGGTTGGGCCTGAGGTAGAGACAGCTCCGTTGGCGAGGCGCACCACCCGAGTGAACGGAGCGTTCGCGTTATCGAGCGAATCGATGCCTATTTTCCAGCCTGATTCGCCGGGAGGAGCATTGCCGAAAGCGAGATCTCCGCTGGCCGCAACCAGAGCGGTTGCAATTCCACAATGCGCGATTGCCCGAAGAGCCTCATCGGCTGCATAGCCCTTGGCGATGGCACCGGCGTCGAGTTGCATCCCAGGCTGATCGAGTTCGACGGTGTGAAGCGCATGATCGAGATGAAGGTGGCGATAACCACACTTTGCCTTGGCCTGCGCAACAGCAGTTGGATCGGGCAGTTGATTGCGCCGGCGAGCGTCGCGCCACAGGTGAGTGAGAGGGCCGATGGTGATATCGAATGCGCCACCGGTCTCTCGGGAGAGAGCTTGGGAGGACTCGAGAATGCGATACAGATCGGCGCTCACGTGGACTGGATGTTGGACGGCAATTTCGGAAAGGCGATCCAATTCGCTATCGGGCTGATAGTCCGAGAGAGCATGATCCAGTTCGGCAACACGAGCAAATGCGGACTGAAAGACCCGACGCGCTTGCGCTTCATCAGGCGCGCAGAGCTTGATGCGAAACAGGGTACCCATATGGGGCTCGACCGCCTCGTAGGGATGAATACCCGGTGTGGCCAACGCGGCCAGCAGAAAAAAAACCTGGCTACTGCTCGTCATGCTCCACGCCGTTGTTCCAGTAGTGATACATATCTTCTACGCTGGGAACTTTGGCGGGCCGGATCAGACGAAAGCCGAGCCACTGAGCGTCGGTTTCGTACCAGATACTTTTTGGAAGCTGCGGGTCCTGCTGCTTCCAGGAAGCGTCGGAAGCAACACGTGCGGTGCAAGTGACAGCGGCAGCGGGATCGTTCCAGGAGCCGCCGCGAACCGAAATGGGATAGGGCTGCGTCGGCTTGACCCAGGGATCGACCTGATCGCCGGGCTTATAGGGTTCATACTGATCGAGAGTCCATTCCATGACGTTGCCGAGCATGTCAAACAGGCCCCAGGCGTTGGGCTTTTTTGTCTCGATCTTTTGATATTTGCCGCCGCTATCTGCGGCATACCAAGCGTAGTCGTTAAGGGGAGTTGGACTTCCAACAGAGTCCGCACGGCAGGCATATTCCCATTCAGCTTCGGTCGGAAGACGATAAAACTCGCCGGTTTTGGCGCTGAGCCATTCCGCATATTTGTTGGCAGCGTGCTGGGTCATGCTGATTGCGGGGAAGCCGTTGATGCCCATTCCGAAACTCATCTCGACATAGGGATGCGTGGGACGGCTGACGGCATCGACCGTTTCGTCTTTATGCGCGACCTCACCGGCCTGATTAGCGAACATGAAGAGGCGGTATTCGTCCCAGGTGACTTCGTGCGCCTGCATCCAAAACGCGGGAACGGTAACCTTGTGGGGCGGCTGTTCATCCTTTTTATCGGTGGAGCCCATTGTAAAAGAGCCCGCCGGGATGGCGAGCATGTCATAAGACACCGTGGTGTTTGGGATGGTCGTCTTGTATTCCTTGACGCCCGCGTGATTTTTCTGGTTGGCCGATATGCGATCGTAGATCTGCTTCACATTCGCAAGTTCGCGATCATTTGGAGAAGCGGCAGACGCGAGCGCAGGTTGAACAGCAGGAGTTTTGAGGGATACGCCGGCGGGCCATGGAGCACCCTGTTCGATCCAGCGGCGAATCACTTGAATTTGATCCGCGGGAAGTTTCTGTCCAGGCGGCATGGAGCCCTGCTCGACAGCGACGTATAGAGGACTTTTGTCCGGCTGATTCGGAGTGACGAAGTTTTCAGCCAGTAAATCCTCGCGGGAGGTCAAGGTGATATGCGAACCCTGGCTATGGCAACGTAAGCAGCTCTTTTCGAAGATGGGAGCGACGTCGCGGCCGAAATCGACCTTTGTGTTGGACTGCGCAAAGGAAGCAGCGGCGCTGAGAATCAACATCGCGGCCCACCGGCTGCCGGGTCTCATGTGGAACCTCAAGCAAGCTTGGTTATGCCCGGTTCTGCGCGCGGAGGAACGGGCAAGCTTCCATCCCAGGTGACATGATCGGGGACAAGCTTTTCTTGCGAGTTGAGCGCCTGATCCCAGGTCACTTCCTGACCCGTGTAAGCGGCCATGCGGCCCATGATGGCGAGCAGACTACTGGTGGCGTGACGTTTGCCATTGTTTACGGGCTGGTTTTTCCGGATGGAAGCAAACAGCACGTCATGCTCGCGCTGATACATGTCATATTTTTGGCCGCTCCAGCTCCAGTTTGTTTTTCCCTCCAAACGAGGAATGGGAGAACGGCCCAGCGTGCATGTGCCATCGGAGCCCATGATGTAGTCAGCATTCTCGTTGTAGCAGCCCTCTATCTGGCGGCTTGCAAGAGCGGCCCTGACGTTGTTCGGATAAAGGTAATTCACTTCGAAGTGATCGTAGATATTGCCACCCTCGGCTGGAATGACCCGGCCGCCAACTGCTACGCAACTGGTAGGAGGCTGATCGTTCATCATCCAGGCGATCTTATCGGCGCTGTGTACTGCCTGCTCAACCAGGCTATCGCCGCAGAGCCATACGAAGTTGTACCAGTTCATGATCTGCCATTCGGTATCGCTCATGCCCGCGGGGCGTTCGCTGGCCGGGGGCATGGGCTTCACCGGACTGGTGTAATAAGTGGCGTAATAAGCGATGACCTTGCCTATAGCGCCGTCGTGGACCTGCTTGAACGTATCGACAATCATGTCGTTATAGCGCCAGCAGAAGCCCGAGACGAGAGATAGATTTTTGCTGGCGGCCTTTTCCGCAGATTCGAGGACTGAGCGAATGCCAGGCGCATCGGTAGCGGCCGGCTTCTCGGCAAAAATGTGTTTGCCGGCTTCGACGGCCGCGGCGAGATGCATCGCATGAAAACCTGGAGGAGGAGCGATAAGAACAACATCGATACCAGAATCGAGTACTTTCTGGTAGGCGTCGAGGCCGACGAATTCCTTTGGTTTTTCCACTTTGACACGGTCGGCGATTTTGGAAATGCGGCCGAGGTGCTCGAGCGCGGCATCGATCTTCGGCTGGAACACGTCGGCAACCGCGACTAGCTCCGCGTAATCGTCGGCGTGCAAAGCCTGGTTGGCAGCACCTGTGCCTCGTCCGCCGCAGCCTACGAGCCCGACCTTCAGAGCGTTAGTAACAGTCTGGGCCGAAATGATAGCGGGGAAGCCGATGGCAAGCGCCGCGCCCGCGGTCGTCTTGAGGAAGTCGCGTCGGTCAGTCGATGTTTGTGGTTTGTCCATGGTGTTGAGATCGTCTCTATTTATTTTGCAGCTTTAAGTATGAAAGGATACTAGAGAGCTGCGCTCTGCGCATAACACTTTACAGACTATTCTATGACTCGCCGAACTTTTATCGAATCCGGAGTCGTGCTGGCGACGGCTGCGACGACTTCTTCAGCCCAAGAACGGCTGCCGATCCACGAAGCCGTGGAATACAGCATGCTGCCGGCAAGCGCAAGCATACCGGAGAGATTCCAAATGGCGCGCGATGCGGGCTTCGAAAGAATCGAATGCCCGACGACGCCCGATCAGAAGAAAGCGGAGGCGATGAAACAGGCCGCCGAAAAAGCAGGGATCAAAATTCATTCCGTAATGAATATGGATCACTGGAAATATCCCCTTTCATCGGCCGATCCGGCAGTAGTCGAGAAGACACTGGAGGGCGCGCGAACATCATTGCGGAACGCTCACTTCTGGGGTGCAGATACTGTGCTGATTGTGCCCGGCGTGGTGGACGCCCACAATTCTTATCGCGACGTGTATCAGCGCTCGCAGGTCAGTATCCGAAAGCTCATCCCTGTGGCTGAAGAGCTGCAAGTGATCATCGCTCTTGAAGAAGTGTGGAACAAATTTCTACTGAGCCCGATGGAATTTGCGGCATACATCGATCAGTTCCAGACGCCGTGGGTACGGGCCTATTTCGATGTGGGGAACGTTGTGCTGTATGGATATCCGCAGGACTGGATCCGAACGCTGGGAAAACGAATCGTAAAGCTCCACATCAAGGACTTTTCGTTCCATCACGAGCCGGGCGGAGAAAAAACAGTGGCCGAATGGGTACCGCTGCTAGAGGGCGATATAGATTGGAAAGCGATTTACCAGGCGCTGAAGGATATTGACTTCCGCGGAACCGCGACCACCGAACTCCCAGGCGGAGATGAAAACTATTTGCGCGAGGTGCACAAGCGCCTGACGATGATTCTGGATGGGACAGCTACTTCGATGCATAACAGTTGAGATTCTGGATGAGAGCGAAAGAAATACAGCCTAGCAGGCGCAGTTTTGCAGCAGGACTCGCGGGCGCGGCGAGTGTTACGCCGCTCTTTGGCCGGCAGACCACGCGGCCCCCTCAGAACACAGCCACGCCAAAAGGGGACGAGCTGCCGGCGGAGGTTGCTCCTTTCGGGGAGACGATTACCTTCGCAAGAAAGGAAGTTCCCGCGAAGATAAGCGCGTTCCGGATGACGGAAGTGCGGCTGCTGCCGAGCATCTACAAGGAGTCGCAGGAAGCCGATCTGGCTTATCTGAAGAGATTGAGTGCAGACCGGTTACTGCATAATTTTCGAGTCAACGCAGGCTTGCCATCGGCGGCTGAACCGTTGGGAGGTTGGGAGAAACCGGATTGCGAATTACGCGGGCACTTCGTGGGGCATTATCTATCGGCGTGTGCGCTGATGTATTCGTCAACCGGCGATGCGGAGATCAAAGCTAAGGCGGACGCGATGGTGGCCGAACTTGCTAAATGCCAGGCGAAGTTGGGCGGTGGCTACCTAAGCGCTTTCCCGACTGAATTCTTCGATCGCCTGAACGCGCGCCAAAAAGTATGGGCTCCGTTTTATACCATCCATAAAATCATGGCCGGCATGTACGACATGCATGAGCATTGCGGAAATCAGCAGGCGCTCGAAGTCGTGGAAGGCATGGCGAAGTGGACCGATAACTGGACCGCGCCCATAACTGAACCGCATATGCAGGACATTTTGAACACTGAGTATGGCGGCATGAACGAGGTGCTCTACAATCTGGCCGCCGCGACCGGAAACGACCATTACGCCGAGGTCGGAGACCGTTTCACGAAGAAGATATTCTTCAATCCGCTGGCGCTGCGGCGCGATGAACTGCGGGGCCTACATGTCAATACACATATCCCACAGGTGATCGGCGCGGCTCGCCGTTATGAGCTCAGCAGGGACGAACGTTTCCATGATGTGGCGGATTTCTTCTGGTGGGAAGTGACGAGCGCTCGGGCTTACGTGACGGGTGGGACAAGCAATGCGGAGCTATGGCTGGTGGAACCGCGCCACTTAGGAGCGGAGCTGAAGAAAAGCGTGAACACGACAGAGTGCTGCTGCGCTTACAACATGCTCAAGCTGACACGACATCTCTATCAGTGGACTGGCGATCCGCGCTACTTCGACTACTACGAACGAACTCTGCTGAACCATCGGATAGCGGCCATCGATCGGGAGAACGGCGCGACGCAATATTACCTGTCGCTCGCGCCTGGCGCCTGGAAGACGTTCAGCAGCGAGGATGCATCGTTCTGGTGCTGCACCGGGACCGGAGTGGAAGAATTTTCGAAGTTGAACAACAGCATTTACTTTCATGACGGCGACGGCCTTTACGTGAATCTCTTTGTTCCGTCGGAGCTGAATTGGAAAGAGAAGAATCTGCGAGTCCGCCAAGAGACCCGATTTCCTGAATCGAGCAGCACGGAGTTGATCATCGACTCTTCGGCTCCGCACAAAATGCCGCTCCACATACGGATTCCCTACTGGGTGGGCGCGGATGCGTCGGTGAAAATAAACGGCCAGGCCATAGAGGCTACGGCGAGTCCTGGCAGCTATTTCGTGATCACGCGGACCTGGCATAATGGCGACCGCGTTGAAGTGAACCTGCCTATGTACCTGCATGTGGAAGCGATGCCGGATGAAGCTACGACGCAGGCCTTCCTGTACGGTCCGTTGGTGCTTGCCGGAAAGCTGGGCAAAGAAGACCTGAGCCCAGGAACCATTGTCGGGTTTGGAGGACCAGCGCTCAAAAAGCATCGCGATTTCCGTTCCGGAATTTCATGCTACCGATGCCAGCCTCGCCTCGTGGCTGAAGCCGGTTCCAGGGCAAACTCTGACATTCAGGACCACGGGCCAGAATCGGGACGTGACGTTCGTGCCGTTCGATCGTTTGTTCGACGAACGATACTCGGTTTATTGGACGGTTGCTTAGCGGAGAAGAACGATGAACTGGACAGGTGTGATGCCAGCGATAACTACTTGCTTCGACGAGAGGTATCGCGTGGACCACGCGTTCATGGCCGAGCATTGCCGGTGGATGGTGGATAACGGATGCTCGGGGATGGTTGCGCTGGGCTCGCTTGGGGAAGGCGCGACGCTGACTTTAGAAGAGAAGCTCGAGATCCTGCGTAATATCAAAGCTGCGCTGGGAAACCGTTGGCCGCTGGTTGCCGCTATTTCCGCTCTTTCAACTGACGAAGCAGTGCGACTAGCTGAAAGCGCTACGGAGATGTGTGACGGTCTTATGGTGCTTCCGCCGTATGTGTATCAGGGCGATTGGTACGAGATGAAGGAGCACGTTGCTGCGATTCTTCGGGCGACTCCACTCCCGTGCATGCTCTACAACAATCCGATAGCCTATGGAACAGACTTCACGCCTGCGCACATTGCCGAACTCGCAGACGAACACGAGAACCTGCACGCGGTGAAAGAATCGAGCACCGATACGCGTCGCGTCTCGGGTATCCAAGCACTGATCGGAAAGCGCCTCGCAATTTTATCCGGCGTCGATGACGGAATTGTAGAAGCGATTGGCGTCGGCGCGAGCGGCTGGGTCGCTGGTCTGGCGAATGCATTGCCGCGCGAATCGGTGGAGTTATTCAGGCTGGCCGCGAACCAGCACCGGGAGGAAGCGTTCGAACTCTATCGATGGTTTCTTCCGCTACTGAGGCTCGATACGGTTGTGAAATTTGTTCAGCTCATCAAACTAGTTCAGGCTGAGGTAGGGATGGGCAATGCGCGCGTGCGGCCGCCGCGGCTGGAACTCGCGGGACAGGAACGGGAGCAGATTCAAGGGCTTATCCGGAAAGCTCTTGCTCAGCGGCCCGAGCAGTACCGAACACCTTCCGCGGCTCTTCACCACGCTTCCTGATACAGCGATAACAGAATTTCGCGCGTACAGGGACGAGGGTTCAATAGATGGCAACCGTCCTGAAGGGCTTTATCGGCCAGCGCCGCGAGAGCTTCCTGGGGAACGCCATAGTCACGCAGCCGTGGTTGGATTCCGCAGATCTGATTCAGCTCGCGGGTACACGCTATTGGTTCCCGGGTGAGGTGGCGTTCGAGATTCCGGATTCGATCGGGTATCGCGCTTCGATTGAATTCAAGGACGAAGGGCAACAGCACGGCGTTGCTGGTGCCATGATGCATGCCGAACTCGCTCGAGAGAGGATGTGCTAACGAGTGAACGGCACCCAGACCTTTTTGAAACGCAATTGCGCCCATCATGGCAGCGATCATCATCTGGCCGCGTGATTCGATATCGGACGGATCGCGCATGACACGCGGCAGATGATCGTAGACCAGCTTGGCGCCGCCTATGGCGATCGCATCGCAGATTGGATGGAACGATTTGGCTAAATAGGCTTCGACGCAATGAGTGAAGGCATCCATTCCGGTCCCGGCCGTGATGTGCGGCGGCATGCCAACCGTCAGCAAAGGATCCGCGATGGCGAGATCTGGAATCAAGTACGGACTGAAAATGACGGTCTTACGATTCGTGCTAGCAAGGGTGATGACAGCGGACCGGCCGACTTCGCTGCCGGTACCGGCTGTCGTCGGAATAGCAATGGAAGGCGGGAGATTGGCGTGGATCTTCGCCCCGCCCCCGATATTATCGTCATATTCGGCGAGCTCAAGCGGATGTGTCGCCTTCAGGCGAATGGCCTTCGCGGCATCGATGACAGAGCCGCCGCCCAGAGCTACAACGCTGTCGCAATCATGCTCTTTGAAGAAGGCCAGGCCATCCATTACGTTGCGTTCGGACGGGTTCGGATCTACTTCCGAAAAAATGCTGGCAGCCGCGGCTAAAGCCTGGACCTTCTCAGCGATGCCGGAACGAGCTAAGCCGCGATCTGTGACGAGAAGAGGCCTGCGCATCTTTCGAGCATCCAGTTCTGCCGGAAGGGTATCAACCGCACCGGGACCGTACAGAATTGTAGTCGGGAAAGAGAACGTCGACAGGTTCATAGCTAATCAGATGGCTTCGAAGTACCGGCTCAGTTCCCAATCGGTGACGTGGCGATGGTATTGGCGAATCTCCCATTCGCGCGTCGCGACGTAGTGTTCAACGAACTGTTCTCCAAACCATTTGCGCGCGGCCTCTGAGGCGCGGAATCTGCCGACAGCTTCGCCCAGATCGCGCGGCAGCCGCTCACCTGCATCAACGGCATAGCCATTGGTAACGGGAGCCGGCGGTTCGAGCTTGCGCTCAATTCCCTCGATACCGGCAGCGAGACTGGCCGCCATGGCAAGGTATGGATTCATATCGGCCGCCGCAAGCCGGAGCTCAATTCGAGTACTCTTCGCTGATCCAGGAATGGTTCGCACCGCCGTTGTCCGATTGTCCGAACCCCAACTGGAATTGATGGGCGCCCAAGTCCCGGGGACGGTTCGCTTGTATGAATTGATGGAAGGAGCGATCATCGCCATGAATTCGGGAAGCAGCGAAACAAGCCCAGCAAGATAATGACGCATCAGCGCTGAGCTAGCTCCATCTTCGAAGAACAAATTTCGGCCATCCGTTGGTGTGTAGAGACTTTGATGCAGGTGGCCGCTCGAACCCGGCAGATCGGCATTCCATTTCGCCATAAAGGTCGGGATAACTCCATGCCGGGCGGCTATCTCTTTCACGGCAGTCTTGAAAAGAGCGGCCTTATCTGCGGCTGCGACGCATTTGTCAACAGCAATTGCGGCTTCGTAAACGCCAGGACCGGTCTCTGTGTGGAATCCGTCGAGCGGAATATCGAAGGCTGTGAGCTGATCGATTAGATCGAGCACAATGGGAGCATTCTGTGAAGCGCGCAGCACGCTATAGCCGTACATTCCCGGACTGAGAGGCGTCAGATCACGGAAGTGTTTTTCACGAAGCGTCTGTGGGGTTTCGCGAAACATCCAGAATTCGTATTCCGCCGCGAATCTGGCATCGTAGCCGGCTTCTTGAGCACGATCGACTACCGAACGCAATACTTGTCTCGGAGAGATCGACGAGCGGCTCACCATCTTTTTGGAACAGGTCTAGTAGGAAAAGCGCTGTTCCGGGCTCCCACGGTATGGTGCGCAGTGTACTGAGATCGATGGAAGCCTGGGCGTCCGGGTAACCGGTATGCCAGCCGGTGTACTGGCAATTGTCGTATAGGACATCAGCCATATCCCAGCCGAAGATGACGTCACAGAAGCCGAGTCCGGAAGTCGATCCGAAAAATTTATCCAGGCTGATATACTTCCCGCGCAGGATGCCATCAATGTCTGTAACGCCGAGCTTTATGCGACGGATGCCATCGTTCGACAGACGCCTTGCGACATCATCGATCGCGCTCACAAGCTCACCCAGACGGATTTGACGTTGGTGTATTGGTCGAGCGCGTAGCTGCCCAAGTCACGCCCGAAACCGCTTTGCTTGTAACCTCCGAAAGGCGAAGCGGTATCGAATCCGTTGTAGGTATTGATCCAGACCGATCCGGCTTTGAGCTGGGCCGCCATGCGATGCGCGACACGAATGTCTCGTGTCCAGATGGCGGAGACAAGACCGTATATCGTACCGTTGGCAATCCGCGTCGCCTCGTCTTCGTTCTTAAAGGAGACAATGGAGAGCACCGGGCCGAAGATTTCCTCCTGCGCGATTTTCATATCCGGAGTAACGTTCGTGAAGATCGCCGGTTTGACAAAGAAGCCTTTTGCGTTGCTTCCCTGAGTATCGCGGACGCCGCCGCAAGCCAACTCCGCGCCTTCGTCGCATCCGGTTCGGACATAGCCGAGAATGCGCTCCATTTGCATTGCGGAAATCTGAGAACCCATTTCAGACGAGGAGTCGAAGGGATCACCTACTTTCATCTCCTTTGCGCGGCCAACCAGCTTGTCGACGAATTGGCTGTGCACGGATTCATGAACAAGCAGGCGCGAGCCGGCGCTGCACACTTCTCCCTTATTGGCGTAGATGCCCCAGAATGCGGCGTCTATCGCCTGATCGAAATCGCAATCCGGGAAGATGATGTTCGGATTTTTTCCGCCAAGCTCCAGACTGAGCCGTTTGAGATTGCTCTCCCCGGAAGCTTTCAGCAGACTGCGCGCTGTCCGGATGCTGCCTGTGAAACTGATCTTGTCGATGTCCATATGGCGGGCCATGGTTTCCCCGGCGGTCGTTCCGTAGCCAATGACTACGTTGAGAACGCCTTCCGGAAGACCGGCTTCGGAACACAACTCGGCTAATTTCAGGGCGGTGAGCGGCGTAAGCTCCGAGGGTTTCAAGACGACGGAGCAGCCGCATGCGAGCGCCGGAGCAATCTTCCAGGTCGCAATACAGGTCGGATAGTTCCAGGGCACGATTGCGCCCACGACGCCAACCGGCTCGCGAAGCGTGTAGTTAAGAAACGGTCCATCAACCGGAATAGTTTCGCCGCAAATACGCCGCACCGCGCCGGCGTAGTAACGGAATGAATCGATACCGGGATTGATATCGCCGCGCAGAGCTTCACGGTAAGTCTTGCCGTTTTCAAGCGACTCCAGCCCCGCGAGTTCCTCCTTGTGTTCTTCCATGAGATCGGCGATGCGCAGCAGGATGCGCTCCTTCTCGGAAGAGTTCTTGCCGCGCCAACTCCGGTTTTCAAAACTTGCCCGAGCGGAGGAGACGGCGCGATTGACGTCTTCGGGCGATGCGTCGGGCACCTGCGCCAACGGCTCTCCAGTGGCTGGATTACGAATATCGATGTGAGCTGACGACTTACCTTCTACGTAGCGGCCGCCGATGTAATGCTGCCCTGGCGGAATAAAGTCAAGAGCCTCTGCGGCGGTCATTTCGGATAATCTCCGATCTTTGAGACAGCGGCCGATCGTGCCCACTCAGGGCCACAGAAGTCTCGCCGGACGATTGACCAGTACATGATCAAGAGGAAGGCTATCACGGCGCCCAACGTTTTTCCAGCAAGTTGGTTGGGAGGCATGATCAGGACGATTGAGATCGACACCGTATAGATGATGGCTATCAGATTCAGAAAAGGACCCCAGCCTTTCAGGCTCCACAAGCAGTACGTTGTCCAGGGCTGTGGGCGACTACGCGCCCGGAAACCAAGGATCACCGGAATAACATAGGCGAGATAGAGGGCGACCGTGCTCAACGAGGTGACTATAGGAACTGCTCCAGCCCAAGCCATGATCAACACAGTGGCTGCAACGATCAACCAGATGGCCGGCCCGGGAGTGCCGTGACGCTTGTCAACGCGCGCGAAAAATCGAGACATTGGCAGACCGCCGTCGCGAGCCAAGGCATATACGGCTCGGGAAGCTGAACTGACGCAAGCAAGTCCGCAGAACCACATCGCCATGGAGGCCAGCCCAGCAAGGGCAATGCCGACTCGTGCGCCCAGAGCCGTACTCAGAATGGCAATGGCCGCCGGAACGGAATTCCCCTGCGCGTCCTTTGCCTCAAGCGCGGCGGGTACGGAATGAATGCCGAGAGTAAGCGCCAGGAGAAGCGCATAACCGGCAACTCCGGAAACAGCCACCGAGAGAACAATGCCCCAAGGCGCACTTTTCCGCGCATTCTCTGTTTCCTCGGCCATATGAGCCGACCCATCAAATCCTGTGTATGTCCACTGTGCCTGCAGAAGTCCGAGAAGAAACAGCCAGATGTAAGGCCCGCGAATCGAAGGATGCGGCGAGGCGGTCAACAGGAAGGATGCCGGCTGGAGCCTGGCAAAAAACATTAGCCCCACGACAATCGCGATCACTCCAGCGATGTGCACAGATACGCTTGCATCATTCAGCCACGCTACCAGTTTCAAGCCGTATTGATTCAGAAGTCCGTGCATGGCAAGTATCAACGCAAACACGATAAATACATTGCGCGGCGATACGGGGAGATGGAGAAAAGGCAGGATAAATTGGGCGCAACTGTAATCTATGCCCGCCTGGGCAGCGATTAACCCGATGATGTTGAGGCAGGCCACAAACCAGCCCGTCCCGGCGCTACCAAGACCGCTAGCCCAGTGATACATAGCGCCGGAAGTTGGAAAGGCCGAACAGAGCTCAGCCATGCTGGAAGCAAGCGCCAGAGTAAAGAGAGTGGCTATGGGCCAGCCGAGTGTCATTTCGCGAGGACCACCCAGATCGAGCCCGTAGCCGTAGAGCGTGACGGCTCCCGTAAGAATAGAGATGATTGAGAACGAGATGGCGAAATTGGAGAAGCCTCCCATCTCGCGGAAGAGCTCCTGGGCGTAGCCGAACCGGCTCAGGTCTTGAGTATCTGCGTTTGCCATTCGAGATCAGACAAGTCTAACCGTTTGCTCATGAGCTTGGGGAAATAGGGCGGCTCCAATCGCTTCGGGGCTGTTTTTGGTCGGTTGATGTGCGGGCTAAAGCCCGATTCTTGAAGCTGACCCAAGGCGTGGGTTTGAGCGTGCGGGCACACTAAGATGGTCCTGATTGCAACGAGACTGAAGGAACGGCCATGAAACTCAATTTGGTGACGCTGGCGGTGGTAATCATCGGCTTATCGCTCTTTGGCATGCATGCCGCGCATCTGCCATGGACTGTATGGCGCATTGCGGGAATTGCGATTGCAGCGCCGGCATTTCTTTTGTTCGTAGCGGCGCGCATTGAGCTGGGACGCGCCTTCAGCGTGCAGGCCAAGGCGACGACGCTGGTAACGACGGGCCTCTACTCGCGCATCCGCAATCCGATTTACTTCTTTGGCGCGGTGTTCATCCTGGGAATCATCATCTGGATGGGACGGCCGTGGCTGCTGCTGATTTTTGCGGGCCTGATTCCACTGCAGGTGGTGCGCAGCCGGAAAGAGGAGCGGGTGCTGTCGGAGAAGTTCGGCGCCGCATATCTCGATTACAAGCAAAAGACCTGGTTCTGATGCGGGTTGGTCGGTAATGAGTCGGTTTGCTGGAACCCACGCCTCAGGGTTGGAATGTTACAGCACGACTGAAGTCGCGCCGTTTCAAAACTGATCCTGGCGTGAGTCCTACCGGGCTCGCGCCAATAATCAACACTTCCGGCTCCTCCGAATCAGCGAAGGTTCATCTCTAAACGACAAAAACGTCGGTAAACTGAGCAAGGATCGGCGAAATCGAGAAGAACCTGGAGCGAATTCTGGCCTCCTTCTGGTTTTTCGAAAGTTGGTTGTTAATAGCACGATGCTGGCAAGCCCGCAGGCTGTGCCGTAGCCGGTATCATGCTTACGCACGATGTGACAGCAACCACCAACGCCTTCGCAGCTCCCCAGATTTTCGCTCTCATGACTTCGCTGAGAGCCGCCTTTTGGCTGAACCTGCGTCGCGGCCCGTGCGCCGCTGCGCCATCAAAACCAGCCCCCGGACGGCACGAGGCCATTGAGGCGCAGATATGTGACGAGATTGCCGTAATGCAAGGCATCATGATTTGGGAGTTGCGTCACGATGAACATCTTGTTCGTCTTGTAACCCCAGAAGTCCGCCGGGTCATTGAGGTGCTCATCAGTGAACCCCGCGTACGCGCCATCGCAGTAGGCGAAGGCGCTTTTTAGGTAGGCGACGATCTCGGTCTTCGAATCCTTACCCTTAGCCGGGGGCGGGGGCGCTTCACCCTTGGCGTTCGAACACAAATAGTAAGATATGTCCCCCACATGAGTCAGGATCTCGGCAAATGAGCGAACGTCCTTCGTCGGCCGGTAGCTGTACTTGGCCTCTGGCATCGTCTCCGCCGCCTTCATGATTTTGTCCTGCATGTTGCTGCGAAAAATGGATAGCGTCTTCGTCAGCGGATCCGGTGGCGTGGGGGGCTTGGGAAAGTCCGGCGAGATTTGGGCGTTGGCCAAGGACGCCAGGACGGAGACAAATACCACGCCAACAGGAACCACGACGCGAGCAATGGATCGGAACATTTAAGAATCCTCCCGCCAAAGCGTTAGCATCGGCGCATTCCTATGCGCACGTATTCTTCCGGTCTTGCCTCACTTTTTAACTCGCTGTGCTACCTGATATTTAGCGTTTTTGTCGGCGGCGGGAACTGTCCACCAGGTGTCCACTTGCGGGAGGAATCGCCGCGAAATCGGACAACTGTCTGCGGTTCGATTCCGAATTTCGTCGGCCATCCGTCACTAGCCGTCAAGTCCCGGTTAACGCTTATGGGATCCGCCCGACGTGGCGTCTTGATCCCGTTGGTGACCCGCGATATGCGGTACTCAGTAACCGTCGCGTCGTAGTCGTTTACTGGCCAGCGAGACCAAAACAATAGAGGATGCTATCGAAGGTTCCGATGTAAACACGCCCGTTGGCGATGGAAAGCCCGCTGAAATGATTGAATGATTTGATTTGATCGCCGCTCGAGTACAGTTCTTTGCCGGTTTGAGCATCGAGAGCATACAAGACCGCATGCGTGGAATTCTTGATGCGCTCAGGGCTGTAGTCATAGAGACCACGTTCCGGATAGGCTTGCTCGGTGTTTTCGCCATTACCGTAGGCGAACACCACTCCATTCGCTATGACCGGAGGTTCGGCGCGATTCATGTCACGCGACATCCAGGCCGGAACGAGTTCGAATGAACCATTTCTCTCCTCGAGTTTGAAGGCGACGATTGCGCCATGTTCAACCGGACCGTAGGAAACGGGAACTTTGAAATTGCGGTGTACCGGCCCCCAGAATGGCGTGAGGATCCAGCGGGTTCCGGCCGCATCTTTCCAGGTTGCCATCGAACCCCAAATACCCGCGGACGCAAAATTGACTTCCTCATTGCACATCAGCGGAGTTTGGTACAAAGGCGTCTGATGATCTTCCCCGCCGGCGGCTCGCGTATCGAGTAAATAGACACGACATTCCTTGCTGCCGGTAACCAGAAGCTCGCGTCCCTTGTAATCGAAAATCGCCGGAGTAACCTGCATGTCCAGGTCGCGCTTACTCAGCCAGGCCCAGTTCACCGGCTCGAACCAATCGACTAGCTGAAGCTGCTTATCTTCAACCCTCGCGGCGACCAAGCCGTTGCCGAAAACACGATTTTCAGGATCGTAGACACCGTCACCCGTCGGAGCCCAGGCAGCACCTGTCGAATCGATCGCCGCGCCTTCCCTGCCCCACATTCCGCCGCTACGCGGGCTGAATGTCATGACCTTCTTCTGAGGATCGTTGACATCGATCGCCCACATCTGGTTGGGGTTGCCGTTGCAGCTCTGGGAAGTCGTAGTGAAGATGATGCTCTTCCACATATTGAGCGCGTATGATTTCCCATTCACAAAACCGAATTTGACGGGAGGCTCGATCTCAACGCCGTCAGCGACATTGATGAAATGCAGCCTTCCATCGCTACCCATCGCGTAGACGGTGCGATTGCCCGACGGCGTTGGCGGTCCGATGATCGGTGTTGCAGTCTGCCCACCGGGACAGAGCGGATCGCCCGCTTCGAGACCGCGACCTTCTTTGACTGGCAAGAAATCGAAATGTTTCTGCCAAAGAACTTCTCCCGCCTTCACATCGATTCCATACAGATTGTCAGAAATACCGGCTTCGACGGCGATTTCTTTGGGACCGCCTGGGGTCGGTATATGCGGAACAATCAGCGGCGGAAATAGCGAGTGCATCTCGCGGGGCTGATTATTCAACTGGAGCTTCCACAGGATTTTCAGGTTCTTGACGTTCTCAGGGGTGAGGATATGCTCGTCTTTTTGCCAGCCGGTTCGCCGGGCGTTACCACCATCGGTTGGCCATTCGGCATTCTGGCCGAAGATGCACAGGGCAGCGGCCGCAAGGCAACACAAAGTTCGTATCACTAGTAGTTTTGAATCCTTATCATTGTTCGGCCAATTGCGGCTCGTTCTTTGGAAATCCAAAGCAGTAAACCGCATTGCCGTGGGCAGCGAAATAGACGCGCCCATTGGCCACCGCGAGGCCGCCGGCGTGAGAAAAAGTGGAAACCGCATCACCGCTCGAATAAAGTTGCTTTCCGGTCAAAGCGTCAAGGCCGTAGAGGACGGCATGACTCGCCATAGCCTCGCGTTCAGCGGCAGTGTAGGGCTTGCCGTCTTTTTTTGCGACACGCGGCGATTCGCCTGTGGAAAGCGCGAATACGAGGCCATTGGCGATCACCACAGGCGCGGGTGACGGGATATCAGCAGAAACCCACAGCGGCTGCAACTCCGGCTGGTCCTTCTGTCCATCAATTTTGAAAGCGGCAATGCTTCCGGTATCGGGAGGTGAACCGACAAAGGGCAGCTTTGCAGAGGCATCGAAAGGCCCTGAAACGGGCACATAGATCCAGCGATTCTGGGTATCGACATCGTTCCAACTGGAAAAGGCGCCGCGGAAGCCGTTACCATCATAATTTCTGGAACGACCCGCAATACGATCGGTCTGAAAGAGCGGCGTGCGGTGATCCGCTCCGCCGAGCGATTTCGCATCGAGCAGATACAAGCGGCCGTCCGTACCGGCCGCCGCCAGGACCTCCCTTCGCTTCCAGGAAAACACCATAGGCGTAACGCCCGGCGATGCGAGGCTTGCAGCGGTAACCGATTTGCCGGGAAGCAAAAAATAATCCTTCACTTTCAGATCTTTTGGCGTCAGAGCGAGGACGGCTTCGTGATAGCTGCCCATCGAATCTCCCTCGCCATATGCGGCCTGGATATACACTGTGCCGTCATTACCGACGGCCGTGCCGTCCGAACCCGCGAAACTACCGAAGCGTAGGGGGAAAGATGAAACTTTGCGATCGCTGCTTAAAAGATCAACCGCGTATAGCGCGTTCATATAGCCGTCACAGTTGTTGGCAGTCGTCGCGTACACAACGTTTTGACGTATATTCATGCTCGTTACGTCTGCATTGGGCGGCAGGAAGCGGAAAGGAGCAATCAGCTCGCCGCCGGTGGAGCTGTTCACGACATGCAGGTCGCCATCACTGCTGACGGTGTACAGCGCGGCGAGTTCGCTCAACGTGTTTGGCCGCAGCGGATAAACACTTTGCGACAGCGGAGGGAAGTAGGGTGACGGCCGGAGTCTGACTCTCGCACCGGGCGTGGCTGCGGCGACAGCAGGTATCTGGCTGGCCATCGCTGCAAAGTGCATAGGGGCAGAACTGCTGCCCGCCATCAGCACGGGAGACGTCAAGCCGCCTGGACAACTGGCGGTCGCGGTCTGTCGCTGCGGTCTGTCTGATCGGTATTCGAAATCCGATTTCCAGAGAAGCTTGTTCAGATCTGCGTCTACCGAAAAGACCTTGTCAGACCTTGAGCTGAAGATCAACATCTCTTTGAAGCCACGGTACGTAATGAGGTTGCCGTTGATGATAGGCGAGGTCAGAGCATCCTGCGCGCTGGCCAGATTTTCCGCCTGATATTTGTAAAGCAGTCGAAGAGAAGCGATGTTTGTTTTGCTGATACGACTCTCGGACTTAGCCCAGCCATTGCGCTGCGGACCGCCGCTTCGCATCGGCCAGTCGGCAGCAAAAAGTATGACGCTCGTGAGCGCGGCCAACAGAGCTACAAGCCGGAACTTATACATGTGGATACAACTTTCAAAATACTATGCGAGCTTTCCTTGCTTCGATCTTCTGAAAGTCGATTCCCGGAATTTTCTTCAGGTCGTCCAGCGACTTAAAGTCTCCATTCTGCGCACGGTATTGCACGACTTCTATGGCCTGAGATCTTCTGAGCAGCAGCCCAGCCTCTAAATCGACGGCCGTTGCTTTGTTGATGTTAATCGGCCCCGGAGCCTCGCGGGCGAAATTCTTGGAGAGATACTCGAGGATGGCTTCGAATTCGTCATCAGAACCCTGCGCGCCCAACTTCACCATTTTTGTGATGGTCTCCTCCCACCCGTAATGAGTTTGGTGAAGGGAAGCAGCGCGTTCAGGCGAGTGACACCTGCCGCAGACTCGAATCGTGGCAGCCCTGCCCGGACCAGGCGGAAGGTCGGCGTAAGCTGCGACCGTGAGAAGAGTCAAGGCGGCCAAAGCGAGAGCGGCCGAACGCAAAGAATCGCAAATTGCAAATCGAAGAGGCATAGAACGCTAACCGTTATTATCTCCGCAGTCGAATTTATCTCGGGAGATCACATTTGAAAGGGAATACCGAAGCAGTAAAGCCAACCATCAGTTGCACTGAAAGAGATATGGCCGTTGGCAATGGCCAGGTTCTTGGAAGACGAGTTAGAACAGATGCTCTGACCGCTGTTGTACAACTCTCTGCCCTGGAGAGCGTCGACTGCGTGCAAAACCAAATGATTCGATGCCGAAGTTCCCGCGCTTGAAAGAAAATACAGGATCCCGTTCGCCAAGGCTGGAGGACCGGGCGCGTCTAAGCCGGATAACTTCCAGCTTTGGGCAAACTCGGGTCGCACTTGCCCCGGCATCAGACGAAATGCTTTGAGGCTGTCCTGAAGATTCGCATAAATCCAGCGATCACCCGCAGGATCTTCCCAAGTGGCGAGACCTGGGGAGTTGCCGGAGCCGGGCAATCCAAAAATCATCGGCCGGGATTTAGCATTTCGAACAGCCAATTCGCCCCTGGGCGTAATCGCGACCGCTAATTCCTTCCCCTGCCACTCGAAAGCTGTGCGAGCTGGAAAACGATCGGCATTGTTTCTACCCAGTGCATCGTGGTCGTAATCCTCTATCAGCTGCGACCGTGCGGAAGAGCCGGTTCGCTCTCCACTGCTATTCAGGTCCACAGTCCAAAGGCGATCCGGAACTCCGCCGCACACAGCCGCTGTCGCTATATACAGGTCGCTACTGACGACATCCATGCTCGTCGGCCTCGCACCGGCAGGCAGAAATTTCTCCGGCGGCGCGAAATCCTCACCGGTGCGCAGACGAAACGCATGAAGAACGCCGTCCGCGGACAAAACGTAAAGCGGTTTGTTGCCATCTGAAAAATCGTCTTCGTAGCCGAGAGAAGTCTTGGGCCTGACCACGGAAGGAGCCATCGAAGGCGTCACGCGCGAATCGCCGATGCATGTTGAGTTCGAAATCAGTGGTTTCTCTGTTAGCTTTCGACTCCAGAAAACTCTGTTGAGGTCGGCGTCGATGGCGTAAACGACGTCAGAACTGGTCTTGGCAAGAACCAGTTCCTTAATGCCTCGATGAGTGATAATCGGGCCCAGGATCAAAGGATCTGCTAAACCATCCGGGCGATCGCTGAGCTTCCGTTTCCAAAGCAGCGCAAGCTTCGTAACGGTTCGCGCGTTTAGAACTCGCTCGTCTCTCTGCCAACCGGTTCGCTGCGGATCGAACCGCCACGTTGCCCAGTCGGCTCCGAACGCAAGAGCGCAGACGGATATTGCAAGCACGAAGAAACGAACGCGCATTTTTGGGGTACGTTAAATGCTCGGCGTTAAAGCGTCTTGAGGCGAATATTGCGCGTTTCCATCTTCATGGAACACCCTGGCAGCCGGTGTAGTTGAATGCCGATTTCGCCCGACATTTTTCGATTCGTGGAATCGTCATCAATCAGAACACTCATCACGTGACCATTGATCAACTGGATCAGAATGTTATCGCGCGCGATGATATGGACATCATTCCACCCGTCGTCGTTGATAAAGCCCCGCAGTTGCGCGCTGTCACCTACGGACCCGATGGAGCCTGCTTTCTTTCCTTCGGGTACCATCGAAATCTGCCCCCGGAGCGCAAGGAAGCCGCGTTTCCGTTCCTCGTATACCTGGCCGGTATATTGTTGTTTGAGATCGATATCCGCCTGGTAGCCTTTCATCACCCATTTCGCAACTTCCGGAAGCTCGACGCTGCGGTACTGAATTCCGCTGTTGCCATCCTTGACGCCCGTTAAGCGATACTGCAGTTTCAGTTCGAAGTTCGCGGGTTCACCACCTTTCCAGATGCAGAATGTATTCTGCTTGGGCTGATGCGTCAGGGTGGATTGACCGATGATTGCGCCGTCCTCTACACGCCAGAAATCGGGGTCACAGTCCCATCCCTGCAGCGTCTTCCCGTCGAAGATCGGCTGAAATCCTGTTTCTTCCAGCACTCCGACCGGTGAGCGCTGGCTCGCTTGAGCCGGTGGAGCAGGATAGCCTAACAAAAGCGTGGAAGCACAAACAGCCAGTAAGGCAAGCGGCACGGAAGACGTTCTGATTCTGCAGCTAATTAGTAATCGCATCTTTTCTATCATCTCTCTCGACTCGGAACAGAGCAGCGCAAAGTTGCTGACGCCGTCTCTGGATGGCCTCTTTCGTGACGGACTCGCAGCTGTGGTCGCAATCTTACCGGATTTTAGGTCTCGGACTGGGACCCTCCACCCTGATTGCGGCCATTCCGGTTTTCACACTCCTTTATTTGCTTGGCGTCAGGCGAAAGGCAGCCTGGTTCGCCGGTTTGTGCGGATTAGCCGTCACCATTCTGATCGCCTTGGCAGCGTATCGCATGCCGGTTGCACCCGCGATCAGCGCCGCAGCATACGGAGCAGCTTTCGGACTCTTCCCAATCTGCTGGATCGTCCTTTGGGCCATTGTTCTCTATCGCATGGTTGCCGACACGGGCCGGTTCGAGATCATCAAGGATTCGGTCGCGTCGTTGACGCCTGACTCGCGGCTGCAGGCGCTGGTAATCGGCTTTGGCTTCGGAGCTTTTCTCGAAGGCGCGGCTGGATTTGGAACCCCTGTCGCGGTGGCGGCGGCGATGTTAACGGGTCTCGGCTTCTCGCCCTGGAAAGCATCGGCAGTGTGCATGCTGGCCAATACGGCCCCTGTCGTGTTCGGCTCAATCGGCATTCCTGTCGTGACGCTCGCTGCCATCACGGGACTTCCGTTCGACAAATTAGCCGCAGTAGCAGGACGCCTGTCATCACCAGTGTCGCTGGTCCTGCCGGCTTATTTGATATTGGCCTGCGGAGGTCCAGCGGCACTCTCCGGCATCTTGCCGGCAACACTCCTCTATGGAGTGATCTTTGCGGCAGTCCAGTTCGTTGTTTCAAATTTTCTCAATGCGCAGCTCACCGACATCTTCAGTTCGCTACTCAGCGTCACGGCGCTGGTGTTGTTTCTTCGAATCTGGCGGCATGCGCCCTCTCCCGATCTGAGCGCGACGTTCGCCGGCGACGCTGCCATTCCATCCCAAACGGCAATGCAGGAAAACACGCAAGAGCCACGGCCCCACTCGGCGCGCGCGATCGCATTCGCGTGGCTTCCCTATGCCTTCCTCGTGTTGTTTGTGCTTTTGTGGGGCATCAAACCCATACAGCACATTCTGAGTTCTGGGACTTGGACATTCGGCTGGCCAGCTCTTCACAATCACGTGTTGCGAACTCCGCCAGTCGTTGCAGTAGCGGCACGCTATGGAGCCCTTTATACCTTCAACACGCTTTCCGCATCGGGATCGGCTTGCTTTTTAGCTACGCTCGTCTCGTGCTTTTTCCTCGGGCTGAGTCCGGCGAGATATATCGGCATCGTTATCTCGGTAGCTCGCCAGCTCGCGCTTCCGGTTTTAACCACTTGCAGCGTTCTCGCAATGGCATTTCTCATGAACTATTGCGGCGCCACCGGGACTTTGGGCCTGGCGGTAGCTCGCACGGGAGCTCTCTTTCCCTTCTTCGGCGCCCTGCTTGGCTGGTTAGGTGTGTTCCTCACCGGTTCGGACACTTCCTCGAACGCTCTCTTCGGCAGCCTGCAGGTTATAACCGCGCAACGACTCAACCTCGACCCGATTCTGATGGCCGCCAATAACTCCGTGGGCGGCGTGATGGGCAAAATGATCAGCCTACAGACCATAGCGGTGGCTGCGGCGGCGACCAACATGAACACAGCCGACCAGGCGAGACTTTTTCGCTTTGCGTTCAAACACAGTCTGCTGCTCGCCGCAGTGATTGGTCTGATTGCTTCTCTGTACGCGCTATTGCGAGTCGTGTAGAACTTTTCGCTGTTTATTTGGGACGAGCTTCGCCCGATGGCCCTGGCGCAGCAGCTCTTCTTTCCGCTGTCTCTGCCTCGATTCGCGCTTTTTCAGCAGCAGCTTCCTCTGGAAACTGCGGGTGCGAGAGCGGGTGCGCATGACCCTCATGGCAGGTGAAACAACGAACTTCAGGATGGCCCTCGAAATGATTCTGATCGATCGCCGCTGCCATATCGATCATCTTGCGCGCCGTGCGCTTCTCTTTCTTATCGTCAGAGTCGAATTTGTGCGCAACATGGCAGAATTCGCAGTCCCGATTCAGCGACCAGGCGAAGTACCGCATGTTATTGATGAACTCGGATTCCGGCAAGTCCTTCAGCGACGCCGTTTTCACATTTTTGAAATGCGCTGCGGCAAGCTCCTCAGGTTTGCGAAGCGGTTCACCCGCCGCATCCGGCTGCTTAATCAGCTCCAGATGGCTTTCCATCTGCCTACCGTCATGGCTGCTCTCGATGTCGACGGCAAGTGTCTTCCCATCAGCAGATAACTTGTATGTCCGCTTGAAAGTGTCAGGACGGCCGGCGACCTCGCCAGTAACAGTTAGCGTGTCGCCTTCCGAAGACGCAGTAAGTCGCGTCGGAATGCCTTGATAGGGTCGCACGATGGGCTTGTTGTTGTTGAAGACAGTGAGGACTGAGCGCTGTTCGCCATGCTCGCCCCAGATTCCGGTGGTCTCAACGATCTGTGGGGCCGTTTCCTTAGTGCGCTGATTGAAGATTGCTGTCTTTTGCTCAATGATTACCAAATAGTTATTCGGCGGTGGCCCGGGAGGTCCGGCGATTTTGCTTTTCTGTAAGTCCGCCTTCCATACTCCGGTCATCTCCGGAGATTGAGCGCACAGTAACGCCACACTGAGCACCGCTAGAGGTAATCTCTTCCACATGGATTTTGCAGAAGTATAGCAGGAAGCTCGGGAACGAATTCAGTTTGCGCCCGGAAGGAATCGCGTCGGAGTGACGAGAAGCCACTGCTGTTAGCGTATTCTATGGCTTGGCTGGAACCAAAACGATTCAGGTCATCGACTCGCACACCGGTGGCGAACCGACTCGCGTCGTGATCGGCGGAGGTCCTTCCCTCGGCAACGGACCTCTCAGTGAGCGCCGGCGGTTATTCCGCGCGAGGTACGACCATTTTCGGTCTGCAATCGTCAACGAGCCGCGGGGTTCCGATGCCATAGTGGGTGCGCTGCTATGCGACCCGGTAGACCGTTCGTGCTCTACGGGAGTTATCTTCTTCAACAACGTTGGTTATCTGGGGATGTGCGGACACGGCACAATCGGCCTGGTCGTTACATTAGCGCATTTAGGGAAGATACAGGCCGGTCTGCATCGAATTGAAACTCCGGTAGGAGTTGTTGAAGCGCTACTTCACGACAACGGCGAAGTTACTATCGGTAACGTCGCAAGTTACCGGCTAGCGGCCAACGTGCCCGTCGAAGTGGCGGGATTCGGTACCGTGACGGGCGACGTTGCTTGGGGAGGTAACTGGTTTTTTCTCACTGCCGCCTCTCCCGTGCCGCTGCTTCTGGAAAATCTTGAACTTCTGACTCGTTACACCGGGGCAATTCGTCAGGCCTTGGCGGCAGCCGGGCATCACGGGTAAAGAAGGTGCCGAGATCGATCATATAGAGTTATCTGGGCCGCCTACAATCGAGGGTGCTCATAGCAGGAACTTCGTGCTGTGTCCCGGAAAGAGCTACGACCGTTCGCCGTGTGGCACCGGAACAAGCGCCAAGCTGGCCTGTCTTCATGCCACGGGCAAACTGCGTGAAGGCGAGATCTGGGTCCAGGAGAGCATAACCGGCAGCATATTCGAGGGTTCGATCCGTGTTCGTGAGGGTCTTGTCTATCCGCACATAAAAGGCTCCGCCTTCATTACTGCCGAGAGCTCATTGATCTTAGATGAGCAGGACCCTCTTCGCGCTGGGGTATTTCGCCGCCCGGATGACACAACGCTTACTTCTTGTTTTCCGGCTTGGCAACGACCAGATCATTCTCAACCGTAAACGCACCCGGAACAGATCTCGCCTGCATTTCGGCGATCGCCAGGTCTCCTGATGTATCCACGACGCCGACTAGACGAATGTTCCCGTTCTTCACGATGATATGGATGGCATGCCAGCCAATCGGCGGATCATTGGTGATGCCAATGGCGGCGCGCATGGGCGATCTATATCGGCCTCCGCCCCGATTGTTGGTATAGCGTTGCAGCCACTGATTTCCATAGATCTTCGCGTAAGTCAGAGCTCGGATCCGATCGTCATTCTGCGATACCGGAAGCACCTCGATTTCGTTGACAACTTCTTTGACGCCTTCGACCCGTTTCACAACGTTCTCGCAGCCGGATTTTAGAGTCGGCCGCGAGGCTTCGCCGCGCAAAATGACGGTACTGTTGCCTTTTAGCGCGAAGTGTATGTCATCGAAGACACCATATTGTGGAAGTGTCACAATCTGTTTGTAAACATCTTGAGCGATCCGTTGGATCTGCGGTGAAGGAGCCGAGTTATCGTTACCATTCGTCGAGGCTTGAACGGGCCGCGCCGTCATCGGCAACGCGGCGAAAGCAATGCCGATCAATCCAAATGCCAACTTACTGTGAAAGCAAACCATGAACATTCCTCATGCGGTATTCTACCTACATTCACTTAGTATTGTTCTGATTGAGTGATGCGATGACCGGAGACGCCACAACGACCGTTCGAGCGGCTCGGGGGACGAAGCGCGCCTGTAAAGGCTGGCATCAGGAAGCCGCCTTGCGCATGCTCATGAACAACCTCGACCCTGAAGTTGCTGAAAATCCGGATCAACTCGTCGTGTACGGGGGGACGGGACGGGCTGCCCGCAATTGGGAGTGCTTCGACGCTATCGTCCGTTCCCTCCAGGATCTCGAAAACGACGAAACGCTTCTCATTCAATCCGGCAAGCCGGTTGGCATCTTCCGCACACATGCGGAAGCCCCGCGCGTACTGATTGCCAATTCGAATCTGGTCGGACACTGGTCGAACTGGGACTGTTTTCACAAGCTCGAAAAGCTCGGCCTGATTATGTACGGACAGATGACGGCGGGTTCGTGGATTTACATCGGCAGCCAGGGCATCTTGCAAGGTACGTACGAGACGTTCGCCGCAGCGGGTCGCCGGCATTTCGGCGGCTCTTTGCGGGGCAAGCTGATCGTCTCGGGCGGACTGGGAGGCATGGGCGGGGCGCAACCGCTGGCCGCCACCATGAACGGAGCTTGCTTCCTGGGCATCGACGTCGAACGCAGCCGCATAGAGAAGCGTATCCGCACCGGTTATTGCGATCGCATGGTCGAAAGTTTGGATGAGGCATTGCGGGTCCTCGACAAGGCGCGCTCCGCCGGTGAAGCTCTGTCCGTTGGACTGGTGGGAAACTGCGCGGATGTCATTCCCGAGCTTGCTTCGCGCAACGTGACGCCCGACATCGTCACCGATCAGACGAGCGCCCACGATCCGTTAAACGGCTATGTACCCAACGGGATGAGCCTTACCGAAGCGGCAGCATCTGCGCGAGAAAAATCCGGAAGATTATGAGCGGCGCTCTTTCGCGGCGATGGCTCGACATGTGGAGGGCATGTTGGCTCTCAGACGCGCGGGTGCGATCGTGTTCGACTACGGCAACAACATCCGCCAGAACGCGGTCCAAGGAGGAGCGAAGGACGCCTTCGAAATTCCTGGCTTCGTTCCGGAGTACATCCGGCCAATGTTCTGCGAAGGACGCGGTCCCTTCCGGTGGGTAGCTCTTTCGGGCGATCCGGCCGACATTTACCGCACCGACAGGCTGATCACAGAGCTTTTTCCCGAAAATCTTGGACTGATTCAGTGGATACAATTAGCGCAAAAGCGAGTTGCTTTCCAGGGACTCCCCGCCAGAATCTGCTGGCTGGGTTATGGCGAGCGAGCCAAGTTCGGTCTCGCGATGAACGCCCTGGTACGCTCAGGAGAATTGAAGGCGCCGATCGTAATCGGCAGAGATCATCTAGATACCGGTTCGGTGGCTTCGCCGTACCGGGAGACGGAAGGCATGCGGGACGGCTCCGACGCGATTGCCGATTGGCCCTTACTGAACGCTTTGGTTAACACCGCCGCGGGCGCCTCCTGGGTCTCGCTGCATAACGGCGGAGGCGTCGGAATCGGCTACTCGCAGCATGCCGGGATGGTGGTGGTGGCCGATGGCTCGGAAGAAAGCGATCGCCGTCTGGAGCGAGTTCTGACAACCGATCCAGGCATGGGCATCATCAGGCACGCCGATGCCGGGTATCCGGAAGCGATCGAGGTGGCGCGCCGCGAAGCGGTCAAACTGCCGATGATACCCTGAATGTCGCTTGCCGTCCTAGGCTGTAGTCAGCTTGTTACGCTTGCCGGACCCAAACGTCCGCGCATTCGCGATGAGATGAAAGAGCTCTCGATTATCCGCGATGGCGCGTTTCTGATCCGCGATGGACGGATCGACAAAATTGACTCGCGCGCGGCTATCGAGAGTTTGATTACCTCTAAGGACACAGTGGTCGACGCAGGCGGACGCGTGGTTCTGCCCGGATTCGTCGATGCACACACGCATCCGGTATTCGCCGGGGCTCGTTTGGACGAGTACGAAAGGCGGGCGAGCGGAGCAACCTATGAAGAGATTGCGGCTGCGGGCGGCGGCATTCGATCCACCGTGCGCCTGACGCGGGCAGCTTCCGAAGATGAGCTGCTCGATGCCGCAAAGCATCACCTTCGCGCTGTTTCTGCGCAATGGAACGACCACCATCGAAGCTAAATCCGGGTACGGTCTTTCACTCGAATCCGAATTGAAAATGCTGCGCGTTATAAAAAGACTCGGGACGGAAGGCCCGCTGCGGATCGTTCCTACATTTCTGGGCGCGCATGAGATACCGGACGAATTCCGCGGCAATTCCTCCGGCTACGCGGATCTGCTCGTCGATGAGATGATCCCCACAGTGGCGGAAGCTGGTCTGGCCGAGTATTGCGATATATTCTGCGAGCCTGAGATTTTCGACTTGTCCTATGTCACGTAGGATTTTGGAGACTGCCCGCGAGGCCAAGCTCGGGTTGCGCGTTCATGCCGATCAGCTTTCGCGCTCCGGAGCAGCGCAGCTCGCAGCCGAACTGGGCGCCACCACGGCCGACCATCTGGAACAAATCGACAGGATGGGAATAGAGGCGCTGGCTGCGGCCAATGTGCAGCCCGTGCTGCTTCCGGCTTCCGTCTACACGCTCGGGTCGAAGCGATTTGCACCGGCTCGGGACATAATCGAACACGGACTCGGCATGGTGCTGGCCACAGACTTCAATCCCGGATCGTCGCCCACGCCATCGATGCCCTTTGTGCTTTCTCTCGCATCGACTCAGATGTGCATAACACCGGCTGAGGGAATTACGGCAGCGACTATAAATGCGGCTTACAGCCTCGGACGAGGATCTTCGATCGGCTCGCTCGAAGTGGGTAAGCAAGCCGATTTCGTAATTCACGATTGCGCCGACTATCGGGAAATCGCTTATTTCACAGGTGTCGAGCCCGCAGCATCCGTCTATATCAACGGAGTACTGGTGTACTCGCGTCATGACTGACGTCGAGCGGGGCTGGCTTCCCGATTTCGTCTATCGCGACGGCCATTTTGAATCCGATGTCGCGTTGTTTACCAATGCCGGAGGTACGGCAATCAGGTTTTCATCGGCCCGGGACGATTTGGCGAAGGCGAAACGATTATCCCGAAGAGCAATTCTACCGGGATTTGTGAATGCCCATTCGCACGCTTTTCAACGGGCGATGCGCGCCCGCACAGAGCACCGCACCGCCGCCGAGCATGACAGTTTCTGGACCTGGCGCGAAGCGATGTATCAGACGGCATGCCGGCTTTCACCAGAGGATATCTATGACGTTTCCCGGATGGCGTTTCTCGAGATGCTGCTCTCCGGAATTACAACCGTTGGGGAGTTTCACTACCTGCATAACGCTCCGGACGGCACGCGCTACGAAAATCCCAATCTGCTGGCGAGTCAAGTCATACGCGCCGCGACCGAGACAGGCTTGCGGATCGCTCTTCTGCGGAGTGCGTACAATCGCGCAGGGTGGCAGAAAGAGTTAAATCCGGGACAGGCACGTTTTATAACGAAAGATGTTGACGTTTTCATAAAGGACACGGAAGCGCTCGCACATGCTTTCTCCTCCGATCGCGTTTGGGTGGGAGTAGCTCCGCACAGCGTGCGAGCAGCGCCGCTTCCTTATCTGCTCGAGACGGTACGCTATGCGCGCACGCGCAAGATGCCGATCCACATGCATGTTGCCGAGCAGCCGGCCGAACTCAGAGCATGCGAGGCGGAATACGGCTTGCGGCCGATCGAGTTGCTCGAAGAACACGGCATACTCGGTACCGATTTCACAGCGGTACATTCGACGCACACGACAGCCGATGAACTCCGCTATCTGACGCAGGCAAATATTTGCGTTTGCCCAACAACCGAACGCAACCTGGGTGATGGCATCGCCCCGGCGCGTGCCTGGATGGAACAGCGCATTAATGTTTGCTTCGGCTCAGATAGCAACGTGCAGATCGACCTGCTCGAAGACGCTCGCGAACTCGAATATCATCTCAGGCTGCAGCGTATGGAACGAGCTCTGCTAAATGAGCGCGATTTATTCCAATACGCAACACAAGGCGGAGCCAAAAGCCTTGCTGCTGAGGCCAGGCCGCTGACTTCGTGACCATCGATCTGGATAACCCATCCATCGCGGGCGCGGACCGCGCTTCACTTTTGACCCACATTATCTTCGCCCTTCACCGGAGTGCTATCCGAGACGTCTATGTGGCGGGCACGCCAGTGATCGAGAACGGATCGCACAGAGACCAGGAGGAAATCATCCGGCGTTTCACCGCCGTTCAGGCGCGCCTCTGGAAGTGAGTCTTGGGAGCGTTATCATGGTGCTCGTTTATGGGCCCCATTCCGCAAGACAAACAAGTTGCACTGGTGGACCGCCTGACACAAGCCTGCGGCGGTGGCTATTCTCCTGAAGTTCGGCGGCGATATTTCATTACCGGACCTCAGTGGGCGCCGGCATACGAGGGCCAAGCGGTTTTTCACGCACCTGTACGACCTCCGATAACCTTCGAGAGAGTCATCGAAGAGTACAGCAAGATCGGCGTGGGTTACTGGTGTACGCATGACACCGATGTCATCCGGACCGAAGACCTCTTCACGCCGAAGCAGGACGAGATAGTCGCTCGTATCAAGAGCACTCTGGCTAAGTTCGGGCTCAAGTGTTCGATGGTGACCACTGAAACTTTCCACCATGCTGTCTGGGCAGCGGGTCCTGCAGCCGAATCGCCCGACGTGCGTGCCTATGCAGACCGCCGGCTCGCCAACACAGTCGGCATCGGGCACGAATTAGGGGCACAGTTCTGTGTATACTGGCCCGGATCGCTCGGCTACTACATCCAAGGCGCAATCGACGAGACGCAGACGCTGCGCTGGTACGCGGACGGAGTGAATGCCGCGTGCGAAGCAGACATTGAGATTGCCAAGCAGTACGGCCGCGCACCGCTGAAACACTGCATGGAGGCAAAGCCGTTTGAACCCCAGGCTGAGATTTTGCTGCCTACCTCAGATGCCATGCTCGCCTTTATTTCTTCCGGGCTGCTAACTCATCCCGAGATGGTGGGACTGAATCCGGAATATCTGCACGAGCTGATGTGGGGAGGAGCGCCGCGGGCTGCCTTAGCGCGCGCGCTGCTGTGTAAGAAGCTCTTCCACTTCGATATCAACGATGGCTACAGATTGAAACACGACGTGGATATTGCCATCGGCCTGGTGAATCCGCTCGACTGGCTCAACATTCTGGTGCTGCTGCGCGCCCATGATTACAACGGTCCATTCAACCTCGATTACAAGCCTCCCCGCACGACCAGCCAGCACGGCGTATTTTCGGTGAGCCTGCCCACTCAGATCGATCGATTTATCACACTTTGGGAGATGGCCGGAGAAGTGATATCTGATCCAATCATCAAAGAAGCCACGGACGCTCTGAAAGCAGGCGGCGCGGGCGCAGACGCGAAGGATGTCGCTTCCGTCGTCAACGCTAACAGAGAGCTGCTTTCTCTGCACGAGCTGATCGCGCACCGCCTGTTCCAGATTCTGATTGGCGCGCATCGGGGACGCACATATAGTCTCTAAATCCCGGGAAAACGGCTAAGCAACAACACTACTGATTGTTTTTTTGCGGCTCAGCCTCACGGACGCGCTTCGTGGACGTACTCTCCCGGCAGGCTTTAAAAGAGATAACACCAATTGTTCGTTGAGATAGCGGCTACGGCTGTCCTTGAACTTCTCGGCGAAGTTGCGCAGGGTCCCGGCAGCAAATGTTTCGAGGACGGTTGGATGAATGTAGTATTTGCGGCAGGTGGCGGGTTTATTTCCTAGCTTGTGAGCCACATGTTTAATTACCTCTACCAGTGCTGCCTTCGTCGGGGAGTCGATTTCAGGTAGCTGTTCCAATAGGAAATCGGCGGCCAAGCATGTACCTCCCCATGTCCGGAAATCCTTTGCCGTGAACTCGCCGCCACTTATGGACCGCAGATATTCGTTCACATCGCCCGATTCCAAGGATTGCGGTTTCCCCTCCTCGTCGATGTATTCGAAAAGCGAACTGCCTGGAATGTCCTTGCACCGACGTACAATCCGAGCCAGCCGCTTATCTTCCAGCTTGATCTCATGTTGTTGGCCGCTCTTGCCCCGGAATCGGAACTTCAGGATGCCTCCGAGCACCTCTACATGCCGGTTACGAAGGGTCGTCAGTCCGAAGGAGCCATTCTCTTCCGCGTATTCTTCATTCCCGATTCGGATAAAGGTCGTCTCCAGGAGTTTGACTACAGCCGCCAGCACTTTGCGCTTCGGCATACCCTTCCGCTTGAGATCTCGTTCCACAATACGGCGGATGCGTGGCAGGACCTTGCCGAACGCACGCATCCGATCGAATTTTGCGAGATCGCGAGCGGCGCGATACGCGGGATGGTATCGATATTGTTTTCTGCCCTTGGCGTCCCACCCGATGGCCTGTATATGGCCGTTAGGAGCCGGACAGATCCACACGGAGCTCCAGGCAGGTGGGATTACGAGAGAGCGTATCCTTGCCAAAGTTTGGGCATCTTCCACCGGAACATTGTGCGGGTCCAGATAAGCAAATCCCGCTCCGGCCCGCCTTCTTTTGATTCCGGGCCCTTTCGGCACAATGTACCGGAGGCCGGCTTCTTCAGCCGACCTGACCTCGTCGGGGATTTCGGACGCGATCTTGGAATACATGGTTTTCCCGCTCTGAAGACATCTACCGGTTTGATGCTCACCCTTTTGGGAATGGTCTAACGGGGTTGCTTCAAGCGCGCCCCGCAGCCCGAACGTTCACTTCCGATTCCGCGATTTGGTTGAGCTTTCGATCTGCCGCTCCCTCCTCCTGCAAAGTTTGATTGAGGGTCTCAGCGGCGTCGGGCAAGTTCAAACGAAGAGCGAACGTTCGCGCTGTTCCATATCCCGCGATTTCGTAGTGCTCCACGCGTTGCGCGGCGGCGATAAGAGCGGCGTCCTTTACCGCTGGGTCGCCCTTGGCTGAGATAACCGTTTCGCCTTCACTGATCAGCCCCTTCATGGCCTCACAGGTCTCCCCCTTAGCTTTAGCTCCCAGGCTGTTGAAGATAGACTCTAACCGCGAGACGTGGCCTTCGGTTTCGCGGAGATGACTCTGGAACGCTTGCTTCAGGTCAGTTGAGGACGCCGCATCGGCCATCTTTGGCAGAGCTTTCGTTAGCCGCTGCTCCGCATCGTAAAGATCCTCGAGCTGATTGACAAATAGATCTTGGAGTGAATTTAATTCCACATTCGTGAACAGGTTCATAGTTGGTATTCCTCGCGGTTCGCGACCAAATCGTCTTTGGCGAACCATTCGTGAGATCCCGTTTCCTACCCCACTGTTACCACGCAACTTTCGGGGGCTTTTCAGGTTGGTGTCGATCTCGTCTTGCTGCCCGCATAATTCCCTGTGTCGCGGAACGGAGAATTGCAAAGTCTCACAGAAGCGAACTCGAAGACCCAGACGCAGTTCTGGGAATAAAAACTATGGCAACAAATACAGAAAAGAAGGATCCCAGGAAGGAAGCTCCCAAACCTCCCTTTGACGAACCTAGGCAGTCGCCTCCGGGCCACGAACGGGCGATGAAAACGAAGCCGGACCACGGGGAGAAAACCTACAAGGGAACCGGCAAGCTTGCTGGCCGCAAGGCGCTCATCACCGGTGGCGATAGCGGAATAGGCCGAGCTGTGGCACTAGCTTTCGCCCGCGAGGGTGCCGACGTGTCCTTCTCTTTCCTGTCCGAAGATGATGACGCGAAAGACACTGAATCTCTCCTCCGGCAGGAAGGCCGGAAAGTGCTTTCCATTCGGGGCGATTTGAGCAGCGAGGCACATTGCCAGGAAGTGGTCGCCAGAACCGTAAAGGAATTAGGCGGCCTGGACATTCTGGTGAACAATGCCGCGTTTCAGATGGAGCATGAGAAGTTCGAAGAACTCACATCCGAAGAATGGGATTACACTTTTCGGACGAACGTCTATGCGATGTTCTATCTGTGCAGGGCGGGATGGGACCATTTCGCGGAAGGCACTTCCATCATCAACACCACTTCGGTCCAGGCATATCAGCCGAGCCCAAAGCTCTTGGCTTACGCCAGCACTAAAGGAGCGATCGTCACATTCACCAAATCCCTCTCGGCGATAGGCATCAAGAAAGGCATCCGGGTCAATGCGGTTGCGCCCGGACCTGTCTGGACTCCGCTCATCCCGGCGACCATGGGCCCCGACCATGTCAAGGAGTTCGGCAAGAGCAATCAGTTGGGGCGGCCGGCGCAGCCTGCGGAACTCGCGCCATCTTATGTTTTTCTGGCTAGCAACGACTCGCGCTTCGTGACAGGCGCCGTGCTCGATTTGACCGGCGGAGAGATGTTGCCCTAAAGGCTCGCACACCAGCAACATTGCTAGGTAAGAGCACATCTTTAACTCGCGTCTACACCATGCTGTAAAATTCCTGCCTGAGGTCATGAACATCGAAAAGGGTCAGCTGTTCCTGTTTCTGGCAATAGGTGTTTCGCCGGCTTTTACACAGATCCAAAATCAGCCGGACGACGGGCAATGGGTTATGGCAGCGAAGAATTACGCCAGTACCCGCTACAGCACTCTCGGCCAGATCAATACCGGAAACGTAAAGGATCTCAAGCTGGCGTGGACATTTTCAACCGGTTTGACTCACGGGCATGAAGCCGCGCCGCTCATCGTTAATGACACGATGTACATCGTCACTCCCTGGCCGAACTACCTCTACGCGCTCGATCTCACGAAAGCTGGCGCGCCGGTGAAGTGGGTCTATCAACCGAACCCCACCCCGGCTTCGCAAGGCGTCGCCTGTTGCGATATCGTAAACCGCGGAGCCGCATACTACAACGGGAAAATCTACTACAACACGCTCGACGTGCAAACCGTCGCTGTTGACGCAAATACCGGTAAAGAAGTATGGAAAACGCGCCTCGGCGACATCAATCTCGGCGAATCGATGACCATGGCGCCGATTGTTGCCAAGGGTAAGGTGATCGTCGGCGATAGCGGGGGTGAATTCGGCGTTCGCGGCTGGATGGCGGGTCTGGATGCGAATACCGGGAAGATCGTCTGGCGGGCATATTCTACCGGCCCGGACAAGGATGTTCTCATCGGGGACAATTTCAAGCCCTATTACCAGGCGGATCGAACCAAGGACCTCGGCCTCAAAACATGGTCCGGAGACGAATGGAAGATCGGAGGCGGTACCGGCTGGAGTTGGATCTCCTACGATCCAGATCTCGATCTCATTTATTACGGCACTTCAAACCCGGGCCCCTGGAATCCCGAACAACGTCCTGGAGATAACAAATGGACCAGTAGTCTTTTCGCCCGCCGCCCGGAGACTGGCGAAGCCATTTGGGCCTATCAAATGAACCCGCACGATGAACACGATTACGATGGCGTGAATGAAAATGTCCTGCTCGATCTGAACTTCGACGGTCAGATGCGGAAAGTTTTGGCTCATCCCGATCGAAACGGCCGTATGTATATCATCGATCGAACGAACGGCCAGGTGCTCTCAGCCGAGCCCTTCGCATACTTGAATACCAGCACCGGGGTCGATCTAAAAACCGGCAAGCTCCACTTCAACGAGAACAAGGCTACTGGCTTTAAGACTATCCGCGACGCATGTCCTGCACCTCCAGGTGGGAAAGATTGGCAGCCCTCCGCGTATTCGCTCAAGACGGGCCTGCTCTATATCCCGCACAATAATCTGTGTTACGAAACGGAGGGCGTTCAGGCCAACTACATCTCGGGAACTCCCTTTGTGGGAATGAACGTTCGGATGTACGCCGGCCCCGGCGGCAACCGCGGCGAATTTTCCGCCTGGGACCCGGTCAAAGCTAAAACCGTTTGGAGCGTGAAAGAGATGTTTCCTGCCTGGAGCGGCGCGGTTGTTACCGCCGGAGACATAGTCTTCTATGGGACGATGGACGGCTGGTTCAAAGCACTTGACGATCGCACCGGGGCGCTCCTCTGGCGGTTCAAGGTAGGATCCGGCATCATCGGACAGCCCGTTACGTACAAAGGTCCTGACGGCAAGCAGTACGTGGCCGTGCTCTCCGGAGTCGGAGGCTGGTCTGGCGCCGTAGTTGCGGGCGGCGTCAATACAGTGGATGGTACTGCTGCGCTCGGCTTTACTAATGCCATGACGGATCTCGGCAAGTACACTACCAAAGGCGGAATGCTCTATGTCTTTTCGCTGCCCTAGAGCTCTCTGGAACGAAGTGGCACGCTTGGCATGCTTCGCCTTGTTCGTAATAACTGCCTCTTCGGCGTTCGCAACTGACCGCACTCCGCTCCGCGTTTGCGCCGATCCAGACAACATGCCATTCTCCAACCGTCAAGGGCAAGGATTCGACAACAAGTTGGCCGAAGTATTAGCCGCCACACTGGGTGCGAAGCTCGAATACACTTGGTGGGCCGAACGAAAGTCCTTCCTCACTAACTCGCTCGAACAAGGTCGCTGCGATCTCGTGATGGGCATACCGAGCTCAATATCTTCAGTCGCGACAACTAAGCCCTACTATCGGTCCAGCTACGTTTTCGTCTCACGCAAAGATCGCGACCTGCGCATCTCGTCTCTCAATGATCCGCGTTTTCCCAACTGGCGCGTGGGAGTGCAGGTCGTCGGAGACAACTATGCGCCGCCCGCAGCCGCCCTCGCCCGTCGAGGCATCACCAGAAATATCACCGGTTTCAGCCTCTTCGGCCAATATGGCGAACAGAATCCTCCGCACAAAATAATAGATGCCGTCGCACACGGCGATATCGATGTTGCCATCGTGTGGGGACCGTTCGCAGGCTATTTCGCGCAACGGGAAGACGCCGCCCTCGATGTCGTTCCAGTCTCTCCGGCGACTTTTCTTGCTATTCCGTTCACCTACGACATCTCCGCTGCGGTACGCAAGGGAAACGATGGCTTAGAACGGGCGTTGAATGCAGCGATCGAAACTGACTCCACCGTTATCGAACGGGTTCTGGCCGACTACGGTGTGCCGCAGGTTCCCCGATAGAAACAGCATGACCGTGCGACCCATCTTCGCCATCCTCTCCTGCTGCTCGATCGTTCTGCTGGCTTCCTGCCAGCGGGAGAAACGCGACATACGTCCATCACCCGCACGCCTGGCAGTTTTTGGCGATGCCGCGCGTGAGAGCCCGCTTCGCCCGGGCGGGCCTGTCGAACCGCAAGCGGTAGTCACAAATCCCTATAACGGCAGCGCCTACGATATCTCCGAAGGCCAGCGTCTCTATAACTGGTACAACTGCTCCGGCTGCCACTCGCAAGGCGGCGGCGGTATCGGTCCTCCGCTGATAAAGACCGCGTGGATCTACGGCGGCGAACCGGAAAACATCTTCGACACGATCGTCAAAGGCCGGCCCAACGGTATGCCGTCCTGGGGAGGACGCATACCCGAATATCAGATCTGGCAAATCGTCGCCTATGTCCGCTCCATGAATGGCTTGCAGCCAAAATCCGCAACGCCCGGCCGCTCTGACAACATTCAATCCAATCCGCAAACGCTCAAGAGCCGTACGACCGGAGCAACGAAATGAAATCGGAGGAACAGCCGCGCCTCTGCTCTCCCTCGATTGCAGTTCTCCTCGGCTTTTGCACCGCTGTTCTGACGAGTTGCGCCGGGCATCAACAATCCGCGGTCGATCCTGGTGGTCCGCAAGCCGCCAAAATCGCAGGCCTGATGTGGCTTTTCGTCTCTCTGCTTACGGCAATCTTCGTTATTGTGTTGGCTCTCACGTTGTGGACCCTCACCCGCCGGCATCGCGGCGTAGAACAGGAGCCTCTCGAAACCACTCACCTGCCTGCTCCGCAAACCGAAAACAAGTTGACGAGAGTAGTCGCAGGCGCCACGATCGCGACCGTGTTGATCCTTTTCTTCCTGCTTGTGTCCAGTGTGTTGACCGGCAAGGCCGTCGCCGATTTTGGCGCTGCAAGCAATGGAATGGTCATCGAACTCACCGGTAACCAGTGGTGGTGGCAAGTGCAATACGACAACTCCGATGCAAGCCGTACCCTTGTCACCGCGAACGAAATCCACATACCCGTCGGCCGCCCCGTCATGATCATGGGCCGATCGAACGATGTGATTCACAGTTTTTGGGTTCCCAACCTGAATGGTAAGCGCGATCTCATTCCATCGCGCGTCACGACGGAATGGATCGAGGCGAGCCAACCGGGAGTGTTCCGAGGCCAATGCGCCGAATTTTGCGGTCTACAGCACGCCCACATGGCACTCTGGGTGATTGCCGAGCCGGAAGCGAAGTTTGACGCCTGGCTGGATGCGACAATTGCAGCCATCAGTTGCGCCTGCCGATCCTGTCAAACAGCACGGCCAGCAAGTCTTTCTAAGCCATGCATGCGTATTCTGCCATTCGATCCGCGGCACCACTGCCGCCGGCCAGATGGCCCCCGATCTAACCCATTTCGGAAGCAGGCTGGGAATCGCTGCCAACACTTTGCCGAACACGATGGGCAATCTCGGCGGCTGGATCGTCGATCCTCAGAGCGTCAAGCCCGGAAATCACATGGCAACCATCGCTCTCAATTCCGGCGATCTGCAGCCGCTTCTGGAATACCTCGAGAGTTTGAAATGACCCGGACTGAACCTGTCTTCGGAACCACGAAAAACCCGGATCGGGAACTCGAACAGTTGAAGCGCGCCTGGCGTCATCCGGGAGGAATTTTCGGTTGGTTTACTTACACCACCCACCAGGCGATCGGCATGCGGTACATCGTAACTGCCTTCATCTTCCTTCTCGTCGGCGGTATCGAAGCGCTGCTGATGCGTTTCCAACTGGCGCACCCGAACGGAACGCTTCTCAGTCCCGATCGCTACAACGAAATCTTCACGACGCACGGCACTACCATGATGTTCCTGTTCGCCGTCCCCATGATGGAGGGCATGGCGATCTATCTCGTCCCGCTCATGCTTGGGACCAGGAATGTTGCTTTTCCGCGTCTGAACGCCTTTGGTTATTGGATGTATTTGGCCGGCTGCATTTTCTTGTATTGGGGTGTCTTCAGCAACTCCGCACCGGATGCCGGTTGGTTCTCTTACCCGCCTCTCGCCGGACCGCAGTTCGATCCTGGTAAGCGCGTGGATTTCTGGTGCCAGATGATCACCTGGACCGAAGTTTCCGCCATGTGCGTCGGTGCCGAGTTGATCACCACCATTTTCAAAATGCGTGCACCCGGTATGTCGCTCAACCGCATCCCCATCTACTGCTGGTCGATTCTCGTGCAATCGTTCATGGTGATCTTCGCCATGCCCGCCATCATGATCGCGAGTTCCTTCCTGCTGGTCGATCGCACCAGCGGCACTCAGTTCGTCAACCCTGCCGAGGGCGGCGACCCGATCCTCTATCAACACATCTTCTGGTTTTTCGGCCACCCGGAAGTCTATATCATCTTCGTCCCCGCTTTGGGCTTCGTTTCCTCCATCGTCGTTGCACATTCACGACGGCAGATATTCGGCTACCCGGCCATGGTCCTCTCACAAATCGCCACCGGTTTCATCGCATTTGGCTTATGGGTTCACCACATGTTTGCGACCGGGCTCCCGCAGATCGGCGAATCGTATTTCACCGCGGCGAGCCTGATGATCGCCATCACCAGCGGTGTCCAGATCTTCTGTTGGATCGCAACCATGTGGACCGGGCGCCTTCGCATGACCACCGCCATGCATTTCGTCTTTGGTTTTATCGCAATTTTCGTGCTGGGCGGTCTTACCGGCGTCATGCTCGCCTCCGTGCCGCTTGACCTGCAGGTACACGATACCTTCTTCGTCGTGGCGCATTTTCATTACGTGCTGATCGGCGGCGCGTTGTTTCCGCTGTTCGGAGCGTTCTATCACTGGTTTCCGAAAATGACTGGCCGCCTGATGAACGAAACGCTTGGCAGAATCAACTTTTGGGTTCTGTTCATCGGCTTCAACCTCACGTTCTTTCCGATGCATATTCTCGGCTTGAAAGGCATGACGCGGCGCATCTACACTTATCCGCCTGAGATGGGTTGGGGTCCTCTTAATCTACTTGCGACCTGCGGAGCCTGCGTGATCGCGCTCGGCGGCATCATTTTCCTGGTAAACGTTTTCCTCAGCCGCAAAGCCGGTGCAATCGCCGGAGACAATCCGTGGGATGCCGACAGTCTCGAGTGGGCTACTGCATCACCGCCCGAAAACTATAATTTCGAATACCTGCCCGTGGCAGCCAGCCGATATCCGCTCTGGGTTCCGAAAGACGATCTTGCCATCGTCACTGGCCTCAGGAACGACCGGCGCGAGGTCCTGGTTACAACTCTCATGGATGCTGAACCCCATCACCGCTACGTGATTCCCGGTCCCAGCATCTGGCCCTTCCTTACCGCTATTGGGGTAAGCGTCGGATTCGCGGGTTCGGTATTCAACAACTGGTTTGTCGTTTGGGGCTCTATCTTATCCGGTCTGGCGCTAATCGGCTGGTTTTGGCCACACCGCCCTGTGGAGATGCAGCCATGAAGACGCTCGACGTAAGTCATCTCCCGCCCTATGACATTTCCAGTCAATCACCAATCTGGTGGGGACAACTGTGCATCGACCTGATCGAAGGCAGTATGTTCTGCATTTTGATTGGGGCCTTTCTTTATACCCGGCTGCGCATCGATGTCTGGCCGCCTCCCGGCGATCAGTTCCCGCATCTCCTGCTGCCAACTCTCGCGCTTGATTCCGCTCATCCTGAGCGCGCTGTTCGCATACTGGGCAAGCGAGGCCGCCAAAGCAAATGACCGTCGCGGAATGATTCTTCACATGACGCTGAACCTGGTGCTCGCCGCCATTTTTTTCGTCATGCGAATTTTCGAATGGCATTCGCTTAACTTCAACTGGCAAGCCGACGCGCAGGGCTCCTACGTGTGGGCCTTTCTCGGCCTGCACAGTTTTGATTTCATCGCAGACGCCATCTATACATTGGTTCTCCTGGTTATCGTTTTGACTGGACGTTACGGCGAGAAGCAGCGCCTCGGAGTTCATGTCGACACCGTGGTCTGGTATTTCCTTGTGGCTATCTGGATTCCCATTTACGTAGTCATTTACTGGGGTCCACGTATCTTCGGGAGCGCTCAATGAACCCGGAAACATTCGATCTATGAGTCGCGATCTCGCCTTATGGACGGGGATTCTGGCCGGCCCTTTCTTCTGGCTGGCTAGTTTCGAAGCGCTGTTTGCGCTTGATCCCTGGGCGTGTACCTTTCAAACCAAGCTGGCGTTATATATCGTCTCGATCGTCGCGTTTCTGCTCTCCCTCGCTGCCTGCTTGCTGGCTTGGCGCGAGTGGAATGCGCTCGGTAAAGAAGCGGATCCTCGCGGCGGTGACAAGCTCTCACGCAGCCGTATGATGGCCTTCGGCGGCATCGTCCTCAGCGGCTTTGCCTGTATGATCATCCTCGCGCAAGCAATCCCAGAACTCGTTCTTGGGGCTTGTCAATGAGCTGGAGGCGGCTTGCTCTCATCGGACTGCTACTTCCTGGCGGTAGCACTCGCCGACACCGGCGACGCGCTGCGACCCGGCGAGCTGTGGTCCGCCTGGGAATTCGACCCCGGAGTCGTTCTCCCGCTCCTCATCTCCGGTCTGCTTTATGCTCGCGGCGCTCGCGTTCAGCGTTCCCTGCCCCGTCGCGAGCATATATTCTTCTGGTGCGGTTGGGCGGCGCTTGCCATTGCGCTCGTTTCGCCACTCCATCCGCTCGGCGAAGCGCTTTTCTCCGCCCACATGGTCCAACACGAAGTGCTGATGCTCATCGCAGCGCCTTTCTTCGTGCTTTCCCGGCCGCTCGCGACCTTGCTCTTTGCATTCCCGTTGCGATGGCGCCGCCGCACTCGGCCACTGGGCGAAAACCAGCTATGTCCGCCGCTCCTGGACCTTTCTCACAGATCCCCTCACCGCCTGGTGGCTCCATGCCGCTGCCATCTGGATCTGGCACGCCCCCTTCCTTTTCGATCTAACCCTGCGAAGCGAGCTGGCTCACAGCGCTCAACATCTCAGCTTCTTTCTCTCCGCTCTCCTCTTCTGGTGGGCGCTGTTCTACGCGCATGGCCGCAAGGCTTATGGTTCCGGAGTCTTCTATCTCTTCACCACCGCCGTACACACCAGCATCCTCGGCGCGCTCCTTACCTTCTCCCCGCGTCTCTGGTATTCCGGCTACGCAACCACGACCCAGGCTTGGGGATTGACTCCTCTGCAGGACCAGCAGATCGGCGGGCTCATCATGTGGGTCCCGGGCGGGGTTGTTTATCTCGCCGCGGGCCTCTGGCTATTCGCCGCTTGGCTCAGAGAAAGCGATGTCATGCTCGAGAGGTCGCGCAGTGCCAAGTAGATTTATACTGCCCTTGTCGCTTGCCCTCTCAGCAATCGCTCTCTCCGGCTGTGGCAGTGCCAACCAGCGGCAACATATGGCCGATGTGACGACCGGCGGAGACGCCCGTCGCGGAGCGCAGAAGATTCAGTATTACGGCTGCGGTTCCTGTCACATCATCCCCGGAATCTCTGGAGCGTTCGGCCTTGCCGGACCGCCGCTCTCCGGAATCGCGAACCGGATCTACATCGCCGGTGTCCTGCAAAACACGCCCGATAACATGGTCCGTTGGATCGAAAATCCAAAAGCTGTAGACGAAAAGACCGTCATGCCCAATTTGGGCGTTACGCCGAACGATGCCGGTGATATCGCCGGATACTTGTACACTTTGCAGTAGAGGGAACTGGAGGATTGAAGATGATCACATTGGTAGACGCGAAACGCGTCATCGCCGCCGCAGAAAAGAAAGCGCAAGACATCGGTCAGCCGATGAATATCGCCGTAGTGGATCAGGGCGGTAATCTCGTTGCGCATGTGCGTATGGATAACGCCTGGATCGGCAGCGTGGATATCTCCATCAATAAGGCTTGGACCGCGCGGGCCTTCGATATAGAAACGAAAGCTCTTGCCGAGAACAGCCAATCGGGCGATCAGTTCTTCGGCATTCACGTTTCCAATCACGGCCGCGTGATGATCTTCGCGGGCGGCATTCCGCTGAAACGCGGCGATCAGGTCGTGGGCGCCATTGGCGTCAGTGGAGGAATGGGTAAGCAGGACCAATCTGTAGCGGAAGCGGGCGCCGCAGCTTTTTAACTTGCTGCAAGCCGATTCTGAGACTCTGTTAGCGTTGTGTTCTCCCGTGGCCCGCTTCAGCTTGCGAGTGGGCCGCGAGACTATCCAATGGCAACAGCTCTACGCCGGAAGTGCCCATTCCCGCTGATCTGTCAGGCTGTTCAACGTCGCGAGAAGTTCCTCCGCGCAGATTGGCTTAGACATATAAGCATCCATACCTGCCGTCAGGCAGGCTTCCCGATCTTCTTTCATCGCACTGGCAGTCATGGCGATGATCGGAATATGCCTGGCGGTCATCACTTCCAGGCGGCGAATCTGGCGTGTGGCTTCTATCCCATCTACTTCGGGCATGTGAACGTCCATCAGGATAAGGTCGAATCGCTCTCGAGAAAACGCTTCAATGGCTTGCTTGCCGTTACCGATCGCCACTACAGAATGCCCGGCTTTCTCAAGTAGTCGAATTGCAAGGCGTTGATTGATGAGATTATCCTCTGCCAGCAGAATGCGCAGTCCATTTCGCGAGGCACGTGTACGTGCAGCAGCGCTCAGTGCGCCGGAGGACTTATGAAAGGAAGCGGGAAGGAAGGAAGCCGTGAAGTGAAACGTTGTCCCACGGCCGAGTTCGCTCTCGAGCCATATCCTACCTCCCATCAGTTGAACCAGTTTTGTACTGATCGCCAGACCCAAGCCTGTTCCACCGAAGCGGCGCGTAGTCGACGCATCGGCCTGTTCAAATTCGCGGAACACTGCAGCTTGCTTCTCCTGAGGAATTCCTATGCCTGTATCGCACACCGAGAATTGGCAAACCAGGTGACCGTCGCGAATACCAAGAAATTTGGCTGTCACCGTGATCGACCCGCGCTGCGTGAATTTGACAGCATTGCCAATGAGATTGAGCAGAATCTGGCGAAGCCGGAGCGAATCGCCCGAGGCAAACTCAGGTAGCTCCTCATCGATGTGAACAGACACCTTCAGGCATTTTTGCCTGGCCCGCGGATCGAGCAGTTTAACGCATTCACGCAAACATCTGTGGATCGAGAAATCCGACAGATGGACCTCCATCTTGCCGGCCTCTATTTTGGAGAGATCGAGAAGATCGTTCAAGAGCAGAAGGAGCGATTCGCCTGAATTCCGTATGGTATCCAGATACTCTCGTTGGACAGGCGTCGGACTTTCGGCGGTCGCCAGTTCCGCTGCGAGTAAGACTCCATTCATTGGGGTACGAATCTCGTGGCTCATATTGGCTAGAAACTCGCTCTTTGCCTTGTTTGCGGCTTCGGCAGCCTCTTTGGTGGCGCGGAGTTCGGACTCGGCCGCTACACGCTCGCTGATGTCCTGGTAAATCGCGTAAAAGCCCGTAATTCGATCGCCGATAATGATCGGAACCGTGTGTACTTCCAGGTCGATCCATCGGCCGTCCGGCCGCTTGCGGCGTGTTACCGCGCAGGTAGTTTTCTTCGCAGCAATTACCGATAGTTGCTTCTCCCCGTCCAAAGATTTCTGGGGTCGATCGACCAATTCCTCGGCATCGCGCCCGATAACATCTGCAGATCTAACCTGAAACATCTCCTCGAATGCCTGGTTGCAGGTGAGCACACGCCCGTCTGCGTTCATGGCGAGGACGCCTAGAGGATTGTTGGTGATTAAGGCGTGGAGATAGGTTGTGCGCTCCTCCAGTGTGCGGACCGTCTGTTTGAGTTCCGTGATCTCGATAACGGTACCCTCGATGACCTGTCCCGCGTCGCTATCCAGGAGATCGGCATTCACCAACACCCAGATCTCTTTTCCGTTCTCCAGGCGCAAGCTGATTTCGGAACTAGTCGTTCGATGAGCCGAGGAGAGGCGTTTGAGAATTGTATCCCGCAATATGAACTCTTCTGCGCCTCGGCCGAGTAGATCCTGGCGGTCAATATAGCCAAGTATCCGAGCACAGGCATCGTTCGCATCGAGAATCCTGCCCGCTTCATCCATGCGGTAGACGCCAGCCAGGTTACGCTCGAAGAGTTGGCGGTACCTTTGCTCGAGGGCCGCTTCCGTTTCAAGACGCCGTTTGATCACTTCGGTCTGCATTTTCACTTTTCGTCGCAGCACAGAGAGCCAGGCGCCGATCGCGATTAATAAAACCCCCATGCTGCCGAACACCCAGATTCCATGCTGAAAGTTCCACCAGGACGGACGCGACAGGACGAGAACATCCTGCGCAGACCGCAGCAGAAGGCGCAGAGTAGTGGTTCCCGAGCCGGGCTGATCCTTGACCGAGCAGATCCCTGTCAATCGGAGTTGACTGCCAGGCTCGATCGTCATGAGCTGAGAAATCGATAAATCATCTTCCAGTTGAGCTTGAAAAACCGTAGCGCCGCTCTTGACGATCAGAATCTGTTCGCCGGATGTGAGAATGCGATCGAGCAGTTGCGCATCCATCTGAACGAGCTCGTTGTTCCGCTGGTCCTGCAGCAATTGTGCAACGGTTGTTCGCTCCGCAAGAGGGGGCTCGGTGCGGCCGACTATTCTAAAATTTGCCAGTTGCAGGATCGGGCCATAGTCTCCAAAAGCCCGGAATCCTACGGCTTCCACCTCTTCACCTGGTCTTAACCCGATTCGCTGGTTCGAATCGGCACGAATGCTGCCATCTTCCCCCTTCAGAAAAACGAATTGACCGGGACGCTGGAGAGTGACAACACCCCTCACCTTCACTCTGTGCCCGGATGTGCCGTCGAAAGTGAATCTGAGGATGCGTGATAGAGACTGTGCAGGTAGTGCAAAGGGCGCCAGTGGTCCCGGCTCAAGGACTTGCACATCGCTAAGAGAAGGAACGAACAGGTTTACTCCGCGGAGCTGCCCTTTCCCATTGAACATCGCCCCGCAGACTCCACGTGCACGTATCTTTGAATCCACCAACCCCGCAGGAATGTTCGAATTGCCGTTGGGAATGTACGCCGTAACATGGCCACTGTCCATGGCAATATCGAGACGAAGAGCGCCCTGCACCAGATCGACAGACTGAATCACGCCTTCAATCTCGACTCTCAGACTGTCCTGAGTAGTAGATGCCAAAGGTCCAAACTCTTCGCGTTTCGCGGCAGGCAGCGGAGCGCTACCAATGAGTTGCCAGCGAGCCTCGACGATATCTGGCGCAAAATCGCTTTCTGCGGTGTGCCCGTACAAGTCAATCAAGTCTCCGGCCTTCAAAGGCGTCTGGGTGAGGCTTGCTTTGACCCAATTTCCTCCGGAAGAATCCTGCACAAACATGTTCGTGGACATTGCCGTATTCGACAGGTCTGGAACAACGTAGAAGAAGGTGACTACTCCTCTGATGTGAACGGGATATTGGCGATTGGCTTGTTCACGAGAGAGGGTGCGGATTTGGCGGATCGAGGTTAGTACGGGAAGTGGGGCGGATTCCAGCGATACTGCCCAAGCCGCGAACAGGCAGAGGCCAAAGGCACGGCGCGCACGTTTTGCGCGGCAGCATGCTTTTGTAAATGTTCGATGATCGGTGGCCAAACAGGGTCTTCCCAGACGTCCGCCATAAGCGGATATCTATGTAGTCACTGATCTATCGGATGATTCGCGAAAAAAGATGAGGACGCGATCTGCTATACCATCCCGAAGGAGCGGTGTCGAGCGGCGCTCCTCCGGAACGGCAACTTATCGGCGAATGGAAAGCGGAGCTGCCAAGCGGAAGGTAACCACCGCTTCCGATGGTATCTTCACCTGGCTGCCGTGAGTGAAGAACTGATAACCCAGACCTGCACCGCCGCCCGCACCGGCGCCAATCGCAGCGCCTTTACCGCCGCCCGCTAAACCGCCGATCAATGCACCCGCCGCGGCACCAATGCCGCTGCGGACGGCAGTTTGCTTTCCTTTGCCCTTGCCCGCTTCCTCGTAGACATCGCTGTTAACGTCATACTGGCGTCCCCCTACCGTCAAACTAGTTACCCGAACCTGCAGGTTACTTGAGCCTCGAACGCGGCCGGCGCTGCTGGCATTGGTCAGCAGAACGACGACTGGAGCTCCCGCAGGCACCACCACCCGGTTCCCCCGTACCAGCGGCGCATCAAGAGTGCCGTTGAATGTCTGTCCAACCGAATTCTTGCGTGAATCGATTGCGTCAGTCATACGAACCTGCATGCGTTCGCCCGCCGGAACCGTCAGCATCGCCGGCTCTCTGGGAGGCGGTGGCGTGGTGTCGGCCGGCGCCGGAGCCGGTGTTGCCGCGGGTGGCGGCGGCTCGGGTGGCGGCGTAGCGGCCGGCTGGGCCGGTGCGGGTGGCGCAGGCTGAGTAGCCGCGGTATTCACCTTCATCTGGTCGCTAACGCTGCTGATACCTGGCGTTCCGTTCGCCACTTTCATGGCTTCCAACTCCACATCCGAGCTGGGAACGTCTCCGCTCAGCGTGACAACGCCATTCTTGACATCAACTTTGATATTGGCGGACTTCGTGGAGTCGTCCGCGTAGAGCTTGGATTGAATTGCGGCGGTTAGACTTTGATCATCCGCGGTTTTCTTGGCGCAGCTTATCGTCAGACACCCGACTGCCAGCAGCACCATCAGTTCCGATCGCATACGGCACATAATCCCCCTCCAGCTTTGTAGTCAAGACATCTGTCGCTCATCGGCCGTTGGCCTCGATTGCTTTGTTGATGCCGGAAACAAGAGTGCAGTTCCTCCGTTCAACGAATCGGCACCAATCTGAAAGATACAATAAAACTTCGGGGTGAAGTGTTAAATAGGACGGGATGGCAGATCATACGACAACAATTCCAGCGTCGAAAACGGCAAAAGTAGAAAAAAAGCAGGGCGGGCAAACACGCAACAGCATTGCGGAGTGGGCGGTGACCATTCTGCTGCTTTTGTTCGGCATAACGACGCTCGTGCAGGCCTATGTCATTCCCACGGGTTCCATGGAAGACACGCTGCTGATTGGCGACCACCTACTGGTTGATAAGTTGGCCTATGCGCCGTCGGGTTCGATCAGTCACTACATCTTGCCGTACGAACAACCGAAACACGGCGATATCATCGTTTTCCGGTATCCGGTAGATATCAACCAGACGTTCGTCAAACGGGTCATCGGTGTTCCCGGGGACAGATTGAAGATGGTTAACCGCACCGTCTACCGGAACGGGGTCCAATTGAATGAGCCCTACACTTACCACAAATTTCCATACGACGCCTCGCGCGACAATTTTCCGGGTGAGCCGTCGCCCTTTGCCGAAGGGTTGCAGGCGCAGGATCAGCGCGACATGTTGGAACATCATGTCGTAAACGGTGAGGTAGTCGTACCGCCGAATAGTTACTTCGCGATGGGTGATAATCGCGACAACTCGCTTGATAGCCGCTACTGGGGCTTCGTTCCACGGGACAACATCATCGGCAAGCCGCTAATGATTTACTGGTCCTACAGGGCGTCAACTGAGGATCTGACTGGCACCTCGGTAGATTCGCTATTCAGCCATATGGCAGATCTGGTGGAGCACTTTTTCACACGCACGCGCTGGACTCGAACGTTTAAGATCCTCCGGGGCTATCCCGATTCCCGGTTGCCGGATCACGCGATTCCGCTAAATCCGGGAAATCCGAATCCCTAAGGCGTTCACAGCGCAAAACGTTCTTCATAGAAAATTGAACTGAGGAAACCGATAGTGAATCACCGGTACGGCCTAATTATGGCCGGCGGACGCGGCACACGATTCTGGCCGCGCAGCCGCAAGCGCAACGCAAAACAAGTCCTGCAATTCTTCGGCGAACGCAGCTTGATCCAGCAGACAGTGGACCGGCTGAAACCAGTCATTTCACCGGAAAACATCTGGGTAGTCACCAACGAATTCCTGCAAGGGAAGATTCGCAATCAATTGCCGGAAATCCCCAAAGGGCAGATCCTCGCGGAGCCCGCTCAACGAAATACTGCACCTTGTATCGCCTTGGTAGCGCAGCTTCTGTATGATCGGGATCCGGAAGCGATACTCGGCGTTTTTCCCGCCGATCATTTGATTCTGAAAGAATCACGCTTCCGGAATTTCGTGAAGGCAGCATACCGAGCCGCCGAAGGCAAGCAGGTGGTGGTACTTGGAATTCAGCCTCGCTGGCCCGAAACCGGATACGGCTACATTGAATTTCCAAGAAACGTAAAACCGGGCGCTCTCGACGCAGTGCCCGTCGCCAGCTTCCGGGAAAAGCCCGATGCCAAAACAGCGAAGAAGTTTATGGAACGTGGGCACTTCTTCTGGAACGCCGGAATGTTTTTCTGGCCAGCCGCCACAGTACTGGAATTGACACGGCGGCACCAGCCTAAGACCTCGGCTCTTCTTGCCGGCCTGCCTTCTTTTGGAAATAGGAACTTCGCAAACAAGCTTGCAGAAATCTACCCGCTCTGCGAAAACATCTCAGTGGATTACGCAATCATCGAGAAGGCTGACCGGGTCTCAGGTATTGCGCTCGAAGACATTGGCTGGAACGACGTGGGGAGCTGGGAAGCCGTCTATAATCTCGCCGAAAAAGATAGCAATGCCAACGCCTCCCGGGGAGAACTCGTGGCGGAGGGAAGTCACGGAAACTATGTGGACGCCAATAAAACAGTGGCGCTTGTCGGAGTCGACAACCTGGTCATTGTAGACACACCCGACGCTCTGCTGGTCGCGAGCCGCGACCAGGCCCAGAACGTGAGCAAACTGGTAAAGATCCTTGACTCAGAAGCTAGAGAGGACCTGCTTTAGCTCAGCCGCCGATCGTCAGGTCCATTCGGCGCGTCCGGAGCAAGCGCCTGGTAGCTGCTTCGGAGGCTTCTTTCCAGGAATCTCCCGATGTCTTTGCGATGCCCCGCGCTATGATCGATCCCGAGGCGCTGGCCTCAATTTCGGTCACATACGACTCGCCGATCAGGTAGGAGGTAACCTTGACCGGCCAACCCTCTATCTCCAACTCCCGCCTTTCCCAGTTTTCAGCCCGCATGCGCCGCTAAGACCTCCGCGGGCTTGGCCGCCCCGCGCTCGATTGGCGCTCCGACCAGGCTGCCCCATTCAGTCCAGGAGCCATCGTAGTTCACAACATTCCGATAGCCGAGCAGGTACTTAAGTACAAACCAACTGTGGCTCGAACGTTCCCCTATTCGGCAATAAGTGATGATGGGCTTACTTCCGTCGATGCCCTCCTCGCGATATAAGGCCTTCAGTTCGTCGAAGCTCTTAAAGGTTCCGTCCTCGTTGGCGGTCTTGCTCCAGGGAATGCTACGCGCGCCAGGAACATGGCCGCCCCTCTGAGCCGTCTCCGAGAGTCCAGGAGGCGCGAGAATCTCTCCAGTGAACTCCTGCGGACTTCGAACATCCACCAGCGACGCGGTTCCTCCATTGACGGCCTCTTGAACGCGAGGAAGAAAGGCCCGGATGGAGTAGTCAGGATCCTTGGCCCGATAATTAGTGCGCGGGAAAGCCGGAACTTCCTTCGTCAACTCCAAACCTTCCTGCAGCCATTTCTTGCGGCCACCGTTTAGAAGGCGAACGTCTGAGTGGCCGTAAATTTTGAGCTGCCAGAACGCCCACGCGGCGAACCAGTTGTTGTTGTCGCCATAGAGGACAACCGTTGTGTCGTTTTTTATGCCCGATTCTGACAACAAGGATTCGAACTGATCGCGGGGAATGATGTCCCGGCGCACTGGATCTGACAACTGACTCTGCCAGGACCACGCGATCGCTCCAGGGATATGACCTTGGTCATAGGCGTTGTTTTCGACATCAACCTCGACCAGACGAACTCCAGGGTTCGTTAAGTTCTTGGCAACCCAATCCGCCGAAACCAAAACTTCGGGATGAGAATATGTTGACATTAGGGTGTCACCTCCACTTTCCTGCTTGACATGGCTTCTGAAACCATTCTCCCACTCATAGATCGAGAATAGGGCGGATGCTGTCGCCGTGTCAATATTATTCTCCAGCTAGAAACCTAGTACCCAAGCTTTTCGCCAAAGCGGTATAGTTCGTAGCACAGGGGAACTCCTGGGTAATTGGACCACAATGAACGAGACAACAGTAACAAGAGAAGCGCCCTCAAACGAAATCGACGTTATTCCTGGACCGCTACCGCGGCCAGCTGGAACCACCCAGCGCAACGTAGCTGTCGACGCCTATCGCGGCCTCGTCATGCTGCTGATGATGGGAGAAGTGCTGCAATTTGCCCGGGTTTCCCATGCTTTGCCGGGCAACTGGTTTTGGCACATTCTGGCCTTTAACCAAACGCACGTCGAATGGTTTGGGTGCTCGCTGCATGACACGATCCAGCCGGGATTCTCGTTTTTGGTCGGCGTAGCGCTGCCCTATTCGATTGCCGCTCGCATGCGTAAAGGCGCAACCTTCGGCAAGCTCTTCGTTCACGCTTTGTGGCGTTCTATTCTTCTGATTGCGTTGGGAATCTTCCTGCGTTCCATCGATCACTCGCAGACTTATTTTACGTTTGAGGACACCTTGAGCCAGATTGGATTGGGCTATCCCTTTCTCTTTCTTCTCGGGTTCCGCCCGCCGAAGTGGCAGTGGTGGGCTCTGGGATTCATCCTTACCGGTTACTGGCTGGCCTGGGCACTCTATCCCGCTCCAGGACCGGGATTCGACTATCCTGCTGTGGGCGTTCCTGCCCACTGGGCACACAATTTCACGGGGTTCGCTTCCCATTGGAATAAAAACAGCAACCTGGGGAATGCGTTCGATCAGTGGTTCCTGAACCTTTTTCCCAGAACGAAACCGTTCGTGGACAATGAGGGCGGTTATCTGACCTTGAGCTTTATTCCCACCCTCGGCACCATGATCCTGGGATTAGTTGCGGGCCGCTGGTACCGGGCTTTTGCTCCCAAGATCCCAGTTAAGCGATTCGTCATTGCCGGCCTCATCGGAATCGCCGCCGGACTGCTTCTGCACGTTACCGGCATTTGCCCGATCGTAAAGCGCATTTGGACACCTGCCTGGACTCTGTTTAGCGGCGGCATCTGTTTCTTCTTCCTGGCAGCGTTCAGCTGGATCATTGATGTGAAGGGTTTTCGGAAATGGGCGTTTCCTTTGGTAGTGGTCGGCATGAATTCGATCGCGGCCTACATGATCGCCCATCTGTTCGAACGGTTCATCACAGATTCGTTACGCATTAACCTCGGGGATAGAGTATTCGAGATCTTCGGCCCTGCCTATCAGCCATTGCTCCTCGGTTCAGCAGTGCTGCTGACGTTTTGGATAATTTTGTTCTGGATGTACCGCCGGAAACTCTTCCTGAAGATCTGACGACGCCGATTTTAAACTGAGATCAGGTGCAAAAACTGATCAACCGCCCGGAGCGGGCCGTGAGCGAGATGCTGGATGGCCTGCTCGCCCTCTATCCCGGGTTGGCGCGTCTCGCGGGTCAGAACGTACTTCTCAGGGCCGATTCCGAAGCAGTACGGGATCGCCAGGTGGCCCTGATCTCCGGTGGCGGCAGCGGCCACGAACCGGCGCATGCGGGGTACGTTGGAGCAGGCATGCTCAGCGCTGCAGTGGCGGGCGAGGTGTTTACGTCCCCCAGCGCCGATTCCGTGCTGGCCGCGATTCGAGCGGTCACTGGAAGGCTGGGCGCGTTGCTGATCATCAAGAACTACACTGGGGATCGTCTCAACTTTGGAGTGGCAGCCGAGATGGCCCGCGCCGAAGGCTTTCTGGTGGAGAGTGTAATCGTTGCGGATGACGTTGCGCTGGCTAAATCCGAGGAACACGCCGGAAGGCGAGGGCTCGCGGGAACAGTGTTGGTTCATAAGATCGCCGGAGCGGCGGCCGCCGAGGAAAAGGATCTTCCGCAAGTGGCTTCTATCGCGCAAGCGACGGCAGAACAAATCGGAACGATGGGCGTGGCGTTGTCGGCCGGGACCGCGCCGGGCGCGAGCGGACCCAGTTTCACACTTGACGGAGAAGTCGAGCTGGGGCTTGGCATCCACGGGGAACCGGGAGTACGCCGGGTGCCCATCGCTCCTGCCGACAAGCTGGTCGATGAACTTTTGAGCCAGATCCTCTCGACACAGCGGCTCCGCGGCGGAGAGCGGGTAGCTGTACTGATCAACAATCTTGGGGCTACCACCGCCATGGAACTCGCCATTGCGGGACGCAGAGTGCTATCGAGGCTCGAGTCTCGCGGGTTGGAAGTCGAGCGGCTGTATTCGGGAACGTTCGTTTCGTCGTTAGATATGGCGGGAATCTCCATATCGCTGCTGCGGGTAGACGACGAACGGCTGCATTGGCTGGATGCGCCTACTTTGGCACCGGCTTGGCCGAATCCACCGAAGCGGCGTCCCGGCGCAGTTGCGGAGCGGATGATTAGCGAAACGGTAATAACTCCGACGCCGGAAGTGGAAGCGATGCCGCAAACCGCTGAAGGCAAACGCGCGAAACAGGCTACTTTAGCGGCCTGCGTGGCGTTGGCCGAGAATTATTACCGCCTTAAAAAAGCCGACGAGGCCGTAGGTGATGGCGACCTCGGCGACAACATGGCCCGCGCCGCGAAAGCAATCGAGCTGGGTAGCTTTCCGTACGACTATCCAGCCGAAATGCTGAAAGCCATCGGACTTAGAATTCAGGAGACGATGGGAGGCTCGTCCGGGCCTTTGTACGGCGCTCTGTTGCTGAGGACGGGGAGCGCGCTCGAGCAAGCGTCGAAAAACGATGCTAAACAGTGGTCCGCAGCCATCATTGAGGGTTGCGGAGCAATAAGTGAGCTGGGAGGAGCGCGTTTGGGTGACCGGACGATGCTCGATGCCCTCATACCTTTCGCCCGAACATTCAACGATCGTTTAGCGGAAGGGTTTCCCCTCGGCCAATCGCTCCTTGCGGCGCTCGAAGCGGCGAAGCAGGGAGCCGACAGTACGGCGCAGATGGTCGCGCGCCGGGGCCGGTCGAGCTATTTGGGTGCGCGGACGATCGGCAACATCGATCCAGGCGCATTGGCGGTAGTGATCTGGCTCGAAGCCGCGATTCGAAACGTGCTAGGCTCCTGAAGCAGTTTCCTTTACTTGCGGGCGACCTTCAAGGATTTACTCTTTCCGGTCGGGTGCTCGAGCTCAGACAGCCGGTTTTGCGCTTCACTGTTGCCGAGCTTCGCCGACCTTCTGTAAAGCTCTTCGGCCTTTTGCATGTCCCGATCGACGCCTCTTCCGCTCTCATAGAGAGTTGCGAGATCGTAAATGCCTGCAGCGTTGCCTCGATCGGCGGCTCGTTGGAACCAGCGTTGCGCTTCGTCATCATCATTGGTAACTCCCGCTCCGAGTAAGTACATTGCGCCCAAATACACCATACCGGACGAATTTCCGGCATCAGCAGCCCGCCGAAACCAATGCAGCGCTTCGAGATCGCTCTGTGGGAGCGTGTCACCCGAACGATAGTCTTCGCCGAGCTCGATCATGGCACCTGTGTCGCCGAGGTCTGCCGCTTGCCGGAAGAGAGGCATCGCCTCGCTGGTCTGGCCTCGTTTTCGTTTTTCCATGGCAGCGGAGTAAAGTTGCCTGGCGCGAATTGCAGGAGCGATGGGTTTAGCTTTCACCTCGAGCGTCACGCTCTGGCGGGTTGTGCCGCCGGCATTGGATGCGGTCAGCACGTAGGTGGTGGCTACGGACGGTGACGATACTCGATTGCCGGCAGGCGGTACCACGCCCAGATCCGGATCAATGGTGACTTCACGCGCATTGTTCACCTGCCAGCGCAAGGTGACCGGCTGACCCGGTTCGATAAAGGAGGGATCGACACGAAATTCGGCTATTGCCGGAGCCGCAGGAGGAGCTGGCGGCGGGACAGAAAGCTTCGAGAGCAGCGGTTTGCGGGATAGCTGCTGAGTGCGAAGGTTATCGAATTTGCGCAGAAAATCGAGCTTCAAATAGCCGTTCGAGAGAGCAAAAAAGAGAGCGGCGAAGCTCAACGCGGCGAGGATCGAAGACAAAACGATCGCTTTCTTCGTTCTAGTCCTGAGGGGCGATTTCCGCGGCGCCGTCAATTGCGCCTTCTGTGACTGAAAGGCACCCTCCAGTGCCGCGACAAATTCGGCGCAAGTGGCGAACCGTTGTTCAGGGAGCCGATGCAGACCTCGCTCGAAAATGCCGTCCACACCTTCCGGCAAGGCGGGGTTTTCCCGATGCGCTCGCGGTCGTTCGCCGTACACAATGAGATGCACGAGCGTGGCCATGGTATCGGCTTCGAAGGGCTTTGAGCCCGTCAGCAACTCATAAGCAAGTACCACCAGGGAGAACTGGTCCGAACGTCCGTCAACGGAGCGCGCCTCGATCTGTTCGGGCGACATGTAACTTGGCGTGCCCATTACCACACCGGTAGCGGTTGCCTGCTGGCCGGTAATGATCTTGGCTATTCCGAAATCGGCGACCTTCACGGACAAATCGCCATTCAACATAATGTTGGCTGGTTTGATGTCACGATGAATGACCCCGCGCTCATGCGCGTAGTCGAGCGCCGCTGCCGTCTGACGCAAGATTGAGAGAGCTTCGCTGGTGTCGAAGAGTGGGCGCGACGCCAACATCCGGTCGAGCGATAGTCCTTCGACGCGCTCCATAGCGATGAAGGCTAATTCGCCGTCCTGGCCCACGTCGAGAATCACGATAATTCCAGGATGGAAGAGGCGGCCAGCCGAGTTGGCCTCGCGAAACAGCCGGTCCCTCAGAAAATCGCTCCGCCCCTCGAATTCGGCCCCTTTCAAGTGAATTACTTTGACCGCAACGCTGCGCCCGATCAAAGGGTCGATCGCATCATAGACCACGCCCATGGATCCCCTGCCGAGTTCCCCGCGAATGACATAGCGTCCCACCCGGGCTGTCTGCCCGACACTCGTCTTCAGAAAAAATTCCGACGCGCTGTGGGCACGCAGCAGCCGCTCGACCGATTGGAGCAGGTCCCCATCTCCCGCGCAGGCTGTCTCGACGAAGCGAAATCGCTCAGCCTCGGGTTTCTCCATCGCTTCGTCAAAAAGTTCACGGACGCGCTGTGGGGACTTCGGGGCCATCCGGGGGGTTCATCTCTTTCCGCTAGGGGTTTTGTTCTCTAAGAGTATCTCGGGCACGGCTAGCGCGCCATCGATGTGCTAAAGCCGAGACAGCTTTAGCAGCCAGGCGCTGGCGCTTCGTCGGCGACACCATGTATTCGGTCGAATAGCCAGGAGCGGGCAAATTCCCAGTCACGCCGTACCGTTGCCAGTGAAATTCCTAGACCCTGAGCGACCTCGGTGTCGGTGTATCCGCCAAAAAACCTAAGTTCTACTACTTTCGCGGCGCGAGAGTCGATTCTCTGCAACTCGGTCAAAGCCTCGTCCAACGCGAGGAGTTCGATCCCTTTGGGATTAAAGCCGATCTGCACGCCATCCAATTCCACCGTCACCGCTCCGCCGCCTCTCCTTTGTGCGTTCCGGAGCCGCGCATGATCGACTAGAATACGCCGCATCTGTTGGCTAGCGACTGCGAAAAAATGTACTCTGCTTTGGATGCGCAACTGCTGCGCATCGATCAACCTCACGTAGGCTTCGTGAATCAAGGCTGTCGTCTGGAGGAGGTGACCGGGATGCTCGTGCTGTAGTGCTCGTGCCGCTATGCGATGGAGTTCGCTATAAACCAGGCTGACTGCCTTTTCAGCGGCCTTGCTGTCGCCCTGCTGCATCTCCCGAAGCAGAAGCGTGAGATTTGGAGTCTGCTCGGACTCCCCCGGGGTCCTCGCCATTCCCGCTTAGTATACAGCCGCACCTCATGGGCAGATATGCGAGACCACTCGGAATTGAAAATAAATCACCCGGGCGTGAGCAGTTGTGCATCGTTTTTACGCAATTCATAGTAGACAGTATTGCGGAACGAACGCAAAAACAGGGCTGTTATAGCCAAACAATGGAAATGTATTTGATTACACAGTGCTTTTGATGTATATACTATGTCGACTCTGTTTTTCGAAGTCAATCTCCGTATGAAACGTGTACACCGCAGCCATTTTGGATACACCATGTGCAAGATTAATCTGCCCACCCATTTAGTCCTGTTGCTAGCAACGGCCTTGTCTCTTCACGCTCAAGACCCGAAGGCCGCGATCGAACAGAAGCTGGAGTCGGAGTATAAGCTCACCCAGCCGACTGCCGATGAGAGTGACATTGTCACTGCCGGTTCCGTCCTTGTCCTTCAGCGAGGACACGGCGACAACAACATCATGATGGCTCCTGTTTCGAGCACCAACTTTTATCAGAACACCTACGAAGACGGAAAGATCACTCAGAACGCTCATAGGTAAGAGTAAACGACTGGCTGGACAAAGCGAATCACCTCCCGGGTATGTCCGCACCGAGCGCTCCAGCCGACCAGAACGTTCGTTCCAGGCGAGAAGATGTGGCTCACGAAGATCGATGTAAAGGATGACAGCGTTACTCTCGACCTTTTCACCGACGCTTACTCGGACGTGCGCTATAAGGCAGCACTGAAGTTTCAATTTACAAAGGGATCGTTGCCGTCCGCTGACGAAGTGCAAAAAACGGTAGAGCAGGTGTTCGCGGTTCAACAATCGGACGATGCGAAAGACAAACAGCAGCAACCCGCGGGACAAGCGGCAGCATCATCAGCCGCACCTGCCGCACCCGCCGCAGTTCCAGCCCCTGCGCAAACGGCCCAAACCGCCCCTCCAGCCCCGATCGCCCCGCCGCCGCCTCCTGTGGATGCGCCTGCTGCCGCTCCCAAGTCTTTGTCCAAGGGTCAGACGACCGATCAAGTAGTCGCGAACTTCGGGCCGCCCGAGAAGATCATCAAACTCGGTACCAAGCAGATCTATGTCTACAAAGACATGAAAGTCACTTTCGTCGGCGGCAAAGTGACTGACGTACAGTAATACATTTGTTGTACTTCTAAATCGGAGAATTCAAGGAAATCGATATGAACGTGCCCGTCCCTCGCCAGGTTCCTCATGGTCGCCTTACGCTAGGCGTTTTAGTTGTTCTGCTCTTCGGGTGCTGCGCCGTCAGCGCACAGCAGAAAAAGACATCGGCACCAGCGCCGAAAGCTCCAGCCCCAGCGAAGCCTGCAGCTTCTGGCACCAAGCCCGGCGGCGCAGGGCCCAATACGAGTCACGGACCTACGACGAGCGCGAGCCATGGCCCCACGACCAATAGCGCGAGTCACGGGCCCACGACAAGTAATCCGCACGGGGCAACCACTAGCGCGGCTCATCCCACAACCAGCGTGGTGCATCCCACAACGCGAACTACTACCGCGGGCAGCCCGAGGAGCGCAGCACTAACAAGCCGGCCCTCTCCCGCTGGAAGCAAGACGGTGCGTACCGCTAACGGTAATGAAATCAGGACTCGAGCGAATGGACGCCCGGCTGATGTTCATATCGCGAGCCGCGGAATGAATGTACACCACGGCCTGAATGGGAGCCGGCGCATCGAAGTCGAACGTGCCGATCACTCACGAATCGTTGCCGAGCGCGGCAGGCGCGGATATATTCAGCATCCGTACCTCTATCATGGCCACGAATTCGGGCATCGCACTTATTACTACAACGGGCGCGCTTACGATCGTTTCTACAGGCCTTACTATTACCGCGGCGCATACGTGAATGTTTATGCTCCCGCTTATTACTACCGTCCCGCGTTCTACGGTTGGGCGTACAATCCCTGGGCTGCTCCTGTAGCTTACCCTTGGGGGTGGACAGCGAATCCCTGGTATGGCTACTACGGTTACTATTTCACACCTTACCCGGTCTACCCGAGCGCTTCCGTTTGGCTAACCGACTACTTAATTTCAACTACTCTCGCGGCTGCTTACCAAGCCCAAGTCGCTGCTACAGCCGCAGCGGCGGCTCAGGCAGCAAGTGCTCCGCCGGATGCCGCTCCTCTAAGCCCGCAAGTGAAAGATCTCATAGCCGCCGAGGTCCAGCGCCAGATTGCTCTTGAGAATGCGGAAGCGCAGGCCGGCACCCAGAACGCAGAAGCCGATCCTGCATCCAGCGGAATTCAGCGGATGTTAACGGATAATATCCAGCACATCTTTGTCGCCGGACACGACATCGACGTTGTAAACGCGAGCGGAACGGAATGCGCTCTGAGCGATGGGGACGCGCTTCAGTTATCTGGACCGCCGCCGGCCGACGCAGCCAGCGCGAACCTGATCGTACTCTCCACCAAGGGTGGCAAGGAATGCCGCAGGGGCGACAACGTTGTGGTTACAGTTACCGATTTGCAGGAGATGCAGAATCACATGCGCGAAACAATCGATCAGGGCATGGGTGAATTGCAATCCAAGCAATCAACCGGCGGCCTTCCTGCGCTTCCCCCGTCTGCTAATGGAGCTCCGGTGAAGGCGTCGTTTGCTGCTGCTGCTCCACCTCCCGATCCGAATGCGGGAACCGAAATCGCTCAAGAGACCAAAGATGCTGATCAGGCCGAAACGCAGGCACTGAACCAGGCTCAGCCCGCTTCCGGCGAGCAGCCACCGGCTGGCAGCACCGTAGAATCGGCCGTAAAACCCGCACCAGCCGGCCCACCGCCGACTCTTTCTCCCGGGCAGACGATAGACGAAGTGACAGCGATCGAGGGCACCCCGAAAAGCATCGTAGATCTCGGCGCCAAGAAGATCTACGTATTCGCAGACGGGTTGAAAGTCACTTTCAAAGGCGGAAAGGCGACCGATATTCAATAGCCGTTGCTGCGCGCTTGAGGCGGAAACGGCAGCGGATCGGCCGATAGAGCGCTTTATTCGGTTGTTTCAGATTGGAGGCAGAGCCATTCCATGACATCAGCCGTATCCAAACCTGCAAGTATTGCAGCCTGCCTATTGCTTCTTTGGCCGTGTGCCATCAGCCAAGCCGCCGAGGCGTCGATCGCCGGACCGCCTAGCGCTCAGAATGATTCTGTACTCTCCGACCCTCGATACAGTCCTCTTTCCTTTGTTTCGGCGGAGCCACAAATGGAACAACAGGGTATTTCGCTATGCCATCAGGCTGTATCGTTCGAGCGGCAGCGACGATTCGTGGAGGCGCTTAAGAGTTACACCGTCGCAGCGCGTTTTTTCGATGACATCCTGGCTCAGGCAGCGCTGCAGCAGATTCCGCTTGAGCGTCGACCAGTGACGATTTATTTCAACCTGGCCAAAACAAATCTCGACGTAGTACGGATGCTTGTGGAGGTCTATAAGGACAACGCGGTGATAGAACCCCGTCTAAGCAGCGCGGAGAGCGCACTGACGCAACTCTATCAGTTGCAGGTCGCGGTCGCGAACCAACGTGGTGTCGCCTATTTTCCATGGAGCTGGCATCTTTACTACCTGCTCGGTGACGTCCGTCTCTTGCAACAGCGGCTGACGGATGCCCAAAACGATTACCGGATCGCAGCTCTTCTTAATCCTAACTTCGCCCTTCCTCAAGCCATGAATCAGCTGGTCGTAAGGACGAGAATCGAAGTTGAGCAATCCAGCTTGCCGCCCCCGCATCCCCAACAAAACGACAACTCGTCAAATCAGCTGACTCCTCCAGATCGTCTCACCCAGAATTCAGTTGCCGGTGCACCACTGTCTGCACCGGGCCCCGTTACCACATACCAATCCGCCCCGGAAACGGTACACCCTCCACAGGTAGATGGATCTGTTGCTCAAGGAACGAATCAACAAACTGGATCGCAGGTCACCCAAATTGTGCAGAATGCATGGAATAACACAACGGCGGCTCAAAAAGTTGGGATTGTGACAAGCCTTCTCGGTATCGTCGTAGGCCTTGTGGGATGCGCCGAGCTAGCACCTGTGGCGGGCGTCGTCGGGGTCGCTGCGACGATATGGCAGTATGGAGCTCCAAAGCCGGCTCCCGTTCAATAGGCCGCCAAGACACGCTCGACTGTTGTCCGAGTACTTCCACTGGGAGTCTCAAAAGCATATTCCTCGACAACACTCAATAGACGCCCGGAATCAGCCGCTTAGTGCTACGGCTATAGTCTTCGTAATCGGCTCCAAAAGCTAGGCGGAGCGCAGTCTCTTCAACATGAATGCGATACAACACAGCCAGAGTAGGTGGAACGAGGACAACGGCAAAACAGGCCCATGTGCGTGCGTGAAGGGCAAAAGCCAGGAGAATCAGTTCCAGGCCGAGATAGGAAGGATGACGGACGAAGCTATAGAGTCCGCTTCGCTGCAGTCTCTGCCCGGCGCGCATCGCTACGTTCGGGCTGAAGGCTCTTCCCAGCGTAACGATTGCAACGACTCGAACTCCCAAACCGAGAATCAAAATCCCAAAGGCCGCCGGCCGTAGCCAGCTATGACTCACCGGGCATGTCGACCGGGAGAAAGCTATGCATCCACTCGTCGGTCCTGAGCGATGCCACAATAACAACCCAGAGAATGATCTGCGTTCCGCGATCCCGTATCTTGCCTTGGCCCGGGCGCGTTCGCGTGAGCACGGCGATGAGGATTTCCCCCACGAGCCATACATTTGTTAGCGCAGTAAAAAAGAATTCGAGATTCATGATCGTCCTGACCTCGGCCCTAATTCCACCCAGTTCAGCTTTCGGAGCCTTCACGCTCTCGCGTGACCCTAAGAGAAGAATGCGCCGGACGGCCAGGGAAAAACAGTAGCAGCTGTCATCGATGAGAGATGACAGGTATCACCATGACACCTGTCATGCGTTCCATATGACAGCTCTGAGTATGCAGAACGTGTACCTGGCGAGATCATGAAGTATGAGCGATGGGCAGCCAGACCGTCCGGGGTGGGACCCGGCTGTCTCCGGTACGCATATCAGGGACTCAAGGCGTGCGTTCGTCCGTGGCCGCTTGATGCTACGGTGCGTGGGTTGCTCTATTCCGCATATTTCTTTGTCAGGCCGGCTTACCGGCACTCATTTGCGGTCTGGATGGAATTCGCGGTTTTTTACGCGGCCCTCCTCGTTCTTTACTTTCTCGTCGCGGAACTTACGGGGCGCCAGCAGAGAGTGGCGTTTGTGCTGTTCTTTCTCATCGCCTTTCTCTATTACCCGCTCGACCCGGATGCGAGCGGAATGTTTGTCTACCCTTTCGCGATGCTTTGTCTTTTCCTTGGTCGCTTGCGCACGTTGTTCCTGGTGCTGGCCGCGCTGACGGTCGGGGTCCTGGCGGAAACTCGATACTTAGGTCATCCGCTCGCCAGTGACGAAAGCGTTCTCTTCTTCTGCGCGATCATCGGGCTCAGTAACTTCGCCTTCGCCCAGCAAGCACGAGCCAATTTTCTTCTGGAGCGTGCAAATTCTGAGATCGAACGTCTGTCGCAGGAAGCGGAGCGTGAGCGCATCGCACGCGATCTGCACGACCTCCTTGGCCATACCCTGACCGTTATTACGGTGAAGCTCGATCTCGCCCGACGGCTCCTGTCCCACAACTCGGACCGCGCCCGCAACGAGATCGTGGAAGCGGAGCAGACTGCGCGGAATGCCCTCGCGGAGGTTAGGGAAGCCGTGTCCGGCTACCGCGCCGAAGGACTTGACGCAGAGATCAGTCGCGCCCGGCGAAGCCTGCTTTCCGCCGATGTTAAACTGACCACGACTCTCGCGCCGGTGAATCTCTCATCGAGCCAGGTCAACGTGCTTTGCCTTGCCCTGCGCGAGGCCGTAACGAACATCGTCCGCCATGCTCACGCAACCGTCTGCCAGGTGGCGCTCTTCGAAAAGGACGGTACTATTCATTTCACGATTGAGGACGATGGGCTGGGCGGGCAGATTCGCGAAGGCAACGGCCTGCGTGGCATGCGAGAGCGGCTTCAATCCATGGCCGGGGCCGTGAAGCTGACAGGCTTGGCAAATGGAGGAACAAGCCTCGAGCTAACGTTGCCACCGGAGAGTGAGTCTCCGGCACAATCGGTTTCACGATTTGTGGGAGAGGCGGATACCTCTTGACAGCAGAAGATACATGTGTTGCTGGCTGAGGACCAAAGCATGTTGCGGGGAGCGCTCGCAGCGCTGCTCTCGATCGAACCCGATATTGAGGTGCTCGGATCTTTTTCCGATGGGGAGCAGGCCCTTCAGGCCGTCGGAAAGCACCGGCCGGAGATTTTGGTAACAGACATTGAGATGCCCAAGATGAGCGGACTCGAACTCACCGCCCGTGTGAAAGAGCTTTACCCAGAAACACGCGTCCTGATACTAACGACCTTCGCGCGTCCGGGATATTTGCGGCGAGCACTGGAAGCTGGAGCATCTGCCTATCTTCTCAAGGACCGGCCCTCTGAAGAACTCGCCGACGCGGTCCGGGGAGTGAGTCGCGGGGCTCGCATCGTGGATCCCCAACTGGCCTCGCAGATATGGAGCACGGAAAAAGACCCGCTCACCGATAGAGAACGTTTGATCCTGCGCCGCGCGGGCGACGGTGAAACTACTGCTGAACTCGCGCGTTCGCTGCGACTGACAGAGGGGACCGTGCGCAACTATCTCTCCGAGGCCATCTCCAAGTTGCACGCTTCCAGCCGGTATGAAGCGGCCCGGATTGCTCGCAATAAAGGATGGCTTTGACTGCGACAGTCCGCTAGCCGAAAAGGCTTTACCTCTTTTGAAAGCTCTACTGCAGCTTTCGCAATCGAGATCCCGCCGGCTGATTCAAGATAAACTTTTGCGGCGTTACATCGCCGGGGTTGATCTTAAGGTCGGTCACCTGGAGTACTACTTCGTAGCCGTCTTTCGGCCGCTGAATATCAATGGTGGACGGGAATAACGTCCCGTTATGGTTGGTCCAATTCGAGTATCTGGTTTCACTGACAATTTCGCCTTCCGTGTCAAACGTTTTCTGCCGCTCGATCTGCAGGGTGTAACGGTCGAAGTAGATGTTTCGGACGGGAGAGTAGCGGTTACCGTTATGTCCGATGGTCATCAGGATATAGACGGCCTTGGTTTCGCTGGTGTCATCTTCCACGAAAGTAATGACGGCGTTGGGATCGGGAGGATTGATGAGGAGGGCGGTTAGAAAAGCAGAGGGCCGAAGGTTCTCCAGTTTGTTTTTCGAATTCGCCGGTGCGTCATTTTGTCCTTCGATGAACTGGCTCTTGACAGGAATTGAAACGCGGAAGTCATTACCCATCGAGACCATGTCGAACGCGGTGCTGTGAATCACCGGGTCCAGTCCCACCACGCGGATGTTGTCAGGCCTCAGAAAGAGAATGAAGCCGCTGATGGTCGGATAATCGGTGACCTGCCCCCCGTGTAAGCTACCGACAGAAGGCGACATGTCCACCTTCATCGTGAAGGATTGAATCGGATCAGAAATCTGATGAATTCGTTGCAACAGTTCTTCTTTGTTGGCCGTGAGCAAAGGCCTGGGAACTTTTTGCCCGGCCGGGACCACTACACGTCTTCGAACGAGACATCCTGACGAGAAAAAGCAGGAGACAAACAGTGCCGCAAGAAGCTCGCGCCTGGAGCGCAACAAGTGCATGCTTGAAGTTTAGTAGACAGAAAATCTACTCAGCCCGGGGCGCTACTGAGCAAGCGTAAAGTCGATGCTGATGCTGGTCACCACGTCGATAGGATTGCCATTCAGAAGAGTGGGCCGATAGCGCCACTGGCGAACCGCATCGAGAGCAGCCTGGGAGAAATCGTCATTAGGGGAAGACAACACCCGCATCTCCTGAGGCACTCCATCTTTGGAGATGACGGCTTCGATTTCTACCGTGCCCTGCTGACCGGTGGCCTTCTCCGGTTCAGGATAGGCAGGTGGCTTCTTGAAAATCAGATTCGCTGGCGAGATTTGGCCGCCCACGCGCAGAGGAGCGGCCTCGCGCGGCTGCGGCGATTCGCTCGCTTTGCCTTTTGCCTGGATTCGCAGCCGCTGGTCGACCGGTCCTACGCTCATGGTCAGACCGCGTTCAATCTTCGCATCCGCTTTCAGATTGAACTCGCGAAAGAGGGAGCTGAAGCCCGGCTTCTCCACGCGCAAGATGTACTCGCCGGCAGGCGTCCCGTCGAGCGCGAATCTTCCATCGGGCCCCGAAACCGCCTCCTGCTTTGCGCCTGTATCCGGATTATAGAGCAGGATGCTGGCGTTCGGAATCGCCGCTCCACTTGGATCGTAGATGGAGCCGCTGATGGTTGCAGCCGAGATGCCAACCGCGGCCAGCAAACCGGAAAGAAGGGTACGTTTCATAATTGAACCTCCTGTTTGGTCATAATTCTGTTGAGATTTGGCGGTTACTGTGGCGGCGCCCACAGCGAGTGCAGCCATACAGAGGAAGGCGCTCCAGATGCGGCTTTGCGAAATTGAGGCGGATGGATGATCGAGAATAGCCTGCAATCGCAACTCTAAGCCGCCGTCACGGAACATGCCGATGCCCACGCTCGAAAGCCTGCCTGCCCCGCGGATTGCTTTGGCGATGGAAAGGAGCTCTTCGGCGTATAGCGACGGGCGAAGGCCAGAGACGAGGGCAAGGGAGTCGGAGGCAAGTTCGCTTTCGGCGCGGAGCGATCGTCGCAACACCCAGACCAGCGGCTGAAACCACCAGAGCGCGGCAATGAGATGTACACAGAGCTGTGCAGCTACATCCCGGCGTTGGACATGCGCCAGTTCGTGCAGAAGGACGGCCCGCCGCCGAACAACGCTCCACTCGTGCGCTGCGGCCGGCAAGAGAATTCGCGGCTTGAAAACGCCGCAGGTGAGGGGCATGGCCAGCTCGCTGGTGATTAGAATTTCAGGTCTGCGAGAAGCCGGCACATTTGACGAAAGCTCATCGAGCATCTGCTCCCAAGCGGCGTCTGATCGAAGTGCGCGGCCGGCTATTCGCCTGAAGGAAAAAGCTCCGGCGCAGGCAGGAGCTAGCGCCGCCAAGGCTCCCGCCACCCAGATCAGAAGGAGCGAGTTCGTGCGGTGCTTGTAACTTACCGGGGCGGTCGCAACTGCATTCTGGCGAATCGTAACGCCCCCGCGTCTACTTTCACTCAGCCACAGAGGAATACGGACTACAGGGAGCAGCATCGAAAAGGCCGGCAGCAGCGCCAGCAGAATAAAAACTACCAACAAGAGACGATGACGGAATGCTGCGCTGCGGCGGGCGTGGAGTCTGCGCAGCGCCTCGCCGGCTCCCAAAACGACGCCGGAGCGAATCAGAAGCTCCAGCCAGAATGCCCAATTCATCAGCGCCCCTCCTTACGGGCCCGATCGATCAGGACAGCCAACCTGTCGAGATCTTCCGTTGTCAGGTCACGCGCGGCGACGTTGAGCAGCGTGGCTACCGCCTGCTCGGCCGAATCGTCAAAAAACGTCTTGAGCAGATGCGCCACAGCGGACCTGCGGGCTTTTTCAAGCGGCACGACTGGCAGATAGACGTAGCGAAGATCCTTCTCTTCATGACGGATATGTCTTTTTTCCTCGAGCGTCCGCAACATCGCCCGGACAGCGGAGTAGCTTGGCGGATCGGGAATTTCTTTGAGGATTTCGGCCACCGTGGCGCGGCCGTGCCGATAGAGCACGTCCATAATCTGGCGCTCACGACGGCTGAATCTATGCTGCGAAAGTAGCACCATGCTACAAAAGTAGCATCGTCACGAAAAGCTGTCAAGAACTCATCTGTGAACCTGCGGTAGCGCCAAGTATCACTTGATTTTGGCTACACGTCCCTGGGTAGGAAATTTTTGGAATTGCAAAGCATCGTGACCGGGCACGACACGGTCGGGCAAACCCGCAAGTTGAATCATGCGTCTCTGATTTCTGATGTTTGCCGGATAGTCTTCCTTGGTGAACGTCGCACTGGGCTTACGCTCGGCGAGATTGCGGTAAAGGTAAACATTATCCGAGGCCAGCACGAATGGCGGGTTGCCGTCGACTCGCAGGTACTGTGACGCAAAAGTGTGCCGCGCTCCCGTGTAGGCCCGAATCCCGCGAAAAATCTCAATATTGTCTCCGTGGACCAAACGCAAACGGCCTTCGGTGTTCAGCCGAACCAACTGCTGCACATCCTCTGGATCGATTCCACCATGGTCCCCACCGGGCTGCCATGCTGGCCCGGTGTAATAACGGAATTCTTCACTCTGAATCCAGACTGTGGCTTTCGGAAATAGATCGATCCCTCCCATGTGATCCCAATGGGCGTGACTGATCACCACGTCGGTAATCTCTTCGGGGGTCACTCCCGCCAGACGCACGGCTTCGTCGGGCCGCAGGTAATCCTTGATCCTCCATTCTTTGAACCAGCGCTCGCGGTGAAAGCCGCTGTCGAAGAGAATATTGCGGCCGCCACCGCGGATGAGCCATAGGGCGTAGACCGTATCGATTTTCTCGGCCTTGGGAGCACCCATCACCAGGTCGGAAACGGAATCTCCGGGGGAGTTGGCGAGGAGTATGGCGTTGATAGAGTACTCGGGAGTGGGTGGCCCGGCGAACAGAGCAGCGCACAGGGTCGCGAGCAGCAAACAGCTCATATCTCATTTCATACCCACCGCGTCGACTCCGTTACGCGGCCTGCATTCCTGGTTTTCCCAACGTCTTCAGAACGCCAATGACGATTTATGTATTTCAGGCGTGTATCCCTGGCGAATGCACCGGACGACTGGTTCGGGCGTGAGGACTGCGACAGTCAGGTCATTTGCCCGGTGGCGCTTTATTCGGTAGCCCGCCGGTGACCAGAGAAGTAGCGCGCCACCCCACACGAGATAACTGGAGCCCTCGATCTGAACAAAGCAACCATCAGGCAACGAGTTCAAGGACGCCTGATAAGTGATCTTTCCTTTTTGCCGGTCAATTCGCGTACGATGCAGTTCTGTATCGATTTGATCAGCGACAGCAAAGTTCCCTTCGGGCGGATCTCCTGAGCGATTCCAAGCGTCTTTGAATACGTTGTACCGATCGCGGCGACATTCAGCGCAGGGTCTGTGGCCTGCGGCAAGCGCAACCGCTTCGTCCAGGAAAAACAGCTCCGTGTAATGGCCTGGAGACATCACGGAACGTCGGATGCCTTTGAATTCCAAGAGACAAGTAATCCAACGCCGGCTTGCGTACTGGCGAACGATCTCGCGTCGCTGATTGTGCAGTGCCCCGCCCCGGTTGCCCATGAACGTTCCGCGAGCAGCACAGGCGAAGATCGCCCCACAGGGGTCCACGCGGTTTTGTAACGGCATTCAGGAATCCCAAAACTCGAATCATCGCATGGCTGGCTGGTTTCAAGCGACTTCGATTTCGGTGGTCACGGCATCTGTTGCAATCATGTCCGCATTTGTCCTCCTTCAACAGCTTTGGCACGCTTGTGACGAGATAGTCGCAGGAATGCTGCTCGAGTTCGGGAACATAATCGGTCCATCCAGAGGAGAGGAAAACTTGGAAACACCCGCATCAGTGCGGCCCGAGCGCGGTCCCCAGGCGGTTACTTGGCTTGTTTCCTTGCAAATTGCACGCTCAACATGATGCTTATCGCAGCGATCCCTGCAAAGAAGATGATGAGTGCTGAGCGGTCTCCGCCCGAAACCTTTCCGACCCGAAACAGGATATAACCGACGACCAGATTAAATAGCGCCCAGATAACGTTCACTGTTGGCGATGACAATCCCTTTCCGGGAGGGTGAGCGAATGGTGTCGGGAAACGATCACCAGAAATGCCATGCACGAAATGAGGCACGACATTAGCAAGAAAAACTCCGGCGAAGAAACAAGCGATGTAGTAATACCAGCTCACACTCGTTCTTCCTTTCGGCCCGGCTCATTAGAAGCGTACAGGCCGCGATTCGCGCCTCCAGACGAAAGCAGAAACTCAGCGGACTTAGGCCCGCATCGCATGTCCGTCGTGCGCGAGTTCATTAGAAGGGTCATACTAACAGTTCGTGCTCATCGGAAATCAGGTCTATGTCGCGCACCGGCAGCAGACCCATCTTCCGATAGATCGGCCGCATGATTGCATCGATTTTCGGCAGATCGAATGTGAACCATAACGAACCGGCGAGGCAGAACGCGCCGGTAACGATGACGGCATGGGGCGCCCCTATACGGTGAGCCAGTGCTCCGGCCAACAAGCTGCCGAACGGCGCCGCGCCGAAAAAAGCCATCGTGTAATAGCTCATCACGCGGGCGCGCTTGTCTTCCGGCACCAGTGTCTGGATGATCGTATTGCTGACGGACGCATCCTGTATCAGACCGAAACCGACGAAGACCATCAGTAAGAGCGACAGCCACAAGGTATGCGACAGGCCGAAGAGAATCAGCGCTCCTCCGAGCATCGCGGCGGCGATCTGAAGCATGCGCGCCAGCCCGACCACCGACTTGCGGACCGTAAGGGAGAGCGCCGACACAAGCGCACCGATTCCTGACGCTCCCGTGAGCCAGCCGAGGGTGGTCGCGCCGCCGTGCAGCACCTGGCTGGCAAAGACCGGAAGAAGCACGGCATAGGGCCATCCCATCAGGCTCAGCAGAGCAAACAGTAGAAGGATCGTGCGGACCGGTCGAAATGTACGAACGTAGTCCCAGCCCTCGCGCATTTGTTCGACCATGCTGGTCGTATTGCGGCGGATGTTCATGGGCTTGATGCGCATCAGCAGCAAGGATGCGATCACCGCAAAGTAGCTGACGCCGTCGAGCAGGAAACACCAGCCTTCGCCCACGGCTGCGATCACCAGGCCGGCAATCGCCGGACCGATCAGCCGCGCACCATTCGCCATCGAGGAGTTGATGGCGATGGCGTTACCGAGGTCATTACGATCCTCGACCATCTGTACGAGGAAGGATTGGCGTCCAGGCATGTCGAATGCATTGATCAAGCCTTGCAAAGCGGCGAGAGCAATGATCTCCCAGAGGGTGATGACATGTGTGAGCGTGAGAGCGGCCATCGCGAGCGACTGGACGGCAGCAGCGGCTTGTGTCCATACCAGCAGCTTGCGTCGATCGAGACGCTCGACCCACACGCCCGCAAACGGCCCCAGCATAAACGAAACAATCTGACCCGCAAAGCCTACGATGCCGAGCAGCAGCACCGAATGGGTCAGCCGGTAGACCAGCCAGCTTGTCGCCAGCTTCGTCATCCAGTTGCCGATCAAAGAGATGCTCTGACCGAAGAAAAAGAGCTTGAAATTGCGGTGGCGCAGCGCTCGCCAGGCGTGCGATATCGAACCCACAAAAGAATTCTGCCGGCTATCCAAAGTGATTGCGGGCTTGCTCACAAATTACCTTTGTCCCTCATTGCCGGTCACTTCTCCACCAGGCGTTGGATGATCTCGCCAGCCTTGAACAGCGTTTCCCGTTCCTGTTCGTCGAGCGTAGCGATGGCTTGCGCGAGCCAAGTCCGCTTTGCATCTTTGGCGCTCTTCCGCACGGCTGCGCCTTTGGCAGTGAGGTCGATATTCACCTGACGGCCGTCGGTCGGATGCGGCCTGCGCTCGACGAGACCGATTTCCTCAAGAGCGGCGATGGTGGTTCCCATGGACTGCGGTTTCATGCTTTCCGCGCGCGCCAGATCGGCGGTGGTTGCAGGCCCGTCTTTAGCCAGGCGCGCTATAACGGCAGCTTCGGTCAGTGAAAGCTCATGCGAGGCGGCCGCCGTGCGCATGCGCCGCACGAGGAGTCCAATGGCGTGCCCAAAGTCGGTTGCCGCCATTTCGAGGGTGTTTCCCGGCATAGCAATTTCATCCTAACAACAGGACAGGTAAACTTGCAAGGTTTGCTTCTTAGCGTTATCTGCGATTCCCAACTATTAATTATTTAGTTGACAACGGATGGCCGCCGTTGTACAAATAACTATTAATTACTTAATGGAAGCTGAATCCTGAATTGCCACGCAGACCGTCGCGAGAACTAACTGAGGCCGAGTTACGCCTGATGAATGTCCTGTGGACGAAAGGGCATGGGACAGTGGGCGATATCGTCGAAGCCCTGGATACAAAGCCAGCCCTTGCCTATAGCACCGTCCTGACAACACTTCGCATCCTTGAGGCGAAGGGATACGTACGGCACGAAAAAGAAGGCCGGGCGTTTGTCTACGAGCCGGCCGTGGCGCATGAAGAGGCGAGTACCGGCGCGGTGAAACACTTGCTCTCCCGGTTCTTCAACGATTCACCGGAATTGTTGCTTGCGAGCTTGTTGAGGGACGAAAGGATTGGCAGGAAAGAATTGAACCGGCTCAAGAGGTTGATAGCGGAGCGCGATTAGCTGAGAGGCCGGTAAGACGGGAGAAACAGAATATGCTTCATTTGTTGTTCAGTCAGTGTGACGGATTAGCGCGACTCGCTGCCGCTGCCTGTGGGAACGCAGCGATTCCGAGCATCATCACCGCCGCTGCAACGTTCGCGGTGACGCGTCGAAAAGCTTGGAACTCAGCTAGCCGTTATTGGGCGTGGTGGCTGACGTTGCTCTTCGTTGTCCTACTTCCGGTCGGGGTTGTTCTGTGGCGTCCTCCGGCCAGATTTTCCGAAGCTGGCGTTCCCAGGCAGCAGCTTGATACACGGGATGTCCAGCCAACACGCATCACGGCACCCTCGAAACCAGAAGGCATTGCTGCCGCGAACACTGGGCAACCAGCCCCGAACTCACTTTTTCTCTCAAGCGCTGCCGCACTTTTCCTCCTCTATTGCGGCGCGGTTCTCCTGCAGATATCCCGTGTGGCTGTCGCATTCTTGGCTAGTATCCGCCTGAAACTGCGAGCAGTGGTTCCTGCTGACCCAGCCCTGATTGCCCGTTTCCACGCCTGTTCACGAAAGCTGCGGGTCCGCCGCAGAGTTTCCTTATTCATCTCTTACCAGATAACCGCACCTGTAGCTGTTGGATACTGGCGGCCCTGCATTCTACTACCGCGTACCTTGATAGACCTGCTGGACGCCAGCGAAATTGACCAAGTTCTGTCGCATGAACTCGCCCATATCAGTCGTTACGACGACTACATGATCGGGATTCAGAAGCTGATCGAAGCCCTGTTTGTGTTTCACCCTCTGGTGCACTTTATTTCGCGGCGTATCGATCTCAATCGCGAGATGGCGTGCGATGACCAGGTCATCTCCTCGTGTCAGCCTCGGACGTACGCTGCTTGTCTCACGAAAGTCGCCGAGTTGCTAGAATTTGGGTCCACGGTGACGCTCGCCGTTCCTCTGCTAACGCGCAAATCACATCTTGCTTCACGCGTCGAGACAATGTTGGACAGAACGCGGGCTCACATACCGGCTATTTCCAGTCGCCGCCTGGTTCCGTTTGCGATGTTCGGCGTATTGGCAGTTTTCGTAAGCCTACGCGCTCCAGCACTCATCGCATTTCCTGCCGTCCAGGGCGATAGGGCGCTCACCTCGGTATTTGCACCGAGTGGCGCTTCACACGTGGATGCCATGCCGTTTTTAGCGATCGCCGAAAAAGGTGCCGAGCCGGCCCAGGCCGGCACACCTGGGAAACAACCGGCGGCGACTTCGAGCTCGATTGATTCCATTGCCGTCACTTCGGCAGATGGCGCCAGTACCACCTTCGAACGAAACGGCAACGAGAGGAATGGCCACTCTCCATTTCCACACGGAACCATTGTGTTCGAACGGAACGGAGACTCGTATATCATCCGCGATCGTTCAACCCTCGCCGCTGCGCAGGAACTCCTACGGCCTCAACAGGAGCTCTCGCGGCAACAAGAAGCATTAGGCGCTCAACAGGAAAAATTGGGCGAGGCGCAGGCCAAACTAGGCGAACAGCAGGAAGCGCTGTCCGATCGAAGCCTGGATCCCGCAACAATCAGCAGTTTTGAGAAACAGCTCCGCGCTTTAGAAGAAAAGATCAGGTCGATTGACGCCGAGAAGAGTGTCAGGACTGCAAATCAGGCCCAAGAGCGGCTTGCCGAACTGGAGTCGCTGCTGGGCGAAATGCAATCACACATGGGTGATGAGCAAGGCAAGGTTGGAGAAGCTCAGGGGAAATTGGGCGAACAGCAAAGCCATCTCGGGGAAGAACAAGGGCGACTAGGGGAACAGCAAAGTAAGTTAGGGGAACGACAAGGCCGCCAGGCTAAACGCGCCGAACAGGAACTGAAAGAGCTCATTCAGCACGCAGAAGCACAAGGGCTGGCGCAACCGCTGCGGTGATACAGCGCAGCAATTCATTTGCATTTGGTAATCGGCCTGCTAAGCTTTCGGCCATGCGCCCATTTCCGCCAGGCTTTCTACCATGCACCCTGAGATTCGCTCTGGCCGGCTTGGTAGCCATTACGCTTACAACGACGCCGGTCAGCGCTTCTACGCTATGGAACTGGGTTTACTCCGCTTCAGGGATCACCGCCAGTGGAACTTTTACGACACTTGAAAATCCCAATGCAAACGGTGGTTATTTAATTACGCGAATCACCGGCACGCGCAATGGGGAAACCATTACGCGCCTGCAGACTCCAGGCACGTCGATCCCCGGCAATGAGCCTTATACCGTGGATGATCTCGTCTTCCGAGGCCCCGGGCCCCAACTCACCAGTCACGGGTTCGGGTTCTCCACATCGGGTGGGAATTATTCCAATCCGTTCTATGCCGATTTCCTGCCAACGCCCGGATACCTGGAGTTTTTCTCAATGCCCGGATCCGGGCATTCCGAGCTTCCTGTCCGGTTTTCCGCGACACCCGTGTCCATACCGGAGCCGGCCACCTGCGCATTAATCTTTGGCGGCGCGCTCGCCTTGATCAGCTTTCGGCGGCCCTCGAGATCATCGCGCGTTTCATAGCGCCGCACCTTCAAATCTGGCCGTGTTCTCGCAGCACAGCATCCACCGCGGCATCGCCTGTCGGTATGTCGTTGGCCGAAATCGTCGCACCTGCGGCCAGCAATAAACGGACCACTTGCGGATAATCGCCGTCCCGTTCACCGCTGTTCTCCAGTCCATGCGAGAACCACCCGGCGGGTGGCGCGTGAAAGACTTCATCTTCTACTGTCAGCGATGCACCGCGATCTATGAGCATCTCCACCAGGTCGGCGTAGCCTTTCCAGCAGGCCCAATGCAAAGCCGTGCCGCCATAATCTCCTTTGGTGTCCACAGGAACACCGGCCGCCAGCAAGGCGCGTACGGCAGGCGTGCGATGGCTGGCCGCGAACTCTGGTAACAGCCGTTCGTATTCTGCAGGTAACGGAATCTTCTGCGAGGCCGCCAGCATGCGATCAAGGTCCGCCGGATCGGCGGCCGCACAGGAACCTAGGAAACGATCCAGCGCGGATATCTCGGTGTTCGCGCCGCGCGACTTCAATAGCGCCGCCGTTTCCGTCTGACCGCTCTGCACCGCTAGCGCGTAAGCTGTACGGCTGTCATTTCTCTGAGCGTTGATGTCGGCGCCGGCATCCAACAGCGCCGCAATTATGTTGGCGCTGCGGCCGCGCCGGATGGCCCAGTGCAGCGCCGTCTCACCATGTTGGTTGGCCTCGTTGGGATTCGCGCCGGCAGAGAGCAGAAGTTGCACACCGTCAATATTCTCGTAATCGAGCATATGTTTCAGCCCATTTGTCCGGGCTGCCGATGCGCCGTATTCCAGCAGCAGGCGGAGACAGGCGAGATCCCTGTGCTCGGTCGAGTGATAGAGAGATTCGGAATCGTCCGGTCGCGCTCCTGCATCGAGCAGGGCTCGAGCCAATGCGGGATTGTTGTTCAGGCCAGTGGCTGCGTAGAGGCAGGAAAGTGGGTTGTCCGGCCATCGTTGGTCCACATAGGAAGAGTTGGGGTCGGCACCCCGTTTCAGAAGCAAGCGTGCGGTCTTGGTCAGATCGCCGGCGCGGGTAGACCGGCTGTTCGCGAAACGCGAGCAGCAGACGTACAGGAGAGGGTCCCACTCCCGCGGTCCGCCTTTTGTGGTCACGTTCTCCGGGGATGCGTCGAGCGCGCGCTCCACTCGTTGCACATCACCCAGCACAAGCGCGGTGTAGAGATCTGCACCGGTGATTTCGGGATGCCTCGCCAGCATTTCTTCGGCACGCCGCAGATCTCCCACCGCCGTCTCGACAAACTCGGCCGCCAGGCTTTGGAAATCGAGCGATGACTCGACGAGAAAGGCTCGGAATTTCGGCCAGCTCGCGAATCCCTGCTCTCTGGCTATGGTCAGTTGTGCTTGGTTCAGCTCGGCTGGCTGACTGGGCTTGGTTGAGTAGCGCGCGATACGTTCCAGTGCGCTTCGGTCGGCAGACTGGGCAGCCTTCAACAGGGACTTCGCGGCCTTCTTATAGTATTCGAGGTTGAGGCGAACCGCCTCAAAATTGGTCGGCATACGACCCTCCTTTTCGATTGCGCCCATCGTCCGCAAGAACGGGCTGAAAGAAGGTTCGTCAAACTAAGGAAAACCAGAAGGTGGGAAAATCCCTTTCCGCGGACCGGAAGCGCCCCATGCGCGCCTAGAGAATATGATACTGAAGACTTGGTTCGGTCAAAGAGCGGCTTCTTTCTGCGTCGCCGGTGTAGCAGCTAACCGGATTATTGGTTTTTCTGAAAATCCAAGCCGTCTTTCATCTCGCCTACTAATCTAGCCAGGCGCGTACGGAAAGCCTTAATCTGCTCCCGATGCTTTTCGATCAGCATGTGCGTTTGCCCGGTGATGTTTGCGTCGGCTGCTTCGATGTACGCCACTTCGGCAGACTCTTCGCCACTTTCACAGGATCTCAGAATGGAGGCCGCAGAATGACCGGAAACGACGGACTTTACGTCGAGAAAACCCCTGTGGAGTGCTCCACCAAGAGTCCCTGTATCAGAGAAGGTCCCACCAAGGCGCTCAATCTCCTCCCGTAGCTCGACCGCAAATTTGGCGTGTTGCTTCGCATACCCGCTGAAGAGCGTTTCCAGTTCTGAGTTCTTTACTGTTTCGGCTGCAGTGTGAAATCCCGCTTCCGCGTCTTTATTGATGTGTAAGAGGTGATTCAGTTGGTTGATGGTGTTGTCGTGAGGCATGGATGTGTCGTGAGCTAGCGAGCAAATTTTGACGAGCAACAGCGACGCTATAAGGCTGAATTTCGCTCGACTTCAACGATACGACAGATGCAATTGATCTCCCGGCTGTGTCCCGGTTTGCTCAATGATCCCGGCCGGGAGCTCCAGAACTGAATGGGCCAGCAAGCACATTGACAGCCGCCAAGGTTTCATCACCCTGCGAACTTTGCGGACCTTGTTTTTTCGGTCAAGGTACAGCACATCAATCGGGAATCTCATGCCACAGGTATGGACCCCCTCACAAGGAATAATCCAGAGCGCCTGACCATTGGGCAGGCTGTCGCGTCCGAGCAAGCCGTGACGCCTCTTTGCGGAACTATCGGCGATATCCCCCGAATCCGCGAGAACGCTATCGCGCGTTTCATTTCGAACCAGCATGCATCGCACTACGGCCGACGCAACGGGCGATTCGCCTTTATCAACCTTCCGTCTCATAGCAAGAAAAAGCGCTTACGAGTTGCGATCACCCTTTATGGAGGTGTTACGGGTGCAGTGGGTGCACTTGGTGTCGGCGCACTCGCGGGGCTTGCCGTCATAGGAGTAGACTGTTGCCCCGAACCGGAGGAAGTGGAGCCAGACGTCGATGTCACGACCAGTGGCGTTTCTGAAAGGCTCTTGATTAGAGATTCGACGGGCAGCGATGGAGTTGGCGGTGACACCGGCACGGGACCGGTGACATTTTGACCTGGAGTGGCCATTTCCGTTTTTGAGTTCGGGGGTAGAAAGGGCACCGGGTAGTTCGGTATGGCTATCTTCTGGCCAGCGGGTACGGGACGAACTATCTGAGGCGTCACAATGACCATCAGTTCGGTGTTGTTTCTACTCTTTTGTTTCGATTGGAAGAATTTTCCCAAGAATGGGTATGTCTCCAATAAAGGGAATCTTGTTGAAGGTCTCAGTTTCCCGATTATCGAGAAGGCCGCCGATCGCGAAGCTTTGTCCTTCGGCTAATTCTACCTCGGTATTTACGTTACGCACAGAAACGCCGGGAACGGTGATTCCTTGGAGGACAATCCCGTTGGCGGAGTCCAGCGCGCTGACCTCGGGCGCCACCTGGAGCCTTATTGTTCCGCGCGGCGTAATTGTCGGGATGAAGTTAAGGCGAACGCCAAACTCCCGAAATTGAATAGTGATGGCGGTTGTTCCTCCAGTGTTGCCCCCCTGTACTACCGGGTAAGGAAACTCTCCGCCAGCCAGAAAGCTCGCTTGTTTGCCGTTTGACGCTAAGACGTTCGGCTCAGCCAGAGTCTCGACGACCCCTTTTGCCTCCAAGGCTTGGATAGTTGCACCCAGATTCAAGTCGGGGCGAAAGAAAAACAGATTGAGCGCGTTGGTAAGAGTGGCGGTCACACCATTCTTGCCTGCGATGCCCCCGCTGCTGCTAGAGCCGGAATTGCTTAGGGTTGGGGGAGAGAACTGTCCTGTCGTCACCGCTCCAATCGTGTTCGTTGCTCCCGTGCTGAAGAGATTGATGCCGAGCTGCGAACTTAAGGTGCGATCCACACTTGCAAATCGAACCTTGAGCAGGATTTGTGCTTCGGGCGCGGGCACAGCTACATAGAGAAGGTCGACTGGTTTTCCCATGGCCGAAGCGATCGCCATGGCGCGATCGGCGCTGGTCAGGTCGTTAGCCGTACCTCGCAAAAAAATCAGATCGTTTTCGACGCTGACGTCAATCTTTTGTCCTGGCAATTCACGGTTGATCTGTTTGCGGAGAATGTCGGCCCGGCTGCTATTTGCGTAACGGCTGGGCTGTACGAGGACATCGAAAAAAAGCTTGCCGCCGCCCTGCTGCCAGATGATGAGGCTTGTCTCTCCGGGTGCCTTTCCGTTCACGAGTACTTCCGTGGGGCCAACGGCCGTCGCTTCAGCAGCATCGCCAAAGCCTACAGAAACCCGCTCAATCGGAACCGCACTATTTACAATGACAGACTTACCGACGGTCACGAACAGTTCATTCGGTGATTCTTCCGAACTTTGCTGCGGGACTGGTGCAGTCGCGGGCTGCTGCGTCTGCGGCTGCCCGGCTAATGCTTGGCCTGCCAAAAGATATATGAAAAAACAACCGCCGACTACTCTAAGCGCAGATTTCCCGAGCTGCTTCAAAACCGCTCCTTAGTCAACCTAAATGCTCCTGTACTACTGGTGTTTCGCATCGGGAAACTTCTCTTCGGTGTGCTTCCCGCCGTTGAAGACCTGTACCAGATAAATACGCGGAGGGGCTTGGACCTCGGGCGTAGGTTTCTTAAAAACGACGTTTTTCGGTTTTGGGGCGTTCCCGTCCGAAAACACGCTGTTCATGGCAATACTCGCTGTCTTCGGAGTTTCCGTGTCGAGAGGGTTGCGCAAGACCAACTGAATCTTGGTCTGATTGCTCGCCAGACTGAGAAGCTCGGCTTGCTCAGGCGTTACCAGCAGGTTAACCACCTGTACCGGCACAGCTTTGCCTTCGTTATCCTTCTGGATGTTGGTCCCGGCCGACAGGACCTCGATGTTTTGCAGGAGCGTCTTCACCCTTGGGCCATCCGCAGCGGCCGAACCGGCCACCGTCCCGGATACGAGGACATCAACACGCATACCGGGAGTGACGAATCCGGCTACGCCGACCACGTCATCCACCCTTACAGCGCACGCGCGCATCCCCGGACGGATGGTAGCGGCCATACCTCCTCCGGAACCGGGAGCTGCAAGCCGGCTATCGAAGATCGGTTCGCTCTGATACATATCCGAAACGACGCCCCGGCCGATCGCCACAGCTTTCGAGACAATCGTACCTTTCGGCGGAGTGCCCATCCACTCGGCGGTAGTGAGGTCGGCGTCCTTGATCAGGGTGCCGACTTCCAGATCTCGCGCCGCTACAATAATCGTGGTCGTACGCGGCTGCGGCGCGGGATGCATCTGCTTAGCCGCCACGCGGTATACGAGATAGCTGGATATCGCCGCCACTACAAACGCGAGAAAAAGGATTGTCGATAACCTTCGATTCATTAACTATTCACTTCCGATCCATACACAAATCTGAACTTTCTGGCGCAATCTGCTGGCCACCACAGGCCACTCCATTGGACACCAAATCAGCGGTTTACGCAAACGGCTTGCCGGGCGAGTGTGCACTCCTGTTTACAGCTTTGCGGGAAAAGTGTAGCGTTGTAGACACCGGGTTGGGCCGGTCAAGCTAATGCGAGCCTTCTCTTCGGGCATTCCATTGCAATGCTAAAGTGCTTGGCACGGGATTATCAAAATCTGGAGCGCGAAACTACGACCGTGAGCACCGTTCCCGATGGTGAACCGGTTTTTTCGACAATGCTTCTCGTCGACACGCCACCAGCGCCAAGGCGCTTGTCGGCGTTTACAGGGTCGGTTCTGTTGCACACGATTCTGATCGTTCTGATGGCATCGTGGTCGGTAAACCCGCCCGGGCCTGGAAGTTCCTCGGTCAAACCTAGGTATTCCGTTCGCTTTCTACAACTCGCGCCGCTTCAGGCATATCGGAAACGAGTCACGCCGGGCCCCGCGCGAACGGGTGCGGCGCAAACGAAATCCGCCGGATTGCCCAGCTTGCAAGCGCGCCTGCAGGATCCGGCGCCCGCAGCTTCCGGCGGATCGGAAGCTCATCCAGCCGCTGAGACACCTATCAAACAAGAGCACCGGCGCTTCGAGTTACCTCCAACTTCTCGGGTGGACCAAGTCAAACAAACGCTCGTGCAACTGGACCTGCCGCCCAACCTTGTCATGAAGCAGGAGATCCCACTGCCAACCGCGGTTTTGTGGACGGAAACAGAACCTGCGCCACCGATGAGAAAGCCGTTTGTCGCACCAACGGTCAAAGAAGTTCCCAAGGTGGTAGAACGCCTGCCCAAAGCGCCGCTACTCGAACGACCGAATCTCGAAACCAATGTCCGCGACCTCAACATGGCGTCGACCATCCTCACCGATACTCCCCACCTGGTTCAGCCCCCGGGAATTGCTTCTCCTGTTTCGAGTGCAGGGCAGGAACCGGCGAAAGAGATCCCGCGGCTTCATGTGGCCGATTCGAGTAATCCGAGCGCTGCCAACGTCATATCGTTGCCCACTAATCCGTCGCAGACCGCTCGTCTGCTCGTCCTTCCGCCAGTCAACCAGATTGCTCCCGGAGATGCCGGAAACGCCGGGTCGTTGGCCGCTCCCGGGGCTGGAGGGGCGGATAAGAGCCATGGGTCAGGCGCACAGGGTCTGGGCGTCAGCGCGTCTTCTCCAGGTGTTTTAGGAGGCACAACTGCAGGAATCGCCGCAGTCGGCTCGGGCGCTCCTGGGGGAAGAAACAGTAGCCCCGAATCCAACGGCTCAGGTAACAAACCGGGTTCAGGAGGGGGGGCGGCCACCTCTGGCAAGGAAGCGAGCGGCACTGCTTCCTCCGGTACCAGTGCTAACGGGTCGGGGACAGCCGGTTCGGCGGGAGTGCCGGGAGCGCTGGCTGGAGTTACACGGATTACACTGCCCAAGGACGGCAAGTTTGGGGTGGTTGTGCTTGGGTCTGCCGGTTCGACACCCTATCCGGAGAGCGTAGGCGCGTTGGGCGGCAAAGTTGTCTACACGGTGTACCTGAAAGTAGGGCTTCGCAAGAGCTGGATTTTGCAGTACTGCCTGCCAAAGACAAAGACCGGAGGTCAAGGTGCTGTCAACGGAACGAGTGCGACTACCTTGGCGGCGCCCTGGCCGTTTCTCATACTGCGTCCGGACCAGCTAGCCGATTCCGACACGGATTACATCATCGTCCACGGCATGCTCAATTCCGCAGGGCAATTCGATCAGTTAGCGATGGTGTTTCCGGCCGAGCTTGACAAGAGAGATCTCCTGCTAAAGTCATTGAAGCTGTGGGCGTTTCGTCCGGCGAGCCGGGACGGCGAACCGGTAGCGGTCGAGGTTCTGCTGATTATTCCGCGAGAGGATGGCTAGGGGCGCGACAGTCTCATTGCGAAATCACCGTGTGAGAGGCGCTGTTCATGGTGAGCGTTCTCGAGGCTATTCGGACCCACAGTTGCTCACCGAATAACGGGCAAACATGGCATGAACGAGCCACTATAACGCAATGCGGATCCTGGCGAGTTTTCGATCGTCGTATTGAGATGAGCTTTTCAAGCAACTGCAGCGAGGTTAGGCGAATACTCGGGGATGAGAACGGTCAGACCTTGGTATTTGTCGCCTTGTCCATGACATTGCTTCTTGGTTTCCTCGGATTCGCAACGGATGTGGGCACCCTGTTCTATGCGAAGAGGCAGATACAGACAGCAGCCGACGCCGCCGCCATAGCTGGAGCAGCGGAACTGAACTACGGAAACATGTTGACCGCTGCCCGGGATGCGGCAACGCAGAACCGCGTTACAAATGGAAGCGGCGGAAGCGTGGTTACGGCAACCAATCCACCGGTTTATGGGATCTACCAAGGCAACTGGGATACGTCGAAGCGATCGTTTCGCAACCGCAGCCGACGATCTTCATGGGTTTATTCGGCTGGAGTCCGGTTACGGTGAGCGCTCGGGCGGTCGGCCACTGGGGATCGAGCCGAACCTGTATCGCTACACTGGGCACCTCGGGCACCGGCATTTCAGTAACAACGAGCAGTTCTAATCCGACGCTTAATGCCCCGTTGTGTGAAATTTCCGATAACTCCTCTCTCTCGGTGACTTCCAGCGGTGCCTCCCATCCCATAGTTGCGAACTCAATAGGCGTATCCGGAAGTGTTTCGCAAACCGGGGGGACCGTTTCCCCGACGCCGGTGACAGGTATCGTGCCGGTAAGTGATCCATTGGCTTACTTACCGACGCCTTCGGGCGGGACGTGCCTTCCAAACCCCAGCATTGTCAGTAGCTCAGGGACGGTAGCCATTCCTGCAGGGGACTACTGCACCGGCCTTTCTATCACTGCGTCTGCAACCACCCTGAACTTCGCCCCCGGCACCTATATCATAGGCGGCAGCGGGTTCAGCGTCGTCGGTAGCGGCGTTACCATCAACGGAACCGGCGTAACCTTTTACATGCAGAGCGGCGCTGTGAGTGTCACCCCTTCAGGCAGTACGTTCAACCTTAGCGCCCCTACGTCGGGTGCATACAACGGGATCTTGTTCGACCAGAGTTCAAGCGACACCTCAGGAGCGCAAATTACCGAAAGTGGCACCAATTCGACGTTTGAAGGGGTCCTCTATTTTCCGGACGCTTCATTCACCATGACCGCGAGCGGAAGTACCTCCGATCTTTATTTGGCTTTCGTGGTCAAATCTCTTACCCTAACTACCTCCGGCAGTGCCATAAATGATTACGCCTCACTCAGTGGGACGACGTCCCCGATCGGGGCGACCGCCCTGGTGGAGTGAACCATCAAAATTATGATGAAGACACATTCAGAGACATGCGGAAGACGCTGGACAGCACGGCTAACATGCGGCAGGGCCGGCTCCCGCGAGACTGGGACCGCCCTGGTCGAATTGGCGCTGACATTGCCACTGCTTGTGGTCCTGCTGGCTGGAGCGGCTCAGTACGGGCGTCTCGCGTATCTTGCGATCGAAGTTGCCAACGCCGCGCGAGCCGGTGCTGCCTATGGCGCGCAGAACCACGCTACGGCGTCGGATACCGGGGTTAATGGGGGCATGGTGCTGGCAGCGAAGAATGACGCTACCGATGTGACAGGTACTGATGTGACAACAGCCCTGAGCGCCACAGCATCGAACCTATGCGCCTGCTCCAACGCTCTTGCGTCCACCTCTGCTTGCAGTAGCACCTTCAGTTGTTCGGGAACCAATCGCATTGTCGAGTACGTTCAAGTAAAGACCTCAGCCGGGCGTAACGTCCCAGATCTACGTCCCCGGTCTTTCAAGAACATTCACGTTGAATGGTCAAGCCATCTTGAGGGTAGACCAGTGATATCCCCGAAGGCCGCAGTCGGCCGGAAACTGAGTCGAGGATGATGAAGCAACTCCCCGATCGGCTGTATCTGCGGATCGCGAGTGCGTGCAGAGTTCGCCTTCGATTTCCTGCGGCTCCGTGTCACATTCGACAGGAGCAAGGCGCAACTCTCGTAGAGACCGCTCTTTCGTTGGCGATTCTCTTGAGCATGATAATCGGCATCATGGAGATGAGCCTGGCGCTTTATAGCTATCACTTTCTTTCCGAGGCCGCGCGTGACGGAACCCGTTATGCCATGGTTCGGGGATCGTCTTGCACAGCTACGGGTTGCCCGGCCACAAACGCAAGCATTCAGAGTTATGTTAAAGGCCTGGGCTACCCCGGAATCGATCCGAGCAAAATGAACGTCACCACAACATGGCCCTCTACGAACGCCCCGGGAAATTCGGTAAAGGTGACCGCAACCTATCAATTCCCACTGTCGGTCCCGTTTGTGATGATTAGCACGATCCACATGAGCAGCACGTCTGAGATGGTGATTTCGCAATAGGACGATTCAGAGGGCTGTCGATTATCCCCAGTGCCGGTCAGTGCGTGCCCGCTTCTTTGCCGAGAATGTCACGGATAAACCGCTTCAAAGCCTTTCGTTCTTCGTTTCCCTGCATCATAAATCTGACACCAACTCCCCCATCGGAGTCCTGACGAACGACTTTGCAGAGAACCGACACGAATGGTGCGGCAAGCGCAGTTCCATTCTCTCGAGCCTGTTGCTGGAGAGTAATCGTCAGGATTGTTCCGACGTACCATCGTTCGGTAGCGCCTAAATAAGCCCCTGTGAAGCTAATATCGCTTACCGGCCGTTCCTTTGGCGCGCCACCGTCCCAGTAATGAGCCACAAGCCCCGGAATGGTATACCTCTCGGCACGCTTTTTTTGAGACGGCTTCTGTTCCCACCAACTCAGAAATTCCATGCGGCCGGGCACTCCAACCAGCGTTTCCCCTCATCCTGAGGCCGTTTTATGGGTCGCTTGCGTCTGGTTCTCCTTCAAATAGGTTTTCATCTCATCCGGCGAGCAGATCAGGAGCTCATCGCCGACGGCTGTCTGCGAAGAGTAAATGGTACGGGTTGGCAACTCCAAGACACTCGAACAGTTCTTTCGAATGGGTCCGACCCGAAATGTGCCAAAAGACTCGACCAAATGTATAACGCGATTCTGAGAATCCAAATAGACCAAGTCGATCGCAAACAGCACACCGATCGTGTGAACCCCCTGCGAGGGAATTACCCAAATCCCCTCGTCGGATCTCAACCGAAGCCTTCCGACTAGGCCTGTCAGACGTTTAAGATGAGTATCGGCAGCCCCGACACTCAAGCTCAAAAACGACTCACGCGTCTTGTTGAAGACACAGTAGCGTTGTTGCGATTTTTTCCTACCGCCGTTCAATACCTTACCCTACCTTCAGCTAATCCACTCGATACAAGCCGCAGAACGGTCCTCCTCTGAATCCGTGCCAATCGATTACTTCTTGATGGCCGCGGCATTCAGCGAACGCGAGTGCGGCGACGCTGGATCAAAATAATCAGCACGACGACGAACAAGACACCGGCGATGATCCGGATCAGAGTTGTATTATCCATATATTCTATTTTTCTCCTTTCTGCCGGCGCCGGCTATTTAAAGTTCTTTGCAAAGGACTCGACCATCAGAATGACGGCGGGCCCGAGCGTCACGATGAAGATTGACGGGAAAATGAAGAGAACGAGCGGAAACACCAGCTTCACCGCTGTCTTTGCAGCAAGTTCTTCTACGCGCTGCCGGCGCTGAACCCGCAGCGTATCCGAGTAGGTGCGCAACGTTTTTGCGATGCCTGTGCCGAATTGCTCGGCTTGGATCACCGCTGAGACGAGCGTGCGCATGATATCTATATCCACCCGCTCCGCAAGATGCCTCCAGGCATCTACCCGCGGACGTCCGGCCCGCTGTTCCAGCAGAACCAATCCAAACTCGTCGCCGAGCTCGGGCTGACTTCCACGCAGCTCCTCAACCGAGCGGCTAAGCCCCTGGTCGAGACTCAGCCCCGCCTCGATACAGACCACCATCAAGTCGAGAACTTCTGGAAGACCCATCCGAATGTTCAATTGCCTCTTGGAGATGCGGCGCCCCAACCAGAAATCCGGGGCCAGATAGCCCAGCGCCAGCGCCATCGCATAAACAAAGAACGGACTATAGTGACTGACCCCGCTGACGCCGGCCAGTATGCATAGCCAGATAGGTACCAGCACTTTGGCGCCATACAAAATCCGCACATGAGCGTCGTCCCGGTAACCGGCGCGCATAAGACGCTGCTGCGCTATCGAGACCTCCTTAGGGCTCTTCGGCAGCACCTTATCGAACGGTTGGACAGCCGCCTTGAGCGAGCTTCCCGCCCGGCTTATCTTCAACCGGCTTAGCCAAGTCTCTTCTTCAGAGTGGGGGGAGATCGCCGCCGAGAGCCGTCGCATCATTCCGGCGCGATAGAAGATCAGCAGGCCGCCGCTGCCGATCAGCAGGAAAATCGCGAAGAAGGCAAAAAGGGCGAGGCTCATAAAAACTTCCTCAAACTCGTATCCGGATAATTTTCCGGATGATTAGTGCCCCGATCAGCATCATGACTACCGCGGTGTAGAGCATCTTCTGACCCATGGGCCGCGTCCAAAGCAAGCTCATACCTGCTGGATTCACCATGTAAAGAAGGAATCCAAGGATGACAGGCAGGAAGGAAAGAATCCACCCGGTGAGGCGCCCTTGAGCGGTCTTGATCGAAATTTCTTTCCTGAGGCGGAATCTCTCACGGATGACGTAAGAGCATTTATCCAATACCTCGGCGAGATTTCCGCCCGTTTCTTTCTGAATGAGAATGGCTGTCATCATGATGCGGACATCCTGAATCGGCATCCGAACGGCTAGATTCTCCATCGCCGTGCGCAATTCCAACCCATAGTTCTGCTCGTCAAAGCAGGTGCGGAACTCGCGGCCAATCGGGTCCGGCATCTCACGAGCAACGAGACCGAGGGAGGCAACCAGGCTGTGTCCGCTCCGCAGGCCGCTCACCATCAAATCCAGGGTGGGAGGCAGGCCCTCCTCAAATTGATGGAATCGCTTCGCCCGCTTTTGAGACACGTACACAAACGGTATAGCAGCCGGGATCAACCCGAGGAGCATCGAAACCAGAAGAACATTTGTCCTGAGATAGATCAGGTAGGTGGCGAAGACATACGCGGTGAGGACCATCAGCAACAGTCCACCGGGTGTCCACTGCAAGTCTGCCTGATATAAGAAGCGCCGCAATTTCGGCGTGGCTTCCAGGCGCAGAAGCAGGCGATTAAGAAACGGGATGGTACTGAGCAGCTCCTGCTTGCGAATGTCCACCAGCTCATCTTTGATCGCGCCCGTTGTCGTCGCCAGGACAGCGTGGAGACGAGCCAAAGTCTGCTTTTCCCGTTCGGACGCGCCTGTTCCGGTCGCTGCGATCAAGAGAGCGGCAACCAGGAACACGGCCAGGAAAACTATTATGGCAAGCAGCATTGTTTATCTCCAGTAGGGTCAGCTAACTTCCATTGTCTTCTCAAACAGCTCGCCTGGAAGCATCACCCCGGCCACGCGCAAGCGCTCCAGGAATTTCGGGCGGATGCCACTCGGACGAAACTCTCCGATCACATTGCCGCTTGGGCCGATACCCTTTTTCACGAAGCTGAAGATGTCATGCATGCTGATCACGTTTTCGTCTACTCCGGTGATCTCGGAGACGTTCATCACTTTCCTGGTGCCATCGCTCATTCGCGCGCACTGTACCACAATGGTCAGGGCCGAGGCAATCTGGTGGCGCACGGTTCGCTCCGGCAGGTTCATGTTGCCCATCGCCACCATCGACTCGAGCCTCATCAGGGCATCGCGCGGCGTGTTGGCATGGATAGTCGTCATCGAGCCCTCGTGGCCGGTGTTCATGGCCTGTAGCATATCGAAGGCTTCCTCGCCGCGAACCTCACCGATGATGATGCGGTCCGGCCGCATGCGGAGGCTGTTAATCAGAAGGTGCCGCTGCCGGATCGCTCCCTCCCCTTCCACGTTCGGCGGCCTGGTTTCGAGCCGCACTACGTTCTCCTGCGCAAGCTGCAATTCGGCGGCGTCTTCGATCGTAACCAATCGCTCCGTCGGCGGAATGTATTGCGAAAGCATGTTCAGGAACGTGGTCTTACCGGCACCTGTACCGCCCGAGATGAGGACGCTGATGCGCGCCCGGACGGCTGCCGAAAGAAGCTGCAGTATCTCGGGCGAAGCGCTCTTCAAGCCGACCAGCGCGTCGGCCGAAAGCGGGCCGGTGCCAAAGCGCCGAATGGATAAAGCAGGACCGTCCAACGCCAGCGGCGGGATAATCGCGTTTACGCGGGAACCATCCGGAAGGCGTGCGTCCACCATCGGCGAGGATTCATCCACTCTTCTGCCTACCTGCGACACAATCCGGTCGATGATCTGCAGAAGGTGACGATCGTCGCGGAACACCACATCGGTCTTTTGTAGAATCCCCCCCCGCTCCACGTAAACCAGATTCTTGCTATTCACCAGGATGTCGGAGACCTTCGTGTCACGGAGCAGCGCTTCGAGCGGCCCCAATCCGAAAACCTCATCGAGCAGATCCGACTGAATCCTCTCTTTTTCCGCGGCGCTCAGCGGCATCTTGCCCTCTGTGATGATCGTCTGGACCAGGTTGGCGACAGCCTGCCTCGCCTTAGCGGGTTGCACCGTCGCCATCTTTTCCAGGTCCACCTTCGAAATCAGAGTCCGATGGATCTCGGCTTTGAATTGCTCGAAATTCAGTTTTTCCATTTAGCTCACGTCGCTATGAAGAGCAAGGTCCGGGACATGCGGCCTAGCGGAACAAGCCCAGCTTTTTCTTTTTCTCCGGACTCGGGATCTGGCCACAGGCCGAGCTGGCCATTTGCGCAAAGGCGCGCGCCAGGTTGTTTTTTTCTACAACAATCGGCGTCCCCGTGTTTTGCGCTCGTCGAACCGCCACGAAATCGTTGGGGATCTTCCATTTTGCCGGCTTGGTCAAGGCTTTAGTGATCGCGGCGTCGTCGATCTCTACATTCCGCGCAAGATACCTGTTCAGAACGATCTCCAGCTTCTCATCTTCCCTCCCGTTGAAGTACCGCGCAACAAAACGATTGGAATTGCGCAGTTCGGCAACGCTCACCTGGGTCACCAGGTACACCGTGCTCGCTATCTCGACTAACGCCTCGTACATATCGATCGAATGCGATCCGGCATCGACTATCACATGACCAAAATCTTCCCGCGCGACGCGCAGCAGTTTCTCTATTCCATCCTGCGAGGGCTGAGTAGCCGGGATACGGTCAGGCGCCCCCAGTACCGCCAGCCCGGAACTGTGTTTCGCCATCAGCACCGAAAGGAACTCCGAATCGAGGCGGTTTACGTTCTCCAAGGCATCGACCGCCGTGAACTTGGTCGCAAGACCCAGGGTCAGCGCGGCATCCCCCAGTTGCAGGTCGAGATCTATCAATGCGACCTTGCTGCCGGCGTGCTGCGCCATGGCAACCGCGAAATTGCTTGCCACGGTGGTCACTCCTGAGCCGCCCTTGGCGCCTACAAACACCAGCAGTTTTCCGGTTGCGCGCTTGTGCCGGCGCACCTCATCGCGGCGAACGGAAGCCCGAACCAGCGCCTCGCCTACCGAACCCGGCAGCACCGGCTCGGTCAGAAATTCACGCGCGCCGGCACGCATGCACCGCACGAGCAACTCGGAATCGGTGCTGCCCGAATAGACCATCACCGTGACCGAACTGTTCCTGCCGCACAGATTCTCGACGACATCCAAGGCCTGCTCCGGATTCGGGTCGAGGTCGACCACCACGACGTCATAATCCGCTTCCATGATGCCGGCGAGGTCGTCCACCCGCGGGTACCGCGTGAGCTCGCGCACAATATTAGCCTGAGGCCCTGCCAGGGCCCTCGCCACCGCCCGGCGCCGCTCTTCATGCGGCCCAATTAGTACGAGAGACAGCGCGCTCATACTCAGCGACTCAGTATCGCGCATAAAAGTGGACATCACGCCAGTCCTGCTTTCGCCCATTGTTCGTTCCCTAAAAAAGAATATGGAGGTAACTCGCTCAAACTAAATACGCCGCCGTTTCTCATGACAGAGCAAAGAAAGAAAAGATTGTCCCTATCGCGATGGCTGGCGCGTACGGCATCTTTCGCGCCGCCGGATTTCCCAGCACCAGCGTCGGGTGCGGCCTGAGCCCGCGTTTGCCGAAGCCGAAAATCAGGTCGCCCGTGCCGCTCAAAGATTCCTTCAAAAACCCGCCGCAAGCTGCCCAGATCAGCGCTATCACCCCGCCCGCGATACCCATCACCACCAGCGCCACGAGGAGTTGGGACGGGCCGATCCACGCCCCAATTGCGGCGCAGAGCTTCACGTCCCCCATCCCCATACCCCCGAGCCAGTACAAAAACCCTAATAGCACCGCCGCGAGCAATACCCCCAGGAGGCTGTGGCCGAGCCCGCTCCATCCGTGAGTAGCGGTCGAAACCACGATCCCCGCCACCAGAAACGGGAATACCAGCCAGTTCGGAATCCGGCGGCTGCGGATGTCCGAAACCGTCGCAACCACCAGCACGATGAGAGTAGGCCACCAGGCAATGGAATGCATATGGATTCAGGATCGAATTGCGCGTGCGTGCCGATCTATGTAATTTAACCATTTAGCGGGGCAATCCGGTAGCCATTCGAGCGTTGCGCCAGTTCACTTTCATTATTCGGTTTGCCCGGAAGCGCGCAGCGAAAGTGTCAACGCCTGTACACAGAAGGAGCCGGAAAGTGATGCGCCGTATACAGAGGTGCTGCGGACCGAGCCGCCACAGGAAACAGCAGAGGCAGATCCGCGATGGGTCCCGTGATGAATTCGCAACCGGCGGCCTGTACCGTATGCAGGTCGTTGGCCGGGAATCTCGCGCGGAAGTCGCTGAGCCCCTGATGGTACTCGTTGCCAACCGGCGGTAAGGGAAACAGAACGAAGTTCGTGAAGCCGCTCGTAGCAAGCCGGCCCACCAGGCGGGTATCTCGATCCCGCATCGTGAACATCCGGGTTCCCCAAGGCGACTCGAATTCCGGAAACTCTGCAATCGCGTACTCGGGGAAATAGTAGCCAGCATGCCGGAACCCGAGAAAATGCGAATCCAGTCCGACGATCAGACTCTTGTCTCGGGAAGCAACTTGCGGCAGCGCTCTTTGAACGTTCTCGAGTTCTGCTTCAAACTGCCGCACCCCCCGGTAGGAGCAGTAGACCGGCGCGTACAGAAAGATCGCGACATTCGCGGCCGCCGCGAGGCCCACCAGAACGGCCTTGAAAGAGGTTCGCAATCTTACTCCCGCATACCATTCCGAAGCCCAGAAGGCCAGCCATACGCACACTGGGGGAAAGACGACGAGAAGATAGCCGCTATTGATGAATCTGAGGAACACCAAAGTAAAAAACAGCAGGGCAGGCGCGATCCATATCCAGGTGAAGGTTTTCACTCGCGGCGCACTGGTTGGGCTGGTACATAGCGGTCTCGCGAAGAGCACAACGGCCGGCCCGAAGCACAGCGCGAAAATCGCACCGATGAGACAGAGGCGGGCAACAGAAAGCACGAGCAAGGGCCCAAGCCCATCTTGCCGGCCCGGCGAAAGGCTCCATAACAAAGAGAGAGAGGCAAAGTAAGCAGCCGGTCCGCCGCTCGCGTACAGCATCGGCACAAACCAGGCGAGCAGGGCAACCAGCAATGCGACGCTTCCGGCCAAAACTCGTTTCGGCGTCACGCTGCCTGCGAGTTTTGCGCTTACCAGCGAGAACAAAAAGAGTGGACCCAGAAACAAAAGAGAGGATGGCCGCAGCCCGGCGGCAAGCCCGAGGATGAGCCCGCCCGGCAAGACCCATTTCCCGGACCCGCTGTAAATACGCCAGCAGAGATAGCCGATCAGCGCGGAAAAGAACGCTTCTACGATGTAAGTCAGGGCGACCGTGCCATGAAACCAGGCGAGCGGAGAGAACAAAAAGAGGAGACCCGCAAAACGGGCCGTCTGAGCTCCAAACCACTCGTTCGCCAGCGCATAGATCATGGCGGCCGCTCCGCAACTCGCGGCTATGCTGATCGCGACAAGCGCGGCGTTCGGGTTGTGAAACAAAACATTTACCAGCCGTCCCAGACAAACATAGAGGAAGTAACCGGGCGGGTGCGGCTGGTGAACGGCAGGATCGAAGCGCCCGATGGCAAGCGCGAAATTCACCGAGTCGACGTCATACAAATAGTGACTTCGAAAAAGAAATCGCGTCAACGCTACCGCGATAATCAACACACTGCAATCCAACTTTTGCCTGGGCGGCATACATAGGCTCGGGCAATCCAGGAGCCATTCTGCGGTCGAGAAATTGTATACCGCCGTTCGCTCGACACCCTGCTTGTATACGCCTGTGGACACCCGCGATTGCCGCATCCGATTTGTAACTCCTTGATTCCAATCATATTTCGTTCACCTGTCGTTTGGTTCCAGAATTGCCCTAAGACAGTGCGTGGCTTGTCAACCCAGGCACGAAACAAAAAACAGGAGATAAATTGGATGCGAAATGCTTTTCTGAAACTGTATGTCAAGGCCGAGGTAATGCTGGCCACGATGAAGGACGAGGAAGGACAGGATCTCGTCGAATACGCGCTTGTGGTGGCCCTGATTGCTCTGGCCGCGACGGCAGGGATGGGCACGTTGGCCACCGCCATCAACGGGGCCTTCACTACTGTCGGCACGAAGCTGAACAGCTACGTTTAAGGCAGCAGTCGAAAGGGAGAACGGGTCGATTTATCGAGCCGTTTCTCCCGTTATCTGGCGGACTCAACCTATTCACCACGTTCCGTCCCACCGCTGAAATGGACCCCCGACCGTGAGGGAGGGGCGCCTTCAACCGAGGGCCATGCGGAACTATCTTGCGACGAAGAGTAACTAGGAATCGAACAGATGCTGATTTCCATCGTAATTCCCGTGTTCAATGAAGCGGAGACGCTGGCGATGATGATCACACGTCTGCGTGAAGCTCTTTCTGAGCTGAACTGGGAAGTCATCTTCGTGGACGACGGCAGCACGGATGCCTCCATCGACATCGTCCGTCGAGCGGCACTACACGACGACCGCGTAAAAGCAATCGGCTTCAGCCGGAACTTTGGCCATCAGGCTGCCGTGACGGCGGGCCTCGACTTCGCCGAAGGCGACGCAGTCGTGGTCATGGACGCGGACCTTCAGGACCCTCCGGAACTCTTGCCCAAAATGGTCGAATTGTTTGAGCAGGGCTATGATGTGGTTTCTCCCCAGCGCGTGGCTCGCGATGGTGAGACGATATTCAAAAAATGGACCGCGGCTCTCTTTTACCGCGGCATGGCGCGCATGGTGGACCGGAGGCTGACAGCGGACGTCGGGGACTTTCGCCTGTTCAGCCGGCGCGCCGTATTAGGCATTCGCTCCTTGCGCGAGCATCACAGGTTCATGCGCGGCCTGGTTGCCTGGCTCGGACTGAAGGAAGCGGTTCTGCCCTTTGAAAGACAAGCCCGGGCAGGCGGTGAAACCAAATATTCGCTGTTTAACATGGTGCGGTTCGCCTGGACGGCGGTCTCCTCCTTCTCGGCCCTTCCGCTGCGCCTGAGCGTAGCTGCAGGGACCATTCTGAGCTGCGCCGGTTTCGTCTATCTTCTGCGAGTGCTTTATCTGGCCTTCTGGACGCACACGCTGGTGCAGGGGTGGGCCTCTATTGTCGTGCTCCAGTGCATTTTCTCGGGAATGATTCTGCTCGCGCTCGGAGTAATCGGCGAGTACGTCGCGAGAAGCTATGAGGAGAGCAAAGGCCGTCCACTGTACGTCCTCACCAGCGCAGTCAACACTGCCCTGCCCCAATACGAAATTCCTTGTGCTTCTATTCTGATGCGCCCAGAGGTCTCCGATACCAACGTGATCACCTTGCCTCGCGGGGATCGCAGCCGCGAGGTGGCAGCGATCACAGGTTTCGAACATAAAGCAACAGCCGGCCGCCGGATATAACCCTCCGCTGCAGGCTGAATTTTGAGAAATGGCAACACCCCCCTCTAACCAGCCGTCGCTTTTGCTCATAGAAGCGGCGCTGACGCTGGTCACGATTGCAGTCGCCTTCTGCTGGCCGCGTAGTCGTTCCGGGATGTTCCGTGAAGCTGGAGCAGATGTTCGGGAAACTGGCGCGCAGACGGGCTTTATCTGTTCTGGTTGTCGGGGTGGGGGCTTGCCTGTTGCGCCTCGCGATCCTTCCGTTGTCACCCATTCCGCAGCCATTCCTCACCGACGATTTCAGTTATCTGCTCGCGGCGGATACGTTTGCATCCGGACGCCTTACTAACCCGACTCACCCTATGTGGATGCATTTTGAAAGCTTTCACATCACGCAAACCCCGACTTACATGTCCATGTATTTCCCCGCTCAGGGCATGCTGCTGGCGGCGGGGAAGATACTTGCTGGCCACCCGTGGTACGGCGTATGGGCAAGCGCCGGCTTGATGTGCGCTGCCTTCTGCTGGATGTTGCAGGGTTGGCTGCCGCCCCGCTGGGCGCTGCTGGGGGGCTTTCTTGCTGTTCTCCGCATCGGGCTATTCAGCTACTGGGTAGACCAGTATTGGGGCGGCGCGTTGCCGGCGCTTGCGGGCGCCCTGGTGCTCGGGGCGCTTCCTCGCATTCGGCGCGCCTTCCGTGCTCGCGATTTCTTCTGGATGGCTCTCGGGATCGCGATCCTCGCCAACAGCCGGCCCTATGAAGGTCTGCTGGTCTCGATACCTGCTGTCGCCGCCGTGTGCTGGTGGATCGCGAAAAAGCCGCATCCAGCGATATCCATTCTGGTACGGCGCTTGGCGCCCGCCTCAGTGCTGCTTCTCTTAACCCTCACATTCATGGCTTATTACAATTACCGGGTGTTCGGAAGCGTGCTGACACCGCCTTATCAGGCAAACCGGGCTGCATACGCCTCGGCGCCGCATTTTCGTATGGCAGTCGGCGCGGCCGGAACCGGTGTACCGGCATGAGGTCATGCGGGAGTTTTACTCCGGTTGGGAATTGCGCTGGTTCGAGGACATGCGAACGCCCGGCGGCTTTTTGAGAAAGACCGTCAAAAAGCTCGGTATCGCAGTGCTTTTCTATTTCGGGGTGGTGCTGCTTGCACCCTTGGTGATGCTGCCGAGGGTGCTCTTTGACCGCCGCATCCGTTTTCTGGTTGTGACGGGAGGTGTTTTCGGAATCGGACTACTCATGGAGACATGGCTCCTCCCCCACTATGTCGCTCCGTTCGCGGCAGGGCTCTACGCGATTCTGCTGCAATGCATGCGTCACTTGCGGGCGCGCGGGCCGCGCGGCCGATCGGCCGGATTGTTTCTGGTGCGTGCCATACCGGCGCTCTGTGTCCTGCTCGCTGTGCTCCGGTTGTACGCGCAGCCGCTTCACCTCCAGCTCCCGGGCGCTGAATCGTTTACTGCTTATGGAATTGCGCCGCTTGGGCTCAGACGTGCGCAGGTTTTGGCGGAATTGAAGAAAATCCCAGGTGAACAGCTCGCGGTGGTTCGTTATATTCCCGATCACGACATCGCTGATGAATGGGTATACAACGCCGCGGCAATCGATAAAGCGAAAGTAGTTTGGGCGCGCGAAATGGACCCGGCCAGCGACCAAAAACTACTTCGGTATTTCAAGAACCGCAAGGCGTGGCTGGTAGAACCGGATTTCAATCCGCCCAGGATTGTGCCGTATGCCGATCGCGAGTTGGCCAGACTTGGGAACGTATTGATGTCGCGAAACGTCTCGCAGTCTTCAAGAAGATCGAGACCTTAAAGATGCGGTTCCGAAGATTGACTGATGAGTAGGGCCTTGCAAGAAGTACACGCGAAAGAATCGCTTTTTCACGATGCATGGGCATCTGAGACGGATCTTGCTTCGTTGAATGTGCGTTCCGTTTGCGAAGCGCCAACGGCCATGGAGAACCAATTCATTCTGGGATATGCTCGGACCGCTCACCTGGCCAACGGATCCTGGATATTGGTGCAGGCCTCGGGGAGTCCTCGACCTATTTCGTCCTCAAAGGAAACGGAAGTCACGTGATACTCGACCTGTCTCCGCAATGGTTGCTTGCGCCGCTCGGTTGGCGCAGCTCCATGGAACTGAACATCAAGTCCGTTGTCAGTGCAGCGGAAGATCTGAACGTGCCGGCAATCAATTTGACATAGCTTACATTGCCAATACGATCCATCACGTAACCGATCAGAAGGCTCTGTTCGAACAGGTACGGTGCGCGCTCAAGCCCGGCGGCATTTTCGTATCCATCGATCCCTTGCGCTACAATCCCGCTATTGAGGCATATCGACGGATCGCGACGCAGGTGCGGACCGATGATGAAGCGCCACTGGGATTTGAAGTTCTGGAACTCGTGCGTGAACGCTTCGTAAACGTACAACACCGGGAGTTTTGGATCGCGTCTCTCGCCCTATTCCTGAAATATTTTGCAGTAGACAGGATTCATCCAAACGAAGACCGGTATTGGAAGCGCATTTTTCGCGAATCTCAGAAATCCCTGAAATGGTGGCTGCCGTTGCGTGCCATCGACGAATATCTAACACGAGTTCCGCTCTTACGCCGGTTGGCATGGAACATGGTTATATGGGGATATAAGCCACAATGAACCCGATCATGGTACCCGATAGGATCAAGCGAGTAGAAGACTGTCTGCGCAGTGACTTCACTTCCATAGCTCCGCGATCCCAGCCTGGCCGACAGAGCTAACCCGGACTGTCAGGACAGCGCGTTTCCGTGAAATCCGTTTGCAAAACTTTGGAAAGTTCTTCACGACCAGCGGGGAGATATTACCGTTTTAAGCCATCTCGGAAGCACCTCGCTGCACTCGTCCGATTCACGCGAGATCAAGCAGATCGAATCCAGCGCGAAACTCCCGAGCGGCCTCTGGTGATCTGGCGTCCCTGTGAAAAGCTCCTCGTCGGGAGCAAAAGTGATCACCACTAGCCATTTTTTTTGCCTGAGTAATGACAGTGCTTTAGCGCTCTCGACCATTCAGAGCCGCCATCTCCAAATCGCGAAAAGCCCGTGTTTACAGATGTTTCACGTGGAACATACCTCGTTTTTGCAGCCCCGGACTGCCTCGAATCCTAAGCCCTTTTTGCCTTGTCTCCGGGCGCGCCGGAATTACTACCGCCGTTTCCTTTTATAGACGGTAAAAACCCCTCACCATTTCACGAAGCAATCAGTCAGCGGCCGCAGAGATAAGCTCGCGCGTATCCATTAGCCAATAGAGGTTTCGTCTTCCAAACCCAGCTTTTCCTGTCCACCCACACGGGATCGGTATCTTTCGCGATCAGAGCATTGATCGACAGATCCGTGCAGGTCTTATTTATATCCACGAGTGTCAGCGACTCGGGTTGCTTCAAATAGATCATTAGTTCGGCGAATGATTCGGGCACAGGAAGCAGGATCTCCGCCAAAGACGGTGCCACAGCCTAACGTCTCGGCCGCGAGCTGATGGTCCGCATACAAGCCGAAAGGCAGGTCTCCGGGATCGGTGTCGGGATTGTGCTGTATCACCGCGGTCTGCGGCAGCCTGCCATTCAGATTTCCGTAAAATTGACGGAGCGCATAAGTACGGCTGCCAAGATTATGGTCAGGAGACAACCACTTGAGCATTGGTACCGCGGCAGCATCGGCCATGATCGGAAGCGATCTCAGGACAAACAGATCGTTCAGTGTTCCGGCCAAGCCAAGCGCGAGCGCTGTTAGCAGAACATATCTTAGATCTCTGCCCAGGCGAAGCTGATCCCACAGAACAGCAGCTCTATTCCCACGCCGTGCGAGTGGTACTTCGGCGACGAGCTCCGCGCCCCAGATGAGAAGCATGAACTGGGCCACCATGATGCCCCGTTTCCCCAGATCATTGGACGTGATTACTCCGGAACGGAGGAACGTGCATAACAGAATACTGACCGTCGCCAGCATGAATCCACATACCTCCCGATGCCCGAAGAAGTTTTTGTGCGTGCGCATTCTCCTCCATTGCAGGAAACCGACAAGGAGGAAAAATCCAAGCCCCAGCAGATAATTCAACGGCAATACCGATGCATTTAGGACAGGAATAAGCCATCCTTCCAGCCCTTGCGACTTCGAGATAAAGATCTGTGAAATCGGAAACGAGCGTACCGTAAATTGCAGGAACCGGCCACCGCCGGCGCTCTGGTTAGCATGGCCGCCGAGCAATTCAAAGATATATAACCCAGAGAGCATACAGGCCAGCACTCCAGCGGAACAAATCAGTGCCGCTTCGCGCAACTGCTTTCTGAAGGTCGTCACAGCTGCCCATGCCGCCAGAAATACCGCGAAAACAAACGCCACGTACACCGAAAGTCCCACGGCGCTGGCAAAGGCAAGCCCAGATCCGGAGCTCGTTCGAAAGATGTCGAACGCGCTCGGCGAATCGCGGCGATGCCAAAGGAGGAGAAAACCGATCAGACAGGCAACCAATGCCGCTACATGGTGGGGCGCCCATAGCACTTGGCTGATCCAGGGAGCAACTTCAGTATCCGTGAGGAACAGCCTTCGAACGAACACCTCCAGAAGCGCAATCGGCACAATGTTCAATCCGGCAACGCTCAGCAGTCCCACTCCGATCAGCATTCTCTTTTCAAGATGGATCGGTCCTTTGGGCTGGAAGAAACGGAGATAAAGCGGGATAACCGCGATCAACCCGATTCCGGACCACAGCGTGCCTGCCAGCATGGCTTGTCGAGGACTGACTACGGCTCTCCCGATCTGGCTCACGAGGCTGCACAGAATGAACCAGAAATAGTGATATCGAAGGAAAACCGGCTGACCAGGGAAAAAATAAGGATTATGTGGTGGAATTCCGGACCTCGTTATGGCTGCCGTGATGGCGGTTCGTAGCGTGTAATCGTAAGCGATCAGTGGAAAGTACAGCCGCTTACCGAACTGCAGATCAATTACGCAAAACATCCCCAGCGCAATCCAGCCCGCCGCAATCGCCAGGAAGGCAATCCGCCCCTTGGAAAGCGCGGGCCGGCGAAGCCACAGACGGCGCTCATGAAAGAGCAGCGCGAGAAAGCCGACCCATATGGCTCCGAATACTGCCCACACGGCCAACAGGGACCAGTGCCATAAGAGATACGCCAGTATGGGTGAGATTCCAATGGACAGAGGAACCGATATCGCTAGCCGCGCGAGCAGCGTACGATGTCTGAATCCGAGCGCGTCCACGAACCAGCCGCAAACGTATCCGGGAACAAGAACGAACAGGGGAAACAAGAGAAAGCCTACGGACGTACCGATCAGGTCCAAGACCATGAAGTTCGTAGTCATCGAGTGCAGCTTGGACTTATCGCCCTAAGAATTAAATCGCGCCCGATCTGCCGAAGATGATAGACGAGTCATCGGAGTAAATTTTTGTCCATCCGCGCAGAAATGGTAAGACGCGCACCAGAGGCGTACCCCGGGGCAGCAGGCAAAGATCGATCCGATACTTGTCAAGGAGGACGGTGGGATCGGCCTGAAGCGTCACCAACTTTCCGTAGTCGGCGAGAACGCCCGTCCACTCAAAAACATCACTACGGCCATCGATAAAAACTTTGTGCTGCGGCGCGGCCCAGATCAGGTATCCGCCGTAGACGTACTCATTGAGCATTCTTCCCGAAAGCCCGGAGTGATTTATGAATTCAACGGCCTTCACGGGATTATTCGCTTTTACTTGCAGATTGAGCTGATGGACGTTTGGAAAGGCCAGAATGACTGTTCCCAACAGAATTGGCAATAGGATCGCGTTCGGAATTGGGCTGTCGCGATCCGGATCATATGGATCCCAAGCGGTTGCCAGTAGCCGGCAAAGGATGGGCGCCGCGAGTATGCCGAAGACGAACAGCATTCGTTCATGCTGGACCGCGAGTCCGAATCCTATAGCCAGGAGAAATAGCTCCTCGAGCGTAAGCTCAATGCGCCGCAGCAGAGGCACCAGAAGAATGAGCCCGGCTACCGCCAACAGAGCCAAGGCACGCATATTGTCAAAGTGGGGCGGCTGCCACTCGGAGATCGCGGTTGTGCCTACACGCTGACTTGAGCATTACGTCCAGCGGATACCAGACCAGTTTCAGCCCGATCGGGTTGAGAAACAGAGCCGCTAACGGACAGCACAAACGCAGCCGCAAGTTGGATGCGGTTCCGCTTCTCCCACCGATGCGAAACGAGTAATCCCAAGCGGAACTCCCACAACGAGCAGAAGAGGACAACCGCGCATACGATCAGCCCGAAGATGAACGAACTGTGGCAATTGATCCAGAGGGCGAATAGGGGCGGCAGGGCGAAAAACCATCGCGCGTCGCGCGTCCGGCCGAGATGAAGAATGAGCAGTTCGCAGACGAGCAGGAGAAAACCGATCATGTGCGGCCGGATGGCCAGGCCCACGGTCGAGAAGAGCCAAATTGCCAGCCCTCCGAGGAAAGCCACTTTAGCGTTTCCGGAATAGACCGCACACAGCACATAGCCCGCGATAGCAAGACCGGATGCCAGTACGCAGAGCCAGAGCATCAAACCCGTATACCCGCCGAAGTGATATGCCCCGTACATCGTCACTTGCGACAGCCACTCTTGCGCCGTCCACGGATGGCCCGCGGCAGTAAAGGAAAACAGGTCGACTCGCGGAATCTGATGCGTGTTCCAGATGATCTCCCCGGTTTTGAGGTGCCACCACAGGTCCGGATCGCTAAAGCGCGACCGCACCGTGAGCATCATCAAAATAACGAGGAGCGCCGCCAGCACTACCGGAAACGAGAAAACCGCTCGCCACGGGCTCCGCCGCCGAACTTCCGAAGCGACGTCGGTTGCCGGCGACGTCAGTACTTCAAGCTGCATCGATCGCGTCTACGCCCTCCTCGACGCGGATCAGGCGATGCAGGTAAGCGCGCGAGATATTGAGACTCCGGGCCGCCAATGTCTTGTTGCCTTTGCAGTCTTCGATCGCTTTCATCGCGATCTTCAGCTTGAAGTCACGCAGCAGCCTTTCAAACGATCCGACCTGGGGCAGGTCCGTATCATCCGCCACGGCCGCTTGCTGGAAACGTTCCGGCAGATCGGTCGCCTGAATGGCTTCCGTGTCGGCGCGAATAATGGCGCTCTGAATTACGTTCTCCATTTCCCGAATATTGCCGGGCCACTCGTATTCCTGAAGCGCCGCCAGTGCACCCGGCGTGACGTGGGTCACCCGCTTGGTGTAAAGATCCGAGTAGCGCTTGAGGAAAAATCTCGCCAGCGCCGGGATGTCCTCTGGATGATCGGCCAGGGCTGGAGATTTGATGGTCATTACGTTGATCCGGTAATACAGATCGAGGCGAAATGTCCCTTCCGAAATCATGCGCTCGAGATCCCGGTGCGTCGAGAAAAGCACGCGCGCTTTCAAGGGAATCGGGCGGCCGCTGCCGAGGCGCGTGAACTCTCTTTGTTGAAGTACCCGCAACAACTTAACCTGGGTCTGGAGGCTCAACTCTCCGATTTCATCAAGCAGAAGCGTGCCAGAGCCTGCTTGCTCTAAATAGCCTGTGCGGATGCCCGTCGTGCCGGTAAAGGCGCCCTTTTCGTGGCCGAAGAGCTCGGATTCGATGAGCGTTTCCGGAATGGCGCCACAGGAAACCGCGACGAAGGGAGCCTTCGCCCGGTCGCCCAAATTGTGAATCGCGCGCGCAATGAGTTCCTTGCCGGTTCCGCTTTCGCCGGTTATCAGGACGGAAGCGTTTAGGCTGGCGACGCGGCGGATGAGATCGTACACAGCACACATTTCAGCGCTGGACCCGATCAGGCCATCACATCCGAGCGGTTCTACTTCTGATTGCGCAAAGTCAGATGTCCGGCGCCCCTCGAGTTCCCGCTTCATAACGGTGTGCTCGTAAGCCCTTCGGATAGTCGCCTTTAACTCACGCAGCGCAGGCGGTTTCCGGCAGTAGCTGTGCGCCCCGCGCTGTACGAGTTCGATGGCCGTCGCCCGGGAGGGGTCGTCCGTCATCACGATGACAGCGACATCGGATTCGGCAATTTGGTTGTAAAACTCTAGTTGCTGCTCAACATTTCCGAACTCCGCATCAAGGTCCAGGAGTAAGATATCCAGCGAACCGTCGTCAATCATCTGTTTGAGCTGGTCTCCCGCCAGCTCTGTGAAGACCTGAGAGTCTTTCCCCAGGCCGGGCGCGAGCAGAGGCGGCAGTTTCAGATCCTGCGAATACAGACCAATACGGATTGCATGCGGGATGGTAGACATCATCCTCCTTGATGTTCGATTGTCCGGAGACTTGAGAATACTGGCTCTAATATCCTAAAGCAAGGCCTAGCCGGTACCCCGAGCTTGAACCTCGTTATAGTACTTATTCACCGACGAAAGCCCCCGTTTTACCGGTCCGGTACTAATTCGCTTTGCAGTTCAATGCCCATTAGGGAGTGGCTTGTCTAAGAGCAAAAAAAATCGCAATATTCCATACGACCACCGCCACATAGAGCACATTCGCAAACCTCAAAATGCGTCTTCCGCGGTTGAGCAGCAAAACGAGCAAAAGCAGCGTGGCCTTGCTCAAGATGATCGCGAGCAACCGGCCCGTCCACGGCATCAAAGTGCGTATGACCGGATTGAGTTCCACGCCTCCGCGTGAGAATACTGCCACCGTTGTGATTAGGTCCAGGCACTGCAGCGTAATGAAAACGATCGTGGCCAGTCCTGTCGCCCTGTTTGGGCAGAGCGCCTCGCGCACCAAAACCTTTTCCGGAGTCATTTGTACGTGCTCGTGAGCCTGCGGCTTACTGCGATGTGCTTTCGGCTGAAACGATCACGCCGTTCTCCAATGTTGCCATCGTGAGTTCTGTGCGATCAGCGTTGAAATAGTAATAGTGCTCGAACACGTGACCGCCGCGCATCTCCGTTGTGCGCGCAGTCGGTTCGCCATATTGAGCACGGATCTGAGCGCCGGTAGCGCCCCGCCGGAAATCTGCTCCGATGGGGAATTTCGGCATCGGCACATCGACTTCCGTTTCCGATATCGGAAAGCTACCGAATGCAATATCGCCCCTTGCTGACCCTTGGACGCCCGAGCCGCGTCCTCGTTTTCCGCGTAATCCCGCCGCCTTGCCCCCTTTCCCGTCCAATCGGCCGGAAGAGTCATTCGTGTCAGTCGAAGCGTAGTTGACGGCTTTAGGGCCCAATTCGGGGAGGTATTGCCGTACATTCCAGATACCAATCCCGATCAGTCCGATGAACCCCGCCAGTAAGAGGGCTTCTATGCCTCGCATCTCAAAAGTGTTCCTCGATCCGTCGACGATGCGCTCGTCCGTGATCGCGTGAACGATTTGGGACGATGCAGGGCGATCTTACCACAAAACGTGCATTTATAGTGCCATTCATGAAACCGCGAGAACCGAACGGATTGGAACTCCGCGTGCGAACAAGTGAACCGAACTCCGCACCTTTGGACAGTGGCTGTTTACGCCTCGCCGATGGTAAACGGACAGTTTCTCATGCGAATCCTACCGAGGTCCGGACAAACGCTCCAGGTATTAGCCAGATGCGTTCGGAATCGAGCGGCGGGTTAATGAGCGATCTTCTGTCAGACCCACCGGAACAGCATCGCCCACGAGGTTTGCTATCCGAGGCTCGCTTGGCTTCTGAAGTTTTGGATGAACTTTCCATTTGGCTGCGAGACTCTCAGAAGTCGGATGCTGACTCAGCCGGGTTGCTGTTTGGAACAGTGACAGAGGGTGTGGCGAATGTGGAAGCCTTGACGCCTGTTCCGCTTCAGAAGGCGACCGAGGGTGGGACCACGATAGGCGAGCGCCTGGCCAAAGCTCTGGATAAATCTAAGCTGCTCCGCGACTCTGCATCGCCTCAGTTGATTGGCTGGTGCTGCGTACGACCTATCGACGATCTGCGTCAACTTGGTCCGGAGCTGGCGTTTCACAATCGGCGATTCCGGCGGTCAACCGATCTCCTGCTGGTTCTCAGGGGCCGCCGGGCACAGATTCTGTCTGCGCAACTGTATGCCAGGTCCTGTAATCTACCGCTTTCCGTTGAACATCACCGCGCTGCCCCTGTAAATCTACCTGATGAGATCCTGCCGACCGACTCGATACCGGCAATTCCACCGCCGGCGACTGACGGCGATCTGTATCTGAGCGCCTACGAAGTGGGCAACGAAGTACCGCCAGCCGACGAGTTTCGGAAAGAGGTCGCCGCTGTTGATATACCGAGGCCTCCGAGGCGTTCTCCGAGCAAGGCTCTGGCGAAACTCCGGCAAAAACTTGCCTCGGAGATTGCATCTGTATGGAGCAGTATTACAAGGTTTTCCTCCGGGGTCCAACCGCTGTTTACTGAATGGGCACTCCGATGGATCGCAGCAGCCAAGGTAAGAAAGGTTCTACCAGTCGTATTGGTCGCCTTCGCTCTGGCTGCCGCGGGAGCCATAGTGGTGCTAACGCGTTCGTCTAAGATCTTCTCGCAAGCACCGGTGACCATCGAAGCTGCCGGACCCCCGCAGGCAAATCCGCCGGTATCGCCACAATCATCCAAACCTGTGGTCAAGGAGGTTGCCGTAGCGGCTAAGACCGTGCCGGCTGAACATCAACAGCTTAGCTTGCCAAACTCGCAGGTAAGTGTTCAATCAGACAGTTCTGCATTGATGGCTAAAAGACCAGCCTCTCGCGCAATCACCACCCGCTCAGAGACTGCCAAACCGCATGCCCAAACGCCGGCAGCCGCAGTTTCATCGGTGCAAAGCTCGGCTGTTCGATGGCAACGCCTCGCAAACCTACGTACCGCCTCGACCGGAAAAAACAGTGCTACCCAATATGGCGGTTGGCCGTTCACTGCTCGCCGGGATTACGCACGTCGAGATTGAAGTCGATATCGACGAATTGGGACGCGTCAGGGCAGCGCGGCCTCTCAGTACCGGGCAGGACCTCAGCTACCCGCTGATGGCTGCCGTGGTGTCGGCGGCCGAACAATGGGTATTTGTGCCAGCTCAGAAAGGTGGCAGGAACATTCCCTCGCGCCATACGATCGTCTTCCGCTTCACCGGATCTTGAACTCCGTGAGCGACTTAGCTCAGCAGCGGAAGGTGCGGCGCTTCCAGCCCGGAGGTCCTCTCAAGTGTGCTGTTCCTTACTTTGAGATGCCCGGTAAGTAGATGTTAACGGCTGTATACAGGCAGTTTGGTCCAAGTCTACGTCTGTATGCACTCAGCAACAGGATTGGCCTAGAGAGAGATCTCTCCACGGTAACGGTGATCACCGCAGTCCCGTCGTAAATGAGCAATGGGTCGTTCTTTTCCAGCCCCCGAGATCAAATTTCCCTGGCCCGCTCTATCCGGCTTTGCTGGGAGTTCTGCTTAGCGCGGGCGCACTTCTAGCGTTTCCCGACTGGCAGAAAAGTGATCCGTCGCAATGGAGCAGCGACGATGTTTATCGGATTTTGAACAATTCGCCCTGGAGTAAACCGTCGAAAATCAAAGTTTCGGATCAGGGCTCAGGCGGGTATGGTGAACAGCAGCAGCCACCGCAGGGCGGCAGTAACCCAAACGGCACGTGGGGTAATGGCGGGCAGATGCCTCCAGGAATGGGCGGCGGCATGGGTCGCCGCGGCATGGGAGGAGGCGGTTACGGCGGGTCGGGCCGCGGAGGTGGCGGAAGCCGCCCGAGCAGCACGCCAAAATCGCAGCCAGCGGAAGTTACCGTTCAGTGGCAAAGCGCTTTGCCGGTGCGGTTGGCGGCTGCCAAAAAAAGCGGCGCCAGCGTCGACGTTGCGTCGCTCAAGCCATTGGATGAGTATGTAATTGCAGTGATCGGTCTGCCGATGAGATATATCGGAGGCCGCAGCGCGTCGTCTGACTCAGCCGAGACGAACAGCAGCGATGACGATCGGCACCTGGAGGACCACTTAAAAACCGCCACATCTCTGCTCTGTTCAGGTCGTGAGCCACTTAATCCGACCAAGGTTGAAGTGAACCAAGGCGCCGACGGGCGCATCCTTTTCTATTTCCCAAAAACAAATCCAATCACCGCCACGGATAAGAGCGTCGAATTCCGCATTGCTATGAAATCTATGGACCTTCGAAAGAAATTTACGGTGAAGGACATGGAATACCAGGAGAAGCTGGACCTGTAGCCCCGTAACGCGGTTGGAGTGCTCGGCTAGACTGATCAATGCGGTGCTGTTGCTCCGCGCGTGATAAGCAAAGACCGTCCACTCATGAATCGAAGAGACCTCCTGTTATCCGTCAGCGGTGCCCTCGGTGCGCCCCTTCTCACACCTGCTGCTGCCGCAGCGGCTCCGAAAGATGAGCTTCCCATTGAGCAGTTTCAGCCGCGCAGCATGTTGCATGCGCATGAGACGAAGGTGGAGCGTGCCGCTCATCCGGTGATCGATCTTCACACGCACATCACTCAGGCGGGCGGATTAAAAGGACCTGGCGAGATCCGTTTTGCCGCAACGGCCGAAGAGTGCCTTGCCGTGATGGATCGCAAAAACATACGGACCATGGTGGATCTGACCGGCGGGTATGGCAGTAATCTTCAGAAGGCGATCGACAAGCTGCAATCGGCGCACCCCGGGCGTTTCGTGGTGTTTACCGAGCCGGCTTGGAGCAAAGCGGCCGACCCGGATTACTCTCGCGTGCAGGCAGACTTGATCGAAGACGCTCACAAGCGAGGTGCCAAAGGCTTAAAAGTTCTCAAGATCCTGGGACTCTACCTTCGCGAGAACGTCACTACAGGAAAGTTAGTGCGGATCGACGATCGCCGTTTTGATTCGATGTGGGATGCGGTCGGATCGCTCAATATGCCTGTCGCGATCCATACGTCCGATCCCGAAGCCTTTTTTCTCCCAATAGACCGCTTCAACGAACGCTGGGAAGAGTTGCATGCGCATCCGGACTGGTCCTTCTATGGCAGAGATTTCCCGACGAATCGCGAGCTTCAGGAGGCTCGCCGCAACGTAATGCGCCGGCATCCCGGAACGCAGTTCGTCTGTTTGCACGTGGCCGATGCCGAAGACCTCGAGTATGTTTCCGAGTGTTTGGATAGTCATCCGAACATGCACGTCGAGATAGCAGCGCGAATAGGCGAGCTCGGACGCCAGCCAAGAGCCGCGCAACGGTTTATAGAGAAATATCAGGATCGAGTGATGTTCGGGACCGATGCGATTCCAGGCGGCAAAGATACGCCGCAACAAGTGTTCGGTGACCGGCTGTACGAGATCTACTATCGCTTCCTGGAGAGCAACGATGAGTACTTCGATTATGCGCCGGCGGCTACACCGCCTCAGGGAAGGTGGAGGATCTATGGCCTTGGCTTATCCGATCAAGTGCTTCGAAAAATTTACTCGGAAAACGCTGTCCGATTACTCAACTTATGAACCAAATGCGGCTTAACCGCACCATCTCAGGACCCGGAACGGTGCGTGTTGCCGCCCTGATCCGCAGCTTTCTCGATCTCCGAATTCATCTCGCCGCCAATCAAGATCGCGCCGTTTGTTAGATACAGCCAAAGCAATAACATCACGACGCTATTTAAGTGACCGTAGGTTCGCGTGTAGTCGTTTACGCGCTGAAAGTAAAAGCGTATTCCAACGGTCGAGGCAACCCAGAGCAACAAGGCACAGACCGCACCGGGCGTGCTCCACTTCCAATCGTGGTCGCGGAGGTTTGGGGCAAAACGATAGATCAACGAGAACGAAAAGATCAATAGGACCGCTACGATCATCCACTGCAAACTACGCAGTGCTGCAGTCGCATGCAACGGCGACGGTTGATGCGAGACTGACTGCTCAATCCGCGCTGCCAAAAACAGCAGAGCAAGCGCTAGTAATCCCAGCAACGCCAAACAGAACGTTAAGCCGACGATGGTGCCTCCCAGTTTCCACCAGGATCGGCGCTCTTCAACTTCGTAGGCTTTGTTCAAGCCGTACACAAGAGCCCATGTTCCATTCAGTGCTGCCCATAGTGTTCCGGCACAGGCGGACAAGAATCGCAGCCCCGCAGGCATGTGCCTGTCCAGTTCACCAAGCATCTGCTGCAGAAGCAAAGACGCCTGTTGCGGCAGAAACTCCTTTCCGGCAGCGGCCATCGCTTCCTTGAATTGCGGAGCAATCGAAGGCGCTCTTGACAGGATCGCGAGAACCACCAGTAGCGAAGGAAAGATCGCGAGAAAGTGATAAAAGGCCATTCGCCCGGCTTGCCCAAACACCGCGTCATGCCAGCTCTCGGACCAGGTACGTCGTACCAGCTCACGTAGGGACAGGCCGCCCAACGTCCACAAACTGGGCATATCGTAATTAATCGACAGCGACCATGCCAGCGGGCGCCATCTCAAGGGACTGGAAAAACATCAGATTGTGTCCGTATTCTGATGCCGGCTTGAGCTCCAGAACGTATCTGCCGGCCTTCTCGATCTTCAGAGAGCCCAGATCGAACTCCTGATAGTGGTATGCCGCGCCCGTTGCCACGACTGTCCCGCTTATCGTTTGTCCTCCGATGGCAATCGTGTAACGATCGCCCTTCGAGGCGTTGTCCGCCGCGTATCGAATTCGCACTTTGTATTCGCCCGTCTGACTGACAAGAAGGTGCCATTGAATTGAATCTGCCGGTCCAGTCCATTTGGCGATGTGAAACTTGCCTTCGCGATTGAATCGCTTCACCGCCTTTCCCGAGGTTACTGCCGGCAGATAGTCCAGCTCAAAGGGCGCGTCGCTACCTTGCGTAATGGTTGTGGGATCTACTTTTGGTTGTCCATCCAGTTGCAGCACCAATACGGTGTCGTTCTGGTCCTTTGCGCAACCCGCAACCATTAAAACTGCCGTGCCGTTCTCTCTCAGAGTTGCCAGTTTGGTGGCGGGCGACGCTAACGGATAGGCGCTTCGGATCTCATTCTTGAGCCCAGGTACGGGCAGTTTTCCATCCGCGGGCCAACTGAATACGTGCAGGTAAACTCTATCGCCTTTCACCGTACTGCGACCCCAGGATTGTTCGGGCAGTGGACTGGCAGTAGTTCCGTAAATGCTGTCACCGTTATGTTGCATCCAATGCCCGACTGCGTTCAGCGTCGCGACGCTGGGCGCGGGAATGGTTCCATCGGCCATGGGACCAATGTTGAGTAAGTAGTTGCCGCCCTTGCTCACGATCTCCACGATCCTGTGAATCACTTGTCCAGGCGTTTTCCATTGGTCGTCGAATTTGCTATAACCCCAAGTGGTGTTTAGGGTTTGCGGTGTCTCCCAATATTCCTGCAGCCCGCCGGAAGGCATTCCGTTGTCGTTCATGTCCTGATAGTCGCCGAGCAAATCTTCGCCATATCCGCCAACCCGGCCATTGATTAGACATTGGGGCTGCAAGGTATGAACGATGTTCACGAATTGTCGTGCGTGTTCGTTGGTATCCATGCCGCGGTCGAACCAGACTAGTCCTAGCGGCCCATAGTTGCTCAGTAATTCGCGCAACTGCGGCTTAGATTTTTCTTCGAGGTACCGTGAGAAGTTTTTCTTCGAACGGTCGTAGTCCCAATTGTTACCGTATCCGTCCGGGTGCTCCCAATCCTCGCGATGCGAATAGTAAACGCAGAACCGAATACCGGCTCTGCTGCAGGCTGCCGCCAATTCCTTTAACGGATCCCGCTTGAATGGCGTCCAGTCCACTATGTTGTATTTGGATACCTGTGAATGATACATGGCAAAGCCATCGTGATGCTTGGCTGTGACCACCAGGTATTTCATGCCCGTTGACTTTGCCAGTTGCACCCATTTGTCTGCGTCGAAGTTTACCGGGTTCATCCGGTGCGCCATTTCCCGGTACTCGGCCACCGGAATATTGAAGCGTTGCATGATCCATTCCGCTTCTGTCCCCACCGGTATTCGCTGACTTTTCCATTCGCCTGCCAAATACGAATAAGGCCCCCAATGGATGAACATGCCTAACTTGTCCTGCTCGAACCACTGCATCCGGTTGGTATCCGCTCCGTCACCTTTGCGAGGAACAAGAAGCGCTATTGAGACGACGAGCGTACACCCGAAAAAAATCCTCGACATAGATTCCTCTTAGCAAACATACTCTCGTATGTCCTTGAAGTGCGCTTCCCGGTGGTGTGCCTGTTCGTCCTTGATGGGGGAAGCGGCTGTCCATGGGCCGTAGACCCGATGATCCGGCAGTCGCTGAATACGGAGGACGGTCTCGATACGGCGATCGACCAGGGCACGAATCTAATCGCGAAGACGAGAACGGCGGACGTGAAGATTCTGTCCGTCATCCGAAAGAAGAATGCGTCGCAGGTGGACGTGCAGGTGACAAATAAGGCCGGCCACAGTTTCCCATCTGGCGTCGGCTTCAGAAGGGCGTTTCTCCATTTTTTAGTGATGAATGGCGACGATGTGCTGGGGGCGCAGCGGGCGACTGATGCCACGGGCGTGGATACGGAACGGCTGGTGCGGTTCGTCGACAAGCTGGATGTGGCCGGCACAAGCGTGGATAACTGGGTGTTAAAGATTGGCGGAGATGAGGTCGGGGTGGATTAACTGGGCGAATTAACCGAGAGCGAGGCGGGATAATCCATGAGTGACCGTCGCGGCTTTGCGTTGTATTAGTACCCCGAACGACAGCTCGCCTGGAGTCGGAGCATTTGCCAAGGTACAATCCCGATGTGTCCCATATCACGCATCCGAACTCAACGGACAGCGCAGGAGATATAAGCGTTCAGAAGCAGCTCGAGACCACGGATTTGCATCTTGCCGCAATCGTTGAAAGTTCTAACGATGCGATTGTCAGCAAGGATCTGGACGGGATCATAACAACTTGGAATAAGGGCGCCGAACGCCTTTTTGGCTATACGGCCGCCGAGATCGTGGGGAAACCCGTATCGATGTTGGCCGCGCCGGAACGAATCAACGAAATGCCCCAGATTCTTGATAAGATCCGGCGGGGCGAGCGTATCGAACATTACGAGACTGTCCGCCGCAGAAAAGATGGGCAAATCATCCACGTTTCCCTGACCATATCCCCGATCCGGGACGAGCTGGGCCGAATTGTAGGGGCTTCGAAGATCGCTCGCGACATAGGTGACCGAAGACGGGTTGAAGCTGAACGTGACATTCTGCTGCTACGGGAGCAGGACGCTCGTAAAACTGCTGAACTTTTGAATCGAGTCGGCCCGATGCTTGCGGCCGAGCTCGATCTTGAAAAGCTCGTTCAATCCGTCACGGATATGGCTACTCAGCTGGTGGGGGCCGAATTCGGATCATTTTTTCACAACGTCGTGAACGAAGCTGGGGAATCGTACATGCTCTACGCGCTATCCGGCGCTCCGCGGGAAGCGTTCGCACACTTCCCCATGCCTCGAAATACTCAGGTCTTCGGGCCGATATTCCGCGGTGAGGGCGTGCTGCGCTGCCAAGACGTAACCTGTGATCCGCGTTACGGCAAAAATCCGCCGTATCACGGAATGCCTGAAGGACATTTGCCGGTTCGAAGCTACCTCGCCGCACCTGTCATATCGCGGTCAGGCGAGGTTCTCGGGGGTCTCTTCTTCGGCCATCCGATGCCGGGGAAATTCACAGACCATCACGAGGCGATTCTTATCGGGCTTGCGGCGCAGGCTGCAATCGCGATGGACAACGCTCGGCTGTTTGAACAAGCACAGTGGGTCCAGAACGAATTAAAACGGTCGAATGAGGAACTGCGGCGTGCAAATCAGGATCTGGAAACATTTGCCTATTCGGCAAGCCACGATTTGCAGGAGCCGCTTCGGACCGTCGCGCTATCCGCTCAGCTACTCGAACGGCGTTACGGAGAGCAGCTTCAGGGCGATGCGCGGCAATTTCTCGGGACGATTGTGGCGGGAGCCCAACGGATGGAGAGTTTGATCCGGGATATCCTCGCTTACGCCACCGCGACCAGGTATGCCGAAGGCCCAGCGCCCAGCATCGATTCGGGCAGGGTGCTCGCGACCGTTCTCGAAAACCTGAAAGGTCATATCGAGCAGGCTGGCGCTATTGTCACCTCCGAGCCGCTGCCCGTCGTTTCGGTACATGAAAACCGGCTCGTCCAACTGTTTCAGAATTTGATCAGCAACGCTCTAAAGTATGGAAGCAAGGATGTGCCCCGTGTACATATCTCAGCCATCGAGCGAGACGGCTGGTGCGTGTTCTCCGTGGTTGATAACGGCATGGGCATCGACAAAAAATTCGCCGAGGTCATTTTTGGTCTTTTCAAGCGATTACATAGCCGCACGGAGCATCCAGGGAGCGGCATCGGACTGGCGATTTGCCAACGCATCGTCGAGCAGTATGGCGGTCGCATCTGGCTGGAAAACTCTACTCCCGGCGAAGGATCCACCTTCTGCTTCGCCCTACCCACCCGAACCGGATAGCAGCGGCGAAGCCATTTCCGCCTCGGCTCGTCCGCGCGAGCCGCTGACGGTTCTGCTGGTTGAAGATAACGAGACGGACCGCGTGGTGGTGCGAGAAGTTCTGAAAGAATGCGGGTTCGAGTTTCGCCTTCATATTGCTGCGAATGTTGCAGATGCCCTGAAGTTTCTGCAGAACGCGTCCGGCAACGAGGCCGCTCCGTGTCCAGGGCTGGTGTTGTTGGATCTGAACCTGCCTGGCATTTTCGGTATCGAGGTGTTGAAGGAAATCCGTAGCGGAGCCCGGTGTAATCGCATTCCGGTCATAGTTGTGACATCCTCTGGCTCGGAGGAGGATAGAGGAGCGGCTCGGAAATGGGGCGCAGATGCGTATTTTAAAAAGCCCACGAGCCTTGCGGCGTATTTAGAGCTCGCTCAAGTCATTCACCGGGTGCTACGCACTGTCCCACCAACATGACAAGGGGTAGCATATAGATGGATGTCACCGTGGGAGAGACTACTCGAGAGGCCGCATGCGCGCGGTCATGTCGTACAGCTCTATCAGCCCGGTGACGAAAGGCCTCTTGTCCGGAGCGTCAGCCTGTACCTCTCGGAAGGGCTGAAGCGTGGGGAGGGTGCCCTGGTTATCGCGAGTACCGAGCACAGAGAAGGCTTTGTTCGGGAACTGAGCAATTTAGGTGTAGACCCTGCTTCAGCTATTCGGCGAAACCGGCTGGTCTGCCGGGATGCTCAAGAGACACTGTCCCAATTCATGGTGGCGGGACAGCCGCACTGGGACAAGTTCGAATTAGCGGTAGGTGCAGTAATGCGCGAGGTCCGACCGGTGGAAGCTCAGACCGGGCTGCGCGCGTACGGAGAGATGGTTGGCCTTCTCTGGCAGGCGCGGCAATTTGCGGCCGCAATCCGGCTGGAGCAATTCTGGAATAAGCTTTTAACCCGATCATCCTTCAACCTTTATTGTGCGTACTCCATCGATATTTTCGAGAAGGAGTTCCAGGTTCAGGCACTTGATGGCATTTTATGTACTCATAGCCATCTCATGCCAAGCGAGCCTCGGGGCAACCTGGAGGCTGCGATCGATTCGGCGATGGACGAGGTTCTCGGAACTAAAGGCGATGCTCTCAAAGTCCTTATCAAATCCGATCATCGATCGTCTTGGGCTGTTATACCGAAGGGCGAAGCAGCCATTCTGTGGTTGAGGCGGAACCTTCCAGATCAGGCTGAACACGTTATCGCACGAGCACGAGAATACTACGAGCGATCAATCCGGCAGGGCCACCCTGCCTTTGCCGACCAATAACGACGTTGTCCCGGCGAGACTTTATATGATAAAGTTCTTGTCGTGGGCTCCCGATGACCGCTTTCGATCTCTTATTCCTGACACTCTTCTTCGCAACGATAGTCACGCTGTTTGTCGCCGCTGGGCTAGCCTTCCGCAGACAGTTTGAGCGCGCCCGCCTAATTTTTCGAACCCTGCTTCTGTGTATTTGCTTTTACATGGCCGTTGTCGTCGGGGTGTCGCTGCTTTTGCCCCGGCAGATCATCAAGGCGGACGCTCCACAGTGTTTCGATGACTGGTGCATATCGGTTGCCGGACTAATGCAGTCGCCGGGCGAGGGCGGAGTGCGGTATTCCGTGGATTTGCGTCTCTCCAGTCGGGCCCGGCGTGTCGCCCAGCGAGAAAACAACCTGAGTGTTTATCTGACCGACGGTCACGATCGACGCTACGATCCGATTCGCGATAGCTCAGCCAGGCCGTTCAATATCCTTCTGCAGCCGCAAGAGTCCGTAATCGTAAACCGCTCGTTTGTAGTTCCCGTCAGCGCAAGGGACATAGGCCTCGTGATCACGCATGAGGGTGGATTCCCGATCGGCTGGTTCATTATCGGGTACGACACATGGTTCCGGAAACCAGCGGTTCTGCCGCTCCCGTGACACGCTGGCTCGATAGAAAAGGGGGCCTATTCATGGCGCAGGGCGCGCATGGGATCGATTTTGGCGGCTCGGCGAGCCGGGAGGTAACCGGCCAGCGATGCCAAGGCCAGGATCAGGAGAATAGCGCTGGCTATGGCGAGCGGATCGAGGGGAGGTACACCGAAGAGGAAGCTCTTGATCCAGCGAGTCCCGCTTAATGCCAAAGGCAAGCCGAGAACAACGCCGGCTAGTACGAGGAACGCCGAATCTCGCAACACCAGCCAGATGATGCTGGCGCGTTGCGCGCCAATAGCCATGCGAATACCGATCTCGGTAGTCCTTCCGGCAACGGAGTAGGCGAGTGTGCCATAGATTCCTATCGAAGCCAGCAGCAGGGCGAGAGCGCCGAAGATGCTGCACAAGCTGGTAATCATCTTCTCCTGTTCGAGAGATTTCTCGACCTGCACATTCAGAGTCATCACATCCAGAATGGGCAGTTTGCTGCTGACCTGCCGCAGTGCGCGGCGGACTTCATTCGTGACTCCGGAAGGCGCGCCAGAGGTATGGAGCACCAGCTCGAAACCGGTCACCGGCCTCTGCCAGATGGGAAAAAACGCCATAGGTTCGGCTTCTTGGCGCAGATCGTAGTACTTGGAATCGGCGACGACGCCGATGATCTCGACGCCGGGCTCCTTGAACGGTGATCCCAGCATCATGCGCCTCCCGATGGGGTTCTGGTTCGGTAAATACAGTTTGACGAAAGACTCGTTGACGACGACCACCGGGGGAGAGGCGGGCGTGTCGCGCGGTCCGATGGTCCTGCCGAGCAAGAGAGAGATTCCGAGTGTCTGAAAAAAGCGCGGTCCGACTGGCACGTCATAGACATTGAGCTTGTTAGCGGCCGACGCGGGATAGCCTTCGATGGAAAAGTTGCCGGAGGAACTGCTGCCGCTTTCGGGAGTGAAGCGCGCCACAGAGGCCGAGACGACGCCGGGAAGCTGATTGAGGCGATCGGCGAGATTGCGATAGAGCGGGAATAACTCGGCCTGCTGATAGCCAGCGAGACCGGCATCGGTTCTTACGAGCAAAATATTGTCCCGCCTGAATCCGACGTTCTGGCGCTCGACGGCGAGGAGACTGTGAACCAGCAAGCCGGCGCCAAGCAGCAGGATGAGGGAAAGGGCAACCTGCAGCGCTATGAGGGCTTGCTGGCCGCCGAGGCGTAGACCGGCAATGGTGGTGGATCGCGCCGCGCTAGCCGGGCGAGGCTCGATCCGACTGAATTTGACGGCGGGAATGATGCCGAACAGAATGCCGCTTAGGACGGAAACAACGATGGTGAACGCCAAAACAGACGGGTCTGGTCTTACCTTCACTACAGGATAGACGTGCAGGAGGACGACGAGCATGCTGACGCACCACCAGGCGAACAGGGCGCCGGCCAGGCCGCCAAAGACGGACAGCAGGACGCTCTCGGTAAGAACCTGGCGAAGCAACCGGGCGCGCGACGCTCCCAAAGCGAGGCGGGCGAGGAACTCCTGTCGCCGCGCCGAGGCACGCGCGAGCAGGAGCGTAGCGAGATTGGCGCAGGCAATCAACAGGACAACGGCAACAACCGCCATCAATACGTGGAGCGGTTGGGAATAGAGATAGCGAAGGCCGGAAATTCCGCCGCCGCCGGGGGCAAGCTGCGGGTGAAAATCCTGAATTTTGCGGCGAATGGCGGGCGAGAGATGCGAACCGGCCTGCTCCAAGTAGAACTGGCGCAAGCGAAGAGTGGCGGATGCCTGAGCGCGCTGGATGGTGACGCCCGGCTTTAAACGGCCGATGAAATTCAGCCAAAAGACATCGCGCGCGTTCAACCACAGCGCGCGGCTATTCGAAAACGCATCGCGCTGTAGAATTTCTGGCTGCGACGAAAGCGGCAGCCAGAAATCCGGAGCAGTTTCGATGCGCTCCCCAAAGAATTCACGGGCGGCGACGCCAACGATGGTGAATGAGGTGCCGTTCAAGACAACAGAGCGCCCCAGAATGGCGCGGTCGAGGTGGAAACGATCCTGCCAAAAGCGATAGCTGATAACGGCGACGGGAGCGGCGGACGGAGAGTCATCGGACGCTTCGAAAATACGACCAAGAGCGGGCTCTACTCCCAAGGTCTCGAAATAGTTGCCTGAAACGAGATGAATGTCGGCGCGTTCCTGCGGCCCGCTTAGAGGGGATCCAGCAACGTGCATGACTACCCGATCCGTTCCCTGGCGAAAGGCGCACAGACTCTCGAAGGAATCGTTATGAGCCGTCAAGTATTGCCACGAAGGATACGAAAATTCGTTGTTCGGAAAACCATCTCCGTTGTAGGCACCGCTCGCTATGTCGTCATTGAAGAGAACGAGGCGAGCGGGATCGCGCACAGGCAGGTACTGTCGCATGACAGCGTCGATGAGCGTGAAGATAGCAGTATTTGCTCCGATGCCGAGCGCGAGCGAGAGCACGGCTACCGTTAGAAGGACAGGCGCTCTGACGAGCTGGCGAAGCCCGTATCTGAGATCCTGCAACATAGTTTCGAGCGAGTATGGCATGCGGTGATGTTTGGGGAACCTAAGATTGACGCAGTAGCGCAACCACATCGTCCACGGTGATGACGCCGATAAGCTCTTCGTCATCGTCGATAACGGGTAAGGCGAGCAGGTTGTACTTGTCGAACATCTCCGCAATGCGATCAGCCTTTTCGCCGGACGACACAGATAACAAGGGATCGGAAGCAAGATCCTTCAGCGGTGTGTCGCCGGCTGAGAAGAAGAGCTTCGCGAGAGGAATACTGAAGCGGAGGCGATTCTTGCTGTCAACCAGGAAGAGCGCGTGCAAACCTTCCAGCACCTCCTCGTTCTTGCGCAACTCACCCAAGGCCTGTTCGACAGTCGTATCAATGGGCAGCGCCAGATAGCCCGTGTCCATCATGCCTCCAGCGGTGTCGTCGCGGAAATCACGAAGCTCTTCGACCTCCTCTTTGTCTTCCTGCTCCATCTCGTCGAGGATTTCTTCAGAGCGCTCTTCTTCCAGTTCATTGAGCAGGTCGGCCGCTTCTGATGGTTCCATCTCTTCGAGGATGTCGGCGGCCTTGCCGGCTTTCAGCGACTCGATGATTTGCGTCTGGATCTCGGGCTGGACTTCGGTGAGCAGCTCGGCGGCGCTTTCGCTGTCCATCGTTTCGAAGAGGGCGGCCCGATCCTCGTGCCCCAGATTCTCGACTATATCGGCCAAATCCGCCGGATGCATGTCTTCGAGCAGCTTATTCGAGATATTGAGGCGAACGCGACGCTGGGGATCGGCTTCGAGAATGTTACAGAACTCCCAGCGGATGGAATGCATAGGGATGCGGTCCTGGATTTTACGGATTGAGGCGGCCGGGACGATCCCCTGGAGCAGACGGCGAACAATGGAGCGCACGCCGATATCGACTTCCAGGATGTGAAGCACATCGCTGTCGTTTTCGCGCTCCTTGAGAAAAGTGATGTCGTTTACGCGAACGACTTTGCGGCCCCGGGCGTCGATAATCTGCTGGTCGAGAAGATCGCGGACCATACGGAGCATGTACTCATCGGAGTGGTAAGGAGTGAGGCGCTCGTCCTTAAGATGAATGCCGGTGAGAGCTATGGATTGGACCTGATCATAGCGGATGCTCAGCCAAGCCGGGCCGGCGCCCACAAGAAAACGATCGAGGCGAACAGGATCAATAAGAGGAACGAGGGCGGCATCACGCAGGGTGCCAATGTCGCGGCCCTTCAGGTCATAGACGTTGATGCCGCGCAGTTCCGATAGATATAGAATTTCTTCCGCCATTGCGAGGGCCGGCCGCAGTTCTTCTTAAGAATAGCGGGATGCGGGGTGGGTTTTTACCGTCTATAAAAAAGGTCCGGGAGCAGGTAACTTCATTTCGTTACAATAAAGAATACGGGGACGTTTCTTCAGGTAATACCGCGCTTTTTGCGCCCGCGCTTCAGCTCCAGCAATCGCCTAAACATTTATTCACATGCCGAAACCAAAAGACCCCACGTTGGGTATTAACAGTTGGCTACAAGACGAGCTCTATCATCAGTACCAATTCGACCAAAAGAGTGTAGACGAAGGATGGAGCCATCTTTTCCAGAACGGCCAGGGGAACACGGTTTCTACCGCGACTGCGGTGGCTGAGCCGCCACCGGTACAGGAAGCTGTGGCGAAACCAGAGCCCGCGGCACCGGCTCCAGCGCCAATCCCAGACCCCACTCCCGCACCCACTCCGGCAGCCGAGCTTGCAACGACTGGCGTGAAGAGTCCCGCCAAGGCAGAGACCACGAAAGCGATTGGCGCAAGCGACCAGTTGGTGCCGTTGCGTGGGGTGGCAGCGCGGATTGCGGAGAATATGGCGGCGAGTCTGACGATTCCGGTGGCCACTTCGCAACGGCAGCTTCCGGTGCGAGTGGTCGAAGAGAACCGAAATATCATCAACAAGCGGCGGGCGCTGCAAGGGCGCAGCAAGCTGAGCTTCACGCACCTGATCGCCTGGTCGATTGTGAAAGCACTGAGGAACAATCCATCACTGAATCATGCCTTCGCAGAAAATGGCGGAGAGCCGTTCCGGGTGGTACGAAATCAGGTAAACATCGGCCTGGCGGTGGACGTGGCGGGCAAAGATGGTTCCAGGTCGCTCAAAGTTCCCAATGTCAAGAATGCGAACGGGATGAATTTTGCGCAGTTCGTGACGGCCTACGACGATATTGTGGCGCGGGCGCGGACAAACAAGCTGCAAGTCTCGGACTTCGAAGGGACGACCATTTCACTGACAAATCCAGGAACCGTGGGAACACTGGGTTCGATTCCGCGATTGATGCCGGGGCAGGGCGCAATCATCGCGACAGGAGCGATCGATTATCCGGCGGAGTTTGCAGCAGCAAGCGAAGAAACGAAAGCCCTGCTTGGATTGAGCAAGGTACTGACTGTCACCTGCACCTACGATCACCGCATCATTCAGGGCGCTGAATCGGGGGCCTTCCTGGCCGCCCTGCAGCAACTCCTGATGGGTGAAGACGGGTTCTTTGAAGGTATTTTCCAGGATCTCAAAATTCCGTACATGCCAGTTCGATGGCAGCCGGATCAGCAAATTACTCCTGGACGCTTCGGCACGGCCGCGGGCGTCAACGCCGATGTCGCGAAGGAAGCTGCCGTCATTCAGCTCATCAATTCGTACCGCATTCGCGGACACCTGCTCGCGAATATCAATCCCCTCGGGAACGATCCGGCGTATCATCCGGAGCTCGATTCTGCGAGTTATGGCTTATCGATGTGGGATCTCGATCGCCCGTTCCTGGCGGGTGCAGTGAAAGCGCCAAGCGGGGCCATCGCTTCTTACATGCAGCCGTATGAAACGTTGCGCGAAATTCTCGACCGGCTGCGCGCTACCTATTGCGGTTCTATCGGGGTCGAATACATGCATATCCAGGCGCCGCAGCAGAAGCAGTGGCTGCAGGATCGCATGGAAGGCACCATGAATTCCTGGAAGCTTGACGATGCCGTGCGGCGACGAATTTTGAATCGCCTGGTGCAGGCTGAAGAGTTCGAACACTTCCTGCAGACCCGTTTCGTCGGCCAGAAAAGATATGGCCTGGAGGGATTGGAGAGCACCATCGTGGCCCTCGACGAACTTCTCGAGCGCGGAGCAAACGAAGGTGTATACGAGATTGTCATCGGCATGGCGCATCGAGGACGCTTGAATGTGCTCGCGAATGTAGTGGGCAAGTCGATGACGCAGGTCTTCTCCGAGTTTGAGGGCGAGCCCGATCCGGACAGCGTGCAGGGTTCAGGTGACGTTAAGTACCACCTGGGCGCGAGCGGCGTCCATCGTTCCACGCTAGGCAGGGAAATCGTGGTTTCGGTGGCTTTCAATCCGAGCCATCTCGAAGCGGTCGATCCGGTGGTGGAAGGTCTGGTGCGGCCCAAGCAAGATCGTATCGGCGACGACAAGCGCGAGCGGGTCGTGCCCATTCTGATTCACGGCGATGCGGCGCTGATCGGGCAAGGCGTAGTTGCCGAGGTGCTGCAGATGTCGCAACTAGAAGGCTATACGACCGGCGGAACGATCCACGTAGTTACCAACAATCAGATCGGTTTCACCACGAATCCGCTCGATGGCCGCAGCAGTATCTACTGCACCGATATCGCGCTCGCGGTGCAGGCTCCGATCTTTCACGTGAATGCCGACGACCCGGAAGCGTGCCTTCGGGTGGCCCAGCTTGCCTACGATTTCCGGCAGCGCTTCAAGCGCGATGTGGTGATCGACCTGATTGGTTACCGGCGACAAGGGCACAATGAAGCCGACGATCCGAGCTATACGCAGCCGGTGATGTATCGGAAGATCAAGAATACGCCGACGGTCTCGACGCAATATGCCGACCGGCTGGTCCGGGAAAAGTTTATAGAGGCGGACCAGGTGGAAAGCTTGCGCAAGCAGGTGCGGGAGCGGCTCAATCAGACATACGACGAATCGAAGAAAAATCGCGAACAGTTCACCATAGAGGAGTTCGCGGAAGTTCCGGTCGAGGAAGTGATGCAGCCGAGTCCATCGACCGCGGCCGACTACAAGACGCTGGTAAGGGTGGTGGAGAAGTGCACCACGCTACCGGAAGATTTCAACCTTCACCCTAAACTGAAATCGCTACTCGACAGGCGGCGCGAAGTACTGCGGGGCGCACCGATGGACTGGGGATTTGCGGAAACACTGGCGTTCGGCAGCATGGTGCTCGAAGGCACACCGGTTCGACTCAGCGGCGAAGACGTCACTCGCGGAACATTCACTCAGAGGCATCTCGAATTCAGCGATTATGAGACGGGCGAAGGCTACTGCCCTCTGAAGCACCTTGATCCGAAGCAGGCCAAGTTCGAAGCGGTCGACAGCTTGTTGAGCGAATACGCCGTGATGGGTTTCGAATTCGGCTACAGCGTGGCCGATCCGCTCACACTTGTCGTCTGGGAAGGTCAATTCGGCGATTTTGCCAATGGCGCGCAGATCATTATCGACCAGTTCGTAGTTTCGGCGGAGGCCAAGTGGAATCAGCCGAGCGGACTGGTGCTACTGCTGCCACACGGCATGGAGGGGCAAGGGCCAGAGCACTCGAGCGCGCGCATCGAGCGATTTCTGCAGCTCTGCGCAGAGAACAATATCCAGGTTTGCAACTGTACGACTCCCGCGCAGTATTTTCATCTTCTGCGACGCCAGATGCATTGCGGAGCCGACCGGCGCGGCCTCAGAAAGCCATTGATCGTCTTCACGCCGAAGTCGCTGCTGCGCTATTCAAAAGCTGCATCGCACCTCGAGGAATTGGCCAGCGGGGCGTTCCAGGAAGTAATTGGGGACCCTCAGTATGTCGGAAGCCAGGTTCACCGAATCCTGCTTTGTTCGGGTAAGGTTTACTACGATCTGATCGACAAGCGCGAAAAGCTGGGCCGGAGTGACACCGCAATCATTCGCATCGAACAGCTCTACCCATTTCCGCTACAACGGTTAACTGAAATTTTGCGCCGCTATCCGGATGCCGCCGAATTGTTCTGGGTGCAGGAAGAACCGGAGAACATGGGTGCCTGGTACTTCGTCGAGGAGCAGATGCAATCGGTCATTAATCCCGGCGGGACCGGACGGCAGCTTCGTTATGTGGGAAGACCCACGGCAGCGAGCCCGGCCACGGGCGCGCACAAGGAACACGTCGATCAGCAGGCCACTATGGTGAATGAGGCTTTCGCGGTGACACCCGCCGTGGTGCGTAAGGCGCGTCGACTGGTTCGCAAGAAGCGGTAAAGGGAATGACGAGCATATTGCCGCCGTCATTCCCTGGCAATAGCAAGACCTACATACCTGAACCCGTGGGCGCAGCGCCTGCAAAAACAATTTTCGCGTGCGTGCCGCCCACGCCAATCTGCTGCAAGATACTGTGATTTTCGTACGTCAGCTCGGTGGTCGCGTACTTTTTCGGTTCCGTTTCCTCGCGCGCCGGCACTTTGACGGATTCTTTACCCTGCTGGAATACGGCATTTCCGTTGTCAACCGCAATCTTGTATTTACCCGCCTTGACAGTCTTGCCGTCAACTATGGAATCCTGAAGCAAATTGACTTTAAAGGTATTAGTCGCCGCAAACGCGCCGGTCATGCCAAGGGCCAAGAAGCTGATGAATAGTTTCTTTTTCATTAGTGTTTCTCCTCTAACTGCAGTTTCTAATAGTGAACTGCTTACAACTTATATACGGAAATGGGGTCCCTACAAGTTACACAGGTCGAAATAAGGTTCAGTAAAACGGCGCGGAGCACCTGCTGATGGCATGAAAAGATAGGCCACACCAATCGCTGCGTTTATCGCTCTGAAAACATCGCCGCAACGAGCTATTAGTTGTAAGGTTCTGCGTAATACCGATTGCGAGCCTGAACAATCATATTTTTACGACTGGTTTTGACTTGAAGTTTCCGGAATTCGAAATCTCTGGGCGGCTGATCGGACACATAGCCTAAGTTGTACTGATTACGAAGCTCGTTCTGAATCAAATCGAAGATCTGATCGATACTCTGCTTCTTCGATACTTCAAAGAAGCCCCCGCCGGAATCCTTCGACAGGCGCTGGAGCACATTCCTGCCGTTACTGCCACCTCCGAAACTATAGAATCCGGAATCCGAAAAGAGAATCGAGTAGACCAACGTATCCGCTTTCTGCGCTGCGTCGATGGACGTTGCCAGATTGCTGTCACTCCCGTTGTCTACTCCGTCCGTCATCACGATGAGAGCCTTCCGGCCATGTTGATTCTGCATGATCTGCGAACCTTTTACGATCGCGTCATACAAGCGCGTGCCGCCACCCACCTGGTTGTGCAGCTCGTTACGTGACGGCGTATCTACCGTCGCAAGCGCCTCGTTCAGATCTTTCCATGACGATGTAAGTTCCTGTTTGATCATGACGCTCATATCAAACTGCACGAGAAACATCTTGTCCTGATTCGGGCGCAAAACCTGGTCAAGAAAATGGAAACACGCCGAGCGTTCGGGTGTAATTACCTGCTCCTGGCTCATGCTCGAGTCGATCATAAGTCCGAGAATTAACGGGAGATCCGATTGTGCCGTAAAATAGCGAATCGTCTGCGGCCGGCCGTCTTCAAGAATGGAAAAATCGTCTCGATGGAGATCATGGATGATGTGTCCTTTCTTATCCGTCACATTCGCGAGCACGCTTACGACGTTCACAGCCGCTGAAAAGGTTGGTTGCTGCATCGCCTGCAGTTCTTGCGAGACAACCGCAGCAACGGCCGACATGAGGAAACAGCGCCGCGACGGCCGGCAGAGCAATTTACTCATAATTGACTAGCTACCATTTACAACTTTTTGCGCCGCCATGAATTTCAATTTGGGCCGCCAAGCCGTTGTAGCCGTTTTCAAGAGCCGCCTGGTAGGGCGTTCTATGATTCCTGCCGCATAGATTTGGATTGGCTCCGCGTTTTAGCAGCAGCTTCACTACATCTTCCTTCCCGAAAGAGGCAGCCGCGTAAAGGGCGGTTGTCCCGGAACTGCTGTTCACCTGATTTACCAGGGCGCCATGATCGAGCAGCATGCCGACAATCGAGTCAAACCCCTTCAGAGAGGCGTCTTCCAACGGGCTTGTTCCGTTTGGTCCGATTCTACTTGGATCAGCGCCACTGTTCAGCAGGGTCTGCGTGGTCTTGATTGCACCCGAGGATGCAGCTAAGTCGAGAGCATCGTTCGCGGTTGCCCCGTGCCGGAAAAGAGCAGCGACCAGAACTGACTCATCCTTTTTGATTGCGAAATCCACTGTTTTCTCAAACGATTGAGGCGTCTTCTGCCGCTTCGCTTCTGCTTCGAGCAGCAACAAAGCGGAATCTTCTTTACCTCTTCGCGCGGCATTCTCTAATGCGCTGTAGCCTTCTTTGTCACGAGAGTCGAGATCCGGATGGAATTGAAGTAGATATTGCACAACCCGAGTGTTGCCCTGGTAGGCCGCTTCATTGATCGGCGTTGCGCCGGTTTTCGTCTCAGCTTCGTTGAGGCGAGCGCCATGCGCCAGGAGAATGGCAGCGGTATCCAGATAGCCGTTCCAAACAGCGTCATCGAGTGGACTAGTTCCCTCCAGCATCACGAATGTTCAGACCTCAGCGCCCTTTTCAAGTAAGTAGTCTAATGACATCCAGATGGACGCCAGTCACAGCGAAGTGCAACGCTGTACGTCCTGTTGCCCTTTTGCATCGATTCGAGCGCCTGCCGTCAACAATATCTCAGTCAATGTGCAAGTTGCCCAATTAAGCTGCAACTTGAGGAGTTCCGGGAAATTCTTCAGATCTTCGGCTGTTCATTCCCGCATTTGGATCTGCGTGATAGGCCAGCAATAGCTCAACGACTTTCGTTTCGTTGAACGACGCCGCGTAATAGAGAGGCGTTTTCTATACTGATCGACCTGGTCGGCACGATCCGAGGATTGAGAGTCTGGCCGTCTTCCAGGAGCCCGCTCTGAGCTGCTTTCGCAAGCATCTCGCCAGCGCTGGCTTGCAAAGCATTCACCGATAGAGCCAGCAATAGAAATAGTAACTTCAACGGGCCTACTCTTCGCGAAGAGCCTTATACCCGCACTTGCGCCAGCGTGCAGAGATCCGCTGAAAAGCAGCAGCAGGAGACAGGCGAACTTCATGCGTTTACTCTTCGCGAAGAGAGTCATCGGATCGAGGCGCGAAGCCCGATGCGCGGGCAGAAATCCAGCTATACTGCCACCAAAGCCAGCGCGGCAGCGGTCACAGAAAGCGTCCATGGCGTCGTTCGCCTTGACTCCGTAGAGAAGACTCGCAATGAAATGCGTGACGCCGATCGTCGCGCCAAGTCCGATGCCCAGACCAATTCCGATCAGGATCGCTACTTCACGCAAGACCGCTGCGCAGCACGGCGCGATTGCTGAGCTCCGAGCGCCATGCGAATTCCGATTTCATTCCGCCGTCGGTTACGTTGTACGAAGATCACGCCGTACAATCCGATCATTGCGAGCAGCAGCGCGAGCCCGCCGAAGAATCCCGAGAGCGTGGCGAGCAGCCGTTCGCGCGCGAGCGATTCGTCGACCTGCCCGGCGAGTGTTCTAAATTGCAAGGAAGCGTCGGGATCGACCGCGCCGACCGCTCGCTTCGCCTCTTGGATCATGGCTGTCGCGTTACCGGCGGCGGCGCGCAGCTCGAACGTGACGTTTTGGCCCGGGTTCGCGTCCTGGCTCGCGGCGACGTAAACGGTAGGATGAAAATCCTCCCGCAAGTCGAGGTATTTGGCATCGCGCACCAGGCCGATGATTTCGACCGGGTCACCCAGTTTGTTGCCTTGCTCCGGGCGGTAGCGCCGGCCGATGGGATTTTGCCCATGCGAAATACTTTTTAGCAAGAGATTCGTTCACGATCGCTACCTTCGGTGAGCCGGCGGTATCGTGCGCATTGAAGTCGCGCCCGGCGAGAAGATGCGTACCGCAGCGTTTCAAAATACCGATCGCTTACTTCGTTCAAGAAGACCAGTTCACGTTCCTTGTTCGCGGAAGTGTAGCCGTCGATTTGCAAATAGTTAGCGTCCACCGCGCCTCCGAGTGGAGTGTCGTCGGAATCGCTGACGGAGCGAACGCCGGGAAGCGCGCGCAGATGCTCGAGCACTTGTGTGAAGACTACGCGCGCGCCGTGCGGGCGGACGTCTTTTTTTCGCCGAGGTCGACATCCATCAGCAGGACATGCGCGCGCTCGAAACCGGGATCGAGCGTTTCGAGCCGGATGAAGGTCGCGAGCAGCAATCCTGCGCCGGCCACCAGCACGAGCGAGAGCGCCACCTGCACTACCACCAGCGCTTTGCCGAGCCCGAACTTGCCGCCATCGACCACGCCGCGCGCATTCGCCTTCATGGCCGACTGCGGATCGACGCGCGTCGCGCGCCAAGCAGGGGCAAGCCCGAACAGCAGACCGGTGAGAACGGCCACTCCAACGGTGAACGCGAGCACGCGCGAATCGATGCTCAGATCGAGAAAGACCTGGTTCTCGCGGTAAACATTCGAAGCAAGAAGTCCCACCAGCAGCCGCGCGCCCCAGTGCGCGAATACAATTCCAAGCGCCGCGCCAGTCAGCGACAGCAGCATGCTCTCGCTGAGTAATTGCCGTATCAGACGGCCGCGCCCCGATCCGAGCGCCATGCGAATCGCGATCTCCCGCTGCCGCGCCGCGCCGCGTGCCAGAAGAAGATTGGCCACGTTGCTACATGCGATCAGCAATACCGCCCCGACGATCACCATCAGCACCATTAGCGCCTGCCGGTATTTCGAACGGATAGCTGGAAAGCCCGTTAGCCGCCATTTGAACGTCGAACGTACGCTTGAGATAGATCTCCTGCTGGCTCGGTTTTATGTTCGGCGGTATCGTTGCCTCGATGATCGGACCAGCCAACGTTTTGAGCCGTGCCTCGACCTGGCTCATCGGAAATGCTCAGGCTTCGGGCGGCCGATGACGCGAAGCCACCCGCCGCGCCTGTTGTCCAATAAGCCGTTCCCCCCGCTGATAATTTTTTCCGCGCAGAGCGGCACGTAGATATCGCTTTCGCGGCCGACGTCCACGCCACGTAAATCCGGGTCCAATCACGCCTAGAATTTCGAAGGGGTGATTGTCTAGTGAGATGGTCGTGCCCGCCACGCCGGCGCGGCCGCCGTATTCGCTCTGCCAGAAACCATAACTGAGTACAGCCGTTCCAGGGCAGCCCCGGCGGTCATCGGCGGTTGTCATCACTCGTCCCGCTATCGGGCGCAGGCCCAAGCGTCTCGAAAAACTGACCGGATACATAGTTTCCTTGCACGTAGCGAGCCTCGCCTCGCGGCCCCAAGTTGAACCGTGCAACCGCGTAGGCGAATATTCCGGAAAAGACATCCTGACGGTCACGCAGTTGCTCCCAGACCGGATTGCTCGCAAACGGATCCTCGACGCCCCAAATGCCACGCTTGGCCATGTTCACCTGAAGCAATTGCTCCGGATGGCTGACCGGCAGCGCTTTGAGCATCACGCGAATCGATCAGGCTGAAAATTGCGGTATTCGCTCCGATTCCGAGCGCGAGCGTCAAGACGGCAGTCGTTGAGAAGCCGGGGCTCTTCAGGAGTGCCCTTACGGAAATTCGGATATCCTGCCGAATTTGTTCCAGCCAGAACCAGGATCGCGTGTCTCGATGCAGCTCTTTTGCTTGCTCGATGCCGCCGTAGGCGCGTTTGGCCGCCAGGCGCGCTTCTTCCGCGCTCATTCCTCGCCGCCGGAAATCGTCTTGCAGTAACTCCAAGTGCGAGCCGATCTCTCGCGCCAAGTCCCGCTCTGCGCGACCCGGCTGCAGGAAGTTGCGAAGTTTGGATAGGAAGCGCCTCGCAAAATGTCATGGCGCTACTGCCCTTCCAGGAGAAGTTTTTCTACCAATCCCGCCGATCGCCGCCAACGCTCTGTTTCTTTTTCGAGCGCTCGCGTCCCAGCCTTGCTCAGGCTGTAATATTTGGCGTCCCGGTTGTTCTCCGTTTTTCGCCATTCTCCACGGATCCACCCGTTTTGTTCCAACCGAACGAGGGCAGGATAAAGAGTGCCTTGATTGAGCGACAGCAAATCTTCCGATGTCTGTTCGACTCGACCGGCAATCCCATAGGCATGCTGCGGGCCCATTGTGGCCAGCACTCGCAGTACGATCAAATCAAGAGTGCCTTGCAGGAGATCAACTCGCTCTCTGGTTTTACTGGACATGCTAGTAGACTCTCTCAAACAGTCTACTAGACAGTCCAGTGAGGCCGAGGAGTACAACCCCGCTAACGGTACTCCGCTTCGACTAACGAATTGCCGCTTTGATTATGCTGACCCGTTCCACTAGACTTCTTGGCTCGACTGAGACCAGTTCGAAGCCGAAGTCTCGGTAAATCTCTCCGTGAATTTTCTCAAAGCGCAGCGTTTCCTCAAAGCTGATTCGCCGCGCTTCGGTAGGCGTGATGAAGCCAAGATTGCGAATGAAGAAGACCCGGTGTTGGTAGATTGCTTCTTTTTTGACGCGCTCCAGTTCGCTAATTATTTTGAACGTTGCATCCGGTATAGCACGTGTTTCCGCAAAGGGTGATCTTGCGGCAGTGCGGGGTGATCGAAATCATCCGCTGGGTTGTGAGTCATTCCGAGCTTTTCCATGATTCGCCGGGATCTGACGTTAGCGGGAACGGTGAATGAAACCAAGCTATCCAGCCCCAGTTGTTCGGATGCATAGCGAACCATTTCTCTTGCGCCTTCGGTTGCGAGTCCCTGCCCCCAACGATCAGCGGATAGTCTCCATCCGATTTCGATGCAAGGTGTGAAATGAGCCGCAAATGACGGAATGGAAAGTCCGATAAAGCCCAGAAAAGAGTGGTCACGACGTAACTCAGCGGCGCAAAGACCAAAGCCGTGCTGGCGGAAATCAGCCTCGATGCGATCGGCCAAAGCGTCACTCTGCTCGGGCGTGAGAAGACCAGGCATGAACTCCATTACGCGGGCGTCGGCGTTCATTCGAGAAAACGGGAGCCGGTCAGAGTGACGCCAATGCCTCAAAATCAATCGCTCTGTATTGGCGACGATCATCATGTCTCCGGATATTCTTCTCGCGTACAAACTAACGCGATTATGTGAGCGGCAAAAGCTCCCTCTGTTGCATTTTCGCGCGGAAGGCGTCCATTCAGCAGGGTTCTTTTTTCCCGATGGCCAATCGATTCCCGGCAAGTGCTACTTTGCTAGTGGCTGCCGTCGCTGCCTGGTATCCGTGCAGCCAGGCTTTCGCGCAGCCTGCTTTACAACCGGGCACGCTAGGGACCAGCAAGAACACTTCGACAACGCCTAAGCCGGCCACAAAGCGGCCGACGGCTCTGTATAAGCAGGAGCCGCCTCCTCTATTCACCTTCCACGAACACTGGAAACTGTTTCTGAATGAAACCTTCAGTCCATTGTCCGCGGCGGCCACCATCTTCAATTCCAGCTTTTCGCAGCTAACCAATTCCGATCCTAGATATGGAAGGAACGGAGCGGCCTTTGCCCAGCGTATCGGAGCTACCGCGGCCGACATCGCCAGTCAGAATTTTTTTGGCGACCTTCTGATTGCATCTGCACTTCGGGAGGATCCACGCTACTTTCGCAGAGGCGAGGAGTATGGCTTTTGGTATCGCTTCAGCTATGCCATCAGTCGCGCCGTGGTCATCCGAACCGCGTCGGGGGGCAGCAGTTTCAACTGGGATAATGTCGTTGGCTGCGCAATGACGGTCGGCCTTACAAACGCTTATTATCCACCGCCCAGCAGAACCGGCGGCGCAATGCTGATCAATTTCGCAACCAGCATCGCGGACGCCGGATTCGTTAATCTCGCACCAGAATTTTGGCCTGATTTCCGTCGAAAATTTTTTCGCCGGCATCGCCCGCGCTCAAGGAAAGACCAGACGGCGACTTCGATGCGCTAAGGTAACGCTTTTGGAGTTAGCACTTCAGCGTACGTAGGAGGGCGTCCGTGAATTCTTCGCTCGATGAGGTTCCGCCGACATCTCCGGTAAGGTGTCTGCCTTCCCGGTAGACGCTTTCGATTGCGCTCTGGAGCTTGTGAGCAGCCTCGGTTTCGCCAAGGTGAATGAGAAGCATGACGGCTGAAAGCATCAACGCGGTTGGATTGGCTTTCCCCTGCCCGGCGATATCGGGCGCGCTTCCATGGACCGCTTCGAATACTGCGTGCGTCTCGCCCATGTTGGCTCCGGGAACGATGCCTAAACCTCCCACGAGACCTGCCGCGAGATCCGAAACGATGTCGCCGTAGAGATTCGGCAGGAGCAGGATATCGAAAGTCTCGGGCCGCATGACAAGCTGCATGGAAGCATTATCGACGATCAGCTCCTTATATTGAATCTCAGGGAAGTGCGCCGCCGTTTCCCTGCAGCAACGCAGGAATAGACCGTCGGCCAGCTTCATGATGTTGGCTTTGTGAATAGCGGCAACCTGCTTGCGGTTGTTCTTGCGAGCATATTCAAAGGCGTAGCGCGCAATCCGCTCGGAAGCAGTGCGGGTTATGACCTTCAGGCTCGTGACCACATCCGTGACGATCTCGTGTTCCAGACCCGAGTAGAGATCTTCCGTGTTTTCGCGAAAGATCACCATATCGATCCGTACGTCGGCAAATCGGGTCTTGATGCCCGGCAGAGTTCTTATGGGCCGCACGTTGGCAAAAAGGTCCAATGTCTTCCGGAGCGCGACATTGACGCTCTGAAATCCGCCTGCGATGGGAGTGGTGACCGGACCTTTCAGGCCGACCCGCGTTTCATTCAGAGAATCAATTACATATTGCGGGAGGGCCTTGCCTGACTCCAGAATGATTGCCTCATTCAGCTCAACGCGTCGCCAGTGGATATCGACTCCGGTGGCCTCTACAGCGCGAATGGTCTTCTGCGCTACTTCGGGGCCGATGCCATCGCCCGGAATCAAAGTGCAAATGTGAGACACAGTTTGATTTTAGGTGGTGAACGGTTGGAGCAATGCTGCGGGCCCGTTCTGCAAGAATGAACTTTTATGCCAAAGATCGAGCGCGCGCTGCTGAGCGTAACCGACAAAATGGGGATTGTGCCATTTGCCAAGCGGCTCCACGAAATGGGAGTGGAGCTCATCTCGACCGGGGGTACCGCGAAGCTGCTGCGCGAGCACGACATTGCGGTTCGCGAGGTCGCCGAAATTACGGGGTTTCCAGAAATGCTGGATGGACGGGTGAAGACGATACATCCCCGGATCGCTGGAGGCATTCTGGCCATTCGTGACAACGCCGCGCATATGCGCTCGCTCGAGGAGCACGAGATCCCGCCCATTCAGATGGTGGTGGTGAACCTGTACCAATTCGAGAGACATGCCAGCAAGCCGGGAGCGACACGCGAAGAGTTGATCGAAAACATCGATATCGGCGGACCTACTATGATTCGCGCGGCGGCCAAGAACTTTCAGGACGTGGCGGTCGTTATTTCACCGGATCAATACGAATCCATTTTGAGCGAGATGAGCGAATCGAGTGGCGCTCTCGGAGCGGCGACCCACTGGAAGCTGGCACAACAGGCCTTTGTACACACTGCCGCTTATGATACGGCTGTGTCGAGCCGCCTTCTGCAAATCGATACGGAAGGCGCGATGGTGTCAGGCGGTTTGCCGGCGCGCTTGCAGTTTTCGCTCGAGCGGGCGACCGTGCTTCGCTATGGTGAAAACCCGCATCAGCAGGCGGCGCTTTACCGCCGTGATGAGACGGGAATCGCCGGCTCCGAGCAATTGCACGGAAAAGAACTCTCCTACAACAATCTGGTTGATCTGGACGCGGCCTGGCAACTCGTTGGGGAGTTCGAGGCACCGGCGGCGGCCATCATCAAACACACCAACCCGTGCGGATGCGCGGAGGAGCCGACACTGGCTGACGCATATCGAAAAGCGCTCGAGGCCGACCCTGTCTCCGCATTCGGAGGCGTTCTCGCGTTTAATCGAGAGCTCGATCAGGAGACTGCTTCGGAAGTAGCAAAGTTGTTTGTGGAAGCAATCGCGGCACCATCGTTCGAGGAAGCCGCTTTGGCCGTGCTGACACAGAAGAAGAACTTGAGACTGATACGAGTTCGCGCGAGCGAGAAGCCCGAGCTGGTAGTGAAGTCGATCTCGGGCGGCTTGCTGGCGCAGACGGCAGATATCGCACACGTTGATATCGCGAATCTCCAAGTAAAAACAAAAAGGCAGCCGACAGCGCTCGAAAGGGAGGCACTGTTTTTCGCCTGGAAGGTGTGCAAGCACGTGAAGTCGAATGCGATCGTGTATGCGCGCGCAGGTCAGACGGTGTCCGTGGGCGCCGGGCAGATGAGCCGGGTAGACAGCGTCAAAGTGGGAGCGATGAAAGCTATTCTTCCGCTGGAAAGAACTGTGCTTGCTTCAGACGCGTTTTTTCCGTTCCCGGACGGCGTGGAGGAAGCCGCCAGAAACGGGGTTACGGCGATCATTCAGCCCGGCGGATCGGTAAAAGATGCAGAAGTGATCGCCGCCGCGGATCGCTGGAATGTAGCGATGGCATTTACAGGAGTGCGACACTTCCGTCACTGAGGCCGCGCCTCGCCCCTTCGCTGACGCTCAGGGTTCCGTCACGCGCTTCGGCGCGGAGTTTTTACCGTCTATAAAAAGGACCCGGTGGTAGTAACTCCAGGCTTAGGAAGACAGTATTGAAGACACAGCAGTGAACGAATTTTCAGAGAGTCTCAGCTCGGCGACTCATTGAACCCACGCCCACTCAGGATCATTGGCACGCACTTTTCCGCCCGCGCTGCTCTGGTTTCTGCCTGCTTCGCAGAGGAGACGTGGAAGATGTATGACCTCCTCCGGCCTGGTGTGAGCGTTGCGAATGCCGACCTGAGAACCGCGCTGTCATCCAGCCTTCTCTGCAACTCCTCAGGAATTGGGTACTCTGAAGGTTTCTTGAGCTCTATCCTCTTCCCGGACTCCTCCAATTCGATCGCTTCGTAGAGGTAGTCCTTCAAGGTCGATCGCAGGGCCGCAATCTCCCGAAGCGAGGTGAATTTAATCCATCGCCCGGCCTGCGTATGCTCTCCAATCCTTTCGAGAATGTGCTTCGGATCTTTGAGCAGTGCGCCCTTGAAGAACGAGAACGCGCACGACGCCTTGAGCGGGATCACGATCGCCACGTTCTTCTTCAGAAAGGTGAAGCACGGTTTGCCCCACTTGAGTTCTTCGGTCAGGTCGCAATCGAGCGCGATCTGGCGTAGCTTATCTGTTTCCGTCTGCCACTTCTTCGCATAGGGAACTTTCATCGTTCCAGGCCCTTTTCCAAGATTGCTGAATTCATTCAATTCTGCCAGAAAATACAGTAAGCTTGCCCCGCAATACAGTACTTTGCTCCACTGGTGTCCGGCTAACGGCGTCTGGGCAACCAGCTGAAGGACGACCGCTTAGGGCGGCTTTTCGCTTGCCGCGATTTGAACGGCGGGAAGTGCACCATGAGCCATGAACCTTGGCCGCACGGTATTCTCGCAACTTATTTCCCACTTGCCCGACCGCGAGTTTCGCCGCTGTGTGACCCGCTACCATGGTGACCGCCACGTCAATCAGTTTGCCCGTGCATTTACCTCTTCGGAACAATCCGAACCGTTTGCATGATGTCCCAAAGGTGCGCGTCAATATCGCGGTATTGTGCCTCGGTGAGCGGTTGCATGTCTGCCACGTCCGGTGAAGCAACAGCAACACCCGTCTCGAACAGATAGCAGGTACCCATGTCATGAGTTGCATAGAGGTTGCCCGAAGTGGACTGAGACATACCCGCGCTGAATGTCTCATACACTAAATAGGAACGGTTGGCGATCTTAACGCCACCTTTGTTTCTTGACTGCACAGGGGTAACGGCCAGGGAAGCGGCCTTCATCTGGCACTCGACGGCGTTCGCTGCCGGAAAAACGGAATATACGATCCCGACGCCTTCCAAATTTGTTCTCGTATAGGGACCGATGGTCTGCTGGCGCGGAAAACCGCCCTCCTCATAAACAAACCCTGCAACCGGCCGGTTTGGTTCCAGTTCTGTTAATGCCGGTGGAACATAGCCGAACTGCGTGCCGGTTTTCCATACCGAGGGATAGCGAAGCGTAATACCGTGTTGCTGGTCCCTGTAGGTTGAGTTGAGTAACCAAACCTGCTGAAGCGTGAGAGGCTTCGAAGGGCGGCCGACTTGCCTCGCAGGCGGGGTAAAACCAGAAAATTGAAATAAAACACCGACCAGACTCGCTGCGGTTAGGACTCGGAGCACAACCCGACCTCATAGGCCAGCATAACGGCTCCTATGCTTGAATTAGCTGCCAAACAATAAAATCGCCTTGACAGGTAGTGCCTGAAAAGTGCGTTGACGGTCTTCAATGACTTACAAGTCGCCTGTCGCTGGCATACATTCCACCAACTTCTCAGCCAGTTTCTAGCGAATCGGCGTGAGGGACGGGACAACCACGTAGCGTAATAGTTTTCCGATACCTACGAACCCCTGAAAATTTTCCGACGGAACATGTTCCGCTGCTTCGAATGTCACCATTGTCTTTTTTAGCTTGTCGTAATACTCAAACTTATACCAAGCCGTGAATGGTGGCGTTCCTGGCGGGGGACATATCTGGTTCATGGTGCAGTCCGCGGAGGCGTCTTCCACACTTACCTCATAACAGACATCCCGTTCCCCTGAAATAGTGAAATGCGGCTTGTGTTTGTCGAGTATGACCAGTGTGTCGTCACCAAACGACTCTACTGTGACCCAGAACTGTGTTCTCCTATGATCGGCATCCCTGACAAAATACATTGTCGGAACCGACGATGTGGCGGCGGAAATTCTGTGAGGAATGAAGTTGGCCGGAACTTTGACTGAGTACCCGTCAGCCAGTTCCACCGATATCAAGTTTCTGGAAGATGGGACACCCTTCTCACTGCTTTGAAACATCAGCAGCAGGAGAACGAATGGCACAGTCAACGCGAGGGTCTCGGGTGCCTATTCTACCCGACATGCTCGGATAAACTTCTAAGCATTCTAAGCATAAGGGGAGCTATCAATAACGACAGCTCCGAAAAGCAATAGCGGGCTTGACAGGTGTCACGAAAATAGAGTCTAGTAATAGCACTAACTTGGCTAGTTTTGAACTTGACTCCCATGAGACTGTACAGTTTTCCTCTCGTCCTTTTGGCGCCAGCCTCGGCGCGCAGGTTATTCCGCCCCAACTCTCAAAGTTCCCGAACGGGACTCCTCGCCCAGGGGCCGCTCAGAGTAAGGGCGCAAGGCCACAAGCGAAGCCGGTTGCCGTAGAAGTAAATTCCTTCAAACTACTGAGTTCGACGACGGGCTGGGCATCTACCGGCAAAGCGCTCATCTGGACCAACGACAATGGCCAGCATTGGAAAGACATCACCCCTCCAAACCCTCACTATCATCGTCTCGACAACTATTCAAGCCTTGTCGACGTCTTCTTTCTGGATGAGCAGACGGGGTGGGTATTGCTTTGCTATCATCCTGCGTCCGGTACCGATTTTTGGGCATTCGATATATCGGAGACCCAGGACGGCGGTCAGACTTGGGTTACGAACCCGGTTGTGGCGCCCGATCTGGACTCGGGCCGGCTAGGCGATAAGGGCTACATCTCCTTCTCCGATGCTTTGCATGGATGGGCCAATCTTAATATTCAAAGCGGCTCCGCCTTTAGCGTCGGTGCGCTCCTTGTCACAGTTAATGGCGGGAAGACCTGGTCATCCGTTGCCGGCGATCCAGGCATGAGCGGACCTGTACTCCTGCAGGAGAATGGGAACGGCTGGTTAATCAACGCTGCCAGCGAGCTCCAAGCGACTCTAGATCAAGGCAAGACGTTTCATCAGGTTCAACTACCAGTTCCTACCGGCCTCTCAATTCAGGCGGATTCCTCCCACACGATCTACGGCTTACCCTCTTTCGTCGATAATCAGAACGGATTTGAGCCGGTTGTATTCACGACTTCGGCTGGCTCCCAATCGGAGATGGTTCTATTCGCTACAAAAGATGGTGGAAGTACTTGGACCCCTGACAGAAAACTGACCAATCTTGGTCTTACCTCACTTAATACAGTGGGAAGCATAAGCATAGTTGATACCTCCTGGATCGTACCTGTCGGTCCTCGTGGTCGTAAACCCACTCTTGAGGTTATTCCTGGTGGTGAAGTGTCCCAGTATCCTTCTGCCACCCCAAATGGAGTGCGAGCAAGCAGCTTAATCAGTCTCATGCAGGGCTGGATCTTATGTAAGTCGGGCCTGCTTTCCACGAGCGATGGGGGCAACACGTGGCTAAATATATCTCCGACCTTTACCTTCGGTAAAGGTCTCGGAAGCAGTTATAGTCGCACACCTCAAGTCAATTTCAGCTACGGCCCTTCGCCAATCTCGAAGGGGACCGCCGCAAGCGAATTGGCCGGTCGGCTTCTGACCAATGACGACAATCCCCCTCCAATTGCAAGTGGAACCGCCCAGAACCTCGGGTTCGACATAACTTCGATTCCAAGCACCGACCAAATGTTGGACTGGTGGAACAACAGCCCGTACTATATTTTCGGGTTCTATTTGAATGGCCTCAACAGTCACGGCAGCGGAAGCCATGCCTATCAACCCGGTCTTACAAAGGACTACATTAGCACCGTGAGGAGCTACGGCTGGGGGTTATTGCCGATTTGGTCAGGGAAGCAAGCGCCGTGTGCGTGTTGGCAAGGCCGGGGCACTTATCCAACATGTCGGCGATATCGAAACGTTTTCAACTCAGACCCAGTTACGGCGGCGAATGAAGGCGCTGACGATGCCGACGCTGCATATAATTCCGCGGTTGGCCTAAACTTAGACGGCGGAATTATTTACGTCGATATTGAAGTGTTTGATTCTTCAGTCTGTGGCGCAGCAGCACAAGCTTTCCTAGGCGGCTTCGTGGCGGAGATAAATCTGAACAGCGGAACTGCATCCGGCGGCGTCTACGGAAGCGTAAGCAACGCGGATCCTGACTTCCTGAATGCTTCACCACGCCCAAGCAACGTCTTCCTCGCCTGGTCTAACAAACGTTTTTCGGTGTGGAATCTCGGGACTTATTTAGAGTGACATGTGGTGGTCGGATCATCAGCAACTCAGCCAAATATCCGAAAACGATACTCAGTCTTGGGGCTCATATCATCTAGCGTGGACACCGATATCATCGACGGGCTTGTGTATCCCCCCACCCAGGCCAAGAGCTACTCTTTCTCAGAGACCGACGTTCCATATGCAGGTGCCGATCAATCTTACTTTACAGGGATGAACAACAGTAACGTATTTTTTGGTTCAACCACGAACGCCACAGTTGCGAACGCGACTACGTTCGAGCCAGATTACATGACATTTGGGACCATTTATAAGAACGGCGCTTTCACAGGAGCAACTCTCACCTACCCGGGAGATCCGAATGTGATCTTAACTCAACCTTTTGCAATTAACAATAATGGCGTAGTTGTAGGCTGGTACTTTACCTTCACCGACGGTCTTTTTCACGGATTTACTTACAACACTTCAACCGGTGAGTATAACAACATTGACTATCCGGGATCCACATCCATCATGCCAACAGGCATCAATGATGCGGGATGGATAGTCGGAACAGTTGAAGTTGACGGGTCATTCAATGTTATCTCCGGAAGGGTTCTAATTTCACGTTATGGACTCCGGCACGGGGTTCGGCTCCCAACTGTTGGGGAATTAGTGGAAACGGCGACATAATCGGTTTCGATGCCGATGAATCGGCTCAGAACTTTGGTTATCTATACGACGCACAGGCAGGCGATCCCTCTTCGGGCTCCGTGCAATACCTTACCAGGGCCAGCGGTAATCTGCTGAATCCGACCGCAATCAACAATAATGGACTCATTACAGGATACGATTACGGTCCTAGCGACCCGCTTTGTACGATTCGGTTAACAGACATGGACAAGTCTATTGACCGGAACAGGAGCGCAGGCTTTCGGCGTCAACGACACTGTTCAGATCAGTGGGGCAAAGTCGGGGCCGCCGTTGGAAGGATTTATTTAACTCCTGAGTGATTCGAACAAACTACGTTATGGCCGACTGTGGAGACTTGTAGGTCCCTAGTAATTGATCAAATAGACATAACGTAGAATGTTTCCGCACATTGGATCGAGTCACTTCGGGACTGCGAAGAAATTTCGGACAAACGCTCCCTTTGGTCGCGGCTCAGCAAAGTATCGAGGAGTTACGAAGCACCCAAGAGCTTTTCCAGTTTCGAGCCTTGAACAATCATCGTTTCGTTTCGCTCCGGGCCGTTTGAAACCGAGCCGATCTCGACGCCGGTTTTCTGTTCGAGGAACTCTAAATAACGCTGGGCCTGCGCCGGCAGCTTATTCATGCACGAAATGCCCTGGGTCGATTTTTTCCAGCCCGGCAGTACTTCGAAGATCGGCTTGATCGCTTCCATGCGCCGGGTGCTTGCCGGCATATGCGTGATCCTTTCACCGCCGACTTCGTAGGCAACACAAACCGGAATCTCTTCCAAGCTGTCCAGCACATCCAGCTTGGTCATGATCAGGCTATCGAATCCGTTTACTTCTGCCGTGTAGCGCAGGAGCGGCACATCGAACCAGCCGCAGCGGCGGGGACGCCCAGTTACTGAGCCATACTCGTTGCCAGCACGACGAATCTGTTCACCGATGTCGGAAAGTTCTTCCGAAGGAAACGGACCAGCGCCGACACGCGTGATGTAAGCCTTCGACACGCCGACGATGCCATCGATCTTGTTCGGCGGAACTCCGGTGCCCGTACAGGCTCCGCCAGCCGACGCGCTGGAACTGGTGACGAAAGGATACGTACCGAAATCGACGTCGAGCATCGTACCTTGCGCACCTTCGAACAAGATGCTCTTGCCATCACCGATCATGCGATTCAGCAAATGAGACGTATCGCAAGCGAGCGGACGGATCTGGTCCGCATAGCGCTTGTAGCGATTGAGAATTTCATCGAAGTTACCGGGATCTGCAATGTGAAACGCGCCGGCAATGAGCTTCTTGTCCTCTGCCAAGGGCCGGTAAAGGCTCTCAAACTCGCTGTCGACGAGGTCGGCAATCCGAATGCCCCGGCGGGCGATTTTATCTTCGTAAGCGGGGCCGATGCCCCGCGAGGTGGTCCCGATCGGAACGCGATCCTCCCGCCCTTCCGATATATTCTCGATGGTTCGATGGAAAGGAAACAGCACATGGGCGCGGTTGCTGATCTTAAGCTGAGATCTGACATTTACGCCGGCCGCCTCCAAGCCCGCAATCTCTTCGAGCAGGGCGGCAGGATCGACCACAACCCCATTGCCGATGACCGCCAGCACGCCCGGCCGCAAAATGCCGCTGGGGATCAATTTGAGTACGAACTTCCGGTCGCCTATAAAGACGGTATGACCGGCATTATGGCCGCCCTGGTATCGAGCAACCGCATCGAATTTTTCGGAGAGCAGGTCGACGATCTTGCCCTTGCCTTCGTCGCCCCATTGTGCCCCCAGCACAATCAAATTACTCATGATCTAAGGAAGAAACACCAAAACTCCCGATTGTACCGCAGAGGTTTGAAATTCCTTAAGAATCATGGACTTGAAGCCCTCTTTGGCAGGTTCGCTCCCGGCGACTCCCTGTGTTACGCTTGGCACTAATGCAGATGTGCGGCGTCTTCACGGCGTTGGGCCCCGACATATTTCGCCAGCTCGTGCGTGGCATCTCCATCGGCAAACTCAGGACATACCAGGTGTACGAGCGGTTCAAACTACGCGCCAGACTGGTCAAGCTGAATGGAGAAGCGCTCCGCAAGGCCGAGCCGAAATTTTGGGCCCGCATCGAAGCCGGTGAAGAGGAGTTCGCTACCGACCTTTCACAGGTGTTTCTGTTATCTCACCTCGAGATGATTGTGGATGTTCTCAATTTTCTGAACATTCCCAACGAGCAGGGATTTTTCGACAAGGATCTAAAGCCGGATCAATACCTCACCGAGGGATGGCAGGCGCGTGTCTTTGAAAACTTTTCGGGCAAGTATTCGCGTGAAATTCTTCTGTTCTATATCAATCATCTCGATTGGGAACTGACGAAAACCGACCAGATCTTTTTGCCCGCTGCCTGACCGACGCTTATGACCGATCTGAAGACTTTCCAAGAACAAGTGAAGAAGGGCGAACTGAGCGGCGTACGCACTGCGCTGGCGGAAGACCATTCGTTGCTCGACGCCGTCAATGAAGCCGGCCAAAGCGCTTTTCTCCTCGCTAAGTACTATCGCCAGGCAGAGATGGCCGAATATCTGTTGAGCTTAAATCCGAAGCTAGACATCTTCAACGCCTGCGCTGCCGGCCGGACTGAATTTGTGCTCGAGCAGATCGACAGCAACCCGAGCCTTCTTCAATCGCATAGCTCGGATGGCTGGACCCCGCTACATCTTGCCGCTTTTTTCGGACACGCCGAACTTGCCAAAGGGCTGCTGAATCGCGGCGCTGGCGTCGATTCGCGATCCACCAATGCGATGGAAAACACGCCGCTGCATGCTGCGGCAGCCGGTGGCAGCATCGAGTTAGTCAAGCTGTTGCTGGATCGGGGGGCGGACGCAAATGCGCGGCAACATGGCGGCTGGACGGCGTTGCATTCGGCTGCCCAGGCCGGCAATCTCGAAATCGCTGAGATTCTGCTGGGGCATGGAGCGGCTCCCAACATTCGCGCCGACAACAACCAATGCCCGTTAGATCTCGCCCTGTTAAACAAGCGCGAGAAGATAGCCGAACTCCTTGAGGATCGAGGCGCGCAACTGCAGTAGCTCGCGAGCTTCACTTCGTCATGCCGGAACCGCAACTGGAAGAACTGAGGAGGGCCACTCTCGCTGCATTCGCCTCGGCCGCGACCGCGGATGAGCTCGAAGCGGCTCGCGTTCACGCACTCGGCCGCAAAGGCACTCTGGCGAACATCAGCAAAGAATTTGCAAAGATTACGCCTGACGAGCGTGCACGGCTCGGCAAGTTACTAAATGCGGTGAAGCAGGATCTCGAAAGCGAATACGAGAGTAAGAAACGGCGCTTTGAAGAGACCGCGCTGACAGACCGGCTGAGTCACGAGTGGATCGATGTTACTTTACCCGCTCCGGGAATTCGTCCGGGCAGTTTGCACCCGATTACGCAACTCCAGGACGAAATCGAAGATCTTTTTACATCGCTTGGCTTTGCTGTCCTGGACGGACCCGAGGTCGAAACAGAAGAGCATAATTTCGACGCTTTGAATATTCCGCCTACCCATCCGGCGCGCGACATGCAGGACACGTTCTGGCTGAGCAATGGATTCCTGCTGCGGACGCACACTTCCCCGGTTCAGGTGCGCGGTATGCGTCGATTCCGACCGCCGCTGCGCATGATTGCCCCGGGCCGGGTTTTTCGTAATGAGGAAGTGGATGCCTCGCACGAACACACCTTCTACCAGCTCGAAGGGATGATGGTGGATAAGGAAGTGTCTGTCGCAAATCTGATTTATTTCATGGAGACTCTGCTGAGTGGAGTGTTCAAGCGCGTGGTAACGGTCCGATTGCGTCCGGGCTATTTTCCGTTTGTCGAGCCAGGATTCGAATTGGATATTCGATGCCTTATCTGTAATGGAGACGGGTGCGCGGTGTGCAAGCATAGCGGCTGGGTGGAGCTTCTGCCGTGCGGCCTGATTCACCCGAATGTTCTCCGAATGAGCAACATCGATCCTGACGAGTGGGGCGGTTTTGCATTCGGCCTGGGCCTTACGCGCCTCGCTATGATGCGCTATGGCATTGATGACATCCGACAGTTCCAGGGCGGCGATTTGCGCTTCCTGACGCAGTTCTGATTTGTTCGTGGAGAAAAGCTAAGGTTGAAGTTTTCTTATCAATGGCTGCGTGAGCTCGTCCCTGATTTGAATGCCGATATCAGCGAACTGTATAGGCTCATCACAACCAAAACCGCAGAGTGCGAAGGCATTGAGCCGGCGGGCGCTCATTTCGAGAGCGTCACGGCAGCGCGTGTTCTTGCGGTAGAGCCGTTACCGAAGGGCAAGAACAAATCTGTTCTGCTGGAGATCGCCAACGGTAAGCGGGCGACAGTGGTATGCGGCGCACCGAACGTTCGGCCAGGCATGCTGGCAGCCTGGGTTCCGCCAGGTACCGCACTTGGGAAAAGGCAGATACAGAAAGCTGTCATCGAAGCGGTGGAGAGCGAGGGCATGCTCGCCAGCGCAGCCGAGCTCGCTATCAGCCGCGACGACTCGGGAATTCTCGAACTCAACGGATTTACAGTGGGGGACGCGCTGCCCGGTCTCTCGTTCGACTGGATCATCGAAATCGACAATAAGAGTCTCACGCATCGTCCTGACCTATGGGGCCACTACGGCATGGCGCGCGAAGTCGCGGCAATTAGCAAAGGCACGTTAAAGGATCCTGTCGATTCCACCCTGCTGCCGAGCGGCGATGCGCCGCTGAAGGTCGAGATTGCCGACCACTCACTCTGCCCTCGGTACAGCGCGCTGGTTCTCGAGAACGTTGTGGTGGGGGCGTCGCCGCTTTGGCTGCAAGCTCGTCTGGAGAGCGTAGGCCTGAGCACAATTAACAATTTCGTTGATATCACGAATTACATACTCGCGGAACTTCCGCAACCGATGCATGCGTTTGACGCAGACAAGCTGGCCGGCGACACGATCTATGTCCGTCTCGCACGCGCCGGCGAGTGTTTGCACGCGCTCAACGGCGAAACATACAACCTGACGGAAGCGGACCTAGTCATCGCGGACGCATCCGGCCCGGTTGCTCTGGCTGGGGTTATTGGCGGAGCAGATAGCGCCATATCGGCAAACACCACTCGAGTTGTTTTAGAGAGCGCCAATTTCCAGGCCACGAGTGTCCGCCTGACGTCGGGCCGTCACAAGCTGCGGACCGATGCTTCCATGCGTTTCGAAAAATCGCTAGATGCAGAAAATACGGTTCGCGGACTAGCTCGGGCGATTGCCTTACTCAGAGAGATGGCTCCCGGCACCCGCGTTGTGGGCGGCGTTGCCGATAACCGCATGCCAGCGACGAGCCCTGACCCGATCGCTCTCCCGATCGACTTTGTCACCCGCAAACTTGGCAAGCGGGTGACAGAAGACGAGGCAGGCAGCATATTGCGTTCGTTGGAATTTGGAGTCAGCAACTCTTCTCCAGGCTTGCTCAACGTGACAGTGCCTACCTGGCGAGCCACCAAGGATATCCGGCTCAAAGACGACCTGGTTGAGGAGATCGGGCGAATGGTCGGATATGATCAGATCGTCCCCGCCCCTCCTCTCGTCGCCTCCGTTGTTCCACCGTCGAATCCGATGCGCGGATATCTCCGCAAGGTGCGCCGTGCGCTTGCAAATCAAGGCTTTTCGGAGGTCTATAACTATTCGTTCGTCACGGCGGCCGATGCCGAACGATTTCACTTCGACCCTGCAAATCACATCGGAGTTCGCAATCCGATCGCATCGGAACTCACGCATTTACGCCGCAGTTTATTGCCCGGCCTCTTCAAGAATATAGTCAATAACGTCCGCAACTATCCGGAGTTCCGTCTTTTTGAAATCGGAAACGAGATTCATCCGGGTAGAGCATCGGCGCTCCCGGATGAAAGGACGCATCTGGCTGCGGTTTTCTATGAGGCGGGAGCGGATGAGCAGACGTTTTTCGAAATGAAGCGAGTGCTGGAATGCGTATTTCCCGGCGCTCGTTTGAAGGCAGAGCGCGAGCTCAAGTCTTATGAACATCCCTCACGAGCTGCCTCGATCGATTGGAGCGGGGGCGCCATCGGCCGCCTCTTCGAGCTGCATCCTTCTCTCCTGGCAGCGGAGGGGATCGAAGGCCGGGCGGTTCTGTTCGACATTGATCTACAGCTCTCTCAAAAGCTCGCCTCAGAGCAGCAGACCAGCTACAGGCCACCCCGAAAATATCCGACAAGCGGCTTCGATCTGTCAGCGGTGGCCGGCGCGAAAACGGCAGCCGGGGAGATCGAGGAGCATCTCTCCCGATTGGCGGCGGAAGATCTGGTTTCTCTGAAGTTCATCCGGCAGTACAGCGGACCTCCACTGCTCGAAGATCAGAAAAGCGTCTCCTATCACCTGGAAATCGGGGCTCAAGATCACACCCTAACCAGCGACGAAGCCGCGACAATCCGCGAGCGCATCGTGAAGGGGATGCAGAGCGCGGGATTCGAGATCCGCGGCCTGAGCTAAACACGTTTCAGAAAAAGTTCGCGCACTTCTTTCCAATCGTTAACGCGGCGAAAAGCTGTCTCGTTTACATTGTGCGGGGCGGTAAACAAAATTCCTTCGCCGCGAAACCGCTCGAAGTGGCGGGCGTCGTCATCGATGAGGTAGTCGGCGGCCACGATGCTCTTATCTCCGCAGAACACGAAGTTCCTCACCGGAATGAACGGAAAGTGCTTCTGCAGCCACTCAAACTTTGCCGTAAAGGAGCACGGGACGTCCATTGCCGCGGTGGTGATAAATATCTCGTAGCGGCCCATGAGTTCACGGATGACTTTGCGGCTATCAGCCATCACCGGGATTCCGGCGAAGAAGCTGGCGGTCCGAAAGTATTCGCTGGCGCGCGACATGTGCGCCGGATCAACCACCTCGGACAGGTGTTTGCCGTGCAAGTGTTCCTTGGTCACCTTGCGGTTGAATTCTGCATTGTAGATGTTCAGATAGTGCGCCATCGTATCGGCCGTTACCTCATCCATGTCAATAGCGATTCGCTTCATTATCTTTGTTGCATTAGAGGACCATATCCGGGCGTTGGCGTATCTCCATGCAGCCTTTGCCTGTTGGCAAGAGCTTGCCGGGGTTTAGCCTGCAGTGTGGGTCGAAGAGTGTTTTGAAACGTCGAATCAGGTCCAGCGTCTCTTCTGGAAACTGATGGCCCATGAGCTCCATTTTTTCCATTCCTACACCATGCTCACCTGAAATGGAGCCGCCAACGGAGATACAGAAATCTAGAATTTCTTCACCCGCGTGTTGAGCTCGCTCCAATTCGCCTGGCAAACGAGGATCGAAGGGCAGAATAGGATGCATGTTTCCGTCACCGGCATGGAAGACGTTACTGATTTCGATGCCGTGCCGTGTTCCGATCTCTTCGATCGCCCGTAAGGTGCGCGCGACCTGGGTTCGCGGCACCACTCCGTCCTGCACATAGTAGGTGGGCGTCACGCGCCCGATGGCGCCGAAGGCGTTTTTCCGTCCCTTCCAAAGCAGAGCGCGTTCCTCGGCCGATTGCGCCACGCGGAACTCCCTGGCGCCACATGCGTTGCACACCTCGCGGATGCGCTCTGACTCTTCTTCGACCGATTCGATGAGCCCCTCCACCTCGATCAGCAGGACCGCGGCTGCATCCGTCGGATAGCCTGCATGGGTCGCGGCCTCTACCATGCGGAGCATCGGACCATCGAGCATTTCGAGCGCAATCGGAATGATTCCCTTTGCGGTTAGCGCGCCGACCGTGTCCCCGGCGTGATCCACCGAGTTGTAGATTGCGAGCATCGTTCTCACGGCCTCCGGCTCACGCATGAGCCGCACGCCGATTTTTGTCACTAGTGCCATGGTGCCTTCCGAACCGGTGAGCAAACCGGCCAAATCGTACCCTGGCGTATCCGGCGCAACGCCGCCCATTTCGATGACGTGCCCGTCCGGCAGCACCACTTCCAGGCTCACCACGTGATTGGTGGTAACGCCATGCGCGAGCGTGTGCGGGCCGCCGGCGTTTTCAGAGACATTGCCCCCGATCGTGCAGGCTCGCTGGCTCGACGGATCCGGTGCAAAGAAATACCCAAATGGCTGAACGGCTAATGTGATGTCCAGATTCACAACTCCGGGCTGGACTACGGCGCGCTCGTTTGCGATATCGATTTTGAGGATCTTGTTCATCCTCGCAAATGAAATCATCATGCCACCGGCCCGGGCGATCGCTCCGCCGCTCAGCCCGGTACCTGCGCCGCGTCCCACCATCGGCACCTTGTATTTCAAAGCCAGCTTTACCAGCCGCACGACATCGTCCGTCGTCCGCGGGAATACCACGAGATCCGGCTGAGATTTGTCTACGCCGCCGTCGTACTCGTAGAGTTTTAGATCACTCGGGAGGGATAGGATTGCAGCCTTGCCCAGCTGCGCTTCTACGTCCGAGATCAGTTGCGGATCGGAGGGCATGAACAAGCTCAGCCGTTCAGAGCAGACTCTGCAGGTAGTGCGTCATATCGTCGCTCAGCCAATCTTCTGCATTGGCGTACTTACGCATGACCCGGCCGTCCTTGATGATGTATGTCTCCGGATACTGGAATGTGCCATAACGGGCGCTCAGGTCAGCCTTAGGGTCCCAGGAGGTTTGGAAAGCGACCGGAATTTTGTTTAGGAACGCACGGTACTTCTGCCCGTTCTTGTCTGTGCTGACGGCCACCACGACGACGCCAGATTTAGCAAATCGCTTCTGCATTTCATTCAACGACGGAATTTCTTCCACACACGGAACGCACCAGCTGGCCCAAAAATTCAATACCAGTACTTTGCCGCCGAACTGCTCGGGTGTGATGCGCGTTCCGCGGTCGGTAACGATGCTGAAGTCCGGCGCTTTATCGCCCTCTTTCGCCGAGGTGTCACGCAAACTGAAGACGATCACCCCTATGAAGGCGGCCGCCAAGAGGCCCATGAAGGCGCGTAAGATGTTGGTGGTGGTCAATATGCTTGCCGAGCGTGTTTCGACAGCGGTTCGCGTTGCCGGACCTTGTAGACTACGGGATGCCACATTACTCCTAATCACGGGGTACCAAATATCAGTATCCAACGCGGCGTTTTCAGCATCCAAGGATCGGTCATGTTTGTAACCCGCCGAGCGGAGTTCTCCGCCTCGCACTTTTGTCGCGTTCCGGATCTGAGCGAATCTGAAAATCGGGAGCTATTCGGCGAGGAAGCAAATGCCAACGGACACGGCCATAATTTCGTCCTCGAAGTGACGCTCGAAGGCGAGCCGGACCCCGTGACGGGAATGGTAATCGATCTTAAGCAGGTCAGGGACATTCTGGAGGAAGAAGTGGTCCAGCCCATGGATCACCGATTCCTCAACTTCGAGGTCCCGCCGTTCGATCAAGTTGTACCAACGGCACCTAATGTGGCGAAAGAGATCTGGCGCCGGCTGGAGGCCCGTTTCAAGTATCTCGATTGCAGCCTGTCCGGCGTCCGTCTTTTTGAAACTGCCGATCTTTACGTTGACGTGAATCGGGACGACCTCGATCGGGAGACCACTTCAACTGAGGAACTCGCCGCATGACTGCTGTCACGCGGCGTTATCACTTCTCGGCTTCGCACCGTCTTCACACGAGCGAACTGAGCGATGCCGAGAATGCCGCCATTTTTGGAAAATGCAATAATCCCTACGGCCATGGGCACGATTACGTGCTCAGCGTTACGGTAGAGGGTCCTGTGAATGCCGATACGGGCCTGATCGTTAACATCCGGGCATTGGATCGTATGGTCGAAAAGGTGATTCTCCGGGTTTTCGCGCATCGCAACCTGAACCTCGATGTCGCCTGCTTTGCACACGCTGTTCCGACTACAGAAAATATCGTACAGGTGATTGCGGATCTTCTCGAAGGGCAATGGAACACCTGGTTTGGGAAAGGGCCCGCAGCCAGGCTGGCGAAGATTCACGTCCAGGAGACTGATCGCAACGGCTTCGAGATCGTTCTGAAGACGCGCCAGATCAGGCACGCATTGCCGCTTCGAAATGAGAGTGTAACCGTAAATGTCTAAGGCCAAAGCATCACAGGCAAAAGTCCACATACAGGCCAAAAAGAAAGGGGCCGTCATAGAACTGCGCCGCGATCCGCAGGAGGGCTTGATTGCCTTACATGCGGAAGAGATCATCCGCGCGATTGGAGAAGATCTTCAGCGTGACGGTCTCCGCCGCACGCCGGAACGAGTCGAAAAAGCATTGAAGTTTTTGACGAGCGGCTACTCGACCGATATTCGGAAAATTGTCAATGGCGCGCTTTTCGATGTGAAATACGACGAAGTAGTAATCGTTCGGGATATCGAATTCTTCAGCATGTGCGAACACCACATGCTGCCCTTTTTCGGCAAAGTACATGTGGCTTATTTGCCCGATGCGAAAGTGATCGGTCTCAGCAAAATTCCACGTATCGTCGATGTCTTTGCGCGACGCCTTCAGATACAGGAGCGTCTGACACAGCAGATCGCCGAAACGATTCAGGAACTGCTCAATCCCCGGGGTGTCGGCGTTATCTGCGAAGCCCGCCATTTCTGCATGATGATGCGCGGTGTCGAAAAGCAACATTCCGGTGCCATAACCAGCGCCATGCTAGGCGCTTTCCGAGAGAACAAAGAAACTCGCCATGAGCTTCTTTCGCTTGTGGGACAGCGATCGACCAGCATCTAAACTACCAGTTCGGGACGGATCAGCAGCATGCTAGCATCGGGTCATGAGTGACGAAAGTCGCCTGTTTGATGCCGGTCCCGACCCGTTTGGCCGTACTTGGAGAGTTCAGTTTCGCTGGCTCCAAACTGCTATTTCGATCAGACACGCCGACACGGTAGACGTTAAATTTTTCGTTACGCCGCCCGATGGAAATACGGAGGAAAAGGTGGTGGCGCTGCCTCATCCGGCGCTTCTTCGACTTACAGGGGAGAACGGCCGCAAGCTTTCCGATGCATACTGCATGCGGCTCGCAGCGACGCACCTGAGACACATGATCGAGACCTCGGAGGACATGGACGAGACGCTGGTGACTGTTTCGCCCGAAGAGCTCGCCTCTTACGACCGGCAATTAAACAGCGTAACCTGAGAGCGCCACCGATAATCCATTCGGGAGTACGCGTTCTTTGTTCCGACTCTACCGGGTTTCGGATTCGGAATGTTGGCAGTGTCTAAGTCGAAAAGGAAGTAATTATGGTTAGTTGCCCTAAATGTGACGCTTCCATTGATGTGGAAGAAGAAGAACTCGATGAAGGTGATGTTCTGTCGTGCGATGAGTGCGGGGCTTCTTTGACGGTCGCCAGCGTAAATCCGGTCGAACTGGAGTCTGAAGAAGACGCGGCCGAGGAAACCGAGGACTTTGATTACGACGAGGACGAGGAAGACGAGGAGGAGGAGCAAGAAGAGGAGGACTGGCGATAGCCCCTCTTGTCTGCTAAGTCTCACGGTAAGGAACCGCTCCGGTTAGCTTCGATTGCCAGCATCCTTCTGGGGGTTGCAGCGCTGGTGGCGGCGTCGTTGTGCCAGGCCCAGGTTCAGGCGCCGGTAGTAGGCCGGAATGCCGGCACCACACGCTCCATCCAGGGTTTGGTCGTGAGCGCTTCTGGTCAACCTATTCCGGGCGCGGTTGTGCTATTGAAAGACACTAAGACTTTGCAGGTGCGCTCCTGTATAGCGCAGTCTGATGGAGGCTATCGGTTTTTCGGGCTAAGTACGGATGTCAACTATCAGGTACGGGCTCAGGCTAACGGGCTAACCAGCAAGACGAAGACGGTTAGTGTGTTCGACAGTCACAAAGTAGTAAGGCTCAATCTCCACGTCAAGAAAAAGATGAAGTCTTGATTCGAGATTCAATAGCGGGGAACGGCGGGATCTATTTCGCGACTCCAGCGGTCGATACCTCCGGCGACGCTGAAGCAATTCTCAATCCCGCGGTGCCGCAACCAGTTGACCACTTGCAGACTGCGCACGCCGTGATGGCAAACGACCATCAGGTCACTCTCGTCAGCCAGCCCTTCCAGCCGCTGCAGTTCCGCCGGTATAGATTGCATCGGTACGAGGCGCGACCCTTCGATCCTGGCGAGCGCAAACTCGTCCGGTTCACGAACATCGATAAGCAGAGCTTTCGCGGCGGAGGTGAGGCGAGACTTTGCCTCAGACGGGCTCACCTCGAGCTTTTCCAGCATCGCTGTCTAGAAACCCGCGAAAGCGCTTACTGGGAAATCAGGCAGCCGCCAGCTCTGACGCTTCCACATCATCTCCAACCACCTCACCAGCTGCACGCAGCCGGTCCATGTTTTCCTGGCAGCGGACGCAATAGGCAGCCCAGGGGAGCGCTTGGAGCCGTTTTTCGGGAATATCTTCGTCGCAGCGCAGGCACACGCCGAAGGAGCCATCCTCAATTCGGTTCAGGGCTGCTTGTACTTCCTTCAACAGCTTCGATTCGCGGTCCAGGTTGCGAATTGCAACCTCGCGGTTGAGTTGCTGCTGCAATCGGTCAAACTCCTCAGCGGCGTTCTCGATGAGAATCTCTTCACGGTCGGAACTTCCCGCCAGTAGCTCCTTCTTCTTCGTTTCCAGCAATCGCTGAAATTCTTTTTTCTTTACTTGGGACATCTTTCTACTCCAACTCACGTTGATGCACTTGTAACGGCGACCCGATCAAGTTTTTTGCCCCGAAATTCCTCCGGGGAAGTTTTTTCAGCGCGGCGGTTGCCGCGCCTATGCGCCAGTTATCTGTTATTTTCTAAACAAAAAGAAAAAGCGCATTGGGTTGCTTACAAGGACTTCAGATGCGCCGTTTTCGCAGAAAGTTGCAAGCCCTCTTCAAGCTTCATTAGAATGCCCAAAACGCCTGGGGAATGTCAAGTCCGGGATTTTTTATGCCTGGTCATTCACTAGCCCGCCAGGATACCGTTGAGCTTTTCACGTAACGCAATATCGCGCGGACTTCCGCTAGTTCGTTCGAGAACCTTACAAAAGATTCCAGTAAACCTGTGTTCGTGCAATCGCTTAACGGAGGATATTCTCCTTTTATTCGCCACCTACACGAAGTACTATAGCCTCGAGATTACCAGAGGATACGGCAGATCGCGAAGGCCCATCTAACCTGTTGTTTTAAAAGGCTAACTTCGAGTTTAACTACTTTATATGGGGCTTCTGCACAACTATTCCACAAGATAATGTGGCCAGGTTGTATTGACGACTGCGAAGAATTGCGGTTCAATAGCTCTGTCGACCGAATCCGCTCCGGATGATTCGGGCCCTCTGGAGTTTATCCTCATGCCTACCGCAATAGCGCCTGCACTTGATAGTCGCAAATACAAATTTCTCTTGAGAGAAGAACGCACTGGTGTGTCGTTCTCTCGATTTTTCACGTCCAAGCTGGAGCCGGGTGCTACCCCGTACAGCCAGGTCAATTGGGAACTCCGTACTGCCACGATCGGCAATGACAAAGGTTCGGTGATCTTCGAACAACGTGATATCGAGGTTCCGGCCGAATGGTCGCAGACCGCCACCAACATTGTGGCCAGTAAGTATTTCCATGGCCGCCTCGGTTCGCCCGAGCGGGAATCGAGTGTAGCGCAACTGGTACACCGGGTGGTAGATAGTATCGCCGACTGGGGTTTATCGGGCAACTATTTCAAAAGCAAGGAGGACGGTGAAAACTTTCGTAGCGAGCTAGCGCATCTGATGTTGACGCAGAAGGCGTGCTTCAACTCGCCCGTTTGGTTTAACGTGGGGGTTCGGGAATCTCGCGGCTACGGCTTTTATTTCGACGAAGCTACCCAGGTAGTAAAGAAGCTTCTGCCCGGTGAAAATCATCCGCAGTGCTCTGCCTGCTTCATTAACTCGGTTGGCGATACGCTCGAATCCATTCTGGACCTCGCTAAAACGGAAGGCATGCTTTTTAAGTGGGGATCTGGTACCGGTACGAACCTTTCCGCGATTCGCGAGGAAGATGCCCATCTTTGGGGCGGTGGCCGCGCTTCCGGTCCGCTCAGCTTCATGAAGGGCTTCGACGCCTTTGCGGGAGTAATCAAATCGGGCGGCAAGACCCGGCGAGCGGCCAAGATGGTGATCCTCAACTCGGATCATCCCGATATCGAGAAGTTCATCTGGTGCAAGGCGAAAGAGGAGAAGAAGGCCCACACGCTGATCGAAGCGGGCTATGACTCTTCGCTCGATGGCGACGCTTATAGCTCCATCTTCTTCCAGAACGCCAATAACTCGGTCCGGGCATCCGATGAGTTCATGCAGGCGGTCGCTGACGACTCCGATTGGTGGACCAAGAGTGTGGTCGCCGGACAGTCGGTACGTCGTTATAAGGCGCGCGACCTGATGCGCCAGATCGCCGAGGCTACTTACCAGTGCGGTGATCCAGGCATGCAGTTCGATACGACGATCAATCGCTGGCACACTTCCAAGCACACGGCGCGCATCAACGCCTCGAATCCCTGCTCGGAATACATGTTCCTGGACGATTCAGCCTGCAATCTGGCCTCGCTGAACCTGATAAAGTTCGTCGGTCCCGATGGCACCTTCGATGTGGACGCCTTCCGCCATGCCGTCGATACGGTTATCCTGGCGCAGGAAATCCTAGTCGATAACGCGTCTTACCCGACGGAGAAGATTGCGAAGAACTCGCATGACTTCCGACCGCTGGGGCTCGGTTACGCTAATCTCGGCGCCATGCTGATGTCGCTCGGCCTGCCCTACGACAGCGAAAAGGGACGTGACTTTGCCGCCGCCATTACCGCCATCATGTGCGGACAGGCTTACTTGACGAGCGCTCGCGTCGCGGGTGCGGTAGGTCCTTGTGCCGGCTACGAAGAGAATATGGAATCGTTCCTGGACGTAATCCAAATGCACTGGAACGCGGTAAACAGCATCGATAGCAAACGCGTTCCCGCCGCTATGTTCAACGCCGCTGAAGAGTGCTGGCGTCAATCTTATGAAGTAGGCTCCAAGAGCGGATTCCGCAATTCACAGGTGACCGTACTGGCCCCCACGGGAACCATCGGTTTCATGATGGATTGCGACACCACCGGCATTGAACCCGATCTGGCGCTCGTCAAGTACAAGAAACTGGTCGGGGGCGGCGTCATCAAGATCGTTAACAATACCGTTCCTCAGGCTTTGATCAAGCTGGGCTATACCGCCGAACAGGCGGAACAGATTGTTTCCCACATCGATGCGACGGGCACGATTGAGGACGCGCCAAATCTCAAACCGGAGCATCTGCCAGTGTTCGACTGCAGCTTCCGGCCGCAGAACGGAACTCGTTTTATTCATTACATGGGCCACGTCCGCATGATGGCGGCTGCCCAGCCGTTCATCTCAGGCGCTATCTCGAAGACGATCAATATGCCTGAGGAGTCCTCGGTGGAAGACATCATGGAAGCCTACACCGAAAGCTGGAAACTGGGCCTCAAAGCAGTTGCGATTTACCGGGACGGCTCGAAGAAGGTCCAGCCGCTTAGCTCCGGCACCGGCAAGGGCGAGAAGAAAGCCACAGCGGCCGTGGTGCCGGCAGCGGTTCCTCAAGTGGTCGAGAAGATCGTTTATCGGCCAGTCAGACGCAAACTTGCCGACGAGCGCCAATCGCTAACGCATAAATTTTCGATTGGCGGCCACGAAGGCTACATCACCGTTGGATTGTATGAAGACGGAACTCCGGGCGAGGTCTTCATTTCGATGGCCAAAGAAGGCTCGACTATCTCCGGTCTGATGGACACTCTTGCAACATCGATCAGTTACGGGCTGCAGTACGGAGTGCCGCTCAAATTCTTTGTCGATAAATTCAGCCATGTTCGCTTCGAACCCAGCGGCTGGACTGGAAACCAGCAAGTTCCCTACGCCAAATCGATTATCGACTATATCTTCCGCTGGCTGGGCAGCCGCTTCCTCGGGATTACTGAGGCGAACGAGGCGGGCGAAACAACAAAGCTCCGGCCAACCATTCCTGATCCGCAGGCTGCTCTGCCCTTCGATGCGAACGTGGTGACCGATGCTCCGCTTTGTTCCGAGTGCGGCAGCATGATGACCCGCAACGGCTCCTGTTATAAATGCGAGAACTGCGGCGGCACGT
>CAWCYQ010000036.1:0-27100 GCA_963799755.1 Terriglobia bacterium | reverse complement strand
CTTAATGGAACGATCGTTGCCAAGCTCGAACGGCTGCCCGCGACTCCGGGACCGAATGACGCATATAATCCCGTGTTTCGTTTGCTAAGGACCCACATTATGATCTCGTCCGGCGCCTGTAAACCAGACCCCGCCTTCGTCGCTGGTGTTCTCAAGGAAACTCGCGAAGAAGCGATGGGATCACAGAACGCGAATTGGCAATCGCTCGCCGATCGCCAGATAGATTTTTATGCCAGCCAATTGGAATCGAGCAATCTGCCAAAGCTGGCAGAAAACGCCGCAGCCCGGGATCGAGCGAGAACGTACCTGGCAAACAGCCAGGGACCTGATCGTGTGTACGTCGGCCTGTTGGCTGCTGCGAGAAAGACGTTCCCCAATCCGCAGCGATTGAGCAACTTGGCGCCGGGATACCAGCAGGTGCTGAGTGGATCTGCCGATATAGAAGGCGTCTTTAGCCGCGAGGGTTGGAACTACTTCGAAAAAGCCGCCAAAACTGGGAAGAACAGCGCGCAGGGGGAGGCTTGCGTGCTCGGTGATCAGTCGACTTCAGGAGGTGAGGGGAAGCGCGATCGCGAAACTCAGCGAGCATTGCAGCGAATGTTTCTGCGTGACTATGCGGAACACTGGCGCAAATACCTGATGAGTTTTTCTGTCAATCGCTATTACGGACCTGGTGATGCTGCCCGAAAGTTAGAATTGCTCTCCGGGCACAAATCGCCTCTTCTTGCCTTGATGGCTCTATCCTCGAACCAGACAACCCTACCCGAATCAATCGTGGAGCCAGAAGTTCTGGATAAGGTAAAGCCCATTGTGCGAAAGTACTTCCCAAAGCTAGCCGGCGGCACACAAGCGGCGCGCAAGATGAACGCAACCGACGCTGCGCCCCGGGAAGCGATGAGCAGCCCGGCAGATGTCACGAAAGCCTTCCAGCCGGTACATTGGGTGGTGCCCGCGGGAAGCGAGACTTGGGTGGTCGATAAGAATAGCGCCTACGTCGACGCGCTTGCGGCACTCGGCCACTCAATGGAAGACATCGCCCGTGGCGGAGCCAATCCCGACGCCGGTGTGTTTCAGGCCGCGAGTCAGAATTACGAGAAAGCGCTGGAAGCGGCCAGGCAAATCGCTCGCGGATTTGAACCGATGGGCGTCGTGGGCCTCGATGTCGCCGTGGAACGTCTTCTCGAAGCGCCAATTCGGCAGACGCAGGGCTTCATCATTACCGATTTGGATAGCGCCGCAGCCGGAAAGGTGAATGCTCAGCTCAAACATGTTTGTGAGCGTGTCGGACCTACCCTGCAGAAATATCCATTTCAGCGGTCCGACACGGACGCGACTTTGGACGAAGTTGCCGGGGTGTTTGCTCCCGCGAGTGGAGCTATTTGGAAATTTCAAGCTCAGTCGATGGCCGACCTGCTCGTAAAAGAAAACGGGCGTTGGCAGGTCAAAGATCCGGCTAAGAAGCCCCAGGTCACGTCGGAAATGGTCAACTTCTTGAACCGCGCGCAGGCAATTGCCGACGCGTTCTATCCGGGCGGAGGCTCGCAGCCCCAATTCACGTACATCCTTCGGCCAAAGCTAGATCCGAACTTTAAAGATGCCGTGCTCGAATTCGATATTGATGGCCAAACGCACGTTTGGAACTCGAGTTTGCAGAAGCAGTTTGTGTGGCCGCCGGCCCCCGGAGCAAAAGATATCGGCGTGCGAGGACTCATCCGCATGGGAAATGTAGCGTTTCCGTTTACCTCGCGTCCGGGCATCTGGGCGATATTCAAGGTCATGGGCGACGCTGAACCGAGAGCTCTCTCGAGCCGCCTCGTCGAGTGGAAATTTGTTCGAGGCGGCGACGGGCGGCTCGAGGCCATTCAGCCGGCCCCTGTCCGTCTGGAGTTCGTCGAATTCCCGGGTGGGGTCGACATTTTCAATCCCAAGTTCCTGCAGAGTTTGGAGTGCCCTACCCGCGCCGTCCAATAGGGTGTCACGGGAAATATCAGAAGTATCTGTCTCTGGAAAGGTAATTGCAGTCTAAACAACGGTGAATGAAGCTAGGAAACACCTCCAGCTTCAAAGATTTGCGCGGTTACCGAGCCAATTCGAGCCCGACAGCTGCGTACGACTGAAAATCGCGTTAAAATACTACACGCTATAACAGCGAAGTGTTACTCGGCCTGAAACGAAAACTTCGCCGGAAGGATTAAGGATGCCCAAAGAAAGCCTGCAGAAGAAAGTTGGCCGGGTGCGGCCCCCTAGAGTCCACATCACATACGACGTGGAAATCGGAGATGCCATCGAAAAAAGAGATTTGCCGTTTGTGGCGGGTGTGCTGGCCGACCTCTCCGGGATGCCGGAAAAACCACTTCCGCCTATCTCGAAAAGAAAGTTTGTGCAAATCGATCGCGACAATGTCGACGGTGTCATGAAACAAATCGGACCGCGCTTGGCCTTCAAGGTTGATAACCGGCTGAGTGAAGACGACACTAAGCTGAATGTCGAGCTGCGATTTCAAAGCATGGAAGACTTTCAACCCGCGAAAGTCGCTCAACAGGTTACGCCGTTACGCAAGCTGCTTGAGTTGCGCAATAGCTTGGCCAATCTGCGCAGCAGCCTGATCGGCAACGACAAGCTGGAAAACCTCTTACAAGAAGTCATTCAGAACCAGGAAAAGCTGCTGCAAGCCGGGGCGGAAGCCGGTATCCGAATGGATAGCGAGAAGGAGAAATAAATGGCTGCTGAAACAAATGCAACGGTGGAGCCGCAGGCGGCGGCGCAAACCGCAGTTGAAAACCGAAGTCTTCTTGACCAGATTGCCGAAGAAGGCAGAATCGGACAGACGCCGGAGGAGCGGAGTAGCGGAAAGGTTTGGCTCACCGATCTTGTTCGCGATGTCATGAGCGGCCAGATGACGGTCTCAAATGACACAGAGGCCATGATCAACCGCCGGATTGCCGACCTTGACGAGCTGATTTCTCGGCAGCTTAATGAAGTAATGCATGCCGAGCCTTTTCAGAAGCTCGAAGGATCTTGGCGCGGCTTACATTACTTCGTGCAGCAAAGCGAAACCTCCAGCAGCTTGAAAATCAAGTTATTCAACGTCAGCAAAGACGATCTTCGGAAAGATCTTGAAAAAGCCACTGAATTCGATCAGAGTACGATCTTCAAGAAGATTTATGAAGAAGAGTACGGCACCTTCGGAGGCAATCCCTTCGCCACGCTAATAGGCGACTACGAATTCACCCGCCATCCGCAAGACGTGTCATTGCTTGAGAAGATGTCAGGCGTCGCCTCGACTTCGCACGCGCCGTTTCTCGCCGCTGCGAGTCCTTCCCTGTTTAACTTCGAGAGTTTTACTGAACTTTCAGGCCCACGCGATCTCGAGAAGATTTTCGATAATGAGGCCTATCTGAAATACAACATGTTTCGTAAGAGCGACGACGCAAGATACGTCGGCCTCTGCTTACCGCATGTGCTGATGCGCCTTCCCTATGGCAAGGAAACAACGCCGGTTGAAGAGTTTGACTACGAAGAGGGCGTGGATGGCCGAGATCACAAAAAATATCTCTGGGGTAATGCCGCTTATGCCTTTGCAGCGCGATTGACCGACGCATTTGCCCGTCACGAATGGTGCGCTGCTATCCGCGGCGTCGAGGGGGGCGGACTGGTGGAGGGACTTCCAGCCCATACCTTTACAACCGACGACGGAGATATCGCAACGAAGTGCCCCACTGAAATCGCGATCACAGACCGGCGGGAAAACGAATTGGCGAAGCTCGGATTCATTCCACTCTCCTACTACAAAGGAACGGATACGGCGGTGTTCACCGGTGCACAATCAACCCAGAAACCGCAGCTTTATCTGGACGACGACGCTAACTCGAACTCACGCTTATCTTCACAGTTACAATACATCTTCGCTTGCTCGCGATTCGCACATTTTCTCAAGGCGATGATGCGCGATAAGATTGGCAGCTTTATGTCACGCGATCAGTGCGAGAGCTTCTTAAATCGCTGGATCGCAAACTATGTGCTGCTCGATGATATGGCGCCCCAGGATATGAAGGCCAAATTCCCTCTACGCGACGCACGCATTGAGGTTTCCGAAATTCCGGGGAAGCCCGGCTCTTACAACGCGGTGGCCTTCTTGCGACCCCACTTCCAATTGGAAGCACTCGCAGTCTCGTTGCGCCTCGTGGCCAAGCTTCCGACGAAAAAGGGATAACTCGAACGCCGGCAGTGCAACAACCGCTTCAGCTTGGACCGACGGTTGCAATAGAAAAGGCAGTTCTGGATGTGCAATCTTTCGGTAATCGACACACCCAGACAAAAAGGAGACTCACAATGTTTAATGCGTTCGCGAACTTCGGTGACATCAAAGGTGAATGCACCGTGAAGGATTACAAGGACTGTGTTCAGCTGACAAAGATCCAGTTCAAAGTGAAACAGCCAGCATCAGTCACTCAACAAACCGCTGGCGGACGAAGTGCCGAGGCGGCCGAGTTTTCGGAGGTCGTAATTGAAAAGTTAGTCGATAAGGCAAGTGTCAAGTTATGGGAAGCCGCCTGCAACGGTAAGCACTTGGACAAGGTAGTTATCGACTATACTCGGGCTGGCGGCGACTCCGCTGTCAAGTATCTCGAAATCACCTTGAAAGAGGTTCTGATCAGCGGCTTCGAGCACATTGGCGATCCGCAAGGAGCTCACCAATTTCCGGTCGAGCAAATCAAGATGACCTTCGGCGCCATAGAGAAGACGTATACTCAGCAGCTCGCGACGGGCAAGGCCGGCGGTAATGTGGCTGCAAAGTGGAATGTCTCCCAAGGCGCGGCTGCTTAGCAGCTACGGAATGGCTCACTTCCCTAATAGCTAGCTTATGCCCACAGAGCGGCTGCTCTCTGACGACCTCCTCGATCCGATCTCTCCTGAGGAACCGGCAGGTACAAACCTGCGCTGGCTTCCAGAATGGGATCGGGTCAAGGAGGCTCGCCAGTCTGAAGATGGTTTACAGGCGGGTAAGTGGGCGAAGAAAGACCCCAAGAGTGCTAACTGGTCTTTGGCGCTCAAGCTCACCACAGCTATGTTGCGGGAAAGATCTAAAGATCTGCAGCTCGCAATGTGGCTAACTGAGGCCAGCCTGAAGTTACATGGCTTCGCAGGATTGCGCGACGGACTTCGGATAGCGCGTGAACTCGTGGTTCGATTCTGGGACGCAGGTCTCTATCCGGTGATCGAAGATGGTCCAGAAGACCGCTCTGGTCCATTCGAATGGCTGAACGAAAAAGTGACTGATTCGGTCCTCGCGATTCCAATCACACGGCGATCTGGAGATGGTGAGGACTACAGCCTGGCTGATCTGCAGGACGCCCGTTCTGTCGGTTCGGAGAAGCAGTGCGAGGGCGCAGACGGCGAAGTCGACCCTCAGAAAAAGCGCGAATACGAAAAAGCTCTCGCTGCTGGGAGGATTTCGCTGGACATGTTCAAGAGCGCTGTGAGAGAAACCAGACGCGTTCCTTTCGAAGAGCTACATGCAGATTTTGAAGAGGCCGCTGAAGAATTCAAAAGTCTCGAACGAACGATAGAAGAAAAGTTCGGCGATGCGGCTCCGAATTTGGCTACATTTCGAAATGCCCTCGGCGAGATTCGGCAAGAGCTATCGACGATTCTGCAAGACAAGCGCAGAGAAGAGCCCGACGCTCCAACGCCCAGTCAAGAGGAAGGAGCTCAAGCCAGCAATGGGAACAATGGATCCGTAACACTTCGGCTGCCGCTCTCTCACCTGAGCGCGCACGGATTTCGTTCATCGGGTACTGATTCATGGCTCGAGGCTGAGAGCCTCGTCCGGTCCGGGCAAGTCGACGCAGGACTCGCTGAGATGCGGCGACTGGCTGCCAATGAAACAACCGGGCGGAGTCGTTTCGAACGCAAACTGCTTTTGGCCGAGGTGTGTCTCGCAAGCCATCGTGAACGTCTGGCGAAAGCTATTCTTGGAGAATTGGCCGAGCAGATTGAAAAGCATCAGCTGGATACTTGGGAGAGCTCGGAGCTAATCAGCGGCGTCTGGACGAGACTCTACGAACTTCACAAATGCAAGGGCGCTTCCGAATCGGAGGAAGCCTCTAAGTTATTCGAACGCCTCTGCCGCCTGGATCCGTGGCAGGCGCTAACTTGCGGGGAATGATCATACTTTACTTGAACCAGGGAATGAATGGGACCTTCGCTCCTCGACCGGCTCACCGATAGCGACGCGAGAAGTTCGCTGCGAAGGGACCTGACGGCTCTTCTGAACACGCGGCGTCAAGAGCGGGGGCTCGACCCGAGTTTTGAGCAAGCGGCCGACTCCGTACTGACATTTGGCGTAGTCGATTTTACTTCCTACAACCTAAATAGCAGTATCGATCAGGAACGTGTCCGATGTTCTGTCGAGCGCGCTGTCCGTCAATTCGAACCCAGACTCACTCGCGTTACGGTCTCGATAGAGCAGCCTGAGCCGCTGCACCCAACCCTCAGCTTGCATATCGAAGCGGAGTTGCAAGGCGAGGCGAAGACGAGCACGATCAACATAGATGCGTCACTCGAGCGCGCTTCACGCCGCATCGTCGTACAGGGAGCGTCGTAATGATAGACGAACTGCTGCCTTACTACGAACGGGAGCTGACGTTCATCCGGCAAATGGCCGGTGAGTTCAGCGACAAATATCCGGGCGTCGCGGGACGCTTAATGCTCGAGCCGAATACCTGCGAAGATCCGCATGTTGAACGGCTGATAGAAGCATTCGCGTTGCTCGCAGGACGGGTTCACCGCAAAATTGACGACGAGTTTCCAGAAATTACGGAATCGCTGCTTGATGTTCTCTACCCTCACTATCTCAGGCCGATTCCATCTCTAGCCATTGCTCAATTCCGTTCAAAGAGCGATCACACCGCAGTAACGGCAAGTACTCGAATACCGCCCGGCACTCCGATTCACCACTCTCTCGAAAATGGCGACGTGTGTTCGTTTCAGACATCCTACCCCGTAACGCTTTGGCCTGTAGATGTGACGGAAGCGTCCGTCTCTCGAACGAATCGCTTTGTTTCATCGGGAGTTGCTAGAGGCATAGGGGCAACCATCCGCATTCGTCTCGAATGTGTAGGAGAATTACGGCTCGCACAGCTGCCAATTGAGTCTCTTCGCTTCTATCTGAATGGAGAAAATGCCGCCGTCCAGTCGTTATACGAATTCCTGTTCGTAAACGCGTTGCGAGTCAGCCTCCGTGCGATAGGAACCGAAGCATCCCTGGAAGTCGCACTCCCCGACAACAGTCTACGCCAGATCGGATTCACTCAGAACGAGGGCCTTCTGCCTTATTCTGACCGAAGCTTTCTGGGATACCGCCTGTTGCAAGAGTATTTCAGTTTCCCGGAAAAGTTCCTTTTCTTCGACGTAAGTGGATTCAACAAGGCGGCTCTCGGCGGGTTCGGGCGTACTTTTGAAATTGTCATCGCACTCAAAGAAGCCGAGGACAAGAATCGGTTGACAGCACTCGAACAGACGGTGGATGCGAGCACCTTTCAACTGGGATGCACTCCCGTAGTCAACGTTTTCGAACGCATAGCTGAACCTATTCGGATTTCGCAAACGAAAACCGAGTACCGGGTCATACCTGATCAACACCGGCAAAGTTCTACCGAAGTCTATTCCGTTGACAGGGTTGCCTCCATGGCCTCCTATCAGCAGGAACCGACAGTGTATGAGCCTTTCTACTGTTTGCGCCATGGAAGTGAAGGAGTAAGAAAGCAATTCTGGTACACGCACCGGCGGCCCTCTTTCCGGAAGAACGACAACGGCACCGAGGTGTACATTTCCTTGGTAGATCTAGATTTCAAACCTTCCCTTCCGCCCGTTGACATGTTGACCCTCCGGGTAACCTGTACGAATCGGGATCAGGCCTCACGTCTGAAGCTCTCCGGAGAATTTGGCGAGTTCGAGGCTGAGGATTTGGCTTTGGTGGACGTCCGCTGCTTGCGCAAGCCGACTCACACGATTCGTCCCCCTCTGCGACAATCTGCGCAATGGCGGTTGATCTCTCATTTGTCTCTAAATCATCTTTCGATCGTAAAAGGCGGTCGAGATGCATTGGCAGAGATCCTTCGACTTTACGATTTCATCGACTCGCCCGCGATACAGAAGCAGATCGCCGGGATAATTGATTTAGAGAGCAAACCGGGTATCGCGCGCGTCGTTTCTGAAACCGGAGTGGCCTTCTGTCGCGGTACAGATGTGACCGTCCAGTTCGACGAGAACGAGTACGTAGGGACGGGGGTTTATCTGCTCGCGTCCGTGATCGAGAAGTTTCTGGGGTTGTACAGTACGATTAACTCGTTCAGCCGCCTTACAGCAAAAACGAATAAAGGAGTGCTCAAGAGATGGCCACCGTTAGCTGGCGAGCAGATCCTCCTCTAGAAAAGGCTTTATTCGAACGCGCTTGTGAATTCGATTTCTTCCAAGCGGTGCGCTTGCTGGCGCGAATTTTCCCGGAACGGAAGCCGGTTGGTTCTACCGCTCGACCTAGCGAAGAAATCGTTCGCTTCGGCGCCTGGCTCTCACTAGCTTTTCCCGCCAGCGCCATCGACTTGATCGAACAGAGCCCTGATTCGGATAAGCCCGTGCGGATGACGGTCACTTTTCTGGCCCTCACCGGTATTCAGGGCGTTCTGCCCGTTTATTACACAGAGCGAATGATGACGCGAAAGGGCAACAAGGAAAACGCTCTTGCGCAGTTTCTCGATCTGTTCAATCACCGTTTGGTTTCTCTCTTCTATCGAGCTTGGCAGAAGCATCATTTTCCGGTACTATATGAGTCCGCCGCTATTCGCGGCGAGGAGCCGGATTCATTCACCCGTGCGCTATTCAACCTGATCGGCATGGGCACAGCGGGTCTCCGCGGCCGGATGCATGTCTCCGACGAAAGCTTGCTGCGCTATGCCGGCCTGATCGCACAAGCTCCGCATTCCGCCAGCGCTCTTCGAGGAATTCTGCAAGACTATTTTGCCGTTCCAGTAACGATCGAGCAGTGCCTGGGAAGCTGGTACGAACTCCATGAGCTGGATCGCGCCTATCTTTCTCCTGAACTGGAAAGAAATCAGCTTGGCATCGGTGCGTTCATCGGCGATAAAGTCTGGGATCAACAGGCGCGCTTTCGCATTTGTCTCGGTGCGCTTAGCTTCGCCCGCTTTCTGGAGTTCTTGCCCGACGGTGCAGCGCTTGCTAAGCTGCTGCAACTCACCAAGTACTTAGTAGGTTTAGCCTTGGCGTTCGACGTGCAACTCATTTTGCGAGCTGAGGAGGTTCCGGATCTCAGGTTAACCGATGTGGGTGCTAATGCCCCGCGACTGGGCTGGAGCACTTGGCTGAAAACGACAGCATTCCAGAACGATGCGACGGATGCTGTGTTCGCTTATCGAAGCTGAATAAAGCACTGAAATGGCATACGTCCAGACAAACCGCCGCATTGCAATTTCCACTCCTTTGGGAGCGGATGTACTCCTGTTGCGGGGATTCAACGGAACGGAAGGGATTTCGCAGCTCTTCGAGTTCGATTTGGATCTGCTCTCGGAAAACGACTCTCTCAAGTTTAATGACTTAGTTGGCAAGAGCGTCACTCTGAGAATTTATGACAAAACGGGAACCGAACGCTACTGGAATGGATTCATTGGCCGTTTCTCTCAAGGCTCGCAAGATCGACGCCTGACGGCGTACCGGGCTCAGATGGTTCCCTGGCTTTGGTTCCTGACGCGCACATCCGACTGCCGCATTTTTCAGAACAAAAAGGTTCCTGACATTATCCAGAAGGTTTTTAGCGACCTCGGATTCCACGACTACGAGATCCGGTTGTACGGAGATTTTGCACTCCGGGATTACTGCGTACAGTACCGGGAGACGGACTTCAACTTCGTTTCACGGTTGATGGAAGAAGAAGGGATTTACTACTATTTTCGGCACGAGGAAGATAAACACATCATGGTCGTGGCGAATGACCCGGCGGCACATGACGCCTGCCCGAATCAATCTTCGGCTCGTTACGATCAGCGGGGCGGAGGCGTGATCCATGAGGATGTTGTGACGGAGTGGCGCTATGAAGAGGGGTTCAGACCGGGAACCTGGAGTCATACCGATTACAATTTCGAGACTCCCAGCGCCAATCTGGCAGTCACCGTAAGCGGGGACAATCCCTATGAGCTTTATGATTATCCAGGCGAACATCTGGTGCGCTCCGAGGGAGACAGACTAGCCCGCATTCGCTTGCAAGAACAGACGGCCGCCTGTATGGTGAGCCATGGATCGAGCGGCTGCCGCTATTTCAGTAGCGGGTTCAAATTTGGTCTGACCGATCACTATCGAGCAGATCTGAATCAGGTGCACCTGCTCACCTCGATTCAGCACACGGCAAGTCAAGGCGGCGATTACTCGAGCGGCGGGGAAGACCTGGAGGACCTGACGTATAAAAACAGCTTCCAATGCATCCCGTTTTCGGTACCGTTTCGAGCACCCCGCGTCACCCCAAGACCTTTTGTGCAGGGATGCCAGACGGCCGTGGTGGTCGGCCCGGCCGGCCAGGAAATTTACACCGACAAGCACGGTCGTGTGAAAGCGCAATTTCACTGGGATCGCGAGGGTAAACGCAATGAGAACAGCTCTTGCTGGATCCGGGTGTCACACCCGTGGGCTGGGAAGGGCTGGGGATCGGTTTCGATCCCGCGTATCGGTCAGGAAGTGATCGTTGATTTTTTGGAAGGCAACCCGGACCAACCGATCATTACTGGACGTGTTTATAACGCTGAAGCAATGCCTCCCAACGGACTTCCCGCCGCAGGAATGGTGAGCGGTATCAAAAGCAACAGCACGCCTGGCGGCGGCGGCTATAACGAAATGTCGATGGACGACACGAAGGGCAAGGAAAAGATGACTGTTCATGCCCAGTACGACATGAACACTACGGTCGAGCACAACGACACGCAAACTGTACACAATAATCGCACCATTACCGTCGATGGTACGCACACGGAAACGGTCACAGGTGCCGTGACAGAAAACTATAAGAATAATCAGGCTACAACGGTCGACGGTACCAATACAGAAACGGTGAAAGGGTCGGTCACCGAGGACTACAAGACTAACCAAAAGACTACGGTCAACCAAGAGATTCTAATTACCTCGGGGACTGCTCACGTCCATATCGATGCCGCCACGAATATTCAACTGCATGTCGGTGCCAGTTCGTTGAAGATGGCCAGCAATGGCGATATTTCACTCGAAGGCGTGAACGTCACGATCAGTGGCTCCCAGTTAGTGGCTATTAAGGGCCAGATTATACACTCAGAGGCTACTGCTGAACATCAGACTAAGGGGGCTATAGTAAGCTCCGAAGGCTCAGCCACCAACACCGTAAAAGGCGGCATGGTGATGCTTAATCCGTGAGCGAGAAATCACAGAGTTACTGAATGACAAACTCGAACGGCGCCGTTGAGATCGTGCCCGGTAGGAACGATCGGGGCGAACACATCTTCGCTGTTGTTGTGAAACGTACTTTTCAGATCAAACATGAAAGTGTTGCGGAAAGGTGTGCGGCTGATCAGGAGCTTCGAAAAATCGATGCCTACTACGATAACGGAGACCCGGAATGGTCCACGGTTCAGTATGAATACGAGCTTGCCCCTTATAAGCCCGCTGTGGATGTTGTTGTTATCGGCAAGGCTTATGCGCCCTGCGGCGAGCTTACGACTCAGGTGACCGTCGCCGTCCAAGTTGGAGATCAAAAGAAGTCGATTGCCGTCTTTGGAGACCGCGAATGCCACTATCGTGCGAACATGTCCCCTGTCCTTTCTGATCCGCGGCCGTTCACGCAAATAGATATTAGATACGAGCGAGCCTACGGGGGTCGCGACGAAACAAGTAATCCGGAAATTCCGTTCTTCTACCCGCGCAACTACATGGGAACGGGTATAGCTCTTCGAAACATCAAAGAGACTGTCGAAGGATTAGTTTTACCGAATTTCGAGGATCCTGGCGACCTCTTGACATCGGACCGAATAATCGTTGGAGAACCAGAGGGCTGGCCCCTGCAGCCGCTCCCCCAAGGATTTGGCTGGTTCCAGCGCACCTGGTATCCGCGGTGCACGTTTGCGGGATCTTATCCGACTTATGTCGATGTCGACACGCTCACTACCGAAGAGCGCCTGGGTTTGTTGCCCAAGAACCATATTGCGCTCGCCAAGCAGTTCAAGTTACCCAGCTATCAATCGCGTCTAAACAATGGCGCTTCGCACGGCATGCAGTTCCCTTCGTTAAAGGGTGATGAAGAGGTCAGCCTGCATGGATTATCGCCGGATGGCGTGCTCAGATTTACCTTGCCGGGTGACGTACCCGAGATTACCCTCGATATCGGTTTGGGCACCCAGCAACTAGAGCCCCGGTTAGACACCGTTAGCATAAGACCGGACGACCTTGAAGTAGATCTGATTTGGCGCAGTGCCTGCGTCTATGAAGGATACTCCTGGTTACCCCAAATGAAAAGACTGCACGCTGAAGTGTACTGAAGAGCCATGTGCCGTCTCTTACCGCGACCATGAGCGCCGCTACACAATCGCGCGATGTCACCCTCGTTCTGCCCGGGCAGGCGCCCGAAGGAAAGTACATCCTGAGCGTTCTCTTGAAACGAACGTTCGACATCGTTTCAGGTGGCGTTTGCAGCCGTGCAGAGACGGACAGAGCGCTCATTTCTGGCGATGTTTATTGGGATGATCCGATGAACTCCTCAATCCGCTATGAGAGCGATTTCGTTCCTTTCAAGCTCGCAACGGACGTAGTCTTAAATGGCAGAGCGTATGCACCCGGCAGTGCACCTACTACCTCATGTACGGTTTCTCTGCAGGTCGGCGATACCCGGAAGCAGTTGCTAGTAACTGGCGACCGAGTTGCGCGGTTTGTGAAGGACGGCACGCCTGAATTTACCGAGCCGTCGCCTTTCCTGCACATGGACCTCCGATATGAACTCGCCTACGGCGGAATAGATGTTTACTCCGACAAATCAACGTCCTATCCTTACGCGAGGAACCCTCTTGGACGCGGGTTTGTGGTGGCTAACTCCGCGAGGTCAGTGGATCAACTCGCCCTGCCAAATCTGGAAGAGCCGAGTTCACCTCTTACTCCTGAGCGGCTTTGCCTGGGGGACTATACAAATTGGGAGCAGCAGCCTTCTCCGGCAGGACTCTGCTGGTTTCCAAAGACTTGGCTGCCGCGCGCGCGACTCGCGGGGATTCTCCCGGCCGATCGGGCCGTCGAACAACAACTCCGGCAGGCGTATGGAAAGCTTGTACCCGCTGCGCACCGCGAAGCTTACTTGAACAACGGTCTTCCTGACATGGATTTTCGCTTCTTCAACGGTGCATCTACTGGTCTTGTTTTCCCTTATCTCACCGGCGGGGAACAAATCATTGCGCAAAACCTGAGCCCTGAAGGGACCCTGTCGTTCCGCTTGCCCACGGACAGGCCGACTCTTGGGCTCGATGTGGGCTTCGGGGTCAGTGGACCGGAGGTGGTCACTCATACCGTAATGATTCGCATGGAAGAGCGGCAAGTAGATCTCGTTTGGCGCGGCGCCGTTCCCTACGAAGGACCGGACTGGTTGCCGCAGATCAAAAAGATGGAAGTTTCTGTTTCCTGAGAAAGCTGTAAGACAATGACGGCGTACAGTGCCAATCCGTTCGGATATATCTTTCCCATCATCGCGGTTGCTCTAGTTATCTGTTACTTTCTGTACGCCACATTTGACCGGCTTGGATTGGACGTGAACAGTGCCACAGGCACGGTAGTCACTAAGCAATACACTCAACGCGGGAAGACCTATAACACGACAATCATCGACGGTCGGTCTGTGGTCCAGTCGCAAGCGACGCCCGAAACCTACGCGGTAGTCCTCGATGTAGGAAACGAGCGCACGTCGGCGCTGGTATCAAAAATGCTGTACGAATCAGTGCAAACGAACGACAGCGTTCAAGTAAGAGTCCGGCGTACAAGAATCACAAGAAGACTGGAAGTAGTCGATGTAAACCGTTAGAGCCGGGATGAATTAAAGGAGCTAGAAATGCTTTGGCCTGCGGTAAAGATGACGGATATGGTGATCGGGATAGATTTCCATACGGTGTTTATTCCGCCATCGCCCGCACCGATACCCATGCTGCCTCATCCTTACTTCGGCTGCATCTTTCTCTGGTCGACGCCCAAATTCGCGACCATCGATACCTTGATTAACGGCATGCCGGCATGCGCCGCGGGTTCAATGGGTTACTCGGTGCACATTCCTATGGGATTGCCTGCGCCTCCGTCAATGTTGAATCTCGCCTACTGGCGACGATATTTACTCAACGTGCCGAAGCAACTTATGCTGATAGCGCTGACGCTGTTAGCCAACTTGGCGATTTCTCGCATCTCAGCCTTGTTTGTTTCCCCAGATTCCGCCTCCGGGAAGTTCGTCAAGGATGTTACGGGCGTTGACACATCCAGCTGGAGCGGAGCTTGGGGAACAATCAAGAGCAGCTTTGCCGCGTACACGAAGTGGGCGACCTGGATCAAGCTGCTCATGCCTCCGATTCCTTATCCGGGTAGCCAGGGCGCCGCGGCAATCGGTAGTCCCAATGTAACGGTGAATGGAGGCGCGCTGGCGTTCGCTGCACCGCTCATGGCGACGTCTTGTAGCGACCTCATCATTGTGCCGAACGCGGCGACCATAGGGTTTAGCAACGTGATGGTGGGTGTGAGTATCGCGGACATGATGCGAGGAATTGCCGTGCATGCAGCGCAAGGAGCGGTCTCCGCCGGAGTCGCGGCTGGAGTCGCGGCGCTCGGCAAAAAAGACTGTGGATGCAGTTAAACAGGTTCCTTTCAAAACTCGCGAACTGCCGAGCTCATCATGCCTATTGATATTGCCAAAGGAAACGTTGAACTCGCTCGCGACGACTTTGTTCTGCCCGGCCGCGTGCCGGTTGAATGGACCCGGCTGTATCGTTCGTCCCTCTTGAGCGATAGAAGCTCACCGCTCGGCCCGGGATGGACGACCTCGTGGTTCGCTACGTTGAAGCGGGTCGAACAAACCTGGCAGTTTTCGCATGAAGGTGTAATAAACAGTTTTCCCGATCCGGACGCTCTGCTCGATAAGGGGCAAGTCATCCGGTTATTGGGCGCCTTTCTCGAATTGGTCAGACAAGATGACCGGTATATCGTTACCAACTGGGACGTGGAATCCGAAGAAATCAATCGCTTCATCTTTAGCGCGGAGCGTGGTGCCGCAGATCCGGCTTTGATGGCCGTTGAGAACGTCAGCGGCGACGGCGTGGAATTAACCTGGGATCCCGCTGGCCGCCTGAGCAGGCTTCGGCAGCGAACCGAAAATCGCACCGTTCTGCTGAACTACTCTAAGGCAGGACTCGTCAGTTCACTCGATCTTGTAACAAGAGAAGGGGCCGGGACGGAGCTCGTCCGGTATGAATACGACGAGGCCGGCCGCTTCTCGGCAGCCTTTGACCGGAGGGATCTCGCCAACCGGTACGAGTACGACGCGCAGTCGCGTCTTAGCCGGGAAGTGCTCAAGGACGGCGCCGTTTACTCCTATCGTTACGACAACCGAAGCCGCTGCATCCACTTCACCGGGCTGGATCACTACAACGAAAAACGGCTGCGTTTCTTGGATTCGGCAAATCGAACGATGGTCACCAACAGTTACGGCAAGACCAGCGTTTATGAGTATCTGCCTAGCGGTCAGATTGCCAGCGAAATAGACCCATTAGGAAACCAGCGCCGCACGGCGTTCGACGAGTGGGGCCGGATTGTGGCCAAGATAGATCCTCTAGACGGCACAACCCGTTACACCTACGACGAGAGCGGCAACCGGGATTCGATTACCGACCCGCTAGGAAACGCGAATCATTTCAAATTCAACGCGCACCACCAGCCTGTTTCGTTAACAAATCCGCTGGGCAAAACGTGGGGTCGCGAATACGACGTGAAGCATCGCCTCATTGCGACGAGTAACCCTTTGGGTGCGCGTTGGAAAGTCGATTACGACGAAGCCAATAATCCCGTCGTTATTACCGACCCCCGAGGTGCCCGGCGGCGCCAGCGTTTTTCTAACGGGTTGCTTACGGAGATGACGGATTGGATGGGATATGCCACTTGCTTCCAGTGGGATGCTTTCGGACGGGTAGTGGAGCGGGTAGGCCCGACCGGAGCGCGCACTGGCTTCCGCTATGATCCCGTGGGTAATCCGATCGAGGTCGAACTCCCCGACGGCGGTCGTTTGCGAGCCACTTACGACAGTGGCGACAATCTTAATAGCTTCACAAACGCCACAGGTCTTACAAGCCATTTCCGCTACGGTCCTTGCCGTCGCCTTTTGGAGCGTGCGGACCCGATAGGCAGGATGGTCAGCTTCCAATGGGGCACCGAGACCGAGCGCCTCGATAGCGTCATTAACGAAAAAGGAGAAATCTTCAGCTACTTTCACGACGGTACAGGGCGAGTGGTGCGGGAAGTTTCTTTCGACGGGCGCGAGCAGAGCTTCAAATATGGTGCGTCGGGCCATTGCCTGGCATTTACCAACGGTAACGGTGAGGAAATTATTTTTGTCCGAGATGCTGCGGGACAACTTTCGCGACGAGTATTGCCTGACGGGACTTCGACAGCTTTTGAATATGACCCGGCCGGAAGGATGGTTGCGGCGATCAACTCGGATATTCCGGTCGCGTTCATGTACGATGATGCAGACCAGCTCATCCGTGAAACTCAGGGTGACCACTGGATTCAAACGCGCTATAACTCTGCTGGAGAAGTGATCTGCACGTTTACGAGTCTAGGGCATGAAGTCCGATACGATCTTGACCCTAACGGGCGTGTTGGGAAGCTCTCAGTCGCCAACGAACAGTCGATTACTTTTGAGCACAACGCACTCGGCTTGGAAGTCCGCCGTCAAATGCCGGGTGGGATGCAGCTACAGCAGCGTTATGATTTGATGGGTCGCCTTCTAGAGCAAGGCGTAGAGCGAAACGTCTATTCCCATGTAACGTCGCTTTATCAGGTTCACGAACACCGTCAGGTCATAAAGCGGGACTATCGTTACGATGCAGATGGTCTGCTGCTGCGTCTAGCGGACAGCCGCTGGGGGGTAACGGATTATGTCTTCGACCCTGCAGAGCGACTCTTGAGCATCTTGCGTGAACACGGGTCAAACGAGAAATTTGAGTACGATGCCACTGACAATTTGACCCGAATACACCGCGAGATGGATGGGATCAACGAACAAACCGCGGTCTACGGAGCCGGCAACCGCCTGATCCAATTTGGAGAAGTGCTCTACCAATTTGATGCCGAAGGTCAACTGGTGCGGAAGACCGAACCTGCCACGAGTGGGGAATTGGATGTTTGGGAATATTTTTGGGATGCCCAAGGACAGTTACGAAAAATCCGGCGTCCGGATGGGCAGGAATGGGAGTACAAATACGACGCATTCTCAAGGCGTGTAGCTAAAATTGGATCTCAAGCAAGCCGCCGCTTTCTTTGGGATGGCGACTCGATGATCCAGGAACTTGACGATCAGAATCTGACAGTGGCTTGGATCATGGATCGGCATAGTTTCGCCCCAATAGCCAAAATTGAGCAAAAATCTCTGTGCCCGATAATTACGGATCATCTAGGCACGCCGCGGGAAATGTTCGACGCTTCTGGAACGTTGGTTTGGGTAGCCGAGTTCAAGGGTTGGGGACAAACTGAACGGAAACAAACTCAACGATCTGGGTACGAGTGCCCCATCCGTTTCCAGGGGCAATGGTTCGATCAGGAATCGGGCTTGCATTATAACCGATATCGATACTACGATCCCGGAAATGGCCGGTTCCTTAGCCCGGATCCAGCACGCGCCGCTGGTGGCCACAATCTGTTCCAGTATGTCCGGAACCCGGTAATGTGGTTTGATCCATTTGGACTTGCTGAGTGTGGAGACGAGAATAGCGGCAAGAAAAAGGGTGCAAAGAGAGGCCCCAAGACGGATCCTGACGCACCGCACAATAAAACGATTCGTGCTGAAGCGGAAAGGCTGAAGGCGGAAGGTAATACGATCATTGCCGGCGGTGGTGAGAAGGAACTCCTCATCCCGACGCCTGGCGGCAATAAGGAAGGGAGGCGACCGGATATCTTATACCAAACACCCGAGGGTGAACTCCGGGGCCTAAATGTCGGAAGAACGAAGGCCGATGGGACGCCAGTTCCCAGAGAAGCGGCGGCCCTAAATGATCTGAACGGCCCCGGGGGCTTGCCCACAACTTTCGTGCCTTACGATAGGAAGTAAATGCCATGGCAGATATCTCAATCCAGTTTCATGCATTGCCAGTGGAAGTTGCCCTGTTTGCCGAGGAGATCGCGCGCGATCTGCAGCTGTATGTGCTAGCGATGCGCTATTCACCGTTCGATTTGAGAGAGATAAGCAACGGAAAGGTTGTTCACTTCCGAGAAGAGCATCCGGCATATAAGCGCTACGCATTTACATTAACCAAGCCGGTGTTACCGGTTACTGACGAGCTGGATTTTTCTCGCAAAAATCCAGATTACCTGCGGCTCGATATAGGCAGAATTGTCGAAAATGGCCTTGAACAGTCATGGCTGACAGCCAGGACTAACAATCCGCAGGCGCTTGTGGCCTGGAGGAAAGTTGCCGCACGATTGAAGAGAATGACGAAGCAGGGAGCAACAGCGACGGATCCTAAGACAGGGGCTAGTTCGAGGTTGAGGTCGTTTCGATACACGGCAAAGGCCGAAGCAGAAGAGTCCCGTGGACTCGTAATGCTACCGCCAGCGGGTACATCCCATCTAAAGCTTGGCTAGGTTATGGGAAAACCGCGGCGACGGCTTAACTCCGGGTGCTAAGTCGCGGGGCCAAAAGAGCACACTGAGACAAGAGACGTTCTGCACCAATGTTCCTCGACTACAATTCAACTACGCCCGTAGACCAGCGTGTGCTTTCGGCCATGCAACCATTCTTCCGCGAAGCTTACGGAAACGCCTCGAGTCGTGATCATGCTTTCGGTTGGGACGCGGCGGAAGCCGTCGAAGACGCGCGATTGCATAGCGCCAACCTTATTAACGCAAATCCCAACGAAGTCTTCTTCACCAGCGGAGCAACCGAAAGTATCAATCTCACTTTGACAGGAGCCGGCCAACTGTCGAAACGGGCCGATATTATCGCCGCCTGCACGGAACATGACGCTGTGCTGGCGACATGCCGGCATCTGGAAGAGTGCTGTGATCGAACCCTAGAGTATCTGCCTGTGGACTCGTTCGGTCATGTCAATCAAAATGATCTTGCAGACCGCTTAGCTGCTAAGACGACTAGTGCGGTCGCGATCATGCTGGCAAATAATGAGATTGGCACGATTTGCCCCATTCGCGAGATCTCTGAAATTGTCCATCACGCAGGCGGATTATTCCTCTCGGACATCACGCAGGCGATCGGCAAGTTGCCTGTTGATGTGCAGGCGGACGGCATCGATCTCGCCGCATTCTCGGCCCACAAAATCTACGGGCCCAAGGGCGTTGGAGCGCTCTACATACGTGGCGGCCTGGAGAAGATCCCATTGAAGCCTCTAATTGTTGGCGGTGGTCAGGAGCGCGGTCTTCGCGGCGGTACGCTGAACGTTCCAGGCATCGTCGGCTTCGGTGAAGCCTGTCGTATCGCCACGGACGAGATACAAGAAGAGGCCGACCGCGTAAGGAAGCTTCGGGACAAACTGGAACAGGCCATACTCTCCCAGGTACCTGATACGTGGGTCAATGGTGACACGGCTAATCGGATCGGGAATACTACTAACGTCGGCTTTCGCGGAGTCCAGGCAAGAGCGTTGATCCGCGATATGCATGACATTGCGGTCTCGACACAGGCAGCCTGCTCCACCGGTGCCAAGGGTCCGAGCCATGTGCTGAAAGCGATCGGTCTCACCGATGATGAAGCTTACTCATGTATTCGTTTCAGCTTGGGTCGCTTCACCAGCGAGGACGAAATCGACTACACAATCGGTAAGGTCATTACCTCCGTCCACAAACTTCGACGGTAAACTGTGTCTCCTTACAGAATCGCAATCGAACACACAACAAGAGCAGTAGATACCCGCGCCAGGTATTATCGAAACCTGATCGTTGCAGTTATAGTGCTCAGTCTCGGCTCCCTCGCCTGGGCCGCGGCGACTCGCACAGTCTCGCCACTGGTCGGCCTGTTGTTGTTGCTTCCTACCTGCGGCTTCTTCTTTTTTCTTGACGAAAAGCTTCTTACTGATTGGCGGTCCGGCCTCATTGGTCCCTGGGTGAAGAAAGATCTCGATTTCATGAGCTTCCGTCAGGCTCTTGAGTCAATTCCTAAGCTGCCGCGAGACACCTTGCGCACCATGCTCGCAACTCTTCCAGACGGGGGGGATCTAGTCGGAGAGCAAGGAATTTCCCGAAGCACTCGCGAAGGAGCGGCAGCAGCCGTGGCGTATCTTCATAGCTGCCGGTCGGACGCGCTCGTGCTCAAGGCCGCAACCGCGGCCGTCGTTTCAGCCTCGGTGATCACTGCCTCTGCCATCCGCACCTGGAAGCCACTCTGGGGCTGCATCGTTCTAGTCTCAGTCCCTTTCTTGGGAAAGTGGTTAGATCGGAGGCGAACCAAAGCAATGAATCAGCGGACACTCGCTGCCCGTGCAGAGGCCGATTTTTGCGAGCACAAGTATCGGGAACTGATTGAACACCTTAGGGATCCGATCTCCCTGTCAGTGAAGACACCGCGGAGAGCCAATGCGCACTCTCCGAGCGATCCGATACAATAACCACCCAGAACGTTCGATCCTAGAATCCTATGGACAATCCTGCCCCACCCGCTGAATCCCTCAACGTCGAACAACTCCTGCAGCTGCACACCCTCACTAAAGACGTCTCCAAAGTCTGCCAGAAACAGCTGCGTGGCTATCTCGACACCATGGCGCTCCTCTTCCGTCCCCGCCGCATGCTGGGCGACGCCATGGAAGGCGCCGAGCGTGAGTCGGGCGGCATCTCCGATCGAACAGTCACCGAGCTGCGCGAGACTCTATCGCCGCGTCGCCCTTCGTCCGTTCGATCTTCGCCCCGAACTGACTCTCCCGCTCGAATCCGTCTCGACGCAGATTCAACTTTACGAATGGGAGTATCTGCATCACACCAAAACCGACCGCGGCCTGCGTAACATCAGCGTCACTTCTCCGCTCACCTGGGTACTTGCCTATTCTTCTACTTACTCTTTCGCCATGCTGCGGCAAGTCTTGGCCGGGCAGGAACAACGTAATCAGGAATCGGTCCGCGCTTTTGTGCTGCGCGCCTGCCTCATGCATCTTCAGCTCACAAAGTTTCCCGCGATTGCCGATCTGCTGGCCGGTTTGCGTTATCGCATCGAGGTCCGTCGCTCTCCCGAGATGGGCGATCTGCCACTCGTAACGATTTCTGCCCCCTTTAGGACGATCCGCCCTCCCGATAATTTAGTGAACGTCGCTAGCGGCCTAGCGGGTGGCACCAGTTTTGCTGAAGTGTTAGACGTGGATACCGTTCGAAACCTGCGCGACCCGCTTCGCGAAGAGATAACCGCTATATTCCGCAGCCACGGACAGGAACTCTAGGCCGTCATGCGAAATCGCCATCGCGTCGTTTGGACGCAGGGCATGTTCCTCACGCCCCAGCATTTCCAGACACTGGAGCAGTACCTTGAGGATTCGCTGCACTTTCGCTTCGCGGCCTCTCACTATGCCAATTGGGGTGTGACCGAACTAGCAATCGATGCGGAAGCTCTGGCAAATGGCGTATTCCGGCTGGAGACCTGCCACGGCGTCATGCCGGACGGTGAACCGTTCAACATGCCCGATACCGACGATCCTCCGGCATCGCGCACCATCGGCGATCATTTTGTTCCGAACCGCGACGCGTTGGACGTGTTCCTGGCCATTCCGGAAAGCCGCCCTCGCGCGCGCAACGTCACGATTCCCGCAAAGGAGCAGGTAAACGGGTCAGAAGGCCCTCCCGTCACGCGATACCTGGCGGAGACGCGCCTGATCACCGATGAAAATCTCGGAGAAGAAGAGAAGCCCGTCCAGGTAGCCCGCAGAACTTTCCGCCTTGCGTTCGGAAACGAGTATCGTGACGGATTCTCCTCATTCCGCATTGCCAGGCTCGTGAGGAACGCGGCGGGCGTTCCGATTCTCGATCCGGCCTTTGTCGCGCCATGCCTCGATCTGGCCTCCAGCCGTTATCTTACTATGTTGCTGCGGCGTCAGATCGAAATTCTTGCCGCCAAGAGCACTGCGCTCTCTGCGCCGCGCCGGCAGCGAGGCAAGGTGCTGGCCGAGTTCGCTGCGTCTGAAACAGCGCAGTTCTGGCTGCTGCACACGGTCAATTCTTTTCTTCCGGAGATGAAGCACATCTGGAAAGTTCGGCACGGTCATCCTGAGCCTGCTTACGTGGCGATGCTGAAACTGGCGGGTGCGCTTGCTACGTTCTCGTTGGAAGGCCATCCGGAAAATCTCCCGGACTATGATCACGAGGATCTCGGCCGTTGCTTCACGCTGCTGGATGATCAGATACGCAAGCTGCTCGACGCAGTGATTCCCCAAAAGTTCATCGTCGTTCCTTTGGAGGTGAGCGACCGCTTCCTCTGGACGGGCACGGTAAAAGAAGATCTGCATTTCCGGAACTCTCAGTTCTTCCTAGCGATCAGCGCCAAGATGGGGGTCGACGATCTGATTCGGAAAGTTCCCCAGCTTGTCAAAATCTCGTCCAACGACGAAATCCAAAGGCTGATTCGCCATGCTCTCCCTGGCGTAACACTACGTCACACGCCCACGCCGCCGGAAGCCATCCCGATGCGACTGGAGAACCAATACTTTCTTTTGAATCAGGGCGGCCCGGTGTGGGAAGGGATCACTCAATCGCGGCAGATTGCTGTCTTTGCACCTGGTGAAATCGTGGAGCCCAAGATGGAAGTCTTGATCGTGCTCGAGTAATTCCTCCCGTAAGGTTCAAAACGCAAACACGTTATGTTTGCTGCCGGTTGAAACAAGCGGTTGAGTTTCCCAAACCCCGCGTTGGACTGTCCCTTCAAATAACTCAAAAGGCTGTCACGAAATAGGCGACGGACTCATCCGCTCTTCGATCGACAAACTATTTGCGGAGCGATAGGAACCGGAAAGTCACGTTCGAGTGGAGTGCAGCAAAAACACTCGTCACGTTGAACCGTCGCAACAGGCTTGGCTCTCGTCTGTACGTGAACGGGATTAGGCGGCTCGGCGTTCGTAACAGTGGTGCAGACCGCCCACTGCAGGCATCTCGACTACTTTGCCCTCCGTCCGATTCGCTGGACCTACACCAATCCAAAACGCCGTATCATCGCCACAGAAATCACTGGGACGGACCACTAGTTTAAGCAAGCATCCATGAGTTCAGGCTGTTATCGGCAACCCGGAACCTAAAAACAACCAGCAATCTCACAACTTGAATCCACCCAAACAATTCTTTTTCTTAATGTTTCGGTGACCTTTTGCGTTGCCGCCGACGTCTTTTCAGCTAGATCCTTCAATGATGTTCTCGATTCAATTTTGGGAAGGGGCGCTGCTCGTTATGATGGGCCAACGAACTCGTTCTGAGTCGCTATTCGAGACATTGAAGGCGAGCTACAGCCACACCCGGCGGCCATTGATCGATCCAGAGGTCCTGCTGCAGCATTCTGTTGATTGGCTACTTGTACGGCATCACCAGTGAGCGCCGCTTGGTCGAGGACGTTGGGATGCACTTGGCCTATCGCTGGTTCACTGGGCTCGGCTTCGATCAAGAGATTCCGCATCACTCCACGTTTTCCAAGAATCGGCACGGCCGTTTTCAGGAGTCGTCGCTCTTCCTCGAACTCTTCGAGCGAATCGTCCAGCAGTGTATGAATGTCGGGCTCTTGAAGGGTGTCGATCTCTCGGCGGACAGTACGCAGATTCGCGCTGATGCTAATCCTGACCGGACAATCACTCACGAAGAACTGCCGGAGGTCGCTAAAGTCAATCGTACAGTGCGCGAGTACGTGGAGCAGGTTGAGCGGGAGAACGTAGTAGCCGAGCTGGCACAGACTCCTGATCCGTCTGGGTCCGAAGTGGAAGCTAAACCCGAACTGCGCCGCACGTATCGGAACTCGCCACCAGCCTTTGCGCACCATGACGGGCGGTTGCCATTTCCCGCGATTCTTGCGTTGCAAAAGCTGTTGCTTATCGGTTCTTTAGGCGATACGTTTGTGCAACGCATCGGTCGCACAACCAGGAAGCGAGATCGGCGCGCTAAGCGTGACGCGTTCCTTATCCAGTCTGCTCTACGGTGTGCATCCAACCGATCCGATGGTCTTTATCGCGGTCTCCGCGCTCTTGCTGGGAATAGTATGGCCGCCAGCTATTTCCCGCCGCGCCACCAGAATCGATCCGATGATCGCGCTGCGCTATGAGTAGACAGATTGCAAGTGACAGGAAGTAGAGATTTATTCGTGTTGAAGCGCGACGACAGGATTAATCCGCGCAGCTCGCAAGAGCGGAAGGCTGACCGCCAGAAATGCGGCGATGGCAAGCACAAACATGCTTAGAAACAATGTGGGTAAGTCTGTCGTACTAACACCGAAAAGCAAGCTCCTCAACGCGTGCACGGAAGCAAGAGCTATTGGCCCGCCAATCACCAGGCCGGCGACCACCAGTACCAGACTCTCGCGGGCAAAGAGACCCGCGACATCGCGCCTTTGCGCGCCGACCGCGAAGCGTATTCCAATTTCACGTGTCCGCTGCAGCACTGAGTATGCAAGGACGCCATATAATCCAATTCCCGCCAGCAAAGCAGTAAGCGCAGCGAACAGCGCGGAGAGGTAACCCAGAATGCGTTCGCTTGAGAGCCCCGCCTCTACCTCCGCATCCAATGTTTGAACGGAAAAAACGGGCATGCCCCTGTCGATGCTTCTGAGAATTGCACGTAGCGAAGGAATGATCCCCTTCGGGTTGTTCGTAGTGCGCACCAGAAGCGTCAATCCCGACGTTTGGCCCTGCTTTTCCGGTATGTAGACGGCCTCTTCAGGACCGCTTCTTATGCTGCGGTCCCGCGCATCTTCTACTACGCCGGTGATCTCTACCTGATCGCCGCCCTGGTGAAATTTCCGGCCAATCGGGTCTTGCCCACTCAAATAGTGCCGGACAAACTTTTCGTTTACAATCGCGACGAGTGGGCCGTTCTTGTCATCCCTTTCGCTAAAATCTCTTCCGCGGAGGAATCGCTGCCCGATAGTCTTGAAGTAGTCGGGACTGATGAAGTTGAAATCTACAACATCGTCCCCAGCTCGTTTAGGAGTGTAGCCGGGTACGTCTATGCTCATCGAAATGGCGATCGAACCGTTCGGTGTGCTTGCCGCCAGGCTTGCCGCTCTTACGCCGGGCAAAGCTCGGGTCCGGCTTAAGATTTCGTCCAGGATACGCGATATCTCCGCGCTGGAATGGCCGCTAGCTGCAGGATCAACATTCAAGACGATGACCTGATCCGGTTTGAAACCTAGATCGACTGTTTCTAGCGTTCGTAGTGTCCGGGTGAGCAGACCCGCTGCAAAAACAACCACTAGCGACAAGGCGATCTGCACCACAACTAAAGTTCTGCGTAGCACGGCTCGGCTTAGGCGCCCACTGCCAGCCAGCTCTTGTTTTAGGCCAGACAGAAGATCGGGGCGGCTGGCCTGCCATGCGGGAACCAGCCCGAAAAGAATCGCTGTCGCAAAGGACAATGTAATTAGAAACGCGAAGACGTTCGCGTCCGGCGTCACTTGCAGTGCGGATACTGTTGATCTGCCGGCATTCAAAAACGCAACCAGAGTTCTGGTGATCCAGAACGACACGATAGCGCCGGTGACGCCGCCGCATGCCGCTATCACCAAGCTTTCTATCAGTAACTGTCGAATCAATCTCGCGCGAGAGGCTCCAATAGACATGCGCACCGCGAATTCCTTGGCACGCGTCTGCGCTCTTGCAAGCAGCAAATTCGCGAGGTTTGCACAAGCGACAAGCAATACCAGCGCGACAACCGCCATGAGCACCAGTACCGGCCGGCCGAATGAGGATCGCATGGTGTTGAATCCGCGGCTACCATCCTCCAGGCGCAGGTCCGATTGCTGCCGCAACACGCGTTGCGTTTGCGCTTGCGCCTCAGTCCTAGTAATACCCGGTTTTAGGCGAGCCATTGGACTTAGCCACGACATTGTCTTAAGCCAGTCCACGCCCGTAGCATCGCCAAAGGCTGGCATGAAGTCCGCTACTCGCGTCGCCGGAATCTGCAGGTCGAAGCGATGCTCCATCTCAGCGCCATGGAACCCGCGTGCAGTTACGCCGAGAACCCGATAGGCGTGCCCGTTCAAGAATACGCTTCGGCCGGCCACGCCGGCGTCGCCCGCGAATTCCCGTTTCCAGAGACCATAACTGAGTACGCACACCGGGTTTGCTCTTGCGTTCCGAACGTCATCATCGGTCAACAATCTTCCGATAGCCGGCTTCACTTGCAGCGTCTGGAAATACTGGCCTGTAACTAGCTCACCCATGACCCACTGCGCCTTATCGCCGGTCGAAAAATTGACCGGCCTTGCAAACCAACCAAATATGCCGCTGAAAACGGGATCTTGCTTTGCAAGCTGCTCAACGGTCGCCATGCGCCAAACCTTCTCGGTTACCTCGCCACGATAGATTTCAGCGAAGGTCACGAGCCGCTCAGGTTCAGGCACCGCTAGCCTCTTCAGCAAAATCGCATTTACGAATGAGAAAATGGCCGCATTTGCACCAATGCCGAGGGCTAATGATGCAACGGCCACGGCTGTGAAGGCGGGGGTCTTTCGCAATGTCCGCAGAGCGAACTGGAAGTCTTTCCACATAACTGCTCCCAATCCAGGCCAGTCTTTAAGCTCGAGAGGCCAGACCGATTCTTCTCTTCATCATCCCGCCGTGCTTTCATGCCGTGCCCAAACCGGCATTTGCGCACCCAAACGCTCTTA
>CAWCYQ010000035.1:0-119129 GCA_963799755.1 Terriglobia bacterium | reverse complement strand
CCGGAAGTGCTTTGCGAAGCCGGGCGGCCAGGCGCGCAGCGCTTTTTGTCTTTTCTTAACTCCTGGCTGAAGTTGACGGCCGTGATGAACGAGCTCTCGCGAAGCATGGGCCAACCGGATTTCTATCCGTTTGCGCTGTCCCGTCCGGCAGTGACCAAACTGCATTTCGTTCACCTCGTGGTTAGCGAAGCCAGCCAACAGGTGACTGCGGTCTCGCAAGTGGCGAGCTTACTGCGAGATTGAGCTTCATGGGCATACCTCTATTGTGTTTCCTGTTGGTGTACATGGGGATGTGGGGACGTGAACCCTGTTGCATGTGTGTGCGTGAGAGGCCGGATGAGCGAAGTTCGCTGTAGCAGCCGTACGTCGTGTACAAGCGCGAACGGTTTCTCGTCAGCAACCAGACGCCCTGCTTCGAGAACGCAACATCGATCGGCGATCTCCTCCAACAAGTCCAACTCGTGCGTAGCAGTGATTACAGTTTTTGCGCCAGCTTTCCAGGAAGAGAGTAGACTCACGATCTGCGCGGCGCTGATCGGATCTAATCCTGCGGTTGGCTCGTCGAGCAACAGCACTTCCGGGTCGAGTACGAGGACGGACGCGAGAGCTACGCGTTTCTTCTCTCCTCCGGAAAGACGATGCGGAGGGCGATCTCTCAAATGAGTGATCTCCATAGCGGCAAGGAGTGCCGCAACACGATCCCGAATCTGTTCCTTTGGCCAGCGAAGCTGAAGCGGTCCGAAGGCCACTTCATCGAAAACGCTCGGATTAAATAGTTGAATATCGGGATTTTGAAACACGACTCCTACGCGCTGCCGGAAGGAATAGGAGAAGTCGGTGTTTTCTAGTTGAGAGGCGGTCAGGTCTTTTCCGCGGAATGAGATGTTTCCGCGACCGGGAAAGCTTAAACCTGAAAGAAGCCGAAAGAGAGTTGATTTCCCCGAACCATTGGCGCCGAGCAGCGCAACGCGCTGGCCTCGTTCGATCTTGAGGGACACCCGATCCAAAGCATTCACGTTGCCATAGGAATAAGACACTTCACGAACATCGAAAACAAGATCGGAATCGAAGATCATCTCGACGCTACTGCCCCATCCAGGATGCGAGTGAAGCAATCGCAAGCAAGCTGCCCAATTGAAGCCAGTCAGACCCCTTCATTTGTAGATCCTCCATGAGTCGAACATCCCCGTCAAAACCACGAGCTCGCATCGCCAGGTGAACATCGTTGCTGAGCTGCAGTGTTTTCTCGAGTAGGACTCCTACCATCGCTGCCGCGAGGCGACGCTGACCAGGCGGTTCCAGGTAGCCAACCAATCGAGCACGGCGTGACTCAATCATTTCCTGTGAAGTTCGCAAAAGCAGAAAGATATACCGATATGTCATTTCTAGGATGAGCACGACGCTCGCCGGAATTCTGAAGAAGCGCAAGGCTCTCAGTAAACGATTCCAAGGTGTACACAACACGGCGAGGAGTGCGAAAGTGGCTGTCGTTTCCGCGCGCAACACTAAGAAGGAAGCGCTTCGGAGCCCTTGTGCAGTAATGGGCCAGTCAAGCATCGGAACACGGCAGAGGATAGCCCCCGGCACGAGGAAAATGGCCGGCAGTGCAATGACGCCAGTAAAGGCGAGCACTGGAATCCATATACGCTTGGCAAGCAATGCCACTGAGACGCGAGAAAAAAGCCCCAGCAGAATAGCAACAGTGCAAAGACCGGCTAGTGTCCAGATCCGGTGAACGGCGACCGCGCTCACAATGAGAGCGCCGATCCCCGCCAGCTTCACACGAGCGTCACATGCTCTGCAGGAGACCGTGGGACTGTGCCGTCTCCTCGGCAAACAGAGTTTCCTGAGTCGCCCTCAGCAGGCTCTCGGTTGTCCTTTCCGATAAACCCGCGCTTGCGTCGCCGCTTTCGCTCAAAAGTTGCTTGCCCTTCTGCATACCGGCCTTTCAGTGGTCCTGAAATGAGCCGGGCAACCAACACGGTGAGCAGGACGATCAATCCCACTCCTGTGGCCGCGGATACAAAATACCCGAAATAGATGCTCTTAATGAACCGGGGAGCGTAGGCGGGGACTGGCGGTCTCCAAATTGACGAGAGTCGCTTGAGACCGGGCGGGGCTTTTGCCGGCGGAATTTGATTTTGCGAGGCTGCCGCAATCTGGCTTCGAACGGTGGCATCTGAAAAGTCTCTTGCGCTCCATTCTCCCCAAGCACTTCCCACTGCTAGAATGCCCACTGGAGTGAGGATCAGCGCGAACCCGAGACCCAGCCACAGCTTGCGTGACACGCGCCGGAACCGGGGCGACTTCGAGATCTCGTGCTGCTCGAAATCTGGTGCGTCGGGCGCGGTGGAACGGAGCATCTCCGGATCTGTGCTCTGTAGATAGCTGACGATACCTCCGGAAATGACCAGCTCCGCGAGGCCGGCAAATGTGAGATGTCCGATCATCATTGCCGGAATAGAGATGCTGAGCGGATAGGGTGCGTACAAAGGAGTGCCCGCCGCGGTGTGGAACAGGAGAGGTTGAATCCCGAACTCAATCGCCGCGCAAAGGGCAGACACATTGATAGCGGTGTAGCCGGCGATTGCAGCGGCAAATACCCGGCGCGTAGCTGTAATCTCAGCTCTCCGGGCAAGAAGCCGATACACCGCGTAGGCCACGAGCGACCCGACGATGGCCATGTTGAAGCAGTTCGCCCCGAAGGCGGTGATGCCGCCATCTCCAAAGAACAGCGCCTGGATCAGCAGCGCCATGGAAATGGCAAGTATGGATATCCAAGGTCCGAGAACAATGGAAGCCATGCCCATTCCGACAGCATGCCCCGTTGTTCCGCCAGGCAACGGCAGATTGAACATCATGATCACAAAGCAAAAGGCCGCGAACAGCCCAAGCAACGGTACTGTGCGCGCATTTAATATGCTTTTCGCACGCTTGAGAGCTACATACCAGAACGGAGTTGCGGCCCCGTACAGCGCCGCGCAAGTGGAAGGACTGAGATAGCCGTCCGGGATATGCATCAGTAGGCAGCCATGAAGTCTTTTCTGAATACTATTCTAGTAACACTACTCTCCCAAAAGTGCTACGCTGTAGAAAACGCTGTGCTATGGCTCAATTAACTCGCACAGGTGTCGCCATCGATGCCGATCTTCTAGCCCGCTTTGATCGTTTCATCGGCAAAAAAGGCTATTCAAACCGTTCGGAAGCTTTCCGTGACCTGATCCGGGATCGATTGGTCACGGCTGCCATCGAAGCACCCGAAGCACAGGTGGTTGGGACCATCACCCTAATCTACAACCATCATTCGCGCTTGCTGCCGGACAAATTGACGAGCCTCCAGCACCACCATCACGAAGTGATCATTGCTACGACTCACGCCCATCTGGATCACAACACTTGTTTGGAAGTGATAGTCGTGAAAGGCCAGTCCAGACAGGTGCAAAGGTTGGCAGATCTGTTGATCGGAACCAAGGGCGTGCAACATGGGAGGCTCGTTATGAGCTCCCCCACCGTCTGCCTTACTAAAACCGCTTAGAAACGGCCAGAGGCTTACTTCCTGATTCGCGGGTAGAAATCACACGAACTTTACAATAGTGCTACCATCCGATTTACCCCATCGGTAGCACGAATGGAAGAATCGTCTGCTCTACCACGCATTATCTCCGGAAGCCTGCTGATTCCGCTCGTATCGGGAAGCCTGATGTGGGCCAGAGCCGGGGGAAGTCTTTCGGGCACGATCAAAGACCCAAGCGGTGCTTCGGTATCTCGCGCGCAACTCACCTTGACCAACGTGGACCTAAAGACGAAGTTCAAATCGAGTTCCGACGTGCAAGGATTTTATTCTTTTCCTGCGCTTCCAGTGGGTCACTACGATTTGCGGGTGGAAGCCAACGGTTTCGGAACCCAGGAAAAAAAGAACCTGACCGTCGACGCGGATGCGGCACTTCGGTTCGACGTAGTAATCGACGTGGGACAAAGACAGGAGACTGTTACGGTGACCGCGGCGGAAGGTACGATCGAAACGCAGCCGGACACGGTAGCAACCCACTTGGGTGAAGTAGTGTCTGGCAAACAGATCGAGGCGGTTCCGCTGAATGGCCGCAGCTATACGGATTTGCTGGCGATTCAACCGGGAGTGAGCCCCGTAACCACGTTGACGCCAACTTCGGTCATTATGGCGGGAGTTACCGGGACCATTAATCCATCGGGAGATTTGAACCCGGGAGATGTTTCGATTGATGGTCAGCGCGAATCGGCGAACGGATTCATGGTGAATGCGACGGATGTGCAGGAGCACATGAACGGGGGTACTTCCGTCATTCCCAACCTGGACTCCATTCAGGAATTCCGCGTATCAACCAACAACTTCGATCCTGAGTACGGGAACTACAATGGCGGTCTGATTAATGTCGTCACTAAGTCGGGCAGCGACGTGTTCCACGGGGACGCCTTCGAGTTCCTTCGGAACACGGATCTCGATGCGAGGAATTACTTCGACAGCGCCCGCGGTGCGTTCCGGCAGAACCAGTTCGGCGGTACTCTAGGCGGCCCGATCAAGCGGGAAAAAGTCTTCTTCTTTGTTGATTACCAGGGGACCCGCACTGTGGAAGGAATTACCTCGGCCGAGACGCAAGTACCCTCTTTCCAGGACCGTTCCGGCAATCTCAGCGACTTGGCCGGCTCCTTGACCGGGGACGTCAGCGGACCGTACACCGCCAGCCTGCTAACACAAAAACTCGGCTATGCGGTTTCAGAAGGCGAGCCATACTACAGGCCGGGATGCACGAGTTCGGCCCTCTGCGTACTTCCGAATGCCGTCATTCCGGCGAGCGCCTGGTCAGCTCCCGCTTCAAACTTGCTCAAATATATTCCCACTCCGAATACCGGCGGCAAACTATTCGTTACGTCGGCTTATCCGGAAACCGTGAGGGACGATAAAGGGTCTGGCCGCATTGACGCGAATACACGGTTGGGCCAGATATTCGGCTACTACTTCGTCGATAACTATCAGTTGGACAATCCCTACCCGGGCGGCCAGGGCGGCGCCAGCATTCCGGGTTTCGATGCTCTGACCATCGGCCAGGCACAGATGTTCACGATTGGCGAAACCAAGACCTTGGGCGCGAGCACGGTGAACGAGTTTCACGCCGGTTTTATCCGGAATGCGAACGACATTGGCCAGCCCCAGGGCGGGGTCGGAGTTTCTCTGCAGTCTCAAGGGTTCGTAACGGGTGTCGGCACCCCAGGCATTGTCGTACAGGCGCCCCAGTTTGAAGGTGTGGAGAATATTGCGTTCCCGTCGTTTGTCATGGGCGTGCCCATCACAAATGTTAACCAGTGGAATAATACCCTCTATCTCAGCAACACGGTGTCAAAGGTGCTCGGTAATCACACGCTGAAGTTCGGCGGACAATTCCATGCTGATCAAGTGAATGAATATCCGAACGCGACTTTCAACGGCACGTTTAATATCGATGGAACAGAGACGGGCTCCGCGTTCGCTGATTTTCTCTTAGGTTTTCCCAGCAACTTCACCCAGACTTCGGGTCAGAGTTTCTATCTCCGAAACCGGTACGGCGGGGCATTTGTACAAGACAGTTGGCGCGCGCGGAGCAATCTCACCTTGAATCTGGGCTTGCGTTGGGATCTGATCATGCCCTGGTGGGAAAAATACAATCAAATTCAAACCGTCGTTCCCGGCGAGCAATCGGTTCTCTATCCCAACGCAATGAACGGACTGGTTGTTCCTGGTGATCCGGGAATCCCACCGACATTGTCGCCTTCGAAATATCACAATTTCGCTCCGAGACTTGGCATTGCCTATGCCCCGAATTTCCAAAATGGATTCCTCAAAATGCTGTTCGGTGACGCCGGACAGAGTAGTATTCGAGCGAGCTATGGAATGTTCTATACGGCCTTCCCGGGTTTGACTGCAGGAATCATGTACGGAGTTCCGCCTTATGGCTATAACTACCTGAGCCCGCAGCCTCCTCTCTTCGCCACACCCTTCATCAGTTCAGCGGACGGAGTACAAAACACGGATCCATTCCCCTTGAATTTTCCGCCGCATAGTGTTTCGGCGCAGAATCCATATACGGGCTTTAATTTCCCAGCCGTCACTCCTATCAGCGCCGATCCCTATTTCTACTACCGCAATGCTGTGCCGTATACAGAAAATTACATGTTCTCGATTCAGCGGCAAATCGCCAAGACGGCGCTGTTGACTGTTAGTTATGCTGGAAATCAAGGTCATCATCTGCTCGTCTTAGTTCCAGCGAACCTAGGCAATCCAGCGCTGTGCCTGAGTCTGAGCCAACCAAGCGAAGTCGCGCCGGGAAGCTCCACTTGCGGACCTTTCGGAGAAGATGCCAGATATACGTCCGAATCAGGCAAGGTTTATCAAGGAACCCGAGTGGGATTAGGCTCGAACTTTGGATCGACCACGGCTCAGAAGTCCGTGGGCAATTCAAATTACAATGCCCTCGAAGTAAATCTTCGCTTCACTACCGGAAGCCGGGAGACTCTGCTCGTCGGCTATACCTATTCCAAGTCGATCGATGACGCCTCCAATCTCGGGGAGCAGACGAATCCGTTCAATGCCAACCTGACTCGTGTACTCTCTTCTTGGGATATGACGCACAACTTTGTGGCTACTTACACCTATGGGTTGCCGTTCGCTCGATTCTTCGGAAAGAATCGTCTCACCGACGGCTGGAGCTTATCGGGCACCACGCGATTCAGCACAGGATTTCCGGTATCGCTCTTCGACGATTCGGACCGCTCGCTTCTCGGAACGTTGGGCAACGGTGTGAATAACCAGTTACTCGACACGCCCGAGTACGTTGGAGGTCCGCTCAAGATCGATAACAATCCTCGCGATGGTCGGCCTGAGTTTAATCCCGGAGCCTTTGCCCCGGAAACTCTTGGACAACTCGGGGACGCAGCGCGGCGCTCCTTCCATGGTCCGGGCATCGAGAACTTTGACATGCAGCTCAGCAAGGAGATTCGTCTGACGGAATCGAAGTCATTCGATATTCGGGTCGAAGCATTCAACGTCTTCAACCACGCCCAGTTTTACGGTCCTTCGTCGGTCGGCGGCGAAGTGAACGATTCCACATTCGGAAATATCGTCAGTGCAGCGGCTCCGAGGTTGGTTCAAGTGGCGGCGAAATTCCAGTTCTAGACACAGTCCAGAAAGTTCTCGCACACGTTGTTCGTCAGTAGTGAAATCTCCAACGAAATTCTACATATATTTGCCGCGGATCGTTATAGTGAAACCCTCCAAAGGTCAGGCTGTTGTCGAGTAATACGCGGCGGTTCGCCACATTCAAGGCGGTCAATGAGACTCTGTATTTCTCCTGCTCGCCAAAACTCTTCCCCAGGGAAATGTCAACCGTAGTGTGGTGGGGCAAATAGTTGCCCGGATATTCTGCGTCCGGCATCCCGTTGGTAAATCCCGAGCCGTAATATACATTCGTGGCGGCGAAGATCTGCCAGGGGAGATTGGCATTAAAGCCAAAGTTCAGCGTGTTTCTCTGATCATGGTCCACCGGCGCATATCCGGGCGGCGGCTCGCATCCCGAAGCAGCAACCGGACAGATCAAGCCCCCGGTGAAAGGTCCTTTGGCCTGTGCGATCTGATTTGAGTACGCCAGATGCACCTGACCGTGGCGCCAGAGACGCGGCGAACGCAGTGTGGTCTCCCAACCTTGAATCAGAGCGGCATTCCAGGTGAGTGGCCAGAAGATATTTGATTCTCCTATATTGCTGTGGTCAAGCCAATTCTGCGCGCGTGTTTGAAAGCTGCCTTCGTCGAGCACCCAACCGTGAAACGGAATGGCGACGCCAAATTGGTATTCTTCATTTCGCTCGCCACGCAATGGAGCGAACGCCAGATTCTGGTTATCGGCTAAATTGAGCAACGGACCAGTAGCAGTCAACAGCGGAGGCGCTTGATAAAAGTCGCCGTAAAAGCCACGAAAGACCCAATTCAGGCGCGGTATTCTGATCGCAACACCAAAGCGCGGGTCTGTCGCGTTCTCCACTACTCCCGGTTGCGTTCCTTCGAAGGAGCCAGAGGTAAAGTGCGACTGGCGAAGGCCGGCGATCAGCGTTAACCACGAGGTGAGCTTGAATCGGTCACTGACGAATGCTTCGCCCAGCCCGCCCGTTACCGCGGCCGATGATGGGCCGAAATTCTGGCAGCTCGTACCGCACCCCGTAAAAACATTGTTGAAGAAGTTGCTCTGGTGTTGGGCGAATCCGTAAACCCCGACTTGAATGTCATTGTTCTTCAGAGCGTTTATATCCAAACTCGCTTGCAAACCACCATAGTTTGAGGTCTGGTCCACATTTGTGATCACCGGCACATCGTAAGGTGAGCTTTGATAGCTGGCCTGGTTGTAGTGGTAGAAAGGTGAAACCGTCATCACCAGGTTTGGATTGAATGTGTGCAACCACGAAAACGTAAGGTAACCATCGGGCTCTCGTTCACTGTCGCGAAGCCCATAACTGGGATAAACCTGGTTTCCGGACGAGTTGGGATTCGGATCGATCGGTATCTGGTAAGAGTCCTGCCGCAGTGAGGCGACGAAGCGAAATTGGTTCGAGGAACTCGCATTGAATATGAGTGATGCAAATCCTCCATAACCGTTCTCTGCGTCGTGAAAAACTTGCCCGATGGGGGGCTGCAGACCGTAGTTGCTGCGATTTGCATTTAGACTCGCATAGTAGGCGAAGCGCTTGCTGTGTCCTCCGAAGTTGAATTGATCGTTCGTTTGATACCAGTTGCCGAATGACGTGACGAGTTCCGCCTCGTTATCACGCTCAAAGCCGCTTCGGGGCACGATATTGAAGATTCCATAAGTACGGTCTCCATACTCGGAATCGTAGCTGCCCCGCTGAACTTCAAGATAGTCGATGTCCTTGGGGTCAATCTGCGGGCCCAGATTGGTGGCGATATTTGTGTTGGGTATCGGCACACCGTCTATTAGCCAGTTGACTTGATGGCCGCCGCGCATGTGCAGCATGTCGTGCGTCATGTATGTCCCGGGTACGTAATCGGTGATCATCGCCATACTGTTGGTGCGGTCGGCGCCGGGAGTTTGGGCTATGTCCGCGCGATCGATCAGCGTGGTGGGCGTGACCGAGTCCGTATTGACCGTTTTTGACTCGGCGACGACAACGGCTGTTTGATTCAGTGTCGCGATCGTCAGTTGAAAGTGGAGAATCGGTGATGAACTGGAATCGACTGTAACGGTCTGCTCCGAAGTCTCGAACTTAGCCTTGGTGACGGTGATTTTGTAGTCGCCAACCGGCACGGTCGCGAAAGAAAACTCACCGTTATCGTCTGCTTGCGTGGTTTGAGACCAATCCGAGGTAATTGCCTGCAGCTTGACCGACGCTCCGCCCACAGGGCGATGCTGTGGGTCATGCACGATTCCTTGTATTCTTCCGAAAATTGTTGCGTGGAGTACGGAGGCAGATATCAAAACGTACGCCAGGCAAAAACAGAATGCGAACTTTCGCATCGAGTCTCCTCCTCATTCGTTTCCTCTCCAGAAAAGGCACACACTTGTGCTTCAAACCTGGAATCGCGACTGGAACTTCGCTTAAGAGAGAAGAGTGGGAGGTCCGCGTTTCAGGTGACTGCGTTCAAAGCAAGCGCTGAACCGGGCTTTGCTTTGCAGCTGCGCGGAAAGATGGCTGACGAGAGCAGCGTGAAAGAGCTCGGAGTCTCTCGGTGGAAAGACCGAAACACTCGCTGCCGCGGAAGTTACAGGCGACTCGAAAGGATACTCACCACAGACCGGATAAATGACTGGTTGATGGGTAGAAGCGGCAGCCGCGTTTTCGAGCGAACGCATGGCGCATTTGTGTTTGCCGTGAGCGCGACAGCACGCAGGAAACCCCGCTCTGTGCGCTATAACGCTCGGCAAAACCCGGGCAGCCGGCGAAAAGCCGATTATGCTCAGGACCAGGACTGCCAAAAGCCGCTGCACTTTCACGATTGTACCTGTCGCCCTTTACTTGCAGGAGCCAATCAAGCGGCAGTTTGTCGACCACGTGTCGCTGATTCGTGTCGCGCGCGGCTTCCAAGGGGATAGAAGACAGGCAGAAGAGTGGCAGCTATTACTTCTTCATGCCCTTCATTTGGTGGCCATTCTGATGCAAGATCAGGTAACTCACCTGTCCTTTGTCGTCCGAAAAAAACTCGACTTCAGCATCAACCGCCTTTAAGAAGAATTCCCTGTCCGACTCCGGGTAGATAGGCAGCTTCGGCTGATTCGTCGCCTGCGCCATGAGCTGATCGCCTTCGAGCGTGAACGCGATGCTGAATTGCGGAGTAAGCTGATAGGTTCCCACGTAGCGGGCAAGCGCAGCGTGGTCCAGCTTGACTTCCGTACGAACCGCGGGACGGAAATCCGGCCAGTCGTATGCGACTGCAACGCTGCTCATCACCTCCGAAGCAAGCCGTGAGCCTCCCTGTGCATTCGTCATGACGACGGCGCCATCACCGCCGCGTTCGTAAGCGGCGAAGAGGCTCTCATAACCCTCGTTCACTCCGCCATGCGAGAAGTATTGCTTTGATTGGGAGCCGCCGATTTCCAGGCCCAGTCCCCAGTCTCCCTTTCCGGGCGTCACCATCTCCTGCGTGAGTTTCTGCGAGAGCACGTGATTTGCGTGACCCTGCAGCGATTGTTGAACTTCGATGATGTAGCGAGCCAGATCGGACGGCGTGGTCCAAAGGCCGGCTGCCGCCATTTCCGGATAAGTGTGCGGACCGCCCGCAACGGCTGCTCCCTGGTCGGTGAATGGCATCGCAGCCTCCGGACGCAAGTCGCTGGGCAGAGGCTGCTGGTAAGTGCTATGGGTCATACCGATGGGCGCGAGCACGCTATCGTGAAGCAATTTGGGGAAAGGCTCCTTCGAAACATCGAGGACCAGTTGCTGCATGACCGTGAACCCGCCGCCCGAGTAATTCCATTTGCTTCCTGGAACGCTTTCCAGACGGATAGGCGGCGTGTTGGCCGGCGGTTCGCCGTTTAACACTTGAACGAGAGTGGGAACGGGAGCATTTGCCGCGTAACCCGGAAATCCATGAACAGTAAACCCCGCAGTGTGGGTCAGCAGTTCGCGTAGCGTGACTACAGCACCGGGCGCAGCCGGGCTCGGCGGAATTTTCCAGCTTGTGAGGACGGCATTGACGTTAGAATCGAGCGACAACTTGCCATCCTGAACCAGTCGGAGGGCGGCCAGTGTTGCGACTGGCTTACTGATGGATCCAGCCTGGAAGAGAGTTTCCGTATCGACAGGGCTTCCACCCAATTCTTTCACCCCATAGCCTCGCGCCCATTCGATTACTCCGTTATGGACTACCGCGATGCTAACTCCGGGAACATGCAGCTCAGCCATTCGTTTGGACAGAGTTTGACACTGCGCAGGCTCTCCCTTCACGACCACAGGAGGAGGGAGGCAGGCCTCAACTCTTCCCATGTCCCTTTGAGCATCGGTTTGTGGCGTGGCTGCGGTAGCGATGGCTGGAGCGGCCAGAAGCGGGTCGATCAAACACAGCAGAGCGCTCAGTGCAATGAATTTAGATGACACGAATTGTCGGGATATTCCGACAGGGAGAGCGTATCACGAAAGTGGCTTCGATCGGCCAATGCGTTTTCCGCAACTAGTGGCTTGCCGCAGCGACTTCGTTTACCACGATGCCGCAGTTCGGCCATTCAGAGCCGTGGGCGGAGCGACCGGAGAATTTAACATTGAGTTAAGCTCCTGGAGACTAACGCCTCTGCGAAACTAAGCTCGTGCCCGTCCGGATCAGTGATGTGAAAGAAACGCTCACCCCAGTGGGCATCTCTCGGCGGCTGAGGCTCTAGTCCTTGTTCCGACAACAGCCGGTAGTGCGCATCCACGCCATCGACCCGGAAAATGGCTCGCCCCCACCATCGATGTTCGTATTCCGAACTCGCTACCAGGTTGACGAAGGCTTCGCCGGCCTTTAAGGTGCTGAACCCGGCGTGGTTGCCGCCGTACAGCAACTCGAATCCAAGCTTCTTGTAGAAGTCGATGGAACGAGCCATGTCACGCGACGGCGAATGTTACTGCACTGATGTGCTGGATCATCGCAGTCCTCTTTCACAGCCACGAGTATGGCTGAGTACCGAGCACATTTCAATTCACTCGTATCGCAGCGCCACATTTGGATCTACGCGCGATGCGCGCCAGGCGGGGATGAAGGCGGCAGTGAGTCCGATGGCAAAGAGAGTGAACGCGCCAACGACTAAAGAGGTTGGGTCGGTGGCAGATAGGCCGTACAGCAAGCCTTTTACGAAGCGAGTGACGACCATTGCGACAGGGATTCCAATACCGAGGCCGATTAGAATCACAGCCAGAGCTTCGCGCAACACCATCCAGCGGACTTGTCCGGTTTCTGCCCCTAAGGCAAGACGAATGCCGATCTCAGCCGTGCGGCGCGTGATGGCGTAAGCCAGAACTCCGTAGAGTCCGAGGCAAGCCAGCCCGAGGGCGAGCAGTGCGAACGCGGAGGCAAGGCGTGCCACGAGTTTTTCACGCAACAGGTTGCCTGCTAAGAGTTCCGTAACCCGCCGAACTCGGATTACCGGCAAACCGGGCGCGGTTTGGTGTATAGCCGCACGGACCGATTGTTCGATTTGACTCGGGGAACCTTGCGCGCGGATCTCCAGGCTATTCGCATACTGCGTGCTTTGCTCGAGCGAGTAAAATGCCATCGGATCGATACTGTTGTGCACATTGGTAACGCGAGCGTCGGCTATGATGCCGATTACTTCGATGTTATTGTCGCCATGGCCAAATCGCCGGCCCAGGGCGCTTTCCCCAGGGAAGTATTTTCGGGCCGCGGCTTGATTGATCACAGCCAAAATCAGGCTTGGGTGCGGTATCGTGGGCGTCAAAAAAACGGCCGGATACAAGACGCATGCCGACGGTTGAGAAATAGCTGGGATTGACGTAAATTTCTTTAATCTTTTGTTCGGTCCCCGGATGATCTTCAATGCGGATGCCGCTTGTCGACCATGGACCGACCGCCAGTTCCGAAGTGGCGAATGAAGCGGACTGGACGCCGGGAACAGCCTTCAGACTGATCCAGGATTTGATGGTAAACGGGATTCAAGTTGATCTGTCTTGTAATGAGCGCCGCTTGGGTCAACTCGAACCGACAAAATGTACTTGGGCGTAAAGCCGAGATTCAGGTTTGTGTAATTGAGGAAAGTGCGAACAAACAGGATCGCGCCGGTGAGCAGGACGAACGAGAATAGAATCTGAATCGCAATGAGAGTGCGGCCCCAAGGCAGGCGCATTCCTTTGACCGACGATGTTTGTGCTTTCATCGCGTCCGCGAGTGGGAAGTTGACGGCTTCGAGCGCAGGCAGCAGGCCGAACGCGAGACCGACCGACCACCGCCGCGCATCCGACGAACAACAGCATGGATGGGCTGATGCCAATATCGAGCGGCATTGGCGTCCCGTGTGAAGCCCAGCGCACCAACAGGCCGCTTGCGCCGAGCGCGACCGGTATAGCAATCGCCCCGCCCGCAATAGAGAGCACCAGAACCTCAGCGATGAACTGGCTGATAATACGCCCGCCGGTAGCTCCGATGGAACGCCGAACTGCGATTTCCTTGCGTCTGCCCACGACACGCGCTGAGAGCCAAGCTGGCCAGGTTGACGGAGGCAATCAGCAGCACGAATCCAGCGGCGCACATCAACACGGTGAGCGGAGCGGAGAACTGATGGCGCAGACTGGCCAGCCCTTTGTCGCCGGCGTCCAGGCGAACGCGCATCCGCAGCAGACTGCGGATCTCCACCGGGTCGTTCCAGCCTTTCACTTCGCGCTGCATGTCACGCGCGTAGATTTGATTGACCAGGGCTGTAGTTCGGCCGAGCATGGCCGGGTTGGGAATTCTAGCAATGATGGAAAGCCAACGGATTTCGGGTTGCGTAAGAAACGGTTTAGCGGCGTGGCCGTTGCTGTTCCATACGTTGCTGTCGTAGCGAAGGTCGTGCTGGGCTGAAACTGGTAGCCAGATATCCGGCCGATTGCCGGGCGACACTCCAAAAAAACCATCGGGCGCGACGCCAATGATCCTGATTGGCGTATCGTTCACCGTGATGAATCGACCTAGCGTAGATGGGTTGCTGCCGAAACGCTTCGCCCAGTAGGCGCCGCTCAGCACGGCAGGATAGGCGCTCGCTAAGATTGTCATCGGAGGTCGACGAGCAGACGTCCCATCTGTGCTTTCACGCGTAAGACGTCGAAAAAGTTTCCAGTAACGAGTTGTGTATTGATTGGCTCCGGCTCACCGTTCGCGCCGATGGTATTCATTGTCGAAATAGTTGAGAATCCGGCGAGGGATGCTTGATCGCCGGCGGCGTCCTGCATCTGGCGCAGTACTGGATACGAGAAGATTGGATTCGCCTGCCTCGTTGTCGCTAATGACTGAAAAAAGGCGCAGTTGCTCGGCATCGGGAACGGGCAGACTGCGCAAGATGACGGCATGCAGCAGGTTAAAGATGGCCGCGTTCGCGCCTATCCCGAGCGCCAGCGTCAGGACGGCAGTTGCGGCGAAGCCGGGATTGCGCCTTAAAGAGCGCAGGGCGAAACGAACATCGCCTGCGATACGTTCCCACTCGCCAAAGCTCCATTCGTCGCGGCTCAGCTCTTTCACGAGTGAAGCGTTGCCGAAGTCGCGGCGGGCCTTCTGGCGCGCTTCGTCTGGTGACATGCCTTGGGCGACAAGCGCTTCGGCCTTTTCAGCGAGATAATCTTCTATTTCTGCGTCGATTTCCTGATCGATAGGTCCGCCGCCGCCAAAGGTGTCTCATAATTCGTTCGGCTTCAGGACGTTGAAGATTCCTTTGATCATCACTTCGAGCGATGAAACGTCCCGCTCCAGTTGCCTCCGGCCGAGGGGTGTGATCTTGTAATTGCGGACGCGCCGGTTTGTGGCCGAAAGACCCCATTCGGCAGTCACCCAACCCTCGCGCAGAAGCCGCTGAAGAGCCGGATAGAGGGTGCCTTCTTCGATTTGCAGCAGGTCGTCAGAATGCTCCCGAATCCACTGCCCGATTGCGTAGCCGTGCAGAGGCCTGTGTCGCAGCGTTGTCAAAATCATCAATTCCAGCGTGCCCGGAATCAGCTCACGTCTGTTTCCCACGAGCTGGTAGCATAGCACGGCTAGACCTAGAAGATCGATGCCTATCTCCAGCCCGAATTCTCGCTCAGGCATTAGCCGAAACGCAATTCGCAAGGCCGAGGCAAAACGGAGTTCTAGTTCTGCATGGTGGCTTTCTGCAAATTTCACGAGCAATCGCTAGCGTCGTACAGCGCCCTGCGGCTCCCATACGCGCGCACTGTTGCGCCGCAAGAACACGCCAGAAGCACAACCGATCCGATCGCCCGCGCCCAGCCCAGCTCCAAAATATCCTTTCGACGGGACTTTCTCACGCTATTCCCGTCGGGCCGAAATTACCCTCCGGCGGGCCTTTTTTAAGGGCGGTAAAAACTCCCCGGATGAAGCAGGGGTAACTGAGCTATCCTGTCTTGACATGCGTCCCGCCGTACTCTGCGGTTTGCTATTGATTTTGTTGAACTTCTGCCATGCTCAGCAGAATCAAAACAGAGGCTATTACCTTCCCGGCCATCTACCGCGACAACATCATTTTTACCGCTGAAGGCGATCTCTGGCAAGTGAGCGCACGGGCGGTCTCGCCATGCGTCTCACCAGTACTCCGGGCCAGGAGCAATCGGCGGCCCTTTCTCCCGACGGCCAAATGCTCGCCTTCTCGAAGGCTGGACTCCGGACGGAAAAATTCTTCTCGAGCTATCGCGACTTGACCTTGCCCTGAGAGTGCCCAGATATCTGGCGAACGGCATAGATGTCACAATCGCATCGAACCTATTCCGTTGAGTCAGGCACTCGCAAGGCTTTTACGACAGCGCAAGGTTCTCTTCTTCACCCGTTTCCCTTCCCGGGAAGCTACGCCAAACGTTACAAGGGTGGAACCGCGCAGTGATTGAATCTGCGGTCGATGGATGAAAACGGGAAGGGTCTGCGCCACCACACGCACACCACTGCAGTCCGATCTTTTCTGCCGACGGCGAAAAAGTTGTGCTTACGTCCCGCAGCCGTATCTTCGTTACGCAGACGAAAAACGGACGCTTTCTCAACATCAGCGAGCATCTTCCCGGCCATTTCCGCGAAGCGCGCCTGACCGGGGATGACAAATCTCTCTATGTCTTTTCCCACCGAATCCGGCGTAGTAGAGTTGTGAAATATCCGGCGAACGGCGTCGCCTCGGAAAAAGACCGATACTAGCCTGCGCTATTCCGAATGGGAATCCGGACACGCCGTCGAGCAAAGCTCTACTCGGCGCCGATCGCGTCGCGATAAGGCGCAACCCGTCCGGCCGTGCCCGCTCATCCCAGGAGAAAACCCGCCCGATTGAGCGGCGTGGCCGGACAATGTTCGCGCGTATCCCTTAACAAATAGGAGGACCGCCAGAGGCGCTACTCTTCCTCGTCCTCCTCGGTATCGTCATCCTCGTCCTCATCCTCATCATCCTCGTCGTCTTCGTCCTCCTCCTCGCCTTCTTCGTCCTCGTCTTCGTCGTCTAGTTCGTCGAGATCTTCATCATCGAGTTCCTCCGTGGCTTCGTCATCGTCATCGGCCAATGGAGCTGTACGGATCATGTATTCTTCTCGATCCGAGTCGTCTAAGTTGCTCATCAGTGTCTGAAAACTCATCCCGTTCATTTCTCCTGATCTTTGGCCCGCTCGCCGGTCATCTCCTGCCCGCGACGGACTATGTTCCCTTACGATGCATAAATCGGCAAAAACAGTTCGATTTTCGAAGCGTCCCCGGTCAGTAACCCTAACCGTCTATAGAAAGTCCCTTTGTTTCAGGTCAGAGGTCCTTCGTGACCACGCGCCGTTACTCGATCGACGGAGCTGATGTTGCCTTGCTCGACGATCGCTGCCAGATCGAAATTATTCACTGTCGGACAGACATGGCGCGGAATCAGATAAAGCACGCTCCCGAGGGGAGGAACGGACCCGTTATCCGCTACTTCGAATGGCAGATGCTCTTCACTCGGTTTCAGCGCGCGCAGTGCCGGTTGGCCCAGGACTACACAATTCGGTACACCGCTATCTACCGAGACGCTCTTGTGCCCCGCATCGCAGGTGACCACTCCTGACTTCGGATGGCTTACTACCCGGCTGACTACCAGCACCGCGGGCTGGAGGTCGTACTCACCCGGCAACTGCTCCAGGCTGGAGGCATCGTTATATACCACGGTTCCCGGCGAAACCTGGTGCTTGAAAGATGCGTTCCAAAGTCCGGAGTACGAAAGCGAACACGGCAAGGCTGGGGTTCCGGACGTGACTATCTCTTTGACCTTGATCCCTCTGCCCTCCATTGCTGCGATGGCGTGCAGTAGTTGATCGTACCTTTCATGAGCTCTCTTCATTCGTTGAACTAAGTCCGGTTCGCTCGAATTGCCATCGTAGAAGTGTAAGCCGCGGAAGGTTAGCCCCGCCTCTTGAATACAGGAAGCCAGTCGCGTGATCTGCTCGACGTGGTCCTGCTCAACGCCGGTTCGGTTCATGCCCGCATTGATATCGATGAACAATTCAACCGTGGTGTTTCTCCAGTCATGGAGTTGCTCTTCGGATTCGATGATCGCTGACACGCGTACCTTGCTGAACTCGGTCGCGATTTTTGCCACCCGCCAGGCATTCTTGCCGGTATGCGGATATGCGACTAGCACGTCCCGCATTCCGGCCTGGCACGCCATCAAGAGCTCTAGCGTAGTCGCGCACTTCGCGGTAGTGATCCCCGCTTCGACCAGCAGTCCGGTCATCGACTCGAGTTTGACGGTTTTGAGATGTGGGCGCCAGCGCTCTGGTTTCCCACCGAGAACTGTGACCATCCGCTCGATATTGTGGCGAACGATCTCCGGATAGATCAACAATGCCGGCGTGAGCAGTTCGTCGGTACGCACCCGGTACTTTTCCGGGGCGAGCTCGAGTGCCAGATCTGTCTTCATGAGTTTGGCTCTCCGCGGATGCCGCGCAACCCGCGATACAGTAGTTTATACACAGCCGGGAGTGTAACATCGTTGGACCCTTTCAGGAATGCCGTCAGCCAGGCTGACGTGGCAAGCGCAATTTCAAGAAGCCGCCGGGATTTCTTGCGGAGTATTACCGGTGCGACAATGGGCACTACTCTTTTTAGCTGTATCTCGCCCAGCGTTTTGCGCGCCTCCCCCCGTTCTCCCAAAGCCATTGTGATTACGTTCGGCGGAGGTTCCCGCGACGACGAAACCTTTGCTCAAGACGGCCAGCAAAACATTCAACATCTTTTGAAGGAGCTGATCCCACAAGCTACTTTCTTCACTCGTGTGGTCAACCGCGGCATCCTCGGTCACTATGTGGCAACCGCCAGTCTGGCGACCGGCGTATATGAGACCTTCAATAACTTCGCAGCGGTCCCGCCCGACTATCCGACAATCTTTGAATACTTCCGGCGAGATCTCAAGCGGCCCGTAACCGATGCCTGGGTAATTGCGCCGAGCAACGGCTTCAATCGCATCGGCGAAAGTGGCCATCGATCCTACGGCAAAGGCACCGGTGCCGGCGTAATCCTTCCGAAGCGATTGTTGAGCGCCGCTCTCGGCGACAGCAGCAGCAACTACGAGCATTTACTGCGTGATAACTACGAGTCGCCGCTATCCGCGCCGATCGAGGGCGGGAGCGACATCGATCTGCATCAGCTTGCCGAAATGCTGCAGCTCTCGGTGGATGATTTTAGAGCCCATGCGAGCAATCTTGCCAGTCCCGATGAGCTCTCTGTTTTCATTGCTAAACAGCTCATGCGTAAACTGTCGCCGAGCCTGATTTGGATCACGTTGCACGACATTGACGTTGCCCACTCGGGAGCATTCTCGCTCTATGTGGATGCGATCCGCCGCTCAGATGTTCTGTGCGCGGAAATTTGGAGGACCATTCAAGCCGATCCTGAGTATGCCGGCAACACTGCGATGTTTATTCTGCCTGACTTTGGCAGGGACTCCGATCTGAGCCCGGGCGGCAATGGCTTTCAACACCACCGAACCGGCGATGCGGTGTCACGCACCACCTGGATGCTCGCCATGGGCCCGGGTATTCGTGAAAACGTAGTTGTAGAGCGCCCGGTAGGCTCCATCGATCTGGTTCCCACTCTCGGCGCGCGCTTTGGTTTTTCGGCGCGCTTTGCGCAAGGCTCTGTTCTTCGAGAGGCCGTGTAGTGCGATGAAGCCGGCCGATCTCAAAGCCGAACAGTTTGACGGATACCAGCCCATCGCCCGGCAAACAGCTATCCAGTATCTCTCCACATTGCAGCAGTTGCCCGGCAGTTTCCTGCCGTTTCTTCTGAAAGAAATCATTTCGCTCGATTGGAAGTTTCCCGCCGAACGCGAAGAACTCTTGCTACAACTCGGTTATCTCCAGTCGCTTCCGGCTGCGGAGAGAACTCGGGAAATGGAGCCTTTCGCTCAACTTCGCGTGATCCCCGAACTTGGAGGCATTTGATTGGGTGAATAAGCCCGGGCAATTTCTGGAGAAGCTCTCTGCCCAGCTTTGGGCCACCTCGCAGATGGATGCGTTCCGTACGGCTTCGGAACGCTACATGCAAGATTTTCGGGCTGCTCGGCCGAGTGCAGGGCCGCCGATTCCACGCCTGGCCGTCGTGCTGATCGGCCGCGGCGTTGCTAATAACAGTTATCCTCTTTTCCGCAAGCTGCGCCGCCAAGGGACTTACTTTGGGCAAGTAAACGGTAACCGGGGTCTCGACCATATCATTCAACTGCTTAAATCTCGAGCGGCATCACAGCCAGCACCCTACGCTCATTGGTTTATCGACGGTGAGCGGACGGCGCTGGAAGATCCGCAGCAGGTGGCGTTCGTTTCCTATGAAGCCCTTTCGCCGATTCGCACATCTCTGACGGAAAAGATCCGCCGGGCGTTCGAATCTCGCATGTCGCCGGAAGCGCTGCGTACTACGCTTGCGGAAACAGTACCCGAAGATCTCGGCATCCGGAGCAAGCCAGGCGGCGCGGTGCTGGATCGTTTCAAGGTGGCTCTTTTTACGGAAGGCTCCGGAACCCAAATCTATAGTACGACCTTCGTTCAATGGACTGCTCGCGAAGCTCTGCGAAGAGCCAGACCTTTAACGCTGGTTGCGCGGTTCACGCCTCGCCAGCGGGAAGCCCCGATGAACGAACTCCTCAATGGCACTTTCAAGAACACGACTGATCCGGCTGGTTCGCTGGTCGATGCCGATATGGGTGCCTGGTACACATGGATCGGTTTGCAGCGGCTCCCGGGATTCGACCGCTCCACCTTTTTGGCGTGGTTCGAGGATCATAGTGAAGCCGTGGCGGTAGGGCCCAAATTTGATAGGGGCGTTGATGATAATGCGCCAATTGAACTCGCTGAACTTCTGAGGAGAGCTTCTGGCGGTTCTTCGGTTGCCCGTGGCTAAATCTCTGCGGACAAACCGCCGGCAATTCATCCAGGGATCGGCGTTCGGCGTGGCAGCAGGAGCGAGCGCCGCAAACTCGAACTCATGGCAATCGGAGCCAAGCGCTAACGGTCGCTATCAACCAGGTCGGATACCGAACGAATACGATCTTTTCCTGGATGGCGAAAGGAATGCGCTCGCCGAAAATCTGAGCATCTCGGCAATCAGGGATCATCAGCTCCAGGCTAAACTCGGTTCACAAACGCAGCAGCTTGAAATCGGAAACGAGATCGCAGGCTGGCGGCTTCTGACTATCTCATCCATGAATGGAACGGATACGGCTGTATTCGAGAAGCACGTGACTCATCACGGGGCGATTGTCTACGTGACTGAATCGCAAGGCGTCATAGCGCGCATTTTGAAAGGTATCGGCGATCTTTCGAAGATTCGCCCGCGGCAAATCAACGCCCCGCATGTGAAACTGGATCGCGGTGCCCACTACAAGCCGGGCCCCGATGAGGCTGGCAATTACATACTGAACTCTAACCAAGACCCCTGCTACGAAAATGTTGCGGCGCTCGGCGAGGAGTACATCGGATGGTCGCTGGTGGCCAACGAGCAGGCTGGTCCTCTAAAGTCTCTATACCTTCAGGCGGACGGAACCTCCCGTCAGATCAACAGACAACCAGAAGGCCAGGGACTTTGGGCGCCTGACGTTGCGGGAGCGTTGTTCGATCCAAAGAATCTGCTGCCGGGTGACAACCCGCAGCTTTTCGAATATGTGCCGGGCTTCAGCAAACGAACTCTACTTGGCGGATATCTGCCGGTGGCCGACACCGGCGTTTGGAATTCGCAGTATCGTGCTGGCTACGAAGTGATGGTCCTCTTGCCCGAGGGCGAGAATGCCGAGCCGATGGCCCGTGTGCGCGCCGTCACTCCTGACGGCAAGCAATTCGATCGCTACTGGAATTCAACCGCTCAATCCTTTTTTGCCATGCTTGCTGGCATTTGGAACCGTTGGTACAACCTGCTCGAAGAAAAAATGCCAGTCGAAATCCCGGATACCTGGCTCCTCAATTCCGCGCGCGCAGGTATCGTGCTGTCGCGCTGCAGCTATCGCGGACTCCGCCCCACTTATCAGATTGGCGAGGGTGCTTATACGAAGATCCCAGAGCGAAGCCATGCGCTGTTTCCGGTAGCGTCTTACGAATTTATCTGGGCGCATCAACTCTGGAATCTTTCGGCCGAAGCCGAGCCGTACTTTAAGTTCTATCTCGATAACTACGTCCTGCCCGATGGCGACTTCCTTTACAACACGCAGGATCAGGTTGAGGCGCCGTTGAACGTAGGCATTTTCCTCGCGAATGCGGCAAGAGCTTACGACTATACCGGCGATCTGGCAGCACTCCAGGAGAAGCTGCCCGTATTGCGTCGCATGATCGCTCATGTGCTCGAACGCTACGAATACAGCAAACGCAAGTGGTCGCTTGGCGCCCGGGAATATGGCCTTATCTGGGGATCGCCCGAAGCGGATCTGGGCGAGCCGCAAAACGATTTTCCGCAGTCGCATCCACTCTACTATCAGAATTCCGTCTGGACCTGGCGCGGCCTGACCGAATATGCCCGTTGTCTCGCCAAAGCGGGCGGAGACCACAACCTCGCCGAACTGCAATCCGAATCGTCAAGACTTGCTGCCATTGCAAGCGAGATGCACTCGAATATAGAACATTCGCTCCAAGCGACTATTGCAGCGTCCAACACACAGATGCGGGCCGCTGGGATCACGCCCTTTTCTCCTGACGACATTCATCGCAAACCAACCGAGTTGAGCAGTTACGAGAACCACCGCTTCATGATGGATTGGTTCACGGCTGATTGGGGCGACAACACGCTCGACCTCGGTCACCTCAAACATCGCGAACTTGCAGGACTCCAGATCATGGGGATGGGAACCGATGGTGAAAGTTATCGTGTCTCGAATTTCATGGAGCACGGAACGCTTTCGGTGCGCATCCGCCAGGATGATTATCGCCCTTTCCTGCTTTTGCTCTATTCGCTGGCTTGTTATGCGGCTGATTCAGGGAACCGTTATTCGCCGGAAGATGCCTACATTCCGGGCAGCTACGCCGGCGAGGGGAATCCATATGGTTGGTCAGCCGTTATCAACAGCACGCTGCAACCGGCGCTCGGTTTACGATGGCTCCTCTGTTATGAAGAGAACCATCGGGATCTGTGCCATTTACAGAAGGCTGCTCCGAAGCATTGGTTCGTCGCCGGTCAGCGGATAGCAGTGAAGCGTTGTCCCACTCGATTTGGCGAGATCGGATGGGCCACTGAAAGTCAGAACGGCATCGAGTGGCAAGTCACGCTAGAGTTCCCAAATGACTTCGCGGGGGATCTGGCGGTTCACATTCATCGTCCCGACGGCGGATCACTCACCAGCACCTCGGTCGGAACCATCGAGCGGGATAGCGCCGTCATCGTACGCGCAGCCCTCGCGGGCAGGCGAAATCTCCAATTCACCGTACGCTAACGGCGGATTTCAACGCTGGTTCAATAGCGGGATGTTCAAAACGGAAGCCCGCCTGTTCCGCAGCCGCAGGGACTACGCGAGCGCTGGTAAACAGAAAATCAGCCATTTCGCCCATCGCGAGTTTCAGGGCGAATTTCGGCATGGGCACGAACGAGGGCCGGTGCAGCGCAAGCGCCAATGCGCTAGTGAACTGCGCGTTGGTGACTGGCTGAGGGCTGCTGCCGTTCAGCACACTCGTTACATTAGCGTTATCTGCCGCGAAGATGAGGAGGCGTACCAGATCCTCTATGTGAATCCACGAGACCCACTGATTCCCACGTCCAAACTTACCCCCGAGTCCCAAATGAAAAATCGGCAGTACCGCTTTCAGCATGCCTCCATTACGCCCGAGGACAGTTGCAATCCGAATCGGAACCACTCTTATGCCAAGCTCCCGGGCATGCAATGCTTCCCGCTCCCAATCCCGGCAGACCTCCGCCAGAAAATCGTGTCCGGGACCCGCCGTCTCGGTGAGTGTGTCGCTTCCACGATTGCCGTAATAGCCCACCGCCGATGCGGAAATCAGTGCATATGGTTTATGTTTGAGCTCCCGGATTGCTCCAACCAGCCTGCGAGTTCCATCGATCCGGCTGTCGTAGATGCGCTTTTTGACATCTTCCGACCAGCGTTGGGCGATCGGTTCGCCAGCCAAGTGAAAAATAACATCGATGCGCGACAGGGCATTCAGTTCGGGCTTTTCGCTTAAATCCCATGGATGAAAGGAAGCTTGGGAAGGCAGCTTTGTGCTACGTTTTCGAGCCAAATAATACACTGCGTCTCCACGTGCAAGCAAGTACTTTACCAACCTCGCGCCGATGAAGCCCGTTGCGCCAGTCACCAGATAGGTCATGAATTCAATCGGACTTAAACCGCTTTCGCTATGTCTTGGCCCGTCCTCTCCATTTCTCTTATCTCACTTACATAGGCTTGAGTATCCGTTTTTCGCTGCAATCCTTCGAGTGACATGTATCTGATCTTGCCGAAAATCGGACGTTCGCCCCAAGCTCGATCGTGCAGTCCGAAACACCAAAGAATATTGGTATAAGTGTTCGGGTCGCGGCCATCCAATGCGAATCGCCCGTGGATATTGATCATAATATCCGCTGCTTCCTGGTAATCGCGCGACCACTCAATGATCTTCTTGCCCCAGTACATTCGATAATATCCGTGGATCTTCCCACGTAATAACATCTCCTTTTGCGTCGCATTCCAGAGTTCATCGTATGTCTCGGCGTTTTGGAGTTGTTTCGCCGAATAGACCGGATCGCGTTTGTCGCGCGCGTGTTTCGCCATAGTCTGCCGGCACCAGTCGGGTAGGTTATTGAGATTGCCCGGATCGGCAACTGAACGAGCGTAGTTGAATGCGAGCTCTCTTCTGACGATCAGTTCTTCGAGATATTCGTTCACGATCAATTTGTGTTTTGCGGCGTAGTCCTTGACAACCAGCGCGATTTCCAGCGATGAGATCTGCCCGAAGTGCAGATAGGGGCTCATGTGAGAAGTTGAGTGCTGGGACGGCTCATTGCGAGTATGCCCATAACGTTTCAAGTTGTGAGCGAGGAAATAATCCAGCAGCTTTTCCGCTTCGAGACGACCGCCAGGGAAGCTGAGTGAAGGCCGAACGCTGTGATCAATTTCGCAGGATGCGACCAATTCGGAAATCTTTCGGCGGGTAACGACGGTATGGAAGTCAGGTACGCCGCGGGAGAATCTCTGCTTGACTCGCAACGCGTCCGGAGCCTTCAGATACTTCGCCAGAACCTTGTTGATTCTGGGGCGAATCGTGTACGCGCCATACTGCCGCTGGGGAATCAGCGACATCGGGACGACGCAGCTTGAATCCACCGCGTAATAGGCTACGTCGAGTTTTTCCGGTACTCGCGCGTTATGAGAGCGGGCGATAAACGTTGGATAATCGTCCGTAACCACAGCGGCTGCTTTGCGAGCTAGTTCGTACAGCACGTCGTTACGCGAAGATTTGCTTCGGCGCAGATAGAAGACGTAGCCGATGCCCGCTTCCTTGAGCCGCTTTGCCGTTTCCGGCACCGCCTCGAGAATGAAGGTGTGCAGGCGGTCGTTCGCGTATTGGTAGGTACACGTCAGCCCTTCGTAGTAGAGCACAGGCAAGCGGTACTTATTGGCGAGCTCGACGGCGTGCAGCAATCCGTGATTACCGTTCACGCGCCGGTTCATCTGTGCCCAATACAGTACATATTCAGCCTCTGGACGGTCGCCCGCCGAATTCAATTTGGAGATTCGTTCAGCCTCTACCGGCATAACGTCTTTTCAGATGCGCTCGCGGTGTATCCGGCTGGTGAAATTCACTCTCATTCCTTCGGTGCGATACCGAGCGCCTTCATTTTGCGGTAGAGATTGCTTCTTTCCAAACCCAGAAGCTCGGATGCCCGAGTCACGTTGCCGTTCGTCTCATCCAGCTTCCGTAGAATATATTCGCGCTCTGCGGCTTCTCTCACGTCGTGTAGACTGCCAAATTCCTCGGCGTTCTTCGCGCCGGATCCTTTGCGCACTCCGTCAAGAGGCAGATGGCGCGCTTCGATGCGCCGCTGGCCGTGCAGAATGACGATACGCTCCATCAAATTGCGCAGCTCGCGAATGTTCCCAGGCCAGTGATATCGTGTCAAAGCTGCGACGGCATCGTCAGTCAGGTCCTTGGGCTTCCTTCCATACGCGCGTGTGAAGTCGCGTAAAAAATGATTCGCCAGAAGGGGAATGTCTTCGGCGCGATCGCGCAGCGGCGGAACGGTAAAAGGAATGACGTTGAGGCGATAGAAAAGATCTTCACGAAAATTACCGCGCTCGATCTCTTTGTCCAGGTTCTTGTTGGTAGCGGCCACTACGCGAGCGTCAGCCTGAATCGATTGCGGCGCCCCGATCGGCTCAAAGCGGTGTTCGTCGAGGGCGCGCAGCAGCTTGGATTGAGTCTTGAGACTCATGTCTCCGACTTCATCCAGGAAAAAGGTTCCGCCGTGCGCCTTCTGCAATTTGCCGATCTTATGATCGACAGTGCCGTTTAGGTTGGTGCGCCGGTGTCCAAACAGCTCGCTTTCAATCAAGTCTTCCGGAATTGCGGCGCAGTTCACCTCTACGAAGGGTCCGTCGACCCGCGCACTCATTCTGTGCAGCGCACGGGCGACCAGCTCTTTTCCTGTCCCACTCTCGCCATATATCAGCACGCGGCCATTAGTTCCAGCCATCAGCTTCAATTGCTGACGCAAAGCCTTCACCGCAACGCTGCCGCCTATAATTTCAGGTGATGCGACATCTTCCTGCAAACGGCGAAGCTGACGATCCGTGCGCTGTTGTTGCAGCGCATTCTTAAGCGCGACGCTGACTTTCTCTATCGTGAGCGGCTTTTCTACGAAGTCAAATGCGCCAAGCTTGGTGGCCTTTACCGCGGTCTCGATGTTTCCGTGACCTGAAATCATGATGACCGCCGGCCGCGCTTCCAGCGGAATTTCCTGAATCCTTTCGAGGGTTGTCAAGCCGTCCATGCCCGGCAGCCAGATGTCCAGCAGCACCGCATCATAGGTGTCACTCTCGATCATCGCCAGACAGGCTTCCCCGGTGTCGACAGCCGTGCAGTTATAATTCTCGTCGCTCAGCACGCCGCGCAGAGACTGGCGAATATTTGCCTCATCATCGACAATGAGAACCTTGGCTTCGGCGATCGGCATTCTATCGAGAGCTATACCTTCAGGGTAGCCGGGCTCTCTTCATCGGCCTGAAGCGCACCTTCATTTTCGCTAGCGAGCACTGTGTTGAACTCGATCACGAAACGAGTTCCGGCCGGCCGGTGGTCCTCGAGCCGCACCCGCGCATGATGTTCGGTGATGATGTGGCTCACGATCGCCAAGCCCAGTCCTGTGCCGCGGCCCTTTGTGGAGAAGTAGGGAAGAAACAGCTTCTCCTTGTCCTCAGCAGAGACGCCGCAACCCGGTGTCTGTTATGGAAAGCTCCACCAGGTCCGGGCTGGTTTGAGTAGTCGCTACGTGCAGAAGCTTTACCGCCGACTCACGCATCGCCTCGGAGGCATTATCCACCAGATTGACGATGACACGCTTGATCTGCTCGCGATCCAGCATGATGAGGGGCAGATTCGGTTGACGGTCGACCGAGACGTTGATTTTATCCCAGCGGCCGGCAAATACGGACATCGCGCTCTCGACTACTTCATTGAGATCGGCTGGTACAGGCTGTGCGGCAGGGAAACGGGAGAAACGTGAAAACTCGTCGACCAGGGACTTCACCGTTTGTACTTCACCTTGAATCGTCTGTGTGCATTCTTCTAGAATTGCCAGAGCTTCGGGACTTAGCGGGAGCCGCGGTAACTGCCGGGCGATGCGGTCCGCGCAGAGCGAGATCGGAGTCAGGGGATTCTTGATCTCATGGGCGATGCGCCGGGCAATTTCCTGCCACGCCGCCGATTTTTGGGCGCGCATCAAATCGCTCGTATCTTCCAGCACCATCACGAAGCCGCGCTGCTCCTCGAGCGAAGCTACAGTTACAGCCAGATGAAGCACCGATGAGGCGCGATCGAGATCCAGTTGGCAGGCCGCCGCTCCTGTTCGCCGCGCGCGATTCAGAACGTAGCGGATTTCCGCCAGTTCATCCAATGAAAAGAGGTCTTCCAATTTACGAGCGGACTGGACGACTTCCGCTGAAAAAATACTACGCAAAGCGCGGTTCACTCGCTCGATCCGCTCGTCCAACGAGACCGAGATAACGCCCGTCGGGATGCTCTCGAGAATTGCTTCGGTAAATTGACGCCTCGCCTCCAGCTCGCGCGCATTCCCTTCGAGCTCACTGGTCATCGCGTTAAACGCTCGTACCAGATGTCGCAAGCTCATCGATGGCGCTGACTTGAACCCGGTAAGATAGATCGCCTCGCCTCACCTCCTGCGCAGCGCCCAGCAGCGCGGAGATGGGAATGCTGATTTGTCTGGAGAGAATTTGCGCTGACCAGGCGGCGAAGAACAGCACGAAGAGCGTCAGCAGGCAAAGCAGCAGGAAATAGATATCACTATAGAACTTTTTGTGCGCACCTAAGTGTTCCTGCTCGTCCATGAAGCGCTGAATAGCGGTTTCTTTTGCAGCCGGATCGAGCGCCAGCGCACCTGCCAAAGTTACTTCTCCGAACCTTTGCCTTCCATCCGTAACCTCGGCTCTGGCTTCGAGTAGACCGCTCTCACTCTTCTCGAAAAGCTGATAGAGAAGGATGGGCAGCCCCGATTCAGGAGTCAGCACCAACTGCTGAATGCCGGCTTTTTGACAAAGGCTACGAAAAAACTCGGTGTCGACGTGGCCGGTTGTGGCCGCATCACGCGTTTGCGGTAAGAACCCGACCCAATTTGCCTCGGCCTGCATGCGTCCTTGCGCTTCGCTGCGATAAGACTTGTCGAGGTCCTTCAGATTCATCTCGATGCCTCGGGTGGGCTGAGTGAACCACTTATTGAGTGTGCGATTCAATACGAAATAGTTAAAAAGGGCGGAGAACAGAGTGGGTGCAAGCGTGAGCGCGAGCGCTCCAACCAGCAGGCGCGACCGGATGCGCGAGCCCTCGCGGTTCTTCTGGCGATCCATGTAGAGCTTCACAATCGCCCGGAACAGCATGAACGCCAGAGTCATGGCGAAGATGAAGATCAACGCCGAAACAGCCGAAAGAACGATCGTTTCGTGTACGTCGGGGCCGAAGGAAAAGCTGAACGACCCTTGCCACACCATCAGGATCAGCAGAGCTAGTAATGTGACCGCTGCGGCAGCGAAAACAAAGCGGCGTCTCACGACACTGCCATCGTAGCGCGGCGAGCGCGCTCTCTTGAGTACTTTGCGCGCGTACAACACCCCGACCCAGGCGATCTTGCATCTTCGCTATGGCATGCGCGAGATCGCCTGGCGAGTGTAGATGGAAAGTAGTGCCGCCATAGGAGCTTACCAGGTATTGGATCGCGTCCGGAAACTCTCTGCCGGGAAAGGGCGAGTATTGAAGATAGAAAAGAGGAGTATTGGTGCCGCGCTTTGAATCGGCCATCAGTGTCGGCATCTTTGTGTCGAGCCGGCTGGCCGGACCTCGGAAAACCGCGGCGTCCGATGGTTTCCCTCTCAGCGTTTCTTCGCGTATCAGCCCTCCGAGTAGTTCTTCCCGTCCCTCTTGGCGCTGCAAGATCCTGTATAAGACGGTTCCTAACTCGAGTCTGTTCAAGGCTGCCGATAATCGGTACAGTCCGGTGTGATCGAAATCGTTTTCTCGAAAGATTTCACGCTGCTGGTCCAGGTTAAATGCGATCATCCGCACGGAAGCGAGTGGGATTTCCCGCAGTAAGGAAGAAAGTGCGCCAAGCAAAAGGCGCGACCCCAGGCTTACAGTTTGGACGAATAGGGGTGGACGGGAGCGGCATCCATAAGAACGGTGAGCTTCATGCCCGCCCGCTTGTTTGGAGTCCCTTTCCGCGCCGGTAACGAGATTGCCGCAAGAGTGCCCGCCTCCATGGTTGCGCTGGCCTGCGACTCGTTTCCGTGCGGGTGCGCTTTTGCTTGCCAGGTTTTTCGACAGCTTCGATCGTGGTCGTCCAGCACGACGAGTTGAATGTCATAGCAGCGTGGCAGGCTGGCGGCGCGCCTCGCCAGGCGCAAAATAGTGGAGCGGGCGAAAGGGACACTCTCTGAGATGCACAACGTTCCGGAATCGGACTCTCTTAAACTGCTGATTGAAATCAGCCGCGGATCGAGGCGCGACCTGCGTGATGTGCCCAGATGGTTATTTCCGCCTGCGTTTAAAACCGGCGCCTAGACGTTCTCCGGCACAATATACGGCGCGCGATAGGTGCCCTTCAGCAGCTCGGTGGCTTCTGAATCGCCGATCACCGATTCGCTCTGCGGGTCGAAGTTGATGGTGCGTCCGAGCCGGTACGATGCATTAGCGAGATGCACCAGCGTTGAGGAGAGATGGCCCTCTAATATCGGAGCATGCAGGTTCTCCGCCTTGCGGCTGCGCACACACTCGATGAAATTCAAGAAGTGCTCGTTCTTCTCCGGAGCTTGTTTTTCGGGTCCTGGTTCGTTGTGCTCGCCTAGAAACGATCGATATGAATCGTAACCGGAAATCGCAAGATATCCCTCTGAGCCGTAATATAGATTGCCGATCGTAGAAGGCGCTCCCGATGCGGGGCCAAGTGAATCCTTTCCTTTGGCGGAAGCTGCGGGGGAAGTTGTCTTTGTCAGGCCAGCCGCTGGAACACCGCCGCCCGAAAACTCAGGCGTCCCGATGGCGGCTTCGTGATTCGTCATCCAACCGCGCACCTCGAAGTTCATCATTTTGGTCTTCGCGTCGGCAGTCTTGAATTCGTAGGCGACCGTCAACACGTTGGGCGTCTGTTGATCGTCGTCGAAAAGGAAATGTCCGCCAATGGCTGTGACCTTCGTCGGCAGAGTCACTCCGAGACCCCAGCGGGCAAGATCCACTTCGTGAATGCCCTGATTGCCGAGATCTCCGTTGCCGGTCTCCCAGTTCCAGTGCCAGTTGTAATGAAACCGATTTTTCGTGAAAGGTCTTAACGGCGCAGGACCTGTCCAGAGATCATAATGTACGCCCGGCGGAACGGGTTCCTGCGGCGCGTGTCCGATCGATTTGCGCCACTTGTAGCACAAACCCCGCGCCATGTAGACGTTTCCAAGAAGGCCGGAATTCATCTTATCCATGGCCTCGCGGATTGCTGCGCTAGAACGGCATTGGCTTCCGTGTTCGCAGATCACCTTGTACTTCTCGACGGCCTTGACCAGTTGCCGGCCCTCCCACCAGTTGTGAGAACAAGGTTTTTCGATATAGATATCTTTGCCGGCCTGGGCAGCCCAGATTCCCATCAGCGAGTGCCAGTGATTCGGTGTAGCGATCGATACCGCGTCCACATTCTTGTCTTCGAGCAGCTTGCGAACGTCTATATAGGTCTGCGGCTTAGGCAACCCCATTTTTTCGGCATCCGCCACGCGAGGGTTTAAGACACCGTTCTCGTCGATATCGCAGAAGTAAGCAATCTCGACTCCGGGAATAGTCCGATAGCCTTTCACGTGATCCCATCCTCGGCCCCGCAGACCGATTACGGCAATGCGGATCCGATCGTTTGCGCCAAGAACTCTCTTGGCCGAAGCTGCGGTCATCAGGCCGGCGGCAGCAGCCATTCCACTCGTTTTCAAAAAGGTGCGGCGACCCGGATTGTCGAGATCGGCTTGCAACATGATTTCTCCTGACAGAGGACTCTCATTTAAGGTTACTCTCGCGGCTTCGAAAATGCTGCGGATCGTCGTTGACAGAAACGACCGGCTATTGCTTACTCACGTTGATGTAATAGAGATCCGTTGCCACGCTGAATTCCTCTTTGCTCAGGCGAGTCTTCATGCTCTTCCAGGCGGTCGTCGGCTGAATAACCTGCCAATGATCTTTCGTTCCCACTCGCACCGGCATGGCAAAGGACGGCTCGTCCGCTTTCCAGCGATAAGAGACCGTGCCCGGCTCGAACTTCAGTTCTAGCGTGGGCAGCGCGCTATGCCGGAGATATTGATCGAAGACCGGCGTCAGATCCATGCCGGTCTGCTGGTTGAAATAACGCACCACGTCCTCCGTCATGATGTTCTGATATTTGAAATGCTGATAAAAATCGTGGATCAGCTTAAACCAGCGCTGGTCGTCATCGACGATACTGCGCAAGGTGTTGATGAAAAGCGCGCCCTTGAAATACTGGTCCTCCGGCGGTGTGCCGTTCACACCGCGCTCGGTGATAATCGGCTCCAGGTTCTTAATCTTCGATTTGTACGCGTTCAAGTATCGGAGGGCATCCTTGTGCCCCCACCTGTACTCGACATAAAGACTCTCGAGGTAGGTCGTCCAGCCTTCGTGAATCCACATGTCCGAGCGGTCAGCCGCCGATATGCTGTTGCCGAACCACTCGTGCCCGCTTTCATGAATGATGATGAAGTCGAATTTCGTGCTGATTCCGATGCCAGTCCAGTCGCGGCCTAAGTAACCGTTCGTGAAATGGTTCCCGTAGGTCACGGCGCTCTGGTGTTCCATACCCGAGTAAGGAACTTCAATTAACTTGTAGCCGTCTTTCGGAAATGGGTACGCCCCGAAGTAATGCTGAAAGGCCTCGAGCATTCCCTTCGCCTGCGCGAATTGCTTCTCGGCTTTGTTTAGATCCTCAGGGAGCGCGTAGAAATCAAGCGGCAGTTTGCCGAGATGATCCGAAAAATGCCGATAATTGCCGATGTTCAACGAGACATCGTAGTTGTTGATCGGATAATGGACGACCCAATCCCAGCGCGTGTACCCGTTGCCTAAATCTGTCTTACCTTTGAACTTGCCGTTGGAAACATCCACCAGATCATTGGGAATCGAGACGCTGATTTCCATGTTCTTGACTTCATCTCGCCACTGGTCCTTATTCGGCCACCAGACGCTCGCGCCGATGTCTTCGCAGGCCGTGTTGATCCAAGGATGACCCAACGAATCTTTGCGAAAAGCGAAGCCGCCGAACCGTGCCACCTCGACCGGATACCCCGAGTAGTAGAAATCGATCGAGTACACATGGCCGGTGCGTAGCTCCTTTGGGAAATCGATGAAGACTGCACCGAACTCTCGCTTGTAAGTGAGCGCCGCCTTGCCGAACAGGATCTTATCGACCTGGAGCGAAGGATGAAGATCGATTTGGATACGCGTGCCCGGCTCGAGCATTTTGAAACGGATGGTGTTTTTTCCGCTGATGAACTTCTTCTTCGGATCTACACGGATATCAAGGTGATAGAAAAGGAGATCGTTATTGGCGCGATACGGGCCATACGCGCCGCGTAAGATGTCGGCCTGAGTCGGCGGCATATGCGCTGGCTGCGTCTTTTGCGCGGCAAGCTGGCCAGCGCCTAAAACCAGGGCAACGACAACACAAAATCTGGACTTCGCAAATACGTGTCCGAGGACTGTCACGCGACCAGCGTAATACGCCCGCGAGACATAAGCATGGGAGTGTGCCACAATCGAGCCACGTGCCGAACATTCAGATCTTCGGCGTAAAGAACTCACAGCCGACCCGCGCCGCTCAGCGTTTTTTCAAAGAGCGTGGAGTGCCGATTCAGGTGGTCGATCTAAAACTGAAGCCCATCGCTCTGGGCGAAATTAAGAGGTTTGTTGAGCGCTTCGGTTTGACCACCCTGCTTGACACGGGGGGCAGAGCGTATACCGACGCCGGACTCAAGTATCTCAAGCTCTCCGATCCCGAGCTGCTGCGACACATTGAACAGGACCCGGCACTGCTGCGGCTGCCGCTGGTTCGCGCAGCCAATCTGCTAAGCCTCGGTCATGATGAGGACTCCTGGAAGAAAATGCTCGCAGTGCACCAGCCGAATCGCGTCTGAAGGAACACTGAAAAGAACGGTCCGTTCGCTCGTATGCTAACCGTACAATGGGTCTTCCAGCGAACTGCATGACTCTTCCTCAGTGCTGCCTGTTGCTAGCTAAGACGCCCAGATACCGGCAAGTCTTCACCGGATGGGAATCCAAGCCTCTCATTTCTTGCTGCGCATTGGCCGCAATTCTCATATTTCTTGGCCCCAGCATCGAGGCACAGGTTACTGCGTCCGTATCGGGCAGGGTGGAGGATGCCTCCGGAAGCGCCGTTGCCGGTGCCACCGTTACGGTAACAAGTCTAGAAACTGGTGGCCGCCGGAGCACAATTACCGATGCATCGGGCAGCTACAGCATCTCTGCGCTGCCTCTCGGATCGACGGAAGTCAGAGCTCAAAAAACTGGATTCAAACCGGTTGACCGGACGGGCATAACGCTGGAGCTCGACCAAAATGCGACGCTCAATTTTCGGCTGGAGGTTGGCGAGCTCGTTTCACAAATAAACGTCTCTGAACAGGCTCCCATCGTCAACACCACGACCGAATCCGTGGCCGGGCTGGTTGGGGAGAACCAGGTCAAAGACCTGCCTCTCAACGGCCGTAGTTTTGATAATTTGATCACTCTTAATCCGGGCGCGATCGACTTCACCTTAAGAAGCCCGGGAACCAGCACCAGCAACGGCAATACCTTCTCCGTGGATGGCCGACGGCCCATGGACAATATCGTCTTGCTGAACGGTATCGAATACACGGGGTCGAGCCAGCTTGCCAACACGCCGGGCGGCGCTAGTGGCGAGTTGTTAGGCGTGGACGCCGTTCGCGAATTCAATATTCTCTCCGATACCTATTCCGCCCAATATGGCAAACGCGCTGGAGCGCAGGTCATCGTTGCTACTCAATCCGGGACGAACCTTCTGCACGGGTCACTCTTTGAGTTTCTTCGCAACAGCGATCTCGATGCCAGAAACTTCTACGACCGCAGTTTCGTTCCGCCATTTCGCCGGAATCAGTTCGGTGCAGCGCTCGGCGGGCCGCTACGAAAAAACCGCTGGTTTCTGTTCGGCAACTACGAGGGCTTTCGTCAAGCGCTCGCGGTTAGCAGCGTTAGCGAAGTTCCGGATCAGTTCGCGCGCCAAGGTCTGCTGCCAAACTCATCGGCCATCTACACTCCCGTTTCGAAACTGAATCCCGCCATGCTGAAGTACTTCGATCTATGGCCGCAAGCCAACGGTCCAGAGCTATTGTCGAACGGACTGCCCTCGGGAACGGCTCTCTCCTACAACAACCCCCGGCAAAGTATCTATGAAGACTTCGGTACCGCTCGAAGCGATTACTCCATCAGCGATCGCGATACTCTGACGGGAGCCTACACGATAGATCACGGGACCAACCTTACGCCCGCTGCAGATCCGTTGTTTGCGTCTGACCTGATTCTGGTCGCTCAGGTCGCCAGTCTGCAGGAGACCCACGTATTTTCGCCGGAGGCGTTGAATACCGCCCGCTTTGGCTTTTCGCGCGCTGCATTTAACTTCAATGCGCCGCTTGTTACACCTTTCCCCTCCAGCCTGAATTTCGTTACCGGCAACGGCGGTCCAGGGGGCATCGTGATCGGTGGCGGCGTGACCACCACGGGCGCCTCGGCCATCACTTCGGCAGGTCCCAACAATGCAGCGAACGTCTGGAATCGCAGAAATCTCTTTACATACGAAGACAATTTTCAACTGACCAAGGGCATACACCAGATCAATTTAGGTGTGTGGTTGCAGCCCATTCAGGATAACGAGAACACCGCCTCGCGCCAACTCGGCCAAGCCAGCTTTACCAGCCTCACCACGTTTTTGCAAAGCAAGGTAAGCAGCTTTCAGGTAGTGCCAAACCCAACCGAACTGGGCTGGAGAAGTTTCTTCGATGCCTGGTACGCCGAGGACGTCATGAAGCTTCGCAAAAACCTGACCGTGCGGGCCGGTCTGCGCTACGAATCCACTACTGGCTGGAACGAAGCAGATAACAGGGCGGCCAATTACATCACCAACGCGCAGGGCGTGCTCGAGACAGATCCGTTGGTTGGCAAGTCGGTTTTCACTTCGAATAACGCCACGCACCTGCTTGGTCCCCGGGTGGGACTGGCATGGGACCCTTTTAGCGATGGCAAAACCGCCATTCGGGCGGGATACGGTATGTACTACTCGCTAATTGACGATCTGAGCTTCCTGCTGAACTCGCTGCCGCCGTACAACGGTACTGCGTCTTTCGCCAACGTTGCTCTGCCATCTATCGTGCCGATCGCCTCCGGAGTGCAGCCCGCTCCGTCGTGCGGTCCCGGCATTCCGTCGCCTTGTACAACATATGCGCCCCAAGGTGTACAGCCAAATGCCAAGACGCCGGCCGTGAACGAATGGAATTTCACCGTTGAGCATGAGTTGACCAAGGAAACCTCCTTGAGCATTGCTTACGTCGGATCTTTCGGATATCACGGATTGGTCAGTATCGATCCGAATAGCATCCCTGCGGAAGTGTGTTCTAACGTGCGCGGTTGCCTTGCAGGTGGCAATGGTTCGACCCGGAGTAAGGTTGCCGAAGGCGTCAGTTATATACCGGTTGGAGCGCGTCCGAATCCGTATTTATCCGGTGGATTCTTCTGGTACACCGAAGGCAACAGCAGCTACAATTCTTTGCAGACCAACGTGACGCGGCGTCTGAGTCATGGTCTTGAGTTCCGCGCCAATTACACCTGGTCGAAAAACCTGGACATCAATTCCGCTCTCACTGGTGCCCAGGCGAGCAACGAAGCGCAGATGGTTCTGAACCGCAACAGTCTTCGAACCGATTGGGGGCCATCGGCGCTCAATGCCGAACATCAGGCCAGCTTGTCCGGGCGTTATGAACTGCCTTTCGGCCGCGGCAAGCGATGGCTCGGCTCCAGCACTGGCGTTCAAGACAAACTAGTCAACGGCTGGCAACTGAACGCAATCGTAACTCTGCTGAGCGGCTTCCCGTTTACACCCCAAATCGGTTCCAATCGTTCCGGAGACGGCGACACCAGAAATCCGGATCGCCCGTCTTTAAACCCGGCATTCAACGGGCCGGTGGTTGAAGGGAATCCGAATCAGTGGTTCAACCCCAACGCATTTGTTCTGCCTGCGGCTGGCACTTACGGCAACCTGGGCCGCGGAGTCTTCAGCGGACCGGGTCTTGCCGAACTGGATCTCTCGCTCTTCAAAAATGTCGCGATTACGGAGCGCATTAAACTGCAAATCAGATCTGAATTCTTCAATGCTTTGAACCACGCCAACTTCGGAACACCAAACGCTATCGTATTTTCGGGAACTCAAATTAGTTCCACTGCCGGTCTGATCACTAGCACGGCGACCACTTCGCGTCAGATTCAGTTCGGCATGAAACTAACCTTCTGACCCCAGCTTTTCACTCATTGCGTAACGCCACCATAGGCTCGATGTGGGTGGCCGCCTGGGTTTCCCTCGGGTCGGACGACCAGAGTGATGTACGCCATGTGTGGTGTTAGCGGGTCCCGGTTGTCCCCAAGGAAGCGCTATTCTGCAGGCCTGCGAGATAGATCTCGGGCATAAGCTAGCACTTGCGGTAAGTATAGACTTACCGAGATGATCGTCAAGGCTCATGGCCGGTAGAAAGCGCAGCTTTCGGCGCGGGTTTCAACTCGACAGTTAGAATACCAGTCAAAATCAGCGCGCCACCGGCGATTGCGGATCCGGTGAGCGGCTCGTGTCCCGCCACAACTGCTGTCGCGAGCGCGAATACAGGTTCTAGCGCAAAGATGAGAGCAGTACGCGTGGCCGTAGTGAATTTTTGTCCCCAGGTTTGGAGGGCAAAGGCGAGAGCGGTGGCGAATACAGCAGTCAAGACGATGGCGAGGATTACGTTCGGAGTCCAACGAACGCGGGGCGGTTCGATGAATAAGGAAACAGAGGAAAGCGCTGCCGCGCAGAGGATTTGGCCGAGCGCGACGGCCTGGAAGAGCTCGCGTTGCGAGAAATATCCGAGCACCAGGAGATGAAACGCAAATGCGACAGCGCATCCGATGGTGAGCAGATCTCCACGGTTGATGTGGAAGCGGGAGCCCAGTGCAGGGAAAGTCATCAGGATCATGCCAGTGCCCGCAATGCCGATGCCGAGCAGCTCACGCCGCTGCGGCCAGCGCCGATAGACGAGGGCAGCGACGAGAGGCACCAACACGATATAAAGACCGGTCAGAAACCCTGACTTGCCGGCAGTGGTGTACTTGAGCCCGAAGGTCTGGAGCATGTAGCCGAGCCAGAGGAAGACACCGGCCGCAGCTCCGCCGCGGAGCCCCTTCCACACGGCGCTGGGGCCAGCGCGGAAGAATGGCGGAAGGAAGATCAGGAAGAGGCAGATGGCGGCAACCGAAAAACGCGCGGCCAGAAAATAAACGATCGATATCCCGGAGAGAGCCTGTTTGACGACGACGAATGTGGCGCCCCAGACGAGCGCGACCAGTGCCAGGGCAAAATCGGCCTGCCAGCGCGCAGGAGTCTTGCGGGCGGTCATCCCTTAGAAGGGTCGTGCAATGCGTCGCGTGTCTCGGGAATTCCAGCGTGAATAGAAGCGAGGAGGAGAAGGATACGCCGCAGACCGAGTTCCCGGCCTTCCGGCTGGTACCACTCCTCGGGGGTATGAGCGCCGCCGCCCTGGCCGCCCACTCCAATCGAAATGGCAGGCAGGCCCATGGAGAGAGGCACGTTGGCATCGGTGGACGCGCAATCGACGCGGGACCGGATGTCGAGATAAGCGTCGATCGATTGAATAGCTCGGAGCAGGCCGGATTCTTCGTCGAGTTTGCCGCCAGGCCGGGCACCGAGTTCCTTAATTTTCGCTGAGAGGCGCACACCGCGCGAGCTTCTATTTTCGCGTTCGAGGCTGCGTTCGACTGAGGTGGTGAGCAGGCGCGTGAGCTCCTCGAGGATGGAAGTTTCGGCGCATCGGAGATCGAGCTTAGCGCGCGCGGTGGAAGGAATCGAATTGATACTCGTGCCCCCCTCCAGAATTCCAAAATTATGAGAACAGCGGACACGCCGATCGGCATTGAGACGCGTCTCGGCTGTTTGGACGAAATGGCTGACGAGATCGGCCATGGCGTGTACCGGATTAGGCGTGCCGTAGTCGTTCCAGCTATGGCCGCCGGGCCCCGAAAAGGTGATTTCGAAACGCCGGCTGGCCAGCGCCTGGGCGGTGATGTGTTCGACTGAGGGACCATCGAGCACGACAAAGGCCTGAATTTTCGATAGATCGAGGCCGCAGCGGCTTGGTTCGGGGCGGCAGAGATAGCGCATACCGCTAAGATTGCCCTCGCCTTCTTCGCCGACGTTAGCGACGAGCAAGACCGCGGCGGCGAGGGGATGCAGAAGGGGATCTTCGGCAAGCAGCCGGGCTAGGGCAAGAAGCGCGGAAAGTCCCGACCCGTTGTCTGAGACTCCTGGTCCGATCAGGCGGCCGTCTGGGCCGAGAGACACGTCTTCCACACGTCCGGGGGAGAACACAGTATCGAGATGAGCCGAGACAATGAGCGACGGGAACTCTCCGCCGGGAAAAACTGCGAGCACGTTGCCTGCTCGATCCAGGCGTGCCTGCCAGCCAAGGCTCGAAAGGCGATCGCGCAACCATTCGGCCCGCTCCTGCTCAAAAAAGGTAGCGGCTGGAATGCGGCAAATCTGAAGATGGACGTCATTGATCCAGGACCGTTCCCGGGCAAACCAGCGCTGGGCGGCGGAGAGAGGCGCCAGTTCCGCGAGTTGCGCAACGCGGCGAACGCCGGAGGAGCGGCGCGCTAGAAACAAGGGCAACGGTTTAGTTTCGGAAGCCAAAGGGTCCTGAACCTGTAGTTTACTTGGTTCGGAGTACACCGACTTTTGCCGGTGACAGCTTGCGCGCCTCATAAGGTCAGATTGTTGAACCGGAGATATACTAAAGATTCGCCCCCAAATTTTATGAAGACTTACGTGAAATTCGGGACCCTGATGGTCTTGATTGTGGGATCGCTCGTTTGGCTCGGCATCGGGGGTGTGAAAGACACCAAGGCATATTACAAAACTATCCCCGAACTCGATCAGATGGGCGGCGCAGCGCAACACGAACGACTGCGGGTGTGCGGCGACGTGCTAGCCCGGATCTATCGTGAAGAATGGAATGGCTGTTTCGTTTGTCCTGCAAGAGGCGGGCGAAGACTCTCAATGTGGTCTATTCGGGTTCCGATCCTCTGCCGGATACCTTCAAGGACAACTCGCAAGCTTTGGCCGACGGCCGGCTGGGTCCGGATGGCGTATTTCAGGCGAACAAGATTCAGGCCAAGTGCGCTTCTAAGTATGAAGCGAAACCTAACCCGCATAGCGTGTCGCACGAGCCCCTTTCGCCCGCGCGCGTGAGCTAAATAGAGGAGCGCCTCGCAATCTCATGGAAAACATCGGTGCCCTTTCCGTCCTGATCGCTTTTTGCCTGGCCGTATTTGCCGTCGCGGCGGCAGTTGCCGGTAAATACGGTAGGCGTCCCTACTTAGTGGTGAGCGCCGAGCGCGCAGTCTACGCGATCTGGATACTGCTGACCCTGGCGGCAGCCGTGCTCGTAACTTCCCTGCTGAGTGGGGATTACCGCATGGCGTATGTAGCGGCCCACAGCAACCGGGCGATGTCGCGGGTTTACAAGTTCACTGCCTGGTGGGGCGGCCAGGAAGGCTCGCTCTTATTCTGGAGCTGGATTCTCTCTTCCTATTCGGCGGTAGTGGTTTACACGAACCGCCGCAAATTCCGCGACATGATGCCGATTGTGGTCGCAATTCTGATGACCACGCTGGCGTTTTTCGTGGGCATGATCACCTTCGTGGCGAGCCCGTTCAAGATGCTGATGGCGGGCGGCGGAATTATCCAGGCTCCCGATGGCAATGGTTTAAGCCCGCTGCTCCAGTGGTGGACGATGGCGATTCATCCGCCGATGCTGTACCTGGGTTACGTCGGCTTCACGGTGCCATTTGCGTTCGCTATGGCCTCGCTCATTACCAAGCAACCGGGAGAAGGATGGATTCACACCACGCGCCGCTGGGCGATTGTCACCTGGCTATTTCAAAGCACGGGCGTTTCGCTCGGGATGTATTGGGCTTACACAGTGCTGGGCTGGGGCGGCTACTGGGTTTGGGACCCCGTCGAAAATGCTTCGCTAATGCCATGGATCACGGCGACCGCCTTTCTGCACTCGGTCATGATGCAGGAAAAGAAAGGGATGATGAAGGTTTGGAATATGGTGCTGGTCTCGGCCACGTTCCTGCTGAGTATTCTGGGTACGACACTGACACGCACCGGGCTGGTCGCCTCGGTGCATGCCTTCGCGCAATCCCCGGTGAAGCCGTACTTCACGACGTTTGTTCTAGGAGGCGTGGCACTCACGGCCTTTGCGATCGTCAAGAACCTGCCCTACCTGCGAAGCGAAGTGAAGCTTGAAAGCGTCGTTTCGCGGGAATCGAGTTTTCTGTTCAACAATCTGATCCTGCTGGCGAGTTGCTTCGCAATTCTATGGGGCACGCTGTTTCCGGTGTTGATGGAAGCCATGACAGGCGAGAAGGAGACGATCGACGCTCCTTACTACAACCGGGTGAACGTGCCGATCGCACTCTTCTTGCTCCTGTTGACGGGAGTCGGTCCGCTGATTGCATGGCGCAAGAGTTCTTTGAGCAGCTTGCGGCGCGCGTTTCTGATCCCTTGCTCTGTTGGTCTGGGCGTCATGGCGGCGCTCTTGGCCTCGGGGATTCATCGTGTCGCTCCGCTGCTTTCGTTCGGTTTATGTAGTTTCGTGATCGCGACGATCTTGACCGAGTTTTGGAAGGGTTCGCGGGCAATTCAAGCGAAGGAGCACTTGCCGCTGCCGCAGGCAGCCTTCGAACTGACCTGGCGAAATACCCGGCGCTATGGTGGCTACCTGGTGCATTTGGGCATCGTGCTCATGTTCATCGGTTTCACAGGCCGGGCATTTGACTTGCACCAGACGCGCAGCGTGGGTCTGAATGAGAGTGTGCGTCTCGGGCACTACGACCTGAAATTGCTCAGCGTGAACAACGGCGAGAACGACAATTACGAATTCAGTCACGCGATTATGGATGTCTCCCGCAACGGCCAGGTGATCGATCAGCTGGAGCCGGAGATCCGGCTGTATAAGTCAAGCCAGGAACAGTCCTCGCTAGTAGGCATCCGGCGCCGGTTGAATGAAGATCTATATGTGAATTTTTCCGGCATATCGCCGGACAACACCAAAGCGATTTTCCAGATGTATATCTTTCCGCTGGTTTCGTGGATTTGGATCGGCTATTTTGTGGTCTTAGCCGGAACAATCGTCTGCCTGATTCCGGGGAAGGTGCGTTTGCAATATGCGCGCACAGAGGTAGTAGGATTTGCGAGTGCGCCTGCAACGGTTCAATCTTAAACTTCTTGTAGCGTTTTTCTCAGTTCTGACTGCGGTTCTGGTTGCGCAGGATGCGTCATTCCTGAGCCCGGACGTGGTCCGGGTCGGCGCCAAACTCGCTTGCCGCTGCGGTGGCTGCCGTAATACCGTAGGCGATTGCCCGATGATGCGTTGCAGTTCCGCCGATCCATTGCGCCACCGGATTTACGCGCTCAAAGCGAAAGGTATGAGCGATAGCGGCGTGGTGGATACCATCGTGCGCGAGGAAGGGATCGTCGCTTTGGCATCGCCGCCGGCGCAAGGGCTGGGTCCGGTCGTGACATGGATCATGCCGGGCTTGGTGCTTCTCATCGGCTTCTTTATTTATTGGACATTCGTAAAGCGTCACCGTAAGGAGCCCGCGCCTCTCACGGCGGTGGACGAGACGTTGATCGAGCGATATCGGAGACAAATCGATCGCGAACTGGGGGAGGACGACGCGGAGCCGGGTAGCAGGAAATGATCACTGCAGCGGCTGTCGTGATCGCCATCGCCGCGCTTTACTTCACGCTTGGGATACGGGACAAGGATGTTCCCGAGCCGATTCCGGTTTCGCCGGTTCAATATCTCGAAGACCGCAAGCAGGCGATCTACAGCAATCTTCGGGACCTCCAATTCGAGTACCGGCTCGGCAAATTGTCGGACGGCGATTATCAGCAGAACAAGCGAGCGCTGCAACGAGAGCTGGCCGGCGTACTTGCGGAAATGGAGCAGACGGTGCAGCGTTTGGGACTAGCTCCGGTGCGGACGGCGAAACCGGTGGCCCGCAAACCTGAAAAGGCAAGAACGGTCTGTCCTCATTGCGGCGCGAGGTTTGCGCAGGTGCTGAAGTTTTGCGGAGAATGCGGGAAGGCCATGGCGTGAAGCATCTTGTTTGCTTCTTGCTCTGCTCCATACCCGTGTTTGCGGCGATTGACGGCACGGTAGTCAATCGCACAACCGGCAAGCCAGCTGCGGGAGTCAGCATGACCCTGGTAAAGCCGGGCCAGAATGGCATGCAGACGATCGGCACGACAACCACGGACGCGGCCGGTCACTTTGTATTTGAGAAGGACCAGCCGGGCGGCGGTCCGCAGTTGCTGCAGGCAAAATACAAGGACGTGGACTACAACAAACTGATGACGCCCAATATTCCGACGTCGAACGTGGACGTCGACATCTTCGAGGCGACGAAATCGCCCGCTGTGGCGCGCGTCGCGGAGCGAATGCTGACGCTTGAACCTTCGACCAGCCAGATCGCGGTTACAGAGACGATAGTTATTCAGAACGCTTCGCAGACCACATACAATAACGACGCGTTGGGCGCTCTTGTTTTTTTCCTGCCACCCGCGGCGAATGGACAAGTGCGAGTGAACGCTTCAGGACCTCAGGGCATGCCACTGCCACGCGCCGCCGAGAAGACCAGCGAAGAGAACGTCTTCAAAGTGGATTTTCCGATCAAGCCGGGTCAGACAGAGTTCGACGTGAACTACACGCTGCCGGCGGGCTCTCCGTTTACTTACCGGGGCCGAGTGGTCGGCGTGAAAGGAATGCCCACTGGACCGTTGCGGCTGATTGCGCCGCCTGGAGTCACGCTGGCCGGGGCGGACCTGGAGAAAGTTGGGACGGAGCCGAAGACGCAGGCGACAATCTATACCGTCACTGCCGCTAGCGACTTTTCGGCCGATATCACGGGCACAGGGGCGTTTCGAGCCGCGGACGGCGATGCGAGCGCGACCGATGAGTCTGATTCACCGGAAGTGACACAGGGCCAACCGCCGATCTATCGCCATATGATCTGGCTGGTGAGCCTGGCTTTGGGCATTCTTGGAGTGGGCCTTGTGGTATTGTTCCGAAGCTCCCCGGTGCGTTCGCCGTACAGCAAGTAGGCTGGAAACCGTGAATGCCTGAAGTCACTCTGGAGCGTGTCTGGAAATTCTACGGCGATTACGCGGCGCTGCGCGATTGTACGTTGACGATCGAGCAAGGCTCCTGCTGCGCATTACTCGGGAGAAACGGGGCGGGGAAGACCACCCTGCTACGTATTGTGGCGGGTTTGTCTCCCTTTCAGCGTGGCGAAATTCGGCTGTTCGGCGAGTCGCCTCGTAGTGAGGAAGCCCGGCGTCGAGTTGGCTTTCTTGGGCACGGCATTGGCGTTTACGAAGATCTTTCTGCACGCGAGAACCTGAATTTCTTCGCGCATGTCTCCGGAGTGAAAGAAGCTCGCAAGATAGCGGGCCAGTGGCTGGTCCGGGTCGGTCTCGATCGGGTGGCAAACATGCCCGTGCGCCAGTTCTCGCGCGGCATGCGGCAGCGGCTGGCGCTCGCTCGAACCTTTCTTGCACGCGCCGCAATTGCTGCTGCTCGATGAGCCGTTTACTTCCCTCGACGATCGTGCCATTGCCATGTTGAGCGAACTGCTGGTCGAAGCGCGGCAAAGCGGAGCCACCATCATTCTTTCGACGCATCAGCTCAGGGAGGCTCTGGCGATCGCTTCTCATGTGGCGCTGGTCGAGAACGGGCGGCTCCGTTACTCAGGTGAAAGGACGCAGGAGATGGTCGAGGATGCGAGCTATCTTTATCGCCTTTACACTGAGCTCGGCGCAGCTTGAGGATGCTGAATCAGGCGCTCCTGGTCGCGCGGAAAGACCTGTCGGTCGAGCTTCGTACCAAGGAATCCTTGAATGCGGCGGCGGCTTTCGCGGTGGCGATTCTGCTGCTTCTGAGCTTCGCGTTCGACGTTACCTCCGAGGAAACGCGCCAGAACGAAGGCGGGCTACTTTGGATCGTATTCGCCTTTGCCGGGGCGCTGGTCTTCAACCGTGGATTTGCCCGCGAGCTACCCAATGAATGCCTCGACGCACTGATGTCTTCTCCGCTGTCGACCGGGAGTCTGCTCGTCGGCAAAGCAATTGCCAATTTCGCGACTCTGCTGGTCGTCGAACTGCTGTCACTTTGCGTATTTGGAATTTTCTACGACGTGCGCTGGTGGATACATTCAGGTTTACTGGCTGCCGCGTTTGTTCTGGCGACATGGGGCATTGCCATATTGGGCGCGGTTTTCGGGGCCCTGACCGTTAACCTGCGCCTGCGGGAACTGATGTTGCCTGTGATTGTCTATCCGCTCCTGATTCCGCTGCTGATCGCCGCCATAGAATTGACAAAGGGATTGTTCCCGGGCGCCGAAGCCGGAGTCGATCTGGCAATCTGGTGGCGCGTCCTCGTAGTCTTCGACATTGTTTTCACCGCGCTGGCTCTGCTGCTGGCCGATACTATCCTGGTGAATTAAGTCAGAATAGGAAAGGAAGTTTTATGCGCGAAAAGATTGCCATTGTGCTCGCGATCGCGGCCGCCTTGCTGCTGTCCTACGACCTGTATCATATCTTCCTGGTGCTGCCCGACGATGCCTTGCAAGGGCCTATCTATCGCATTATCTTTTTCCACGTTCCTGCTGCGATTACCGGCATGTTGGGCTGCTTCGTCGCGCTGGGGTTGAGCGTGCTCTATCTTTCGACCGGTAACTTTCGCTGGGACTCGTTGGCGGCCTCGGTTGTCGAGGTATCGGTTGTTTTCATGCTGGTGAACATCGTCAGCGGTAGTATTTGGGCCCGTGTGATCTGGGGAATTTGGTGGACGTGGGATGCACGCCTCACTTCCTTTCTGGTGTGCATTCTCATTTTTGCCGGATATATTATGATGCGGCGCGCGATCGACGAACCGACCCAGCGGGCAAGGCTCTCCGCGGCGCTCTGCATCTTCGGCTGCGTGGATGTAGTGATTGTCTGGAAATCCATCGAATGGTTCCGGACGCAGCATCCCGCGCCGGTGCTCAGCATTCGCACCGGAGGAGGAAATATCGATCCTGCGATGGAGCATATGATCTATCTGAATTTCTTCGCCATACTAATGGTCGCTACCGCTCTCGTGCTGATCCGCACGCGCCAGGAATCTACGGCGCGCGAGATCGATTCGCTGCGCCGCTTCGCCAATGCGGCTTGATTGAGGAATTATGGACGCTCGCAACTTCACCTACATGTTTTACGGTTTTCTGGCAGCCTGGCTGATTGTGCTTCTCTATGTCGTCAGCCTGGCGCGCCGGAACGCCCGCCTGAAGAAGGAACTGGATGATGTGAAGAATCTGGTTGCCTCGACACAGAGCGAAGGAACGGTTCGCCAGGAAAATCGCGTTCGCTAAAATTGCGGACACCCAAGCCGAAAGATGTTCAAAGCTCTTGCCGTATCCCTATTTCTAATCTTTCCGCTACTGCCGGGTAAGCGTCCGCTCACGCCAGATGATTACGATTCTTGGCGGCATATTCAAAACCAGGCGCTCTCGAATGACGGGCATTATCTCGCTTATGCCCTGTTCCCTCAGCAGGGTGACGGCGAATTAGTTCTGCGTGATCTAAAGACCGGGAAGGAAATACGCCAGCCGATTGGCGAACTGCCACCGCCGCCACCGCCGAATTACTCGAATCCCCAGACGGAGGAAGCCCCGCCGCTCCCGCCCGGTATCGCCGTGAGGTTTTCGGCGGATAGCAGATTTCTCATCTTCACCACGTTTGCCACGCATGCCGAAGTCGAGCAGGCCAAACGCGAACGCATGCGAGTGACGCGTCCCAACACGGAAAGCGCGCCGCGACGCGTCGGCCGGAATCAGATCGTGCCTACGGTGAACGCCGCGCAGCGACGTGATCCCAAGGGCGATCTTGTAGCAATCAATCTGGCTTCCGGCGCTGTCTTTCGGGAGAAGACCGTAAAAGACTTCCAGTTATCGGCACAAGGGGGCACCTATGTTGCCTATCTCGATATTCCGAACAACTTGGTCGCTACTCCACCCACGCCTCCAGGCGGGCACAAGAAGATCGAAACGGGTGATTTGGTACTGCGAAATCTGGAGCAGGAGACCGAACGGCGCTTCCACCAGGTTTCCGAATACATGCTCACGAGAGATGGAAAGACACTCGCATTTGCAGTCAATGCAGAAAGAAATTCGGAGAATGGCGTGTTTGAGTGCACCCCTGGAGTGGACGAGCCGCCGCGGGCACTCCTCTCCGGACCAGGCATTTTCAACAAGCTCGCCTGGGACGAAGATCAGACACGTTTAGCTTTCCTGAGTGATCGTGACGATCCCGCCGCCAAAGAGCGGCATTACAAGCTCTACGCCTGGGAGCGCGGCTCATCTGCTGCCGTCGAGCTGGCGTCCGATCAGACCGCAGGATTTCCGGCGAACTGGATTCTTTCCGACAAGGCAGAGCTAAAGGTAGCAAAGGGCGGTAAGCGCATTTTCTTCGGTACGGCCCCAGAGCTCTCGTATAAGCCGCTGGACAGCAGCGTACCCGAGGATGAGCGCGTTTCCGTGGACCTGTGGTCTTGGAAGGACGATTACATCCAGCCGATGCAGAAGATACGTGCGCGGACGGAACGCTTCCGCTCGTATCGTGCGATGTATGACATGGCGGACAATCGCTTCTTGCAATTAGCGACGCCTGAGATGGACGAAGTGTCGCCCAGTGAAGACGGTCTGTACGCAATCGGGGACGATGACCGCGCTTATCGACGGCTAGAAGAATACGACGGTGACTATACCGACTCCTACGTAGTCAACACCGGCACCGGCGAGCGGAAGCTGGTTGCGCGAAAGCATATAAATCATGTCAGTTGGTCGCCCAATTCCAAGTACGCAATCTACTTCGATGGCAAGAACTGGATCGTCATCTCGACCGCTGACGCTCGCACAATTAACCTGACGGCGAAGCTCGGGGTATCGTTCGCGAACGAGCAGCACGATACGCCTGGATTCGCGGCATCCTACCGGCTTGCCGGATGGACCCGCGATGGCCTGTCGGTGCTGATCTACGACCGCTATGACATCTGGGAGTGCCGCGCGGACGGCTCATCGGCGATCGACATTACGCAGGGTGCGGGACGCAAGAGCAGGTTGCAGTTCCGGATTATTCGCTTTGAAACGGACGATCCGGCGACCCGCTGGATCGATCCCGCGAAGCCGCTCTTGCTGCGGGCGGAAAACGATTTCACGCACGATACAGGCTTCTATACCACGACAATCGGTGCGGCGCCGCCGCCGAGGAAGCTCATTCTCGAAGCCAAGAACTTCGCGCCGCCCATCAAGGCGCGCGATGCGGATGTGTATGTGACGGCAGCTTCTACCTTCAGCGAGTATCCGAATCTGCTCGTGACCGATGGAGCGTTCCGGCAGTTTAAGAAAGTGAGCGACGCCGATCCGCAGATGGCGGGTTTACTTTGGGGCACTGCCGAGATCGTGCATTTCAACAACGTGGACGGAGTGCCGCTCCAGGCCACTCTTTACAAACCCGAGAATTTCGACGCGAAGAAGAAATATCCGCTGCTGGTCTACATTTATGAACGGCTGACCCAGAATGTGAACAATTTCATCGAACCGCGCCCTTACAACGTAATCAGCCCGAGCGTGTATGTCAGCAACGGCTACCTGGTGCTGGAGCCGGATATTGTCTATAAGGTGGGGTATCCGGGGCAGAGCGCGCTCGATTGTGTTCTGCCGGCTGTTCAGGCGGTTGTCAACCGGGGTTTTGTCAATGAACAGGCCATCGGGATACAGGGGCACAGTTGGGGCGGCTATCAGATCGCCTACATGATCACGCGCAGCAATCGTTTTCGCGCAGCGGCGGCGGGCGCACCTGTGGCCGATATGATCAGCGCCTACGACGGCATCCGCTGGGGACCGGGCATTCCGCGCCAGTTCCAATATGAGCGCACGCAAAGCCGCATTGGCGGAAGCGTGTGGCAATACCCGCTGCGCTATATAGAGAATTCGCCCATCTTTGCCGCCGACCGGGTCGATACACCTCTACTGATGATCCACAACGATGCCGACGATGCCGTCCCGTGGTATCAAGGCATCGAATATTATTTGGCGCTGCGCCGCTTGGGCAAGCAGGTCTACATGTTCACCTACAACGGCGAGCCGCACAATCTGCGACGCCGTGCCGACCAGAAAGATTATGCCCGGCGGCTGCAGCAGTTCTTCGACTTTTATCTGAAGGGCGCGCCCGAACCAGACTGGATGACAAACGGGATTCCGTATCTCGAGAAGCCGGGAGTAGCGGCCGCGCTGGGGGCAGAGGACGAACCCTGAAACACACTATCTGAGTCTTTGTGTTACTCTTGTAAGAAATAAATCGAGATTAAGGTAAAGACGAGGAGTATCGTTTTCTAGCATGGCCCTGGCGGTATCAGAGAAGTCGCAAGTAATTGTCAAGTACCGGATTCACAAGTCGGATTCGGGTTCGCCGGAGGTTCAGATCGCGCTTTTAAGTCAACGGATTTCTCAGTTGACTGATCATTTGAAGACGCATAGGAAAGACTATCACTCTACCCGTGGGTTGCTGTCGATGGTCGCCCGGCGGCGCAAGATGATCAAATATCTGAAAGACCGCAGTCCGGAGCGTTACAAGGCTCTGATTCAGAGTCTCGGCATCCGCCGCTAGATTTCCGATTCTCAAGCAGGCGCGGGTTGGGTTGTTCAATCCCGACGTACGAACGCGCAACACCACCCTGGTGGGTGGTCGTCCTTCGCTTCCAACTCTAAGTCCCCACTTAATCCCGAGAGTAGATCCGCACGCAGAGATCGCTGACGATCAAGCGTGCCCATAGAAGTTTTGATGCGGATCACGCATCGGGAAATGATAAATGTCGCATACAGTTGAAATCGACCTGAATGGGTCAACGGTCTCGCTCGAGACCGGCAAGATTGCTAAACAGGCCGGTGGGTCTGTGGTCGTTCGCGCGGGAGATTCGGTCGTGCTGGTCACCGCCACTTCGGCGGAGAAGCCCAAACCGGGCGCTAGCTTTTTTCCGCTCACGGTGGATTACCGCGAGTACACATACGCCGCGGGTAAGTTCCCGGGCGGATTCATCAAACGCGAAGGTAGACCTTCGGAGAAAGAAATTCTCACCAGCCGACTGATCGACCGGCCCGTCCGGCCATTGTTCCCGGAGGGCTACAGCCATGAGACCCAGATCATCGCGATGGTGCTCTCGGCCGACCCGGAGTTTGACCCGGGGGTGCTCGCCATTATTGGTGCGGGCGCTGCGCTCGCCATCTCGGATGTACCCTTCCACCATGTCCTGGGTGGCGTTCGCGTCGGATTGATCAATGGACAATATAAGGCCAATGCCTCGTACGAGGAAAGCAAAGATTCCAAGCTGAACATCATTGTGGCCGGTACCGAAGAAGGCATCGTCATGGTGGAAGCCGGGTCGAGCGAAGCTTCGGAAGCGGAAGTCGTGGGCGCGATTGAGTTTGGCCACGATTGCTGCAAGAAGGTCGCCGCCGCCATCCGGGAGCTTGTGAAAGCCGCAGGGAAAAAGAAGCGGGAGTTCACTCCGGCCGCTGTGAATGACACCGTGCTCGACAGGATCTCGACGGCGGTCCGCGCGGATCTGACCGACGCGCTCAACACCCAGAAGTACCCGAAGGCCGAAAGTTACAGCCGGGTGGACCAGGCGAAGACTAAAGCGCTGGCGTTGTTTACAGAGGAAGCAGAGCAGTCAGAAGCCGGCAAGGCCTTTGAGTCTTTAAGAGAGCGCATCTTCCGGGATGAAATGCTCAAGGACCGACGGCGTCCCGATGGCCGCGCTTTCGATCAGATCCGGCCGATCACCTGCGAAGTAGGCGTTCTGCCGCGCACGCACGGTTCGGCCATCTTTACACGAGGCGAGACCCAGGCGCTGGTGACTACCACGCTCGGTACGAAGGATGACGAGCAGCGTATCGAGCTGTTCGATTTAAGCGAGACCTCGAAGCGCTTCATGCTTCACTATAATTTCCCGCCCTTTAGTGTTGGTGAAGTAGGGTTTATGCGTGGACCGGGACGCCGCGAGATCGGCCACGGCGCATTGGCCGAGCGCTCTCTTGCCGCGATGATTCCGGACGAGAAGGCCTTCCCCTATACCCTGCGCGTCGTGAGCGACATTCTCGAGTCGAACGGCTCGAGCTCGATGGCTAGCGTCTGCGGCGGAACACTTTCCCTGATGGATGCCGGGGTGCCGCTGGGGAAGCCGGTTGCAGGGATCGCGATGGGTCTGGTGATTGAAGGCGATCAGTACGCGATTCTTACCGATATCGCCGGCGCGGAAGACCACTACGGCGACATGGACTTCAAGGTTGCTGGAACACGCGAGGGCATTACCGCGCTGCAGATGGACATCAAGGTCACAAATGTGACTACGAAGATCATGGCGGAGGCTCTCGAGCAGGCGCGTAAAGGTCGGCTGGAAATCCTCGACACGATGCTGGCTGCCATCGAGAAGCCGCGCAAAGAACTTTCGCAGTACGCGCCGCGCATCTACACGACTAAGATCCCGACCGACAAGATTCGAGAACTGATCGGGCCCGGCGGCAAGGTGATCAAGGGGATTATCGATCAGACCGGGGTCAAGATCGACGTTTCAGATGACGGTACGGTCAACATTTTTGCCTCGAGTGGCACGGCCGCGAATCGCGCAATGCAAATGGTCGCCGACATCGCTGCGGTGGCGGAAATTGGCGCGACTTATCTCGGCAAAGTAGTTCGGATAGCCGATTTCGGCGCGTTTGTCGAAATCTTCCCTGGCACCGATGGATTACTGCATATCAGTGAAATCTCCGAAAGCCGCATTAAGAACGTCCGCGACGAGCTGAAGGAGGGTGATCAAATCCTGGTAAAGGTGCTGGCTCTCGAGGGTAACAAGATCAAGCTCAGCCGCAAGGCCATCCTGAAGGAGCAGCGCGAAAAACTTAAAACAGTTCCGAATAACGGCGCCCCGAATTAAATCGTGCTTCTACGGCGGAAGCGCAATTCTTTTTGATGCAAATTCCATGCACTCGCTCGTCCATCGAATGGGAGGGAGTGCATGATTGACCCCAAACTCAACGAATTATTAGATAAGGACAAGACCGGTGCGAAAAACCTTTCGAACACCGGCGTAGAGGAAGCTGAAGAACCGCCGGTAACGAGAACGCCACGTCCCGGTCTCAGCATTAATGACACCATCGCCGCCGACGCGAATCTCTCGGTCGGTGCACGAGGAGCCGAGGTTTCAGGCGTCCGGGCGGGAGCGGGAGCTGGCGCAGGCAGCAGCTACTTGGCGCCGGGTTCATCGAGTCGATCACCAGCGCCTGATATCGAGCCAGGCCCCAGCGGCTCCGGAACGACGCCGCTCAGCGATTCCGCCATAGGTAGCACCGATACGCACGAATCTTCCGCGTTGAGCCACGAAGAAATTTCTGCGCACGCCTATCGCTGCTGGCACGAACGCGGCTGCCCGGAGGGTTCAGCGGAAGAAGATTGGCACCGCGCCGAACGGGAGTTGCGTGAGCGGCGGGCCGGCAAGTCGTTCTCGGCGACTGTCTAGCGAAGCATACTAGCAGCAAAAAGAGACCACTCCGCGATATGCGGAATGGTCTCTTTTTCTTTTTGCTAGCGAGAATTTTTCTTGACAGAATCATCGATCAGAGTTACATCTTGTAGTGTTACAAGATGTAGCGGAAATGCCTCGCCAACCTCGTTTGTCAGAGCTCGAACAAGACATTATGGAGATTCTGTGGAGCCACAGCGGCGCGACCGCCGCGGGCGTTCAGAGCGCGCTTTCTCCCAAACGCAGTTTGAAGGATTCGACCATTCGGACGGTCCTGACGCGGCTCGAGGAAAAAGGGTATGCCGCACACGCGGTCGACGGGCGAACTTTCGTGTATTCCGGCATCGATCGTCCGGGAAGCGTCGCCGGACGCGCCGTGAAGCAGATTCTGGATCGTTTCTGTCACGGGTCTCTTGAATCGCTGCTGACGGGCATGGTAGACGACGAGCTGGTGGATCCGGAAGAGTTGCGCAGAATCACGGACCGGCTTAGCCGAAAACGCGCCACGGGCATTTCCAGTAGCGAGAAGCCAGGCAGGAAAGAGCAGGTGAAACATGACTAGCAGCGAAGTGGGAACGCTTGGTTGGGTGTTGCTCGTCTTGGTCTTCGGTACTGTAGCGCGCTCCGTGGCGCTGGCCGGGATGTGCGGCTGTTTCGACTGGCTGCTGCGGCACAAGACGGCCGAGCTCCGGTTCGCTTTGTGGCGCTGGCTGCTGCTGGCGCTCTTTGCCTTACCGGTGCTGCTGCTGGTGACCCCGCGCCTCGAACGAGCATCTAGCGCGTTAGGTCGCGCGGAAGTGATCCTGACTTCAGCCGCCAGCGCCGGAAACCAGGCGACCCAGCCCGGTGAGACACCGAAAGTGTCCCAAGATATCAAGAGACAGAGCACGCGGCCTGTTTGGCGGATGCTGCCGTTGATCCTGTACGCGGTCATCACGCTCACGTTGTTAGCGAAACTCATGAGCGCTCTGGTGTGCCTGGCGCGCATGGTCCGCTCGAGCGGCGGCCTCGTGGACCCGGACTTACGCGAGCTGGCCCACGAGATCTGGCTGCAAAGCGGTGCCTGGTTGAGACCGCGCATTGGTGTTTCGGGCGAGGTGAGCGTGCCGGTCACTTTCGAGCCAGTCGCTCTTGATCTGGAAGAGCCGTGGATTCTTTTCCCCGCGTCCTGGCAGCAATGGGACCGCCGCAAACTGCGAGCCGTCCTGATGCACGAGATGATCCACGTCCGCAGACGCGATTCAAATACCGCGCTGCTCGCCTCACTAGCCACTTGCCTGTTCTGGTTCAATCCGCTCTCCTGGTTTCTACAAAGACGATTGTCGATTCTGGCGGAAGAAGCCTGCGATGAGCAGACGGTGGCTACGGTCGAAACACCCGAAGCCTATGCCGAAATGCTGATCGATTTTGCTTCTGAAGTAGGAGCGCGGCGCGGCCGGATTGTTGCGGGAGCTAGCGCCGTGGTGCGTGGTTCTCGGATCAAAAGACGCATCGAACGGCTGTTTGTCGACACCCGGCGGCTGCGCAAAGGGCGCCGTCTCGCATCCGCGCTCATCGCAACCTTCTTCGTGCCGGCACTCTACTTGGCCGCGGCGGCGCGCTTCGAGGCGCTGAACCAGGCAACGGTAAGCACTGACGCTCGTACCCTCAACGACTGGGACCAGAGCGCGTCGATAACTCCAGAGCAGGCTGCACAGCTTCAATCTTCCCTGCAGGCCGATCCCGATAACCTGGAAACGCGCACCAAACTGCTCTTCTACTACCGCCACCTTCGGCAGGCAACCGAGTTTACAGATCAGGTCCTTTGGTTCGTACAGCATCATCCTGAGGCAGTAGCCCTGGAGATGTCTGACTTTCCTCATCGCGGTCGGAACTACTCTTTCGCTTCGCCCGGAGACATTCGGCGGCTCGAAGCCGCCTGGGAACAAGCCATCGCGGCAGCGTCAAACTCCGCCGACGTCCTGTTCAATGCAGCCAGATTTTTCCAACAGGAAGATCCGGAGCGGGCGCTTGGTCTGCTGCGGCAAGCACAAGAACTGGATTCCGCTCGCCCTGGGCGATATGCCCACGCCATCGCGACCATCTATGAGGCAGCCGAGATCGCGCTTCTTCGCCCGGACGATCACGTTTCTATCGACCTCATGGAGCCGAGTCCGCAAGTCGCTTCGAAGCTGGATGCCGAACTCCAGCAGTTCGGATGACCCTGCGCTTTTGAGCCGAGTAGGCAGCATGCTCGCGAGTATGAATTTCCGCAACAGCGCAACTCAGCAGCAGCGCGCCTTGGAACTCATCCAGAAGGCGATCGATCTCGAACCCGCCAATCCGGCCTGGCAACAGGCGCTCGCATCCGCGAAAGCCGGGCCGAGCAGGCCACCTGCCCCACCAGTCCTGCCGCCGGGAACAGTACAACTCAGCGAGAAGGTTACGGAAGCGAATCTGCTCGAAAAAGTGGATCCAGTGTACCCGCCCCTGGCCTTGCAGGCCAGAATACAAGGCACTGTCGAATTTACAGTGACGATCGGAACGGACGGGCACATCGAAAAAATCCAACTCGTTCGCGGCCATCCGCTGCTGGTCAATGCAGCCAAAGAAGCGGTGCTCAAGCGGGTCTATCGTCCGACTCTGCTCAACGGTAAGCCGGTCGCAGTGATGACGGAAGTGCTCGTCCCATTCCAACTATCGCCGCAATAATCCAAACCGGACCAAGACGCCACATGGGGCGGATCTCCTGATCCGCTTCAGATCCCGGCGAACCTGATGAATATCGCCGCGACCACCGCGCCGCAAATCGGTCCCAGAATCGGCACACTCGCATAGCTCCAGTCAGATGAGCGTTTGCCCGGAATCGGTAGCAACGCATGCGCCAGTCTGGGTCCTAAATCGCGCGCGGGATTGATCGCATAACCCGTGGTCGCGCCCAGCGACAAGCCGATGCTCCAGACAACGGCTCCCACCAGCACCGGCCCCAACCCGGCCGCCAGTCCTCCCGGCGCTAAGCGCTTCGACACCAGCGCCGAGGCAACCAGCACCAGCACGAAAGTGCCGATCATTTCGCTCACGAAGTTCGCTCCATAGCTGCGTATGGCGGGAATGGTCGAGAAGCAGGCCAGCTTTCTCCCCGGATCGTCCGTGATTCTCCAATGCGGAAGATACAGCAGCCAGACGAGCACCGCGCCGGCAATGGCGCCCAGGATCTGTGCTGGAATGTAGGTCCACAGCCGCTCCGGATGTCCTGTCATGATGACCGACGCGACGGTAAAAGCGGGATTCAGATGAGCGTCGGAATCACCCATCGAAATACTGACTGCGACACCGGCGAAGACCGCCAGCGCCCAACCCGTCGTCACCACCAGCCACCCGGCATTTTCCGCCTTGGTGTTCTTCAGCAGCACGGCGCCTACCGCTCCATTGCCAAGCAGAATCAAAACCATTGTTCCGACGAACTCCCCAAATACCGCTGCACTCATTCCGTCTCACCTGTCCAGATGTAATTTTGCGCCACTTCTTGAAATGCCTTTACCTGCTCCTGCTGCCACTGCTCATTGCGGCCGAGCGCCTGTGCCATAAGGCGCGCCGTTTCGGGAGCAGCCGCGAGAGCTGCCCGAGCGTCGAGGAACAGCGCGCGCGTTCTGCGCGACAAAACATCTTCCACCGTGCGGGCCATCTCGTGGCTCACCGCCCAAAGCACTTCGGCTTTGAGAAAAGGCAACTCGGGATGAAGAAGCTCCGCGAGTTCGGGAGATCCGGCTGCCAGCATCTCCAGCTCCGGCAGATCGGAGCCGTAAACCTGTTTCCACTCGCTGACTGCATGCGGTTCGGATACCCAGCCATGCAGTTTGAGATCGGCCGTCACAGATTTGCTGGAAGCCAATCGCGCGATTCCAGTGGTCTTATCGATCGCGTCCTGCCCCATTCGCCGGTAGGTGGTCCATTTACCGCCTGTGATGGTAACAAGCCGGGAAGCCGAGATCAGAATAGTATGGTCGCGAGAGATCGCTGCCGTGCTCGATTTGTCCGGCTGCCGAACCAGCGGCCTCTGCCCCGACCACATGCTTCGGACATCGGCGGCTTTCGGCTTGCTGCCGAGAAAACGTTCAATATTGGTCACAAGAAAATCGCGCTCTTCTCGCATCGCGTGGGGCTCGTACGCGGGCCTCGGAACCGGATTATCGGTAGTGCCCACAACCACGCGATCGTGCCACGGAATAGCGAATAATACGCGGCCGTCGGAAGTCTTGGGAATCATCAGCGCGGCATCTCCGGGAAGAAAATGCCGCGGAAGAACGAAGTGGGATCCTTGACTGACCGTCAGAATGGGTTTGGCTCCCGGCTCATCCATTTGCCGCAACTCATCCGAAAAGATTCCTGTAGCGTTGATGACGAGTTTGCCGATCGCCTCAAAGCTCGCGCCACTCTCGGCATCTTCCGCTCTAAGCCCGCACACCCGGCCGTTGCGTTTGAGGAGTCCGGTAACACGCGCATAGTTGAGCGCCACGCCATCGAGGTCGAGGAAAGTGCGAAGCAAAGCAATCGCAAACCGCGCGTCGTCGAACTGCCCGTCATAGTAGACGATGCCGCCGCGCAATCTGGCGGATCGTACGTTCGGCAACGCTTCCATCGCGCTTTTTCGGCTGAGAATACGAGAGCGGCCCAGTCCTTCTTTCCCGGCCAGCAAGTCATACAACGTCAGACCGGCGCCGTAGAAGGGCAGATCCAGAAAACTATACGCGGGCACGACGAAGCTCCGGCGGTGAGCCAGATGCGGCGCATTGCGCAGCATGCGTCCGCGTTCGTGAAGCGCTTCGAGCACGAGCTTGACGTTACCTTGCTGCAGATACCGAACACCGCCGTGAACCAGCTTGGTGCTGCGGCTCGAAGTTGCCTTGGCGAAATCCTGTGCTTCGAGCAGCAGCGTCTTGTATCCGCGGGAAGCAGCTTCGAGCGCCGTTCCAAGCCCGGTAGCGCCGCCCCCCACGATGATGTAATCCCATTCCCCTTCGGTTCGACGAAGCAAGTCTTCCCGGTTCGGCCTTACAGGCATACATTCAATCGCTGTGCCATGCCTTTGCTCTTTCGAGCGCTTGCCTCCATTTGCGAACCCGAGTCGAACGATCCTGCTCCGAAATCTCCGGGACGAACTGCCGCTCGCTCTGCCATTGTTTTTTGATGGCCTCCTGATCGGGCCAGAAACCGACAGCCAGTCCCGCGAGATAGCATGCGCCTAGCACGGTTGTTTCGGTGTTGGATGGGCGAGTGACGGTAACGCCCATGAGATCGGCCTGAAGCTGCATCAAGACGTTGTTGCGCGCCGCGCCGCCGTCGACGCGCAGCTCGCGTACCGGTATCCCGGAATCGTTTTCCATTGCGGAGAGTATGTCGGCGACTTGGAACGCTATCCCTTCGAGAGCTGCTCGCGCGATGTGCGCCCGGTTCGAGCCGCGAGTCAAGCCAAGAATCGCGCCTCGCGCGTACTGATCCCAGTGCGGCGCGCCCATTCCGGTGAAGGCCGGTACGAAACACACGCCGCCGCTATCGGGTACGCTGGCCGCGAGAGCTTCGATCTCTTCCGATGTGCGGATCATCTGCAGTTCATCGCGCAGCCATTGCACAACTGCGCCCGCAATGAACACGCTGCCTTCGAGCGCATAGCTGGTTTCTCCGTTCACCCGCCAGGCAATGGTGGTCAGCAATTTGTTTCGGGAAGCGACGGCCTTCTGCCCTGTATTCTGCAGCATGAAGCTACCGGTCCCATAGGTGCACTTCACCATGCCCGGCTCGGTACACATCTGGCCGAAAAGCGACGCGTGTTGATCTCCCGCGACACCCGCAATCGGCACTCCCGCCAGCACCCCGGAAGTTTTGCCGCACACCTCACTCGATTGAACGACCTCCGGCAGCAGCGATCGCGGAATTTCAAGCGCAGCTAGGAGCTCGTCATCCCATTGCTGCGAGTGGATGTTGAACAGCATAGTACGGGAAGCGTTGGTCACATCTGTCACATGGCGCTCCCCCCCTGTGAGCTTCCAGATCAGCCACGCGTCGACCGTGCCGAAAGCCAGTTCGCCGCGCTCCGCCCGCTTTCTCGCATCGGGAACATTGTCCAACATCCAGCGGATTTTGCTCCCCGAAAAATAAGCATCAATCACTAAGCCGGTCTTCTTTTGAATGAGCTCCTTCGTGGCCTTGCGCGCGCAGCCGATCGCAAAATGCCGCGGTGCGCCGGTCCTGCCACACGATGGCGTTCGAGACCGGCTCACCAGTCTCGCGGTCCCAGAGGATAGTGGTCTCGCGCTGATTCGTAATGCCGATTCCGGCGATCGAATCGGCCCGGATATCGGCCCGCGCAAGCGCGTCCATTGCCACGCCAAATTGAGTCGACCAGATTTCAGCCGGATTGTGCTCCACCCAGCCGGGCTGTGGATAGATTTGCTCGAATGGAGCTTGAGCGATGCCGTGCACGCGCCCGTCCTGTCCCAGCAGAACGGCTCGCGAGCTGGTGGTTCCCTGATCCAACGCCAGAATGTATTGCATCCGAAGAGAGCCTATCACGGCATTCACGCTAGCCTGGCGCAGGCTCAGCAACTCGGCAAAACAGGCCGAAATTCAGCCTTCGGAAAGCGGCTGAAGCTAATTTCGTAGATACTGGGCGCTTTGGTTCAGTGTAGGCAAAGGCCTGGAAAACAGCGCCGCAATCTCTGTGCGAGATAGGTCGCGAGCTCCTGGGGAGAAAAGCTACGGCCTTCATCGAAAATTGCGATTACCGTGCCATCGAGATCTGTCGCCACAGGCATCTCAAATTCTTCCGGAAAGAATTCAAGTTTTTCCACTTCATCTCCAGTAAGAGCTACGCTAATCATCGGAGCCCATGAGTAAAATCCCATCCTGACAGTGATCAATGTGGATGGATACGTAGATTTCAGCATCCGAAGTTCGGAACCGGTCGTGCAATGGACGCAATGATCATTACTTAAACCGTTCTGCGCAGCAACCGAGTTGATGGCTTCGGCCTGGCGCTGGCATTCTTCGGTTAGTTTTTTCCAATATTCGCTTCCTTCATGGAAAAGGGGCAAGGGGGCTGGAGTTGCGGCAGCGCTCATACGGGTTCCCTTTCAAGCTCTTCGTCGTCGTCGTGGACGATGAGTTTAAGTTAGTGTACCGCTTTTTGGAAGAAATCTGCAGCGATGTTTTGGGGCTAGCGAGCCGCAGCGCCCACCGAGTTCAGCTCCTTGACAATCCCGGCCACAAACGCCTTGGCATCGCCGAAAAGCATGAGCGTCTTCTCCATGTAATAGAGGTCGTTTTCGATCCCTGCGAATCCGGGATTCATACTGCGTTTCACCACCATGACGGTGCTCGCCTCGTAGGCGTGGAGAATCGGCATGCCGGCGATGGGGCTATTTTTGTCGGTCCTAGCGGCTGGATTCACGACATCGTTAGCGCCAATGACCAGGGCAACGTCGACTCTTGGGAAATCCGGGTTGATGTCGTCCATTTCGAAAAGCCGGTCATATGGTACATCTGCTTCGGCCAGGAGAACATTCATGTGGCCGGGCATTCGGCCCGCCACGGGATGTATGGCGAAACGCACATCGACGCCCCGCCGGGTGAGCACGTCATACATCTCGCGCAACTTGTGTTGAGCCTGAGCCACAGCCATGCCATAGCCCGGGATGATCACGACGCTGCGGGCAGCATCCAGGATCTCGGCAGCTTCTTCATGCGAAGCCGAACGGACCGGACGCTCGGTCGATTGCTTGACGCTCGTTTGAACTGTCCCAAACGCGCCGAAGAGAACGTTGGCGAAGGACCGGTTCATCGCGCGGCACATAATAACCGAGAGAATGAAACCCGAAGAACCGTCAAGCGCGCCCGCCACTATAAGAAGCTTGTTATCGAGCACGAAGCCCATAGCACTGGCCGACAGTCCGGCGTAAGAGTTCAGAAGTGCGATGACGGTCGGCATATCGGCGCCGCCGATGGGCACGATCAGAAGCACGCCAAAGATGAGCGAAAGCAGGATGAAAATCGGGAAGAGCCAGGTTTGCCCAGGTGAAATGATGAGCGCGATGCCAGTCGCGACAGCGAGACCGAAAACACCCAGGTTCACCAGATTTTGACCGCGCCAGGTTATCGGGCGCGTCGGTAAGATCTCCTGCAGTTTTCCGAAGGCCATAATGCTTGCGGTGCAGGTCAGGAATCCCAGCAGCGTCTCGAGTATCAGAGCACCCATGACAAACCCGTGAGGTGCCCGGCGGAAGTATTCGGCAGTGCCAATCAAAGCGGAAGCGAGGGCGCCACAGGCGTGTGAAATAGCTGTCCGTTGCGGCACCGCCGTCATAGGCATGTAATACGCGATCGGAACGCCTATGGCGGTTCCAACAAAGAACGCGATGAGGATCCATTCGTAATTGACAACTTCATGCCGGAGCAGAGTCCCCACCACGGCCAGCAGCATCCCGATTTCGCCGACGATGACACCGCGGCGAGCAGTAGTCGGAGAGTTCATCCATTTGATTGCCAGGATGAACCCTGCAGCCGCCAAAATGTAAAAAGCCGGAAGGATGCTATCGATCACTTCTTTCCCGGACCTCGTTTCTTGAACATCTTCAGCATCCGGTCCGTGATCAGATACCCGCTCACCACATTGGTGACGGATGCTACAACAGCGATAAACCCAAGAGTGCGACTCAGTGTGCTGGCCCCTTTTTCGCCCGTGATTAAGATTGCTCCCACAACCGCGATCGCCGAAATAGCGTTCGTCAGAGACATCAGCGGCGTGTGAAGTAGCGGCGACACTCGGCGGATGAGCTCGAATCCAAGGAATGCCGCCAGCATGAACACCCAAATTGCAATTTCGTAGGAAGGCATAGGCTTAACGTTCTCCTCTCACCTCAGTCACTACAGGCTCACCGAGAAGTTCTGAGATACGAGCATGAACGACTCTGCCTTCATGCGTGATCATAGTTTCACGAATGATTTCGTCTTCGCGATTGGTGACCAAAGCTCCGTTTCCGGCAATAAGCTTCACGAAAGCGGCGATATTCGAAGCCAGCATCTGGCTCGCGTGATAAGGCACCATTGACGGAATATTTAGTGGGCCGAGCACATGCACACCTTGGTACAGAATGTTCTCGCCAGGGCGTGTCACTTCGCAATTACCGCCCCGTTCAGCGGCCACATCGACAATAACCGAGCGCTGGGGCATCGCGCTCACCATTTCGGCCGTAATCAGAATAGGTGCTTTCCGTCCCGGAACTGCGGCCGTAGTGATTACTACGTCCTGCTCGCGCAAAATGTCCGTCATAAGCTCCGCCTGGCGGCGGTAGAAGGCCTCGTCCATCGCCTTCGCGTACCCGCCTTTGTCCTGCGACTCTTGAGAATCGACATCGAGCGTCACAAACTTTGCTCCAACACTCTCCACTTGTTCCTTGACGGCAGGACGCACATCGTAAGCGCAGACCACCGCACCCATTCGTCGTGCAGTGGCGATGGCCTGCAGACCGGCGACGCCCGCACCCAGCACGAAAACCTTTGCAGGTGTGATCGTACCCGCAGCCGTCATCAGCATCGGAAACATTTTGGGCAAATGGCTCGCGGCCAACAGAACGGCTCTATATCCGGAAATCGTTGCCATGGAAGACAGTGCATCCATGCTTTGGGCGCGCGTGATACGAGGCATCAGCTCCAAAGCAAAAAATGAAACACCGGTTTGCGCCAGATCTGCGCTCTCCTTAAGAGCTGTTAATGGTTCGCCGAAACCGACCAATGCTTGACCAGAACGGAGCAGCGGAAGATCCGCTCGGCCCGCCTCGGGATTTGCGCCCAGGCATCGCACTTGTGCAATGATTTCCGCTTCGCCAAATACCTCGGCACGGCTGGCAACGCGGGCTCCGCGGGCGGCGTATATCTCGTCAGGAAATCCGGCTTCACTCCCCGCCAGAGACTCGACAATGAGCCTGATTCCAGACTTCTGCAAAACCTCACATGCTCTGGGTATGATCGCGACTCGGCGCTCGCCAGGGAACGTTTCACGGGGTACCCCAACTGTGATTGGCAAACTGAGCCTCCGTCAGTGATGATCATTCATTCGGACGAAGCCCCGCAACTTTTAGTTACTCTCTTCACGGAAACGGAGAGAGCGTTCCGCCCTCGGCGTTCAACTTACGTCTTCTCGAATCGCTGCGTCGCGTCAGTGGAGCGGACACTCGTGTCTGCCGTCTCGACAATCGTTTCGAGACGTTTCGCTGGTTTGCCCTCAACCGCGGGTAATCCTCGGGATTGCGCTGCTTACTAGAACAATCGTGGCGCGAAGTCGTTCAGATCGCGCCGCCAGGTTTGCCACTCGTGTGCCGTGCCTTGAGATTCGAAGTAGGTCAGGTTCACGCCTGCTTCTCGAAGCGCATCTGCGGCGCCTTTTATACCTGTTCTGAACTGACTTTCTTCTGTACCGACTCCCAGCCAGAAGAGCCTGACGCGCTTGTTGAATGCCGGCGGGTCCGCAAATGCCCCGTCGAAGGCGGTTTTGGTATCGAACCCGGTGGAACTTCCCGTGTTGATGCCATGAATGATGGGGCCACTGAAAGAGCCAATGTAGGCGAAATCTTCCGTGTGATGAAGAGCGATGAAGAGAGTCTGCATGCCACCCATCGAGAGGCCCGCCATCGCACGGTGTTCTCGGTCGGGAATCGTTCGATAGGTTTTATCAATTTCTGGAATTAAGTCCTTAAGCACCACGTCCTGAAATGCGCGGAAGGCTTCCTGGTAATCACGTTGCGACGCTCCGGGACCGAAATTAGCGGATACTTGGCCGGCTCGGGTTGCGTACCCTCGATCCATAACAACGATCATCGGCTTGCATTTTCCGCCAGCGATCAGATTGTCCAGGATGACGTTCGCTTTGCCCTGGCGAGTCCATCCCGTCTCGTCTTCTCCTGATCCGTGTTGCAGAATCAACACCGGATAGCGGGCGGAGGCGCTGTTGTCGTATCCGGGCGGCGTATACACGAAACAGCGGCGCCACTCGCCCGTGGTTTTAGAGAAGTACCAGTGCTCCCGTACTTCGCCGTGCGGGACCTGTTTGATGCTATAGAAATCGACGCCCGGCTCCGGGATCTCGATCCCGCTCGTTTCTTTGCCATAACCCATGTAGGTCATGCTTCCGGGATCGTTCGTCTGGACGCCGTCTACGAGAAACCAGTAGTAATGGAATCCCGGAACAAGCCGCGAGGTTGTAACACTCCAAACGCCGTCAGCGCTTTTTGCCATCTGCAACGGGCTGCTGGATACCGCCCCCGAAAGCGCAACGCTCTTTGCCTCGGGTGCTTTCAACGTGAACTCCGCGCGGCCGTCCGGAAAGACGCGGGGACTCTGAGCATTCCGAACGTTGGTCGTGGCTGGAACGGTATCTGATCCACTTTGAGCTGCTAAACAGAGGCAGCTGAATACGGCCAGCGCCAGCACGATCTTCTGGGCACCTTTCATCGCTGTAATCGTATCGCGAGTGGATAACATAGCTGTTCGAGACTCGAACATGGTCAAGCAGTCAAAACGATCGCTCTTAAGGTTTGCCGCGTTTGGCGCTCTCACCGTCTTCGTTTGTCGCACCGCCGCCGGACAGCAAGCACCCTCCTCGAACTGGACAACCGAACAGGATCATCAGAACATGATGGATCAGTTGGGGATCAAAGCGCTCCGTCCTGGGCCCAGCGGCAACGAAAAAGACCCCAATCACGCCAACTATGACGAAGCCAAGGCCAATCCATATGGAGATTTGCCCGATGTGCTCACGTTAGAAAACGGGCAAAAGGTCACCTCGCCGGAACAGTGGTGGAACCAGCGGCGCCCGGAGATCGTTGCAGACTTCGAGCGTGAGGTGGTAGGCCGCATCCCTCCGAATGTGCCTAAAGTCAGCTGGATCGTGAAGAGTACAACTTCTTCGAAGAGTGGCGTTTTCCCTGTGGTGGCGAGGGAGTTGGTGGGACACGTCGATAACTCGGCGTATCCCGCGATCAGCGTCGATATTCAGATGACGCTGGTGACGCCGGGGAACACGAAAGACCCCGTGCCGGTGATGATCATGTTCAGCAGCGCACTGCTCCGCCAGTTCATTGCCAGCCATCCGGAGTTCAAAAAAATGTTAGGCACTGATCCGCCTTCGACAGAGCAACTCATAGCCGGCCGCTGGGGCTACGCACTGCTCGATACCAGCAGCATTCAAGCCGATAATGGCGCAGGCCTGACCAAGGGAATCATTGGCTTCACCGATAAGGGCCATCCGCGAAAACCCGAGGATTGGGGCGCGCTGCGGGCCTGGGGCTGGGGTGCTTCGCGCGCACTCGATTATATGCAGACAGACAGCAGCGTGGATGCAAAGCGCGTTGGCATCGAAGGAGTCTCGCGTTATGGAAAAGCCGCTCTTGTGACGATGGCGTTCGATACCCGGTTTGCTGTTGCACTGGTAGGTTCCTCCGGCGAAGGTGGGGTCAAACCGCACAAGCGCAACTTTGGAGAACAGGTCGAAAACCTCACGGGTGCCGGCGAGTATCACTGGATGGCCGGTAACTTCTTGAAGTACGGAGCGTCACAAGCCTCGTTCGGAAGCATGAATGCCAGCAACTTGCCCGTCGACTCCAACGAACTGATTGCGCTGTGTGCGCCACGTCCAACGTTCATCAGTTACGGAGTTCCCGAGATGGGCGATGCAAAATGGCTGGACCATCAGGGCAGCTTCATGGCCACCATGGATGCGAGCGCTGTCTATCGCCTATTGGGTGCGAAGGGACTCGAAATCAATCAGGACTATCACGACGCAAAGCTGCCGCCCGTCAATACAGGGTTGCTCAATGGCCAATTGGCGTGGCGGCAGCATGACGCCGGACATACCGACGCCCCGAACTGGAAGTACTTCATTCCGTGGGCGAACAAATTTCTCGACTATCACCCAATCGCTTGGCAACTCCCGGCCGATGTGCCTGTTTTTCGAACAGACCCAAATTCCCTCGATGCTCATGCCCAACTGCTCAAGAAAGCCAAACAGGGCGGAATTGATGTTTACTTCGAGGGCGACTCCATCACACGAAGGTGGGACGCCACCGACTACCCCAACCTGCTTGCTAACTGGCAGCAAAACTTTTTCGGCTGGAACGCGGCTGATTTCGGGTGGGGAGCAGATCAAACGCAGAATATCCTCTGGCGTCTGGATAACGGCGAGTTGGACGCGGTCAATCCCAAAGTCGTCGTTCTGCTAGCGGGCACAAACAACGTGGGCAACCGATCCACGCCGGGCGACTCTGACGTCAAGGTAGACGAAGTTACGCGCGGTCTTCAGGCGATTGTGCATGCGATTCAGAGCAAAGCGCCCACAGCAACCATCGTATTGATGGGTATCTTTCCAAGGAATGACAATATGGCGCTGAATCCCGTCATCAACAGGATCAACAGTAATTTGTCCAAGCTCGCCCCTGGTCAGAAGGTCAGATATCTGAATATCAACGACAAACTCGCCGACAGCGAGGGAAGGCTTTTCGAAGGCATGATGAACCCGACGGACAAACTTCATCCGACTGTGAACGGATATCAGGTCTGGGCGGACGCACTAAAACCGCTTCTGACGGAGTTGCTGGGGCCTCCAGCCGGCCGGGATCACGCGCCACCACCGACGGGCGACCCCGCCGCGAAACATTAGCCAAGTGCAGGCGCAGGCTTAGATCTCGACAGGAAACCACTCACAAATTGTCCTTACCTTCGTTTCATCCGTTGACGGCGCTAGATCCTCCGCGATTGCCAGCGACAAACCAAAGAGAATGCTTCCTTCTCGGCTCAATTTTGTTGCAGAAGACGCACCAGCTGGTCTCAGAATTGAGCACCTTCCAGGGCTGGCCCGAGAACTTCCATTCCGCAATCCCGAAACAGCTTATTGATCCGCTGCACGTCTTGTCGCTCCTCAGGGGAAAGAAGATAAAGCACCTCGAAAAACTCCTCGAGATGGCCCGAGGGCTGGACCAAAATCAGCAGACGCCCGGGCGACGTATCCGTGTTCCGCCAGCGGCGTGATATTTTTCTCGGCCCGAGTAGACTCATTCCGGGCGCCAGGCGGTAAATTTCGCCGCCCACTTCGAACGTGAAATTTCCACTGAGAATCCAGAACCACTCCTCCTGATTATGGTGCAAGTGCAGCGGGACGCCGAACTGCGGAGGAACTATAGCCTCGAACATCGCCCAATTTCCTGCGGTATCTTTCCCGGACATCTTTGTCCAGGCTTTCTCGACGGAAGTTATTCGCTCGCCCCAACGACTAACATTAGAGCCGACCACAATGGCCCTCTCGGATTCGCAGTTGCATTTCACATCTGATGATTGTGTTCAAATTGCGGCGGTGTTATCCAGCATTGCTTTACCTTGTGAACTGATCGATATCTCTTCTCTTGAACTTCCGGAATCAGACGACACTCCTCGACGTGATCATTCTCCGTATCGCAAGGGATCACTTACTCGCTAACTTCCCCATCATCGAGATCTCGGACCATTGCGGCCACACGGCCGCTCACTGTTTTTGCCAGTATTCGTCCATAACGATCGTCTTACCGTCCGGCGCCTGGGCAGAAAAGCGAGTGATCTCAGTACGGCCGCCGTCGCTTAGCGAAACGGAGCGTTTTGCGACTTCCCGGCCTGATTTCATGTAGATGATCTCGTGATGAAGCGGATCGATGAGCTTTTCAACGGCTTTGTCAAAGAATCGTGTCTGCCCAGGGGGATTACCCTGAATTTCAAGATCACCCGAGCGAAGCGGCTCAATGACTTTCAGGTTGATAGGTGAGCCATCCTCGAACTGCCCAGTTATGGTGAGAATTCGTTTGCCCCCTCAAGTACAGCGTCTACCGTCGCCTCTTTTGGAACTGTGATATTTTTGTAAGTCGATTTGGCGACATCTAATTTCCAGGTACCTACGAACGGATCGTCCGCGGCGATCAATGTAGCCGTTGCTACTGCGAGAAGACACAAACCTCGAATACAAACACTCATATCCTTCCCCTTCTAAGAAATTGTTGATCAGCTAATTATTGAAGCCCGGGAATCGCCGCCCCGATCTGGTCCGCCGGCTCTGAGGGGTATTCTTCTGCTGCCCGCTTTCCTGCATACGCGACTGCGGCACTGCGGTGTTCGGCGCCTGATCCGTGGTGTCAGTGACCATTTCGTCCACATGGTTCTCGCAACCGCTGACCGTGGCGTGATTCCGATCGCAAGGAATCAGGAGGATCGGATGGACATATCCGTCAGGTGTTGCGCCCATGCCCACAATTTCTCCACGATCATTAACGATAACTGCGTCCGTAACGGTCAGATCGGAAGAGTTGGAGACGATCTGGTTCAGATTGAAGAGATGGTTGTGTGCCCACAAGAAGGCGTGGCCGCCTACCCCGCAGATACCCGAGTCCCCCACCACCCGCCGCGCCGAGTTGATCTTTCAGCTTGCCCCCGCAACATAAGAACGCCCGCGATTGCGTTGCAAGCGGAAACGGAAAGTAGTCATTGCTGAAATTGCTGAAGTCAGAGGCATACAGATCGGGCGTGGTGTTTAAAGCAGCGCCCACAATCTGGCCCCAATTGTTCACCGCGGCGGCGATGCTGGCATTTCCACCCAATGTGCCAAGGTCGATGGTCTGGCCGTTTTGCCAAATGACCGCCCGAATTTCCGGAAAAGCCGTAAGCGGATCAAGTAAACCGTTTTCTGATAGTCCAACCGTCACGCCTCTGTCGTTTACCCAAAGGGCAATACTGCTGTTCGGACCAGGCAAAGCGCCCAAGTCCAGAGCCCTCCCATCCTGCCATTTGAAGGCATGAGTGATGAAGCAATCGGTGAAGCAGTTTGGGTCATAGGGGTCGGGAGTTGCCGTGTCCTTGGTTCCCACCGCGATCCCGCGATCAGTCAACCCTTTCTCGAAGGGATTGGCTATGAAGGCACTTGGGCCACCTAGGCTGCCTAAGTCAATCAGTTTGTACTTGTAGTATTTCGCACTGTTTCCCTGACCTTCCTGCGCGGTAAGCCGCACGGCCAGTAGCAGCGCAATCGATGTGGCGGCGATCATGTAAGTCCTGGTCTTTACTCTCATATTTGGTTTTCTTTCCTCGTGTCTCGGCCGTGGCTTAGATTTCGTTTGCAAGCGGAAACTGGCTCATGGCCTCTGGTCCTTTCAATATCTGGGAAAACTTTGAACAAAATTCTTTGCAAGCTGTATGAGCAACAAATCAGGCCGGATCGCAAATTCATTGTTCTGTCCTCGCTTCTGAATCATTCACTGTGCTGACGAAGCGGTAGTCGCCGTAGGGTCAGGTATCGGGATCATCACGCGCTCTGCTGAAATGAGCCACCCGCGGCTTTCCTTGACCATCACCAGCGTCATCAGGCCTTTTGGGCGCCGGGTTGATAGTCGAGCCCTGAAACTCGAAAGAAGCGTCGACGATCGCAACATCCGGACGCACAAACCGGATTGTTTTTAGCGAGTAAGCGAACGTTGCGTGCTTAAAGATACCGGCAAATTCTTTCTCGGACTCCTGTTTCAGAGCGGCCCGGCCGCTGAACCTGTTTCCCGGAGGGATAACAACATCCGCATCTTCGGTATAGAACTGATTAACGTCCGCGGCTGAATGCCGAGCCCATGCACTTTCCATTCGCGATATCGTGTCCCGGAGCGCCTGTTCGTCCCCGGCTGAACCGGGCGAAGCGCACAAGGCGGACACTGGAAAACACCCAAAGCCGCACGTAAGGAGCGCCAATGCCGGCAAGCCTAGAAGCCAGCGACGTTTGGCCATCGCCGGAGACCTCCGGCGCAGCAGCCGTGCGATACATTTGGGCCTGTGAATACACGCCTCGTTATGTAAGTTCATGAGATATTCCTTTCACTTCGTTGTTCGGATCAGACCGGCTGCGAAACAGCGACCCCATATGCAGTAAAGAGCGATTCGGTAGGCATGTCACTACCTACTTAGGTAGCTTTGAGGCGAGTTAGCGAATGAGACCGTCGCGCAAAGCCTTGGCAACGGCTTCGGATTTGGAGTGTACTTGCAGCTTCTGGTACACGTGCCGCATGTGAAAGGAGATCGCGTGAACGGTGACGCCTAGTTCGGACGCGGCGGTCTTGTAATTATGACCCTGCACGAGTAAGCTCAAGAGCCGCAATTCGTGCGGGGTCAAACTATAATCGGCATGCTTGGGCGGGTGTATGTCGCGGAAGATCGAAAGGACCCGGCGGGCGATTTCGGGGGACATCGGGGCCCCGCCAGCCGCCACGTCTCGGATCGCTTCGAGCAAACGTTCGGCCGGCGTCTTTTTCAGAAGGTAACCGCAAGCTCCCGCGCACAACGCTTCAAATACCCGCTCGTCATCGTCATAGACCGACAAGACAAGTAATTGTGTAGCTGGATGTTGCCGATGAATAATGCGAATGCCGTCTACGCCTGACATGCCGGGCAGTCCCAAATCGATCAAAGCTACTTGCGGAGCATAGACAGCTATGTTTGGGATGGCCTCTTCCATGCTGCTGAATATCCCGCCCACCGCAAAACCTTGGCTGGCTTCAATCAGTTTGCAAAGGCCTTCACGAATCTCGCGCCGATCTTCGATAAGCGCTACCCGGATTAGGTCGGCCATTTTCGATCCGAGCTTCTACAGTAACGTTTTTTTGAAGGCCGCGTGACCACTCATTCAGGTAGTTGCCGGTGACCGATCGTGAAACGAGCCCTTTTCAGCGGGATGCGAAGATGTACGACTGTTCCTTCCTTCTCTCCGGTAATCCATTCGACGTTTCCCCCGCAGTTGTGCAGCCCTGTACCGAACGCTCTGCAAGCCATTGCCGGACCTCACCTCCGGGTAGAGTCCCCTTCCGTTATCGGCTATGCGCATATCCAATGATGCCGGCGAAATCACGATTTCAATCCGGATTTGAGTGCAGCCTGAATGCCTGACAGCATTGTGAATCGCTTCTTTGGCAATCAGATAGACATCATGACGGACCTCTGAATCAGCCCTGCGGTCGTCCGCACTGTTCGGAGCCTCGAAGTACAACGCAATTTCTTGGGATGAGCAAGCCTCGCTTGCGTAGTAGCGAATCCGCTGCAGCAACTCGCCGAGTGAGTCGCGCCGCGGATTAACCGTCCACACAATATCTCCTATGCTGTCGACCAGAGCGCGGGAGGAGGCGGCGATACGATGCAGAGCTTCTGTCCCTTGCGCGCCGACAGAGTTATTGCGGAGTGCAATGTCGCTCCAGATCGCGATTGGCGAGAGGCCCGAACCCACATCGTCATGCAGATCGTTGGCGATGCGTGCCCGAACTCTGTGGACGGCCATAAGCTTCGCGCAGATTCAGAACCACGGTTGCGCTACGGACCGAGCCGTTCGAACCCACAGCACGGATCTGAAGCCGGTATGAGCCCGGAGCGAGGCCGGCGAAATTGAGAACGCGATCTGCAGAGGGACTGCTCCAACCCAATCCGGATCCGCCGAGTTGATACTGAAACCGCAGCGGGCCGGCCGAACCGAAGGCCAGATCTGCGAACGTAACCTGAAAGAGATTTGCGTCAGGTTTCAGCTTGATATTTGCTACTTCGGTCTCACCAAGTTTCGATATCGGCCAGGGTCGCCCCGCTACTCGCAATCCGGTCAGGCGTAGCGGAACCCAGTCGCGCAGAGCCTGATTTGCCGGTTGCAAGCGTACCAGGCCGTCGTGCGTGCCGAATCATAAGACGCCATTTCTGTCACAATGCGCGCTCAGGATGGCTTCAGTAGGCAAGCCGTCCTGCATTCCGTAATGCCGCATGCGTTCGGTCGTCGGATCCAATTCGTATAAGCCGTGATCGGAACCGATGTACAGCCTGCCGTTTCTTCCCTCTGCGAGACAGAACAGATGATTACCGGCTAAGCCCTGCGCCGCTGTGTAGCTATGGAGGCGCCATACTCTGCCACCTGGGTGTTCTATGAAACTGAGGCCTGAACTTGAAGTCATCCAGAGCCGGCCTCGGTGATCGAGCAGGATGTCGCTGACAACGCCCGGGACCGCGGAGTCCTGGTTGAAGATTTTTAGCTGTCCCTTCTGTACCGGCCGAGTCCCGGATCGTACCACCATCCCATCCAGACGTCTCCCGAGAGGTCGGTTGCTACCTGGCTGGCGCTATTGGCGCGGCACATCTGCGAAAACTGCTGCGTTTTTCTGTCCCATAGAGTTATTCCGCCGCCCATTGTGCCGATCCAGATGTTGCCGTTGGTGTCTTCCGTCACGCGAAACACACCGTTGCTTGGCAGGCCGTGGCCTTTGGAATACGCAAATGAAGGTTTGGTGTTCGGAAGCTCGTTCAGCGTTGCGGCCGGATAACGAAAGAGGCCCTGTTCGGTAGCAATCCACCATTGGCGCGTATGATCCTGGAGAACGATCTGACGTTCTCCCCAACCGGGTCTTTGGAGGTTTTCGGGGTAGAACGGCACAACCGGCGAGAAGTGATCGCCTGGGAGGATGTGCAAAATCGGCCCGCGATACCGCCGACTAACAATAAGGCTCGGACTGTCGATTCGCGTCACGGCGATCAAGTTATGCGCCCGATCTTCGAAGACATCTCTGATTAGCAGTGAGCGCAGCCCATCCGTTTTGCCGAACCGCCGTATGCCATTTCGCAGCAAACGGACCACCCCATTCGTCTCCGTCAAAACCCACAAAGCGCCTTGCGGATCTTCGGTCATTTCGTGAAGGGCATGCTGGATGAATCCCTGTGCGTCTTCGTATTTTGTGAATCGCGGCTCCGGCGCGCGCTCGTCCCAACCACTCAAGCCGCGTTCGGTGGCAGCCCACATTCTGCCGTCCTTCGATCGGAAAGGTTCTGGATAACCCGGCTGCTAAGTCCGTCGCGCTCTTTCCAAGTCCTTTCGATAATGGAAGCACCATCGGGTGCAGATCGAAGTAAGTGCAATCCGCCCCAACTTCCTACCCAAATGCGTCCCCTCGTATCACGTAAGAGGGCGGAAATGTGGTTCGAGAGACGACGGGAACTGAAACCCTGCGGCTTTACGCCGTCCTCGATCCGGTAGAGCTTCGCGAGGAAGCTCGCCCAAATGACGCCCGAGGAATCTTCCGTGATGGCGGATATGGTTGAATCCTCGCCCCGGGCGGGGAAGACGTCTATTTTCGTCAACCGTGGATCTTTCTCCAGCGGGTCGAGAATGAATAAGCCGTCAATGGTCCCGCACCAGATGCGTTTACGGTGGTCTTCAAAAAGCGTGGACACGGTCTTGGGCCGGGTAAGTCGTACAACGTAAATTCCGCTGGTGGGCGTTGTGCTTCTTTCGGCTTGTGCCCGGGCTGGAAATGACAAAGGCCGTGGGTCGTCCCCAGCCATGTGAACCCTTGATATCGTAAAGAGAAATTCGGGACGCGTGAAGATGTGTCGACTGTCATTCAACCGGTTCAGCGGTAAGCCGTCCTGAATTGTGTAAGCGTGTGATGGCAGCTGGTCCCCACGAACAGGTACGATCGTCAGGCAACCAAGAACAAGTAAGCAGTGCCATCCCAACTGACGCGAAAACACGAGCCAGGTGCAGCGCACGCTCTTAATTAGGCGGCCGGCTTCGCACGTGCGATGCCGCAGCTGGTCCTCGACTTCGATGTGAGCGCCTTTTGTGAGCGTCGCAGTAAACTGCACGAGTTTGCTCCAGACCATAAGCGATGCCACTCGGCGCAGCTGTCGTACGAACCGGAGTCGTTCTTCCAGCTCGTTTTCGTGGCGAGAGAAAAGGCAGTAATCGAGAATGACTGGTCCTTTGGGAGTCGGCTTGTGTCCGCCCACAGCTGTCGAGCGTAGGAAGTCTCGCCCACCTTACTGCGCCTGTAAAATGCTGAGCGTCTCTACTTGACCAATTCCACCCACCGCCGGCTCACCGTCGGCTCATGTTCCATTCCTGACGTTGGGTGCGCAATTGCCCGCAATACGCAATTGCCGCTGCCTTGCGGCACAGCCAGATCGATCGGATACGTCATCTGCCCCAGCGCCCCAATTTCGAACCGCCTGGCCTCTTTCGCCAGAACACGCCCGCCTTTATCCTCCAGCAGGAGCGTCAGTTCGCCCGCGCTCGGCTTCGGATCGTCATTCACCAGCATCACCTGGAAAGTATGCTTGTTTCCCGCGTCCAGCGTTGGATGCCAGAAATTGATGTAAACACCCAATGGTGCGAACGCATTCGCGAGATATTCCCGAAAATGCGGCTCTAGCTCTAGCTTCCGAACATCCTCGAAGTTGTCGCAAGTAAAGCCTCCCGGCTCACAACCAGTGAGGTATACGAAATGGTCAATCGCCGCGTAGTGCCGGTACGCTCGCCAAAATTCAGTCAGGCCTGCGACCAAATAAGCGTTGAGTTCGAATCGTTCTTGCGCAGTGCTGCCAAATGGCCCGAGCAGTTTCGGGTAAACATCATTCGTCAGCTTGGTGGGACTTCCATCGCGGTTCAGCCACAGCCATCCATACTCGTTAAGTATCTCGGCATGCCCGGTCGGAGCCGATACCCGCGTCGGCGCGTCATCCCAGCCCTCAAGCTGCTCCATCTCGAATGGGCGATCGCTCTTGTCGTGCAGGCTGATGAATAGATACGGATGATACTCCGCCGGATCGTCCGCCCCCACAGCTGCGTTATAGCTGTTCTCCCACGGGCGTCCCGACAAATCGAGCGAACGCACCGCCGGAATGATTTGCTCTCCGAATTGGGGGTTTGTTGTCTCGTTGTTTGCATCCCAAATCACCACGCTCGGATGATTCCAGTTGTCGCGCATCCATTCCTTATATTCGCCAATCAGTTCCTGCGCATCGAAAGTTTTCTTGTACTCTCCCTTGAACCAATCCCCGCCCGTCCACACGAAATACTCGTTTTGAATCAGTAGCCCCGCCTCGTCGGCGATCTCCAGCCACTTGTCCGGTACCGGCCCGATGCAAAACCGAAAACTGTTCCAGTGCATCTGCTTCGGAATGGTGACCAGAGCTTTACGCACCCACGCGTCGTTCCACGGTAGATCTCCCGAAAGCGGATCTTCGAAAAAACGGTGCAGCGTGATATTCGAGCCTCGCATGAAATACGGCCGCCCGTTCAGATACGCCCGCCGGGTTGCCGTATCGAAGTGCAATTCGCGCACGCCAAAGCGCGTCGACGCGTTATCCCCCTCGCTGCTTGTCTCGAGTACATACAGGTTCGGCTCTTCCGGCGACCAGAGTTTCGCCCCCGGCATGTCCATCGTCTCGGTGACAGTTTTTTCCTCTCCCGCCCCCAATGCCACCCGCGTCGATCTCTGCGCGAGCCTCCGGCTCTCTTTCCAGCCATGCACCGAGTTCTTCAGATCGAAAGCGCCCGCTGCGCCATAATTGCGTAGCTTAATCTGCGCCACAATGCCGGCCTGCGGCGAGATATAGGGCGCAACCTGCACCGTCTCGACCACCGGATTGTCGCTGAGCAGCAAAGAAACATCGTCGTAAATGCCGGGTGTCCAGCGCAGCTTTTCGAAGTCGGTTCCCGCAGATACGTTCTCGGGCAGCACTCCCGGATGAGCTCCGATTCGGATTGTCAGCTCGTTCGGTCCACGCCAGCGGATGGCTTCTGTGATATTGATATTCGCCGCCGAAAAGCACGGCAAATGCTCGCCCACCAACTTCCCGTTCATCCAGACTGCCGTTCCGAACTGCGCTTTACTGATCTTGAGGATGGCTACTGCCTTCGTCGCGCTCGGAGTAAAGCTCGTTCGATACCAAAAGTAATTTCTCTTCTGATGCGGAATGCCCGCGTTGTTTACCAGTGCCGAGCGCGGCATCTCTCCTCGTCCGACGAGATTCTCGATGTGCTCGCGGCTATCGAACTCATCCACATTCGGAAAGCCTGGCGTTGCCAGATGCGCCAGGCCGGGAACCGGCCCCCGGTGACTAAACTGGGTAGGCATTTCCGTGGACGAAACAGAGTCCGCAATGTCCCATATCCCGTCGAGCGACATCGTGACGCGTTCCGCCACGCAAAGTGGAGCGACCAGCACAAAGCAGAAGAGAAAACTAGGAATTCTGATCATGAGAGCATTTCCCAAAGCTTGCGGCTACAGTCAAGCGTCATTATCAACCAATTCTGACCTGTTCCCGGATATCCGGTCATACAAACGAGCGAATTCTAAGATAACCGATCGCCTTATTGTTGACTCCGGTCCAACAGCTTTGATATAGTCGCCCTCGATTATTTACGTTCGTCAGCTCGTCGAATTCTCTATCCGTTTAGGAGAATGGGCGACGCGAAACCGAACTGTCGGCCTTTGAAGGAGTTTGTCGCATGTCAAATAAGCTGGCCGCTTTGGCCGTGTTGATTTTCACCGGGTCGGCATTGTACGCTCAGGTCTCCGGCGCTATCACGGGAACCGTTTACGATTCCTCCGGCGCGCCGGTTCAAAACGCAGCCATCGTTCTTCGGGGCGGCGAGAACGGCATCGAGCGGCAGAGTAAAACCGATGGCGCCGGCCGTTACGGCTTCGAGCTGCTGCCCGCTGGGAAGTACGACCTGGAAGCGAGCGCGCCGGGCTTCAAGAAATCGCTCCGCCAGGGCCTCGGCTTAACCGCCGCCGACCGCTTGCAAATCAATTTCAATCTCGAACTCGGCGAGCAGTCGACTACAGTCTCCGTCACCGCCTCGGAGCCGCTCGTGCAGTCGGAAACTGGCCAGGTGAGCTATTCGATTTCCACTCAGCAAATCACCGAGCTTTCCTTGAACGGCCGGAATTTCTTGTCCTTCCAGCAACTCATCCCGGGCGCCGCGCGCACCGCCGGCGACGAGCAGGGAGTCGGCTTCAACAGCGCCAAAGGCTTCGCCATCGACGGTCTCCGCGAAAAGTATACCGGTGTCATGGTCGACGGCATCCGCAACACCGATATGGGCAGCAACAACACGCAGCTCACCACGCCGGGGCAGGAAACCCTCTCAGAAGTGAAAATGCTCGTCAGTAATTACAGCGCCGAGTACTCTTCCTCCGGAGGCGCCGAGATGGTCCTAACCACTCGCTCCGGAACCACTCAGTTCCACGGAGCCGCCTATGAGTTCGTCCGCAACAACGCTTTCGACGCTCGCAACTTCTTCGATCAATCGAACGCGCCCCTCCGCTATAACAATTTCGGCTGGCGTCTGGGCGGCCCTGTATTTATCCCACACCTCTACAATCGCGATCGAAATAAGACGTTCTTCTTCTTCGGCGAAGAATGGCGGCGTACTCGAACGGCCAGCATCCTGACTGCCGCCACGCCCACCACCGCCATGCGCAGCGGCGATTTCAGCGCCGAAGCCGCCCGGCTTGGCCAGCCCATTCTCGACCCCACCACCGGTTTGCAGTTCCCGAACAATCAAATCCCGGCAGGCCGCATCAACAAGAACGCCAGCATCCTGATGAACCAGCTCTTTCCCCTGCCCAATAGCCCGAATACCGGATTTCTCAATTACTCCGACGACGCCAAAACATCGGAAAACTATCGCCAGGAACTGGTCCGCGTCGACCATAACTTCTCGGACAAGATCCGGCTCATGTTCCGCTTTGTCCATGACTCCTGGCAAAACTCCGTTCCCACCACTCTTTGGCAAACTTCGTCCTTCCCTTCCGTGTCAAGCGTTTTGAATGTTCCCTCCAAGAACATCGTGGGACGTCTAACTACAGTCATCAATCCTACCTTGCTCAATGAGGTCTCCTTCTCTTACACCAATGACTACGGCTCCCAGTCCAGTTACGCGGTCAACTTACAAGGCAATTACCTGCGCCCGTCCGATCTCAACATCGGACGGCTTTATCCTCTGCCTGCCGGCCGCCCGGATGTGGTCCCCAACCTTAATTTCAATGGCGGATGGGGCAGCATCTCGACCGGCTATTACCCTTGGTGGGCAAAAAACGAATACTACGATGTGCACGATGTCGCTACTAAGATATGGGGCGCGCAAACCCTCAAATTTGGCGGCGAGTATATGTGGACTAACACGCCGGATATGTCGCAGGCCTATCCTTCCGTCAATGGTTTGTTTAATTTCACCGGCGCATTTACTAACGATCCCATCGCCGATTTTCTGCTAGGCGACCCTTACAGTTACCAGGAACTACATGGGTACCGCACCTCTACTTATCACTTCCAGCAATTGGAAGCCTTCGTCCAGGATGATTGGAAAGCTAGTTCCCGGCTTACGCTGAATCTGGGGCTCAGATACTATTACATTCCGCACGCCTATGAGCAAAATAACCAGATCTCTGTCTTCCGGCAGAACCTATACAACCCGGCGAATGCGCCCGTGGTCTTGCCCGATACCAGCCTTGTGCCGAACACCGGTAATCCGCTCAATGGAATCGCTACGGCGGGTCAGGATGGCGTTCCCAAAGGCTTGGTAAAGAACTATCCGTGGACGTTCGCTCCGCGCTTTGGATTTGCCTATGATCTTACCGGTACCCAGCGCACTGTGCTTCGCGGAGGCTACGGTACCGACTATTACCGCGTCGAACAAAACGACACGCAAGGCTTGGTCGGCAATCCGCCCTTCTCTTCCATCCAGACTGTGTTCAACCCGCCGCTCGACAATCCCGCAGCCGGTACCCCCGGGGCCGCCCATACCCCCAGCTTGACTACCCTCGATCCGAACTACAAACATCCCACCATTCAAAACTGGAGCTTCGGAATACAGCACCAGCTTGCGTCCGAGACGCTTCTGAGCGTCGCTTATGTCGGGAGCCGTGGCACCCACCTTGATCGAGGCCTCCAGCTGAACTATCCTTACCCGCAAGCCGGATATGATTTCGATCCGCGACTTAACTTGAACACGATTCCCATCGAGTTAATCGCACCCTACCGGGGCTACTCCGCCATCACGATGTACGAAAACACGGCCTCCTCCCGCTACAACTCTCTCCAGGTAGAGTTGCAGAAGCGCTTCTCCAACGGCTTCCAGTATCAGGTCGTCTACACTTTCTCGCGCGCCATGGATGATGCCGATGATTTTGGAGCGCTTCCGCAGGATCCATTCAACTTGCGCAGGGAATGGTCTCTGGCCAACTTCGACCGTACCCATATGCTCGTGTTCAGCTATATTTACGATCTTCCGTTTTTCAAGAACAGCTCGCGTGGCTTCTTACGTTCTACGCTCGGCGGTTGGGAACTGACCGGCATCACCACTTTCCAGAGCGGGCAACCCGTCGACCTCGGCCTCAGCGGAGGGAACATTGGTTTGGCCACGCGCCCCGATGTAGTCGCTGGCTCCAAACTCAGCTATCCTAAAACCGTGGCCCAATGGTTCGATACCAGCGCCTTTGCCGCGCCGGCCTATGGCTTCTATGGTGACGCTGGACGTAATCTCATTCGGGGCCCCGGCATCGAGAAGTGGGATGTCAGCTTGTTCAAGAACTTCTCGCTTGCCGAACGCGCCAAGCTGCAATTTCGCGCCGAATCATTCAATCTCTTCAATCACACCAATCTCTGGAACGTAAACACCACCTTGGGAAGCGGAAACTTCGGACAGGTGACCAGCGCCCGCGACCCGCGCATTCTTCAATTCGCCCTTAAACTCGAGTTCTGAGCCCGCAAAACTCCTCGAGAATCGGTGCTAGACATGCATTCGAACCCACGCCTTCGCTAAATTATCTTTTTTTCAATCAACCTGCCGGTCGCCTAACGAATATTGCTACCAGGAGTGCTCCAACGAGGGCAACCCCGCCAGCCAAATAGAACGCGCTAGTGAAAACTCCCGTTGTCTGAGCGATGAAGCCGGTCACCGCCGGCCCGATAATACCGGCGCAGTTAGCGATCAGATGCACAAAACCGCTCGCGGCCCCCATATGTCTGTGCTCTACGGTTTCCTGGATGATAGCCCAATACGTAGCCCCTGTCACATAGACGAAAAAAATGGCCATCGCCATGAACGTTACCGCCCAAGCGAGACCCGAAACCAGCCCTGCCAGACTTACGCAAATGGCGGCGACGGCAAGGCAAACGACTAAAACCAATTTGCGCGCTTGCAACACGTCGCCAGTGAGGCGAGATAGAAAGTCGCAGATCAAACCGCTGATCGCAAGCCCGACTGTCCCAAGTATCCATGGAATCGCATTGATGATAGCCATATCACGGATACTCAAGTGTTGCTCCATGGTCAAGTAACTAGGAAACCAACTCAGAAAAAAATAAAGAATATAGGCATAACCGAAGAACGAAAGAGCAGTGGCAATGACGGTAGGCTGCCGCAGATAGAAAGACAAGGGCAACTTACTTTCAGAGTGAGCAATTGGGCCGCGATTGGCTTCGATATCCGCACGCTCGGCTTGGCTCAGCCTCCTATGTGCCTCCGGGCGGTCGACGACGGCGAAAATCCAAACAAGGGTCCATAGAAAGCCGACACACGCGAGGACGAGAAATGAAGCGCGCCAGCCATAGCGCAGTGCAAGCCATCCTGCTACGGGGCCGGCGAGTGCTCCGCCAATCGGTGTGCCGGCATTGGCCACTCCTATGGCCGTAGCTACCTCACGACGGGGGAACCAGTTACTCACCATCTTATTGGCGGCAGCGCCAAAAGGGCCCTCCCCGCAGCCGAAGATTATTCGCACAAGCAAGAGGGATGCAAAACCGCGTGCGGCTGCGGTCAGACCGCAGAAAGTCGACCAAACTGCCATCGCCAGAGTGAAGACGCGCTTCGGCCCGAGTACATCGGAGGCATAGCCCCCGATCAAAGTGAACAGTGCATATCCGCCGAAGAAGCTGCTGAAGACGATTCCGAGCTGCGCCGCGTTCAGTCCGAGGTCCCGCATGATCAGTGGCGCTGCGACGGATACGGCCGACCGATCCATGTAGTTGATCATTCCGCCGGCAAACAGGAACCAAACCGGAACCCAGCGGACGCGGCCGAACACTAGTCTGAAACGTGCGGATCGCGTTTTAGCGAAGTGGCTCGTTGCTCGGATCTGGCGCCGCGATAAAGAATCCGGTCGTTGGCCGCCAACGTCTCGGAATGAAAAGCCAGCGCATCGGGATGGAAGTCGGAACGCGGAGCGGGCTCGAGCAAGAAATGGCCGAAGTCATCCGTGCCGCGCACCAAAGTAGCGCTGTCACGAGTCCCGGCGAGCTGCTCTACATAAGTCGGCAAGTAACGGATAGCGAACCCGATCCGCCGATAGGGGCTCGAGTTCGGCTCTGAGCCGTGAACGAGCATTACGTGATGGAGCGACATTTGTCCAGGCGCCAGCACAATATCCACTGCTCTCGATTCGTCCACCTCTACGCCGATTTCCTGGCCACGGCTCAACAGATTGTCCGGCGCGAAGGTGTCGCGGTGAGGAAGCTGCTGAAGCGTATGGGTTCCCGGTATGACGCGCATGCATCCGTTTTCGGCTGTACTGGGCGTGAACGCAACCCAAGCGGTCACGATATCAGGTTTCGAGAGACCCCAATATGTCGAATCCTGGTGCCACGTAACGCGCGCGGGATCGTGTGCGTTTTTTATGAAGAATCCCGAGCCCCAGCATAAGATGTTGGGTCCGAGGATGTCTTCAACCGGGTCGAGAATACGAGGATTGCGGATCAGCTCATTGAGCCAAGTCAAGAGCAGGTGAGGCTTCCGGTTGACGCGCGCCGCCAGTCGTCCGCCCTCTTGCAGTTCCAGCTCTTCTAATTTTCTCCGCAAGGTAGTCGTTTCCGGATCGGAGAGGACTGGTAAGGGGGACAAAAATCCTTGCTGCCGATACTCTCCCAGCTGCTGTTTGCTGAGTGCTTTCTCCATTGTTCAACTCACTGCGCCGCCTGATTCGTACGCGCCGCTTTGAATAGTTCTGTGCTTGGGTAGCAATCTAGCCCTCTTCCGCGGCGAAAGCCTGATCGAGCAGCAGCGCGAAATCGCGGCTCTTGTGTATCACGGATTCACGCAATGATCCCAGTTCGCGTTCGGCTATGCGGAGCCGATCGGCCAGATGAAGGCAGGCGAGCACAGCGGTGCGGGTTGAATCGAGATTGCCTGCGCGGCGGGCGATCGACGACATAAGCTCGTCTATTTCGTGCGCCAGTTGCTCAGTGTCACGGGGATCGCCAGACGTGGAGACGTTGTAGGTCTGATTGAAGATGGTAATCCGGACTGTCTGTTTGTGCGTGTCCGGGTCGTCCATGGAGAGCTTTGTCAGCTCGCGCTGAGCAGGTCTAGCTGGCTCAAAAGTTTCTCGATCCGGGTCTTCACCTGTTTGCGCTCGCCCTTCATCGTATCGAGCTCTTGAGAGAGCCGGGAGATCTTTTGTTCGAGTTCACCGTTCTCCTTCTGAAACTCGTTAGAAAGAGACTGCGCTTCCTCGAGCTCGGCTCTCGCCGAATTTGCCTGCTCCTCAGCAGCTTTGAGCTGCTCTTCGAGGCGGCTATTTTCGGCGCGAAGATGGGAAATTGCCTGAACGGCGCGAGTGATGCGCTCCTCCAGACTGGCTAGCGTATCGATGCCCTCTTGAACTGCTTCCATGCTTGAAATTACTCTCTTAGCAACCCTTAGGTAAGTCTACTGAACCCGAGCCTGATGTGCAGCTTTGGCCCTCTCAACAAGGGTAGCGAATCCGGCAGTATCGTTTACTGCAATATCCGCAAGAACCTTTCTATTTAGCTCAATACCGGCGCGCTTGAGCCCGTTGACGAACTTGCTATAAGATATCTCGGCGCCACGACAGGCCGCGTTGATTCTCACAATCCAGAGTGACCGGAAATTGCGCTTCTTGAGACGCCGCCCCACGTAACCGTAGCGCAGCGCCTTCTCCACTGCCTCTTGCGCGGCGCGGTTCAGCTTGGACTTTGTAAGAAAAAAACCCTTCGCGCGGCGAAGCGTTTTGTGGCGGTAATCCCGCCGATGAGTACCTCTTTTTACCCTGGGCACGTTTTCTCCTTAATCTGAATTACGCTCTTGCGAGCGGACGGGAGATAGCAGGCACGTGCAGCGCTCTGCTTCTACTCCCGGAAAGATTCCATTCCCTAATACGGGAGCATCACCCGCAGCTTTGGCTGATCTGTCTCATCTGCGAGAACGCTATGATTGAGCCGGCGCTTACGAGAACGTGACTTGGACGTCAAGATATGTCTGGCGAAGGCGTGCCGACGGACAATTTTGCCTGTGCCGGTCTTCTTGAAACGTTTGGACGCACCCTTATGTGTCTTTAACTTCGGCATACTCTGACCTGTTTCTGTTGGTGGCGAACGCGCCTGGAGAACCGCCCGGAATAGCTGCGATCCCGGCATGATAGCGAACTACTGCCGCGAGTATAGCACGCCGGTCTGGATGTTACTGAGTTTCCTGAAGCCAGCGCCAGTTCGGGAGAGATGAAGGTGTTTTATTATGCATATTGATGTGATATATTAATGCATATGCGGACGACGTTGATTCTGGAGGAGGAGTTGGTGGAGCGAGCTCGAGAGGCGACGGGGATTGATGAAAAAACTGCGTTGGTGCGGGCCGGGCTGAAAGCACTGATTGCCCAGGAGTCGGCGAGACGCCTGGCTGCTCTGGGCGGCACGGACCCTGACTTGCGGTCGATTCCGAGACGGCGCTCTGAACCCTCCAAGTGATTCTGGTCGATACCTCCGTGTGGATCGATCATTTGCGCACCCAATCACCAGATTTATCCGCTTTGCTGAGCGGCGGTCTCGTGCTAATTCATCCGTTCGTCGCCGGAGAGCTAGCGTGCGGAAGAATCAAACACCGAGACCAGTTCCTCAAACACCTGAAGACTTTACCAACTGCGACCGTGGCTAGAGACGAGGAAGTCACGCACTTAGTGGAGCAACGCATGCTTTGGGGAAAAGGGATTGGCTGGATTGATGTGCACTTGCTGGCGTCCGCGCTCGTTACCGGCTGTTACTTCTGGACAAAGGATCGGCGTCTCGGCGAGATTGCAGCCGAGCTGGGAATATCGCGACCGCTAGCTTCCTGACATGCCCAAATCCCTGGCCGCTTGCGGCTCCTCGATGCCGAGACGGCTTGCCTGGCTAGCGCTGCTGACGTGTTCCCTGTCCGCGGCCGCAACGTTCGAGCTTCCCGCAGACACAGTTCTTGAAGTCCGCCTCACCCGTTCCCTGGCTTCGTTTTCTTCCAAGAAGGGCACCGAGGTCGAAGGCGTGGTGATCTCGCCGGTGCTCCAGCAAGGACAAATCCTCGTCCCGATGGGCTCAAAAGTGACAGGAACGATACAGGATGTAAAGCGCGTAGGACTGGGCCTCATTCGTGAGACAGCCCGGATCCGCATCAATTTCAACCGCATTGTGCTGCCGGATGGGACTTCCATGGCCCTTAGCACACACGTCGCGGAGATCGACAACGCTCGCGAGTCAGTCGACAAGTCCGGCCGCGTGAACGGCATTCGCTCCACTGGAACAGTCGGGTACATGGCGAACAATGCCATTGCGGGAATCTCCATGTTCGATCCGATCGCGTACGTCTACGTGACAATCGCATCAGCACGGATGCTGCGCTTTTCCGAACCCGAGATCTGGTTTCCCGCCGGGACGGAGATGGCCGTCAAGCTCATCGCGCCGCTGGACATGACCCATGCTTACGGGCCGCTGGTCCCGGCAATTCGAGCTTCCGGAGCAGAAAACGTACGTTTTCATGCCCTGTTGCGTAGCCTCCCTTATCGCACGATGACGCAATATTCCAACAAGCCCTCCGATCTCACGAACCTGGTATTCTCCGGTTCGCCAGCCGCAGTTGAACGGGCATTTACCGCAGCGGGGTGGGTCCAGTCAGATCAGTTGAACACGATCACAGGGTTCCTGACTCTGCGATCCATTGCCGAAAGCCAGCGCTACCAGAATGCGCCGATGTCCGTGCTCTTGTTGGATGAGCAAAGGCCGCGCTTCACATTTTCGAAGTCGCTCGACACGTTTTCGAAGCGGCATCACGTCCGCGTTTGGCTACGTTCAGAGACCTGGAGAGGGAAGCCCATTTTAACGGCGTCCTCGACTCAGGACATTGGCATCCAGCTTTCCCGCAAAAACAGGACGTTCATCCATGTCATTGATACCAATATCGACAACGAACGAACCAAGATCGTGAACGATTTAATTTTCACCGGCTGTGTCGATGCGGCGGGACTATATCCCAGGCCGTGGATACCGAAGGGAGCCCATAATTCGACAGGAGAAGAATTAAGAACAGATGGCCGAGTAGCTGTCCTCCAGTTCAACGACTGTCTGAATCCGAACGACCCGGTCAACTTGCAGGCCGCACCCGACCGGCGGATCACCGGCAGCACCGTGGAGCGAGGTTTTCGGCAAGGGATATTAATTACGCGGAACGATCTCTATCGGGGGAACCTGATTTATCAAGGCTACTCCGGCACCAAGCTGGCAGTGCATTACTTCAAGCAGAGAGGTAAGCCGTCGGGGACAGGCAGCCCGGAAGCGGAAGAAAATGCAATTCCCTTAGAACCGTCCAGCGATGAAGGGCAACTCCAGGGAGGCGCTGCATCTCGACCGCCGGTAGCCGAAGGAGCTCCCGAAAGCCTCGACGCCGAAGCTCCCAAGAATCCAGGCTGGGCGCCACCGCTATTCGAGTTGGGGCTAGAAGGCGGCTGGCTGCGTTTCGGAAATACTCTCGATGTGACGAACATTGGGGTGTTGTCGCACAGTCCGGAGATTCCTTCGTTTACCTTGCTGCTCCAGAACCGGCTGCACAACGGATGGGCGGCGGGGACAACAGTCACGCTGAACTCCTGGCGCTATTTCTCGAACGAGTTCTCTTTCGATTACCAGCGGGGCAAGTATCGGCTAGGCGCCTCCTTTAGCGGTTTCCCGGGCCAGCAACCGGCTAGTTATCAGGAGGAAACCACGGGCCTGCTGACAAACCAATTCGGTTACGCCTTCCTGATCAATCTGCGGCCTCGGAACAAACGTCTAAGGCCGTATGTGGCTGCCGGCTTAGCTTTTCAACTTCTTCATATCACTGACGCGCCTTTTAAATCGTCGGCTGGAATCTTCAGGGTCGGCTTAAGGAATGTGGGATTGATCTTGGCCGCCTATAATTTTGCAAATAGCCCGCCGCTGGATGGTGGTGGCGTCTTCCAGTTTGGATTCCAATACGGAGGAGGCGTGAAATACCGCTTCAGCAGACGTTGGATGGGCAAGCTGGATTATCGGGAAACATTAAGCCCGCAACCCAACTTCATTGGACGCTCGATTACGATCGATGCACCTCAGCCCGGAGATCCATTCGTTATCGATTACGAGGCAAACCGGCCCGCCGGTCCGCTTCGGGAGCAACGACTGACTGCTGGCATCGGCTTCGTATTCTGAACGCCCGGGAACCGAAAGCTTAGTGGGTTGTCAGAGTGGCTTTCGCCGAGACAGCGTTTTCTTTCGCTATCTCGTACAACGGGGAAAGCTCGCGGAGCTTCCGAACTACTTCAACAACCCGCTCGCCGACATAATCCACCTCGGCTTCCGTGTTAAACCTTCCGAGGCCGAAGCGGATAGACGAGTGAGCAATTTCGTCGTTTGCTCCAAGTGCCTTCAATACATAGCTTGGCTCGAGAGTAGCTGAAGTACAGGCAGATCCGCTGGAGACCGCAACATCGTTGAGTGCCATCAGCAAACTCTCACCTTCCACGTAGGCGAAGCTGATGTTCAGGTTATTGGGCAGGTGATGCTCCATCGTGCCATTGATATAGACTTCGTCCAGATCGCGGGTCAATCTGTCCTTCAGCTTGTCTCGTAGAAAGCTCAGACGTCTGGATTCCTCGGGCATCTCCCTGCCGGCGATCTCACAAGCGACACCAAGACCTACTATGCCCGGAACGTTCAGCGTTCCGGATCGCATTCCACGCTCGTGTCCGCCACCGTCCAACTGGGCTGCGATCTGTACTCGAGGATTGCGCCGCCGGACGTAGAGAGCTCCGCAACCTTTTGGCCCATAGATTTTGTGGCCGGTCAAAGACATCAGATCGATCCCGTCTGCGACCACATTTAGCGGAATTTTCCCGACCGCCTGAACCGCATCGCTGTGAAAAAGAACGCCCTTTTCCTTGGCGATTTTCCCGATTTCAGCCATAGGCTGCACCACGCCGATTTCATTATTGGCATACATGATCGAGATCAGAATGGTCTGGTCCGTGATGGCGTCACGCAACTGATCGAGATCGATCAAGCCATTCGGCTGCACGGGCAGATATGTGACCCGCACACCTTCTTTTTCCAGCCGCTTGCACGTGTCGAGAACCGCCTTGTGCTCGGTGGCCTGGGTGATGAGGTGGTTCCCGCGCCCGGCATACATCTGCGCGATGCCTTTTAGAGCGAGGTTGTTCGATTCTGTAGCGCCGCTGGTAAAAACGATTTCTTTCGACGTCGCCCCGATGAGCTCGGCGATCTGTTTGCGCGCCTTTTCTACGCCTTCCTCCGCTTCCCACCCGAAGCTGTGATTTCGGGAAGCCGCGTTGCCGAAGATTTCCAGGAAGTACGGTTTCATGGCTTCGAACACCCGCGGGTCCACCTGAGTGGTCGCATGGTTATCCATATAAATCGGCAACTTCATGTACTTATTTCCTGAGACAGCTTTGAGGCTCTGGAGATCTCGGAGCTTTCCCGAGTGTAACGAGCGAACTGAGAGACGCTTGCGACTGTTCTTCCTCCGACTCCTGCAGCATATCCTGGATGCTGACGCTTTCGAGAAGCCGCAGGATGCCTTCATGAATCTTTCGCAACGGACGCTTTACGGTACAGCGGCTCGAGTGCCCACAATGAGCGCCTTCGGTGAAGCAATTGGCCAGTACGATAGGTCCGTCGATCGCGCGAATCACCTCGAGGGCCGAGATACGGTGCGGATCGCGAGCCAGGCGGTAGCCGCCGTTGGTCCCGTACTCCGATTTCAGAAACCCGCTCTTTCCCAGCTTCTGGAGTAACTTTGAGAGCACTGGAAGCGGTATGCCACAGGAATCCGCCACCTCTTTGGCACTTACCGCGCTTCCGGTTTCTCGAAGCAGCATCGCAAAATGCCTGAGAGCAATCAGACTGTAATCTGCCTTCTTTGTAAGCCGAAGCATTTGCGAGTAGGACGGGGAGAAGATCGATCCCGGACTTTCCAGATCTTACTTCGTTATACCACGCGCCCGACCGTTGGAAGTAAGTTTCATGTACTACGAAATCAAGCAGTTGGGACGGGCCCGGGAAGTAGTATTTTTCATTTGAACGGCTATTATCGGTTCAGTATCCTGGAAAAGTTCAGTGCGAAATTCAAATTCCACGTCCGGTCATAAGAAACTCGCGTGATTCGGATTTTCCGGGTATTCATCCCAGCTACCGTCGTTGCGCTCCTGATTTCGGAGATCGTTCTCGTTCTCGGCTGCTATCTCGTGTCTCTGCTGATACTCGGCCTCGAGCCTGGCTTCTATTTGTTCGGCGAGAACAACTATTGGAAGTTGTTGATCGTTACCGGCCTCATCATTCTGCTGCTCTACTTTCAGGATCTTTACACCAGCCTTCGCGTAAAATCGCGTGTAGTTCTGGTGCAGCAGGTGTGCCTGGCGGTTGGATGCGCGCTCCTGCTGATGGCATTCGTCGGCTACCTGCAACCCGACGTGTTATTGGGCCGCTGGCTCATGGTGATAGGGAGCTTCGGTGTCATCATTGCACTGCCGTTGTGGCGTATTGCGTTCTGGAAGTATATCGTCGCAGGTCTTCGTTCGGAGCGTGTCCTGTTGCTCGGAAATTCCAGCATATTGCAGGAAATTATCACTCCGCTTCTAGACCGGCCGGAGTTTGGCTACGCGATCCTCGGCTATCTCTGCGAAGACGAGGAATGCGATTTCACGGTACCCTGTCTGGGCAAGGTGCATCAGGTTCGGAGTGTGTGCGCCGAGTACAAGCCTACCCGGATCGTGGTCGGAATGGCCGAGCGTAGAAACCGCCTGCCGCTGCAGGATCTCCTCGATATTCGTTTCGGTGGCGTGATGATCGAAGACGCGGCGGACACCTACGAAATGGCGATGCACCGGGTCTGCAGCCGGAAAATCCAGCCGTCGCAGCTTATTTTTTCCTCTTCGCTCGGTCCGCGCTTCCAAGCTATCGCCTTTCAGAAGGCCTATTCGCTGGTTCTGGCTGTGATTGGCGCCGTTATCACGCTGCCCTTTATGCTGCTGGCAGCCCTGGCGGTGAGATTGTCGTCGAAAGGTCCAATCCTGTATCGTCAACGGCGGGTTGGCCTGGACGGCCGCGTATTCAAGCTGTATAAGTTTCGTTCCATGTACGTCGATGCCGAAGCGCGCACGGGAGCAGTTTGGGCGAAGAAGGACGATCCCAGGATTACGCCTGTCGGCAAATGGCTTCGTCAGCTCAGACTGGACGAGCTTCCCCAGTTCTGGAACGTGATCCGGGGCGATATGACGATTGTGGGACCGCGGCCCGAGCGGCCAGAGTTCGTCGAGCTTCTGGCCCAACAGATTCCGTACTACCGGCAGCGGCTGGCAGTCAAGCCGGGTATAACCGGCTGGGCTCAGATCAACCATAAGTACGGCGACACGCAGCTCGATGCCATGATCAAGCTCGAATACGACCTCTACTACATCAAGCACCTTGCTCCTGCGCTCGATTTTTACATCATCTTTCACACCATAAAGGTGATGCTGCTGAGCCGCGGAGCACAGTAAAGAAAGAGTGTTAATTGAAGTGGACCGATACTTCTGCGCCATAGCGGTGGTAGTCGGAAAATTGCATGGTGTTCCACTCCTTGCGGCCGGATTCAGCGTAAACAACCCCATATTCCGCGGTATAAGGCAGAAGCCATTGATCTCCGTTCAAAGCAACTGCGCGAAGCGTTACCTCCCAGCGGATCTCGGCGATTCCTAAAGCTGCCGGCATCTGCATCGAAGTGCGTTCGATTCTTTCGATAAGATGCGACGATTCAGACACCCAGATTCGCGTGTGAAAAGCAACTCGATAGGATAGGCCGGCGACCTCCAGATCCCAAGGGCTCGCCTCAGACGGAACATCGAAGCTATAGATTGCTGCGTAGCCGCTGGATGTTTTTTCTTCGCTCTCTAAAACGACCGGTCTTTCGGGAAGCAGTAGCTGAGTCTGTCTTAAAAGCGTTCCAAACTCGCCTTTCGACCATGCACCCTCGAGTATGGCAAGATCCTTTAATGGGCGGTTCTTCCGGCGCATTTCGGAGTACTTTTCCAAGCCATTTTCAAAAGACACTCTCGCCGTAATTGTGTCGACGTATTTGCCTGCTTCTGCTCCGCTACGAGCACGGTGTCGTTCGATTCGCTCCTGGCATACGAATGATTGAATCGAATGATAGGCCGCTTCATTACTCACTTTCACAAAGGTCAAGAAAGTATCAGCTAGCTGGGGTGGAACGCCGCTCAAATTGGCTGCGGAGGAATTAGCCGCCGCCCAAAAAGACAGGACACAGGAAGAGATGGCAAGCACAGAAAGACGAAAACCCGACACGTACCCTCGAGCCGGGATCGCGATTGGATTTGAAGACTGCCGGTCTTCTGTTCACGCCCGACAGGAGAGCCATCGGATTTTCTTTCAGGCGTCAGAAGGGGAAGAAAACTAGGAAAATGCGGTGTAAGGAATTTGCGCGGCGCTGCCGTTAGATATAGCTCAGAGCCTTAGCGATATTCGCTGCAAAATGCCGGAGCGCTTCTGGGTTGGAGCAGCGAGCAGCCGCGCTTTATCTCATCGATAATCAGTGAGCACGAGTTCTGAGCGTTGCAAGGCGGGTGGGTCGCTGGTGATACCGCCAGGCAGTCCTGAACCATTCGATTTGCCCGTTCCGGACCGACTGACTGATTGCAGGACGCATCGGAGCCGTACGGACTGATGCCGCGAGGATTTCCGGCCACTGGGTATTGAATTCCGAACGCGGCAGAGATTTGTTGAAGTTCGGTTTGGATCTTCTCCCAGCGAGAAGTTGTTTGTGGCCCTAAATTCAGAGTCCTGACAACTTGATCGATCTGATCCGCTGTGCTCCGGACAGGCGGCAAATCGTTATCCGCCGTTTTCTTTTCCTTGAAATGGTTGTGCATGGCTTCGGTTTGCTTTTGGAAGCGCTCAGCCAGATTCTCCGCGTCTTTCTCCCGGCTGGTCTTACGAATGGTGCTTTTCTTCAAAGCCGATGTGAATACCGGCTTGAAAGACTTGGCATCATCCTTCAGATTGCCCATCAGATTTTGGAGATCCTTGTCGCTCAGACGACCCTGGGCCTTGGCCAGTGGAGCCGACGCAGCCGAAAACAGAAGGCCAGCAGTCAGTAAAGACAAAGAAAACTTTGAATAGCCACACATGAAGCGACCCCTCCGACAGGCTTGAAATCTGTGAAAATTATAACAATACAGATCCGTCGCGCTCGCGGGATATGATGCCAGACGGACGCTACTTGGTTTCTAATGTCACTATCTACGCTGAAAGGGGCTCCCGACCATGCTTAAAATTCTTATTACGATCAGTTCGCTATTTGTTGTGAGCGCAAGCAGCGCCGCGGTGCTGCACGTAAAATGCAGAAATGCTACAGCCGATACAGCTGCTTTGAACGAAACGATTGCCCGCAGCATGGATGGCGACGTCATCCGGATTCACGGCACCTGCCTGGTGGACCGCACTATCGTGCTGTATGGAAATCGAAGCTATCTGGGTGATTCGCGAACCGGTACCGTCATCCGGCAGGCAGCGAATGCGGAGCTGCCGGCTCTGGTGGCTTCCGATAGTTGGGCCAGCGACTCGGCCACCACGGGCGAGCCGGTTCGCATCGCAGATCTCACGCTCGACGGCAACAGTGCTGAGAACCATGGCACCAATGCGCTGGTGATTCGGTCGTGGCTGACGGTGATCGAAGACATCCAGATAGAAAACGCTCCGGGCGACGGGATACAGATCACGAACTTAAGTAAAAACAAGGTCGCGCTGACCAACACTCAGGTCAACGGCCGCATCAGCAACTGCTTTGTTACCAACTCCGGCGGGGACGGCATACACATCGTCGATACGGGCAACAGTCTCACGGATTGGGATCTGCTGGATTCCTGGGTGGCCAGCTCGGGGAAATCTGCGATTTACATGGACAATGCGGCCGGCTGGAAGATACGGGGAAACCATGTTTACGGAAACCCGCAGCATGGCATTTTTGCAAATCGCTGCTATGCGACTACGATCGACAGCAATTATGTCGAAGATTTCGGGGATACAGGCGGATCCGAGAACACCTCGTATGGAATCGCATGTACCGTCCAGGGTGACGCGGCTTCCGTCATTAGCGGAAACAAAGTATTTCAATTCAATGGCGAGCCCGCCAGTGGAAATTTTGTTTATATTGGCGTGCCGCAGGTGAACTACTCGATAGGTGTACTGAACGTCGTCGACAACGTAATTCGTGGGGCGAACGGAAAGCATGACACTGGTTTGGCATATCAGCTTGGAGGCGGACAGGGGCTTCGAGTGCTATCCCACGACAACAACGTACAGGATGCCGGAGTACCGCGGGTGGTTGGGCCGGGAGTCAACTTGGTTGAGGGCTGGTGAGACCGACTATGTCCAAAAAAGATACTGGGCGACCGCCGCGTTGTTGGTTTCGAATGTCTTTCTGCTCGCCGAAAGCCGGGAGAATGGGGACATCCGCGGAACGGTTACCGATCAGACCGCAGCGGTGGGGTCGAGACTGACGTTTTGAGCTACTCACTAACGGAAGCTCATTGAGCTCCCGTTTAGTGAGCGCCTTTACGATATTCAAGGACGGCTTTCTCGTGCTCGGCCAGCGAGGACGAGAAGACGTGCGAACCGGCCCCATTTGGCTTGGCCACGAAATAGAGGAAGTTGGTTTCTGCGGGGTGGAGTGCAGCTTTCAGCGACAGGGCTCCGGGATTGGCGATGGGACCTGGAGGTAGCCCCGCGTGAGCATAGGTGTTATAGGGGCTGGTGCTCGCCAGATCTGATTTATGAATGACACCCCGGTAGCGGTTTTCGAGGAGAGCTGCATAGACAGTCGTCGGATCGCACTGTAGCGGCATGGACAAACGGAGCCGATTTAGGAAGACAGAGGCGATTTCGGGCCGCTCCTCGCGCGCCGCCGACTCCTTCTCGACCAGCGAAGCCAGAATCACGATCTGGTGGATTTTATCGGCCTGTTTTTCACCGCCCAGCGCGTGCCACTGTTTGCGAAACTCTTCAGTCATCAAAAGGCAGAGCCGCTTAGCTGTGGTCTTGTGAGTTACGCGATAAGTAGAAGGGAAAAGATAGCCCTCGAGATCAGGAGCCCGATTATCGAGATCGCGGATAGCTGCCGGATCGGCGGCGGCTTCGAGGAACGCCTCTGGTTTGACGGTCTCTGAGTTTTGCAGCAGCGCGGCTATATCGAACATGTTGCTGCCTTCGGGAACTGTAAAATCCTCATAGAAAATTTCGCCACGCCGGATGGTGTCGAAAACCTGGAATGGTGTTTGCGCCGCCCCGAATCGGTACTCGCCCGCCTGGAGCGAGGCTCGTGGATGTAGCAAGCGCACTACCAGGAATGCCCAGCGCGACCGAACGACGCCTTGATTTTCGAGCATCCGCGCTATTTCGCTCGACGATGTGCCCCGGTCTATCTCTATGAATGTCTCGGTGCGGAAATTCCGGTAGGGTGCAAAGTACCAATAGCCTGCCAGTCCGGCGCCGACCAGGGCACAGATAAGAGCCACGGCGAACGCGATTGTCAAGAAACTGCTGAAGCGACTCCGATCTTTAGCCAATGGTGCCTCGCACAGCCGCTTCGGTCCCGGTTCCCAGGTAGCCCAGATAGCTCTCGAGAAGCAAAACCGCCGCCATGCGGTCAACGGCTTTCCTGCGCCGGTCGAGTGTCGCGCCCGCCTGCTTCAATAGACGTTCGGCTTCGGCCGAGGTTAGCCGTTCGTCCCAATGGACGACGGCAGTCCCGGTGTGAGCAGCCAGGCGCGCGGCGAACTCTTCGGTGTATTCGCTCTGGCGGCTTTCCGAGCCGCTCATATGGAGCGGCTTGCCGATCAGAAGCAACGAAATGTTCAGATCCTTAATCATCTTGTCGAGGGCTTGCAGATCTCCTCGAATTCTGGTGCGCTGTAGCGTTTCGAGACCTTGGGCGGTGATGCGTAATTCATCACTCACCGCAAGGCCGATTCTTTTTTTGCCGACGTCCAAAGCGAGAATTCGCCCTTCGCGCTGCCTTTGTTCCGTTGCTGTCACGTCTGGATTATAAATTGTCCGAAGCATGCTAGAGTAGCGGATACCGAGGCTGCAATTCGCTTTGGCACTCCTCAGTCTTCCCTCCATCCCGCAGAGTACCTTCGGTGTTGGGCGAACGCTGATAGCCATTGCGGCGCTGATCTCTCTCCTTTATTTCGGCCGCGACTTTTTTGTCACCCTGATTATCTCGGCGGTTTTTGCCTTTATCCTCGATCCGGCGGTCTTGCTGGTCATGAAACTGCGGGTACCGCGGGCCGCGGCAACAGCGATAGTGATTGGCGTTGCGCTGGTTGCGGTGTACTTGCTGGGCGCAATGGCATGGACCCAAATCGCGACCATAAAGCAGGACCTTCCGACGTACAGCTCCCGGGTAGGTGAAGTTGTCGATGCAGTCAATACCCGGGTAGACGATGCCGAGAAGAAGACGCTCGACCTGATGCTGCCGAAAAACGTGCTTCAGCAACAACAGCAAATTCAACAGAAGCCTCAGGAAGCCCAGAAGGCCCGACGCCGCCGTTCAGGAGGGGCGACAGCCACAGCCACGCAACCACCGCCGATCCAGGAAGTTCGCATACATACCGAACCGCGACCCTTCATTACGGCAGCTTACGGCTACGTGTCCGGGTATCTGCATACGTTAGTGATGGCTTCTTTTGTGCCTTTTCTGGTCTACTTCATGCTGAGCTGGCGGGATCACTTCAATCGAAGGTTCCTGCTTCTGTTTGCCGGGGAGAATCGCTATATCGTCGGAAAAAGCTGGTCGAATATTGGTGACTCGACTCGCGCTTTCGTGCTGGGTAATTTTCTGCTCTGGGTGTTCCTCAGTTCGGTCAGCGCGCTCGTCTTTTTCGTGCTGGGGCTGCCCTATTGGCCCCTGATAGGATTGCTCAGCGGCTTTTTCAGCCTGGTTCCCTACGTGGGATTACCTCTCAGTCTGGTGCCCCCGATATTGGCAGCCCTGGCAATCCCGAACAAGTTTAAGGTGGTTGTCACCGCGGCCGCGATTACTGCTGTGCTGCACATCGTCTCAATGAACTTTCTGTACGCGAAGATTATCGGGCGGCGAGTGCGGCTGAACCCGCTAGTTGTGACAGTGGCGATGATGTTCTGGGGTTTGTTGTGGGGCGCCGTCGGCCTGGTGCTCGCGATTCCGATCACTGCCGCCATAAAGGCTGTTTGCGACAACGTAGAATCGCTGGTACCGCTCGGCAGACTGCTCGGCGAAGATTGAGCAGGTGTTCAGGCGCTGTTTCCAGGCGGTATTCAGACGATGGATACGGTTACGGGCGGCTCGCTTTGTGCCACAATCATACCCGCTTTTGACTGGATCGCCTCGGTTCTCACGTATGCCATGCCGACCACTTCCTGCAGAGCCGGGGAATACGCAGCGGAACTGATCTCGGCGACCTCCGCGCCGCCGCTTGTCACCTTGGTGCCAGGCACAGGAGGCGTCTGCGAAGCAATGCGAACGGGTGTAAGTAAGCGATGAACCTGCCCTCGCGATCGAACTCTTTCCACGATTTCCTGTCCCAGATAGCAGCCCTTGTTGGTATGAACGGCATGCATCGCCTGTGTTTCCTGGACGAGATAGCGCTCGCTGATTTCTTCGCCATAGCGGGGGATGCCGTGTTCGAGGCGGACGATGCGCGCCTCTTCCGGAGTGGCGGCAATGGCACCCGCCGATTGCAGGAGACTGAGCAGTTCGTTCCGTTGCTTGGCTGGAAGAAAGATACGCAAACCCTCCGCTCCTGTAGAACTGACCTGTGCCGCGAAACCATCTCTATACGGCTTCAAGGCAAATTTGCCGGCAACAGGGATGCCTGTTTGAGCCGCGAGTTCCAGACTTCCTGGACCCTCCAGGCCGATCGCGATGGTCGATTCACTCTCGTCTTCGAGCGCTGCGTCATCGGCAATAATGTAGCGGTCCAGATGGTCGAAGAGCCGGGTTCGAGTCTCGGGCTCCGTGTCCAGAAATAGCGCGTCCCCCAAATTGTAGATGAGGGCGTCTGCCAGGATGCGGCCTTTGTCGTTCAGGAAGAAAGCGTACAGCGCCCCCTGTGGAGCAAGTTGCTGAACGTTGATTGGTGCACATCCCGTGCAGCAAGCGAGCACGATCTTCTCCGGTAACACGAATCTTGCCGTGATTCGATAAATCGATCCATGCTGCCGCCTCACGCAGCGCTTCGTAGCCTTTCATGATCCTAAGTTTTCGATGCGGCCAGGAGCTGTTTGACGTAGGATTCGAGGCCGGGCGTGCAGGCGTATGCATCCCCGCCGTAGATAGTAGTTTCACCGGCGAAGCTGCGGAAGATACCGCCGGCCTCTTCGATTAGGATCTGAAAGGGGGCGAGATCCCACGGCGCGGCATTCGGTTCAATCCAAACGTCGGTCTTGCCCTGGGCAAGCAGACTGGCGTCTATCGCGCCGCCCAGACTACGCACTGCCCCAAACTGCTCTATCCAGGACAGGAGTCCTGGCGCCAAACGACGGACGCCGAGCTTATTGAAGCCATTAAACGAGAGCACGGCTTCGCCCGGATAAGTTTTCTCAGAGACTCTGATTTGCGTCCCGTTGGCCCACGCGCCACTGCCACGAGCGGCGGACAGAAGGATATTCTGCCCGGGGCTGTGAGCGGCGCCGGCAACAATTCGTCCATTTTCTTCAAGTCCAATCAGGATGGCCCAGAGCGGAATGCCGCGCAAAAAGTCGCGCGTACCGTCGATCGGATCTATGATCCATTTACGCCCACTGCGACTCTCCCGATTGGCGCCTTCTTCGCCCAGGATGCCGTCGTCGGGGAAGTCCCGGGAAATGGTCTCCACGATGAGCTTCTCGCAGGCGCGATCGGCGGCGGTAACCGGAGACTCATCGGACTTGATTTCCGCTGTCACGCCCTTGCGTGCGTAGTCCAGCGCAAGGGCTCCCGCTTCCTGAGCAACCAGCTTGGCCAGCTCCAACTCCCGTTCAAATGCCATTTCAGTTATGTATAGCAGGTGAGGTCCAGGCCGGATTTCATTGGAACGAAGCCAATCGCATTCGATTCTATTAGGGTTATCTATCTAACGCACTTGGACCATTGACACGGTTTATAGATCGGTTGTAGTCTGAAGTTTCGTTAACACTGTCGCTTGCCTGGGGATATCACCTCCCGCGTAGAAGTATGTGCGGGCTGGCTGTCCACCGAGGATCTGAATGAATAAAGAGTACTTTGTTTTTGACTTGGCTAATTCCTTGAATGGCAAGGTCAAGCGCGTACGGATCAGCTATCGCTCGGTTGCATACGGAGTCACCGCCCTGTTGGCCATCGCTCTTGCGGTTGTTGGACTGGGAATCAGCTATGTGTGGATGAGCCGGAAAGTATCGAATTATGAACGCTTGCAGGCGGACTTCGACCATCTGCGGACGCAATACGTGGACTTGCAGCGGCAGGTAAATCAACATCAGCAGCAGATGGCTTCACTCGAAACGCTGGCGACCGAGGTTTCGGTTGCTTATGGAATCAATCAACCCCCGGACGCGCAAGAAGGGGAACCGCTCGACGCAGACTCTGTACCGAATCTTCGGGAATCAATCGAACAGTACACTTTTCTGCAAGCGGCTTCGTTTTCGCAGATTTATCATCACTACGCCTATCGGTGGCAGGTGCATAACGAACCAAGTTTGTGGCCGGTGATCGGTATTGTTCGCAGTACGTTTGGAGGACGGTCCGATCCGTTTTCGGGAGAAGGAGCGTTCCACACCGGAATAGATCTGCAGGCCCCGACGGGAACGCCGGTCCACGTGACCGCCGACGGCGTGGTGGAAACAGTCGGCTGGAGCGGGAGTTACGGAAAGCTGGTGGTCGTGAATCACGGAAACGGATTGCAGACCTATTACGGCCATCTTTCACATTTTTTGGTAGTTCCCGGGCAGGAAGTACGGCGCGGTGAAGTGATTGCGCTCTCCGGTTGTACGGGACGCGCGACGGGCCCCCACGTACATTACGAAGTCCGGCTAGGCGGCACGCCGGTAAACCCTTATCGATTCATGGCTAAGGCACCGGGTCCGCACAATTTCAGCCGCACGCATAACGACCTGGGGCTCTAGTTTGCAACAACGCCCGGGTTCTTGGCGTCATTCTTAGTAGTGACTGAACGGATTACGCGCCGCACCCTGTTGGGGACGCTGTCCGGCGGCTCTCTGGCCCTGGCGGGTTGGGCGGACAGGAAGACTCAAACTCTTCCCAGAGGCAGTGAGTTCGTCCGTTTTGCCGATCCGACCACCGAAACCACCATAGTACGGCTGACCAGCCCGACTCATATCAACGTCCTTCCGTCTCCGGCAAACAGCTTCATTTCGCTCAAACCACGCGTTCTCTTTTGCTCGTCCGATCGTCTTGGGAGGATGGCGCCTTTCGAAATCGATCTCCGGACGGGTGCGATCCGTCAGGTGGCGGAGACAAATGCACTTGATCCGAGTTCGTTGAGCCTGGACGGGGAACGGCGATGGCTCTACTTCCTGGATGGAGGGGCGCTGAGTGAAACAGCGGTGAGCGGCCGCCGGGAGTTCAAGCGGCCCAGTGTAGTTGCTTCGGAGATTGTGAGCTTCGGCATAGGAGCATCGCGCGCAGAGCTTTTTGCCATCCGGGGGCGGCAACTTCTAAAACTGCAGGGCGATGGTTCTGTGGTGCTGGCGGAAAACGCGCAAGGCCCATGCCTGGTGCGGCCCGGCGGAAGGGGATGTCTCTTTACCCGGCCGCTTTCGGAAGACGAACGGGAATTCTGGTATGCGTCAACCAACGCAGCCGGAGCTCCAACTCTCGTCGCGAAAGGCAGGGTCGCCGATCCATGCTGGTCGACCGATGGAGAATCGGTGTTTTTTCTGCGGAGTGTTCCAAAGAACGAGGTTTTTATTTCCGAGGTACGCGAAGTCAAGCCCGAAGAAGGAAAAGAGCGCTGCGTTTCCACGACCAGCCAGTTTGCCGTTTTTGCCCCCAATCAGAACGATTCGGTCTTCGTCGGCGCGAGCCGGAGCCGGGCCCAGCCAAACGTAATCCTTCTGCTGCGGAGCGCACAACGCGAACTAACGCTCTGCGAGCACCATTCCAGCAACCCAGCGGAAGTGAAGCCGGCGTTTTCACCCGACAGCCGGCGGGTGTACTTTCAGAGTGACCGCGAGGGCAAGTCGGCAATCTACTCGGTGAATGTTGAGCAGTTGATAGAGCCCACCTAGATCCTCGAATAGCACTTCATTAGACAATCACAACAAAAGAATAGCCCATCCGATACGACCTGAGATAGGCGGATCGAGTATTCCACTAGAAATTCATATAGAGTAGAATTGATTCGAATACCATGCCACGAAAGAAGGGTTCGGAGGGAGATATGCTGCAAGGCACGCTTGACATGCTCATCCTCCAGACATTGGTTCTCGGAGCGGCCCACGGGCATTCGATCGCCTACGCTATCGAGCGTGGCTCTGAAGAGGCGTTGCAGGTAGAACACGGCTCTCTTTATCCGGCTTTGTATCGGTTGGAAGATCGCCGCTGGATCGCGTCGTTCTGGGGAACATCGGAGAATAACCGCAGGGCGAGATATTACCGGCTCACGCCGGCCGGACGAAAACAACTGAGGGCGGAGACTTCTCGTTGGGAACGGCTGGCTGCGGGTATCAGCCGGATTCTGCGTCCGGCAACTCAGTAGGACCCGCTGGCGGTCGAAAAGAAGGAAGGTTTTGCGGGTCGTGTAAAGTGCCGAAACTGGTGCTGATTTTCTCTTTAGCGATATTGTGCCAGTCGTGCGCCCACCGGCTTTCTTCCGGAAGCTTTCAAGTGTTACCGGCCCAGCCGCAGTATCTGCTGCGTTCGCCGGACGCAACTACGACTCCTTTCAGCGACGTGCTCAGCAGTTACAACGGCTTCGTGCCGGGCAAAGATTGGATGGACCTTCGCTCCAAAATGCAGCTCCGCATTGAAAATGCCTACTATCAGAAAGGCTTTCCGAAGCGCGGCCTCAATGGTTATTTAGGCACGGAGATCGCGCAATATCGCGTCACGAGGGAAGGCCGGCTGCGGCTTATTTCTGTGAAGCCGATGGCAGACCGTCCTGTCGATCAGCTGCCCGTTCAGCAGCTCGTCACTGCTACTCAGGAGCGGTACCGTTTTCACCGGTTCTACTTCGAGATCCTATTTAGAAAAAGTGTTCAGGGTTCGGTTCTGCTGGGCGCGAATTCAGCCGACGAGATCGCAAGTCTTGCCGCTCAACTGCTCAGGCAGCCCGATTCTGTATGCGGGAATGAATCGAAACACTGCACTGTTTTCCCGGAGGCCTGCTCGGTCTCGGCGGAAATGGAGATCGTCGTGAACGGCGCTCCAACTACAGTCGGTTGGGGCAGTTTGCTGGCGAGTATCGCGGATCACCCCCAGCAGGTGGACCTGCTACGCTCCTACGCCGGGCGTCCGACGCCGATCGAGATCGATCCGCACGACCCCGGTGCGCTGCGCCTGCCGCTTCTACCGGGCGACCAGATCCGGTGGAAATGAGAACAGAAAAGATCTAGTCGTGCTTGGCCGTCAATAGAAAAAGATCATATCCGCCCCAAACATTAGCTGAGTTTCCGTCGCATAACAGGTCTTTTGGAATAGCATTTGTACGAACTGCTTCGATGTTGCGGGCTACCCGTAAAGAAGGTATAAGGCCCGAAAGTTTCTATCTTCGAGGTAGGCTAACTGGGGCGTGTTAGTGAGACGTATTCAATTTAGGGACGGGAAAACTGGAGCTGAGGAAACGCGGGGGGCGGGTCGGAAGATTTTATCCCCACTCTATTGAACGTCTTGATAGCTGATGAATACGAGGCGCTTACTATCGGGCGACCATGGCCGTGGGCCGAGTGTACCACCCGCGGGCAGTTTGGCCAGCACCTTCTTGCTTTTGTCGGTGGTGACAGATAACACGGAGTTCGAGCGCCCTCGGGAGAGAATAGCTGTTTGTTTCCCATCCGGCGAAACGCGTGAATGACCGGATTGCCCGTCGGTTCCCGCCGAGAAGGCCTCCGGATTTCCGCCCTTCACCGAAATCCGCTGTGTTTGTGGGCCGTTTCGAAAAATCAGGAAAGCGCCATCTGCGCTCCAGGAAGGCGAGTCGATAGCGTCCTGAGTCACATAAGTGACCCGCGCATCGGTGGAGGCGACTGCAATGGTTTCGAGCGTCCTGTAGCGCGTGCGGGAACCGTTGAGCGTTGTGCTCAAATCGAGGTTCTCGAATGCCGCTTTCTGAACCGCGTCCTTGTTGTGGGCGCAAACGCCGATTCCGATATAGAAGGGCGATTTCAGCGGCACGCGCGTGGAACCGCCCGCGAACTGCAAATCCTGTCCGGAATCGCCGATCCATAGGTAGAAGACATCGCCGCGCTTCTCCAGTCGCAGCCGGCTGGGCCCTGAGACGCTGGACTCCACTTCGTGCGTCACCGCGCCTTTTTTGTCGCGAAACTGTAGCGATGTCAATCCGTCTCCGTGGCGCGCAGCGTCGGCGTAAGGCGCATCGGTATCCAGGCTCTGCCGAATCATGAGCACGGCTTTGCGATGGTTATCGCCGCCTTCGCCAAGTAGCGAGATATCCGCCGTCAGACTCACGTTCTTTGCGGAAATCTTTTTCCAGACAAACTGAAAATCGTCTTTGGCAAACCACATGTTCTCGCCGCTGCCGGTGAGCGTGTAGGTTTTTGAGGAAGCGTCGTAATCCGCCGAGCCCGCATGGAGAACTTCACCGACGTCGTTATTGCCTTCGAAGATGCCGAGCGGGGATGACGCCGAGAGGGTCAGGACACATCCGGCGAGCAAGACCGTCGCGTAAACCGGTTTGATCGTATTCATTGTGTGAGCATCGGGGAGCAGCAAGGGGTCTGAGCCGGTTTGAACTCCATCAGCTCGACTCGCGTGAGATCGGGATCGTACAGATTGAGCTGCCATTTTCCATCGCGTCCCATCTTCGGCGGCTCCGGTGGTTTGCCGCCGTGCTGCAAAACCATTTGATAGGCAGGCTGGATACTTTTCACACCTAAGGCCAGGTGGTTCATAACGCCGCGTGATTTGGGAGAAGGATTGGTGACCCTCAGCATGTACTCGAGCCAATCGCTGCCATCGGGAACGCGCATATCCACCCAGTTCACTTCGTTGTCTTTCATGCCGCCGTACCACATCACTGTGAAGCCAAGTATGTCCTTATAGAAGCGATCTTCGGCGGCGCGATCGTGGACAACGAAGCCAGCGTGAATCATATGATCGGAAACGCGGGTGTCCGGCAGCAAGGTTCCATTTTTGCTGCTGTGCAGCGAGCCCGGCATATACTGAACGAACTCGATACGGCGTCCTTCCGGGTCGTCGACCATAAAACTCAGGTTTTTATCCAGACCGGGTTTCAGCGAGCCCGGAACCTTGATCCCTTTGCTCGCGAGATAATCGCGCAGTTTCCGCGCGTCCGTGGTTTCGAAAGCGACATGTGAGAGCCGGTCTTGCGAATCACCTTGTAGGCCGGGATAGATCTCGATGTATTGATGATCGTTCACCTTGTAATAATTGAGCATCAGGCCGCCCGACGGCTTATCGAGGCTGAAGTGCGCGAAGCCTAGCACATGGCCGTAAAACTCGTCTGCTTTGTTGATATCGCTAACGAAAAGGCCTACGTGGGCCAGTCCGATGATGGGAGGCCGCTCAACCGATGTCTGAGCCGCAAAACTCTTCTCCGCAATGACGCAGCTTAACAGCGCAGCAGCCGTCGCAATGAAGGCGATTTTAACTTTGGTCATCGCCATTCATTTTCTCAGTTCCGAGTATGAGGCTTGAGCGTCACAATACTGAATTCTAAATGCTTAAATGGAATAGCGCTTACTGCGAGCCCATTGGCATCGGCTGTACCAGGAATGTCGTTCGCCGCAAAAGTTTCAAGGTTCAGTTCAGTTACTCCGCCGGGGCGGGGCAGGGCATCGGGGCCGAGCATTGTCCGGGGGACCAGCACGTTCGAGATCCAGGCTTTCCTCCCATCGACCGACATCGTAACCGACAGAGGGCTACCGGTTTCCAGGCGACGGATTATTTGACCGCCGACAGCGTCAATCACCAGGACCGCGCCATCCAATACGGCTGGAGCGAAGATGAACCGGCCGTCCGGCGATGGCGTTGGATAGAAGATCTGGCCAGCAGGCAGATTGGAAAAGCGTTTCAGAATCGCCAGAGTGCGAGGGCTCGAGAAACGCCAATTCACCTTGACTCGAGACAATCAAAGCGGAGCGATCGGCCGTCCACGCCAGACCACGGGGCGAGTGAACGGAGCGCTGGGCCTCTACATAACCGCTATTCGAATCAATACGAAAAACTGCTCCTGCCATGGAGAAGGCAACTAGAGCAGAACCGTCCCGCGAAAAGATGAAGTTATGGACCTGGGGCGGCAGCGGAAAGGCCCTGATAAGGCGCCCGGAAGCGGCATCGAAGACAACCATTGTGTCGCCTTCCTCGGCATTTGTGAAGAGTTCCGTTTTGTGGGGAGGCCTGAGCTTTATTCCGTGAGGCGCGGCGAGATTGCCGGCCGGCAAGGCGAAGCGTTCGCGCTCGACACCCTGAGCGACATCGATTACAGAGATCGTCTTGCCGGCAACGCCAATTTTGAGGTTCGCCTCCAAGAGGCCGAAGTTTGAGACGTAGGCTGTTTTGCCATCGCGCGCGAGCGCGATCTCATGGGGTTTATCGCCGACGGTAATTTCTTTTCGGATGGCGGAATTCGCAGCAGCGAATTCCACTACCTTTCCGAGCCCTTCCTGAACGACCAGAACGGTTGCATCCGGGGCCATGGAGATGAAGATAGCAGGGTTTTTACCGCCCTAAAAAAAGGCGCGGCAGGAGGTAAGTCCAGGCTTGACGGAGACGTCATCACGAAGCTGCCACCGGCTTTGTGGCAAGGATCAGCGGGGATGGTCCTGGTGCTTCGAGCTTGCGCGCATCGATGAATCCGGCTATACCCAGCCAGCTACTGATTTCTTCAAACGAATACGTGTTTCCGTCCTCCGTGTTGACCAGCATATTGATAGCGAAGAAGAGTCCGTTCAACGGTCCTGTTCTATCTGCGTTCACCAGAAATTCGGCAATCGCGATGGTTCCCCCAGGGCTAAGCGCATCAAATGTCTTTGCAACAAGTGCGCGGCTCCGTTCGGCGCCTTCGCTATGGAGAATATGTCCTAGCGTGACGACAGCATGATTGCGGCCGAAGTCCACCCCGAGTAAGTCGCCTTCAACGAATGAGAAGCGATTCGTCAGTCCAAACCGGGCGACAGTGTTGCGGGTAACGGGAATCACTTGCGGCCAATCGACGGCAGTTACGTGCACGTGTTCGGAACTCTGAGCCAGAGCAATACCCCACACTCCCGAGCCGGCGGCAAGGTCAAGCACGCAAATAGGCGTATTTGCGCGATTGAGATCAAGATGGCTGGCAAGCGTCTGAGCGGCCGGGTAACTCATTGGAAAAATGTCGTTCACGAATTTCTCGAAGAAGTCCGCGCCTGTTGTCTCCTGATTAACCGCGTCGACTGGTTTGCCAGTCGCTACGATTTCGTTCAGGCGGAGCCATTTGGGAATCAAGTGCTCGCTGCAGTGACGAATGAGTCCACCTTGGAAACCGGGCTTAGTGCTGACGAGGAATGCGGCGCTTTCGGGCGTCAACGAAAAGCGGCCGAGATCATCCTTGAGCAGAAAGTTTAGCCCAACCAGGGCATTCACAATGGCGGTCAGTCCGCGTTCTGAAGCCCCAGTCGCCGTGCGAATTTCGTGGATAGTTTTCGGACCGGTATCGAGCGAATCAAAGACGCGGTGTCGGATCGCCGCTTCCAATACGAGTGGGGGAATATACCCCCACGCAAACTGCATGATTCGTTCAGGCGTCACTGGGGCGGCAGAGCTCGTCATTCTCCTCACTGAATAGGAACAGGGAACGCCCATTATATATGGAGTTCTGTTTGGAAGGGAACGACGGCATATCGGAGATCACATAACTTTGGGCTACACGGCAGGATGAGGAGGGGTCTTCTGGCGCCGCCGCGGATTTTCTATAGTCATAGATGGGTAAACCGTCCCGCTCATATGATCACTAGAACACTTTGCCGAACATTCTTGCTGCTGCTCGCGTGTGTCGGGTGTGGACTGGCTCAGACGACTATTCCCGAAACTCCTGCTGGAAATACGCTGAGAGCATGGCTGGATGCTTTCAACAGCGGCGATCGGGCGAAGATCGAGACATATGTGAGGACGGTGGACCCGTCACAGTCCGTCGATGGGATGATTTCGTTTCGCAATCAGACGGGCGGATTCGAACTGCTATCAATCGAGAGCAGCGAGCCCCGGCATATTCGCTTTCGGGTGAAGGAGAAAGGTGGGTCCACGACGGCGCTGGGCAACTTACTCGTGAAAGACGGCCAACCACCGAAGGTAGAAACCTTCGGGCTACGAGCACTGCCGCCGGGAGTGACGCCGGTGAATGTCACGCTCGATGCGGCGTTGCGAAAACGTGTGATCGACGGTGTCGATGCCGATCTCGCGGAGTTCTACGTCGATGCGAAATTGGCCAAGCAGATGCAAGAGGCCGTACAAACGCATGAAAGGGCAGGCGAATACAATTCGATCACCGACGGCGATGCTTTTGCCGAGCGGCTGACAGCAGACCTGCAAGCGGTGAGCCACGACAAGCACCTAAGAGTGAACTTCAGCCCGTTCAAGATGCCGGAGAGAAAGGCGCCAAGCCCGGAGGACATCACGCAAATGCGTCAACAGATGATGCATGATAACTGCGCGTTCAAAAAAGTGGAAGTTCTACCGGGCAACATCGGGTACGTAAAATTCGATGGATTTATGGGTGCCGACGTCTGCGCCCCAACCGTGGTGGCGGCAATGAGCTTTGTGGCGCATACGGATGCAGTGATCTTCGATCTGCGCGACAACGGCGGCGGGGATCCGGCTATGGTCACCTTCATCGCGAGTTATCTATTCGACGAGCCCACGCATTTAAACGATCTCTACAACCGCAAAGAAGACTCGACCCACCAGTTCTGGACGTTGCCGTATGTACCGGGTGAGCGGTTGACTAAACAGCCAGTCTTTGTGCTGACGTCAAAGCGGACGTTTTCGGGAGCGGAGGAGTTCTGCTATGACCTGAAAAATCAAAAGCGGGCCACGATTGTTGGAGAGACAACCGGAGGTGGCGCGCACCCGGTGGGTGGACATCCAGTGGCAGATTACTTCATGGTAGGAGTGCCGTTTGCGAAAGCAGTCAATCCAGTGTCGAAGACGAATTGGGAGGGTACCGGCGTCGAACCGGATGTGAAAGTATCCGCGCCGGATGCGCTAACGACCGCGGAGAAGTTGGCAGCGGAAAAAATTCAGGCGAACCGCCAAAAGCAACAGTGATGCAGGACGAAGCTTGCTTCTGCAGAACGCCTTCTAGGTGATCGGATATTGAGTGGGCCCGACATGAAATGGGAATTCGGTTACGGAGGCGTGCCTTCCTGCTAGCTCGACAGTCTGAGAAGAGAAACTCGCGGCTTCTATGAACAAAGGTCCCATCTCCGTGATCGTGATTGCTTGCCTGTACATCGCAACAGGTGCAGTCGGGCTTGCTGTTCATCTTACGGGCCTTAGGCTCGAGCATCCGTTTCCCTACGACATCCTGTGGATTTCTTTAGTCAACGTTATAGCGATTATCTCTGGAGTGTATATGCTGCGCGGCAGCAACTGGGCGCGCTGGCTTGCGCTTGCTTGGATCACATTCCATGTCGTCCTGAGCGCGTTCCACTCGCGGTCTGAGTTGGCAATACACAGTGCGCTATGCGCAGCGGTCGCATATTTTCTCTTTCGCCAACAGGCCGCCCGGTATTTTCGCGCTACCGGAACACAAACGACGTAAATGGTGCCATCCTCTAACCAGATTCAGCCGAGTTAACGTTTTCGAGAACTTTTTCGATCTAAACAGCGTTGGTTAGTAGACCGGGCCGGAGCCAATTTCCTCTGCACGGCGAAAAGCATTCCCTAGGGAGATCCACATGAATAGAAGTCTCTGTTTTGTATTCGCGGCATTGGCAGCTCTGCCGGTTGCTGTGTGGGCACAAGAACCGGCAGCGGCGCCGGCGAATCCGATTACGGCCAGCGAAAAGGGGTTCTACACACTGGTCAGTGGAGAAGTAATCGCTGCTGCCGAGAAAATGCCTGAAGAAAATTACTCTTTCAAGCCGACACCGGATGTTCGCAGCTTCGGCCAACTGGTCGGCCATGTCGCGGATGCCCAGTACGGCTTTTGCTCAACGGCTACCGGCAAATCGGTTCCGATGAAAGAAATCGAGAAAAGCAAAACCTCAAAGGCAGATCTTGTTGCGGCGCTGAAGGATGCCGTTGCCTACTGCAAAGACGCGTATGGCGGCATGACTGACGCGCAGGGCGGTCAGATGGTGAAATTGATGAACTTCAATGTGGCGAGGCTTGCCGTCCTCTCAGTCAACACAGCACACACCGATGAACACTACGGGAACATGGTCACCTATTTGCGATTAAAAGGGATCATTCCCCCCAGCAGTGAAAAACCCGCCGCCCAACCACAGAAGTAGGGATCGGCGGATAGTCTCGGGCGTGGCCACTCTTAGTCTCTGAGTCGGAATCGACAAAACACATCCTCCTATTCGCCTCCACCTCGCACAAGTATGCCGGTGTGTAGAGCCCCACCGATTCGATACAGGAATTGATCTGCTGATTCGGGTGTGACAGAGAAGATTCCCTGGCAGCACCACCCCGCATTTATTTGCACTGAACGTGAGGGAATCTGGCGCGGGATGGCGTTTACATGGATGGAGCCAATCGAAGCTCCCAATCCAGAGTAAGCGGAGAATTCCCATTTCAGACATGCGCCAGAACTGTGCCCCGGACCGGGCGAAGCGAGTTGGTTCATTATTTGCAATCCTTCTGTTGGCCTGCGCGGCACAGGTTTGGGCCGCACAGTCGGCAACTACGACTACACTATCGGTGCTAGCGGCCTCTGTCGCGTGGCCTGCGCCGGCGATCTTGACAGCGACCGTTCTGGCGAGCGGGAAGCCGGTCACGCCGGGTTTAGTCAGGTTTTGCAACGCTTCGGCAGCGTCTTGTCAAGGCCCGGGGCTGCTTGGGCAAGCGCAGTTGACCGCAAGCGGAACAGCCAGCCTCAAGCTGGTACTGGGCATCGGGGCGCACTCGATCAAAGCCTAATCTGTAGGAACGAAAACGGATGCGGCGAGCAGCTCGAGTGCGGAAACGGTTACAGTAACTGGCCTGCATGGGACTACTACAGCGATCACTGCTTCGGGAAGCTCGCCGTACACGCTGAGGGCGATGGTGACGGGAAGCGGCGCACAGGCGCTTACCGGGAACGTATCATTTACCGATGCCACAGATGGGAATTCGCTCGGCACAGCGGCACTGGGCGCCGGAACGACGGCATCGGCGTTTGTTCCGCAGACATTATCCGGGACAGGCAGCGAACCGATCCCGCTAGTCGGTGGGAGATTTCAACGGAGACGGCATTCCGGACATTGTGGTTGGGAACATCAATCCCATGAATGGTGTTTACACGCTGACGGCGTTTTTGAGCAATGGACCCGGCACATACGCGGCGCCCGCAAGTATCTCTCTGCCGGACAATTTTCAGAATCCCACCGCCATCGCGGTTGGAGATTTTAACAACGATGGGAATCTGGACTTCGCGGTGGCGAGCGATAACTCCAACACCGTAATCATTCTGCTCGGTAATGGCGCGGGTACATTTCAGGAATCGGGACCGTTTGCCACAGGCGGTAATGGAGCCAACAGCATCGCCATGGGAGATTTCAACGGTGATGGCAACGCGGATCTGGCCATCACGAATCAATTTTCGTCAAACGTGACTGTTCTGCTGGGCAATGGCGAGGGAACGTTTGCGGCAACAACGCAATCGCCCGCAACCGGCAGCTCTCCGTATTCAGCGGCGGTAGGCGACTTCAACGGCGACGGCAAGCAGGATCTGGCGGTTGCCAACTATTACGGCTTCGATGTCACCGTTCTCCTGGGGAATGGTGATGGCACATTCACGCCTACGGCCTCTTCGCCGGCTACCGGTGTATATCCGGATTCGGTAGCCGCGGGAGACTTCAATGGCGATGGCAAACAGGACCTGGCAGTCGCAAATCAATTCTCGAAAACCGTGACGATTCTGCTGGGCGATGGCAAGGGTGGCTTTACGCCAGCCTCCGAGTCGCCGACGACGGGTGAAAATCCGGATTCCATCGCGGTGGGCGATTTCAATGGAGATGGAATTCAAGACCTGGCGGTGGCCAATTCAAATGACAACACGGTCACCATTCTGCTTGGCAAAGGCGATGGTACATTCCCAACGGTGCAGGCGCTTCCAACGGGGAGCGGCACTGCGCCGTATTCAGTCAAGGTTGCGGATTTTAACGGAGATGGCAGGGCAGATGTAGCGGCGGCCGGATCGGGAAACAACACAACCCAAATTTTGCTCAACACCGCGACCAGCACCGCGGCCGCGACGATCTCGGGCGTCAAGGTGCCCGGCAGCGGCACGCAATCTGTCGATGCCCGCTATTCCGGCGATGCCAATTATGGCGCGAGCACGTCGAGCCAGACACCTCTTGCGGGCGCAGGCGCAATCATCCCTACGGTAACCAGCCTGAACGTCGAGCCATCGGGAACTGTCGCTATCGGTGAGACGGTGCAGTTAACGGCGGCCATTTCGCCAGCCTCCACCGGCAGCTTGATGCCTTCGGGCACAGTGGCGTTCTATAACGGCACGGCGCTGCTAGCCAGCGTACCGGTGGCGAATGGAATAGCGGTGTACAACGACACGTTAAAAGCTGCCGGCTCAGAGACGCTTTCGGCTAAATACAGCGGCGATGAGTATTTCGTTGGAAGCGCGTCCGGGATATCCAGTTTGACAGTGATTGCACCCACGGCGAGCACCACGATTCTCAGCGTGTCATCCAATTCTGTCGTAAAGGGCGCCATCGTGACCTTGAAAGCACGGTCACGGATGCCGGGAAGCCGGTGACGCAGGGAATCGTGACATTTTGTAATACAAACTTTTTCGTCTGTGAGGACGAGGCGGTGTTCGGGACGGCGCATTTGACCGCGTCGGGCACGGCGACCATCAAGTTGGCCCTGCCGGTTGGAACGAATTCCATTCAGGCAGTACTTGCCGGCACGGCGGAGGTGATCGCCAGCAAATCGAGCGCGCAAACTGTCACCGTGACGGGTATGCTCACATCGGCTACAGCGCTTGCTATCACCGGCGCGCCGGGCAGCTATACCTTGACCGCGAATGTGGCAGGAAGCTGGCCGCCGCCGGAGGGCAATGTTTCCTTCATCGATACGTCGAACAAGAACATCGTGCTGCGTGCTGCGATGCTGCTTCCCGGAAGTCCCAAATTGACGCAATTGTTTTCAACAGCTGTCGCTAGGGGGCCAGGGTCGATAGCCGTGGCCGATCTCAATGGAGACGGCAAGCCGGATGTGGCTGTCGCCACAGCCCATATCCAACACACTGAGCATTCTCTTGAACAATGGCAACGGGACATTCACAGCCGAACCCTCAGCTATCCCAACTACAGTTGCGCTAAACCTGCCTTCAGGCGTTGTCGCAGCGGATTTCAATGGCGACGGGATCCCGGATTTGGCTGTTGCAAACTTCGCGTCCAATACCGTGACAATTCTGATAGGAAACGGCAATGGAACCTTTACCCTGAAATCGAGTCCTTCGACCGGTACCGCGCCATTCGCGATCGCAATCGGAGACTTCAATGGAGACGGCAAGCTGGACTTGGCGGTGACAAACCAGTTTTCCGGCGGTGTGACCATTTTGCTGGGCGACGAAGACGGAACGTTTTCGCCCGAGGCTGTGTCACTTTCGACCGGGTCTCTTCCGACTGGAATAGCAGCCGCGGATTTGAACGGCGACGGCAAGCTCGATCTGGCGGTAGTGAACAGCGACTCGAACACGCTAACGATTCTGCTCGGCAATGGAGACGGGACGTTTACGCCCGCCCCTGCATCCCCTGGCACCGGGGGCAGCCCTGTTTTTGTGGCGGTAGGCGATTTCAATGACGATGGCAAGCCGGATTTGGCCGTCACGAATGCTTCGAGCAACAGCGTTACGATTCTGCTCAACGTGGGCAGCGGCAATATCGCTCCCGCCGGTTCGTCACCGCAGACCGGTGTTGAGCGGTCGGGATTGTAACCGGTGATTTCAACGGGGATGGAGAGAGAGACCTGTTGATTGGAAATCGAGCGGGGGGCAGCCTGACGCTCCTGTTAGGCAACGGCACTGGAACGTTCAAAAGCGGGGCCTCTACATCGGAAACAATACCTCTCGCCAGCGGAGCCGGACTTTACGGTCTCGCGGTCGCAAATTTCAATGCAGACGGCAGTCCCGATGTGATAATCACGGACATCAACAACAGTGAAATCTCTGTTCTGCTGAACAGCGCAATGAGCACGGCGGTGGTGTCAGGATTCGCCGTGCCGGACGCGGGAATGCATGCGCTCGAGGCAAGCTACGCCGCCAATCCGCCCTACCTGGCAAGCACATCGACTGTGCTGGTTGGCACTGCTACTCCGATTCCAACCACTGTGACGCTCACGCCTTCGCCGAGCTGGATTGTCAACGCGGGCGTGACGCTGACTCTGAAGGTCGCTGTTTCGCCGGCATCGGCGGATAATTACCTGCTGAGTGGAACGGTATTCGGTGTACAACGGTTCAACATTGTTGGGCACGGCGACGCTCTCAAATGGGCAGGCGGCGCTCAGCACCACGTTGTCCGCACTGGGCGCCTACAACTTCACTGCGAAATACAGCGGCAGCACTGATTTCGCTGCGAGCACATCGGCCGTGACGCCGGTGCATGTGGAGCCTGCGAGCTCGACAGCGCTGAGCGTCTCGGCGAATTCGGTAGCATCCAGAATGCCGGTGACGTTCACTGCAACGGCGAGCTCGGGCGCGCAAGCCGTCACAGTAACAGGTCTATACGCGGCCGCGGCAAAGCTGACGGATTCTGTCGTGTCCGGTGCTTATACATTGATGGCGGCGTTGACGGGAAGCAGCATTTACACTCCGGTAGGCGCAGTCTCGTTCGTGAATAGCACCACGAATGCGACTCTCGGCACGGCAGCGCTGGGCACGGGAAGCACTACTCTGAGTTTTGCGGCTGTGGCTGCAGCGGCTGTGGGTGCCAATCCGCAGGCGGTTGCTGTGGCCGACTTCAATCGTGACGGCAAGCTGGATATGGCAGTTGCAAACGCAACTTCCGGCACGCTGGCCGTTCTGTTGGGTAACGGAGATGGAACGTTTACCGCGAAATCCACACCGGCAGTTGGCAGCGATCCCCCGGCAATCGCAGTAGGTGATTTCAACGATGATGGCATTCCGGATCTGGCGGTTGCAAACTTTGTATCGAATACAGTAACGGTACTGCTCGGCAATGGAGACGGGACGTTCACGGAAAAATCTTCTCCCGCGGTCGGATCGAGTCCGATAGCGATCGCGGCCGGCGACTTTAATAGCGACGGGAAGCCGGATCTGGCAATTGTCAACGATGGCTCCGGCAGCGTAACGATTCTCCTGGGCAATCGGGATGGGACTTTCACGGCTGCGAAATCTTCGCCATCGGTCGGCTATCTACCGAACGGTATTGCGGCCGGAGATCTCAACGGCGATGGCAGGCTGGATCTGGCGGTCACGAGCTACGGTTCGAATAGTGTGATGATCCTCCTGGGCAATGGTGACGGAACGTTCAGCGCAGGAGCGGCGCTGCCTACGGGCAGCGGCCCTAAGCCGGTCGCGATAGGCGATTTCAGCGCTTTATCGGCCTTGTGATTTCTGCCTCGCCGTAGTGATTGCCGATGCGGCCACTCTTGATGAAGTCCGCCATCATTTGGAAATAGCCCGGTGCATAGCGCGTGGGGAGGCGTTCGCCTTTCGCGTCGAGCTCGTAGAGCGTCGTGCCGTGTTCCGCACCCGGATAGACGGCCAGTACAAAGTTCTTGCCTTCCGCGATCAGGGATTTGATGCGCCTGGCTGTTTCCGCGCTTGGCGCATCGAGATCATCGCCGCCCAGAATCCAGAGCTGCGGCGTGGTCGAGACGCGCAGCACCGGCATCGGATCATAATTGAACGGCGTGGCGGCAAAAGGCTTGACCGTTTGGATAATCTGCTTCTGGTCAAGCGGCAGGACCATGAAAAGGTAATCGCCGTGAACGTCCTTGTACCAAGGCTCTGATTTATATCTCTGCCGTAGCGCATCGAATCGCGCGTAGCCGTCCATGCCATGCGTGGCCACCACATGCTCACCGGCGCTCGCGAGCTCCAGCGCTCTTGCCGTATCCGCCGCGGAGTGATGGTGGAAATGCATGTCGAGCGCCACGCTCTCCTGATCTTCGTCAATGACATTGACGGCGAGGCCGTAGGCGATTATCGCGAAATCCACGGGCGCCTTGTTCGCCGCCAGCGGCACAACCCATCCGCCCTGACTGCCACCCCGATAGCCGATGCGTTCCAGCCTCGCGCCTGCAAGACGTCTCGCTTCACTCAAGGCCTTCACCGCATCTGCCGCCAGCAAATTGTAGTCCTGCGTGTAAACACCGCCCGAGCGGCCCGTACCGCGCTTGTCATAGACGAACGCGCCAATACCCTGAGCTGGAAAGATGCGCTGCAGGAACAGGGTATCGATCCCGGAGCTGTGTTCCGAGCCGTGTATCAACACCACCACGGGAACCTTGCCATTGCCCGGCGGCATAATCAATCGGCCAACGAGCTTCACACCACCGCTCTCGAAATTTGTATTGCTCACAATGAAGGGGATACGCCGGCCACCTTCCTTTCCGAAGGCGATCTTGCCTTTGTCGCAATCGGAGAATGAAACCGTCTTTCCATCCGGCCGGTCGGTCCAGCCATAAGTGCTGGTCCACATGCCGTTCATCTGCTTGTGCAACTGGCCTGTTTCACCTGTGAGGATGCGCCAGCGCAGCGTATCGCGTTCCGACGGCGCGATATCGACCACGGAGCCATCAGCGAGGCGATATGTGGCGACATGGCAGCTCATTGCAGGTTCGGCCATTGCCGGGACAGCGAACAAAAGCGAGATTCCGTAGAGTGCAAATGTGAAGCTTGATTTCATACTCGAAATATCCCGAATGCGAGTATTGGCGTGTGCTGGATTCTCCGCCTTTCGTCAAATTTTCGCGAGAGAAGTTGGCCGCCTAGAGATACTACTAGATACCGCCATTTCAGTTCCGCGAGCCTATGCATGTCGCGGAAATCACTTTTCCGCCTCCCGCCATTGGGTGCCCGAAGCGCTGCCAGCTCTTTACGAAGTAGTGACTGACCCGTGCTTTGATTCCGGGTCTTTGTCGTATTGTCGCCAATCTGGACAGAACCACCTTGAGGTCGATAGGTCCACTGTGGTCGTGTCAATTCCTGCGTACCGACTTAAGCCAGTCGCGGAGATAGGGCGCGACGTTGCTTTCGATCGTACGAAACTCTTCCCGTGTCAGCGGCAGCCTGTGCCACCTTTCCAGAGCCTCCTTCGGGATGTTGCCTGGGATGGCTACATCGCTTCCGTATAGAACCCGGTTTATGCCGATCTGGCGAATACGCTTGACAATGAGGCCGGCTTCGTCCTCCCACATGCCCGATATCGCGATACCGGAGACGTCGAAGTAGATATTTTCCATCCGGGGATCTTTGCGCTCGATTGCTTTCACAAACACCCGCAACGCCTCGTCAGTCGTGGGGTCGTCGTAACCGCCGCCACCGGCGAGATGCGCGATCTGTATAGTCACACCCGGAGCGTCACGAATAACTTGCTCCAGAAATATCCGTGCTTCCTTCGCGCCGTAGGGGCGATGGTGATCTATGTTGGCGTGCAAATGCACGAGTACTGCCATTTTGTGCTGATCCGCGGCGCTAAATACCCGGCGCACCCGACCCAGATCTTCTGGATTGTCCAAGTTGACATCAGAGTTGCCGAAGTGAAGATGAAGCCCAGTACGCAGGTCTGGATTTTTCGCGCAGCGTGCCATCTCCGCAAGAGCGTATGGCCTGAGGGGATTCACGCTGCAAAACCCGACGAACCGCTTCGGGTACTGCGCAATTTGCGCACCGGTCCAATCGTTTTCCGCTTTGACGTGCTCGTATTCGTTTGGAACCGCCGGTTTGTGTGGATTTGCAAAGTCGTACGCGACGGACAATACGACAGCCCGCTGAATTTTCGCCGCCTCAAGATCCGCAATCAACGTCTTCGCATCGATGCCCTTCCATGCCTTCCCTGCGGCCGGCGTTCGCGCGGCCGCATTGGGACTGTATAGATATTGGTGAGAATCGATGATCTCGGCTGAGGATCTCATCTCGGCTGACGATCTCGAGGAGGCGAGCATACCAAGCGCTGTGATGATCGCAGATCGCCGTGATGGCCCTCGGCTTTGCGATTGCATCCCTCCAGCAGTCATCAGAGAAGGCCTCAAGCGGAGATGTGGATGGAGACAGTAGAATCCCATAGAAGCTCCAAGATGATTCTCCCGCCGTCCACCTTTTCCAGTTTCCCAAGAGGCAGAGCGTAGCAACCAGACCGAGCAGCGCAAGACTGAGATAGCCCGCCCTGCTGGTCGTGCGCCGAAAGGCACGAACGAGTGGTTCGTCCACTCGATTCCGCAGGGTGTTTCAGCGAACCGAGAATTCCCTGGGCGCGCTTCAGCTCCGAAGTTCGCACGGCAGAAATCCCGATTTTGCTTTGTCAGGTAATACTCGAAAGCGGGCAAAAGCCTCGCCTGAGCCGCTATCGAAAAAGAAGTAACCGAGTGTCTCGGTCTTCGCGGCAGTCTGAGCCGAATGTGCTCGAATCATTAAGGCGCGCAGAAAATCACCCGTGTCAGAAAGCGCCCCCCGGTCACGCCGTCTCAAAATCTTCTTTCTTCCCCACGCTCAACCGCTTAGCCCTCGATTGGTTTTCCGCCCGTCCGCCCGGCATGCTACTTTTCGCGCGAAAGGTCCTTCTTGTATGTCTGCTCAACGCTCCAAATCTAAACCCAAATCCAAACGCGCCGTGGCCAATCGCGCCAACGGCTCAAAAATCTTCCGGTCCAAAAACCGAGCAGGGGAAAGCCGCCGCTTCGCAGAACTCTTTTAAGCATGGTCTCTATTCGAAAGCGCTGATCATTCCGGGTGAAGATCCCGCACTCTTTGAAGCCCTGCGCACCGATCTGGCTGCCGAGCATCGCCCGGTAAGGTTGGAAATCGACCTCCGAAAATGGCTCTGGCTATTGCGCAACAAGACACCGTCGCCATGCTATGTTGGAGGTTATCCTCGGGCTCTTAGCTCAGTTGGTTAGAGCGCTTCCTTGACACGGAAGAGGTCGGATGTTCGAGTCATCTAGAGCCCACCATTCCCCCTATGACGGCAGGCGAGGAGTAGTTTGTAGGATTCGCTGCCGGGCTGTTCTGTGTACGGCTGTTTGCAATGGGGGCGGTCCAGATTGATTCAGCGTCCACTCTAGTGGACACTCAAGAATCCCCAGCTCTTAAATCGTCAGCCTGCAACACTGGCCGTCTGCGTGCGACAAGAGGCGCCATGAAATTGCTTTTCTGCTCCATCCTGCTTTTGGCGCGCGCATTTGCTCAGCAAACGCAGGGTCCGCTCACAAATCAAGGCGTCGGAGGATTGGTCGTAGCGGGCGTGCCCGAAAGTGAAGTCATTCGGGTGATCAGTAACGCGCCCCGGGTGGACTTCGATCTCAGACCGGCATCGACTGATGCGCTCCTCAAAGTGGGGGTATCCGAAGAGGTCATCAAGGCGATGGGCGCGAGAGAGGGCGGCATCGTCGCCAATATCGCACCGGCGCGGTCCAAGTTGGCGAGTGGTGCCCCCACCGTTTCAATGGCAAGTAAGCCACGCGTTTTTGTAGCGCAAGCCAATGATTCGTGGTCCTTCACGGCAGGCCGACACTTCGGTCAAGGCAGCACGCACCCTCAAACGGTCGAGGTCATGAAGACTTTCGGTGAAAGCTGTCCGAACGTAATCATTACCTCAAATTCCGACAATGCTGATTATCAAGTACTGTTCGAGCGTGAGTCGAACAAGGCAGTACGCAAGCACAACAAATTCGCCGCATTCAACCGGAACGGCGACATGGTGTACTCCGCTTCAACTCGGAACCTAGGTAATTCCGTGCGCGGCTTTTGTTCCTCGATTCAGTGATAAAGGGCCGCTGCAGCCACGAGAGCGGCATTCGACTTAGCAGCGGAGCTCCGCGAGTCAAGTTCTGCAGGTTCAGAATCACTCCAATTTCGCCCTTGTTCACGACTTTCGCAGCTCACCGGTTTACGATAATCGGGCGTGACGAATTTCGAAGAACTGTGCGCCCAGCCGGAAGGTCGTCTCTGGCGTAACGGCCGTTTTCTCGTCTGGGAGCTCTGCGTGCCCCATCGCGTTCTCAGCACTTGCACCCGGAATGGCGGCGAGCGCGAGGATCTGCGCTTTCTTATCAACCATCAAAGCTGCGAAGGAACCGGCCACAGCGATCGTCACGAGTACATCACGGGTCTCGGTCCCGAGGCGTATCACGATGCCATCTGCGCTGAGCTAGACCTCGATCCAGCCGCGGTAGCACTGATGGGAACGGCGGCGAACATGAACTATATCGCGATCTCAAGACAGCAAGACCGCGATGTGGTGGCGACGGCGGTTGTGACCGCTGGCGTGCAGGGCAATGCGGCTTGCGCGGGCGATCCGGCAAGCTGGCGCGAGATCAACGGCAAGTGGGAGAAGACGCCTCCCTCTCACGGCACTATCAACACCATGCTGCTGATCAACCATCCGTTAACGCATTCCGCCCTGGCGCGAGCAGTCGTCACCATGACAGAGGGCAAGAGCGCTGCCCTGCATCGTTTATCCATCGGCAGTTTGTATTCCGCTGACGAAGCCACCGGAACCGGAACCGATCAGTATTGTCTGGCGGCGCCTCTGGATGGAGCACCTGTTCTTTCGTCCGCCAGTCCCCACGTCAAACTGGGCGAACTGATCGGACTCGCCGTTCGCACGGCCACTCTCGAGGCACTGCGCTGGCAAAACGGGCTCGAGCCCAGCTATACGCGCGGCATGTTTCACATCTTCGGACGGTATGGACTGAGCGAAGCGCGTTTTTGGGAAGAGATCACTCCCCGGCTTTCCGAGAACAATCTCGAATTATTGAAGAAGAACAAGACTGCTATTTTTCACGAACCGCTCGTGGCCGGCTCGGCCTATGCATTCGCCGCCATTCTGGATCGCGGCCGCTACGGGACGTTTCCAGCGGCAACTGTAGGCGAATCTCTGCGCCAGATAGCTGCGATGCTGGCCGCGAACCTGGCGGCTCAACCTCAGCGATACCTCGCATTCAAGGACAGCTTGCGCGAAGTTGATCTCGAACAGCCGCTCAACCTTCTCATAGCTGCGATTGCAACCGGCTGGTCCGCCAAGTGGTCCTAGAATTTTTCCGACCGCACGCGGCTTGTCTGGCCTGGGGTGTCCTGCTCGATCTCGCTTTGGGTGATCCGGTCTATTCTCTTCATCCGGTACGCCTGATCGGGAGAACCTTGAGCGTCTTTGAAGCAGTGCTCTGGAAGCTTGGCGCGAACGGTTTTGGAGGCGGCATCACGCTTTTTTTCTTGCTCGCGGTTCTATGGGCCGCGGTACCGATAGTTTGTTTGTCAAGCGTGGCCCGACTGTGGCCTGCGGCGGCATTCTGGATCGAAGTTTTTCTGATTTATTCTCTAGTAGCGCTACAGGATCTCTTGCGCCACGGGTGGAATATCGAACGCGCAGCGCAACGCCACGAGACCGAGGGTGCGCGGACTGCCATTTCACAACTGGTGGGACGCGATACCTCGCGTATGGACATTGCCGCCTGCCGGCGCGCAACAATCGAAAGCATCGCCGAGAATCTTACCGATGGCTGGGTTAGCCCTTTGTTCTGGTACGTAATCGGCGGCCTTCCGCTCATTCTGTTGTTCAAGATCGTCAGCACCATGGATTCGATGGTGGGCTATAAAACGCCGCGGTATCTGCGGTTCGGATGGTGCGGCGCTCGACTGGACGATTTGATGAACTGGATTCCCGCGCGCGTCACCTGGGTGCTTCTCTCGGGCATGTCTCTTTTTATTCCACACTGTTCCGCGCGGTGGTCGCTGCTGATTGGCTGGCGTCAGCACTCCATTATTCCCGGCCCTAACGCGGGATGGAGCGAAGCTGCTATTGCCGGCGCTATTCGCCGCAAATTGATCGGCCCCATCTGGGCGCGCGGCGAGCTCGTCACAGATATTTGGATCGGCCATTCCGACGATCCTCCGGCCGCTACGCATGCCGACGTAATGCGGGCGATGGTGTTGGTGAGCGTCACCGGATTAGCGGCAGCGGCCACTGCGATTGCTCTTATCCTGCTGCGGCATTGACGGAGATTATCATGTCGTGTTACGGTTGAGACTCAGT
>CAWCYQ010000034.1:0-337045 GCA_963799755.1 Terriglobia bacterium | reverse complement strand
AAGCGTAGATCTAAAGTCTTCACTGCCCTGACTGCAACAACCCGTAAACGTTTACCATGTTGTCGTAAGTGGGAGCATAAACCTTCCCGGCAACCACCGTTGGAGGCACGAATTTAACGAGTGTGCCTAACCGGTCGCGCGTCGGATTCTGCTCGCTATTCCAGAGTTCTTCGAGAGTTTCAGCATTGAAAGCCCGCAGAATACCCGGAGCGCTTCCGTGATCCACGCTTTTGTCGATAGTCAACATTGCCCAAACAACACCGGTGCCAGTTTTTCGCAGGTCTGCCGAGAGGGTAAGTGCGCCGCCCGGTGACCCATGGGATGCCACTTTGCTCCTCGCCAGATACCTGGCGTCAAACGTCGATCCGTTGAAGCGGAACACCTTTAGAAAATCGGCATCGTTCCAGACATAGAGAAGCGGTCCGGTTGGACCGTCCCACCAGACGGGACCATTCATGACCCGGCCTCCATGCATAGATAAGAACTGCACCCCTTGATGCGGGTCCCGGTCGAGCTTGCCAAGAGCCTTGGTATTGAGTAGCGTCAATACGCCGTGTTTGTCGCCGCACAGTATGAACTTCGTACCTGGAATGAGCATCGGACCGGTCGATCCAAAATCCGCATCCCGCTCGTTGAGCCGGCTGTAATCGGAAGGCGTGAAGTAGTCGACGATTTGGAATTTATCGCCGGCGATTCGGAGTTTAAGGAGAGATTCGCCGAAATCAGTGGTTCCGTTCCAATCTCCATTGCCCGTTTCGTAATAGATGTTGCCCTCGGAATCGACTGCCGCCCCGCGTCCGGATTGCCACACTCCGCCTGCAGAGCCGGTGGGAGTGATGCAGAGAACGGCGGTCTGTTTGAGCGTTTTGGCATCGTACGCCATGATCCAGCCGTGATACGGTCCGATGTCCTCGTGCGAAGCCCATGCAATCAGAATCTGCCCATTGGTAAGAGTGAGAGCGGGGCGCTGATTATTTGTTTTAGGGTTGAAGTAGACGAAGCCATCGACCGCATCATTGGCTAGACTTTCGATGCTGGCGCGGATTACAGCGGCTGGCAATCGATCCTCGCCCGTGCGCACATCGAGCGCGTGGAGGTGCTGTGAGTAGCCACGCTTCTCTTTTGTACGGGCAACCAGATACATCGTGTCAGAAGCAGGGTCAATGACAGGAGTCGAAAGAATACCGACGTCGCCAACGATGTTGAGATCGTTATCTTCAGTAATGTCGGCGATGGGGACCGGTGTGATTCCCGCAGCGCGATCGGTCAAATCCCGCTGCCAGAGAGCGCTCCCGGAATGATCCGCGTCGAAGGCATAGACGCGATCTTCCATGGTGGCGATATAGACGACGTTGTGGACGCCCTGGCCGGGAATTCCGACGCCGGACAAATAGAGCGGCTGTGCATAAACGGCGCCCTCCACCGCGTAATGGAAGAGTTTGCCGAATCGAGCGCGAGTTACATTGGCGGCGTTAAGGGTACGTTCCTGCAAATTAGCGCCGGTACCTAGGTTGTCGTAGCGATTGGTCACGACGTTGACCTGAGCAGGCAAGGAAAAGGCAGTGAAAAGTGCGATGGCGGAAGCCTTCATCCAGCTTTACCAGGAGTTCGCTTTTTACTCGCGATATGCAGCAGCTCGTCGCTGAATTGCTCGATGGTTTCCGGAATAGCACGGTAATACACGAACTGGCCCTGGCGGCGGGAATCGACCAGACCGGCCTCGCTTAAGATGCGCAGGTGATGAGAAACCGACGGACCCCCCACGCTTTGCAACGAGCAGATGTCACCGCAGTTGACCTCATCTTCTCTGGCGATGCCGGTATAGATCTGCAGGCGAGTCTCGTCGGAGAGTGCTTTCGCGATCTTGGCGATTAGTTTGGTTTTCATGGCCGCTCACTGATGAACGTCTCCTGATAGGACGTCCGAAAGAACAACGTGGTGCGTTTCGAGTAACGTGCCAAGCGCGCGTTCGAGGGCGGTTTCTGCTTTGATGTAGTCACTTTGAGCCGATATCTCCGCGGATTGAGCCTGCGCCAAATCTCCCTGATATTGAATCACGAGATAGCTGGTGGAAGCGCCTACTTCCAGTTTTTGAACTTCGGCATCGACAGCCTGCTGCTGGAGTATACGCTCGTGAACGGCTGCCTCATAGCTGGCTTTTCCCTCCTCAACCGCGATGCTGGCGTTGGTGATTTCGAGCTTCACGCGCTTCTCGAGTTGCCGGATACGAATTTCTTGCTGGCGTACCTGAAGCAGGTCACGGGCAAAATCGGCTCGGGCGGCTCGATTCGCGAGCGGAATGCTGAGCTGAACACCCACGCCGTAATCCGGGAAATTGCGATGGACGAGTTGCGCGAGCCCGTCGCCATAATCGCCGAGAAAAAGAGCGTCGCGCGAAAGGAGCGCCGGATTGGTGCTGCCGCCGGTGAGCACGGGGTCGTTCGCGAGCGGATTAGGATCGCCGATCAAGGCGTTGTTGCTAGCGCTCGCCACCAGATCGAGTTCGGGAAGAAGAGCGCTCTTGCTGCCCTTTGCGCTAAGCTGCGAGTTCTCGAGCTGCAAACGGACCTGTGCGAGTTCAGGACGATTTCTGTAGGCTTCGGCGAGAAGCTCGGGCATCGCTGGAATCGCTGCCGCCGACGGGACTTGAACCGTGTCCGTGGGAACCACGGTCATTTCAATCGACTGGGCATCCAGGCTGCCGCGGGTGACGTAATCGATGAACACCTCCGACTGCTGGCGCACGAGAGTCTTTGAGACAGCAAGATCGCGGCGGCGGCGAGCGACCTCGGCTTCCGCGCGCGTGACATCGATCGTGGCGGCAGTGCCTTCTTCGGCAGAAGCTTTGTTGTCCGTGAGCAGGCGCTCAGCCGATGTCAGGGCATCCATACGAACGGCTACGTCGCGGTTCAGACTGACAAGATCCCAATACAGGCGGATGACGGCGGCGACGGTGCTGATGACCTGCTGCTTGAAAACCAGATCGGAGACCTGCCGATTATTTTTGGTGATGCGGATGTAGCGATTACTGACGGCAGGGCCAAAACCTCGCAGAAGAGGTTGGCTGACATTAATGTAGACGTCGGAAGTGATGGACGGATTGTAGTTCAGCAGCGGGCTATTGGCGTTTTGATGCAGGTTGTCCCAACCGATGCTGGCGGTGCCACCCGTAGCGAAGCCTTTTTGCAGGGAGACATCGGCCACAGTCGCGTCAGTATTGAGAGAACGAAGGCCGGGCAGGAAGGTGCTGTTTTGTGGATCGGACGTGTGATTCCAGCTAAACGTTCCAGCAAGCGTTGGATCGAACTGAGGCACCGCGGGGCCGGTTGTAAGAGGAATGGAACCGAGAATGGAGAGATCGGTTTCGGTGCCGCTTCCGACCACGCCGTTCAAAGCGGGGATATCTCCTCCGCCGAGCGTCCCGGTACCGCTAATGCTGGCATTGACGCTAGGACCGCCCACCCCGGCAGGACCTTCTTCGATGGAAAGCGGAACGCCTCGCGGGAAGGCGCCGGATTTGGCGCGTACGATGTCGCTGTCGGCAAGTTGCAGATCGTAGCGCTGCAATTCGATATCGAGATTGTTTTCGAGAGCGAGAGCGATGGCGTCCTGAAGAGAAACGTAGAGCTTGCCATCGCGAATGAGCGTATTCAGGCGCGATGTGTTCGACAGACGCGCAGCGGGAACAGAGGGTGAACGATAACCGTGTGCGAGATTGCCCCATCCCTGCTGCATGATGTTGCCGGGCGGCGAGTTTTGAGCGACGAGGAGCGCTGCGGAAAGAAAGAAAATGAAGAACGTTTTCATGGCAGCGGTCAGGATTTTCGAGGCTGGGCGTGTACAGCCTGGTTTTCGACCAGCGCGTCACTTGGATTGGCGACCAGTTGCTCAGTGCCTTGCAGCCCATGCAGAACCTCCACCTGAGCACCGAGATCCCGGCCCACTTCGACATTCAAGAAATGTAATTTCTGATCAGGCGAAACAACAACGACACGTGTTCCCTGACCGTTCACAACGAGAGTATCGGCGGGAATGAGCACAACGTTGCGGCCGCTCGGGAGGGTGAATTTCACGTCGGCGTACATGCCGGGCAGCAGGGTGCCGGAGCGATTATCGACCTGTACCTCGGTAAGAAGAGTGCGCGAATCGGCATTTAGCGCATTAGCGGAGCGTACGACGCGGCCAATCACCGGATGGCCAGCGCGCTCGCGCACCTCGATTTCAGCGCTCTGGCCATTGTGGATGTCAACGGCATAAGCTTGGGGAACATGAATCTGAATACGAAGGACGCCGGATTGAGCGATAGAGAACAGATTGGTTTGTGGAGACCCGTTGCCGGCGTTGATGAGGTCGCCGCGCTCAACGCGCCGCTCGGTGATGATGCCGTCGAAGGGAGCAGTGACGCGCTCAAAAGAGACCATCTGGCGAAGACGCTTGACGTTCGCGTCTGCAGCAGCGATGTTGGCCCGTGCGGCGTCAAGGTTGGCGCGTTGCGCGGAAACGGTGGCATCGGCAACAGAGAGATTGGCTTGTGAGGCGGCCACCTCGGCCTGCCGCGCGTTAAAAGTCGACCGCTTTTCGTCACCAGCTTGCTTGGAGAGAACGCCCCGGCTCACGAGGCGGGTCCAGCGGCTGTCGGTGGTCTGAGCGATTTCGCGATTGGCGATTGCCTGATCTACGTTGGCGTGGGCTTGGTTCACGGCAGCGGCGGCCTCGACCAGATTGGCCCTGGCCTGTTCATACGCCGCCTTGGTCTGCTCACGGGCCGCCATCGCCTGAGCCAGTTCCTGATCGATCTCAGGAGATTCTATTTCCGCAAGAACCTGACCGTTTTTCACGTGGTCGCCAATATCGACCAATCGCCGTTTGATGTAGCCGCTGCTGCGAGCGTAAATGGAAGACGTGTAGACAGCTTCCACATTGCCAGGCAACTCGAGCTCGGATGTGGGCGGAGCTGCGACTGCTTTTGCGGTGAAAACAACGGGGATGGGATTCTCGGCAGCGCGAGCTATATCGGCGGCCTCCGAGCGCCGGTTCAAGCGAGGCACGATACCTATGGCGAGCAGAACCAGGACCGTAAGAAGCGCGCTGATTATCAAAGTGGTGCGGCGTTTACGTCCGGGCACGGCGGGCGTTTTAAGATCTTCGGCTTCAAGCACTGAATTGTTAAATTGCATTAGAGTGACTCCTGGACGGACGATGAACGGCTGCTAAGTACGCTGTACATGAGTGGAACGAAGAAGAGAGTAGCCACGGTTGCAAGACTGAGACCGCCAATGACCGAGCGGGCTAGGGGAGCATTCTGCTCTCCGCCTTCCCCGAGTCCCAAAGCCATGGGAATCATGCCGATGACCATGGCGAGCGCGGTCATGCATATTGGGCGAAGACGGGTGGAACCGGCCTCAATGGCGGCTTCCAGGGGCGTGCTGCCGGCCGCCGATTGTTCTTTGGCGAAGGTAACAAGAAGGATGCTGTTGGCAGTGGCAACCCCGATGCTCATGATGGCTCCCATCAAGCTAGGGACATTGAATGTGGTTTGAGTAAGGAACAGAGCCCACACGATGCCGCAAAATGCGCCGGGTAGAGCGGTGATGATGATGAACGGGTCAAGCCAGCTTTGGAAATTCACTACCATGAGCAGGTAGACGAGCATGGCAGCGAAGACCAGGCCGAGGCCGAGCCGAGCGAACGCTTCCTGCATGCTGGCTGCTTCGCCTCGCAATTCGATGAAGTTGCCAGGGCTGAGCTTGCCTTGAAATTCTTTGATGAGCTTCTGAATGCGCGCCGAAACGGCGCCTAAATCGCTGTTCTGGATATTGGCGTAGACGTCAAAGACGGGCTGCACATTGCGGTGATTCGCATTGATGGGCTGAATCTCATGCGAGATCGAAGCCATGTTGCTGAGGAGTTCCGTCGACCCCGATCTGGTGGGAATGGGCGTGTTTTCTACTGCATTCAGTGAGCTCAGTTTATATTGCGGAGTTTGGGCAGCAACCATGTAGGTCATGCCCATCTTCGGATCGAGCCAGAAATTAGGCGCTACCTGTGCGCTGGAGCTGAGCGAGACATAGACGCTATTGGCAACGTCCTGTTGGGTAAGCCCAAACTCGGCGGCGCGCGAGCGATCGATATCGAGATGAAGACTCGGGCCATCGAGAACTTGGTGAAGGTGAACGTCGACCGCCCCTGGGATCGTTCGAATTCGGCTCTGCAGCTCACGCGCGATGTTGTAATTGGCGGCCCCTCCATAACCCACGACCTGGACGTCTATGGGAGCAGGTAAACCGAAGTCGAGAATCTGGCTGACGATGTCGGCCGGCTGGAAATAAAAGACGAGATCTGGAAAATCTTTCGGTAGCCGTTTTCGAAGCTCTTTAATGTATTGCTCGGTTGGGTGATGGCCTTCTTTCTTCAAGGCAACCAGAATCTCACCGTCAAAGGCGCCGATCGTGGCGCCATCGCCGAACGCAAGATTGAAGGTATCGGGCGACCGGCCGATATTGTCAAGTACCAGATCAAGCTCTTTGGCAGGAATCACTTGGCGGATTTGTTGCTCGACGCCGCTAAAAATCACCCGGGTTTGTTCGAGGCGCGTACCGGCGGCTGCGCGAACATGAAGACGAAGCTGGCCGGCATCGACGTTCGGGAAGAAGTCGCGGCCAACAAAGGGAAGCAGCAGGAACGGTGTGGCCATCACGCAGCCGGTCAGCCAGAAGCTTCGCTTTGGGTTAGAAACGTACCAGCGCAGTGCAGCCACGTAATGATCGCGGGCCCATTCATAGCCGTGATTAAAACGGTTATGAACACGGGCGAACGGATTGCTGGGTTCCTCTGATTCCTCGCTGGCATCCTGCTCGTTGCGCAGCAGAAAATACACCAGAACGGGGACCAGAGTACGCGACAAAATGTACGAGGCGAGCATCGCGAAGACAACGGCGAGTGCCATGGGAGTGAACAGATATTTCGCGGGGCCGGTGAGGAAAACCACCGAGACAAAGACGATACAAATCGTGAGCGTCGAGACGAAGGTGGGTCCGGCGATTTCGGAGGCGCCTTCGAGAATCGCATCGCGCAGATGTTTGCGCCCCATGTGGCGGTGTATGTTTTCGATCGTGACTGTCGCGTCATCGACCAGGATGCCGATTGCAAGAGCCAGACCGCCTAGGGTCATGACGTTGAGCGTGTCGCCGATTGCGCTTAGCACAATGATCGACGAGAGAATGGAAAGCGGAATCGAAATCGCAATAATGAGAGTGCTTCGCCAGCTCCCGAGAAACAGTAGAATCATGGCCGCGGTCAAGCAGGCTGCGATGATGCCTTCGCGCAGAACACCATGAATGGAAGCGCGTACGAAGATGCTCTGATCGAAGAGCTCGGAGACTTTCATTCCGGCAGGCGCGGCGGCGCGCGTCGTCGGGAGAATCTCATTCTTGATTTGGTCGACAATATCCAGAGTGGAGACGCTGCCGGTCTTCATGATGGAGAGAAGCACGGCCGGTTGGCCATCACGGCGTACCCCGGTTTGCTGAACAGCGTATCCGTCATGCACGTGCCCGATATCGCGAATGTAGATGGGCGCGCCGTTGACCATTTTGATGGGAGCTTTGTTAAGATCTTCAGCGTTCTTCGGGCTGCTATTGGTGGTGATCGCATAATCGCGATTTCCGACTTTGACCGTGCCTGTGGGCAGCGTGACGTTCTGGCTGTTGATGGTATTGCTAACGTCAATCGGATTGATGCCTTTGGCGATCATGGCCTGAGGGTCGAGATCCACCATGATCTGGCGGACCTTGCCGCCATACGGCGCGGGTAGCAGCGTGCCGGGCACCGTCGAGAGTTGCTGGCGTACGCGGAAGATGCCGTAATCGTAAAGTGCCGCTTCCGAAAGCGTGTTGCTGCTCAATGCAAGCTGAATGATAGGGACCGTATCTGCGCCGAAGCGCAGAATCCAAGGCGGATTGATGCCAGGCGGCATGCGAAAGCGGATGCCCTGCACGGCGGATGTAACCTGCGCCATGGCGGCATCTATACGGACCTGCGGCTGGAAATAGATCTTTATGACCGAGACGCCGCTGAGAGTTTGCGATTCGATGCTCTTGACGTCATTCACCAACGCCATGACGAATTCGCTGAAAGTCGTGACGCGCTTTTCCATGTCGGTGGTCGGGAGACCGTCATAAGTCCAAATGACACTGATGACGGGGATATCGATTCTCGGAAAGATGTCTGTGGGAGTTGAGACAACGGAAGTTATGCCGAGCAAAAGGATGAGAACGGCAAGCACGATGAATGTATAGGGACGATTAAGAGCGAGTTTGACAATCCACATAGAGAGGGATTCCTGGCTTGTGCCGCATTGCAGCGGCAGAGCGGAGCCTTAACGTATTGATAATTGTCGAAACGTTAAAGATTCAGAGAAGTGCAGCTCTGCAAACGCGTCGGTGTTTTCAACCGCTACTGAGCCGCGAACAAAGGGAGCGGTCTTGTAACCTTGGCGTGACGAGCTTCGATAAATCGGGGGAGCGGCTAGCTAGTGAAGATGAATGACTGAACGAAATTCGAGCGTTTCGATTGACCGCAGACCTAACTCTGATCTCTTTTCGCCGTCTTTTCCCGCCTGCGCTTTGCCCAACCTTCCTTGCTGACCTGGTAAGCGCGCCCGATTGCCAGAGCGTCCTGCTCGACTCTCTTCGTAATTACCGAACCCGCGCCGATGTAAGCGTCCTTGCCGATCTCGAGCGGCGCGACCAGCGTGGAATTGCTGCCCACGAACGCGCCGTCCGCTATTTCGGTTCGGCTTTTTACATGTCCGTCATAGTTGCAGGTGATCGTTCCCGCGCCGATGTTGACATTTTCTCCGATGGCCGCATCTCCCAGATAAGCGAGATGCTGTGCTTTCGAGCCGTGCCCGAAATTTGTTTTCTTCAGCTCGACAAAATTCCCGATTCGCGCTTCCGTCTCTATGCTGGCGTTCATTCTCAGCCTTGCAAAGGGCCCTATCCAGGCTTTCTCCGCTACGCGCGATTCCTCCGCAACTACGTAAGGGTAAATCGTCACGTCAGCGCCCACTTCGCAATCCCGCAGCACGGAGCCGGTCCCGATATGGCAGCGCTCGCCAATGCGCGTCCGCCCGCGCAATTGCACGTTCGCTTCTATGACCGTCTCGGCGCCGACCTCCACCCCGCTATCGATCGTTGCACTTTCCGGTCTTTCGATCGTCACGCCGGAAAGCATGAGCTGTTCGGCCTTGCGAGCCCGCAGAATTTTGTCCGCTACTGATAATTCGACCCGTGTGTTGATGCCCAGTAACTCGCTTTCATCCTCCACTAACAGGGGAGTAATGGCGTGTCTGTGCCGCGTCAGAATCTCCACCATGTCGGTTAGATAATATTCTCCTGCGGTATTTTCGGCATTCACTTCGCCGATATGCCGCCAAAATGCGGGGCTTGCAAACAAGTAAACGCCGGGATTGATTTCGTGAATCCGCAACTGCTCGTTTGTGGCTGCTTTCTGTTCGACCACTGCCTCGATTAGCCCATTCTCATCGCGCACTATGCGTCCATAGCCCGTCGGATCATCCACTTTGGTTGTGACCAGGGTGCCGCCCCAACGGTCCCCGCCCTGGCTGGCAACGAGCGCTTCGAGCGTTTCTGCGCGCAAAAGCGGCCCGTCGCCGTTGAGAATTAACAGCAGACCCTCTCTGGAACGGACCTGATCCGCTGCGCACAAGACTGCGTGTCCGGTTCCTTTTTGTTCCCTCTGCTCGGCAAAGCGGACGCCGGAAGTAGTCACGCTGGCGCGAACCTGTTCGGCCTGATGGCCGATAACCGCTACAATGCTCTCGGCCGGTGCCACCCGCAGAGCCGCCCGGATCACGTGATTCAACAGCGTGTCTCCCCCGGCTTCATGCAACACCTTGGCTTTGCTTGATTTCATGCGTGTTCCCAGTCCCGCGGCCAGAATCACGACACTCACATTTGGTCTCATTGAACTCGTTTACGTTGAATTTGCTTGCGCGCCGCGCTCAGTGCAACCTTCTTCGTTTGGTGCGCTCTCGACCGGCTAGCCAGGTCCACTACGATTCTCGCCAGAGTCTCCGAATCGTGGCGGATTTTCTCACTGGTCGCACCCTTTTCGCCGATCAAATCAGCGGTAACGACTTTAACACCCATCTTTGTCAATTGCGTGAAGTCGTTCGCAACAGGTTGCACGTTTGCTCTCGCATATTTCTTTCGCAGATGCGGCGGTATCGGCTCCGCGTTGACCACGACGCAATCGATCAGCTTACAGTCAGCGTGGTTGTGGATCGCTTCCACGTGCTGTGATGCCGCCAGATCGATTGTTTCTCCCGGCTGCCACATGAGATTCACGAAATACACTTTCATGGCCGAAGACTCGTAGATCGCCTCTGCAAGGCCGTTTACCAGCAGATTAGGTATCACGCTGGTATAAAGCGACCCTGGGCCGAGAGTGATGATGTCGGCCTCCTTAATGGCTTCCATGGTCTCGGGCAGAGGCTTTGCGTTGTCGGGATATAACCTGACTAGCTTTATCGGATAACGGCTCTTGCTGATTTTGGTTTCACCCTGAATGATGGAGCCGTCGGTCAGAACCGCTTCCAGAACGACATTTGCCGAAGTTGCTGGAAATATGCGGCCACGGATTGCCAGGATTTCGGATGATAATTTGACGGCTTGCGCAAAATCGCCAGTGATCTGGTGCATAGCTGTCAGAAACAGGTTGCCGAAACTATGGCCCTTAAGTCCGCGGCCACTTTCGAACCGGTAGCGGAAAAGGTGGCTTAGAAGGTCTGCATCCTCCGAGAGGGCGGTCATGCAATTTCGGATGTCGCCTGGCGGCAGAGTGTCAAAGTCCCGCCGCAACCGCCCGGAACTGCCGCCATCGTCGCTTACGGTCACCACCGCCGTAATCTCGATTTCAGGGCGGGCCTGCGCTTCTGCCTGCATGCCCCTAACATGCTTCTTTAGTCCAGAGAGCAGCGTGGAAAGGCCGGTGCCGCCCCCGATTGAGACGACCTGCAGCGGAAATGGCCTGCCGGTCTTCTCCTCGATCGGAACTCGGATCAGAGTAGGCATCTTCCCCACTCGTTAACGACGCTTTTTAGGCTTCTCTTCTTCGTCCTCGTAGACTGGAACCGACTCCAGATCTTCAGCCTCGAAGACCTGTCCGCAATCGAGGCATCGAACATATTCGACCCCATCACGACGGTAAAGAAACTCGGTTCGCTCGTGCTGACATCCCTGCATAGCGAAATAACACCTATTCTAGACTGAGAGGCCTTTCTGTCAAGTGAGATTGAAGCGCGCAGGCCGCGATCCCGCGCCTGATGAGAATATCGGGTCGAGGCTTGTACAATTTGAGGGCATTTCCCACTCGGCGTGAACATTCCTGAGCCAATCCGTTTTCCGATCGCCCACGGAGAACTGGACGATCGAATATCGTTGCTGAGAAAAGTTCCGGGAGTCTATACGATGACCTCTGCGGGCGCACCTTTGCATCTTAGCTGGTCTACTAATCTGGAGCGCCGCCTGAAACGCCTGCTTCTGTCATCCTACCCCGGAGCAGGGCCTGATTCCGGTAGTCTCAGCAAAAAGATTGATTCCGTCGAATGTTGGCCCACCGGTTCGCGCCTCGAACTGACCCTGCTGCTCTACCGGCTCGCTAAGAAGCTGTACCCGGAGCGCTATTTGAAGTTTCTCAAATTGAGGATGCCGTGGTTTGTCGGCGTGACCGCACGAGATCCGTTCCCAAGGCTTGAGGTGACCAATCGCTTATCTGCCAGGCTCGATCTGACGTGGGGACCCTTCGCCGCGCGTGCCATCGCTCAGGAGTACGAACAGAGTGTGCTGGGCTTGTTCCAGATGCGGCGCTGCGTCGAAGTCCTTGCTCCCGGTGCCGATCATCCGGGGTGCATCTACGGCGAAATGAATCAATGCCTCCGGCCCTGCCAGTGTGTGGTCAGCGCGGACGAATACCGTGCGGAAGCAGAGCGGGTTCGTGACTTGCTTGTGACCAACGGCCGGGCCACGCTCGCCGGGCTCTCCGCCGCCCGCGATCGCGCCTGTGAAGAGATGCAGTTCGAGCAGGCCGCCCTGATGCACAAACGGATCGAAAAAATCAAAGCCTCCGCTGCTCTGCGTGATCCAGTAATCGGCGAGATTCATGAGTTCAACGGCATCGCTTTGACACGGTCGGTAATTACCGGGCAGTTCCTTCTCTGGCCGATGTTAAAGGGCTTCTGGCAGGACCCAGTGCCCTTTTTTATCGACGGTAATAACTCGCCTTCAGGTGAGTCGTTAGACAGCCAGCTTCGCGAACTGCTAGCCCAACATCTGCCGCAGCCGCATGTCTCCGGCAACCGTACCGAAGAAATCGCCATCTTTTCCCGTTGGTACTATTCCTCATGGCGGGACGGCGAATGGTTTCCGTTTGCTTCTTTAGCGAGCTTAAACTATCGTAGACTGGTCCGTCAGCTATCGAAAATGGCGCATCCGGCCTCCGCTCTGACTGGCTAAACCCTGCCATCACAAACATATGTCCGCAAATGAAGAAGTAGAAGAACACATCCACCACGCCCACGAGCCATTCGACAAAATCGTCGCCGGCAGTATGGCGATCATCGCGGCGGGGCTGGCGATTGTATCGGTTCTCGGCCAGCACTACAACACCGAAATGCTGCTCGATCAGCAGCTTGCCTCCGACCAGTGGGCCTTGTACCAAGGTAAGGATATCCGCCGCTATCAGGCCCAAACCGTGCACGACAGCCTTCAGGCTCTGAAGGGAGAGCCCGCAACCATCAGCAAATATGCCGATGAGGCAGTGAAATACAGGAGCCAGGGTGCGGAGACCCAGAACCATGCCAGAGAATACGAGAAGGAACGGTACAGGCATCAAGCCGTATCGGCTCGGTTCCATCTCGGCGAGATCTTTCTGGAAGTGGCAATCGTCCTGTCCTCGCTAGCCATCCTGATGAAGCGGCGGCCGTTCTTTATGGCCGGTGTCATTTCTGCCCTGGTGGGGGTGGTGGTCGCGGCGACGGCCTATTGGGCTTAGCCCCATAAGCCTTAACTTAAGAGCAAGATCAGGAACTCGGCCGCTCTTCTACTTCTCCGATAACGCCACTTTTCCAGGAAGTAGCTTTGGCGCTTGCCAGAATTGACCCACCCTTGTTTGCCAAAAATGACCCGGCCATCACAACCTGAGGCTCGTTTCGGGCTGTTCGGACGTCCTTTTCCAGATGAATCGATCACGATGATCTCACGCAGGACGACCCGCTCCCGCAGACGCTCTATCGCATCCCGCGAGAGTTGGGAAAGCCCGTCCTGCTCGATGTCCCGCTCCAGATCAAGCACATTGCTTTCGCGAGATTGATGGTGCGCTCATCAAGTGCGGCAGACGCTTCCGCTTGCCGGCCTTGCCTCCGATCATACGAATTATTTCGTTGACATACGAATAGATTCGTATGATACTCGGAGCGTGTCCTCCCGATCTCGTTCCAAAGAGCCCGCTCCGCCGCTTCCAACCGACGCCGAAATAGCGATCCTGGCGGTGCTGTGGCGGCAAGGCGCCAGCACCGTGCGCGAGGTGCATGAAGCGTTGGGTAAGGGCAGTGGATATACCAGCACGCTGAAGTTGATGCAGCTCATGTTCGAAAAAGGGCTGGTGTCGCGCAACGAGCGCTACCGCTCGCATGTTTACGAAGCGCGCGCACCTAAGGAGCAGACGCAGCGACAGATCGCGGGCGACCTGTTGAAGCGCGCATTCGAAGGATCGGCGAAAAGCCTGGTGCTGGGAGCGCTCGCCGCGCAGCCGGCTTCAGGCAAGGATCTGGCCGAGATACGGAGTCTGTTGGACGAATTCGAAAAGGGCAGGGGAAAAAAATGATCACGCTACTGAACCAGCCGTGGACCGAGCGTCTGGGCTGGACGCTTCTGCATTTTCTGTGGCAGGGAATTCTGGTGGCAGTCCTCTATGCGCTCGCCCGGGCTTTGGCCGGTGGCCGCATTTCGGCGCGCGGCCGCTACGCAATTGGCTGCGTTTCGCTGTTGGCGATGACCGCGGCGCCTGCTCTCACTTACTGGTGGCTTGGAGATTCCGGGCAGGCGGCGCGGATCGGGGACCTTACCGATTGGGGCGCCCGGCAGCTTGCCCCTGGGGTTGCGTACTCACCGGTCACCGATCCCTGGCAACAGGCGATGCCGGGGATTGTAATGGCGTGGTTCGTCGGCGCCGCCGCGTGTTCCTTCCGGCTGCTCATAGGATTCATCTCCGCGACGGCTCTACGGCGTTCGCGTCATGCGCCGGTGCTCACCGAATGGCAGCAAACCCTCGACCGGCTGATCGAACGCATGCACGTGTCGCGAAGCGTGCGGTTGCTGGCCACGGATCGAGTGGACTCTCCTTCGGTCATCGGCTGGCTTCGCCCAGTGATCCTCGCGCCGGTGGGCGTGCTGTGTGGGCTCGCACCCGAGCAGGTAGAGGCGCTGTTGGCGCACGAACTGGCGCATGTCCGGCGGCACGATTACCTGGTGAACGTTCTGCAAGGGATCGCCGAGAGCCTGCTCTTTTACCATCCCGCGGTGTGGTGGATCTCAAACCAGATCCGCGTCGAGCGCGAGCATTGCTGCGATGATCTCGCCGTTGCGGCGACCGGCGATGTGCTGGTGTACGCTCGCGCACTGGCGGAATTGGAATCCATGCGGCCGGCACATTTCAAGGCGGCGCTGTCTGCAAACGACGGTTCGCTCCTGCACCGTATCCAGCGGCTGACCAACCCCGTGGTGGCGCACAGACCCGCCGGATGGGGAGCGGCCTGGTCTTTGGGCGCCCTGCTGCTATTGGGGATCGCAGGAGTTGCGGTGACCGGCGCGCAAGGGCAAAGCCAGCCGGTAGTGGACCTCCACACAGTCTGGCTGGACACGGTGAAGCAAGGCGATATGAAGCTGGAGGTGCGCGGGTTGGGCCGGTTGACCTCCGGCCATACGGCGGCGCTCAAACTGGCCGAGGCGCAGATGCAGGACGTGCGGCAAGGCGAGCCGGCCATGATTGGGTTCCGGAATCGCAAGGAGACCGTTGGCGGCAAGGTTGCCGTGGTGCATCCGGAAGTGGCGAACGGCACAGTGACTGTGGACGTAGTGATGGATGACGCTCTGCCGCCCGGTATCAAACCACAGGAAGCCGTGGACGGGACTATTACGGTCGGCGGGCTGAAGAACGTGCTGTACCTGGGCAGGCCGCGGTTCGGCCGATCCAACAGTCGGGATATGCTCTTCAAGCTCGAACCCGACGGCCATTCGGCGAAGAAGGTTCCGGTGCAGTTCGGCGCGGCCTCGGTGCAGCTGATCGAGATCAAGAGCGGTCTGCAGCCGGGGGACAAAGTGATCATCAGCGATATGTCGCAGTACGACGGGGCAGCCGCGATTGTGTTGCGGTGATGGCCTCGGCTACGGTTCTTCGGGTGCCCAGGCCAACGATGCTCTGAACGTCGCGCGCCGCATGAAGAACACGGATGATCTGCAGTGGTTTTGTTTCGTGCCGATAAACCGTCAAGTTCCTGAGAAATGGCTGTTCCGGTCGAAATACGGCATTCTCGGGAAGTAACACTTTCATCGGGTCGATAACGTGCGAACTGCCGATTGTCAGAGCCTCAAGTCAACGCTTATTGGGCTTAGCCCAGGCTTTATCGCCGGTTTCGGCTCCCGGCAAAGATGCTGTTTGGAGATCGGCCGGGCGCAGCGGAAGTTCAAACCAGAACGTCGCGCCAGGTAACGGCCCGTTATTGTACATACCGATTTTGCCGTTCATGATCTCGACTAGCTGTTTGCATATCGTCAGCCCCAGTCCGGTTCCTCCAAAATGCCGGCGAGTGGTCCCATCCGCCTGAAAAAACGCTTCGAAGATTCGTTCCTTTACCGATTCCTCCACCCCTATGCCGGAATCCACCACATGGCAACTGATCGTCCTACCGCCTTTGTCCGGCCCTAGCCGGACATTCACCTGGCCGCTCGGAGTAAACTTCACGGCGTTTGCAATGAGGTTTGTAAGAATCTGTCGAAACCGGACGCTGTCACCGTAGATATACCGGGGCAGCTTGGGATCGATCTCATAGCTCAGTGCCAGCTCTTTGGCCGCCGCCCGCACGCGCAGCAACTTCACAACGCTCTTCAAACTTTCGCAGACGTCAAACGGCTCATCGGTCAAAGTCAGTCGTCGCGCTTCGATTTGAGACAAATCCAAGAGATCGTTGATGATGGTGAGCAGATCGTTAGCGCATTGGTTGACCGCTTCGGCGTATTCATGCTGATCGGGTGTCAAATCCGTTGTTTTCAGCAGATTGATCATGCCCATAATGCCGTTCATCGGCGTGCGTAATTCGTGTGAAGTGTTAGCCAGAAACTGTTCTTTCACCTGCGTCGCTTCTCTCGCCAGGCGAAGCGCAGTGCTCAGTTCCTCATTCTTCTGTTGCAGCTCCCGCGACGATTCCAGAAGCCGCTGTTGAGCCTGTTTACGCTCCGTAATGTCGCGTCCGATTCCCTGAATCGCCACTGGATGCCCGCGCCGGTAAATCATGCGCGTGCTCACCTCCAGAAAACGCAGTTTGCCGTTTTTCGAAATCACCGGCAGTTCATAATGCTGTGGAGCGCTTCCACCCAGATGAGCCCTCACAATGTCCAGCACCATATCGCGAGCTTCCGGTGCGATCAATTCATCGAAGTTCTTTCCAAGTACCTCGGTCCGCGAATACCCGCTCAGGTGCTCCGCCGCTCGATTTACCTCCAGAATTTTTCCTTGAATGTCGTGCAGAAAGATGACATCATTGGCGTTTTCGAATAGCTCTCGAAACCGCTCTTCGCTTGCCCGCAAGGCTTCTTCGGTGGCGTTGCGTGCCGTTTGGTCCTCGATCATCGTGATACGCGCGTTCGCGCCCTGAGTCTCGAACGCCAGCGATACCAGGCTGACTACGAGTTCCCGTCCACCCGCCCCCTTGTGAACCACACGCCCAATCGAATTGAAAGGTTTGCGGAGCTCCTCGGCCATGCGATCCTCGGTACAGATTGAAGGTTCCGCGAAGAGATCCATCATCGTCAATCCGCGCATCTTATCCAGACTGTAGCCGTAGAGGGCCAGCGCGCTCTCATTCGCGTTCAGGATCGATAACTCTTCGGCGGAATAGATGACCGTGGGTATGGGATTGTCATAAAAGACACGTTCGTGTACCGCTAAACGGTCTTTCAGCGTTTGCAGCGACTTGCCGAGCTCGACAACTCGTTCTTGTAACTCGCCCACGGACATCTCTTCGACGGAAGAATACCGCAGGCTGTCTGCAATGGACACGACTCTTTAATGTAACAGCCATTCGTACGGCCCAAAAGAGGGAAACGGGGAGGGATTTTCACCATATAGCGCAGGAATCCCCTTAAACCTGCTTCTAGAGCCGGTGTCCTCGGAACCCAGTAGCCATCGGACCCGGTGCACGTCAGCAAGCGGGAGTTTCCGAAGTTTTCCCAGCCATGACGGGCTTCCTTGGAGTGCATCGCAAAATGTTGCCCGTTTTTAACCTGTTTGGTTTATCTTATATATGAAACAGGTGCATATGAAGTTTCTTGACAGGGAACTTGATGATCGTCCCAACCGTAGTCACTGTGCGCGCGCCGAGGTATATCGTTTGGCCGACGGTCAGATCGTCTATATGGAGCGTGACATCAACGTAGCGGGTTGGGCTCGTATCACTAGACTCGCCAAGTCTGCCAGCTCAACGGCCGTCGCTCCAGGATCGTGGTGCCGGTGGACCTATGCTTCTGCAGCCGATGCCGCATCTGCTCTGGCGGAATGGGATCCGGAAATCGCTCCAGCGCCAGCAGGCTGGTTCCTCTGCGGACAAGCCAAACAGAGCACCTGATTCTTAGCCTGAAGCCTAACTCGCATTGCGCCGGAGATAAAATGGGCACATGCAGTCGTCTCCCCGTTTGAGCGTTCGCGGGTTCATTCAGATTCTTGTAAGTTGCTGTCTTGCAGCCGCAGTTGTTCTTCTGCTCGGCGCTCGACAGTCGGGCACCGGGCAGCCGGAACGTAAGATCAACCTAGGCAATGCCGAACCGGGCAGCCTATACGCAGTCACCGTCGCGATCAAGGATCCGGCTCAGTTCCTCAGTAGGAAATCCATCGAGGTGTCGATCGCGGATTCTGTCGGTGTTGTTTCAGAAAAGCGGCTTCACGCTCAGGACCTGGACTTTTATTTGACTCTCCGTCCACGCGCCCAGGGCCCCGTCTCGGCCACTCTTCGCGCTCCTGCCGGGGAAGACATTCCTGGCATCTCGGCCGTCATGCTTCGCGTTCCCCACAAAAGTTCTGAACGGGCCGTGATCGCGGCTCTCCCGAACGGCACTTGGCAGACGGCTCAGCCCTTTGAGTTTGGTCAGACTATTTTTGCCAGCGCCGACGAACGCCCCTACGCTCCCGCCCCTGATGAGGATCGTTATAGTGCCCTGGTAAAAGGTTTTCAGTGGTTCAAATTCACCTTCCACGGCGAGAAACCCGAGCTCGCTTACTTCGTTGTCGATATCACCGACCGCGAGGTGCCTCTCGACGTCGATCTCTTTACCCCGAGCAAAGACAGCAGCGGCCGGGAAGACGTCAAGCCGTACAGCGAGGGCACATCCATTTACCAGATAGAAGCTACGCAGAACTACCCCGGTCTTTATAAATTCCGCACTCGCATCCTGCAGCCCGGCCAGACCTATTACGTGCGCGTCCAGGCCAACCATCCCTCATACCAACTGCACACCTACGCCTATCCTGTTCCGCCTTACGACAACAATCCCCGGCAAGCTGTCCGGACCGGTATGGATTTTCTCATCAACATGGGTGATAGCTGGCTTTCGAACACTCCCCGCCGTGGCGCCGTTGCTCTGCGCACCACGATGAACCATGGCGATACGAAGCAGTGCATCGCCTGCCATCCCTCCCAGTTCACAACCCGCGGTTATCTGACTGCGATCTCTCATGGCTACGCTCCCACACAGCGAACTGCGCTCGAGTTCATCACGGACCGTATTTACAATAACGAGCGGCCGCTGTACGGGGAACCTGGTGCGGATTGGGTTCGCGTCATCTACTCCGCGCGTACTGTGGCCAGCCGCCTTCCCGTTATCGAGAACCTTTTCGAAACGAACGTCACGCACGATGCGCCCCGCGTGAATTCGTTCGAGATTCCATACGCCAATTTCCTCAAGATTCACTACAAAGACCGCACCGAAATGCCCGGCAATGAGACCGACGGCTGCGAGCCGGATGTAAGCCCCTTCGAAATCGCTTCCCAGAGTTGGGACTTCTTTAATCTTCTCCATCAGCAGACTGGTGACAAACAGTGGCTCGACGAGCGCGACATGGTAGAGCGTCTTGCCGTCGCCTATAAGCCGCTCAACATGATCGACCTCAACTGGAAAATTCACTTTCTTGCGACCATCGATCGCACGAAATATGCTTCTCAGTTAAACGGACTGGTCGATCAGCTCTACGGTTATGAGCAACCCAACGGAATGTGGCCTTATCCGTTTGATAAGACCGCTAAACCTGCCGATTTCATCTCTTATCACGCCATTCTTGCCCTGGCGCTTGCCGGAAAGCGCCCTGAAACCGATCCCAACCTTGCCCGCGCGGTCCAGGCCATGCTCAAGGCCCAGCGGCCCGAAGGCAGTTGGGAAGGTGACCCCGTTTATCAGGGCTTCAATACGCCATTCCGTGCCACGCAATTTGCGGTCATGGCTCTTTCCACGCTCTATCCCGGTCCCGACAAAAAATCGTCTCCCGAGAAGGGCTGGAACGATGCCTATCCGAGCCCGCCCGCAACGCTCGCTACTGACGATCTGCCGCTGCTGCTCAGCCAGTTGGATCAATTTTGGGATCCTGCAAGCGCCGGTCAGCTCAGCCAGATTCGCGATGTGCTCGCCCGCAACGACCAGCCGCTCGCGCGCGAAGCGGCCGCTCGCGCTTTGGGCCACATGGCCGATCCCGGATCGGTTACTGTATTGACAAAAGCTCTGGGTGATCAGAGCAAAATGGTCCAACGCACCAGCGCTTGGGCGCTTCGTATGATCCTCGAGCGTCACCCTGAAGTTGCCGGTCAGGGCAGCCGCGAATTGTCTGCCGCGCTCAGATCGGACGATGCTCGCGTACGCTGGGGAGCCAGCCAGCTCTTCAATCAGCACTTCAAGTACATCGCTGGAGATTCTCAACTGCGCGCTTCGCTCATACACGATCTCGACGACCCGGCGCCGTCGATTCGCCTCAACGCTGCCCGAGGTCTATGGCAGTGGTCTTACTGGAGTGAAGATGATCGGGAAGCTCGGAACAGCATCCTCGAAGCACTCGCCACGCGCCTGAACACCGAGCCCGATCCCACCGTCAGGCGCGCCGTTCACGAAAGCATCTACGACGTGCTGGATGAGAACACCGGCTATCTCGAGGCCTGGGTCCGCTCAGCTTCCACCGAACAAGATCAGAGCCGTATTCGCGAAGGCTACGAAAGCGTCGTCCACGATCAGGCCCAGGTGCTCGCCAAGGTTCTGCGTTCCGCTACGCCTCTGGGTCGCCAGGGAATCCTCGAATCCTTATGGGATTTTCACATCCGCCATTACTCTTTGCCTCAATTGAAGGCCGGACAGGTCTCGGTTGCTTTGCCTGCTGTGTTTACCAAGTATGTCTCCGGCGTTCCAGAGCTTCATGAGCCGGGTTACGACTATCCGCCATATCGGGACACCGCAGACTTCCATTACGACGTCCATAACGGCTTCTACCAAACCCGCGTCGGCAACGACAGCGATTTGATCCATTTCTTTCCAAGCTCAGGACCGGAATTGGAAAATGCGCTCATTGCTTGCCTGCAGAATGCCGATCCCAACATGAAAATCGAGGTGCTCAAGGCTGGCAGCACTCTAAGCGGCGCAGGCGACGCGGAGTTTGCGAAGGCGGCGCTGAACCTGGCGCTCGATCCCGATAAGGAAGTTCGCGACACCGTCAATTACGTCTATCAAAATAGCCAGCGGGGTGTCCTCAACATCGACACTCCCGGCACCCCGGATCAGGGGCTGGTTCACACCGTCGACCGGATTCTTTCGAGCTCTGACCAGGATGCTCAGAACATCGTTCTGCCCTTACTCGCTGCTCTTCCTTCCTCCTCGCCGTGGACTCGTCAGCCCCAGGTGATTTCCTCGCTTCACGCCTTGCTCGAGACGCAGCCTCGCGTAAAGAACTACGCGCAGGTGCTCACCGCAGCCGCTTCTTTCCCCAATCTGATGAACGAGCCCGCAATTAACAGTCAGGTACGCGAGGCCATCAATGATAATGATCGCGAGGTCCAGCGTGCGGCCCTGCAGATCGCTCTGGAACGCTTAAACGAACCGGCTGAACGAGCCGAGGCGCAGCAGCTATTTGCTCATCTCGGCAGTTCGCAGCGCAGTGTATTTATCGAGGAGGTAAGTGATCCGAAGTTCCTCATCAATCATCTCGGAGTCGCTGGCGGCGCGTTATCCCAAGATCAGGCCTACTTCCTCGGGAAGAAGGCACTCAATGCACGCCCCGATCTCCTCAGCGAGCCTATCGTCTTCAAGACCGTCCTCTCGAGTCTCAGCGATCCCGACGCCAATGTCCGGGCGGCCGCGCTTGACCTCCTGCGCAAATCGAAGGGAATTGAGAAGCAACCCGATTTCCTGGCTGCCCTTGAACGTATGAAGAGCGATCCCAATCCTCGCCTCAAGATGATCGCCACGAACGTTCTTTCCGGAAAGAAACTGAGCGACGCGCTCGCCGACGTCCAGCCCGGCTCGGTTCTCGATTTCAACTACTTCGTGGCCAAGGTCGAGCCCATACTAGCGACTACGGGCGCGGATGGCAAAGCTTGCGTGATGTGCCACGCGTCTCACGTCATCTTCCGGCTTCATCCGCCGAATTCCGAAGGGCAATTTTCTCCTCAGGACAGCGAAGATAATTACAAATACGCCATGCGCGTCGTCGACATCAACAACCCGGCCCACAGTCTGATGCTCATCAAGCCAACTCGCCCGACTGACTCCGCTGGAAATGTAGCCGACTATCTCGCCACCCACAACGGCGGTCAACGCTGGCCGGGTAACGAATCGAGCTGGCAATACAAAACGATCCTGAATTGGATACGAGGAGCGGGTATGCAAACTGCCAGCCGCGGCTCCGCTGAACCGCTTTCGAAATAGCTAGACGCTGAGCCGTGACCAGAGGGAGCGGTCTTGCAACACTTGATATCAAGAATTTCGCCTAGCATCCCTCACGGTGCGAGCGCGTTGATCAGGCCAGTGCCTTTCGGACTGCCCCATCCTGTTACCAAATCGAAGCCCTTCTCTGTTGAATAGGTGCCGTTGCTGCCGCTGATGATGTCGTGGAAATCGGTAGAATACTTTGACCCTAGGCCAATCGCGTAAATTGCGGGATTGATGAACCCGAGAGTCGATTTGCTGTACTCAACAGCCTGTTGATTGACCAACGCCAGATAGCCCGCCCAGCGAGGCGCCGCAAAACTGGTTCCGCCCCATCCTCCCGCGCAGGTACCGTCGTAACAGATGTAATTGTCCGTGTTCGCTTCGGCAGCAACATCGGGAGAATTCCGGTAAGTCTTGGATCCTTTGATTGGCTGTAGTGATGACTCCCGAGGTCTTCTGATAGCTGGGAATCGCGATCTTGTTTGGAGAAATCCCGCCGCCGCTGTCGACCCAGGCAGTTTCCGATTTCCACGGACCGCCCGCGCCGCTGGTAGTCAGGTCGGTGCCGCCCACTGAGGTGACGTAGGCATCGTCCGCCGGGTAAACATAACGGGACCCGCTCTTGTACGCCCCGCTGTCGCCGGATGCCACAAAGAGATTCTGACCCTGTACGGCGAATTCCTTGAAGATCGGATCATCGCTGGTCGGATCGGCCGGGCTCCAACCCCACGAGCAGCTCAATGACTTCGAAATGTTATCCGTAGCCATTTTGTTGAAGATGCTGACGTCGCTCGTATCGGAAACGTAAACCCGCACTTGGCTCATGCCCGGCGCCATGGAGATCGCCACTTCGATGTCTAGCACTTGTTCGGTATCGTCACAGTTCCCCGTGCAGCTCAGGCTCGATCCATCCGTCGAGATGCCGTTTACAGGGACTTTGAGCGTTTGCCCGACCTTGCTGAAATACGAGTTGACGTCGGGTAGTTGTAACCCGCGAATTCAAGCAGCCCAACCGACTGGCCCGAACCGGTGAGAACAGTTCCGCCATAATAGGCGGCTCTCATATCGCTTCCAAGAAAGTAGCCACTCGGCCCGGAGCCGGTCGTATTGCCTCTCAGTTCCGAATCCCTCCGCAAACTCATGGGATGCGGAATCGAAAAATTATCCAGACCCGAAATGTGCCACAGGGGCACCGCTAGATCGGGCGTCGGCTCCCGGTCCGGCGAGTAGAACGTACGATTTTCGGTCGGGTGCTGATAGACGCCCATCTCGACCTGGAAAGCTCTCTCAATGTTCGCCACCGACCCCGTAACATTCAAGACCATGCGATTCGGTGATGTGCCCGTCACGGTCAAGCCGTTACGTTCCACGAAACGAACCACCTCGGCGTAATCCTCTTCGGTGGGACCAAATCGCTCAGTGAACTCCTGCACGCTCAGAAACTGATGGAACAAGACGCTTTGCGGATCGTAGAGTTCTTGCAGGAGATTGTCCAGCTCCGGCTCATTGCGCAGTGGAAGAGCAATATTCAGGCGCAAGGATTGGGTCGCGGGCAGGCGGTTCAGGAATGGCGCCCCCCCGCTTCGCACTTCTTGGCGTACGTGACGGGTCGGCATGAACTGTGCCTGTACCTGCGCTCCCATAACAAAGAGGAGCAGGGTCGAACTTAGCACTATATGTGCTGCTCGCGGAACTGTCGCTTCAGAGATTTTCCTTGACTCTTTCATCCGGACTCCTTACTTCCGAGAATGCGGAATCAGATAATGATACTCGATCCAGATTGTAGGTAGATGAGGAATCAAAATCGTGGGGAGCTTCCGTGCAGGCTCACGCGCGTCGCTCTTCGTGCCGGTAGCACGGCCGCCGTCAGGCTGCAGGCCGCCAGCAGCAGAATGGCCGCGGAATAAATAGTCGGCTCATGGAACGAGATTCCCTGAAGCTGGCGTCGGACGATCGACAGGCCGAAATAACTCAGCGGCACTGCTAGGACGATTCCGGCCGCCAGAATCAGCACCGCTTCCCGCAGTACCAGCCACAGGATGTCCGCCGGCCGCGCTCCGACCGATACCCGGATGCCGAACTCCACAGTACGCAACGAAGCTCCGTAGGCCACAACGCCATAGATGCCGACTGCCGCGATCGCAAGCGCGAGCAGAGCGAAGCCGCTGACCAGAATCGCCATCGCGCGATCTCCTGACGCAGACTCAGCCATGCGTGTTTCCATGGTGGCGATATTATACGGAGAAATCGTCGGCGCCTCCCGGCGCACGATGTCGCGAATCGTTTGCTCCGGCAGTGCCGCCGCTTTGGTCCGCACATAGTAAGTCGTCTCGACTGCTCGTGTCGCCTGGAGCGCTGGCGTGTAAATCAGCGAAGCGTTAGCCCTGCGCCAGGATTGATGATGATCCGCAACGACACCAGCCACCGTTGCCAGCCAGTTCGGATCGAGGCCGTTGAACATCGTAACCGTTTGCCCAACTGCGTTGGCCGTGCCGAATAGCTTGCGGGCGAGTGTCTCGTTGACCATCACGACTCCCGGAGTATTGGCCCGGTCCCGCTCGTCGAACTCTCTGCCTGCCAGAACGCGAATTCCGAGTGTCGCGAAATAATCGGGACCAATCATGCTTCGTCGCCCGCTCTGGTGTCTGGGTATGTTCTCTGCCGTCGTACCCGGAATGATCACAGCAGCGTCATCTCCCCGCGGAAAAGGTCCGCCGGTTCCATAGGTGACCATCGTTACTCCGGCAGTCTCTTTCAAGCGCCGTTGAATCCTTGCCCAGAGCATCTCCGTCCCCGCTACGGTGGAATGAGCGAGCTTCGGATCGATTGAAAAAATCGTCAGGTGTTCAGGCTGGAAGCCGACCGGAACACTGACTAATTTGTGCAGCGCCTTGGCAAATAATCCCGCGGCAACTACTAACACGAGCGAGAGTGCGATCTGCGCAGCGGCCAGCGATCTTCTCGCCAGCGCTTGCGAACGAGTGGCCGAGTGGGTCAGCGCGCCTTCACTAAGTCCCGCCGCCAAATCGATCCTCGTGGCTTGCCAAGCCGGCAAAATACCGACCGCCAGCCCGGTAGCCAGCGCTCCTGCCCAATGCAGAACGAGTGTCCAGCCATGCGGCCGGTAGATGAACGCATTGCCGCGATCCATGCGCGCCAGATGCACAAGCAACTGAGCACCCCAGTGTGCAATCCAGAGTCCCAGCAAGCCGCCCAGCAGCGCCAATACGAGGGTCTGCAGAAAATGCAATCGCATCACTGCCGCGCGCGTAGCGCCGAGCGCATAACGGATCAGCATTTCCTGCTTCTGCTTTACCGCTCTCACAATCATGAGCCCAGCCACGTTGATCGCGGCCAGCAACAACACCGCGAGCGTCATCCATTGCAGAACTCGCAGCGGCTCGCCCCAGTTATCCAGTTGCGCATGGTCCCCCTGGGAAGCCGGAACCAGTGATACGCGCTCATACGAAAGCTCTTTCAGATACCCTTCCGATTGCGGGCCCTCCCGGCTGAGCTCTTCGCGAACCGCTGCCCGATAGACCGTCTCCAACTGCGCTTCTGCCGTGCCGACCGCGACGCCTCCCGGCAAACGCACAAACGGATTCAGCCAGCGAAGCGCCCAATCGTCGTATCCATGCCAGTTCGGATTCAAATCCGCGTACGTCGTTATGGGCACGTAGAGCCTGGGAGACTGCCCCGCAATCAGTCCGTGAAAGCCGCGTGGCGCGATACCGATAATTCGAAAAGGCACTCCGTTGATCCGCAAGACGCTGTTCCACGCGGACAGCTCACCGCCATAAGCCTCCTGCCAGAAGTCATACGAGAGAACCGCTGCGAATCGATCCTCGGTAAATCTATCGTTGCGTGCGTCGAGCATTCGGCCAATCAGCGCTTTCACTCCGAGCACATCGAAAAAATTCCCGGAAACGAAGTCCGCCAGAAGGTGCTGCGACCCGCTGGGCGTCTCCATGTTCACCATCTCCCCGTGCCGCGCCATGGTACCGGCCGCGATTTTGAAATGTTCCGACAGATATCGGTAGGCGGGCGCGCTGATGGTCTGCGCCATGGCGTCGCTTTCAGAGCGCCCCATGTGCGTGACGTTGGTGCTGAAAGAAAAGATCCGATCCGGCTCCGGCACCGGCAATTGCGCGTAGATCGCCTGCCATAGCAGCGTGAAAACTGCCGAGGCCAGGCCAATCCCCAGGGCCAGCAAAGCCACCGACAGAATGCTAAACGCCCGTTCTTTGCGAAGCGTTCGCCAGGTGAGCGCCGCTTCTTTCCACAAAACGTCAAATCTGGGAAGCATCTTGGAGTTCCGATCCATGTGGGGCAGGATGCATCCTGCGCGCCGATTGCCAATCGTGCGCTTGCCGGGTTAATCAACCCGCCGCAGCTTGCCAAGCTGCCCAACGCGTACGTACGCGAATCCTCTTCCTTTCTCTTCGTATCTGTTGCTCTCACACTCGCCCATAATATGAGCAGGCATGAGGGTCTTCCTCTACTTCATCGGCAAACCGCGCGATATCCATGCCAACGCAATCGCCGCGGAGTTCATCAAGCGCTCCGGGCGCTACGCTTCCTGTGAAATGCGGGAAATCACTCCCGACCGCTTCGACCCGTTTCTCCGTCACCCCACTGCTCGCAAGATATTGCTGGATCCAGCAGGCCGCGCCGCCTCCTCCGCGGACTTCGTCAAACTCTTTTCAGAAGCCGGGCAGACCGGTCAGGAACTGCTGTTCCTCATCGGAGGACACGACGGCTTGCCTGCCCAGTGGAAGCCCCGCGCCGATCTGCTCTTGTCGCTATCCCCCATGACTTTCCCGCACGAACTCGCCCGCGCTATGCTTGCCGAACAGATCTATCGCGCATTTACTACGCTGCGCGGTCATCCTTATCCGAGATAGAAGGGTCGCGCTGATTTGATCCGTAATAAGATACGGATGCGGCATACGAGAGAGATAAAACCGTCGCCGCAAACGGGAGCTCAATCATGAAATCGGCATGGATACTCGCATCTGCGCTGCTTCTTTCGTTCACTTGCGCTTACGGGCTCGACAGTCCGAAAGCTCAGGCCTCTGTCACGGTAGACGGAAAGAAAATCACCATAAACTACAACGCGCCCTCCGTGCATGGACGGAAGATTTTCGGCGATGGCGGCCGCATCTCGCATGATCCGAACTATCCAGTCTGGCGAGCAGGCGCAAATCCGGCCACTGCCTTCCATACGGATGCAGATCTGCAAATCGGAGACCTGTCCGTACCCAAAGGTGATTACACGCTCTATGTTTCGTTGGCGGACACCGATCATTGGGAGCTCATTATTAACAAGCAGACCGGCCAGTGGGGGCTCACTTATAACAAAGATCAGGATCTGGGACGCGTCAAGATGGACATGAGTAAACCCTCTGCTCCTGTCGAAACTCTCAAGTACACGCTAACCAGTGAGGGCGGCAACAAAGTGAAGCTGGAGCTCGCCTGGGATCAGTACGCTGCTTCTGTGCCGATTACCGTGAAATAGCCAAGTTACACTCGAAGCATTGAACTTACTCGGCTCCTCTTCGCGCTTCTTATCGATCTCTCTTCTCGCTTTCTGCGCTTATCCGCAGGATTCACCCGGTCCGCAGCCTGCGCCTCTGCCCCCGCCAATAGCCGCACCCAAAGATGTGCCTTATCCCGGCACAATCAAATTGACGGTCGACATGACGGACATCGAGCGCCGCATCGTCGCCGTTCAAGAAACGGTTCCCGTGCAGGCCGGACCGCTTACGCTTCTGTACCCCGAGTGGATTCCCGGCAATCACTCGCCAACCGGCCCCATTTCGGCGGTTGCCGGGCTGGTTGTGACCGCCGGTGGCAAGAAACTCGACTGGGTGCGAGATCCAATAAACGTCTATGCCTTCCACATTGACGTTCCGCCCGGTATTCCCGCGCTCGACGTCGCTTTCCAATATCTGGCGCCCATGCGTTCGAGTGAAGGCCGTATTTCCATCTCTTCCAAAATTGCCGATCTTGCCTGGAATACCGTAGTGTTGTATCCCGCGGGATATTTCTCTCGCCGCATCCATTTTGCGCCAAGTATCAAACTACCGCCGGACTGGAAATTCGCGACCGCTCTCGAAATAAGCTCGCAAGAAGGCGGTCTCATCCACTTCAAAGAAACGACGCTCAACACTTTGGTCGATTCTCCACTTTACGCGGGCCTCAATTACAAGCGCGAGGACCTCTCGACCGACGCCCGCAACCACGTTTCGCTCGACATCTTCGCCGATTCACCCGCCAACCTGGCGATCACTCCTCAAGAGCTGGAACTGCATCGCAAGATGGTGCTCGAAGCGGCCAAGCTGTATGGATCGCACCACTATGATCACTACGATTTCCTCTTTCTGCTGAGCGACACAGTGGGTGGGATTGGCCTCGAACACCATCAATCGAGCGAAGATGGCGAAAAATCGAATTACTTCACCGATTGGCAGGCGGGTGTCGCGGGACGCGATCTTCTGGCCCATGAGTACACGCACTCCTGGAATGGTAAATTCCGCCGGCCCGCCGGTTTGTGGACGCCGAATTTCAACGTTCCCATGCAGGACGAGCTGCTCTGGGTGTATGAAGGGATGACGCAATACTTCGGTTACGTGCTGACCGCGCGCTCCGGTCTGCGCACTCCGGAGCAGACGCGCGACCTGATCGCTTTTATTGCGGCCTACTTCGATGCCAGCCCCGGCAGAACCTGGCGTCCCCTGGTCGATACAACCAATCAGCCAACCATTTCGCAGCGCTCGCCCGTGACTTGGGTGAGTTGGCAGCGGCCCGAAGACTACTACACGGAAGGATTGCTGATCTGGCTCGATGCCGACACCAAGATCCGCGAGTTGAGCGGCGGCAAGAAATCGCTCGATGATTTTGCCAGGCTCTTCTTTGGAATCGACAACGGCAGCTACATCACTCGTACCTATACGTTCGATGATCTGGTTACCGCTTTGAATACGGTTCAGCCGTATGATTGGGCGGCGTTTCTCCACCAGCGAGTCGATCGTTTGTCCCCGCGTACGCCGAAAGACGGCATTTCGCGCGGCGGCTTTCGCCTGGGGTACAGCGATACTCCTCCTGACTGGCTGAAGCATCAGACCGGGCCGGATATCCCAACAAGTTATTCCACCTCGCTCGGCTTCTCCTTAAAAACAAACGGCGAACTGGACAACGTTGGGTGGAATAGTCCCGCCTTCAAAGCCGGCGTCACGCCCGACATGCAGCTCACTGCGGTCAACGGCGTAGCCTACACGAAAGAAAAGCTGGACGACGCCATCAAACAAGCGGAGACGGATAAGGCTCCCATCAAGCTGCTGTTCAAACGCGAGGATCGATACCAGACGATCGATCTCGATTATCACGATGGCCTTCGCTATCCCAGGCTCGAGCGTGTGAATGGCACTCCCGACCGCCTGGACGAAATCCTCGCGCCCTCCAAATAGCATCGTCCCCCCTCCCTGGTATAAACTTCTCAATTGCTGCTTACACTGCGCAGTGTCCAGAAAAACTTTGGCGGCATTCGCGCCCTGCGCGATGCCAATCTCGAAGTACGCGAAGGCGAAGTACATCTGCTCATGGGGGAAAACGGAGCAGGGAAGTCGACCCTTATGCGCATCGTCGCCGGCATGTACACGCGCGACGGCGGCGAAATGCTTTGGCGCGGTCAGCCTGTTTCTTTTAACAACCCCTCGGAAGCGGCTTCGCAGGGAATCGCCATGGTCCACCAGGAGTCGCTGCTGGCTCCTCACTTGTCTGTCGCCGAAAACATCTTTCTGGGCCGTGAAGTCACAACTAAAGTGGGATGGGTGCGCCGCGCTGTTGCTGTCGAGCGCGCCCGCTCGTTGATCTGCGGCGAACGGATTCAAACTTGAACCTGAAGCGTTGGTACAGACCCTCAGTCCCGCCGGACGGCAACTCGTCGAAATCTGCCGCGCCATCGCGCTCGGCTCCAGCTTGCTCATCTTCGATGAACCCACGTCGTCGCTTTCTGAAGCCGAAACTCATGAAGTCTTTCGCATCGTTCGCCAGCTCCGCGAACGCAAAGTCGGGGTCATCTACATCACGCATCGCCTCGAAGAGCTGAGGTCTTTGGGCGATCGCGTGACCGTACTGCGCGATGGCGCGACGGTCTTCACCGGGCCTCTCGCCGGCCTCACGCGCGAGCAATTGATTCAGCACATGGTCGGCCGTCCGCTTAGCGCGCAATATAGCCGCGAACCGATCCCGCCTGGCGAGACGCTCTTACGAGTGGCGGGAGTCAGCCGCGGTTTTGTGCGAGACATTTCCTTCGAGCTGCGCGCCGGCGAAATCGTCGGCCTCGCGGGACTTATGGGTGCCGGAAGGACCGAGCTCTGCCGCGTGCTCTTCGGCGTCGATCGCGCGGAACGTGGGACCATCGAGGTCGCCGGTCAGCCAGTGTCATTCGGCTCCCCGCAAAGCGCCGCCGCCGCCGGGGTTGCCTTGATCCCGGAAGATCGCCAGCGCGACGGCTTGGCTTTGAAATTGCCGATAACCTACAACATCACTATGCCCGACCTTGGCCGCTATTCGCGCTGGGGCATTCTCAATAAGCGCCGCGAAATTTCTTTGGCGGAAGAATATGGCGTCCGTCTGCGCATCAAATCCGATTCGCCCGGGCAATTGGCCGGGCGCTTGAGCGGCGGCACTCAGCAGAAAATCGTCATCGCCAAATGGATGGCGAGAGGCGCGCGCATATTCCTCTTCGATGAGCCTACACGCGGCATAGACGTCGGAGCCAAGCAGGATGTCTTTGAACAGATGGACCAGCTTGCGCGCGCTGGCGCCGCGATCCTGATGGTCAGCTCCGAACTCCCTGAACTCGTCGAGGTCGCAGACCGGATCTTGGTCATGCGCGAAGGCCGCCTCAGCGGAGCACTGCCGCGCGGCGCAACCCAGGAGGAGATCATGCAATTGGCCGCTCCCTCCGGCGCTACCTCCGTTGCGGAGATCGCCTCGTGAAAAGAATCCAGCGGCTTCTCCCGTTTCTCACGCTCGTTCTGCTATGCGTCGCGTTAACCATTGCAACACCGCACTTCCTCACTGCCATTAATCTCGCAAGTGTCGCGCGCCAGACCGCCGTCATCAACATCATGGCCCTTGGCATGACCTTGGTAATCGTAAGCGGCGGAATAGATCTATCGGTCGGCTCTGTTCTTGCCGTGGCCGGATTGTTTGGCACGATGGCGATCAAAGCGGGAGTGCCCATTCCTTTAGCAATCCTGGTTGGCACTCTTGCCGGAACTGTATGCGGTCTGCTGAATGGGCTCATGGTCACGCGCCTGAGGATCGATCCATTTATCGTCACTCTCGGTACACTCGGCGCGTATCGCGGGTTCGCGCTGGTGATTTCCAAAGGTCTGCCGGTACACGATATCCCAGCCAGCTTCTCCTTTCTGGGCGATGGCAGTCTTCTGGGCATACCGTTCTCGTTATGGGTGCTCGCAATTTGCGCTCTCGCCATGCATTTTCTGCTGGAAAACACCAAGCTCGGCCGCTACGCCTTTGCCATCGGAAGCAACAAGAGTGCCGCCTTCTACTCGGGTGTCCCGATCAAGAACGTTCTAACCGCGGTGTATGCCATTGCGGGATTACTGGCAGGTCTCGCCGGCATGGTGGAAGCTTCGCGCCTCATGACCGGTCAACCGACGGCCGGGCTCGGCTACGAACTGGAGGCTATAGCTGCCGTCGTCATCGGCGGAGGCAGTTTGCAGGGCGGGTCAGGGAGCGTGATCGGCACCTTGATCGGCGCTTTCATCATGGGGCTTCTTTCGAATGGCAGCGACTTGCTCGGCATCAATCCCTACTGGCAGCAGGTCACGATCGGCGCCGTGATTATCGTCGCCGTAGGATTCGATGAATTGAGAAAACGCAAGTTCGCCACCGCCTGACGCCTACCCAAGTGGGGAGCCGGACACTGAAACTTATGAGAAATCCGGACTAACTAACTGAGCCGCGCGCGCCAGCAAGCGGTTTCTCAGCAGTTGCCCATACTAACGAAGCCCCCGCGACATCCCACTAATCGCCCAACCCATTCTTAATCGCAAATCTCACCAGCTCGCCCGTGCTATGCAGATTCAACTTTTCCATAATTTTGCCCCGATGCGAATCCACGGTATACACGCTAAGGTTCAGCCGCGCCGCTACTTCCTTGTTCGTCTTGCCTTCTGCGATAAGCTGCAGTACCTCTCGTTCCCGTTTGGTAAGAAGGTCCACCGGATCGGTGACGTTCTGCCGGTAGTCGCTCAACAAAGCGCCCGACACAGCCGGACTGATATAACCATCTCCGCGTGCGACGCTGCGCACCGCATTCAGCAGTTCGGTATCGATCACGTCCTTCAATAGGTAACCCCGAGCCCCTGCTTTTAGAATTTCGCGTACGTAGACCGCTTCCTTGTGCATGCTCAAAACCAGAATGCGCACCCGCGGATTTGTCTCCATCATCCGCCGTGTGGCCTCAATGCCATTCAGCTCCGGCATTGCCACGTCCAGCAGCACCACATCGGGTCTCAGCTTTTGCGCCAGTTCGACCGCCTCCCGGCCGTTCGCTGCTTCGCCCACTACCTGCAGATCCGGTTGTGATGACAAAATCAGCTTCAATCCCTGACGAACAATCGTATGATCGTCGGCCAAAAGTATCTTGATCGTGGAAGGCATCACTTCATCGCCGCGTTCACGGGACAGGTTACCGCAATACTGAAACCCGCGTGAGGTTCCGACCTGATCGTCAACTCGCCTCCGCATCCCCGGGCGCGCGTTTGCATGCCGGCCAGCCCCAGGCCTCTCCCTTTTTCGCCATCCGTGGTTTGCGCCCCGTGGCCATTGTCGCTTACCCTCAGTTGCACGGAATTCCCATCGCGCTTGAGTTCCATGTCAACGGCAGTAGCTGCTGAATGCCGCGCCACGTTGGTCAAAGCTTCCTGTGCGATGCGGAACAAATGCGTTTCGGCCTCGTCGCTCAGTCGCAGCTCTTTGATATCGCTGTGATACCGGATGTCGATTCCGGTCCGCTGCCCAAAACTCTCGGCGAGAGCTCGCAGCGCGGCGTCCAGCCCGAAATCATCCAGGATCGTCGGCCGCAGCAGTTGCGACATCTCCCGCACATCGCGAATGGCCCCGTCCACCAGCATCATGCAATCTTCCACGCGGGCTGGTTCCGGATCGTGCCGCAGAGCAGATAGATTTGCCTTCACTGCCGTCAGCGCTTGCCCAAGCTCGTCATGCAGCTCGTGCGAGAACCGGCGCGCCACGTCCTCCTGCGTTTCGAGAAAAGCGTACTGCAGGCGTGTCAGCTCATCCGCCTGTAGTTCAAGGCGTCTGAAAAGCGCTGCTGAAGCGCGCACCACCCAACTCGCGCAAAGCAGAGATAACCCCACGCAGATGGCAAATAGCCACACCGTCCAGCGCAGCAATCCATGTCCCGTCTGGTAAATGCTCTCGCGCAGTAATTCGGCCTGTTCGTAGGCCGATTGCAGCGCGCCGCTCATTTGCGCGCGGTTCTGTTCGAGTTGCTCCAGAATCTCCTCTCGCCGCACCACATCCTTGCGCGCCAGCCGTCGCCAGCGCTCGTTGAGCTCCGTCTGCTGTCTCTCGATAACGTCGATCGATTCCTTCGCGCTGGCCTGCCGGTCAGCGAACATTCCGGTGATGTTGTTTATCTGATGAACCGTGCGGAAGGCAACCAGCAGCGCCGAAAGCAGCAGAACGGCCGAAACGCACAGCCCGAGCAGCAGCGTTCGTTCCAGATGTGTCTTCGTAATCAGATCCGTTTGCCGCACCATGACGATTCTTTCATTAACAGGCGCGCGCCGCCATCCCGCGAATACGGGACTAAGTTTCGCCCATCCGCGCGATGGTGTGAAATCCGGAAACGAGGCAAATTAGGATTGTGAGCGGAAGAGAACCGCCACGATCTTAAGGAGAAAAACAATGAAAAGAATATTTACATCCACCCTGCTGACAATCGCTGCGGTTCCGTTCCTGATGGCCGCTCCCGCAACTGCGAAGAAGGCCCAGAACACCACCGCGCCGGCTAGCCAAAACAAAACAGCTTCCAAGAAAGCTCAAAAGAAGCACGTCAAAAAGAGCCACAACAGCAAGCCGGCGCAAGATACCGCCGCCTCAGCCAAGAAGTAACCCAGGAAGTAAGATCGATCGACGCTGACTGAAAATGATAAGCCCGGACTCGCCAGAGTCCGGGCTCTTTTGACTAACCTGAGTGACGGGTTCTATCGAATCGGAACCCGCATCATGCTCTTCTCATCAGGTAGCAGCTATCCTCACAGCCGGTCGCGCCGGTTCCGAACCAAACACACGCTTCGAAGGAAGCTTGACGCATTCGGACCAGTACGCTACCAGTTGAACCGCCGTAGCAAAAATATCCTTGAGATGGGTGGGCTTACAAATGTACGAGTTGCTGCCGGCCCGGTAACAACGCTCTACATCGAGAGGATCGCTCGAGCCCGACATCACAACCACCGGCAGACCTTTGAGGTCCTCGTTGGCCCTGATGCGTTCCAGTACTTCAATCCCGCTAAGCCGCGGAAGGTTTAGATCGAGTAACACTAGATCGCAAGGCAACCGGGCAGTACGCGCGTAGCTTTGCGTCAGGTATTCGATCGCCGTTAAGCCGTCGTCCAATACCGTGATCTCTACTGGCCTGCCTGCCTGCTCCAGCGCCATCCGGACAATTTGCGCGTCGGCAGCGCTGTCTTCCACCAGAATGATGCGAAGCATTCGTGACAGATAGACTGGTGGCGAGCTTAGTTCCGTTTCTCCTGTTTTGGCAGTGTGAAGTAGAAAGTCGAACCCTGGCCGGGCTCTGACTCCACCCAAATGCGTCCGCCGTGCCGCTCTGCGATCCGCTTGCAAATCGCTAGTCCTATCCCGCTTCCCGGATACCTCCGGCCGTGGAGTCGCTTGAATACAGTGAAAATATGCTCGGCGTACCTCATATCCATGCCGATTCCGTTGTCCTGCACCGAAAATACCCACTCCGGCCCCGCCTCGCGCGCTGACAAATGAATGCGCGGAGCCTCTTCTGCGCGGTACTTAATGGCGTTGCTGATCAAGTTCTGCAACAGTTGATTCAACTGGGTCTCATCTGCGTAAACTACTGGCAGATGATCGAACGTGATCCTTGCCTGGCTGCTGTCGATGGCCATTTGAAGACTCATCAATACCGAGCTAAGCGCCGCCTCCACGCTGACTTCGGTTCGCTTCACTTCCGTGCGTGCAACCTGGGCGAATCCCAGAAGGTCGAGCACCAGGTGTCTCATGTGATCCGCCGCGCCCGCAATGAAATGGATCTGCTCATCCGCTTGCGTGCCCAGCTTGCCTTCATGTTGCCGTTGAAAGAGCTCTAGATAGTTAGTAATTGTCCGCAATGGTTCCTGTAAATCATGCGACGCCGCGAACGCAAACTGCTGCAGATCGAGATTCGAGCGCCGGACTGTCTCTTCGCTCCGCCTTTTCTCCGTCACGTCACGGATGTTTACCTGGATAAGGGATCGCTCCTTTACCCGGTAACTATTCGCCACGATTTCAACGATAACTTCCCGCTCGTCGCGCGTCCGCACCGGCACTGAATCGTAGCGCACGGTTCCGCATTCTATCGTTTCCGGAACCAGCCGCCGCCCCTCCTCCACGTCCAGGAACAAAGGTATCTCGCGAAAGGGCTTGCACAACACTTCCGCCTTTGAGTACCGCGACAGCTCGAGAATATATGGATTCACATCCACCACAATCCCGGAGGGCGATTCCAAAACGATGATTCCGTCTTTTGCTGATTCAAACAGCCGCTGGTACTGGATTTCCGCCGCCTCGCGTCGTTCGGTGACGTCCTCGATTGCCAGCAGCAAACGGAAAGTTGCGTCGATTGCAGGCGTCCGGCGCGCGTTGAGCCGCATGGTCCTTGTACCGATGTGAGGGAACGCGTGTGTGATCTCGAGGTCGCGGAATGGAACGTCGCGCAACAAGGCCTGCTCCAGCAGGCGGCGCAAATCGGAACCCTTCCACTGCCCGTTACCCAGATCGTCGATCGTTCGTCCCAGCGTGTCTTCCGGGCGAACGCCGAAAGTATTGTAGAAAGCCCCTGTGGCTCGCACCACCCGCAGATCGGAATCGAGGACCAGCAACGGATGCTGCACCGTCTCGACTATTCCTTCCGAAAACTCGCGGGCGCGTTCCGCTTGTTCCAGCGCCCGGGTCGCGTCATCGATATCGATGAACGTCATCACCGCGCCGTCAATCCTGTCGTCGACTGTTCGATACGGCCGTACCGATAACTTGTACCAGCGGCCATCCCGATCCTGTATCTGGCGTTGCTGAACAGTCAGGCTTTGCAGCGTTTCGACCAGCATCTCCTTCAGATACGGCAGGTGGAACGGGTAATGAATCTCGGTAATCGTGCGGCCGATATCGCTGGACGCCATCCCGAGCAGCCGCTCAGCCGCTGGCGTGAAACGGCGCAGCCGGAAATCCATTCCCACCATAATGATGGGGATCGTCGCGGCGTTCAGAATATTGCTCAGGTCGTTGCTCGCCAGATCTAGCTCGCTATTGCGGTGCTTCAGTTCGTCGTTAACGGTAGTGAGCTCTTCGTTCGATGATTGCAACTGCTCCTTTGCAGTCCTGAGCTCTTCGTTTGTGCTCTGCAGCTCCTCATTCGTCGATCGGGCTTCCTCGTTCGAGGCGCGCAGCTCCTCCGTAGTGGCTTCATGCTGCTCGATTACTTTGCGAAGGTAGTCCTTCGTTTGAGCGAGCTCCCGCTGCACACGGCTAACCTGCAGCTCTGCCGAGCTTCGGATCTTGTCTGCGCTCCTGCGCTGCCGTGCCCGCGCCGTCATTCTGCGGCTCCTCTTCGAACAGCACCAGACAGAATGGAGATTCGTCCGAAATGGGAATGACGCCGAGATTGATTCGGCGGCTTTCGCCCGCGTGCTCGTACCTGAATGCCCGATTCATGCACGGGTTGCTTTTGTGTCAAGCGCCGCGTCCACTGCTCTCCGTAACGGATGAATCAGATTTTCACGCGCTAAGTCGCAACAGGTTGAGACTTGCTTCGCCCGGAACCCGCCGCAGATAGAACTCGGTCTCGCCATGGAAATGCAGCACCTGCAGGTCATCGTTAATCAGCACTCCCGCGGGTGCATACAAATCCCGCAGAATTCGCGCTGCTCTGGTCTCGAGGTCCATCAGCGTGGGGATCGGCAGGGAGGGTCTCGCCGGTGTCCCGTCTCGCGCAGTCTGCTCCGCGCGCTCGGGAGATTTCAGTTCCATGCTGAGCCGGCCAGGAACGGCTATGCTTCCGGTAAATTCTGTTTTCGTTATCGACAATGCTAAACAGGTCTGACCGGTTCCCCACCGTTTCGGCGCTACCCAGGATCAGCAGCCCTCCCGGCTTCAGACTGTAATGCAGCGCTGGCAAAACGCGCTGCTGCAGACTCGAGCTCAGGTAGATGAATACGTTGCGGCAGCTCACCACATCCATTTGCGAAAACGGGGCATCGCTTGTCAGATCGTGTCTCGCAAAAACGCAGCAGTCTCGAATGCGTTGTTTGATTCGAAAGCCCGAATCGACTCGCGAAAAGAAGCGTTGCAGGCGTTCGGGAGAAATGTTTTCCGCCATTTTTTCACTGTAAACGCCGCTGCGCGCCCGCTCGATGGCGAAATCGCTAATATCGGTGCCAAACACCTGGAGGGGAATATCCTTGCCCGTCCTTCTGCGATATTTCAAAAGCAATGATCGCAAGCGAATAAGCCTCTTCCCCTGTGGCGCACCCTGGAATCCACAGCCGGAAAGGGTCCTCGCTTGCCCGGTTCCCCAGGTACTCTTGAATCGCCTTCGTGAGCGCCTCAAACATATCGGGTTCACGAAAAAATGACGTCACATTGATCAGGATGTCCCGGTAGAGCTCGTGAATCTCGCCAGGGTGGGAGTCAAGGTACTCCAGGTATTCGCCTAAAGTGCTTTGATGATGTAGCACCAGGCGTCGTCCGAGACGCCGCCGGATTGTGCCCTGCTTATATTGCCGGAAATCGACTCTGGTCGCGCTCTTCAAACGATCGAGTACCTTCTGAGCTCGCCATCTCCTTCAGCCGCGGCTATCGGATTTTCCAGGTTTTCGGCCGGCGTCATCAGGTACGGGTGGGAATCGATTCTCGCCAGTTCTTCCGCAATCTTTGCCGGCGGGAGCACGAAATCCACGGCTCCCGTAGCGGCCGCACTGTGAGGCATCCCCCCATATTTGGCCGACCGTTCGTCCTGGCAGAAGGTAATTCCGTCTCGGCTCTTGATCGCCCGAACTCCTTGCGTGCCATCCGATGCTGTGCCGGAGAGCACCACGCCGATGCCGCTGGCTCCTTGATCCGTAGCCAGGGATTCAAAGAACACGTCGATGGGATAGTGCGGTTTGGAGCTCTCGGATCTCGGAGCCAGGCGCAGCGCGCCCTCCCGAATCATCATGACGGTGTTCGGCGGGATCACATACACGTGATCGCGTTCCACCTTTTGCCCGTCTTGCGCCTTGAGCACCGGCATAGTGGTCGAACGCGACAGAATTTCAACCAACTGGCTCTCGTAGTTCGGTTCGAGGTGCTGCACTACGACAAAAGCCATTCCGGTGTCGGATGGCAGAGCGCGCAACAGTTCTAAGAACGCCTCCAGGCCCCCGGCGGAAGCGCCAATTCCGACGATATGGAACTGCTCGGATGGCTGATGTGAAGCAGGATCGTGCACGCTGACGTTGTACCTCTCTGGCCGCCCTACCCTTTCGATTTCGGCGGAAACTTCTTGAACAAATCCGCGATATTTTTCTGCAGCTTTTTCGCGTTCTTCTCTGGACTTCCGGTCAACGTATCCGATGCCCAGCCGCGCCAGAGAAGTTGTTTGGTGCCGCCGTTGAAGATGTCCACCATCAATCTGCCCATCGGAGTGTTTTGCACCGTTGTCGTTGCCATGCCGGTCCCGCCGAATCCCCGATAGCGCCAGCCGCCTCCGAAGCCGTTGTACCAGGTCTGCAGGGATTGCTGATTGTGCGTTGAACCATAAGCCGCGACGTCCGCGTCACCGCCCGACGGAACCTCCTGCCAGCCTTTGGAATTGAGTTGATCGCCGATGTCCTTTTGGATCCTGGTATTCCAAAGCGAGTCCTGCGCCTCTACTTTGATCCAGGAATACGTGTGAATTGCGGAAAAATCCGCAGCATGATCGTAATCCGTCACTATCTTTGCGAGTAACATCCCCGCGCCGGCAAGTCCCAGGAGAGTGCCGATGGCCAGGCTTCGTTTCATTGAGATCCTCTAACTGAATGTTACAAGACATCTTCCAGCCTGCCTTCCCGATCACGCCGTCTCAAACTCTTCTTTCTTCCCAGGCTGCAATCGTTTAGCTCTCAAACGCCATCTACTCCGTTCGCCCCGGATGCTACTTTTCGCGCGAAAGGTCCTTCTTGTATGTCTGCTCAACGCTCCAAATCGAAATCCGAAATCCAAACGCGCCGTTGCCAATCGCGCCAATGCTCAAAAATCTTCCGGTCCAAAAACCGAGCAGGGGAAAGCCGCCGCTTCGCAAAACTCTTTCAAACATGGTCTCTATTCGAAAGCGCTGATCATTCCGGGCGAAGATCCCGCACTCTTTGAAGCCCTGCGCACCGATCTGGCTGCCGAGCATCGTCCTGTAGGGTTGACCGAAGAGTTGCTGGTCGATGAAGTGGCGCAGCACTACTGGCGCATGAAGCGTTACCGCGCCATGGAAGCGCAGATGTACAAGTACCAGGGCACGAATGCGAATGGCAACACGGACCTGGATGTAGAGAATCTGGTGAGCTGCATCGAGCTCGGATTATTCACCTCCATCCAGCGTGTTCTGAACTCTGCCGAGCGCAGCTTCTATAAGGCGCTCAAGACTTTACGCGAGTTGCAGAAGGTCCGTGGCTTCGTTCCTGCAAAGGCTCAAAACACCGCTGTCGCTCCCACCCCTTTTCCTGCCAAACAGCGCAGCGCTGCCGAGGAATGGGCCGAAGTTGAGGCCGCTACCGGCATGAACGAGGCGCAATTGACCGCCCTGTTCCGCGGAGCCGCCTGACCGACTGGCATTTCCCCTGATTTTTAGAACTGTTCGGCACGGCTCGCACTCGCAGTGTCGCTGAACGCTGACCACTGATCGCTGTTCGCTGACCTACCTTTACACTCAATATGTCCGCTCCGCTATGGCCAGACAACCAATCGCGCTTCTTGTACTCACTCTCGGCTCGCTTCTGGCCCAGACCCCAGCCCGCTCAATCTCCTCACGTCTTCTTTCGGGTCGCGGCCGCTTCTTCCGTGCCAGGTCCCTTGAAGGGACGCTTGCTCATCTTCGTCAAGCGGGGTTCAGGCGACAAAGAGGTTGATTCGGAGGAATTTCATCCGGAAGAGGCTTGGGTCACCGCCCGTGAAGTACAGGATCTCGCTCCAGGCGGTTCTGTCGAGGTGGATGCCGGCGAAATAGCCTTTCCCAAACCCTTTTCCGCCCTGCCATCCGGCAATTACGAAGCCCAGGCCGTGCTCGATGTGGATCATAGTTACAACTACAGCGGCCGCAGTCCTGGCGATTGGATCAGCGGAGTGCGTCCGCTGGCCCAGTGGAACCCGGGTACCGGCGCTGAGCCCACGCTTACTCTCGACCGGCATCCGTCGCCCGATCCCCAGCGTACCGCGCGATTCGCGAAACTGCGCGAGCAAGCGCAACCCGGAGTTGCCCGCAAAGAAGAACTGGTCAGTAAGCTCCTCACCAGGTTTTGGGGTCACCCGACTAGCATTAAAGCTTGGATAATCCTCCCGCCCGGTTATGCCGAAAAAACGCGCGAACGTTATCCAACCGTCTACTGGACACATGGCTTTGGCGGCAATCTCGATTACGCACTCGCGGCGGGGCTGCCTCTCCATACCCGTATGGACGATGGCAAGATGCCGCCGATGATCTGGGTCATGCTCGATGAATCCATCCCACAAGGCACTCACGAATTCGCTGATTCCGTCAATAACGGTCCCTGGGGTGCAGCCCTTACAACAGAATTTATTCCGTATCTTGAGCGCAAGTACCGCATGGATGCCCGGCGCAACGGACGTTTCCTGAACGGCCATTCAAGCGGCGGCTGGGCGACCCTGCAGCTTGAAGTCAATTACCCGGGAATTTTCGGCGGTACTTGGTCGACTTCACCGGATCCCAGCGATTTTCACGATTTCACCGGAGCCAATCTGTATGCGCCTCACGCGAATGTCTATCGTTTGCCCGATGGCTCACCCATGCCGATCATGCGGGAACACGGAAAGGTAGAAGCAACTTTCGAGCAATTTGCCCGCTTAGAAGCTGTGATCGGGCCCTATGGCGGTCAGCTCTCGTCCTTTGATTGGGTCTTCTCTCCTAAAGGAGACAACGGTGCGCCAGTTCCCATGTTCGACCGGCAGACAGGGAATGTCGATCCCGCTGTCGTCAAGTATTGGCATGATCACTTCGATCTCGCGCATCTTGTCGAGGCCAATTGGCCCCAGCGCGGTCATGAGCTCAAAGGCCGCATTCACCTCTTTGTCGGAACCGCCGATACCTTCTATCTCGATGGTTCGGCGCATAAGTTTGAAGCCGTTCTCCAGCGCTTAGGAGCAGATCCGCATTTCACGTACATTCCCGATCGCACTCACTTCGATCTTTATTCGGTGGGAGCTGACCACAACGGTCTCTTCGATCAGATTGCGAAGGAAATGTATGCTGTAGCGCGGCCCGCGGCGAATCGCTGAAAGACTATGGGAACTTCGGTGCCTATCGCTTAGGCCATGCCTTGCGCCGCGCCCGGAAGACTTGCTTCTTCTTCGGACCACGCCCGCTGACGGCAGCATCTGGTCCGGCTTCGGCCGCCGCCTTTTTCGCCGAAACCGCTTTCTTGCCGGTGGCCTTTCCTGAACTCGACTGGGCCAGGGATCGCGCTCTGTTCACGGCTTCGCTCGCCCTCTTCACGTGCCCCTTCAGTTGTGAGGTCTCCGCTGTCGATGCTTCGAGAATCTCTGAGAGCGCCGCTCCAATCCGATCGAGCCGCTTCGCCGTCGCCGGATCTGCCGCCGCCGGGCTGCGGCGTACGGACTCGCGCGACCGGCGCGTGGCGATCTTGCCGAATGAACTCTGCAGCAGCCTCTGCATCTTGCTCGCAGCTCCGTGCAATGCTTCCTTGACCGTCGCTGCCTCATGCACAACTGAAACTGGCTTTTGCCCCGCCGGGCGCGCCTCCACCTGAGCGCGTTTGTCCCGCAGCCCTGCCTTGCTGCTGTTCACGTCGCTCAAATAGACTTCCACCCGCGTCAATCGAGCCGCAAACCTTTCGAGCGCACGCTCAATGTCTGCTTCCGCCACGCTAACAAGCTGGGCGTCGACCTCGATATTTTTGTCGCTGTTAATTTGTATCTTCATTTTTAGACCGAAGATATCAGATCGCGAGTAAGACTTGAATATCCATCACGTTTGTTCCAGTCGGCCCCGTACGCACCAGATCCCCTAAGACATCAAAGAATGGATAGGAGTCGTTGCGCGCCAGATACTCCCGCGCATCCATCCCAAGTTCTTCTGCCCGGGCTACGGTGCTGCCTGTCGCCAGCGCTCCCGCCGCATCTGTCGGTCCGTCCGTTCCATCTGTCCCGGCGCTGAGCACTGCCACACTTTCAACTCCTGACATTTCTATCGCCGCCGCCAGTGCGAGTTCCAGGTTACGTCCGCCCTTCCCGGCGCCATGCACTGTCACTGTGGTCTCTCCGCCGGCGAGAAGACAGAGTCGTTTGCCGTCCTGAGCAGCTTCCCGCACGAGTCTTGCGTCTTCCACACCAACGTCGCGCGCCTCGCCTTCGACAGTACTCGAGAGGATCCGCGCGTCATATCCCAGGCGGAGAGCTTCGCTTCGCGCCGCCTCGAGCGCCAGCCGGTTACTCCCAACAACCACATTGCGTACGTTGTGGAAGGCGGGATCTCCCGGCTTGGGTGTCTCTTCGATCCGTCCCGCGGCTCCGTCTTCCAGATAGCTCCGCACCGTTCGCGGCACGCGTTCCAGCAGATCGTATCGTTCGAGCACCGCGATCGCGTGGCCAAAAGTGGATTCATCAGGCGCCGTCGGTCCGGATCCGATCACATCCACCGGGTCTCCGATCACATCCGATAACAGCAGGCTCACCACCGCCGCCGGAAATGCCAGCTTTGCCAGATGCCCGCCTTTCAGGAACGAGAGGTGCTTGCGCACGGCATTCAACTCATGGATGTTCGCTCCCGCCCTCAGCAGCAGATCGGTAGTTTCCTGCTTCGCCTTTAACGTCACCGGATAGGCCGGCGCCGGCAGAATCGCCGAGGCTCCGCCCGAAATAGCCAGCAGCAAAAGGTCTCGCGCCGTCAGTTTGCCGAAGAGTAGATTCCGAATTTCCTTCGCGACCTTCTCACCGGTCTCGTCCGGAATGGGATGTCCCGCTTCGATCGCTACCGAATCGCGCAGCGGGCCGGCGTGGCCGTGTTTGGTCACCACGATCTCTTGAGCCAGACGCGCGCCCACGATTTCTTCGATTGCTCGCGCCATCGGTACTGCCGCTTTGCCGGCCGCGACCAGAAAGACCCGGTCATAGCTCTTCGCGTCAAACCGGAAAACACCGCTCGCCGGCAGCTCGGCTTCCGCGCCTCGGATCAGATAACGCCGGACCGCGTTTCCCGCTTCTGCAGCCTGCAGCGCCTTCCCCAAAATAAGCAGAGCGTCTCGCTTGAGCTTTTCTTCGTTCAACGTTTAAAAGATCGGCAGGTGCAGAATCTTCCGCACGATTTCAGCGATGTCGTCCCTGTCTACTTCCAGCCGGAAATCGGCGCGTCCATATAGCGGCCGCCGATCCCCATAAAGCTGTGCCAGTTGCTTCCGATCCGCTGCAAGTGGACGCGCCACATCATCTCCCAGGCGCTGCAGCACCGTGTCGAACGGGCAATCGAGCCACACCGTGACCCCGTTATTCTCGATCATCTCCCAGTTCCTCGGCTGCACGAAAGCGCCGCCGCCCAGCGCGACCACGCATGGCCTCCCGGCCTCCACCCGCGTAACGTGATCGCGCAGCGTATCCGTTTCGATATCGCGGAATCCCGCCTCCCCGCGTTCCTCAAAGATTTCTCGAATCGATTTATTCTGCTGCGCTTCGATCTCGGAATCGATATCCACAAAGCACCAGCCGAGTTCCTCCGCCAGCGCGCGTCCGACCGTTGTCTTGCCGCTGCACATGAACCCGACAAGATATAAACCCGGAGTACGCTTCAGCTTCAGCGTCATGTCTATTTAGCCCGCCTGCATTGTTTTCAGCAAAGCAAAGACAAGGAATCAGTATACCCTCTGTCAGACGCGCGCGCCGCCGCCATCTCCATCGCGCAGGACAGCCGATAATAAAGGCATGCCCTCGCAGGTACTACCGCTCTTCCCGCTTTCGTTCGTACTCCTGCCTGCCATGGCTTTGCCTCTTCACATCTTTGAGGAGCGTTACAAGGAAATGATGGGCGACATTATCGCCGCGCAGGGCGAGTTCGGCGTCGTGCTCGCGAAAGAAGATGGAATCGTCAACATCGGATGTTCCGCCCTGGTCGACCGCGTCGTCAATCGTTATCCTGATGGACGGCTCGATCTTCTCGCCGTCGGACAGCGTCGCTTTCAGATCGCCTCGCTTGACCAGGACAAATCATATCTCCGCGCCGAAGTCGAATACTTCAATGACGATGATGCTGCCGATGTCCCGGCCGATCTGCAGAAGAAGGCTGCGGCCGCCTATCGCCAGCTGCTCGAGATAGAGCGGCCCGAAGCGCCCGAGGAGCCTAAGCTGGACCGGTCCCGCATGAGCTTCCAGCTCGCCCAATATATTCACGATCTCGATAAGCGGCAGACCGTGCTCACTCTCCGCTCCGAAGTGGAACGGCTGGAATTCCTTGTCAAGATTATTCCCGACTATGTCGAGCGGCAGGAGCGCATCGCTCTTGCAAAAAGGCTTGCTCCCCAGAACGGCCACGCCAAAGGCCTTTGAGCAAGCCCGGCCTTGTGAAGCATCAATCTCTCATCTTTGACGCCGACGACACGCTTTGGGAAAACAACATCTACTTTGAAGCGGCGTTCGATCAGTTCTGTGATTTTCTTTCGCATTCTTCCATGGCTCCCTCCGATATCCGGGCGGTCCTCGATGAAATCGAACTCGTCAATTCCCGGATTCACGGTTACGGATCGCGCAACTTCGCCCGCAACCTCGCCGCTTGTTACGAGCACCTGGTCGAGCGCGACATCTCGGATAGCGACGTCACGACGGTGATGGACTTCGCGCACGCAATCCTCGAACGCCCTATCGAACTCATCGACGGCGTTGCGGAGACGGTTCAGGAACTCTCGACGCGCCATTCCCTGACTCTGTTCACCAAGGGCGATCCGGAGGAGCAGCAGCTCAAGATAAATCGCTCAGGTTTGCGCGGTTGCTTTGAACATGCCGCCGTCGTGAAAGAAAAGAACGAGCCCGCCTACCGTCAATTGGCAGATGAGAGGGGCTTCAACCCGGCTGACACCTGGATGATCGGCAATTCCCCAAAGTCGGACATTTGCCCGGCTCTGGGTGCCGGCCTTCATGCCATCTTTGTGCCGCACGAGCGCACCTGGAGTCTCGAGCTGTCTGCATTGCCCAAGGATCATCCGCGCCTGCGGATAATCCGCAATATACGCGAGCTGGTCCGTCTGTTTTGATCGAGGGCAAAGCTCCTCGACGTGATCTAGCGGAACATCGCGGCCGATGATGACGTAAATGTCGAAAGCGTACCGGGAAAGATGCCCAGAATCAGGACGCCGATCGCGCTTGCCCAGATCGCGATCCGAAGACTCATAGCTGGGGGCGGCATTTGTTCCATTGCCTCGGCCGGTTCGCGCATATAGACTGCAACAATGATTTTCAAATAGTAATACGCTGCGATTGCACTGTTGATCAGCCCGAGTACCGTCAGCCAAACTAGGTGTGAGTCAAGCGCCGCCTGAAAGACATAGAACTTGCCGAAGAAGCCGCCCGTCAGCGGAACTCCGATCAACGAGAACACGAATACAGCCAGCAATGCCGCCGTTACCGGTTCGCGCCGCCCCAATCCCGCCAGATCTTCGATCTTCACATAACGCTCGTGGCGCGCGGCAACATGACTGATGACGATGAATGCGCCGATGTTCATCAACGCATACGATGCCAGGTAGAACATCGCGGCGGCTACGCCGATTTGAGAGCTCGCCGTGAGCGCAACCAGAACGTATCCTGCATGTGCGATCGAGCTGTACCCGAGCAGGCGCTTCACATTCGTCTGTAGCAGAGCCGCAAAGTTGCCGACGACCATGGTCGCCAGTGCGCAGCCCCAAACCAGCCAGATCCAGCGGGCATTCAGCGGTCGGAAAGAGATCATGAAAACGCGGAAGAAGATCGCGAATGCGGCAGCTTTCGGACCGGCGGACATAAACGCACTCACCGGCGCCGCCGCGCCCTGGTAAACATCCGGCGCCCATATTTGAAAAGGCACTACCGAAACCTTAAACGCAAAGCCCACAAACAGAAGCCCTGCAGCGAGTCCCGCCAGCAGCGCTGATTTTGAGCCCTGGTCCAGCACGCTTCGGATCTGGTCTAAATTGGTCGAACCCGTTACTCCATAAATCCAGGCGATCCCATAGAGCAAGAATGCTGTCGCGAATGAACCTAGTAGAAAATATTTCAGCGCCGACTCGTTGTTGCGCCGGTCGTCACGCAGAAAACCCGCCAGAATATATGTCGCGATCGACGAAATCTCCAGTCCGATGAAGACCATGATCAAATCCGCGGCAGTGGCCATAATGCATTGGCCGACAATCGAGAACAGAATGAGCGCGTAATATTCACCCGTCTGCGCATTCTCTCTTTCCAGATAGCTGAAGGATGCGAGCACGCAGAGAAAGCCCACCACCAGTACGAGCCCTCGAAAGAATGTGCCGTAGTCATCCACCACGATCATGTTTGAAAAGGCAGGCCCGCTATGAGCTCCGGCCCAAATATTAGCGAGAAACGCTACGGCCAGCCCGATAAGCGCCAGCACTCCCAGCGAGGTTCTCTTTGCCTGAGGTCGCATTATCGCTTCGAGCAGCATGATCGCAATACCGAACACGCTCAGCAAAATTTCCGGCAGAAAGCGCAGATAGTCCACACTGTCGGGTTGGTAACTAGCGAACATCAGCCACCTCGTTCGAGGACGGAGTCGTAAACACCCTGTACTGATTGTTCATGTTCGTCTGCTCCAGCAAGTGCGAAGTTGCTGTCGTGATGCGAGGCATGAAAGAGTTGGTATAACTGCCCAGCCAGACCATCAGCACGATCAATGGGACGAGCGGCACCCAGTCCCGGAAACTCAGGTCGGGGAATAGCCGACCATTGTCGCTTCTTTTACCAAAGAAGGTGCGCTGATACATCCATAACATGTAAGCTGCCGAAAGAATCACGCCGATGGACGCCCAAACTGCCCAGGAAAATCTCGCGAGCGCGGCTCCTTGCAGAACCAGAAATTCGCCCACAAAGTTGGAGAGTGACGGCAGTCCTATGCTCGCCAGCAAGGCAATCATGAACGCTGTCGACAATCCCGGCGCGACATTCGCGACACCGCCGAAATCCATGATTTCCAGAGACCCGCGCCGCTGCTCGAGATAGCCGGCCAACAGGAAGAGAGCTCCGGTCGAAATACCATGAGCGATCATCTGATACACGGCGCCGTCCGCGCCCTGCTGGCGGAAAGTGAAGATTCCGAGCACGATGAAACCGAGATGGCTGATTGAGGAGTAAGCAATCAGGCGCTTGATATTGGTCTGAACAAGGGCCAGCAGAGCGCCGTAGATAATTCCGATAATCGCCAGAATGTTCACCCACACCGCGCAGGTGTGAGCGCCGCTCGAAGTAAGCGTCAGGCAATATCTGATCAGGCCATAAGCGCCCATCTTCGACATAACCGCAGCCAACAGAAAGGTAGCCGGAGTGGGAGCCTGCGTATAGGCGTTAGGCAGCCAGGTGTGCAACGGAAAAATCGGCACCTTGACCGCGAACGCCGCGAAAAATCCCACAAAGAGCAGCAACTGTTGCGACGGCGGCAATACCACCGTGCCCGTATTCATGCCGTTCATGATCTCGACGTAGTCGAAAGTGCCCGTGAAGCTATGCAGGTACAGAATCGACGCGAGCATCAGGACGGAGCCGGACATCGTATACACAAAGAACTTGACCGAAGCCGGACCGCGAAGTCCGCTGCCCCAGCTCCCGACCATCAAATACATCGGAACGAGTGCGATTTCCCAGAACACGTAAAAGACGAACAGGTCGAGCGCGGTGAAGACGCCAATCAGGCCAAACTCAAATAGAAGCAGCAGTGCAAAGAAATTCTTTTGCCGCTCTTTGATCATGCTCTGGGAAATCCACACCGCAATGGGCAGCAGCAGCGTTGTCAGCAGCACGAGCCAGAGACTGATTCCGTCGACTCCCAGATGGAAACGAATCTGCAGACCCGGCGTGTCGGTCCACATCCTGTTGATGACCGAGGTGAATTGCGCACCGCTCTCTCCTACAGGCGCAATCAGGCCCAATGAAGCAAAAAACGTCAGCACTGTCGCCAGTAGAGCAACGTAATACGGAGATTTTGAGCCGCGCGGGGCAAACAGGACGAAGAAGAATCCAATCAGCGGCAGAAACAGCGTAATCGATAACAGATTCATCGCGTCGCTCCCAGCAGTGCCAGCACGAAGATCGTAAGAAGAGAACCGGCCAGCACCCAGGTCGCATAGTTGCGTATACTGCCCGACTGCAATCGCCGGAACAGCGAGCCCCAACCTTGCACGAGTTTGCCCAATCCGTTAACCAGCCCGGTATCAATGAGTCCTTCGTCCACCCCGCGCCACAGCAGGGTGCGCGAGACTCCTTCGACGGGTTTCACAACTACGCCCGAATACAATTCATCGACATAGTATTTGTTCAAAACAAGCGTATAGACCGGACCCATGGCGTTCTTCATCGATTCGGCCAGTCCCGGCCGGAGCCAATAGAAGACTGCGGCAAGCAGTATTCCAACAATGCCGAAGGAAGCGGAAATGATCATGGCAGCCGCATTTTCGTGTGCGGCCATCGGATAACCGGGTGAGAGAAACTTCGGTATATCGATAAAGCCGCCGCCCGCCGACAACAGAGCGAGAACAATCAGCGGCCCCGTCATGGATATTGGCGATTCGTGCGGATGATGATGCCCCCGGTACTCGCCAACGAAGGCCAGGAAAAATGCTCGAAACACGTAAAACGCGGTGATGCCTGCGGTAATAGCACCCACCCAGAACATCCAGGGCGCGTGTTCATACGCCGCCGATAGAATGGCGTCTTTACTGAAGAAGCCCGAGAACCCGGGAAAACCGGAAATTGCCAAACTCGCAATCAGCAAGGTGACGCAGGTAATCGGCATATATTTGCGCAATCCGCCCATGTGCCGCAAATCCTGCTCGCCGCTAAGCCCGTGAATCACGCTGCCTGCGCCGAGAAATAGGAGCGCTTTGAAAAATGCGTGCGTCATTACGTGGAAGATACTTGCCGAGTATGCCCCCACGCCCGCGCCGAGGAACATATATCCGAGTTGGGAGATTGTCGAATAAGCGAATACTTTCTTGATGTCGTTCTGTGTAATTCCGATGGTCGCTGCAAAGACCGCGGTCAGCAGCCCTATAATCGCCACCACGTTCATCGCGGACGGTGCATGGCCGTAGAGGAACGACATGCGCGCGACCATATAAACGCCCGCCGTGACCATAGTTGCAGCGTGGATGAGCGCGGAAACCGGCGTGGGACCAGCCATCGCGTCCGGTAACCACACATATAGCGGAATCTGCGCGGACTTTCCGGTAGCGCCGACAAACAGCAGCAGCGCAATGGCCGTTATCGTTCCGCTGGTCGCACCCGCGGGCATGGTTGCCATGGCCGCCGCTATCCTGCCGAAATCGAGCGTGTGGAACGCTACTACCGTCAGCAAGATACCGAGCATGAACCCGAAATCGCCGATGCGATTAACGATGAATGCCTTATTGGCGGCATTGCTCGCCCATGTCTCGCGAAAGTAAAAACCGACCAGCAGATAGCTGCACAACCCCACGCCTTCCCAGCCCACAAAGAGCAGCAGGAGATTCGAGGCCAGCACTAACAGCAGCATGAAGAACATGAACAAATTGAAGTAGCTAAAAAATCGCCAGTAGCCTTCTTCATGCGCCATGTAGCCGAGCGAGTAAATGTGGATCACCAATCCGACGCCGCTGACGATCAGCAGCATGACCGCAGTGAGGCGGTCCACCATCATGTCGAAGCCGATCTGCAGGAAGCCGCTTTGAATCCAGGTGAAGTAGTGTTCTGAAAAGGCCGTATTCAGCGGCCAAAGCCTGGAAAGGACAAAGAGGACATACAGAAACGAAAGCGCTACCGATCCGATCGCGATTAAGCTGACGACCGATTTTGCGAGCCGCCGGCCGAACAGCCCGTTCAACAGGAAACCGAGCAGCGGAAATAAAGGTATGAGCCAGAGAGTCATTGTTTGCTTTGGTCGACAGGTTACAGCTTCATGGAATCGACTTCATCGATTTGAAGCGTGCCGCGGTTCTTGAAAATGGTGAGGATAATCGCTAGGCCGACCGCCGCTTCAGCGGCTGCCACGACCATGACAAAAAACGAGTAGATGTGGCCGTCGATACGGTGCAAATCATACGAGAACGAGATGAAGCTAAGATTGACTGCGTTCAGCATCAGCTCGATCGACATGAAGACCGTAATGACACTTTTGCGATAGACAAATCCGGCTACCCCTAGCGCAAACAGGACTGCGCTCAGAACCAGGTACCAGGAAATCGGAACGTGTGCCATATCAATCGACCTCCTTGCGCGCGAGAACGACGGCCCCGAGAATTGCAATGAGTATCAGAATCGAGATGACCTCAAATGGCAGTAAGTAGCGGGTGAAGAGCAGCTGCCCAACTCGCTCCGCGGTTCCGCCAACCCAACTGCCGAACTCGACAGTCCGCGTGCTCGAGAAACCAACCTTAATCAGAAATCCCATCACAGCCACGAAGGCGAGCAGCAGCGGTAAGCCTGCGATTTGCGCAAACCAGGATTTGCCGCTCGTCTTCTCGGACCCGGCGTTCAACAGCATGATCACGAAAATGAACAGCACCATCACCGCGCCGCCGTAAACAATCATCTGGGCCATGGCGATGAATTCAGCGCCCAGCAGCAGGTACAGCACGGCCAGCGAGCCCATCACACCGATCAGAGAAAGAGCACTCGAGATAGGATGCTTTTGCAAAATCAGGTTGAACGCGCACACGACAGCAACGACTGCAAAAATAATGAAAAGGATTGTGTCCATGAGATGGCGCTCCGCTAAAACACCGCAACACAGAAGGCAGTGATGAGCAGGTTAATAAGCGCTACTGGAAAGAGAAACGTCCAGGCGAAATGCATGAGCTGGTCATAGCGGAACCGCGGAAGCGTTCCGCGCACCCATATATAGGTGAACAGAATAAAACCCGCTTTGCTCGCGAACCAAAACGCCGGGACCAGGAACACCTGCAGGAACGGGACACTCCAGATCGCGGCCAAAACGAGTGCAGCTACGCCGAAGATGGGCATCGTAATGCGATCACGCCGGCGGGCTGGCTGGGCCGCCTGGAAAAAGAACACCAGTGCCGCGGCGATGAAAAGAATGGTCGGGACCCAACTTGAATAAGGTGCCGGAAACAGCGGATGCCAACCACCGAGAAAAAGCAGCGTCGCCACGCAGGAGATCGTCACCATGTTGGCGTACTCCGACATGAAGAAGCAGGCGAATTTCATGCTGCTGTATTCGGTATGGAAGCCCGCAACCAATTCATTTTCAGCTTCAGGAAGATCGAACGGAACCCGATTCGTCTCGGCAAACCCGGCGATCATGAAAATGATGAAGCCGAAGATCTGGGGGAAAGGCATCTGGAAAATACTCCAGCGCGGTATGAACCCCAGATAATAGCCGGCTTGACCGTCGGCGATAGCTCGAAAGCTGAGATGGTTCGCGAGTAAGAGCGGAGAGACAATCGCCAGAGTCAGTGGGAGCTCGTAACTGATCATTTGGGCGCTGCTGCGCAAGCCCCCGAGGAGTGAATACTTATTGTTCGAGGACCAGCCAGCCAGCGCAATCCCGTACACACTGACCGAGCTGATAGCCAGCACGAAGAGTATGCCAACGTTCACGTCGCTGATCTGCATGAAAGTCCGGGTGCCGAGTACATTGATCTCCGGACCAAATGGGATGATCGAAATCGAAATCAATGCCAGGCAGACCGCAATAAACGGCGCCAGGAGATAGAAGAACTTGTTCACATAGGGCGGCAGTAGATCTTCTTTTGTCAGCAGCTTGAATACGTCGGCCATGGGCTGCATCAGGCCGTGCGGCCCAACTCGCAGCGGACCTGTGCGTGATTGGATATGCCCGAGCACTTTTCGCTCGATCCACTGCAGGTAGGCGAGCGTCGTCATGAAAATGGCGAAGACAATCACAAGCTTGATCACGCTGACGAGGAAGAAGTTCATCAGTGGCTCGCTAGACTTTCCACTTGCACGCTGCCTGGCTTCACGATCGGCTCAACAGGAGGGCCGCTATATAGCGCTCCAGGCGATTCGATCAGAGAAGCCAACATGTTAGAAAAGCGGCCAAGCGTTCCGGAGGTGTAGAGTGTATTGCCGGCCGAGCGAATTAGGTCGGGCCGGGACTGGACTGTCATAACGTCACCGCCTGGAGCAGTAGGCGCCGCACCACCGGTTTCGATAATCTGCAACGGGACGTCGTAGCCGGGAACGCTCTGACGAATCTCAGCAAAGACAGCCTCTGGCTTGAGCGCCCCCCAATCGGCGTGCATTTCCTTAGCAAGCAGGGCGATGATTTCCAAATCCGACTTAGTGCCCATCGTTTTAGGACCGCGAGTCAGCTTCTGGACATCACCGCAAACGTTTGTTACAGTCCCATTCTTCTCGTAAGCAGAAGCCGCCGGCAAGACCACGTCCGCTCGGCGAGCGGTCTCGGTCAGGAATAAGTCCTGCACAACGATGAAAGCTCCAGTAGCCGCCAGATTCTGTCGCGACAGGGGATTCGCGCCCATTACCCAAAGCGCTTCCAGGTTCGGATCAGCTAGCATCTGATCCTGGTTAAGGCCTGGCTCCAGACCCGAGTTACTCATGGATTGATAGCCAGGTAACAAGTCCGGCAGCAGCCCCATATCCGATGCACCCCGCGAATTAGAGTAATCCAGCAGGCAAATGTATTTCACGGGAATGCCTAGTGAATCGCCAAACTCGATCAACTGACGAATGGCTGCTCCTTTAATCGCAGCGCCGAACAAAATCAAGAGCTCCGGCTCTTTCGCCAACTGCTCGCGCCAGCTTTCCAGTACTTCGAATTCTTTGCCCGCTTCGGCCCGCGCGGTAGTCGCATAGCTGTCTTCGCGCACGGGGCCCGGCGTTACGGCGTAAACGTGCGCTTTATTCAATCTCCAGTTGGCACGCAGCTGGAACGCGATGAAGGGCTGCTCCTGCGCCAGATCGCTATCGATCACCAGGGCTGCTTTTGTGGTGAACAGCTCTGCCGTTGTCCCCAGGGCATCTTTGCGCCCATGCAGGCTGCTGATCAGGGTCGCGACATCGCCCGTCCGATGATGATCGATATTCGATGTGCCGAGGACCGAGCGGGCAAACTTCTGTAGCAGATAATTCTCTTCGTTCGTCGTATGGTTCGAGCCAATTACTCCGAACTTGCCGTTTTTGACGCGCAGCTCAGAAAACTTCTTCGCTACCGTCGCCAGCGCTATCGCCCACGAGACCGGCCGCAACTGGCCATCGACGCTGTTCCTGACAAGAGGGGACGTCAGGCGCTGCGGATGCTGATTGAAATCGAAAGCGTACCGCCCCTTCAGACACAGAAACTCTCCGTTCAGGCCGGACCGGTCGCGATTATTTGCGCGGATGATCTCGCCATTGCGCACGCCGAGAGTGGTCTTACACCCGTTCGAGCAATGCGTGCAGATGGTCCCCACGTGCTCCATCTCCCAGGGGCGCGTTTTATAGCGATAAGTTCCCGATGTTAGCGCGCCCACCGGGCAGATGTCGATACAAGCGCCGCATTCATCGCATTCCAGATGATCGCCGCGATTCGGGACGATCTCTGAAGCCGCGCCGCGGTTGCCGATACCGAGCGCATCGACACCCAGACCTTCACCGCAGATGCGCACGCATCGGTAGCAAAGGATGCAGCGTGGCGCATCGTAAAACACTACGGGCGACCACTGCTTCTCGTCGACGTGGATTTTGGTTTCCCGGAAGCGGCTCTCGCCCGCTCCATACCGGAACACCATATCCTGCAATTCGCATTCGCCGCCTTTGTCGCAAACCGGACAGTCGAGCGGATGATTTGTCAGCAGAAACTCGAGCGTACCTTTGCGCGCCTGCCTAACCTGAGGAGAATCGGTGTGGACAATCATGCCCTCCGCCACCGGCAGTGTACACGCGACCTGAAGCTTCGGCGTCTTCTCGACTTCCACGAGGCACATGCGACAGGCCGCCTGCAAGGAAAGATTGTCGTAGTAACAAAATGCGGGTATCGAGATACCGGCCTGTTTGGCTGCATTGATCAGCAGCGTTCCGGGAGGCGCCTGCAGCTGTTGGCCGTCGATCGTAAACTTGATAGGGTCAGCCATAGAAAGTTTTGCGTTAGAGAGAAACCAGCTCCGCCGCGGCAGGCGTCTGCGATTTCTTCAAATATTCTTCGAAGTCGCCGCGGAACTTCGTAATGAAACCGGTGGTGGGCATCGCGGCTGCATCTCCAAGCGCACAAAATGTCCTGCCAAGGATATTGTTTGAAAGCTCGCCGATCAGGTCGATATCTGATGGAAGCCCGCCACCTTCGTGAAAGCGCGTCAGTATCTTCTTCAACCAAGTGGTACCCTCGCGGCACGGAATGCACCAGCCACAACTCTCATGCGCGTAAAACTTGATCGTTCGCAGAGCTACCGCCACGATATCGGTATCTTCGTCGAGTATCACCAGTCCGCCTGAGCCGGCCATCGTCTTGGCTTTTGCCAGCGAATCGAAGTCATACGGGATATCGCACTCGTCCGCTCGCAAAACCGGCGACGAAGAACCACCCGGAATCACCGCCTTGAGCTTTTTACCGTTCCGGACTCCGCCGCAGACCTCGTTGATCAAGCGCATGATCGGGAAGCCCATCGGAAGTTCGTAGACTCCGGGCTTGTTCACGTGACCCGAAACGCATACCAACCGCGTGCCACCGTTCTTCGGTGTCCCCAGTTCCGCGTACCAGGCGCCCCCGTTGCGAAAGATGACCGGAACTGCCGAGAAAGTTTCGCAGTTGTTCAGAATGGTCGGTGATTGGAAGGCGCCAACGACTGCCGGGAAAGGTGGCTTTAGTCGCGGTATACCGCGTTTGCCCTCGAGCGATTCGAGCAGAGCCGACTCTTCGCCGCATTCGTACGCTCCCGCCCCGGTGTGCGTGTAAACATCGAAGTCCCAACCCGATCCGAGAATGTTCTTCCCGAGATAACCGCGCTCATAAGCTTCTGCGATCGCGCGATCTACGATGTCTATCAGGTAACGATACTCGCCGCGTATGAAGATGTAGCCCTTGTTCGACTTGATCGTCCAGCCGGCGATCAGCATGCCTTCGATCAATTGGTGCGGATCGTTCTCCATCAGCAGCCGATCCTTGCAAGTTCCGGGCTCGCTTTCGTCTGAATTGCAAATGATGTAAGTCGGCTTGCCGGTGTTTCGCGGCACAAAGCTCCACTTCATTCCTGTAGGAAAGCCTGCACCTCCGCGCCCGCGCAAGGACGATACCTTGAGTTCGTCGATGATCGCTTCGGGTGTCATACCGATAACCTTCTTTGATCGCTACGATAACCGTCATTGGCCAGGTAGGTATCGATAGCAGTCGAATTCGGAAGATCGAAGCGTTGCGAGATAACTCTGATTTCTAGACGGACTCGGTTCGTTGTAGCGCATCTTTTGAGGTTCTTTTAGGAAGCCTTCTGCCTATAGCTGCCGTCGCGCAGAGCGTCCATTAACTGATCGAAGCGCTCCGGAGTAACAAAGTGGTGAAAATCGTAGTTAATTTGAATAGCGGGAGCCCAGGAGCAGGCGCCCATGCATTCGACTTCTTCCAGTGAAATCATTCCATCCGCCGAGACTTCTTTGTTCTTGAGCCCCAGCGTGCGGCTGGCATGCTCCATCAATTGCTCGCCGCCGACGGCCTGACAAGCGATATTTGTGCACACCTGAACGTGATATTTACCGAGCGGACTGCGATGAAGCATCGAGTAATAACCGATCACCTCATCCACCTGCAGGGGCGTGACGCCGCAACGCCTGGCCACTTCCTCGACCAACTCCTGAGTCACACTGCCGACTTCGTCCTGTGCGTAAAGCAACATCGGAACCACGGCAGAACGCTGCTCGTCCTGGCGGATAGCTTTTCAGCAGCTTTGCGAATCTCGCTTCCAGCTCTGGCGAAAAAGTCATGGCTAACGATCGACGTCCCCGAGCACGAAATCCATGCTACCCATGGCAGCAATCGAATCGGCAATCAGAACACCTTCGAGCATGGCCCCCAATGCCTGCAGATTGCCGAAGCTGGGCGTTCGCATGAAAACGCGATGAGGATTCGCCGTTCCGTCGCTGACGATGTAATAGCCGAGTTCGCCGCGCGGCGATTCCACCACCTGATAGACGGAGCCCTCGGGTACACGAAATCCTTCGGTAACGATCTTGAAGTGATAGATGAGTGACTCCATCTGGGTCTTCATCTTTTCCCGATCCGGCAACACGATATGCGGAGCATCGGCGTGCCAGGGGCCAGACGGCATCCCGGCGAGCGCCTGACTTACGATTTTCACGCTCTGCCGCATCTCTTCGATGCGGACTTCGAAACGTGCATAAACATCATTCCCGGTGCGTGTAGGGACCTCGAACTGGAACTTATCGTAGCTGGAATGGGGATTATCTTTTCGCGCATCGCGCTTCAGTCCGGCGCCCCTCAACAACGGGCCGGTGACTCCCAGATCGAGCATCAGATCGAGCGGCAGCCCGCCGACGCCTTTGGTCCGGTTCAGCCAAATCGGATTAGCGGCCAGCAGGGAGTAATACTCGTCGACCCCGCGCGCCAGACGCTCCACTACCGCCGCTACTGCTTTCTGCCAGCCGCGAGGTGGTTCGAGTGCCAGGCCGCCGATCCGGATGTAGCTTGTCATCATACGCTGGCCCGAGAACATCTCGAATATCTTGAGAATCTCTTCGCGTTCGCGCATGCAGTAGAAATAGACGCTCATGGCGCCGATGTCGAGCGCGTGTGTACCTAGCCAGACGAGGTGACTCGAAACCCGCTGCAGTTCGCAGAGCAACACGCGCATCCATTGAGCCATCTCCGGGATTTCCAGTTTCAGCAGCTTTTCGACGGCCAGCGCGTAGCACAGATTGTTGTTCAGATTCGAAAGGTAATCGACGCGGTCGGTGAGCGGAGTACCCTGAGCGTATTTCTTGACTTCGAATTCCTTCTCGATTCCCGTATGCAGGTAGCCGATTTCGGGACGCGCACTCAAAATCGTCTCGCCTTCGAGTTCCAGCACTACCCGAAGTACACCGTGCGTAGAAGGATGCTGCGGCCCCATGTTCAGAGTCATGCGGCGGCCAGTTTCTGGCTTCAGGCCTATGTACTCTGTTCTAGAAGGATCTTCTACCGCAAGCTCATGCTCCGGATCTAATGATGCGACGTGCGCGTAGTCTTCTCTCATGAAAAGATCCTGTTGGAGCACTCCCTTATCAGTTGCAGGAATGAGTGTTTAGTCATCTTGATAGGAGTACTTGTAACCGTGAACCGGATAATCCTTGCGAAGCGGATGACCTTCCCAATCGGCTGGCATCATGATCCGTTCCAGGTTTGGGTGATTGCGGAACGGGATGCCGAATAGATCGAAGACCTCACGTTCATACCAGTTCGCCCCGCGCCAGACCTGGCAGAGCGAGTCCACTTCGCTTCCCTCGGCAATTCGCAGCACGCAGCGGACACGATTGTTATTACTGTACGAGTGGAGCAGGTACACGAGCTCGAAACGTGGAGTACGGGGCCACCAATCAACCGCCGTGATTCCGGCTAACTGCTCGAAGTTGCCATGCTCCTTCAGAAAACTGCAAACCGCAACGATCTGGGCGGGGTCTATATAGAAAACCGGGCCGTCTGCCTCCTGCTTTGCCTCTACGATTGCATCTGGAAACTGCTGGCTAATCTGCAGAGCGTTCGAATCCTGCGCCACAACATCAGGCAGCACGCTTTGCCTCCTCGCGCTGCCGTTCTTCATCGGCCGACCAGTTCAAAACGCCCTTCTTCAGCATGTAGAAAAATCCACAGAGCACCAGAACGACGAAAAGCAACATTTCGAAAAAGGCGAACAACTTAAACTGCCGGTAAACCACAGCCCAGGGATAGAGGAAAATGGCTTCGATATCGAATAGGATGAAAACCATTCCAACCAGATAGAATTTAACCGAGAATCGCTCGCGCGCATTGCCCACCGGCGCCATACCGGATTCATAAGGAGAAGATTTGATCGGGTCGCGAACTCGCCGGCCTATTAAAGCAGACAGGCCAATCATGGCGCCCGCCACCGCAATGGCAATTACGATCTGAACCAGTACGGGGAACCAGGTTTCAGCATAAGTGGTGGGCATGGCTGACTTACTTATCAGATTACCAGCCGGAAAATTCATATAATCAGGACAGCGAGCAGCAGCCAGGAATGGATACAGAAACGATCAACGTACTAATAAACGGCGAATCGCGCGAAGTACCTGCTAATCAGTGCGTGGCCGCGCTCTTGGATTGGTTGAGCGTCCCTTCTGACCGGGTCGCCATTGAAATGAACAAATCTATCGTCCGCAAGCGCGATTGGGGCGCGGCCGAGGTCGCGAGTGGCGCCCGGATCGAGATTGTTGAATTCGTTGGTGGCGGTTAGCGGCGAGCGGTTTAAGGCGGCCTTTGCTTGAACTGCCCCAAGAACCCTCTTGACTCCTGGCACGGCTCTAGTAAAATCTTGGGAGCCGTAGGATCTTCAAACGAAAACGGGGCGTCATGTTCAAAACACGAAAAGTTCGTCCTGATTTACTGCCGTCCAGCCGGACGTACACGAGTACCGATGTAGCCAGGATCGCCCAGGTGAGCCTGCGGCAGTTGCAGTGGTGGGACGAACGCAAAGTAGTCTCGCCCCGTCACGAGGGACACAAGCGCATCTACCTTCCCGAAGAAGTAATCGAGATCACCGTGATCGCGGAACTTCGCCGCAAGGGTTTTTCACTCCAGAAAATTCGGCGGGTTCTGCGCTTTCTGCAGCGTGAAATGGGACGACGCCTGGCGGATGTGATGGCGAACGACTCGAAGCTCCACCTGTTAACCGACGGCAAATCCATTTTCCTGGAAGACCAGCAGGACCGGATTATCGATCTTCTGAAGAACGCTCGCCAGCCAATGTTTCTGGTGTCTGTCAGCGACCAGGTAAAGCGGTTGGACGAGATTCCCAAGAAGGCCAGCCGCAGCGAAATGGCGTTTTCGAGACGCGCGCGCGCCGCCGTTTAACTCAAAATTCTCTCCTGATCGCCAGAAACCTGGCGACCGGAGCAGCTTTGCTACGTCTTATACTGAAGACAGACCCTGGAGGTTCATTTGTCGTCCCAGCGGCGGTACGTTTTATTTATTCCCCTGTTCCTTGGAATCTGCGCCGTTGCGGGCGGGTTATTTGGTCCCGGACCTCAAACGGTTTCCGCGGCCTCGCAACATAACGCCAGTGTTACCTCGGATGAAGATCTAAAAACCAGCATCGAATCTTTCACCAAGGTTTACGATCTGGTCGATCAGAACTACGCGGATAAGCTAAGCGCGGATAAAAGCATCTATCGCGGCGCTATCCCCGGCATGCTGCGGACGCTCGATCCGCACTCGAATTTCTTCGATCCGAAGGAATTCGCCGGCCTCCGGGAAGAACAACACGGCATGTACTTCGGCATAGGCATGCTCATTGGCGCGCAGCCGCGCACAGGCAAGCCCATGGTGGTGCATCCGTTTGGGGGGACACCTGCTTATCGCGCCGGGATTCGACCGGGAGACATGCTGATCGAGGTGAACGACAAACGGGTGGATACTCTCAGCACCAGCGAAATAGCTGAAATGCTGAAAGGCCCGAAAGGAACCAAGGTGCAGGTCAAGGTTGATCGGGAGGGTTCCTCTCAGCCGTTGACCTTCAATCTCGTGCGTGACGAGATTCCACGCAACAGTGTCTGGCAGGCTTTCTGGGTGAGACCTGGTATCGCCTACATGCGCGTAGAGCAGTTTACGGAAACCACGAGCAAAGAAGTGGAAGACAATCTCAAGGCGCTCGGGGAGCAGAATATCAAGGGGCTCATCCTTGACCTGCGCGAAAATCCCGGCGGCCTGTTGCAGGAGGGAGTCGCGGTGGCAGGGCACTGGCTAGATCGCGGCCAGGTAGTTGTCTCGCATAAAGGGCGCGCTTACGCGGAGAAGCCATATGTGGCGAAAGGCAGTGAATACGGCGAAAACTATCCCATCGTCGTTTTGGTAAATCGCTACTCAGCGTCCGCGGCAGAGATCGTAGCCGGCGCATTGCAAGACCACGACCGCGCCTGGATTCTGGGCGATACGACCTTCGGCAAAGGCTTGGTCCAGACCGTGTACCAGCTTAGCGACAACACCGGCTTGGCATTGACCACGCAGCACTACTACACACCGAGCGGCCGCTTGATCCAGCGCGATTACTCGCATATCTCATTTCTCGACTACTATTACGGCAAGCGCACGGAAACCAAAGATCCGACTGACGTGAAGCAGACCGATTTGGGCCGCGTAGTGTATGGCGGGGGCGGCATCACGCCCGACGAAAAATTCCAGAATCCGGAACTGGACGCGCTCGAGTTGACGGCGGTTCGTAAAGATGCGTTCTTTAACTTCACCGCATTCTATTTCGCCAATCATCCGACCAAGCTGCCGCAAGGCTGGACGCCTGATGAGGCGGTGTTGAACGACTTGCACGACTATCTGATGAAGAGCGGCATCAAATTCTCCGAAGCCGATTGGACGCGCGATCATAGCTGGATGCGCGACCAATTGCGAGCTCAGATGTACGTTACGGCATTCAGCTTTGAAGATTCGCAACGGGTAGGGGTCCAGCAGGATCCAGAGGTGCAGAAAGCCATTGAAGCCATGCCGAAGGCGTCCGCGCTGCTGGCTCAATCGAAGGCGCATTTTGAGAAACAGAGAGCGAGCCTTCGGTAAACGAATAGACTCGCCTCAGATCACTGTCCTCGACACGGGTGGTCAATATACACACCTGATTGCGCGGCGCGTTCGCGAATTAGGTGTTTACGCGGATGTACAGCCGAGCGAGACTCCGGCCGAAGACCTGGTTTCCCGACGAGGTCTGGTTATTTCCGGCGGTCCAGCCAGCGTCCTGGAACCCGGCTCCCCTGATATCGACCCGCGGATCTTTGCTTCAGGCATACCGGTGCTCGGCATCTGCTACGGTCACCAGTTGCTTGCAAAACATCTGGGCGGTCGCGTTCAAAAAGGCGCCCACGGCGAGTACGGCATCGCGCATCTGACTGTCACGGCGCAAGACCCTCTCTGGAGCGGAGTGGATCGATCACAGATCTGGATGAGCCACTTCGATACGGTCGAGACCGTTCCCGCTGGTTTCCGGGTAACCGCCTCGAGTGGTGTTTCAGGGGTGGCGGCCATGTCAGACGCAAAGCGCCAGCTTTTTGGTATCCAATTTCATCCGGAAGTCGTGCACACGCATGCCGGCGGCCGGGTACTCGAGAACTTTATCTTTGGCATATGCGGCGCGGAAAAGGACTGGAACGTTGCGGAGCGCGTTCCCGCGGTGGAACAGCAGATCCGGTCGGCGGTGGGTGACCGCAACGTTTTCTTTTTCGTAAGTGGGGGAGTCGATTCGACCGTCGCGTATACGCTGTGTCTGCGCGCGCTCGGAGCGGAGCGAGTCTTCGGAATCTACGTCGATACCGGGCTGATGCGCAAAGATGAGACCGACTTCGTGCGGTCAGTGTTCTCTGAATTGGGCGCCAAACACTTTCTAGTCGATGAGGCGGAAGCGGAATTCCTGCATGTTTTGCGCGGAACAACCGATCCGGAAGAAAAACGCTGTGCAATCGGTGAGCAATTCGTGAAGGTACAGGAAAGAATACTGGCCACAGAACATTTTTTGGACGGGCATTGGATTCTCGGCCAGGGCACGATTTATCCCGACACGATCGAGTCCGGCGGGACGGCTAAGGCAGATCTCATCAAGACGCATCACAATCGTGTGGCGGGAATACAAGCCTCTGATTGATTCCGGGCGTATTATCGAGCCGCTGACGTCGTTCTACAAGGACGAAGTGCGTGAGATCGGCCGGGAGTTGGGCGTGCCAGCGAAGTTTCTTTCCCGTCATCCCTTTCCCGGACCAGGTCTGGCGATTCGTTGCCTCTGCTCAGCGGAAGAAGTTTCTGTTGTGCCTACGCGCGATGGCATTTTGCTTCCGGTGCGTTCGGTCGGAGTGCAGGGCGATGCGCGCAGCTATCGCCAGGTACTCGCGATAGCTCGCGTTCCCACAAAGGAAGACATCGAGAAAACCGCGCCGGAGCTTACAAACAGACGTTCCGATATTAATCGCGTGGTGGCGCTTTGCGGGAGCAAAGCGCCGCTCGACAGCTTTCAGGTATTCGCTGCTTCTATCGACAAAAAAAGGTTGGATGTTCTGCGCGAGGCGGATGCAATTGTGCGCAAGTTCTGCCTGGAAACGGGCTTTGAAGAACAAGTCTGGCAGTTTCCGGTTGTTCTTCTGCCGGTCGGAGTGACGGAAGCCAGGGAATCGGTGGTATTGAGGCCGATCAACTCGGCGGACGGAATGACTGCCGATGTGGTGCTCCTGGAGCGCGAAAAACTCGAGGAACTGACGGCAAAATTGCTGAAGTTGACCCAAATTGCAGCGGTTTTTTACGATTTGACGCACAAGCCGCCGGGCACGATCGAGTGGGAGTAACACAGGGGGTTTTTACCGTCTATAAAAAAGGCCGCGCAGCCGGTATTTAGATCCGATGAAAACTTTTTAATATATCCTTCGTGCTATAGCGCAGCGCGATTGGCCGGCCATGGGGGCAGGTCATGGGGTATTCGCAGGCAGCCAGCGATCGCAACAGCCATTCGACTTTTTTAGGTTCGAGGCGGGTATTGATCTTGATGGCTGCGCGGCAGGCGATGGTCGCGCAGACGCTGCGGCGGATTTCGTCCAACGAGGCGGAGCGCAATTCATTCTCCGCGACCTCCAGAATTTCGAAGACGATTTTCTCGATATCGCTTGCGCCGACGCCTGCGGGGGCCGCCTTGATGGCGATGGTGCGCTGCCCAAACGGCTCCGTTTCGAAGCCGTAGAGGTGCATTTCTTCCGCAATGCGGGCATATTCGTACTGCTGAGCGGGAGTTAGCTGCAGGACGGCAGGCATGAGCAGGCGCTGCACTTCAAGCGTTCCGGCGGCACGCTGGCGCAAAACCTGTTCGAAAAGGATGCGCTCGTGGGCGACGTGCTGATCGATGATCCACAAGCCGTCGCGCCCAGCCGCAATGATGAAGCTGTCGTGGAGTTGGCCGAGCGAACGCAGGTCGGGCAGTGCGGCGAGCGAATCGACGCGGTCCCATTCGGGGGGAAGGGAATCGAGGCCCCGATGTGTATCGGGAATGCGGTGATTGTTTGACGGCCGGACTTCCGGAGGGACTGGCGCCTCGAAGGATTCTCGCGAATGGGTAATAACCGGCCGGATGATCATCTCCGGAAGCGGCGCGTTTTGGTACGGCGCGGCGCTTTCGGAGGCCGGGGCGCTCGCATAGATTGGAGAAGGAGAGACGTGCGCGGGAATGCTCGAAACCGGGCGGCTAGCCATCAGGATTTCACGAATCGAGTCGCGCACGAAATCGTGGACGGGCGGACTATGGCGGAAGCGTACTTCGGTCTTCGAGGGATGCACGTTCACATCGACTTCGCCCGGATCGCAATTGAGAAAGAGCAACGCGAACGGATAGCAGCCGGGCGGCATGAGATTGTGGTAAGCCGATGAGATGGCGTGCAGCAGAACCTTGTCCCGAATGAGACGGCCGTTCACGAACAGGTAGACAGAGTTGCGATTCAGTTTTTGAACGTGAGGCCCGGAGACGAGACCTTCGAGTGAAAACTGCGCGGGTTCACCGGCGATTGGGAGTTCGAGGACTTTGGGTTGGATTTGCGCGAGGTCTTCGGTGATTTCGGAGCCGAATACCTGAAAGGCGCGATCCCGCAGGCTGGAAACGGGAGCAACCGAAAGCAGAGTGCGGCCCTCGTGGTGGAATTCGAATCGCTTATCGGCATGGCCGAGACTGTAATGGGTAACGAGCGAGCCGATGTGGCCGAGCTCTGTCGGGTCGGAGCGCAGGAATTTCTTGCGGGCAGGAACGTTGTAAAACAAATCGCGGACGGTAATGGTGGTGCCGGGGGGACGTGCGATTTCATCGCATCGCAGCAATTTGCCGCCATTGATTTCGACAGCAGTGCCGGTCTGTTCGTCGAGAGAGCGTGTTTCGAGAAGCAGGCGACTGACCGATGCGATAGAAGGAAGCGCTTCCCCTCGGAAACCGAGAGTAGAGATCGCCAGCAGATCCTTCACATCGCTTAGTTTGCTGGTGGCGTGGCGTTCAAAGGCGAGCAGGGCGTCATCGCGGAGCATGCCCAAGCCGTTGTCTTGGAGACGCAGCAGGCGACGGCCGGCATTTTCGGCGTCAATCCGAATTTCCGTTGCGCCGGCGTCGAGGGAGTTCTCTAACAATTCTTTGGCAACGGAAGCGGGCCGCTCGACCACCTCTCCGGCGGCGATTTTGTTTGCGACATTGTCGGAGAGGATTCGGATGCGGCCCATGTGAGATGACCGCTCCCTGAGGGTCGCGGTTCTGTAACGCGATCTTAGCCGCTCATGGCGGCGAGGAATTCGGCGTTGCTGCGGGTCTTTCCGAGCTTATCGATCAGCAGCTCCATCGATTCGACCGGCGAGAGCGGGTTGAGCACCTTGCGTAATATCCAGACGCGGTTCAGCTCTTCGCGCGGCATCAGCAGCTCTTCCTTACGAGTTCCGCTTTTATTGATGTCGATGGCGGGGAAGACGCGTTTATCGACCAGCTTGCGATCGAGATGGATTTCCATGTTGCCGGTGCCTTTGAACTCTTCAAAGATGACGTCATCCATGCGGCTTCCGGTATCGACGAGCGCGGTGGCGACGATGGTGAGCGAACCGCCTTCTTCGATATTGCGGGCTGCGCCGAAGAAGCGCTTGGGCCGCTGCAACGCGTTCGAATCAACGCCTCCCGAGAGCACTTTGCCAGAGGGTGGAACCACGGTATTGTAAGCGCGCGCGAGACGGGTGATCGAATCGAGCAGGATCACCACATCGCGTTTGTGTTCGACCAAACGTTTGGCTTTCTCGATGACCATTTCGGCCACCTGGACGTGGCGGGCAGCCGGTTCATCGAAGGTCGAGCTGATCACTTCGCCGCGCACGGAACGCTGCATATCCGTCACTTCTTCGGGACGTTCGTCGATCAGCAAAACGATGAGATTGATTTCCGGATGACTGGTGGTGACTGAATTCGCGATGCTCTGCAGCATCATGGTCTTGCCGGTGCGCGGAGGAGCCACGATCAAGCCACGCTGACCTTTGCCGAGTGGCGTCAGAAGGTCCATCACGCGGCCGGAGTAATTGTCCTTGGCGGTTTCGAGCTTGAGCCGCTCATCCGGATAGAGAGGCGTGAGGTTGTCGAAGAAAATCTTGTTGCGGGATTCCTCCGGCGGTTCGAAGTTGATCGCGTCTACTTTGATGAGCGCGAAGTAGCGCTCACCTTCCTTCGGAGGACGAATCTGTCCCGAGACGGTGTCGCCGGTGCGCAGATCGAAGCGGCGAATCTGCGAGGGCGAGACGTAGACATCGTCGGGGCCGGGCAGATAGTTGTATTCGGGAGCGCGCAGGAACCCGAATCCGTCCGGCAGACATTCGAGTACGCCCTCGGAGAAGATCAGGCCGCTCTTCTCGGCTTGCGTCTGCAGAATTTTGAAAATGAGCTCCTGCTTGCGCAAGCCGGCGCCCCCGGCTACGCCCAGATCCTTCGCGATCTGGTTCAGCGCTTGAATGCTCATGTCTTTCAGTTCGACCAGATCGAGCGTGGTGGCGCCGTTGCGCTGGCCTTGAGCGCCCGTGTTCCCGATCGAGTGACGGCCCCGCCGCTGGAAGCCGCCTGGTTGTTGCGCGGCCGCCTGCGGATTGCCTTGCCTTTGCGGAACCTGCTGCGGCGCGCCAATCGGCGGCTGCGTGGCACTGGGCTCGGGCGCAGTCTGTTGCTGGACAGCCGCCGTCACAGGGGTGGCTGCCTCTTCCGGGTTTTCAGCGGCAGGCTTATTTTCCGGAGACGGCTTGTGCTCGGCTCCGGCGCGAGAGCCGGCAGGTCTGCCGTTTCCCCTGGCATCGACGTGTGATCGATTGCGACTGGATGCGGCCCGATCGACGCGAGTCTCCGGCCCCTTGCCTTCGACGCGAGTCTCCGGCCCTTTGCCTTCGACGCGAGTCTCCGGAGCCTTGCCTTCGGCCGGCTCAGCGGCTTTTGCGTCGCCTTCTTCCGCGATGGTTTTTCCATCGCCGTTGGTTTCTACTGGCTTCTCGGTGGGCTTACCTTCGGTGGTAGCCGCGGGAGTTACTGCTTGTTCTTGATCTTCGAGATGGTTTGCCAAATTTCCCTCACTCCCCGGCCGTCAATGGCCGAGAACGGGATTAGGAGTCGATCCGGGATTTCTCTCTGGATGACATCTAATCCAGCTTTCAATTGGTTATTACTTTTCAGTTTGTCGATTTTGGTGACAATCACCTGATATCGACGGTTATGGAACTCGAGCCAGGCTTTGAGTTCCAGGTCCATATCCATCCAGCCGCGCCTGGCGTCGAGGATGAGGAAGGACAACGCCAGACTTTGGCGCTCCTTCAAATAGCTTTCAATTAACTTTTTCCAACTTGCGCGCTCCGCCAGCGATACCTGTGCGTATCCGTATCCAGGCAGATCGACAAACCGGACTTCATCATCTATCGAGAAGAAGTTGATCAACTGCGTGCAACCTGGACGCGAACTGGTAAATGCTAATCCAGGCCGGCGAGCCAGCCGATTCAATAAACTAGATTTTCCTACGTTACTCCTTCCCAGAAAGGCGATCTCCGAGAGAATGCCCGACTGCGGGAATTGCTCCGAGTGCGCTGAACTTCCAAGAAATCTCGCGCACAACGGACGCGCGACTCGCGCCTCAGTCCGCTGAAGTCCCGCTTTTCTTTGGTGGCGCGAGATCGCGGCCTGTGGGCTCGTTAGGAGCTTAGCGGCTGATGCAGTTTCCGCCATGTTGATCCGTATCGACCCCTTACTAACGCGCGGGGTTCTGTCCAATTCCTTGCTAACGGGCTCCAATCGCTTCGCTCATGGCTCTGAAAAGCTCAGTGAGTCAGGTTGTCCTCGGGCCGCGCCGACAATTCCGAGGCGGTAGCCGCGGGGGCCAGCGGTAACGCCACGATTTCCCGTTCCAATGCAAATTTCAAGCACTTCATCCATCGAAAACGTGAAGTGCATCTTCATTTCCTTTCGGACATTCTCCGGAATTTCGACGAGATCCCGTTCATTCTCCTTGGGTAGAATGATCTCCCGAATACCCTGGCGGTGAGCGGCCAGCAGCTTCTCCTTCAAGCCTCCGATGGGAAGTACGCGCCCGCGCACGGTAATTTCGCCAGTCATGGCAATATCGCAACGAACCGGAATACCGGTCAAAGCGCTGCAGATGCTGGTGGCAATGGTGATGCCGGCGGAAGGACCATCCTTCGGAATCGCGCCTTCGGGAACATGCACGTGAATATCCAGGTGACGGTAAAAGTCCTTGGGCAATCCGATGTACTGCGCGCGCGAACGTACGTAGCTCATGGCCGCCTGTGCCGATTCCTGCATAACATCGCCCAGCTTGCCGGTGGTGGTCAGCTTACCGCGACCCTCCATCACGGTTGCTTCCGTGGTGAGGATCGAACCGCCGACCTCGGTCCAGGCCAGACCCGTCGTCGCACCCACTTCGTTCTGCTTGTCGAGATCCATCTCCCGGAACTTGGCAGGACCGAGCATTTCCGTAATCGTCGGAGGATTGACCACCACCCGCTCGATAGCCACCAGAGGCACTTCTTCTTTTTTGGCCTTCTTCCTGCTTTTTTTGACCGGCGCTCCCGATTCATCAACCGGCGCAGCAGCGGCTTCTTCTTCGATTACTTCCACGCCATCGGCGGGAGCGGCAGGAATCTCTTCGCCCGGGGGAACCTGCGCCTCGACCACCTTACGCGCCACCTTTCGGCAGAGATTTCCGATCTCTCGCTCCAGATTTCTGACGCCCGCTTCGCGGGTATAGGATGTGATGAGCGACTGCAGGCCTTCATCTTTAAAGAGCACCTGCTCCTCGTTCACACCGTTGTCCTTGAGCTGTTTCCGCACCAGGAAGCGCTTGGCAATTTCCAATTTCTCGAATTCCGTGTAGCCGGACAGGCGGATCACTTCCATGCGGTCCTGCAAAGCCGGAGGAATGGTATGCAGCACGTTGGCCGTGGCGATGAAAAATACCTGGCTCAGGTCGTATTCCACGTCGAGATAGTGATCCATGAACATGTAGTTCTGCTCCGGATCGAGCACTTCGAGCAGCGCCGCAGAAGGATCTCCACGGAAATCCATCGACATCTTGTCGACTTCGTCCAGCATGACCACGGGATTCTTGGTACCCGCCTTCTTCATCATCTGAATGAGCTGGCCTGGCAGAGCGCCGATGTAGGTGCGCCGGTGCCCGCGAATCTCCGCCTCATCGCGCACACCGCCCAGAGACAGACGAACGAATTTACGCCCGGTGGCCTTCGCGATCGACATGCCGAGAGAGGTCTTGCCGACACCAGGAGGTCCGACGAAACACAGAATCGAACCTTTCGGATTCTGCACGAGCCGCCGCACGGACAGAAACTCGAGAATACGCTCCTTGATCTTCTCGAGGCCGTAGTGATCGTTCTCGAGAACCTGGCGCGCATAGCGCAGATCGCGAATCTCTTTGGTCTTCTTCTTCCACGGGACGGCCAAGAGCCAGTCCAGGTAGTTGCGGGAGACGGTCGATTCCGCCGACATGGGAGGCATGCCTTCCAGACGCCGCAACTCGGCTATTGCCTTTTCGTGCGCGTCCTTGGTCATGCCCGCGGTATCGATTTTCTTCTTGAGCTCGTCTATTTCGCTCTTCTCCCCGCGGCCCAGCTCCTTCTGAATGGCCTTAATTTTCTCGTTGAGGTAATACTCTTTCTGGGCGCGCTCCATCTGGCGCTTTACGCGGCCCTGAATGGTGCGATCCACATTGAGTTTTTCGATTTCGATATCGAGCAGATCCGCCACGCGGGTGAGGCGATCAATGGGATCGAAGATTTCGAGCAGCTCCTGCTTTTCTTCAATCGTGAGCTGCAGATTCGCGCCTACGGTATCGGCCAGTTTGCCAGGATCGTCAACGCGAATCGCGGCGATCATGGTCTCATAGTTCAGATTCTGGCTGAGCTTGACGTACTGCTCGAACAAGTTACTCACCCGGCCAGTGAGTGCTTCGAGCTGGGATCCCTGCTCGATTTTGTACGAGGTTGTCCTGACGACGGCCCGGAAATAGCCCTCTTCTTCGCTGACCGAGACGACTTTTCCGCGCTCCACGCCCTCGACCAGCACCTTTATATTGCCGTCCGGCTGCTTGAGGCTCTGCACGATGTTGGCAACCGTGCCGACCGCATAAATCTCATCGGGTCTCGGTTCATCGACCGAGGCGTCGTGCTGGGTGGCCAGAAAGATCTTCTTATCAGCCAGGAGCGCTTCTTCGAGCGCACGGACGCTCGATTCTCGCCCCACCACGAACGGCGTCATCATAAACGGGAAGATGACTACATCCCGTATGGGCATCATCGGAAGTCGCTTGGAATCCGTTTTATCTTTTGTCGTAACCATTTATGAGTTTCTAAGCGGATTGTCCCATGTGTTAGCGGGACTGGAAAAGAGTTACAGCTCTCACTTTGGGTAAACTGCAGCTACCGGCAACTTACTCGTCGCGTTTTTTCCGGTGATTTGGACGGCTGGTTAGCCCGCCTTTTCGAGCACGGCCATGTTGATCTTCTGGGAGAGTACCATCTCTTTGGTGACCACGAATTCACGGACCTTCTTGAATGTCGGGAGATAGTACATCAGGTCCAGCATAAGATCTTCCAAGATCATGCGGAGACCGCGAGCACCCACCTTGCGTTCCATGGCCAGCTGGGCTACTGCTTCGAGGGCGTCCTCGCTAAATTTGAGCTTAACATTCTCAAACTCAAATAGCTTCTGATACTGACGAATAATCGCGTTCTTCGGCTTGGTCAGAATCTGCACCAGCGCATCCTTGGAAAGGTCTTCCAGTATCGCCGTGACGGGCATCCGGCCGATGAACTCGGGAATGAATCCGTACTTGATCAAATCGACGGGCTGGCATTGCTGGAGGAGATCCACATCCCGGCGCACCTGGTTCGGCCGCCGAACCGATTCCTTTTCGTCAGGCGGCACAAAACCGATCGATTTGGTACCGACCCGCCGGGCAATCACTTTTTCGAGACCGACAAAGGCACCGCCGCAAATAAAGAGGATATTTGTGGTGTCGACAGGCGTGAACTCCTGGTGCGGATGCTTGCGGCCACCCTGCGGTGGCACGTTTGCGACAGTTCCTTCGAGGATCTTCAGCAAGGCCTGTTGCACGCCTTCTCCAGAGACATCGCGGGTGATCGAAGGATTTTCGTCCTTGCGCCCGATCTTATCGATCTCGTCGATATAAATGATGCCGGTCTGAGCGCGTGGAACATCCCAATCCGCATTCTGCAGGAGCCGCAGAATAATGTTTTCCACGTCCTCGCCGACATACCCGGCTTCGGTGAGCGTGGTGGCGTCCACGATGGCGAACGGCACGTCGAGGATGCGAGCCAGAGTCTGCGCCAGCAGAGTTTTTCCGGTGCCAGTCGGGCCGATCAGAAGAATATTCGATTTCGACAGCTCGACCTCGCCGCCGCGCTGCTTATTCATCTGAATCCGTTTGTAGTGGTTGTAAACGGCGACAGACAACTTCTTCTTGGTCGGATCCTGCCCGATCACGTACTGATCGAGATACTCCTTCAGTTCGAGGGGACGCGGCAGTTTACCCGGAGCCCCGTAATTCTGCTCGTGGCGATCATCCTCAATGATTGAATTGCAGACCGCGATGCATTCATCGCAAATGTAAGCTCGAGGATATTCACTCGGGGACGAAATCAGTTTGCCGACTACGTCCTGGCTCTTGTGACAGAACGAGCAGCGAAGGGAATCGTCTGATCCGGCGCGCTTCAATCTGGTCTCCTCTGCGAAAAAAAGATCAAGAGATCCCTTGCCCCGATCGGAATGATTTTCAACATCAGTATACCAGGATCATGTCAGTTTTTTGAACGAGATAACAGCTATCTACGTCCGGCACCACTTCTGAGTATATGGGCTCAGGGGCCGGAAAAGGGTCTTCAGGGCTACAGACCGGGAAATAGGCACCGAGTTGTAGTGAGCAAGTGCCTGACCGTTCGGCGGCTCCGGGAGCAGGTCTGCCGAATTGACGGGGAAAATGAGTTCCATGCCCTGGAAAGAGAGTTTATCAGAGGTACTAGGCAGTAGGATTCATAGAGTACTGGACCTCCAGACAGATGGGCTGCAATTGGGTCAGCTTGGCTGCAGGGGTCTTCGGGAGATTGGGCCGGGTAGCCTGTGGTCTCGGAACGCGGCGCTAAATAGAATGCATGCGCTTACACCAGGGGCCGGTTCGTGGAGGCAGATATCTGCTTATGGCGGCTCTTCGCTGGGTTGCGGCGTTTCTTCATCTTCTTTGTCAGTTATCAAACACCGGACGACTGCAGCGGGGATTGTTGTCGCTTTCACTCCAATTTGTGGGCAGGTTGCTCAGTTTACGGGAAGTCTGTTCAGGCTCGATTCTTGCGGGGTAGGTTCGAGTCGGCTTATCGGACAGTACGTATCCGTTTTCAATGAATCCAATTGGCGACGCATTGAAATTATCGGACGCCCTCTCGCACCGACCACGCTCCTTAGGCGACTGGAGCTTAGTCCGATGGATCACCAGTGCTTCATCAGTGGGCCGTCGATTGATTGGGCGGTTGGGGTCGGATCTCCGCCAGCGCGCTGTTGATCGCCGCGATAACCGCAGCGGGATTCTCAAGCTGGATAAAATGCCCGGAATCCGGGACGAGTTGATTGTGTCCATGCGTGGATAGTGCAGCGTAGGCGTCATGCGCGGACGCGAGCGTCCGAAAGTACAGTGCCGCCTGCTCCCGCACATCGGCTGGCATACCCGGCGGCATGGGGTGACGGCCGGCGGTCAGCACGATCAGCGGCATGTCACCATAGTTGCGCTTCGGATTGACCACCGCGCTCCCGCTCCGAGTTTCAAACGCCGAGGCCTGGGTTAGCAGCCTCGCTGGATCGACATTGAGTCGAGCAAGGCGCGCCGACAGGCTTGAAAAGGCGGCCGGCAGCGGCTGGGCCGTGCATCGGTCGAACCCGGGCGTGCCCTGTTTCAGCGCGCCGCTCTGAATCTCGGCCGCGCACTGACGCAACCGCTTCGCATCCGCCCTCGGCGCCGCGTCACCGAACGCCGCGAACTTCGGAGCGACACGCTCCCTTACCGCAGCTTCGTCGGGGATGGCGGGATCCACCAAGACCATTCCGACCACAGCCTTTCGTTGCTGGTCGGTGAAGGTTAGTGCGACGTAGGCCCCGGCGGAGTGCGCGACCATCACGTAAGGGCCGTTGAGATGCGCTCCCTTCAATGCCTCTTCGAGATCTTCCGTTTTGTGAATGGCATCCTGCGGCTCAGGGCTTGGGCTGCTGAAGCCGAGTCCGGCGGGATCCCATGCACATACGCGAGTCTTCTGTGAAAGCGGGCCCTGAACCCGGTTCCACACCATCGACCAGCCTCCCAACCCAGCCGTCAGGACGACGGTCGGCGAGCCTTGCCCGAGGCAGACGAGATTGATCGTGCGCCCTCCCGCGATTCGGACCAGGCGCTGGGGCTTGAGGTAAGGAGCGACTTGCTCGGGAACTTCGGTCTGAGGCGGCGCTGCGCTCTGCGCAGCGGCTAGCGCAGCCGAAATGACAGTCACGAGAATCAAGCTCATGCCCGCAAGAAGATGTCTGGTGCGGCGCCAGGCCGATCGCCTGCCATGGAGAATGCTGCGTTGGACCTGTCGCAATTCATCCCCGGCCGTTACGCAATACCGATCCATGCCGATGAAATCTCCCGGTCCAGACCATCTTCGTTCCACTTCTGCCTGATAGTCAAACAGGTGTACAGCTCACAGGTGCAGTCGTAGGAGCAGTGGGACGATGCTCACGAGCCGGGGTGCCCAGGGGTACGTTTTTCGCGCGAAGCCGTCGCAGTGCATGAACGTTCACATAAGCCAGCCTGTAGGCCAACAACGCATCGCAGGCGTTCACCGTCAATTGGTACGAAGGTGTGCGTGAACGCGTTGGAGGCCGTAGCCAAAGGCCCGAGTTCGCAGCTGCCCGTCGTGCTCGAAACAAAATAGAGGCTCTCTTTTCAGAACTACGCAACCAGATCCGGCGCCGCAGACTCCGCCTGCGCCGTCCACGAAATGTGGGGGGAGCAGTTCCTCCTCGCAGAAACGTGTTCTAAATACTTTGAACGGCTGGTACATTTCCTTGGCCGGAACAAAAAAGCCAAGTTTGGACATGGCTTGAGCGAGGCCATCTCGCCAATTCTCCAAACCGAATCACAAACCGGGCCGCTCGAGTATTTGAGTTTTTCAACAGCATCGAACGGTTCGTGCACGATCTGAACAGGTTTCCTACATCCCCTGGAGAAATCGCCCGTTAGACTCGGAGTGAGATGGACCGGTCAACTGAAGCTTTTTAGGATGACCTAGCTTTCAGGAACGATTCGTCGAGCAGATACTTGCTTCGCGGCGGCTCCTCCCCGGGGTTTCGGCGTTCTTGATCTTCTTTGACTTCTTTACCTTTCATCTTCTCTCTATCATTTATCTAAGACCGGGGGACCGCAGCGGGATTGTTGTCGCTTCAGGCTAATTTGTTGACAGATTGCACTGCTTTGTTGTACAAACGCTCGTTTGGACGGTCCACCGTCATACGATTTAATCTCGATTATTGTTGTACGTGAGACGGTTCATCAGTGCCCACTGCTCCGACTACCAAAACGGCCACAATCCGTGTCCTTTACGCGCTGCTGTTTATATACGCCGGCATCGCGGGCACATACGAAGTCGTAAATTCGATCTCAACGGTCATTGGTAACTTCAATCCCCGCAACCAGGTACAAGCGCCTTTTCAACTCTATGGAAATTTGATCGAGAGTCCGGCGTCGGCGGCCACGCATGCCGGTATTGCAAAGGGCGATACCGTGCTCGCTATCAACCGGTTGCCCTTTACCGGAATGGCGCTCTGGCAGCGCATTCGCTGGTACGCTCGACCCGGCGACACAATCACTGTTACCGCTCGCAAACAAAACGGGAGCACACTTACCGCGACGATCCCTCTCGAGGGCTATCCGAAAGGCTGGTCAGTGGAGGATCCGCCAGTCCGGACCACGCTGCTGGACCATATTTTTGTCCTGATGGTGGTGGTCGTAATTCCGCCTTTCTGCCTGGCGCTGGGCGTTTGGGTCGCATTTGCCCGCCCGTTCGATCCCAACGCCTGGTTCATCCTGGTTCTTCTGACCTTTCCGCAAGCGTTCAATCCCGGGGCATTTCGCTGGTGGATTCCGGCTTGGCTGGGCCTTCGACTTTACTGGCACCTCGGGATTCAATTCGTAGCGCCGGCCGCTTTATTTCTTCTCGGCTTGCTTTTTCCAGAGCGATCGCGTCTGGATAAGCGACTTCCCTGGCTGAAGTGGCTGGTTATCGCATTCACCGGCGCGACCGTGGTTGCTGGATTCGTTTCGGAATACAACGTCTGGTATGACATTTCTCTGCTGCCGCGCGTCGATACCATCGACCGAATCCTCAACCCTATCTTCGTGTGGTCCGCCATTTTCTACATTGCACTGTACTGGGTTCTGCTGCTCGACAAGTTGCGAACGGCCTCTTCTCCGGACGCGCGGCGCCGCCTTCAAGTGTTGCTGGCGGGCTCTGTTGTGGGGCTCGGCAGCATCCTGATCATTTTCGGACTATTGCCTTACTTAGGAATCGCCGATCCCAACAATATCCGATGGCTCCTCTTCCTGGTGATGGTGCTGATGCTCTTCTTCCCGCTCACGCTGGCCTATGTCGTGATCGTCCAGCGCGCCATGGACGTTCGCATCCTGTTGCGCATGGGCAGCAAGTACTTGCTTGCGAGGACAACGCTGAATATCGTGCGGGTGGCGGGAATTGCGGCTCTCATCTGGTTTATCGCGATTCCTCTGTTCACTGTTCGTCACGGTCCGCTAAAAACTGCCTTCTTAGGCGCGCTGCTCGTGCTTTTCGGCTTCCTATTCCTCAAGAAGAGGTCGCCTACCGATCTTCTGCAACAGTGGATCGACCGCAAATTCTTCCGGGAAGCGTATGACGCCGAAGTGATGTTGAGCCAGCTTGCGAAGACCGCTCAAACGATCTCGGATCCGGCAGCGCTGATCCGAATGGTTTCGCATCGCATCTCGGATGTCCTGCATGTCGAGCGGCTCACCGTGCTGCTCACGAGTAACGGCAGCTTCGCACCTGCTTACGCCATCGGGCCGGAGCTTGTCACGCCGTTACGCATGCTCGAGCAGGGCCGCTCATCGACGCCGATCTTCAATAGCGCGAATGACGGCCGTACGCCCGACCCGCAATCGCCCGAATTGCTGCTTCCCTTGCCCGGCCGCACGCAGTTGTTAGGCGCGATGGCGCTCAGTGCGAAGCGTTCGGAAGAGCCGTACACGCCTTCCGACCTGCGTCTGCTCGAATCAGTCGGCGTACAGACGGGCCTCGGACTTGAGCTCAGCGAAGCGGCGTCGTTGCTGGCGGCCGCGGCCGTGGAACGCGCACATATCGCGCGCGAAATGGAGATTGCGCGCGAAGTCCAGGAACGCCTTTTTCCGCAGTGTCTACCGGTGATCCAAGGGATCAGTCTTGCTGGGTTGTGCCGCACCGTATTTGGCGTGGGCGGCGATTACTACGATGCGATCGAACTCGACGGCGGACGCCTCGGATTGGCGATCGGCGACGTCTCGGGAAAAGGTATTTCGGCTGCGCTTTTGATGGCGAGCCTGCGTGCCTGTCTTCGGACTATGACACTCACCACTTCGGGTGAGCTGACGCAACTGATGTCGCACATGAACCGCCTGATCTATGAAGCTTCAGCCATCAATCGTTACGCCACCTTCTTCTTTGGCATCTTCGACCCGGCCGCGAGCAGGTTTGATTACGTCAACGCCGGCCATAATCCGCCCGTGCTGCTGCGCAAATCGTCGATCGGCAACTACGAGCGGCTCCGCCTCGATTGCGGCGGCCCGGTGATCGGTCTGCTTCCGACAGCGTGCTATGAACAGGGATCTCTCCTGCTGTGTCCCGGCGATCTGCTGCTTGCTTACACGGACGGCATCAGCGAAGCCATGAACTCCGCTGAAGAAGAATGGGGCGAAGAAGCTATGACTTTGGCAGCCCAGCAAGCGGCGGAAGGAACCGTAGAAGACATTGTCAAGACTATCTTCGCTGCAGCCGATGTTTTTGCCGGAAGCGCATCGCAGCACGACGATATGACCATTTTAGTGATGAAATGTTCGTGAACTGTTTGAATACCTAAATGAGAACTCTTAATTCGCTCGTACTCGCCTGAGCCAATCCAAAAGTAGCGCGCAATATATTTTCGTACGAAACTCGTCTTGCGTTAGCGGGAGGCTGTGCCATCTTTCCAGAGCATCCTCCGGGAGGTTGTCCGGAGTGGCTGCATCACTTCCAGGTACTGATTGCCGGCGGTCTCGCGGGCCGGGTCTATTTTCAGCTTGCTCAACGCACTGATGCTGCGGCCGCTGGCGGTACCAAATAGCGCCGGGATGCTTGGAATCTACCGTGGCGATGGTCGTCCCTGCTCCTATCCGGTGAGCCCAACCGATGCTGCGACATGCGCCGGGGCGTCGCTCTTGTGGACGGCTGTTTCCCTGATAGCGAGCTGCATGCCAGCTTACCGCGCCACCAGGGTGTCCGCAACTGCGCCGTCTCAGGCTCTTGGCGAGCAGCCCACGCATTGCATTGGTGGAGCCCAGCATGCCGCAGTCGGTGTGATGAACGACGAACCGGCCGCGCGGCCAAGCAAGTCTTCGGAATAATCAACTGGAAGGATCGAATCTGTCAGAGAATAGGTTTTCATTGCGACGCGCCTTATCGCGGCCAGGCGTGATTACTCGAATCGGGTGCCGCCCGCTCCGCAAACGGCTAGATGGCAAATTTAGAGACACGTCACCGACCGAAAGCAATGGAAGGCGGCAGTTCCATTACGCACGTTCGATACCGCGTAGTTGCATTCACTATGACGCTGGCCGCAGTGACGTATCTGGACCGCGTTTGCATCTCGATTGTTGCGCCGAACATGATGCGCGATCTGAGGCTGGATCACATCCAGATGAGCTATGTCTTCAGTGCTTTTACGCTGTCCTATGCGTTATTTGAGATCCCCACTGCGTGGTGGGCGGACCGTGCGGGCAGCCGCCGCGTGCTTACGCGCATCGTTCTGTGGTGGTCGGCATTCACGATGGCGACGGCGGGCGCCTTGAACTACGCCGCTCTTTTGCTCGTCCGCTTTCTCTTCGGAATTGGTGAAGCAGGAGCGTGGCCGAGCGTAGCTCATGTTTTCACGCGCTGGATTCCCGCGCGTGAGCGGGGACGCGCGCAAGGTATGTTTTTCGCAGGCGCTCACTTGTCTGGCGGCCTCACTCCGCTGCTCGTGGCTTACCTGGCAACGTTCTTGCCCTGGCGAGCTATTTTCGTCATTTTCGGTTCCGTCGGCTTCGTATGGGCCCTGGCATGGTCCTGGTGGTTTCGCGACGAGCCTCGCGATCATGCGTCAGTCGGCCCAGTCGAACGAGATCTGATCGAAAGCACTCGGGGGCTCGCGCCCGGTCACCGTGGCTCCTGGACCGATGTGCTCCGGACTCGAAGTCTGCTTCCGCTCTGCCTCCAATATTTCGCGAACACGTACGGCTTCTACTTCTTCATTACGTGGCTGCCAAGCTATCTATCGAAATCCCGCGGGATGGCAAATTTCGAGCTTGCTTTTTTCGCTGGTATGCCGCTGGTTCTGAGCGTCGCCGCGGACGTCACGGGCGGTGTAACCACGGATGCACTCTCGCTACGCTTTGGAATGCGAGTCGGCCGCTGCGGAGTGGGGGCGATCGCCTATCTGTTTGCGGCGATTGCGATGGTTACAGGGACGCTCGCGGGTGACGGGCGCACGGCGGGGTTACTGATCGCACTGGGAGGCGCAGCATCGATGTTTACTCTAGCTCCGGCCTGGGCTACTGCCATCGAACTCGGCGGAAGAAACTCAGCCTTACTCAGTGCGACGATGAACACTGCGGGGCAGATCGGAGGCATGCTGAGTCCAATCGTTCTGGCCTACATCGTTGACCGCCTCGGCAGCTGGAGCATGCCTCTCCACGTCTTATCAGGCTTGTATCTTATCGCCGCTGTCTGCTGGATTTTCATCAACCCAAGGCCACCCGGGGGAGCCGATCTCCAGATTTGAAGCGCGTCGATCGTTTGCGTACTCTTGAGTTTGGCGAGGCCGCCGGCAGTTTGAACAACTCACCCTCCGATGCCCGCTCAAATATTCCGAATGTTGCTACTCGCCTAAGACACTCAATGCGATCGCCAAGCAAACCCGAACACCGCAACAGTGCCAGCGCTGTGACTGCCGGTCTGTCCTTATCGAGCCTGCTCTCTCAGGTGCTGGTTGCGTTCACGATCGAGTTCGACAACGAGTTTGAAAGACAAGTGCCGCATCGGACCACGAACCATAGCTCGGCCGGCGGCTCGCGGCAGGGTCCGTGGCTAGTGTCACTGGTGATGTGGTCGAACTGCATGCAGTGGATTGGCGAGGAGGGCGTACGCGTCCGCGAGCTTGAGGACCTCGCCCGCACGACGACGAACTTGAACGGGATGCAGAGGTGGGGATACATCGTTGTTGAACCGGATCCGGCTGACACAAAATCGAAGCCGCCCCGCGCTGACTGGGTGATTCGCGCGACGCCCAAAGGCCGGAAGGCTCAGGAGGTATGGGGGCCGTTGTTCGGCGTCATCGAGAAGCGCTGGGAGGAGCGGTTCGGCAGGAACGAGACCGACCAGCTTCGCGAATTGCTATGGGGGCTGATCAGGCAGATGGACGTCGAGCTTCCAGACTGTCTGCCGATATTAGGCTATGGGCTGTTCAGCAGAGGGCCGGCTCATGAGCGCCGGGCGCCGGCCGGACGCGAAGATAGCGCCGGTTCCCGTCTCCCGCTGCCAGCGCTCCTCTCCCGGGTGTTGCTGGCGTTCGCCATCGAGTTCGAACGCGAGTCGGACTTATCGCTTGCGATCAGCGCCAACGTCGTGCGGGTCCTCGATGAGAAAGGGGTACGAGTCCGAGACCTTCCGCTCCTGACCGGCGTCTCGAAGGAGGCGATCAGCATGGCGCTCGGAGTCCTCCAGAAGAAAGGGGTCGCCGTAGTCGAGCCGGATCTGAACGGCGGCCGGAGCAACTTTGCTCGCCTTACCCGGAAGGGGCGAGAGGCTCAGGATGGATACCGTCACTTGCTCGGCATCATCGAAGAGCGCTGGCAGGCGCGCTTTGGCAAGGACGCCGTTCGTAGTCTTCGGCAGTCGCTTGAGCGTTTGGTGGGCGAGCCTACCGCGGAGCTGTCGCCTCTGTTCCGCGGGTTGGAGCCGTATCCGGACGGCTGGCGGGCGGCGGTCCGCAAACCCAATACGCTGCCGTATTATCCGATGGTGTTGCACCGTGGCGGATTCCCTGATGGCAGTTGACAGTTAGCTTGGTCAGAAGCTCCAAGTCTTCCGAGATGCGTACTACGGTGATCCAAGCGCCGACAGCATTGTCTTGGTGACTAAACCGAGGACGGCAGTCGATTGTGATTTGTTATCACGATCGAGCCGGTTCACGTTAATGACGAGTGAAGCATCCAGCTTCTGTACGTAGTACATGTCGGAACTAAAGCCATTAATCGTGCCGGAATGTCCGCAAAATCCGTGTCCCAGCGCGAGACCTTCGCCATAGTTCGTGTCGGCGCCCACGAGGGGCTGTCCTTCCAGTCGCTCTCGCTGAGTTTCAGGCTTCAGCAGACCGCCCGCGCAAAGCGTCCGGGAGAAACTAAGAAGATCGGAAACACTCGAGATGACGGCGCCCGCGGCGCCTGCCAACGGAGGATTGAACAGCGTCTTGTCGTCAAAACGCTTCGTGGACGGATTCCAGCCGTACCCGTGCAGTCCCCCAGGAAGTCCGGTCCCTGTTGGGTATGATGTGTTGCGCAGTTTAAGCGGCGCGATCACGGTCTCGGTAATGAGATCGCCTATGTCTTTGCCGGTGACTCGCTGTACGATCCCGGCCAATATGTCGTAGTTAAAGTCCGTGTAAACTCCCTCTGTATCTGGAGCCTTGAACTTGGACCTGAGCCGGGCGATAGAGTTGAGTTCGTCAGCGAGCGATGGGGCAGGTTTTAGCGGCAAATCATAAACCCGCGCCAGCACCTCATCGTCGTTCGGAGCCGGAATGCCGCTGCGCATGCGTAACAGATCGTCAACGGTGATCCGGTCGGCGTTCGGAAACTGCGGATACCATCTCGCAACAGGGTCGCTTTTGTGTAACATGCCTCGATCGATCAGAATCAGGACCGCTGTCGCCGCGAACGGCTTGGTAATGCTCGCGATACGAAATGGTTGATCGAGAGTGCGCGCCCTGCGCGTATTCAGATTCGCGAATCCGCTCAGGAAGCTGTATTGTCTCTTGCCCGGAACGAACACATCCACCGCTACGCTCGGCAAATTATTTTGCTTCGCAATGTTTTCAATCTCGCGATCGAGGTTTCGCGCGATAGCAGGAGGGAACAGGTCGTTTGAGTTCGGCGCAGCGGTTGAAGGCGATGCGCTGGAGGAAAAAATGGTCGCGCGAGCACACAATATCAGCAGCACAGAAATGGGAAGAGACGATACGAATCGCTGAGATGTGAAGAGACGAGTCATTCAGAACTGAGCAAACGTATCATACTTCACCTTGCGCCCGCTAGACTCTGCGCCTCGGATTGGCAGTTGCTTAATGGCCGTTATGTCGCCATTTGCGCGGCACGCCAGTTTTGTGAACCCAAACTGAGCCGGGAATCGTAGTTAGCTACATGGCAGCAGCCCGACATGGCCTGGCGTGGGTGACGTTAGTCTTGAGCGGCGCCAGCATCGCACGGGCGGCGATTCGCTTCGAGGACTTCGCGTCACTTCAAGAGTTGAGCCTGGTTGGTGACGCCGCTGTGTTTGGAAGAACGCTGCGCCTCACGCGGGCCAAGGGCGACCGATCGGGGGCTGCCTGGTTTCGCGAGAAACAGGCCGTGGCGTCCGGTTTTGAGACCACTTTCCAATTCCAGTTGACGCATGAAGGCGGACTCGGACACGGCGCCGACGGGTTCGCTTTCGTGTTGCAGAATGCGGGCCCGGAAGCGTTGGGAGGACGCGGATCAGCCGGTGGCTTTGCTGTTGACGACTCGACTTACCATCACAAGGGCGGCGCCATCCCGTGGAGTATCGCGGTGTTCTTCGACACATACCGGAACGGCGAAGAAGGCGATCCTTCGAACAACTACATCGCATTCTGTACCTACGGCAAACCGAGCGAAATGCGCTGGCCGGCGCCGCGGCTGGCGTTTACGCCGAAGTTGTCCGTTCGATTAAAGGACCGGCAGGTACACACGGCGCGCATACGATTTCAGCCGCCGACGCTGTCCGTTTTCCTGGATGACTCGTCTGCCCCGGTGCTCGAATCCGTTGTGGATCTTTCCATCGTGACGGATGAGCAAGGCAGAGCGTGGGTCGGATTCACCGCCTCAACCGGCGGCGGCTACGAGAATCACGACATCCTCAACTGGTCGTTCACGGCAACGGACGTTTCCTCCAGCATGTCGGCGGTGTCTTCTCATATCACATTTCTGATGTCGGCATGCTTACCAGATCGCAACCTATGTACGCCCGAGAGTGCCGTTGTCGAGCGCACGCAGGCGGGGTATCACGTCATTCTGCCGGGCAATTTGAAATGGGGCGCCAGCATTCCTAACCCGCCGGGCGGAACCGTCGTGGTGGCTGAGGCGCACGGCATTGTTTGCTGGGACGCGGCCGCGCGAGGCTCGGATGGATGCAGCGGGCCGTCCGGCCACGGCACTCGTGCCGGCTCAGCGTTCCTTGCCGCTGACGCGCCGGCGGGAGCCCTGATCATGAGGACGCGGGAAGGCCGGACCTGGCTTTCGGTGAACGGGCGTAGTGACGCAGGCTTCACGAAGAACCAGGGCTTTTACGAGTTGAACCTCGAGATCAAATAGCTCCTCCAAGTCGTGCGTGGGCTTTAGACCCGACCTTCTTGATAGAGTGTTATACGGCTCTCTCCCCAAGACATGAATCCGGAGCGCTGGAAGCAGATCGAACAGATCTACTGCAGCATCGTTGCGTCTCCGCTGACGTGCCGCTCCGCTGCTCTGGACGAACTGTGTTCCGAGGACGCGGATATACGGCGTGAAGTGGAGTCCCTACTGGACGCCAGGGAGCATGCCGGAAGCTTTCTTTCTCCGGCGCATCTACAGGAGCAGTTTGAGGAACTGCTTTCCGAGTCTTACCTGGTAGGAGGCACGCTGGGCCACTACGAGGTTCTTTCGGCCATTGGCGCAGGTGCGATGGGCGAAGTCTATCTGGCCCGCGACACCAGGCTTGACCGGCAGGTTGCTCTGAAAGTTTTGCCGTCACAGTTCACGCGAAATGCTGGCCGCATAGCGCGATTCCAGCGCGAGGCCAAGACAGCATCTGCGCTGAATCATCCGAACATCATGGCGATTTACGATATCGGAGAAATTGGCGATACCTGGTTCATAGCCGCGGAGTTTATCCAGGGGGCAACACTGCGCGAGCGGCTGGCCTGCGGAAAGATGGAAGTCCAGGAGGTACTCGGGGTCGTCATCCAGTGTGCGCTGGCGTTAGAGGCCGCTCATCAGAGCGGGGTCGTGCATCGCGATATCAAACCGGAGAACATCATGGTGCGTCCGGATGGTCTGGTGAAGGTGGTCGACTTCGGATTGGCGCGCGTTGGTCAGACCGGACAGGAATCCGGCGCTGACATTACGCAGGCCGGCACTCTGATGGGCACGCCACGCTATATGTCACCTGAGCAGGCGCGCGGCGAGAACCTTGACCGGCGGGCGGATATCTTCAGCCTGGGCGCAGTGCTTTACGAGATGCTGACCGGGCACCGCGCTTTCCCAGGAGAGACCAGCGCAGAGATATTTGCAGCGCTGCTCAGTTCCAAACCCCGGCCGCCATCTGAATGCATGGATGGCATCCCGGAAGATTGTGACGCTATCGTTTCAAAAGCGCTGGAAAGAGATCGCGAAACTCGCTACCAGACCATGCAGGAGTTCGCCGCCGACCTCCAGAATTTGAAGCAACGGTTGGAAACAATGGGGCCGGCCGTATTCCGGAAGCGAGCAGCCGAGAGGGCGGAGAGGTCAGCGCTTCCGCGCGGCATTAGTCAAGGTTTAAGAATTGCCGCTGTGGCATTGGCATTGGCATTGGGACTGGCGCTCGTTTGGTATGCGCGGACCTTCGAGCCGGGCAACCGGGCGGAAGCGCCAAGCCTTAGCGTAGTGCCGCTGACTAGTTTCGAAGGCGATAAAGATTTCGGCGTCTTGTCTCCGGATGGCAATCGGTTCGCGTTCTCCTGGAACGGGGATGAGGAAAGAAGAGGCGGAAAGCTCGAGCGGAATATCTACACAAAAACGATCGGGCAGGATGAGCCCGTACGATTGACCTTTGCGCCGCAGGATGAAAGACTGCCCGTCTGGTCGCCCGATGGCCGTTATATCGCATTTTGCCGGGTACTCACGCTGCAGCCTGAGCCGGGCCGGTACGCGATTTACGTGGTCCCCGCAGCGGGAGGCAAAGAGCGTAAGGTTGGCGAGGGCGGAATGGGGGTATCGTGGTCACCCGATGGTAGGACGCTCGCCATAGCAGGTTCATCCTCCAAGTCCGGCGGCCTGGTTCTCCTCTCGTTAGAAACGGGCGTGCGGCGTCAGCTTACGACTCCCCATCCGTATTTAGATAATCTTCCCGTGTTCTCGCCCGATGGGCGATGGATCGCCTTTACGCGTGATTTCGGGTTTTCCGCGCGCGAGATCTTTATTGTTCCGGCCAGCGGCGGGTCCGCCAGGCGCCTCACCTTTGATCGCGAACCGACATACGGGGCAGCCTGGACGGCAGATGGCCGCGAAATAGTTTTCGCATCGAATCGCGGAATTGGGGGCGAGAGTTTATGGCGCGTGTCCGTCGCGGGCGGCGTTCCCAAGCGACTCTCAGCGACGCTGGAGGGCGGTTTTTACCCTTCGATTTCGCGTAAGGGCAACAGCCTGGTATACACGCAAGCTTTCCAGGATACGAATATTTATGCTTACGACGGTCCGGGTTTCGGGGGCAAATCAGTTCCCGGCCGCTTCGGCGAGCCTAAGGGCTTGATCATGTCCTCGCGTAGAGATGATAGCGTAAGTATCTCGCCGCGAGGACAGATCGCTTTTGTCTCGAAGCGGACGGGTAACGAGGAAATCTGGGTGTGTGACCGGAACGGCGAGCACTCGGTAGAATTGACCTCGTTTAGAGGGCCGGGTACTGGCACTCCCCGCTGGTCGCCGGACGGGCGCTGGATCGCCTTTGACTCGCTTGCGGCGGGCAATCCGAATATCTGTATTATCGCTGCCAATGGCGGTAATCCCCACTGCTTGACTAGCGGGCCTTCTGGCAATTTCATGCCGTCGTGGTCTCCTGACGGGAAATGGATCTACTTCAAATCCAATCGCTCCGGGAGCGATCAGATTTGGAAGATTCCCGCGGCTGGGGGAACGCCCATCGAGGTTACCAGGGGTGGAGCAACGGAGGCATTTGCCGCGCCCGATGGTAAACTCGTCTATTTCACAAAGCGCATATGGGGGTCCGTCTGGACGGTCCCGGTGAACGGCGGTCCGGAGCGACCTTTGCCGGAACTCGCAGGCTTCGACAAAATATTTCGCTCCTGGGGAGTTATTGGCCAAGGCATTTATTTCATATCCAGAGAAGAAACGCCACACCAAAGTATCCGCTTTTTCAGCTTCGCTACCCGGGCTGTCACTCCGCTGGTGACTTTGGAAAGAGAACCGATTTGGAACTATCCTGATGTCGCGCTTTCAGGCGATGGCCGGCGATTGCTTTTTGCGTGCCTGGACCAGGAGGTCAACGATTTAATGCTCATCGAGAATTTTCATTGAGCATAGAGACCGCAGCCCCGATAGCGGAGCGTCCGGCGCGCCGGACTGGTGCCGCAAAGCATGTATCCTGACGCAAGCGAACTCACTCAGTTATTGAATGCCTGGTGTAAGGGTGATGAGGACGCGCTGGAGCAGTTGGCTCCGGTGGTGGAATCGGAGCTCCGCCGCCTTGCCCGTAGGTACCTGAGTAAAGAAGCCGCGGGAAACACTCTCCAGCCGACTGCGCTCATAAACGAAGCCTATTTGCGACTGATCCAATGGAGCACGGTGACGTGGCAGGATCGCGCTCATTTCTATGCAGTGGCAGCGAAAATCATGCGGCGTGTGTTGGTCAACCAGGCGATTGGCCGCCACAGGCAGAAGCGGGGCGGCGGAGCCGTTCTCGTATCGCTCACGGAGGCCGGTGCACTGGAAGACCGCAATGCCGATGTCATCGAGTTGGATGAAGCACTGAAGTCACTGGCCAGGTTCGACGACCGGAAGAGCCGCGTTGTGGAGCTGCGGTTCTTTGCCGGTCTCAACGCCGACGAAACAGCCGAAGTCCTGGGCGTCTCCCCGCGAACGGTGCATCGGGAATGGGACTTCGCACGGGCATGGTTATTCCGTGAACTTCGGGGCCAAACTTGATCAGACCGCATTTGATCACGTGGACGCTGCCAAATTGAAAGCGCTGGCCGGAGAAGCACTGCCGCGCGGCTCTTCATAGCCATATAACTCGGCTAAACTAAGAAGAGAGGCTCATATGAGCATTGCAAGCCGTTTTCTTTTGGTTTCGGGCCTACTTGGGTTATCCGGTGGATTGCTGCTCGGCCAACACGGGTCACACGGCGGGATGCATTCCGCGGGCCGAGGCGTAGCTACTGGAACCACGACATATCACGCGCCTGCAACGTTTGCACCCGCGAGGGCTCCGGGCTTTGGGCCAGCTCCCGCGTCGCCCGGGCTGCAAGGCGTGAGCTCTGCTTATAACCGGACGTCGAGTTACGGTCCGTACCGCGCGCCGTATAGTCGCGGCCGCTACAATCGAGTGCTTCCGTACGGCTACTTGGGCGCACCTTTTTTCCCGCTGTGGGATTATTCGGATGATTCTGGTTACTCCGGTTACCCGGCCTATTCCGCTGGTTATGATCAACCCGCTCCGATGCCGGATGACAATGTCCTGGGCGAGCAGATTGCCCAATTGAGCGCGCAAGTGAACGATCTGCAGAATCAGCTTGGACAAAGAGCGCCGGGCGATTCGCCCTCCAGCGCTCCCCAGCAAACGGCTCAACCACCATCGCCGCCGCTGACCGTGGTGCTAACCGATGGTAAAACTTTGCAGGTCCAGAACTATGCCGTTATGGGCGACGTTTTGTGGGACCTTTCGAGCCAGCCGGTGCGCAAGATCCCGCTTTCCAGGATCGATGTTCCAGCGTCGACTAAGGCTACGGAAGCCAATGGAACAGAGTTTCCTCAGCTCAGCAGCGCTGTTAAATCGCCGACTGAATAAGAGCTTTGCGCAGAAGATCGATAGAAGCCTGAGTAGCGAGTGTCCTGATACGGAAACGATCCAGGCCGTAGCGCATGCGGATGACTTTCGTACCCTGGGGACCGGCCAAACCCAGATAGACTGTTCCAACCGGATCGAACTCGGTTCCGCCTTCAGGGCCCGCGTAGCCGGTGGTCGAGAGTCCATAGACAGCTCCGCTGCGTTGCTTCGCGCCCTCCGCCATGGCTGCGGCTACCCGTTCGCTTACCGCTGAGTACCTGGCGATTAGCTCGTTTGGAACACCTAGAATGTCGCGTTTTTGCGAATCGCTGTAGGTAACGTAGCCACCGATAAAGAATTTCGAGCTGCCCTGGTGTTCGGTCAAGCGAGCCGCCAGCATGCCGCCTGTGCAACTTTCGGCCGTCGCGACCGTGGCGTGCTTCTTGCGCAGTAATCTGCCGACGACCATCTCGATCGATTCATCCGGATCTTCGCTGTAGAGCCGTTCGCCCAGCAGTTCGGCAATGGGATTGCCTACTTCGCGGAGAAGGAGATCGGCCTGATCGCGAGTCTCGGCGCGGGCGCGCAGGTGGACAAAAAGATCGCCGGGCGCCGACAGCACGGTAGTGACGGGATTGGTGTATTTGGTGTAAACGGGCGCAATGAGAGTATCGAGATCGGATTCGCCGATGCCTGTGATGCGAAAACTGCGAACACGGATAACTTGCGGCGGAAGTACGGGGCGGAGACGCGGGATCAGCTCGTTCTCGACCATGGGCTTCAACTCGCGAGGCGGCCCCGGCAGTAACGCCAGCGCGCCGCGAGCGGTTGAGACGAACTGCCCCGGTGCTGTTCCGAATGGATTAGGCATGGCCTCCGCGCCTTCGATGAGGTAAGCCTGACGCAGATTATTCTTTGCCATCTGCCGGTTGATCTGCCGAAAACGAGTGATCAGAACCGATTCCTGCTCGAAGGACAAGAGCAGTTTGCGGCCCAGTGCAGCCGCCGCGGCGTCGCGGGTAACATCGTCTTCGGTCGGTCCCAAACCGCCGATCAAGATCACGATGGGCGAGCGCTCGACGGCTTTCTTGATCGCATCGGCAAGGCGTTCGCGATCATCTCCGATGATGAGCTTTGTAATGACTTCAACGCCGAGCAGATTCAGTTGCTCGGTTACTATCAGAGAGTTTGTGTCGAGGCGCTGCGGTGTGAGCAGTTCGCTGCCAATCGCAATGATCTCGGCGTTCTTGGACATGGAATGTCTAAGGCAATGTGCGTCCGGCCAAATGCAAATCGACGTGATAAAGCGCGTTGTGGGTGGCAAGGACCATGGCGCGAGACGGGGTGAATGCCAGGCCGACGATACCGGGTCCCGAGAGGAAGTGCTCGGCCGTTCGCTGCTGGTCAATGCGGATAATCCCGCGGCGTCCATGCAGCGATGCGGCGACATAGAGGCGTCCTTCAGCGTCGAAGGCCGCGCCCTGCGGCCGACCCAGTCCGCGATAGAACGTCTCCACTTCACCGGCTTTCGACACACGATAGACGGCATCGAAACTGGACGTCGTGGGCCCGGTAACGTAGAGATAATCTTCCGGCCCGAACGTCAGATGATAGGCCGCAATCGAAGGCTCCAGAGTGGCGAACACGTAAATCTGCCGGGAGCGGCTGATCTTAAAGATGGTTCCGCTGCGGTCGCCGACGTAGAGGTTCTCGTCCCGGTCGAAGGCGAGACCGGTAGCTACGCCCATTCCTTCGACGTAGACGGTCATGTTCCCTGACGGTGTCACCTGATAGATGATGCCGTCATAGCGGCTGGAGACGTACAACAGGCCCTCGGCATCGAAGGCGAGCCCGGTCGGATTCATCAAGTCCGTGACGAACGGCTTGGAGTTGAAATTCGTGTCCACCTTGTAAAGCGAGACAGGAGACTTCTGGCCGCGCGATCCACTGAAGGTGCTGTAGACATTCCCTTCGGCATCGACGGCGGGATTGGCGACCGGATGAAGACTATCCGCGATGAGTATGCCGATATGGGTTTCGATTTTATTGCTACTCTGCGCGCCATCTGCCACCACCACCCATTCCCCCTGAACGGCGGCTTCCGGTACACGCGCAATGATGTAGCGTTCGCCCGCCATGACGAGGTGAGCGGGCTGATTGCCGATACGAACCGAGGGACGCCCGTCGGTAGTAAAGTGCTCGCCGCGAATATGCAACTCGCCACCCACAATGGCGGCCGAGGGCTCAACCCGCGCAATACGAGGCTTTCTGGTTGCCAATTCCATTGCTTGTTGCTTATTGGGCATAGCTAATACAATCCCGCGATCCCACCTATATACAAGATAAGCGCTCCGTAAATTCCGGCCGCTAAATCATCGGCGACAATGCCAACGCCTCCGGCCAGCTTTTCAAAGTTCCGCACCGGCCAGGGTTTCCAGATATCGAAGAGCCGGAACAACACGAATCCTCCGAGCAACGTTTTCCAATTCAAAACAGCTGCGCCTGCTAGCGTAACCCATTGTCCGAGAACTTCATCGACCACCACCAGCCCGGGATCTTTATTCTGCACGAAGAGCGCCGTTTGCGTAGCCGCCCAGACACCTGGAATCAGCAGGGCAGCAGCGATCAGCAGCAAAGCGCCGCGGTTCACTCCCGCATAGAAATGTAACAAGGCCGCAATTGCGATGGCGACGATGGAGGCGAGCGTGCCCGGTCCCCAGGGAAAGTATCCACAGCCGAACCAAGTTGCTAAGAGCAGCGCCGGCCGGATCACCGGGGCGGCCCTTCCGGTGCCTCTGAATCATCTTTGCCGCCTTCGTCCGACGTCGGGGAGCCCGGAATTGAATACTTCTCGGACGCCCAGTTACCGAGATCGATCAAGCGGCAGCGGTCGCTGCAGAAGGGCATGTAAGGATCGTCGAAGGCAACCGGTTTTTTGCAGATCGGGCAAGGTATGATCGGGCCTGCCATATTTCGCTTCCTCAACGTGCCGGCATTGCGCCGGACCTGGCGGTAGATTGCGCCTGGATCTGCAGTATCGGAAAAGGATTGGCCGTAACGCTTGGGCGCCCGGCGGACGAGCGTTCCGGCACGCCGGTCAGCTCGCCTACCAGATCGTAATCGTGCGCTTCGGTGATACGCAAGGTGCGCATCTCGCCGGGGCGGGGAACCTGGGCACCGGGGCCAAAGTCATTGATGTAACAGATGCCATCGATTTCGGGCGCCTGCGTTGCCAGCCTTGCTTCCCAGAGTAGATCGGTCTCTGGGGAAGGACCTTCTATCAGCACGGGAAACTCACGCCCGATCAATCGCCGGTTGCGCTTCAGAGAAATGCGACGCTGGAGCGACATGAGAGCGCGTCTGCGATTGTAGATCGTTTTCTTATCGACTTTGCCATCCAGACGATAGCTGCCGCTGGTTTCCTGATCGCTATATGAGAAGACACCCAGGCGATCAAACTGAGCAGCTTCAACAAACCCGCAGAGCTCTTCGAATTCGCCGTGTGTCTCGCCGGGAAAGCCCACGATCATGCTGGTGCGAATGGCGACTCCGGGAATGGTGGAGCGAATGCGTTCGAGCAGCCTGAGGAAGATTTCCGCATGCGCGCCGCGCTTCATGCGCTTCAGCACGGTAGCGCTCGCATGCTGCAAGGGCATGTCGATGTATTTAACAAGCGATTCGTGGGCGGCGATAGTATCGAGCAGCTTCTGCGTCACTTTGTTCGGATAAACATAAAGGACGCGAATCCAGTTGGGCAGTTCCGAGGGAATCGCGGCAAGACGCGCCAGCAGATCGGCTAAGCCGTCCTTAAGTCCCAGGTCTTCGCCGTAGCAGGTTGTATCCTGGCCAATCAAATTGATCTCGCGCACACCGCTCGCGAACATTCGTTTTGCTTCATTCACAACACTCTCAGGACGGCGGCTGCGGAACTTTCCGCGAAACTGGGGGATGATGCAAAACGAGCAGGGATGATCGCATCCCTCCGCGATTTTGATATACGCGGAGTGACGCGGCGTGGTGAAGACGCGCGCCGTCAGATCGTGATAGAGATAAGGCTCGGGCGCAAGCGGCTTGAGCTCCAAGCCTTCGCAGATCGCTGTGATTTGCGAGAGATCATTGGTGCCTAGCACGGCATCGACCTCGGGCAAATTCTTGCGAATGTCATCGCGATAGCGTTCCACGAGACAGCCCGCCACCACCAGGCGTTGCGCTTTGCCGGTCTTCTTGTAGTCGGCCATTTCGAGAATGGTGTCAACGGACTCCTGCTTGGCCGGATCGATAAAGCTGCAGGTGTTGACGACGATGACATCGGCTTCCGCCGGTTGGGGGGTTAATTCGTGTCCATCTGCAACGAGTTGGCCCATCATGACCTCGCTATCGACAAGGTTCTTCGGGCAGCCGAGACTTACAAATCCGATTTTCAAGGAGTCTGAATTCCGTGCGGGGTGCAGTTCCAGAATAGCAGTCTCGAGGTAGGGCGCGACCGGCCTGGTGGACCCCTCCGGTCGCTCCGCGCGCGGCTCCGAATGGCCGGATTAATGCCGGTGGTCCGAATGCCCGTCATGCCCCTGATGAACTTCGTGATGTTCTACGCGCGGTCCCGGCGCCGGATGATAGGGCCGGGCGTAGGGATGAACGTAAACAGCACGATTGTTCCAAGTGCGTGCCCAAGGGTGATTATCGATCAGAATAGCGTGCTCGCGCCACCCGAACCCGACGGCGCCCCAGCCAAACGGGGCGAACGAAGCGCCGATGGTAATTCCACCGCCGAAACGAATGGCTCCGCCGACGAAGAAGCCGGGCCTCGGCCGCCCGAACACGACCATTGGGTTGTAATAGGGCACGTAATAGAACCCGGGTGTCACAGGCATGATCTCAATGGCGCCTGGCTCCGGGACGACGCGGACATATTGACTATCCCGCAGATAGCCATAGTTATAGGCCTCCTGCCGCAGCCGTTGCACCGCATCCATTACCTGATCGCGCTGCGCCAGAACGGCGTTTCCGAGCGCCTGTGTCCAACCCATATATTGCGCCATGTAGTTCAGCACGCTGGGAAAGGGCAGCAGTGCCATTAGGCTGGGGTCGAAGCCGAGATTATCGGCCTGCATGGCTTGCGCCAGTTGATCTCCCTTTAGATACTGATGCGCGTTCGCCCAAGCCGCTGCATCCGGAATCTGATTGGAATAAGTAGAGGCCGTGAGTACCTGCGCCAGCAGGCCGTCCGGATAAAGCGCAATTGGCCCCACGAGCTGATCTAATTGCTGGGGCGGCAACATGGGCGGCGCCGGATACTGCTGCGGCGGGTACTGCCCTTGGGGATACTGCGGATACTGACCCTGTTGCTGGGGATACTGCTGCTGTTGGGGTGGATACTGCTGCTGCTGTTGTTGCGGCGGATATTGACCCTGCTGCGGAGGATACTGCTGCGCTGGCGGATACTGGCCCTGGGGAGGGGGATATTGTCCCTGCGGAGGATATTGTGGCGGGGCCTGCTGCTCGGGTGGAGGAGCCTGATTTGGATCTTGTGCGAATCCGGAGGCGGCTCCAGTAGCCGCCAGAATCGTCGCTCCTATCAACCACGCCGTCCATTTTGGTGTATGCATCTCTCTCGCCTTTCCACTGCTCCTTTAAACAACTCCTGCTGTTCTGACGTTCCTGGATCAAGCTTGGATACGCCTTCTCAAAGGGGTCGCACATTAAGCAACGATTAAGGCGAAGTGCTGCGATCAGCGCGATTCAAGATGCTGGGGTGCGAAACCGCCCATCAGAGCCAGGGCGATGATGATTGCTTTCAACATTGTTTGTTCTCCTTCAACCCGCCTTCCGGTCAGGTTACGGGCTTGAGAAGAGCAAACGCTGGTCCGTTGGACTAGCCGAGCACGACCAGATGTTAAGTCATTGAAAAGAAGGATTAGCTCGTGCCCGAGAAGCCGGAAGTCACGCCCAGCCGTTAACCTTTTGGTTCAAGGAGGTGAACCGATCGCTAATCTTCGGTCCCGAATGGCTCATCGTCACCTGTATCGGCTGCGAGGTTTTCGAATTTTGTATACCGATTGAGGAAAGCAAGCTTTACGCGTCCGGTGGGACCATTGCGCTGCTTCGCCAGGATCAACTCAGCCAGTCCCTTCAGACTCTCTTTGTCGGGCCGGTAAACTTCCTCGCGAAAAATGAACGCCACCATATCGGCATCCTGCTCGATCGAACCCGACTCGCGCAGGTCGCTCAACATCGGTCTGTGATCTCCGGGTCTTGTTTCCGGGGCCCGGCTTAGCTGCGACAACACCAAAAATGGGACGCGCAGCTCTTTGGACATGAGTTTGAAGCCGCGCGATAACGAACTGATCTCCTGCACGCGATTTTCGTAGCGCCCGCGCCCCTGCATCAATTGCAAGTAGTCCACCACCACCAAGCCCAAGCCCTGCTCCGCCTGCAAGCGCCGCAACTTCGAATGCACATCCATGAGATTGGTGCCGGCGGAATCGTCGATGTAGATGGGCGACTCGACAATCCGGTACAGCGCGTCCTGAAGGGCGTGGCGCTCTTCGGCATTCAGGTATCCGGCGCGAAATCGCTGCTGGTCGACGCGGGCCGTTCCGCAAATCAAGCGCGTCAGCAGCGACTCTTTAGACATTTCGAGAGAGAAGATGGCTACGGGCTGCGGATTTTTCGGGTTCATCGCGACGTGCTGCGCGATATTGAGCGCAAATGCTGTTTTTCCCATCGCCGGCCGGGCGGCGAGGATGAATAACTCGCCTTCGCGCAGGCCGCCTGTCATTTCATCGAACTTCAGAAAGCCGGTGCCGATGCCCTTGATTCGCTTGCTGGCATCGAGAAACGCGTTGATGCCGCCTTCATACTCGCTGACGATCTGCGCCGGACTCGAGAGCGCGTTCTTCGATTGAACGTCGCCGAGTTTCATCAGGGCGTCTTCTACGGCGCCTAAAATTTCGGTGGCGTTTTCGTCGGAAGCGATGCAGCGATTGATCGTGTCTTGAGAAAGACCGATAATCCGCCTCAGCAGCGCCTTCTCTTTCACGATTCCGACGTAGCTCTCCAGATTGTGGAGTTGCGGCAATCCGTCATCGAGTGAAACCAGGTAACTGAGGCCATCGACCGACTGCAACTGCCCCTGTTTCATCAGTTCGTTAGCCAGCGTTACGCGATCGATCTTTTCGCCGCGTTCATGCAATTCGCTCATGCGCAGAAAAATGCGCTTGTGCTTCTCCAGGCTGAAGTCTTCGGCCGAGAGTGTCCCCGCCACCTGCAGGAAAGCCGACTCTGTGCTCATGATCGCGCCGAGTACGAAGCGCTCGGCGTCGAGATTATCGGGAAGCGGACGATCGACGCTGATATCTCGTGCTGCCATAGGACGGACCGGTATAACGTAACTCGACAATTACCCCCTGACAAGGGGCGAAGATGGAAGATACTCCGCTATTCACAGCCGTTTACGCCTCCGGCAAGTCTCTCGGCCGGAGATTTTCACAGCTCCTTCACAGCCTATTCAAGTACATTTTCGCCTATTTTTGTTTTGAAATTCTACGGGTACGGAGATACGGGGATATTCCTTGGGGTGGAGATGGCCGGATCATTTCACCACGGAGCCGGCTGGGAATAGCTTTTCTGAACCAAGCCTGTTATTCTAAATATGTCTTTGCGCGCATCCGTAATTCATTCGAGTGCCTTCTGGCTGCTATCTCTTCCTTCCTCAAGTTGGTTTTCAGAGCTGTCTGACAAAGATAATTTTCAAATCAAAGGATCCATACTGTGACCAACATATTTGTCGGAAATCTCAGTTATCAAGCCACTCAGGCCGACCTCCAGGCGGCATTTGAGGCATACGGCGGCGTAGAGCGCGTGAATGTTGTTACTGACCGTGACACCGGCCAGCCGCGCGGTTTTGCGTTCGTCGAAATGTCGGATGCCGAAGCTGCTCAAACCGCAATTTCTCATCTGAACGGCGCGGAGCTACACGGACGCGCCATGAACGTAAACGAAGCCCGGCCCAAACCGGCGGGTGGCGGCAGTGGCGGCTACGGCGGAAAGCGGAGTTCTTCGTCGGGCTACGGCGGCGGAAGCAAAGGCGGACGCGGTTCCCGCTGGTAAGCCGGCAGTTGACTATTTAAGAACGTACCCTGGCATTCTGGCTGCCCATCACCTTGGTCTCGTCAGAGTCCAGGGTGCAGGCAGCTTTTCTATTTTCAGGAGGAATTATGCCTGGTCGAGGCCCACAAACCTTTAAGAAACGCCAAAAAGAACAGGAAAGAAAAGAGCGGCAGCAGGAAAAAATGGCCAAGCGGTTACAGCGCAAAGCTGATCGCGCGGCCGGCATTGTTCCAGAGCATGAGGATGACTCTCCAGACGAGGATCTCTACTCTCCAGAGCAGCCTGTGGGCGCGGAACAGCATGAATAGGCGTTAGCGTTTGGCTCGCGCCGCGATTTGCGCGGCGCGCTCTCTGCTCGACGTGTGTAGCGTCTGAGCCGGACACCCTCCGTCCGACACTGCTCAGCGTTATCGCAGTTCACAATCTCATTCCCCATTTTTCTTGTAACCTTCTATTAGCCGTCCAGTATTGCTCTGTGAGGGCAGGTGGAGACACAAACCGACAGCTCATTAATGAGACTGGTGCAGGCGGGCGACACCGCGCAGCTCGCAGTTCTCTTTGAGCGCTATCACGTCGCGCTGTTTCGTTACTTGCTCCAGTTGTCGCGCGATCGAGCGCTGAGCGAGGATCTGGTGCAGGAAGTTTTCTTTCGTGTTCTGAAATATGCCGGCAGCTATGACCCGAGCCTCGCGTTTCGGGTCTGGCTCTACCGGATGGCCCGCAATGCGTATTTCGATTCGCTCCGTAAGCAGCGCCCCGACGTTCGGACCGATGAAATAAGCGAAATCAGGAGCCCCGAACCGATGCCGGAAGAACTTCTTACGCGCAAACAGGATACGGCTTTCCTGCGGGAAGCGCTCGAAAAGTTGCCCGAGGATAAACGGGAGATTCTTGTTCTCAGCCGCTTTCATGGTCTGCGTTACGAGGACATCGCGCTGATTCTGAAATGTGAGATCGGAACAGTGAAGGTTCGAGTCTACCGCGCGCTTAGAGAGCTGCGCGAGAAATTTTGTGAACTTCGTGGAGAAAGGCTATATGACCTCTGAAGAGTTCCATCAGCTCATTCCCGCTTATCTTTCCGGGCAATTGACTGCCGCGGAAAAGACCTTGTTCGAAGCACAATTAAGCAAGAACCCCGATTTGAGGATTGAAGTAGCAGAGCTTCAGTCTACCTGGGAAGAGCTCGGTCTGCTTCCGGCAGAGCAGCCGAGTTCGGCTGTGCGGGCTCGGTTTTATCAGAAGCTGAACGACATCAATCAGGGCCGAGTGCGCCCTTTTCCAGGTGGATTTGCCTGGTGGAAGCCTGGTCTCTCGGGCCTGGTGCGGCAGGTTGCAATCGCACTCGTTCTGTTTGGGTTCGGTTTATACGTGGGCCGGTCAAATTTGAACGGTTCCGCTTCCAAAAACGAGGTGACGCAACTGCACACGCAGGTGCAAGATCTGCGGAGAACGGTCGCGCTCTCGCTGCTCGACCGGCAGTCACCCACTTCCCGGCTGGAGGGCGTTTCCTGGAGCACGCAGGTGGAGCGGCCTGATCCCGAACTACTTTCCGCGCTTTCAGAAACGCTCGACCATGATGGCAATGTCAACGTTCGTCTCTCGGCTCTCGACGCATTGGAGAAGTTTAGCGGAGACGCCATGGTTCGCAAGACGTTGGTGAATTCGATACGGCAGCAGGATTCGCCGCTGGTGCAGATTGCTCTCATCGATGCCCTGGTACACATTCGCGACGGCGGCGCCGCGGGCGAGCTACGGAAGCTCACAAGAGATAGCGGCGTGAATGCCACAGTTCAACAGCGCGCACGCTGGGGCCTCGAAAAACTCAGACTGAATTAGGGAGATCAAGACAATGAAATTCGGTATTTGCCTGCTGCTAATGAGCGGGTTCGGGATCCTCTGCGCTGGGCGCCACGATCGGGATCAGTGGCCGGTTCGCGAACAGGAGACGATCCAGAAAACGTTGGATCTCTCCGCGCCGCCTATGCGCCTGGTGGTTGACAACGTCGAGGGTTATGTTCACGTAACGGGTTCCAGTGGTTCTGCCGTGCACGTCACAGCTCACGAGACGATTCGCGCGGAAACCGCCAGCGATTTGCAGGAAGCGAAGAACGAAGTGAAATTAGATATCGGCAGCAAACCTGGATCAGTTTCTGTCTACTATGACGCGCCCTGGCGGTGCAGTAACGGGTGCTGCAACGGCTGTAAGGATCAGCACCGGCGCTTTTACAACGTCGCTTACGATATCGATGTCCAGGTGCCGCGGGAAGCAAGGACCGTTGTGTCGACCGTTAATGGCGGAGACATTCGTCTGGATGGAACCGCGGATTTTGACGTCAGCAACGTAAACGGTGGCATCGCGATGAGCGGCATCTCAGGCTCAGGCGATGCGCATACCGTCAATGGGCCGATCACGATTCATTTTGCAAAGAATCCCTCCGGCCGCTGCAGCTTCAAAAGCATAAATGGCGAGATGGATGCCTACTTTCCGACGGACCTTTCGGCCGATTTGGCTTTCAAAACCTTCAACGGGCAGATCTACAGCGACTTCGATGTTCAGCCGAGGGCCGTTCCGACCAGCCAGACTGAGCGCGAAAATGGCAAATTCAAATTCGTCTACCGCAGTAATGGAGTTCGCGGAGGACGCGCGGGGCGTGGCGGGCCGGAACTGTCGTTCGATGCGTTCAACGGAAGCATTCGCCTGCATCGGGAGCAGTAAGGAATTCGATATGAATAAGAAACTTGGATTGATCTTTTTAGTCGCCGGAGCGCTGCTCGGGCAAGATGGGGCAGAGAAGGCGACTGTGCCGCTCGATGACCCGGCGCGTCCGGCGCAGATACGTGCGCATCTGATTTCGGGAGGCATCGAAGTCCGCGGCGCAAATGTAAAGGACGTTGTCATAGAAGTTCGTTCGCGCGGCGGTGAGAGACACGGGCCACCGCCTGAGGGCGCTCACGGAATGAAAAGGCTTGAGCTCCCTGGCAATGCCGGGCTCGATGTGACGGAAGACAACAACGTGGTCAACGTCAGGACTTCTCCTTCTGGCGGCCCGGCCGATCTCGTGATTACTGTTCCTCATCGCTCTTCTCTTCAATTGAAATGTCTGAATGACGGCGACATTTCAGTCGAGCAGGTGGAAGGTGAGATTGACGCCGACGATCTGAATGGAAAGGTGACGCTTCGGGATGTCTCCGGTTCGGTTGTGGCTCATTCCCTGAACGGTTCGGTGTTGGTCACACTCAACCAGATCGATCCATCGAAGCCGATGTCGTTCAGTACGTTGAATGGCGACATTGACGTAACACTGCCGGACAATCTCAAAGCCAACGTGCAAATGAAAACGGACAATGGCGAGATCTATAGCGACTTCGAAGTGAAGCTCGATTCAGGGGCGCGAATTTTGCACGGCGAGTCGGGAAGGCAGCAGAACGGCGCTTATCATCTCCGGTTCGATCGGGCGCTGCATGGAACCATCAACGGCGGCGGCCCGGAATTTCAATTCACATCTTTCAACGGCCAGATCTACATTCGCAAGAGAAAATAGCCAACTCGAATCGCCCCTTCCCGTCAAAATGGAGCGCAGAATTTTGTGAGCTTACTTCAGGACGTCACTTTCGCCTGGCGCACGTTTGTGAAAGCGCCTCTATTTGCCACCGCGGCAGTGCTTTCGATCGCCTTCGGAATCGGTGCGAACACCGCTATATTTTCTTTGACCGACCAGGTTCTGGTGCGAATGCTGCCCGTCAAGCATCCAGAACAGCTCGTGATGCTGAGTGCTGTGGGCAGACACTATGGCGGTAATTCGGGTTCCAACCGGATCTCTTATCCCATGTACCAGGACTTCCGCGATCACAATACCGTCTTCAGCGGAATGTTCTGCTTGCGCGAAACGGAGTTGAGCTTAAGTTATGGCGGGCGCACCGAACGGATTGCGGGTGAATTGGTTTCCGGCAATTACTTTCCGGTTTTGGCGTGAGCGCCGTGATCGGCCGTCTGTTCACTGCAAAGGACGATCAGTTTCAGGGTGGTCATCCCGTGGCGGTCTTGAGTTACGGCTATTGGCAGGCGCGCTTTGCCGGGAACCCAAATGTTATCGGGCGAAAACTCGATATCAACGGGTATCCATTCACGGTGATCGGCGTAAGCCAAGCAGGTTTTCCGGGAACGGATCCCACCTACGCTCCGCAGGTCCGCGTACCCGTCATGATGAGCGACAAAATATCGCGTTGGGGCCTGAATAACCGCCGTTTCCGCTGGGTGACTGCCTTCGGGCGGCTCAAACCTGGTATCACCGCTACCGAGGCGAAGGCCGCCATCCAGCCATTTTTCCACCAGATTCTGCGGATGGAGGTTCAGCAAAAAGAATTCGCCAAGGCTTCGCCATTTATGAAGCAGGCGTTTCTCAAGATGTCTATGGATGTGCTGCCCGCCGCAAGGGGCGGTCTCAACTGCGCCGCCAGTTTTCGAAGCCGTTGCTCGTTCTGATGGCCACCGTAGCTCTCGTGCTTCTCATTGCGTGTGCGAATGTGGCCAACCTGCTCATCGCGCGGACCACTTCGCGGCGAAAGGAAATCGCCGTCCGCCTTGCCCTCGGCTCAGGCAGAGGCCGCATTGTTTCCCAACTTCTTATTGAGAGCCTGATGCTGTCGATAGTTGGCGGACTCGCCGGGCTCGCGCTAGCTTTCTGGACTGACCGCGCTCTGATCAATTTCCTGCCGCCCAGCTCCGTTCCGCTAACGCTCTCTTCCGTCCCGGATTGGCGTATTCTCGGTTTCAACTTCGCGCTGTCGGTCCTCACGGGAATTCTCTTTGGGTTGGTTCCGGCGCTGCAGTCAACCCGCGCCGATGTTGCCGGTACCCTGAAGGACCAGGCCGGAGCCGTGGTAGGCGGAACCTCCACCAACCTTCGAAAATTGCTCGTCATCGCGCAAATAGCCCTTTCGCTCGTGCTGCTGATCGGCGCGGGCCTTTTCATTCGAAGTCTCAAATCACTCCAGGAACTGGATCCTGGATTCCGCACCACCAACCTGCTAGGCTTCAAAGTCGATCCCACATTGAACGGATATCCGACCGAGCGCACCGAGGCTTTTTACGATCGCCTCAAGCAGGAACTCGCCACGCTGCCCGGAGTCGATAATGTCGGTCTTTCTGTCGTGCCCGTCATGGAAGGCGACGAGTGGGATCAGTGGGTCACGATAGATTCTTATTCGCCTAAGACCGGGGAACTTCCCGACCCGCACATGAACTTCCTTTCTCCGGATTATTTCCGCACGCTCGGAATCACCTTGCTGGCTGGTCGTGATTTTCGAATCAGTGACACGCAGAGCTCTGCTAAAGTCTGCATCGTGAATGACACTTTTGCCAAGAAGTACTTCGGCACCATCAACGCGGTAGGGCACAGAATTGGCATGGGCATCGATCCCGGCACAAAGACGGACATCACGATCGTCGGAGTCGCTCGCAGCACTAAGTATGAAGGCATGCGGGACGAGATTCCCACCGAAGTGTTCCGTCCCTATCGCCAGCTTGACTTTGCGACCGGAATAACCGTTTATGTCCGGACTACCCACAACCCGGAAGACATCTTTACGAGCATCAAGAAGCGAGTCCACGATCTCGACTCGAATCTCCCGGTATTCGACATGATCACGCTCGAGCACCAGGTGAAAGATTCGCTCGTTACCGAGCGCCTCGTGGCAACATTATCGACAGGATTTGGTTTGTTGGCTACCTTGCTGGCCGCCGTTGGGCTTTACGGCGTGATGGCTTACATGGTGACACGGCGTACGCGCGAGATCGGAATTCGCATGGCTATAGGAGCCGCCAAGCGGGATGTGCTCTGGCTGATTATGCGCGAGGTGCTCTGGTTACTGAGTATCGGAATGGCGATTGCCATTCCGGTGTCCTGGATGCTTGCGCAAACGGTGAGATCGCAACTTTACGGAATCCAGCCGTCCGATCCGGCGTCTGCGGCAATTGCAACGTTAGCGATTGCTGGGGTAGCGTTGCTATCAGGCTACTTGCCTGCGCGGCGCGCCACCAGAGTGGATCCCATACAGGCACTACGTTACGAATAAATAACGCTGCTATGCCGGCCGGGCTCCCGGGTTATTCTCGGAAGATGATGGCTGAGCCCGAGAACGCCATTACTCTCGATAGAGAAGGCTATGTGGCACGGCGTCTTGCACTAGTTAGCATCAGCATCGGTATAGCGCTGGCCCTAGCCAAGATTCTGGTCGGTCTCAAGGCCGGATCTGCCGCGGTGTTGTCGGACGGTTTAGAGGCTTCGGGTGACGTCCTTTCTTCCGTCCTTGTCTATGCCGGCCTGTGGCTTGCCAGTAAACCTCCTGATGCCGAGCACCCGTATGGGCACGGCCGTTACGAAACACTCGCCGGATTGGGGGTTTGCGCTCTCCTCCTTCTCGCCGGAGCTGGCATCCTCTGGCACGGCATCACGTCCTTGGGCACAAGAAGCGTACTGCCGTTCTACGCGTTGCTTCCCCTTTTTGCTTCCGTAGTTCTCAAAATCGGTCTTGGTACCTGGAAGCTCCGCATCGGCAAACGAATCGCCAGCACTTCTCTTCAGGCGGACGCCTGGCACGATTTCACCGATCTTCTCTCGACCTCTATCGCCCTTGTTGCTGTCCTCCTCACATTGCTGGACCCGGTCCGTTTTGGCGTCGCGGACCGCATTGGCGCGATCGTAATCGGCGTTCTGATCGTTTCGACTTTCTGTGCGGCTGGTGCATGATACGGTCGACCAACTCGTCGATACTATGCCGGAAGAGAAAAAATTGGCGGAGATTCGAAGATCCGCCTTGAGTGTTGAGGGAACACTCGGTATAGAGAAATGCTTCGCCCGGCGTACGGGCCTGAAGTATCACGTCGACTTACACCTGGAAGTCGACCCCGATATGACTGTGCAAGAGTCTCACGAGATTGCTACTGCAGTGCGCTTCGCGATTAAACGTGATCTGCCGTGGATTGCCGATGTCCTGGTACATGTCGAGCCATCGCCGCTGGTAGCAAGAGCCGCTGCACCAGTCGCTCGACTAGAAAATAAGCATGGAAAATAAGGATATAGCCCGCCTCCTCCATGAGACTGCGGATCTGATGGAAGTGGCGGGGGAAGATGGGTTCCGTATTCGAAGCTACCGGAACGCTGCCGCGGCTATAGCAGGTTATCCCGAACGCGTGGCCGATATCGTTTGCAATCCCGAGCGCAAGGTCACGGAAATTGCCGGAATCGGAAAAGGGCTGGCGTTTGTCTTGGCGGAAATTTGTCAGCGCGGATCTTTCGACAGGCGTGATGAGATGCTCAAAAAGTATCCCGCGTCTGCTCTCGAGTTGCTCAAGATCCAGGGGCTGGGTCCCAAGAGTATTGCTATTCTCTACCAACATCACGGTGTGAAAACAGTTGACGATCTCGAGCGCATCTGCCGAGATCAGAAGCTGCGCGATCTGCCCCGCATGGGAGCAAAACTCGAGGAAAAGGTTCTTCGCTCGATCGAGGCTTATCGCAAGAGCGCCGGGCGTTTTCTGCTCAGTTTTGCCTGCAATATTGCCGAGGAGTTGTCCACAGAATTCTATTCACTGGCAGGAATCGAGCGCGTAGAGGCCGCCGGCAGCCTTCGCCGCGGGCGCGAGACGGCCGGCGATCTTGATTTGCTGGTAACTGGTCCAGAGGCTGCACTAGCGCTCGACCATCTTGTGCGACATCCCAAAACGCAGGAGGTCCTGGGTCAGGGAGTCAACAAAGCGAGTGTTTCATTCGGATTGGACCGTCTGCAAGTGGATGTTCGCGCTCTGCCGCACGACAGCTTCGGTGCAGCCTTGCAATATTTCACTGGTAGCAAGGAACACAACGTGGCCTTACGGACAAATGCCATCAAACAAGGCTTGACGCTGAATGAGTATGGTCTGTTCAGCCTTGACGGGAATCAAAGAGTGGCTGGAGAAACGGAAGAGGAAGTTTACAACCGGCTGGGCTACGCGTGGATTCCGCCTGAATTGCGCGAAAACTCTGGGGAGTTGGAGGCTGCCCAGAGCGGTACTCTTCCTAAGCTGGTCGAACTGCATGAAATTCGCGGAGACTTGCACATGCATACCACCGCTACTGACGGGAGGGCCACACTTCACGAAATGGCTGCTGCGGCAGCCGCTCTCGGTTACGAATACATCGCCATTACCGATCACTCCAAAGCTCTGGCCATGGCCAACGGTCTGGACGAAAAGAGAGTGGTGGATTTTGCTCGCGAGGTACGCGAGCTAAATCTTGACGGCCTGCCATTGCGGGTTTTCTCCGGACTGGAATGCGACATCTTGCGCGACGGCACGATGGATATCGCCGAAGTTGCGCTTGCCGAACTGGACCTGGTCATTGGAAGCGTTCATGGCTACTTCAACCTCGAAGCCGCCGAAATGACTGACCGGCTAGAGCATGCCCTGGAATCGCCCAGTATTCGAATCCTGGGACACGCGACCGGCCGGATGCTCCTGCAGCGTGAGTCATATTCATTCGACTTCGATCGCATAGCCAGGAAAGCTGCCGAAAGGCGGGTTTTCTTTGAGATTAATGCCAGTCCCGAACGTCTTGATTTGCCGTCCAACCTGGTCCGGGCGGCGAAGCGGCATGGTTGCCTCTTTACGATTTCCACCGATTCTCACCGCACGTCGCATCTAGGCAACATGCGCTTTGGAGTGACAACCGCCCGGCGCGGGTGGCTCGAAACGGTCGATGTTGTAAATACGAAGCCACTGGCCGAATTTCGCCAATTGTTAAGCAAATAACCCAAATCTGGCTTCGTTCGGCGAATGTCACGGTTTGCGATCCTTTGGTAAACTGTGGATCGATGGCTAACGAGAACGAGACCGCCCGGACGACTGTTCTGCAAGGCAATCCTTTTAAGCTGGAAGGCCCGGAACTAAAGGTGGGTGACACTGCTCCCGATTTCGATCTGGTGGACAACTCATTACAAAAAGTAGACCTCGCTAAGACTAGGGGCGGGGTAAGGATTTTCAGCGTCGTTCCCTCGCTCGATACACCTGTCTGCGACGCCCAAACCAAACGATTTGGCGAGGCAGCGAGTGAACTGCCAGATCTCAGCATCTACACCATCAGCATGGATCTGCCGTTTGCGCAAAAACGCTGGTGCGGAAACTACGGAGTTAAGAATGTCGGAATGCTTTCCGACCACCGCAGCGGTTCCTTTGGACGTAATTATGGAACTCTGATTCCCGATTTACGGATTGAGAGTCGGGCCATCTTCGTCCTTGATAGCGACGACAAACTGCGCTATGTGGAGTACGTCAAGGCGGTCGCGGACCACCCCGATTACGATGCAACACTCGCTGCGGCGAGGGACGCGCAGAAAAAGCTCTGAAGTTGTGACTACCTGCGTAGCGAAGCGGATCGCGTGATTTGATTCCCGGATTGGGAAAACTGGAAGGCGTCTGGAAGGGTCGCGGTGAAAAACCAAAAATCTTCGATAGCGCGCACTACGTTCAGGTATTCACTTAGATCGCAGGGCTTTGTTATGTAGCAGTTGGCATTGAGGGCGTAGGCTTGGGCGATATCCTCGTCCGCATGCGAGCCCGTCATGACAAGCACAGGAATCTGCTTTAGTTTCGGAGACGATTTGATCTCGGCCAGTACCTCCCGGCCATTCTTTCGAGGTAGATTGAGGTCGAGCAAAATGAGATTCGGTCGCGTATTGAAGCCGCGCTCCGCTCCGTGAAGATAGTCCAGCGCCTCTACTCCGTCGCGGGCGACGTTGATTTGTACGGCAACGGACGTCTCCTTCAAAGCCTCGCGGATTAAGCGTACGTCGCTTGAACAATCCTCGACCAATAGGATTTCCAGTCGCTTCATTTCATCCCATTTACCACCGAGCACGCAGAGGGCCATTTCCCAGGGATGTTTTAAACCATTGCTAACAAACAGAACGCACTTCGGTCAATGTAAGCGATACCAGACACCGGCGGCCCCTCGCCGGAAAAATTTGCGGCCGCTGCTCGCTGGCCGCCGTCTGCCTTCCTCGTTGACATGTACTTAAACGCTTTAATATCATGAACATTGCTTGGCACTTCGCTGATGATCAGCGAGTGCCTGGAGGTTCCTTGATAAAGCTAGACATTATTAATGAGGTCGTGAACCGGACGGGCATAACCAAGACGAAAGCGGAGATGGCTGTCGAAACGGTTTTCGAAACGATGAAAAAGGCCCTCACAGAAGGTGACCGAATCGAGTTGCGCGGCTTCGGGATCTTCAACGTGAGGCCGAGGAAAACGGGCATTGGCCGAAATCCCCGTACTGGCGCAGAAGTAGCGATTCCTCCTGGCAAAGCCGTACGGTTTAAGCCTGGGAAGGAACTCCAGACACTATAGCTGTAACAGTGTGCCCGAGTTCGGTTTTAGCAAGAGAATTGAGAACCGCAGCCTGGGGGCGGACAGCTCGGCTATTAACGCGTAGAACACAATTGAACGATGATTCCAAAGGCTTGACGGAAGCGTCTTCGGTTTCGATTTTTTCCCGGCCTTTGACAACCTGGTGGCTGAACGCCGTCCTCTTCTTCGCGACATTTCTGACCACCACGGCTTTCGGATCAGCCGTCGTGGAGAGCTTTGGACAAAACCGGCCCTTAACGGTTGACGTTCTCATAGACGGCTACAGACGCCTCATACGCCTTGACAACCATCTCTGGGCGGGGCTCAGTTTTTCCGTTCCGCTTCTGGCCATACTGCTCGCGCATGAACTCGGGCATTATCTGGAGTGCCGCCGGCGGAATGTAGATGCGAGTCTGCCCTACTTCCTGCCATCTCCGTCGCTGTTTGGCACGTTTGGGGCTTTTATCAAGATCAGGTCGCCGATCTACAGCCGCGAAGGATTGTTCGACATCGGCATCAAAGGCCCGCTCGCGGGGTTCATTGTGCTGATGCCGCTTTTGATTGCCGGAGTCGTGCTGTCGAAGACTAGCGCGCTGCCTCCTTCCGGCGATTCCATCACCTTCGGCACTCCGCTCATATTACGGCTCATGGAATACGCGCGCTTCCCTGGCGTGCCGGCGTCCCAGATACTCCTTCATCCGATTGCAATTGCGGCTTGGGCTGGGCTGTTCGCCACTGCACTTAATCTCTTGCCGATAGGTCAGCTTGACGGCGGACACGTCGTCTACGCGTTCGGAGTGGAGCGGTGGCACCGGCGCTCCAGTCTGGCTTTCGTGCTGGTGCTGGTCGTAGCCGGTTTTTTCTATTGGCCGTGGTGGCTATGGGCGGTCGCGTCCTTCTTTTTCTACCGGCGACATCCTCTGGTGTACGACAATACACCGCTGGGCGGCAGGCGTCTTCTCCTTGGGTTGGCGGCATTGATAGTGTTTATACTTTCTGTTACCGCCGTGCCGATCAAATGAAGATCTCGGCCGCTATCATTACCTTCAACGAAGAGCGGAACATTGCCCGGGTTGTTGAGAGTCTTCGCTGCTGCGATGAAATCCTGGTTCTTGACAGTGGATCAAACGATCGTACGGTTGAAATTGCGGGGAAACTTGGAGCCCGCGTTGTAGAGGCATCCTGGCACGGATATGCGGCGCAGAAGAACATCGCGGCGGAGCTTGCTGCGCACGATTGGGTTCTGTCACTCGATGCCGATGAGAGTCTGAGCGAAGCGCTGGAAGCCGAAATCTGGCAAATCAAGAAGAGCGGGCCAAAGTTCGATGGCTACACGGTTCCGCGGCTCGCGCAGTATCTCGGGCGCTGGATCTTGCACAGCGGATGGTATCCCGATCGCAAAATAAGGCTTTTCAACCGCTCCAAAGCAAAATGGGTCGGTGAATTTGTACACGAATCGGTCAGAGTGGAAGGGACCGTCGGCCACCTTCAATCCAACCTGCTGCATTTCACCTGTAACTCAATCTCGGAGCATCTGCGAACCATGGACCGGTACACCACTTTGGCTGCACAGGAGATCGCGTCTCGACAGGATGACGTTTCGCTGTCCCGCCTTTTGCTCGATCCACCTTGGACTTTCTTCCGCACCTACGTTCTCAAACGTGGATTTCTAGATGGCGTCGAAGGGTTGGCGATCGCTTACATGGCGGCATTTTATAACTTTGCAAAGTATTCCAAAGCGCGTCTGATGGCGCCGGGCCGGAAGTAATAGCAGTTTGCGCGTTTTACACATCGATATGGGCCGCGAGATGCGAGGCGGACAGCGTCAGGTACTGCAACTCTTGCAAGGTCTTAAGGAACGGGGCCACGCTTCGGAGCTTCTTGCCCGCCGCGGCAGTCCGCTCTGGAATACGGCTGAGGAAGCAGGCTTCCCGGTTCAAGCGGCGAGTGTGGCGGCAGTGCTCGGAAATTCCCGGCGTGCCGACATAGTTCATGCTCACGACGCGCATTCCCACACTCTCACGGCAGTTGCCGCCCGGCGATTTGTTGTATCCCGCCGGGTCGCGTTCCCGATTCATTCCGGATTCGCTTCGCGCTGGAAGTACGATCGAGCGAGCCGCTTTCTCGCCGTTTCCAGATTCGTGGGGCGGGAGTTGGAGAGAGCGGGCGTTCCCCCGACTAAGATAGACATTGTTTACGACGGCGTTCAACTGACTTCGATCCCTGGTCTGCAGACCAAGAATGACTTTCTTGCGGTTACGTCCGCTTCAAGCGATCCGGCGAAGGGCAGGGAATTGGTGGAACAGGCCTGTGCGTTGGCGAATGTCCCGGTTCTATTCTCAAAAGATCTAGCCGCGGATCTGCCGCGCGCGTCGATATTTCTGTATATCAGCCGATCGGAAGGCCTCGGCTCGGCCGCCTTGTTGGCCATGAGCTTTGCCGTACCCGTCGTTGCAAGCCGGGTCGGAGGTCTTCCGGAAATCGTTACCGATCTCGAATCGGGTCTCCTGGTGGACAACGATCCGCAGGCGATCGCAGCCGCCATAACTAAGTTGAAGGCAGACTCGAATCTGGCGCAGACTCTGGGCCGAAATGGCCGGGCCAGAGTTGAGCGGGAATTCACGCAAGAACATATGGTCGAAAGCACGCTCCAAAGTTACGCGCGGGCGCTGGCGGGCTGAGATGCCGTCTCTCCTGCTGTTCTTCATTTTCTTGTTTGGCCTTGTGTTCGGCAGCTTTCTGAACGTCTGCATCTACCGCATTCCGCGCGATCTCTCGGTGGTTGCTCCCCGCTCGTTTTGCCCCGAATGCGGCAAGCAATTGTCTTGGACTGAAAACGTTCCTGTCCTGAGCTACCTAATATTGAAAGGGCGTTGCCGTCGTTGTCTGCAGCCGATCGGCTTGCGCTATCCCCTCGTCGAGACGACAACGGGGCTCCTTTTTCTGCTGACCGCCGCTAGATACGGCTTAACCCTCAGCGCATTGAAATGGGTCATCTTCGAGATGCTGCTCACTGTTCTGTTTTGGACCGATCTCGAAGAACGCATTCTGCCTGATGAATTCACGGTCGGCGGAACTTTATCGGGCTTGATATTCGCCGCGCTTGTAGTAGTGCCTGGAAGCCTGGCCTCTGTGATTCTGCCCGAATCGGGATGGCGCTGGCAGTCGCTGCTAAATGCGGTCCTTGGTTCGGTCCTGCTCTCCGTTCCGATTTGGCTATTTGGAGCAGTTTACGGCCGCTTCCGAAAGCGTGAGGCTCTCGGCTTCGGGGACGTCAAACTGCTCATGCTGCTGGGCGCGTTCCTCGGGCCGCAAGGAGGAGTCAGAGCCTTGATAATAGGCACGGTTGCAGGCGCTCTTGTCGGTATCGGACTGCTGATTCGAATGAGAAAGAAAGCACTTTCATACGGACTTCCGTTCGGAAGTTTTCTCTGTTTTGCGGCGGCTTTGGCGCCCTTTTTTCCACAGTAGTCGACTTCACCTCTTGATGTACCATAGAGCTTTACGTTATGAAGGAACTGCTTGAGTCGCTTTCACCGGGCGACCAGGAATGGCGCGTCGCGATGCAAATTGATCCGAAACGTCTTCCAGCCCATGTGGCTGTCATTATGGACGGAAATGGACGTTGGGCCAGACAGCGAAATTTTCCTAGGATCCTTGGCCACAAAGCGGGGATCGATCCAGTAAGGACCGTGGTGGAAACCTGCGCTCGTTTGGGTTTGGAAGCCCTGACGTTATATGCGTTCTCGGTCGAGAATTGGAAGCGGCCGCGCCACGAGATAGAGGGGCTCTGGCGGTTGTTGCGCGTCTATCTGCGGCGGGAACTTGCGAATCTGATGCGCAACGAAATTCAGCTCTTTGCCATAGGGCGCTTGGAATCGTTACCGGCTGCCGTGCAGGCGGAACTTCATGATGTCATGAATAAGACCGGGCACAATCGCGGAATGCGCCTGAATTTGGCGATTAATTACGGAGGTCGCACCGAACTCGTGGATGCCGTTAACAGCATGATCGAGAACGCCCGCAATGAAGGCAATCTGCAGTCGCTCGAAATCACGGAAGAAGCCATTTCAGCGCATCTCTATACTGCGGGAGTGAAAGACCCGGACCTGTTGATCCGCACCTCGGGCGAAATGCGCCTCAGCAATTTTTTGCTCTGGCAAATTGCCTACTCCGAACTCTACGTCACCGAAACTCTGTGGCCTGACTTCACCCGCCAGGAATTACTCGAAGCGATCTTGGATTACCAGAACCGTGAACGGCGCTTTGGCGGATTGGCTCGAAACGCGGCCATGCCTCTCGAAAGCTCTTCGTTTATTGTCGAAGAGGAGATTCTGGAACTTCCGATCGCTTAGAGTGGAACTGCCCTCTTCATGAAGCGCCTGCTCACTGGGATTGGGCTTGTAGCGCTTGCGTTTTATCTTGTCTTTTTCGCGCCCGAGCTGGTTTTTATTGCAGCGGCGCTCGCCATGAGTCTCCTCTGCTACCGGGAGTACTCGACGCTCGTCGCCGCTCACCGGATTCCCAATCCGGGCTGGGTCGGAATCGCTGGTGGCTTGCTGATCTTGTTTTGGCCGCAGCTAGCCGCAGGCCAGGCGAATCTTCTGGATGGCATTACCTTGTTCGCAATCCTCGCCCTCGTCGTAGCTTTGCGCTTGTCTGACCTGAGTAGTATTCTTCCTTATGTCGCATGCGCCGTTCTGGGCGCGCTATATACATTCGCCCCCTGGCGATTTGCGATCGAGCTCAGAAAGGAAAGCGTACATCTTCTCTTCTTTGCCCTCGCTCTCAATTGGATCGGCGATTCCGCGGCCTACTATATAGGCCGTACTTTGGGAAAGCATCGTCTGGCCCCAATCGTCAGCCCTAAGAAGAGTTGGGAAGGCGCGGCAGCCTCAGTCGCCGCCGCCGTTGTCTTCGGTCTTCTTTATCTCGGTCATTTTCTGCCCCGTTTTCTCTGGTGGCAAATCACAATCATGGCCGTGGCGGGAAACGTGGTGGGCCAATTCGGAGACTTGGCGGAATCCGCCATTAAGCGCGGTGCAGGCGTGAAGGACAGCGGTACTCTGCTGCCCGGCCACGGCGGCATGCTGGACCGCGTGGATAGCAGTCTCTTCGCCTTGCCGGTCGTATTCGCGATCGAGCGCGTATTACAATTTCACTCATCAACATCTCTTAGTTTGCACTAATTAAATTGCACTTCTAGTAAATAGACCAGCAATTGCAGTTTTGAGAAACCTGCGAACTATGAGTGACATCAGTACGGTTATAAGGGCAAAAATATAGCCCGTGTTGCTTCCTGTCTCATATCAATTCTGGTTAGTCAAAACGGAACGCAAGGCCTAGCATTTTAAGAATCATAGAAATCTAGCGGGAGAACTCTGTAATCATGCTAAAAAACTTCAAATTCATTGCCGTAATAGCGCTCGGAGCCAGTTCGCTGTGCGCGCAAAGCGAAGACGTGGGCCATTGGCCTGTGACACTTGGCCTGAAGGCCGGCATTCCTGTAACTGACATGTTCAGTTCCGGAAGCTCGTCGATTTTCAGCGGTTCCAGTATTCCAAATTCCTCTTATACTTCTTCGACGCCGCGCTACGAATTTGGCGCCAGCGCAGAGTTTCACATGCCATTTCATCTCAGGTTCGAAGTCGACGGGTTATTTAAACGAGGTGGTTTTGATAATAGTTTCATATCGACATCGGGCACAAATGGCTATATGAGAACCGGTTTTAATCAGTGGGAAATCCCGGGCGTATTCAAATATAATGTTGCACTCGGACATCTGCGGCCTTTTATCGATTTTGGTGCGTCATACCGGCATATTTCTACTATTGGCCAGCAAACTTTGCTAGGCAGCGCCGGCCCGACTTATCTCGATAACTCGGGGGCGATCGCAAATCGAAACAGCTTTGGCGGAGTTGCGGGTTTTGGTATCACGTTCAAGAAGGGCCCGTTCGAATTGACTCCCGAAGCCCGCTACACCCGCTGGGCCAACAACTCGTTCTCAGCCGATGGACTCCGGTCAAACAAGGACCAGGGGGACGTTCTGCTCGGAATCAGCTTCTAGCCGGATTCGAGAATAGCGGCCCGGCGTTTACTGTTCGCCGGTGCCGCTTGAATGTAGAAGTTTGGACACGAAGGTCGTATCGAACCGTCCGGCGATAAAATCTTCGTCGCACAGTATTTTGTCGTGCAACGAAAGGCTGGTGTGAATACCTTCGATAACAAACATGCTCAGGGCACGCCTCATGCGAAGGATAGCTTCCTCGCGATCCTTGCCGTAAGTGATTAGTTTGGCAACCAACGAATCATAGTAGGGCGGGATGATTCCGTCCGTATATGCGGCCGTATCTACGCGCACTCCAATTCCCCCGGGTAAGTTGAGGCCTGTAATACGGCCAGGCGAAGGTTGGAAAGTCTGTGGATCTTCCGCGTTGATTCGACACTCGATCGCGTGCCCCTTGAGTTCAACAGGTTGGTCAAGAATATCGCCAAGCTGTTCGCCGGCAGCGATTCGGATCTGAGCTTTCACCAGATCGATGCCCGTCACGAATTCAGTGACCGGATGCTCGACCTGGATACGTGCGTTTACCTCGATAAAAAAGAGGTTCTGGTTCTCGTCCATCAGAAACTCTACTGTGCCGGCGTTGGTATAACCGATCGCCTTCATGGCGACGCGTAGGCGCTCCGAAATGGCAGTTCGCATATCGGGAGTAATGGATGGGGAAGGCGACTCTTCAATTAGTTTCTGATGGCGTCGCTGGATGGAACATTCGCGCTCGCCCAATACCTGGACGCTGCCGTGTTCGTCGCCCAGAATCTGGAATTCAATGTGCCGGGGTGTTTCCAGCAACTTTTCCATGTACATATCGCCGGAGGAAAAAGCCGCAGCCGCCTCGACTTGTGCCTGAGCCAGCAAAGCGGGCAGGTCGGCCTCCGAATGAACCACGCGCATGCCCCGTCCGCCACCGCCTGCAGCCGCCTTCAGCATGACCGGATAACCAATACGGGACGCAAGCTCTAGCGCCTCTTCAGGCGTGCTTAAAATGCCGAGCGAACCGGGCAAAATCGGGACTCCGGATCGTTCCATGATCGCGCGCGCCTTCTGCTTGAGTCCCATATCGCGGATGACCGCGGGCTTCGGTCCAATGAACTTGATTCCGGAGAGTTCGCACACTTCCGCGAAATCCGCGTTCTCGCTCAGGAAGCCATATCCGGGATGAACCGCATCCACATTCGTGATCTCGGCCGCGCTGATCACCGAAGCGACGTTCAGGTAGCTCAGGTTACTCTTTGCCGGGCCGATACAGATCGCTTCATCTGCAAATCGAACATGTAAACTGTGCCGGTCAGCTTCGGAATAGACAGCTACCGTCTTGATACCAAGGTCCTTACACGCGCATATGACGCGAAGTGCGATTTCACCGCGGTTTGCGATGAGGATTTTTTGAAACATTTATTTACGTTGAATTCCTTAGACGGGACGAAGTGTGAAAAGCGATTCGCCGTACTCCACCGGCCGTCCATTCTCAACGTGTTTGGCAACCACCGTGCCCGCGACTTCCGCTTCGATTTCGTTCATCAACTTCATCGATTCGATAATGCAGAGCACCTGCTTTGGTTCCACATGGTCGCCTATCTTTACAAACGGCGCAGATCCGGCCGACGGTGCGTCGTAGTAAGTGCCCACGATAGGTGATTTCACTAGCAGATTTTGTTCGTCTTCGTTGCGCGCTGCCGGCTTGGGCGGAGCTGCTGTCTCGGCGGGCGGCACGGGGGGTGCGGCTGCGATCGGATGAGCGGACGCCGGACTCACTGATACCGGCAGCACAGTCGGAAGTACGATCTCCTGCCCTTTCGAAGGGCTGTTGCGGATTTTCACTCGCCCCTCGCCCATCTCCACCTCGAGCTCGGAGATTCCGGTCTCCCGCACAATCTCTATCAACTTCTTGATCTCTTCTATCGTCATCGTCTGTTCGTCAAGGCTGCGGAACTTTTCAAAGCTATAGGACGACCAGCTCTTTTCCTGTGGGTGTGAGGACTTCACAGCCCCGCGACGTTACTACTAATGTGTCTTCAATGCGGATGCCGCCCAGCCCTTCCTGATAAACCCCCGGTTCAATAGTGATGGCCATTCCCGCCTGCAGCTTTGTCCTTTCCTTCCTGCCGATTCTCGGGCGCTCGTGTATCTCCAGGCCGAGCCCGTGTCCCGTTGAGTGAACAAACAGCTTATCTAATCCGTATCCGCGCAAGATCCCACGTGCGGTTCGGTCCACGTGAGCGCAAGATACGCCTGGCCTTATCGTGTCGATAGCCGCAAGCTGGCTTTCGAGCACAGCCTTATACATCCGGCGTATCTTCGCATCCAGCTTACCTAAGGCATAAGTACGGGTCATGTCGCTGGCATAGCCAGCCACTCTCGCACCTACATCCACCAATAATAATTGATGCGTCTGAACCGGGTGATTTGTCGGATGTGCGTGAGGCAGCGCAGTCCGCGGTCCGGAGGCCACGATGGTTTCAAACGCGGTGCCATCCGCTCCCAGAAGCCGCATCCGGTATTCAATCTCGGCCGCGAAATCCACCTCCGTCATCGACGGGGTAAAGTGCTCGAGGGCTTGCTCCAGCGCCGCTGAATTCAGCCGGACCGAAGCTTTGATTGTCCCGATCTCTGCAGCCGACTTGACCATCCGCAAGTTCTCCGCGGCCGCGGGCACGGGCTTCAGCCGCACTCCCGGGAGAGAAGCCTTCAATTGACTATGCTCCTCGAAGCTGATACGGTTCTGCTCAAAGCCGAGTGTCTTCACTTTCAGCCGTTTCGTCCACTTGGCAATCTCGATTATCAGCGGCCCGGCGGCGATTTTGACTTCGCAGTCCGATTGCTGCGGGGCCTGTGTCGCGTACCGGGGGTCCGTGAAGAGCAACGCACGGTCGTCCGACACCAGCAGCGCTCCATTGCTTCCCGTAAAACCGCTGAGATAGTGAACATTCGGCAAAGCGGTAGTGAGAAAAGCGTCCAATCTTAGTTCCGCAAGCACGGGCCACAAGCGCTCCCGCCGGACCGTCTGCTCCGATCTCTCTTCCAAATTCGTCATCTAAGGCTTCAGCAGCAGTTTACCGATTGTCCGCCTCGCTTCGAGGTCACGATGCGCGCTCGCCGCATCCGCCAAAGCGTATTCGCGATAAATTTTGAGCTTAAGACGTCCCTCGGCGATCCACTTGAAAAGGTCCGACGATCGCCACTTCAGCTCCGCCGGATCGCTGATGTAATTCGTGAGCGTGGGGCGTGTCAGGAAAAGGGATCCTTTTTGAGACAACACAAGCGGGTCGATTTCTCCTATAGATCCGCTGGATTGCCCGAAGCTGACCATCATTCCGCGCGCCTTCAGGCAGTCCAGGCTTTTCGCAAAAGTCGATTTCCCGACGGAATCGTAAACTACGTCTACGCCCGCGCTTCCGGTGATTCGTTTCACTTCGCTCAAAAAGTCCTGTTGCTCATACCGGATCACGTGATCCGCCCCATTCGTTTTCACGAGGGCGGCCTTTTCCTCTGTCGAACAGGTGCCGATTACCGTGGCGCCCAAAATCTTCGCCAATTGGACGATCAGTAGCCCTGCGCCTCCCGCAGCGGCATGGACCAGGCAAACCTGGCCACGCTTCAGCGCAAATGTCGAGTGCGTCAGGTAATGCGCCGTCATTCCCTGCAGCATTACGGCGGCGCCGTCCTCAAAAGTTACTGCCCGGGGTAACTCGACCAGCATCTGCTGAGGAACGACGGCGTACTCGGCGTACGAACCGCGCGCCATAGCATAAGCGACCCGCTGGCCCACGAGAAAACTTGCACCCTTGCCGACCGCTGCAACGGTCCCCGCGCCTTCGTTACCCAGCTTTATAGGAGTCTCCGGTGACTTATAGACCCCTTTTCGAAAATAAACGTCTACGAAATTGACGCCGCTCGATTCGAGTTTGACCAGGACCTCGCCCTCACCGGGTTCGGGCTTCGGAATTTCGACTACTTTAAGGTTTTCAGGCCCTCCGGCGGGATCGGCTACTACAGCTTTCATATCTAGCCGATTCTACGACGAGTTATCTTGGTCACGACTTGAAGAAACGCTTACTGACGAGTTCGTGAAAAATAGGCACACCAATCGCTTCCGCTCATGGCTGAAAAGCATTGTCAGAAACGAGCTAAACTGCCCAACTGAAATCCTGGACCGGCGTTGCGCTTGTCTCGTCCTTCTTTTCCAGCAGGCGCATGAGTTCCAGGCGCAAAGCATCTACCAGCGCGCGCCAGCTCGCGTCGATCACGTTATCCGAGATTCCCACCGTGGCCCAACTGCGCCGGTGATCACTCCACTCGACCAGGACCCGGACCCGCGATTCAGTCCCGCCCTTGCCGCCCAGAACCCGCACTTTATAATCGGTCAACCGGACGTTGGTGATCGCCGGGTAGATCGAAGCCAGACACTGTCGCAAGCACAGGTCAAGAGCGTTCATAGGCCCTTGGCCCGAGGCCGTGGAGGAATGGATAGCGTCATCCACCCGCAGCGTTACGCTCGCCGTGGTCACAGTCTCCTCCGTCGCGCTTTGCAGTTGCGTCGAAACCTCATACCGCACCACTTCAAACGGATGAAACTCGGGATGGGCCGCTTCCCGCACCAGCAGTTCGAACGTGCCTTCCGCCGATTCGAAATCGTAGCCTTGATGCTCCATCTGCTTGATGCGTTGAAGCAATTCACGCCCCGCGACATCGCTCAGACCTTCCTTGAACCCCAGTTGCTTCAGCTTGTAGGCGACATTGCCCCGTCCCGAAAGATCGCTTAACAGAACTCGCTGCCGGTTGCCGACAAGCTCCGGCTGGATGTGCTCGTACGTTGTCGAGTCCTTCATCACCGCGCTCACATGCATGCCGCCCTTATGAGCGAACGCGCTTGGCCCTACGTACGCCTGCTCGCGCCGCAGGGACAGGTTGGCCATCTCGGCCACGTAGCGCGCCACATTGGTGAGATTCTTCAAATTTTCGCGCCCGATCGTGTTATATCCGAGCTTCAGTTCGAGGTTCGCAATGATCGAACAGAGATTTGCATTGCCGCAGCGTTCTCCATAGCCGTTGATACATCCCTGGACGTGGGTAGCGCCTGCTGCAATAGCCGCTAGGCTGTTCGCTACCGCCAGTTCGGAATCGTTATGGGTATGAATGCCCAGCACGCCCTCGAAGCGCTCTCGAACGATTCCCACGATCTCCGCCACCCGTCCGGGCAGCGTTCCGCCGTTCGTGTCGCAAAGGCAAAGCACGTCGGCTCCCGCCGATTTCGCTGCTTCCAGGGTGTGCAGCGCATATTGTGGATTCGCGATATATCCGTCAAAGAAATGTTCGGCGTCGTAAACTACTTCGCGGCCGTGATCGATCAGGTGACTCACCGTATCGGAAATCAAATGCAGGTTTTCTTCTTCGGTAATACCGAGCGCGCAGCGCACGTGGAAATCCCAAGTCTTGCCGAAAATCGATACCACTGGCGTCCCAGCGGCGAGCAGTTCAGCGACATTTGGATCTTTCTCGACCGGATTCTTTGCAAATCGAGTGGCGCCGAAAGCTGTCAGTCTTGCGTGCTGCAGCTTCAACTTCCGGGCGCGCTCGAAGAACTCTTTGTCGCGCGGATTCGATCCCGGCCATCCGCCTTCGATGTAGTCGATCCCCAGTTCGTCGAGCTTCTCCGCAATCAGCAGTTTGTCATCCACCGAGAAGGAAACGGATTCGCCCTGCGTGCCGTCGCGAAGCGTCGTGTCGAACGTAAAGACTCTCATGACTAAATATTTCGTGACCTTATCTGATTTTCTTTTTTAAAAATGAACCTAAAAAACAAAAGCCACCGGCTGGTTCTCCCTGCCGGTGGCCTCAAAAAATAGCGGTCGTACAAGAGGTCTCAGGCAGGGCCGTTAATGGCCAAGCTAATAAGGAGTTCTCCCTGGAGAAGCAGAAACATGAGACCGTAACTTCGATTATACTATGCAAGCTGCAAGCGCGTTCACTAAAATGCTTCGACCATGAAGCGCAGGGCGCCGCCGTCGTTGTCGTTGGAGCAAACTGGGCGATAAATCGCACTCTGATGGCGGTGTTGGGAGCTGTAGTGTGTTTCTCGCTGCGGATGCTAGCGTTCTGGCTGCACTGGAATCTGCCCAGGGCGGCAGCACCGTAACCGCTTCGCCTACCGCGGCCCGCTGCCGATGAGCTTTTGGTGGATGTCTCGTTCCGCCTTGGCCTTCTCGGGTTCGCCCAGCCGGTCGTAAACACGCGCCAGATGATAATGCGGCATCGCCTGTTTTCCATCCAGCTCGATGCTTCGTGTCAGCTCTACCGCCGCATTTTTGTAGTCGTGCTGGTTTGCCATCAGCACGCCGAGTTCGTAGTGTGATTCCCAATCGTTCGGATCAAGCTCTATAGAGCGCCGCAGGAGATCGGCCGCCCGCGGGCTATGCGAATCGCTCACCAGAAGCGCTTTTGCCAGCACAAGCGGCGCCTTCGGATTGGGTGGTTGTTGTATGTTCCAGGCTTCGTAGTCTTTCGTGATCTCGGCTAAGTGCGGCCCTGCCTGGTCGAGCATCTTCCCAAGAAAGACATACGGCTGCTCGATCGTAGGGTCGATTCGAATGACTTGAAGAAACAGCGTGATGGCTTCATCGAACCTCCTCTGCCCGTAACGCGCTACACCGAGCGCCAGCACAAGCTGCGCGTTATGTGGATCGGCCTGCAGGGCCTTGCCAAGCACATCGGCAGCATGCGTAAAATCCTGTTTTCGTAGCAGTCCCTGAGCGTAGTTGAAGGAAAACAAACTCAACGCATGTACAACCACCGGATTCTTTCCGGCGATTTGTTCCGCTTTGGCAGCCGATGCTTCCGCCTTTTCGGGTTCGCTAAGGCGCAGGTAAGTCTCGGCTAGCGATGTCCATACATAGGGATTGTTTCCGTCGAGGCGCGAAGCTTCTTCAAGCGCCGAGCGTGCGTCTGTCAGTTGTCCGTGCTGAAGCGCAATCAATCCTTTTTGGAGTAGCGCTTGCGCTTGGTTGGGATCAAACGCTAACAGCAGCAGCCAGAGCAGGAGCAACTATCAACATAAAACAGAAACGGCCGCCGTGCCGAAGCGCGACGGCCATTCCCCGCAAGGTTTAGCTACAACTTAGAACTGTAGCCGCAATTGGAACTGAATGTGGCGTTCAGTGCCGGCCTGGGTACTTGTGATCTGGCCGAATTTTGCGTCGGCAAGCGAGCTATCCGGAACATTGAATTGAGAGGTATTGAAGACGTTCGTACCTTCCGCCCGGAACTGCAGAGCCCAGCGTTCCGTGAAATTGAAATTCTTGAAGATCGAAAAGTCCAGCGTACGAGTCGGAGGGCCGTAGTTCGTCTGCAACCCGATATTGCCTTGGGAGAGCGGGGCAGGAGGCCCGATATTTGCTGTGTTGAACCACTCGCTCGGAGTCCGTCCCCCCGGAGGAGCGGCATTGGCGCTGCCGGAGATCAGATCCGCCCCGCAAAACGCTCCATCGCTGACCAGTTGGCATCCGCTGGCGTTTATCGTATAGGGCACGCCTGTTCTCAGCGTTACAATGCCATTCACCTGCCAATTGCCTACCAGGCTCTGCACGGCCTTGTTCAGGCTGCCGCCGTACTGCTTGCCGCGCCCGAACGGAATTTCATAATTGAAACCAGTCGTGAAATTGTGACGGATGTCCCACGAGGCATTCGTATAGGAAGTGTTAAAGTTCTGGCGGATTGAGAGTGGTGAGGTTTTGCGAGCCCGAGAGCGTTGTACCGGAATTTGCCAGTGCATGGCCGTAGGTGTACGCCGCCTGGAACTGCAGGCCGGCGGTCAAGCGCTTTCGTAGGGAGGCAGTCATGGCTTCGTAGTTGCCAAAGCCAAAAGATGCCGTTCCCGAAACGTTGCCGACCTCCGGCGAGAACCGCAGTGCGTTACAGGTAATCGCAGAGTTGGTTGTAAAAACGTTCGGGCAGGCATTCGGGTCTGGTTGCAGCAGTTGGTGCGACTGATGATTGCCCTCGTATCCCAGTTCCAGAGCCATCTGTCCGGGAAGTTCCTGCTGGATGGAGAGATTCCACTCCTGCACCATGGGATTGCGGAAATCGGTTGCCACGCTTCGGAATTGCAGGGACGAGACAGGAAATCCATTAAACACATTCAGCGGATATCCGACGGTTACCCCGCCTGTTGGAGCACCATTCGCAAAGAACGGATCCGGTTGGAAGTCGCCGACACCGGCGGGCCGGTTTAATTGAGGCGATAAATTAAATGGCGCGGATTCGCCGCGGTTCGGATTGCCGCCCTGGTTCTCTTCGCCACCATAGAAGATGCCGTAGAACCCCCGCAGCACCGTCTTGGGAAAGACGTTATAGGCGAAACCCAAACGTGGGCCGATATCCAGCTTGTCCCACGGAATCAGGTATGGACCCACCGCTCCGCGGGAGACCTTCACATCTGGAAAGAGCGCCGGGAACTGAACCCCGTTGATCGTTGCCGGCGAATTGAAGTTTGGCGGCAGAGCCGCATTCGAATTCGGGCCGGCTGGAATGTAGAGTGTCGAATCCTGCAAAACGAAATTCGACTGCCTGGAAAACTGCTCACCGATCGGCGAAAAGATTTCGTAGCGCACTCCCAGAGTCAAGGTCAACTTCGGCTTGACCTTCCACGTGTCCTGGCCATAGAAAGCGACGGCTCTCTTCGTCGAAGAAATGAAGTTGGTCGTGGAAATCTGCCCGTTGTCAATTGAACCGAGCAGGAAGGATGCCAATTCATCTCCCGTATCTGCGCTGTACGTTCCATTCTTGCCGCCGGCATCGTTGCCGTTCGATGGATATGCCGTCTCCGTGCGCGCGAAATTCATTTCGCCGTGCGGATACGGCACCTGGAAGAACGGGAAGTGCAGTTCACGGACCTCGCCGCCGAACTTAAACGAGTGATTGCCCTTAGTCACAGAAACGTTGTCGATCATGTCCCATTCGTTGTTGTATTCCTTCGTGGGCAGCCAGTCGTTGGCGCCGACTTGGCTATAGCGGCCCAGTAAACCCGATCTGCGGGATTCCGCCGTTCAGGGTGGTAGTGGGATCATAGCCGCCAATCCCGACCGCCTTGAATTCATCCGTGTTCGCGTTCGCCTGCGTACGCGCCGTTACCAGGCGGCTGAAGCCCACGCGCGCTTCGTTGACTAAAGTCGGAGAGGCAATATGGGTCCAGCTCAACATTCCGTTGCGTCCCAGGTCCTGCTCGCTGGTACCGTTGAAATTGCCGCCATCCAACGCGCCGGCAAAAGGCTGAACGCTAGCTTTTGCCGTATTCGACCAGCTGATCGTACCGAAGATGCTATTGGCATCGTTGAGCCGGTAATCCACGCGACCGTCGCCCTGATCGGTATTCAAGGTGCCGGGCGTTACGGTGTAATAGTCGTTTTGCGGATAATTGCCGGAGAGAATAGGCTGATTGGGAGTAGGATATAAACTCGCAATATTCATGGAGGCCTTGTCCATGGCGGTCGTGGGTATACGATTGCCAGGAAATGGGCTGCGAGTATAGTTTGGAGTGGCGCCCGAAAGGGCGGTCAAGGTCCCAGGTACACACCCGCTGATACAAGCCGTACTCGTGGGATTGAAGAGCTCGTTTTGTAAGACGTTCTGCCCGTTAATTGTGCCGATCGACTTACCCAGCAAGTTGGAAAAGTCTCCCCCCACCATCGCCGGTGTTGGAATCGTATAGAAGCCGCCGTAACCCAAATTCTGGATAGAGCCACCGGCCGTCGAGATGCGCGTGCCCTGGTAGTCGCCAAACATAAAAAGCTTGTTCTTGATGATCGGACCACCGACCGCCGCGCCGAACTGATTTTGCTTGAAGGGATTTCGCGGTACCCCGGCCAGATTGTTTTCCCACCGGTTCGCATCGAGTACTGTATTCTGCAAAATCTCGAATAGAACGCCATGGATCTGATTTGTGCCCGATTTCAGGCTGACGTCCAAGACTCCGCCTGCCGCTCGCCCGTATTCAGCGCTGGCCCCGTTCGTAATCACTTGCATATTGCCGATCGCCTCAACGGACGGTCCGATGACAAATGACGTTTGATTGATGAAGTCGATCACATTGACGTTGTTATCGACGCCATTTAGGAGAAAGTTGTTTTCGCCCGTGGACCTGACGCCGTTGGCCGAAAAGCCTCCGCCCAGGGCGTCCCGCGCGCCCGGCTCCGCCGGAACCACGCCTGGCGATAGACGAGCCAGAAAGGTGAACGTGCGCTGACCGCCCAGTGGCGCCGCGCTGACTTGAGTTGAATTCAGATTCGCTCCGATTGCCGGCGTTTCCGTTTCGAGTAAAGGCGCCTCCGCAGTCACTTCTACCGTCTGACTCGCCTGGCCCACTTGGAGCGTGATGTTCACCGCAATCGGTTGACCGGGATTGACCAACACTCCTTTTTGCTGCGCCTTTTCAAAGCCGCTCGCCTCTACGGTGATGGTGTAGGTCCCGGGATTCAGCGCAGGTGCGTTGTAAGCGCCCGCATCGTTCGTTTGTGTATTGTTCGCGACTCCGGTGGCATCATTGACGAGTGTCACCTTGGAATTTGGGATTGCCGCCCCTTGAGCGTCCGTTACGGTACCGCTTACAGTGCCCAGATCGCGCTGCGCGACGACGAGATCCACAAGTCAAGAAAAAGCGCAAGAGCATACGAAACTAAACCATGCCAACGTGGCATAGAGCCCCCCACAGACAGAATGTTAAGACCGAAGCTGAGTGGATGGTATCACAAGACTAAACATTTTGAAATAGCGTTGTTGCACCTTAAGTTATAGTCAAGTACCCTGCCGTTGGTTGATCTGTGCGAAAACTGTCATCATCTTATGCTGTGCGCTTACATTGGGTGCTACAGTACCTGTGTTTCGCGCCGATTTTGAAGATATTGCCGCGCATGCCGGTCTTACCGTTAAGAATGTCTTCGGCGGCCTGAATCGCAAAGACTATATCCTCGAGACCACCGGAAACGGTGTCGCGATCTTCGATTATGACGGCGATGGCCAGAATGACATATTTATTGCGAATGGCACGCGCTTAAACGCCCCTCAATCCGGACCACAGCCCCGGCCGCAGCTTTATCACAATATGGGTAACGGCCATTTCCGGGAGGTCGGCGAACAGGCCGGTTTCATGCGTGCCGGCTGGGCGCAGGGCGTGTGCGTCGGCGACTATGATAATGACGGGCGGCCCGATCTGCTGGTCACCTATTACGGCCATAACGTCTTATATCGAAATCTCGGGAACGGCAAGTTCGAAAATGCGACCGAACGCGCGAAGCTGCCGGTCACCGGAATCCGCTACGGTTCAGGTTGTTCGTTCGTCGATTACGATCGCGACGGGTATCTCGATCTTTTTGTTGCGAACTATGTTGATCTCGATCTGGCGAAAACTCCTCGGCCCGGTCACGGAGACTATTGTGTCTGGAAAGGAATTCCGGTCATGTGCGGTCCGCGCGGCCTGCCACTCGCGCACAACGTTCTCTACCATAATAATCGAGATGGCACCTTCAGCGATGTTTCCGAGCAGGCCGGTATCCTCAAACCAGGCGGGCGTTACGGCCTGGGCGTGGTAGCAGCCGATTTCGACAACGATGGATGGCCCGACATCTATGTCGCCTGCGATATGACCCCGAGTCTGCTGTATCACAACAAGCACGACGGGACTTTTGAAGAACGCGGAATGGAAGCGGGTGTCGCCTTCAATTTCGATGGAGCGCTACAAGCCGGTATGGGCATCGCAGTCGGCGACTACGATGGTGACGGGCGGCTCGACATCGCGAAGACCAATTTTTCGGGCGATCTCACGTCACTCTTTCACAACGACGACGGGAAATTCTTCACCGATGTCTCACGGGAAGCCGGTCTGGCGGCGCGCCAGTTTCTCGGTTGGGGCGTGGCCTTCCTCGATGTGGACGACGATGGGTGGCCGGATCTGGTGGTAGCAAATGGTCACGTTTATCCGGAAGTAGAGGGCAAACAGCTCGGTGACACATATCTGCAGCCGACGATTCTCTATCGCAATCTCGGAAACGGCAAGTTCCAGGATATTAGCGATGCGGCCGGACCTGCGTTTCGTGTTCCGCGCCCGGCGCGCGGGCTGGCAATTGGCGATATCGACGGAGACGGACAGCCCGAAATCGCGATTGTAAACATGAATGCAGAGCCGAGCCTGCTCAAGAATCGGGGCCCGCACGGGCATTACCTGAATGTTTCATTGACCGGGACCAAATCGAACCGCAGCGCCATTGGAGCGCGCGTGATCGTAACCGCGGGCGGCCGTGACCGTATTGACGAAGTGATGAGCGGCGGCAGCTATTATTCCCAAAATTCATTTACGCTGCATTTCGGCTTGGGCGAATGTCGGGAGGCCGACAAGGTGGAGGTTCGCTGGCCGAGCGGCATCGTTCAGCATCTCGATAAAGTTCCGGTAGATCAAACCCTGAAAATCACCGAGCAGGCGCCGCATGTCCCTTAACCGGCGGCAGTTCATCGCCTCCACCGCCGCGCTTCCGGTTTTGGCGAGTCTTCGCGGTCGTCCCGCTTTTGCCGAGGAGCCTCGCCATACTCCGCCATATCTCGCCCTGGAAAAATTCATCCAGCCTGGATTTGACGACTTTCCTGAGGAGGAGCGAGCGGCGATCATTAGCGCCGAACTCGATCAGGCGTTTCGAACGGGCACTTTAAAAAACGAACCCAACGGCCGTTCGCCGTGTCCGGCCAGCTACCGGTCAATTACGCCAGATTTGCGGGAAGCTATTTACAATCAATCCGATACGGATGTTCAAGAAGGTTGGCGGCGTTGGGTTCGTTTTTTCAAGAAGGTCCGGCGCGCACAATTCTTTCCGCTTCCAGGCGATATCGTTCGCTTCGAAATCGCCGGCGAGGATCAGCGTGGTCATCTCGTCTATAGCGTTGGCCGATGGAAACAGAGATGGAATAAGGACCAGCTCCTCGAGTTCATCCCGCTGGAAGAGCACCTCGCCTCGGCTGAAAAACCGTGGTTCCGAGACGTTACGCCAACCGCCTTCTCGAATGTAAGCTCATTTACGGAGCAACTGGCGCGCGGCGTCCCTTACTGGCGAGCTCGGTTGGACCCGGCCTCAGGCATGGATATTTATGGCAGCAACGGCATTTCGGTCGGCGATATCGACAACGACGGCTGCGATGAGATCTACGTCTGCCAGCCGGGTGGGCTTCCCAACCGGCTTTATAAGTTCGACGGTAATCACCTGCTCCGCGAAATCACGGACGAATGGGGCGTCGGGATTCTGGACGATACCTCGACCGCGCTCTTTCTCGATCTGCGCAACACCGGCCGCCAGGACCTGGTCGTCTTGTGCAGCAGTGGGCCGCTTCTCTTTTTGAATGAAGGGGGGCGTTTCCGAATGCGCGATGATGCTTTTCACTTTGCGACTTCGCCGGCGGGGAACTTCACGGGAATGGCGGCAGCCGATTTCGATCGCGACGGCAAATTGGATCTCTACCTCTGCTGCTATGTCTACTTCCAGAGCGAGGCTCAATACACCTACGCTTCGCCTTATCACGACGCGCAGAACGGGCCGCCTAATTTTCTCTTTCGCAATGGCTTGCATTCGGATGGAACGGGCTTTTTCGAGGATGCGACCGCCGAAACGGGCCTGAATGAAAACAATAACCGTTTCAGCTTCGCTCCGGCCTGGTGCGATTTCAATGACGATGGCTGGCCCGATCTCTTCGTGGCGAACGACTTTGGGCGCAAGAATCTTTATGTGAACCGAGACGGGCACTTCCGCGACGAAGCGGCGGCGGCAGGCGTGGAGGATATTGGACCCGGCATGAGCGCGGCCTGGTTCGATTATGATCACGACGGCAGAGCCGATTTGTATGTGGCGAATATGTGGACCGCCGCAGGGCAGCGCGTGATTGCCGACCCTCATTTCACGCCCGCGCACACGGATTCTCTAGAGAACGCCTATCGGCGGCACACAATGGGCAATTCGCTTTATCGCAACAAAGGTGACGGCAGATTTGAAGAGATGACAAGCGCTCAGCACGCCGGCTTCGGACGTTGGGCGTGGTCGTCCGGCGGTCACGATTTCGATAACGACGGCGAGGCGGAGATCTTCATTACCTGCGGCATGCTGACAAACGAATCTAGGAAGGACTTGAACGGTTTCTTCTGGCGACAGGTGGTCGCGAAGTCTCCGACCAGACAGCAGCCTTCGGCGGCTTACGAGAACGGCTGGAATGCGATCAATCAGTTCATTCGGGAAGAGTACAGTTGGAACGGCCGCGAGCCGAACGTGCTGCACGCGAAACGAGGAGATCGCTACTACGATTTCTCCGCCGTGAGCGGTCTCGATTTTGCGGATGACAGCCGTGCCTTTGCACTTACCGACTTTGACGGCGACGGGCGACCGGATTTGATCTTAAAGGGCCGGCTGGGACCGCAGGTAAGAATTCTCCAGAACGATTCCGCGGGCGACAATCGCTCGATTGCATTCGAGCTGCGCGGGACCCGCTCGAATCGCGACGCTATCGGCGCGCGCATTCAAGTGGACAAACAAACGAAATGGCTTGATGCGGGATCGGGGTTTCTTTCGCAACATAGCAAGCGCATCTTGTTCGGATTGGGCTCTGACGAGACCGCAAAGGAAGTTCGAATCACCTGGCCCTCCGGCGCCGAACAGCGATTTGCCGGCTTGCGAGTGGGCAGCACGTACCGGATCGTCGAAGGTGCCTCGAAACTCGAAGCTGTCCCGTTCAAACAGACCAAACGAATGGCGACCGGAAATGTGCAAGCTGACAATCGACTCAACTTGCATGACACCTGGTTTCTCGAACCCGTGCCGCTGCCTGAAGAACAGCGCGGTCCGGGCCTCTTTGTGTTGAAGGAACTGCCGAACTCCGCGGATCGACGCGCACAATATGAAATCTTCCGGCGGTATCTGTTTGACTGGCGGACCTCCCTCAAGCTTCCGTTCGCCCTGTTGCTGAACGATGAAGGGCATGCGGTGAAGATTTACTCGGACGTGCCGCCGGACAGGCAGGTAAAGGCCGATCTGATTCAGTTGAACCAGGCGAAGCGGCTGGCACTCCCGTTTACCGGTAGTTATGTGCGCGCAACGCACCGGGACTTCTTTAAGTTCGGCGCGGCGTTTCTATGGTCAGGCTATCCCGAGCAGGCACTCCCGTATCTCGAGCAGGTGTTGCGTCGGACTCCTGGGAACGTGAGAGTGCTGGTGTTGGTGGGACAAATCCACCTCCAAGCAAACCGCATTGACACTGCTCAAACATATTTCGCTAAAGCCGGCAAGATCAATGCCGGTTATGCGGAAGCATGGTCAGGTCTGGGAGATATCTGCGAGTCTCGAAACAATTCGCGAGAAGCCCTGCAAAATTACGAACATGCATTGGCGCTGAAGCCCGATCTTCTTTACACACTGCTCAATGCGGGCCGGTCCGCGGATAAGCTCAACCTTTCTTCGAAGGCGGAGGCGCTCTACAAGCAGGCGATGCAGATTGATCCGCAATCACCGGAGGCGGCAAATGGTCTGGGCCTGGCGCTTGCAAAACAGGGGCAATCCCGGCAGGCCGGCCAATTCTTTCAGAAGGCAATCAGCTTGAAACGCGATTATGCCGACGCGATAAATAATCTCGGCGTGCTGTACATTCAGGAGACGAAGATAAGCGATGCGATCGCCGCTTTTGAATATGGCATCCGTGTTGCTCCGGACGAGGATATACTCTATCTAAATCTGGGCCGAGTCTACACGCGCATGGGAAACGTCGAAAAAGCACGCCAGGTGATGCACGAGCTGCTGGATCGTAAGCCCGGCGATGCGACAGCGGCCCGCGCTCTCCAGGAATTGGACGGGCGCTAGCATGATGTTGCGTGCCGGATTGTTGTTACTAGCGCTGGTGGCGAGCGCCGTCGATTCATCGATCAAACAGGTGGCCGATTCAGGCCGCTGTGCGGAACTGGCCGAGAGTCCGGATGCCCGCGTGGAGACGAGACCTCGGTTTGCGCCCGGCCGGCCTCCGATTTTGAGCTTCCGTTTCTATGAAGGAAAACTGCATCATAGGTTCGGAAATTCAGAACTGCTGTTGGACGATGCGGGTCATTAGAAGCGCACTTGCGCAGATTATGCTGGCAAGCGCTTTGCTCGCCGGCAATTCTCAAACGGAGCAGGGAATCGCGGCATTCGGCGCAGGCCGCTACTCGGTCGCGCTCGAGAAATTGAAGAACAGCCGCAGCGACGACCTTCAGGGACAAACGTTTTGGGCGCTCACAGAGGCGGCAATGGGACATTGCGATGCGGCTCTTCCGCGGCTGCTCGCGGTTGACGAAAACCACCTGGATCTGTTTCGGCTTGCCAATTTAGCGGCGGTCAAGTGCTACAGCGCAGCTAACCACTACAGCCAGACGTTTTCTCTGCTCGACAAATTGCAACACAAGTTTCCGAATGATCCAGATGTGCTGTATTTGAGCGCAAAACTTCACATGAAAGCGTTCAATGACGCGACCTACTCGATGTTTCAGCGCGCCCCGAACTCCTACCGGGTGCACGAGCTATCCGCAGAAATCTTCGAAGTGGAAAATCGCTACGGAGACGCTGTCGCCGAGTACAAAAAGGCGATCGAGATGAATCCATCCGCGCCGGATCTGCACTTCCGGCTGGGCCGGGCGCTGCTGCTAGAAGGTCACAATCCGGATTCGCTTAAGAATGCCAGCGAGGCGTTTCTAGCGGAGCTGAAGGCGAGCCCGGAAGACGGTGCTTGTGAGTTTCAGTTGGGGCAGATTGCTCAGGTGGAAGGCAAGAGAGAAGACGCGAAAGCGCATCTGGAGCGGGCGATCACGCTTTCGCCAAATTTCGTGCAAGCCCTAATCGCACTCGGCAAGATAAACACGCAGGAGAAACAGTTCGACCGAGCGATTGCACGTCTTACACGGGCTGTTGACTTACAGCCTTCGAACGAAACCGCGCATTACGCGTTATTGACGGCTTATCGAGATTCCGGCGATATGGATAAAGCGCAAGCCGAAAAGGCGAAGCTCGATCAACTACAAAAGCCGCCCGAAGGCGAGTTCACCGACTTCCTGAATAAGCTGGGCGAAAAGCCGAAGCAGTGAGACGGATAGCAGTCATGCTGCTCGCGACCTTGTGCTTCGCAGGGAGTAAGGCATGGCATCCCGATTTCCGTAACATCGCTGCGCAAGCCGGTCTGAGGGACGCGTTCCCGAACGGGGGAGCCATCTCGAAGCAGTACATCGTTGAGACGACCGGCAGCGGCATCGCGTGGATCGACTACGACAACGATGGTTTGCTCGATCTGTTCGTGCTCTCAGGCCAAGGCGGAACGAATCGTATGTATCACAATGAGGGCCATGATCGATTCCGCGACGTCACAGACCAACTAGGCCTTCGCAGCAGCGGTTGGGCGGAGGGCGTCTGCGCGGGAGATTACGACAACGACGGCTTCACCGATCTATTCGTCACGTTATTGGGGCGCCAATCACCTTTACCGCAACATAAGAGGCAAACACTTTGAAGATGTCACGGCGCAGGCTCATCTGACACAATCGAGAATTCGCTACAACACCGGCTGTGCCTTTACCGATGTGGATGGCGATGGCAAGCTCGACCTGTTTGTCGCGAATTATCTGCGATTCGATCCGGTGACAACGCCTAAACCTGGGGCGAATCCCTACTGCTTTTATCGAGGCATTGCCGTGAATTGCGGCCCGCGAGGTCTGCCTTTCGACCGAAACATTTTGTATCGAAACAATGGCGATGGAACATTCAGCGACATTTCGGAACAGTCCGGCGTTGCGGAGCCCTTCGGGCATTATTCGTTGAGCGTTCTGACGGGCGACTTCAACGAAGATGGTTTGCCGGATATCTACGTCGCTTGCGATCAGACTCCGTCGCTGCTCTACATCAACAAGGGCAAAGGCAAGTTCGAAGAACAAGGTGTGATTCGAGGTGTGGCATTCGATCAGAATGGCAAAGCGATGTCGGGCATGGGCGTCGATGCGGCTGACTATGCCGGCGATGGCCACATGGACATTTTTCGAACGAATTTTTCAGACGAGTTCGAAACGTTGTATCGCAATCGCGGCAAGGGAAATTTCGACGATGTGACGCTCGACGCGGGACTCGGGCAAAATACGCGCTACGTCGGTTGGGGAACAGGTTTTTTCGACTTCAATAACGACGGCTGGAAAGATCTGCTGCTGGTGAACGGTCATGTTTTCCCAGAAGTGGATTCTTTGCACATCGACATTCATTACAGAGACCGGGCGATCTTATACGAAAACCTGGGCGATGGGAAATTCGAAGACATCTCCCGCGACGCGGGGCCAGCGCTTCAAGAAAAGCACTCGTCGCGCGGAGCAGCATTCGGCGACATAGACAATGACGGATCGATTGAAATAGCGATTAATAACCAGAACGAGCCGCCATCCCTGTGGAAGCTGGCCGCCAGGGCTCCCGGGCATTGGCTCATCTTGAAGCTCATAGGAACCCGCTCGAATCGCAGTGCAATCGGGGCGAGCGTGAAATTGCTGGCGAACGGCCACATGCAGCTTGGGGAAGTGCGAAGCGGCGGAAGTTATCTCTCGCAAAACGACCTGCGATTGCATTTCGGTTTAGGAAGGACAGCCGTGGTGCAGCGAATCGAAGTCGTCTGGCCGGGCGGAGTGCAGCAGACATGGCAGAACGTGAAGGCGGACCGTGTAGTGACGCTTCAGGAGAACTCCCGCTCCGAAAAGCAGAAATACTGAACCGGCAGTTTCAGATCTGAACATCTAGGCGCGCCCGACTCTGGAGCGCGAAGCCGCCTGACCCATCTGAAGACCTCACTCTAGAATTGAAAGGAGCATGTCCGTAAGCGAGATCCACTTCGAATCAGCCGTCAACTATGACGATGCTCTCTGGCGCGCCGCCGCCGAGGCCGCGGTCGATACTAGCTATTGGGACATCTTCGGAAACCAGCATCACAGCAGCCGTGAAGCTCTGCAGGCCATTTTGCGTTCACTCGGGCGCAACGTGGATTCGTTCGAATCGATCGAAGCCGAACGCCGCCGCCGCTTCGCGCAAGACCTCGACTCGATCCTGCCCGCTACCTGCGTCGTTAGCGAAAGCGATAAGTTCGTGCCCCTGTCCGTAGCCTCAGGGCAAAGTGTTCCGATCAATTACCGGATCCAACTTGAAGATGGCAGCACGTTGACCGGTACTGTTGCTACTTGCCAGTTATCTGAGACGCGCGCCGCGGCAATCGACGATCGGCGCTGGTCCACTTTCCGCTTCCCGCTGCCGGCCGAAATCCCGCTCGGCTATCACACGATCACGATTGCCACGAACGGAACCACGAGCGGTCCCTATCAACTCATCGTTTGCCCCGATCGCTGCTATCTGCCGGAGGCTCTAGCGGCCGGAGGAAAGACGGCCGGGTTCAATGTCGCTCTTTACGGCTTGCGTTCAGAACGCAATTGGGGCTGCGGCGATTTTTCCGATCTGCGCGTCTTGACCACCTGGGCCCGTCAGGAGATCGGATTCAGCTTCATCGGTCTGAACCCGCTGCACGCGCTGCATAACCGCGTCCCGTATAACACCAGCCCCTATCTTCCGCTTTCGATGTACTACAAGAATTTCATTTACATCGATATCGAAGGCGTTCCGGAGTTTCAGACCTCGTCTTGTGCCCGCAGACTAGCCGCGTCACCACGGATTCAGGACAAAATTCGCGAGTTGCGCAATTCGGAATTCGTCGAGTATGCCGAAGTCGCCCGGCTGAAACGCTGCTTCCTGAAGCTGCTCTATCGCCAGTTCCGCCGGCAATGGGGCGGGGAAGCGAAAGCCCGAGCGGCTGCGTTTGCTGCTTACTGTGGACGCGAAGGCGATCTGCTCTCCTATTTTGCTCTTTATTCGGCGCTCGATGAAGCACTGCACAAACAGAACGCCAGCCTCTGGACCTGGCGCGATTGGCCGAGCGCCTATCAGACCCCGGAGTCACCCGAAGCGCAGAACTTCGCTCGGGAGCATGAGCGTTCTGTCGAGTTCTATAAATACGTCCAATTCGTAATTGAAGAGCAACTCGTGCAGGCCCAGCAGCACGCTAAGGATTGCGGGATGTCGATAGGCCTCTATCACGATCTTGCCGTCGCCACCGACAACTACGGCTCCGATCTCTGGAGCAGCCGCGATCACTATGTCGACGGATGCCGCGTCGGTTCGCCGCCCGATGATTTCTCTCCGCAAGGTCAGGACTGGGGATTCCCGCCGCCAAACAAAGAGGTTCATCGCGCCGAAGGCTACCGCCTCTACCGAGAGAGCATCCGGAAGATCGTTCGGCATGGAGGCGCCCTGCGCATCGATCACGTCATGCGCCTTTACCGCCTCTTCTGGATTCCTCCCGGGATGGGGCCGGCTCAGGGCTCATATGTGCGCGATTATGCCGAAGACCTCGTGAGGATACTTGCGCTCGAAAGCGTCCGGAGCAGCAACATCATAGTCGGCGAAGATCTCGGAACGATCACAGATGAAATGCGGGATCTCTTCACCCGCTTCGGCATTCTGAGCTATCGGCTCTTTCCGTTCGAGAAGAATTACCCAACCGGCCAATTCAAGCATAGCTTCGAATATCCACGGCAAGCGCTTGTTTCTTCAGCGACTCATGATTTGCCGACCCTCGCCGGCTTTTGGCAGAATAGCGATATTGAGGTCCGCAAGCAGTCGGGTCTGGCCGACGAAGCGGGCTACCGCGGCCAGGTGCGAGATCGCCGGCGCGAAAAGCAGGCTATGCTCGATCTGCTCCACTCTGAAAGTCTTCTGCCCTCCCGATACACGCATGATGCCTCGTCTGTCACCTCACTCGACGGCGACCTTCACAACGCTGTCATCGGCTTCCTCGCCCAGGTTCCGTCCATGATTCTGCTGCTGAATCAGGAGGATCTGACGAAAGAAACCGCACAGCAGAATCTTCCTGGCAGTACGTCCCAGTACCCGAACTGGCAGCGCAAAATGCATATCCCTGTTAATGAGCTAAATGGTACAAATACAATCCCATACAGTGAAATGCTCAAGTATCATCTGATCCGAACTGGCCGCTAGTTCTCGCGGTTAGATCCGCGGCATCGGCAGCAGCACTCGATTTCTCTTGCACAATATTGCAATTTGCGATATACATATAGCAGATTGCAATATGACGGTAGCCAGCAAAATCCGCTATTTGCGCCTGGTTGAAGGCCATCTGCGCGGGCTCAATCGCGAAATGACTCAAAAGGAAGTCGTCGCTGCCATCCGTTCGGAAATGCAAAAGTCGTTCAGCCAGCCCTATCTGTCGCAGTTGGAGAGCGGCCAGCGCCGTCATCTGACGAACACCACGCGGCTGCTGCTGGCCCGGTTCTTTAAAGTTCATCCCGGTTATCTGGTCGATGATCCGGAGGGGTTTCAGACCGAGTTGCTCACAGATTTTCGTAACCAGGAAGACAAATTGGACTTGTGGCTGGTCGGCGGCGCAGAGCGCTTCCGCAAAGATCCGCTTCTGGCCGAGGCCCTGCTCAAGATAGCGCGGCACGACGATACCCGGCGCTGCGTTCTGCTACTCGCCGCGGTTCTCGAAACTCCGGATTTGATCGAGCGCCTGTGGGACGTACTGAAGCCGAAAGAGGAGTCGCACGATGAAGTCGCCTGATATTTTCCTTTACTGCTTCGCTATCGGTAGCGTGTGGACGCTGGCTACCGCTCTGCTCGGAGGTCTCCACGTCGGCCACCACCATGGAGCGCACGTGCATCACGGCGGGCATGGTCACTCGGGCGCTCTCGGTCACTGGCTAGGAGCCATGATCACCCCGAGCAGCTTAGCCGTATTTCTGGCCTGGTTCGGCGGTGTCGGCTTCCTGCTCACTCGCCACACTGGGCTGCTGTTTTGGGCTGATCTGGGCATTGCCGCCGTTTTCGGCCTGCTCGGGGCGTGGCTGCTCGCGGCATTCTTGAACTTCCTTCAAAAGCGCGAGAGGCCGCTGGACCCGGCCGACTACGAAATGGTCGGTGTACTCGGCAAGATATCGAGTCCGATCCGCCCTGACGGAGTCGGCGAATTGATTTATGTAAGAGATGGAGCGCGCACCCCGGTCTGCGCGCGCAGCGAGGATGGCTCCTCCATTCGGCGCGGCGAAGAGGTTGTCGTCATGCGCTTTGAGAAGGGCATTGCCTATGTCCGTACCTGGGACGCAATGCTCCAGGAAAAGCGCTGAACGCGATCCGGGAATTCTAAGGAGACTATATGCTGTCGAGTGAAGTAGTTGTCATAGTTGTCGTAGCGGTGCTCGTCTTACTACTGGCGATGAGCACGCTGGCTACACTTTTCCGTAAGGCCGGTCCGCATGAGGCGTTAATCGTGTACGGCCTGCGTGGCACGCGCATCGTCAAAGGCCGCGGTACCGTCATCGTCCCCATGATCGAGAGCTTTCGTCAGCTTTCGCTGCAGCTCATGTCGTTCGATGTGGCGCCGCAGCAGGATCTCTACACCAAACAGGGCGTCGCTGTTACCGTCGAAGCGGTAGCCCAGATCAAGGTCAGGAGCGACCCGGAGTCTATCCAGACGGCCGCTGAACAGTTCCTGACCAAGACCGATCAGGCACGCGAAGGACTGATCCGCCTCGTGATGGAAGGCCATCTGCGCGGCATCATCGGCCAGCTTTCGGTGGAGCAGATCGTCAAAGAGCCGGAAATGGTAGGCGATCGCATGCGCGCCACCTGCGCCGACGACATAAGCAAGATGGGTCTCGAAGTAATCTCCTTCACGATTAAGGAGGTTCGCGATAAGAACGAATACATCACGAATATGGGCCGGCCGGACATTTCCCGCATCAAACGGGATGCCGATGTCGCTACTGCGGAAGCGGATCGCGACACCGCCATCCGCCGCGCCGAGGCCATGCGCGCCGCCGCTATCGCCAAAGCACAGGCGGACCAGGAGCGCGTCCTGGCGGAGGCTCTTTCGCTCGCCGCTCAAGCCGAGGCGCAGCGGGATCTGGAGATCAAGAAGGCTCAGTATGTCGAGACCGTCAAGCGCCAGCAGGCCCAGGCCGACAAGTCCTACGACATTCAGTCAAACATCATGCAGCAGCAAGTCATCGCCGAGGCCGTGAAGATTCGCCAGGTGGAGAAAGAACACGAAATTAAGGTTCAAGAGGCCGAGATCCTGCGCCACGAAAAGGAACTCGTGGCGACTGTCCTCAAGGGCGCCGAGATCGAACGGCAGCGCATCGAAACGCTCGCCGAAGCTTCGCGGCGCAAGATGACGATTGAAGCCGAGGGCTCTGCTTTCGCGACGCGCGCCCAGGGCGAAGCCGATGCTGAAATCATTCTGAAAAAGGGTGAAGCCGAAGCCAAAGCGATGAACGTCAAAGCCGAGGCCTACCAGGAATGGAACCAGGCTGCCGTCGCGGATAAGCTGATCACCGGCCTGCCGGAAGTGGTGAGGGCCTTGGCTGCACCGCTCTCGAACATCGATAAAATCACCATCGTCTCAACCGGCGACGGCGACGCTACGGGCATGCACAAGGTCACTGGCGATATGACCAGGATCGCCGCCCAGATCCCGGCTCTCTTTGAGACGCTCTCGGGGATGCAAATGTCCGACTTGCTCGGCAAGGTGCGTGGAATCAGCGATCGCACGAACGGCCAAGCCAAGCCCAGCGATAGTAAATCAGAGATTTGAAGGAGCTTTTATGGCGCTATTGGATAGAGTGGCCACTCTCATCAAGGCCAATCTGAACGATCTGATAGATAAAGCTGAAAATCCGGAGAAGCTGCTGAAGCAGCTTCTCCTCGACATGCAGAATCAGTTCCTGCAGGTCAAGACGCAAGTGGCGATTTCTATCGCCGATCAGCATTTGCTTGAGAAGAAACATCGCGACAATTTCGAAGCGCAAAAAGAATGGGTCGGTAAGGCCGAACTGGCTGTTGCGAAGAATCAGGAAGGTCTTGCCCGCAGTGCTTTGGAGCGATCGCTCGCCTTTGAAAACGCCTCCAGGAACTTCGCACGGCAGTTGGAAGATCAGGTCCATCAGGTCGAAATGCTGCGCGACGCTTTGCGTCGGTTGGAGCAGAAGATGGCCGAGACCAAAAGTAAGGCGGATCTGCTGATTGCTCAACACCGTCTGGCGCGTGTGGCCATGACAGCCGGGGCCGACAGCGCTAAAGACTTTAAACAAAACGTTACTCTCGATCGGGTCCGCAACAAGGTAATCGAAGCCGAAGCGCTGGGCCGCGGCCATCAGATCGCAGCCGCGGAAATAAGCACCGAGCAGACGCTGGCACAACTGCAAAAATCAGATCGCGTCGACCGCATGCTGGCTGAGTTGAAGGGCAGAATAGCCGGATCGGGCGCGTAGACTCTTCAGACGACGTTCCAGTAAGTCTGGTACATCTCATCGCCAATTTCGTAAAAGGGCCGCAACGGCACATTACCGCTCGATGTTTCCAAACTCCAATGATTATTTGCGTCCTTGTCGAGTTGTATTTGCGTCAGTTTCGCTCGCTCGAGAGTCGGCTGCCCATCTTGAATGGCGAATAGAACGAGAGGGCCGCGAACGAGTGCTACCTGATCTGGCGTTTGTGCATCCACCGCACGCGTGCTCACTCGCTGGTCTACTTCTAGCTCCAGCAGGTCGCCGCTTTTCCACGTTCTGCTGATCTTGTAAAAAGACCCAGGCTTTGCGGCAGCAGTGAGGCGCTTTCCATTGATCGAGATGGAAGTGTCCGGGCCTGCCCAGGAGGGAATTCGCAAGTGAAGAGAAAACTCTCGAGGAGAGGAGGGATCGACGCGAAGAGTAACCAGATTCTCTCGCGGATAATCGGTTTGCTGTGTGAGCGCACACGAGGAGGATCGGTCCAACGCCCAGGTTAGCCGCGACGGTACGTACAAATTCACGTAAACGCCGTCACGAGATCGAAAATAAGTACTGATGACGTAATCCGCTGCCACCTGCGGAAGTGTTCCGGAGCAGCAAGGCCATCTTCCGTCGTGATCCCACGGCCAAGGTGAATCGGCCACGATGCGGTGATCTGTTTTGTGGCCGGAGTGTCCATAGTCTGAGTAATAGAAGCTCCAACCGTCTTCGCGAATCGGTTTCGCGCCGAGCACGGTATTGTAGAAAACTTGTTCCAGGCTGTCTCCGTACCGCGGGTCCGCAGTGAGACACAGAAGATAGCGCATTAGCTTGAAATGCGCGTATGAGCCACACGGAGTCTCAAAACTGCGATGTGTTTTGGAAATGCTGGCGCCGAGCTGCCCCTTCCCGGGTTCCACAAAGGCCTCGTTTGGTCCCCAGCCGCCGGTGGCGAAGCTCTGGTCCTGCCAGATCCAGTCGACTGCATTCGTGACGGCGCGCAGATACTTGCGGTCGCCGAGCTTCAGATAGCCCTGCATGCCGGAACTGAGCGCGTTCATGTGACTGTACGCGTGCAGCCCGGGCAAAATGTTTTGTCCTTGAGAAAGCGGGTCGAAGAAAGTCCGGTCGAGCAGGTAGCGCTTGCCCATTTCGAAGAACTGGCGATCTCCGGTTCGTTCGTAAGCAAGAAATAAATTTTCGGCGAGGGTATATGTTTCGTCCCAAGTGTAGGTTTCGTCTTTGTGGGGCCGAGTGCGCTGCTCTTCGGGCGTTAGAGCACGCTCCGCCATATGCGGTTGAGCCGCGCGTGTGGTTGCCTGGAGTACCACAAGCGCGTTCGCAGTATTGGCCCAGGTGTGCGCGTCCAACAGTCCGCACACCAGCTTGTCATAGGTGTATGCGGGATACCGAAGGTCGACGAAGAACTTTCCGCTTGGGTCCACGGTTTGCGCGTATCCGGCGACCAACCGGTTCACCTTCGCGCGAGTTGGCGCGGAATTCGTGGCTGCGGCAAAGCGTGCCAACGCCGAAACATACTGTCCAAAACTTGCTCCGGGACAGAAACCGTCGTACCAGCCGCCCATGTCTTCGCCCGGCGCAGGCAGTCCCGTACGCTGCCGGTAAACCTTGAGTAGGCGATCTTCGCTGAGGTTCAGAAAGAACGAATGATTCTGGTCGAATTGCTTTTTCGCCGGTCCCGGCAGCAGTTGAACGTCGCCGTATCGAAAGGGAGTAAGGCCGCTTGCGGTGTCTTTGGCGGCGGAGGGCAGAGATCGAAGCGCGTAACCCGCGCCGATCGCGCTACCTACGAATGCTCGCCGCGTAGACATTGTGAACATCACCTCTAGTTTCCGCGATTCGATACTATCGCAGCATGAAGGCCCTTTTGCTTTCCGAATACAGCCGTCTCGATGTGGCGGATGTTCCAATGCCCCGGCCGGGTCCGGACGACGTACTTATAAAAGTAGAGGCTTGTGGAATCTGCGGAAGCGATGTCCACGGATACGATGGTTCGTCTGGCCGCCGCATTCCGCCGCTGGTTATGGGACATGAAGCGTCGGGTGTAGTGGCCGCGCCGGGAGCGAATGTAAAAGATCTGCGCGAGGGCGCGCATGTCACCTTTGATTCTACGGTCTATTGCGGAACCTGCGAATACTGCAAGCGCGGCGAAATGAACCTCTGCCAAAACCGGCAGGTATTGGGTGTTTCGACCGCGGATTTTCGTCGGGAGGGAGCGTTTGCAGAGTATGTAGTGGTGCCGCGCCGCATCGTTTACCCGTTGCCGGATGGCCTGACCTTCACTGACGCCGCAATGGTCGAGCCGCTCTCGGTCGCCGTTCACGCCGTGGCACTTTCGGAAGTACCGAAAAACGGAACAGCGCTGGTGGTGGGAGCCGGAATGATCGGATTATTAGTCCTGCAGGCACTGCGCGAGGCAGGATGTTCCGTCGTGATTGTCTCCGATATAGATGACAGCCGCTTGCAACTGGCAAAAGATCTGGGCGCGACGACAACGGTAAATGCCAAGAGCAGCGATACGGCTGAAGAGGCGCGCCGTCACACCGGCGGATTTGGAGTAGATGTCGCTCTTGAGGCCGTCGGCAGCACGCCGACGGTTAGAGCCGCCATCGAAAGCGTGCGCCGCGGCGGCACCGTGACGCTGATCGGTAATGTAGTGCCAACCGTCGAGATCCCGCTGCAGACTGTAGTCAGCCGGCAGATCCGCTTGCAGGGCACGGCTGGGTCGGCAGGAGAATATCCCGAGTGCATTGAAATGCTGGCCAGCGGACGAATTAACGTGAAACCGCTGATCAGCATGGTTGCGCCGCTCGAGGAAGGCGCCGCGTGGTTCGACCGGCTGCATTCTCGCGAGGCCAATTTGATGAAGGTGATTCTGACACCTGGGAAACAATCGTGAACGAGCTATTCGATTTGACGGGCCGCGTCGCAATCGTGACCGGAACCAGTCGCGGCCTGGGGCAGTACTTCGCCAGGGCGTTGGCAAAATCGGGAGCCGACTTGGTCATCACCAGCCGGCATCTCGACGCGCTGAGACCATTCGAAGAAGAGGTCAAGCAACTCGGCAAGCGCGCCGTGCCGCTGGAACTCGACGTCACAAACCAGGCGAGCATCGAAACCATGGCCATCGCCGCCGAAAAAGCCTACGGCAAGATCGACATCCTCGTCAATAATGCCGGGATGAATATCCGGAAGCCTGCGCTTGATGTGACTTGGGACGATTGGAACAAAATTCTCGATACCAACCTGCGGGGGAGTTTTTTTGTCGCACAAGCTGTAGCCAGGCGAATGATCCCTCGCGGCTATGGCCGCATTATCAATATCGGGTCGGTCACTAGTGTTGCCGGATATGCCGGCCTCGGTCCCTACACGGCCAGCCGTGGCGGTATCCGCCAGCTCACGATGAGCCTGGCGGACGATTGGGGACGGTATGGCGTTACGGTGAACTGTCTCGCTCCGGGCTGGTTTAGAACGGATCAGAACAAAATCATGTATGAAGACAAGGAATGGGTCGCGTATCTCAGCGATCGAATTCCTGTAAAGCGACCAGGACAGCCCGACGATCTGGATTCTGCGGTCGTTTTTCTCGCGGCCGAATCGAGCCGCTATGTGACGGGACAGATCTTATTGGTCGACGGTGGAATCTCGACGGGTGCCGTACGATCCCTTCCGGCTAAATCGAAAAACTCCTAAGTGATCGCCCGGCAACGCACTGCGCGGGGCTTGGCGATTGCTAGCCAGTGTTGACCAAGCCCCGCTTGGCTGACAGGCTAGCTGTTCGCCGGTTCTGGCACGGGTTCTATTTTCCCGAGCAGCAGTAAGTAGGCAAGAATGCCTAGTAACAGGATGATCGCGGCCGCTGCGAAAGCCCGCGAAAAGGAGTTCGTCGGCCCGGCGAAGTAGCCGGTTGCAATCGGAGCTATGATCCCCGCAAGCTGATTGCCGAAATTTAGAATGCCGCCTACTTTGCCGACGCTATCGCGAGGAGCGATCAGGGAGGGTAGCGACCAGCCTACGGGCGCGGCCGCAGAGAGTCCGCCGAGAGAAACGCTGATCCAGAACACCGCCACGACCGGGTTGCGTGTGAACATTGCTCCCGCTACTCCCAGACCTAGAACCGTTCCTCCGATCAGCACTGTCTTGCGCACGGCGCTCTGATCATACCCGCGCTGAATCAAAGCATCGACCAGCCAGCCGCCTACGATCAGGTCGGTCGCAGTCCCAACGAACCAGGGCACGCTTGTAAAAAGGAAAGAGTGTTCCAGGTTCATGTGCATCGCCGAGAAGTAGCTCGGTAACCAGGTCAGGAACAGATAAAAGCAATAGTTATACGCAAAAAATCCGGCAACAAGTCCGAGCACCTTGCTCTGTTTGAGGAGATAGCTGAGCGGTGCGGACTGGACTTCTCCGGACCGCATTTCATGCGGCGAGTCGGATTGACGTATATACTCCAGTTCCTCCGGGGTCAAGCGTTGGTCGTCCTTCGGATCGCGATAGACGAAATAGAATGCGAGGAAAAATAGGAAACTCACAATGCCCGTGAGGGCGAAACTGATTCTCCACCCGAAGCGAATGAGCACAGCGCCGATCAGCGGTACGCCGATCGCCGAGGCAAATTTGGCTGCGGCGTCGAAGAACGCGGTTGGAAGGCTGCGCTCCTGCGGGGGAAACCAGTAGCCGATCGCCTTTGCGTTTGCCGGAAACGTGGGCGCTTCGCCGATCCCAAGAAGAAGCCGAGCGCCAAAAAAACTGCTGATGCTCCACGCTCCGGCGGCCGCGAAAGAGGCCAGGCTCCACAGGAAGGCGCTGATTCGTCCGACTAAACGCACGCCGAAGCGGTCGAGCACGACGCCGATCGGCAGTTGCAGAGCGGCATAAGTCCAGACGTAGGCGCTCAGCAGGTAGCCGTATGTCTCGTTAGAAAGTCCAAACTCAGCGTGCAAGGCATCGTGCGCGACCGAAAGGTTCACGCGGTCGAAGTAATTGATCAGCACTCCGACCCCGAGCAGGATCGCGATTCGCCAGCGCCTTCGCTCGCGCATGGGGATTATTGTTTGAGCCCCACGTAGAGGTCGACCCTGCCGCCCGGGTCGTGGTTCTCGTCTATTCCGTGATGCACTTCGAAATCGGTTTTGTAAGCTCGGTCGATTTGATGAGCCGCTTCAAGGCTCCAGACATGCTGCCACAATTTGAGTACAACGTTTGCTGCCGGGACACCGGAGCCGGTGAACATCGCATAATTTCCGGGTGGCACTTTGCGCAGGACCAGGCTTCGCGGAACACTTCCGGCCGAGCTGACCTTGGCGCCGAGAAAGTAGGTGTACGGCCCATTGTGATCGCTCTTGTAATTCGTATACAGCGCGTAGGTATCGGAGCCGACCCGGTTCGAAAGCTTCCTGAGGACGCCCTCTTTTTTCACGCGAGCGATAATTTCTGCGATCTTTCCCTTTGACCGCATCTCGAGTTCGTTGGACGTGCGGGCCTCAATCCCGGCCACATAGAACCCCTCGACCCGTGTCGGCTGCAAAGCGGTCTGATCCGCCTTCAAGAGAAACAGAGTAGACATCGCTAGCAGGGCTATCGCACGCATTCTAGTTGTCGCTCTCAATTTGTTTTCGGGAGTCAACTCGGATCGGTACTTGCCGTGGCCTTGCACGTATAGCGGCTAATTCGAGTCCAGTCCGCAGCCTGAGAGGAAGCCTGTTGAACGCCGTTACAAGTAGCTTATAGCGCCACCCCGGAATCACGAATAGTTTGTGGCGCTTCAGTCCGTCAATCGAAGCGTCGACAACTTCTTCCGCGGTCAGCCACCATCCTGGTCCGGCGATCCGGTAGCGCTCCGCGCCCATCGTTTCGTGGAACTCCGAATAGGTAAAACCCGGGCAGAGCGCCTGCACAGCGACACTGGAGTGAATCTGCCGCAGATCAATGTAAAGCCCTTCGGTAAACGCCGTCATCCAGGCTTTAGTCGCGGAATAACTGGTGCTGCCGGGGCTACGCACAAACGAAGACACGGACGCGACATTGACGATCCCTCCAAAATCGTGAAGCACCATATTGCGCAGCGCCGCGTGCGTCAGACGTATCGTCGCTCCTATATGGAGCTTGTGCATCCGTTCTTGTCCGTCGAGATCCGCTTCCCAGAAGCGTCCTTTGATGCCAAAGCCGGCGTTATTCACCAGGAGGCATAGCCCGGGCTGCGTTCCCAGGCGATCGGCTACGGTGTTCAAGTCGCCATCGTTCGTCAGATCCGCTTGAAGTATGTCGGTATGGGTACTGAACTTGTTGGAGAACTCGTCGGCCAGACCCTCGAGTCGGTCCCTACGCCGCGCAATCAGGAGCAGATCATGTCCGGGAGCCAATTTGCGAGCGAAGGCCTCGCCGATGCCGCTCGACGCTCCCGTAATTGCAACCACTGTTCGATTCAAATCGATCCTCCAAAGGCGATTGGAAGGCTTGGCTAAGCCGCCAGACGCTCCCTACAGTTTGCACCCTGCCAGTTTTGGAGTTTGACTGGAATCAAGCGCAGGCTGGCGAGGCGTGCGATTCACGCTCGGCGCCGGCCAGTGAAATCGGAGCGGCGAACCGGACGCGCCGGAACTCGGAATACAAGCCGCGAGCCTGATCGAGAAAGCACGGTTCGATCGGTCCATCGACCGGCACCGCCAGCGTCCGCAACGGCTCCGGACTACCCGGAGGCGGACAAATCTGATAAAAACAGCCGCGCCCAAGCTTGTTGGCATTCACCTGCTTACGAATTTCTTCCTCGACTTCGCCTATCGTCGCGGCATCGATGGCAGCGCTGCCGCCGATGTGAAGAACGATTGTGCCAGCGTCCGTTCTGCCATCCCGATCTCCGCTTTCGTGAGCACGAATCTTGTATCTACGCTTCATAGAAGTGCATATTCGCAATTTCTATCGGCGTTTTTCAGAGCGAACTGTAGATTTAGGCCAGCGTGATTTCCAGAGAAGTCACTGAAGCGGGCGCAAAGGTGTAAATCAGCGGCGTTGCCCCTGGCCTGGAGGCTTCTTTCTTAGGTTCGAGCGCATGCGGCTGATCGAGCGTGTTGTGAGCTCGCGGATCGTTCGATGTGAGGACTGTGGCGCTCAGGTTTTCGACCTCGTGCTCCGCGAAAGACAATTTCGGTTTCCTGCGCATTCTTCAGATGTGGGTTGACGACCGTCAGAAGCGCTTTTTTCCCTTGGATCGAACACGACCCTGACAAGCTCGCGAGCGGAGTGGAGGCAGCTTGCGCTTCTCGACTGTCAATTCCGGAGCTAGCGGGTACGTTGCCGAGCGGACCGGCTGAAATCAGAGTTCGCACAGATGTACCACCCTGATGTCCCGCGTACATCTCGAACACGTGGAAAACCGGCGTGACAGTGAAGCGATCACCTACAGCGATGAACGAAGTATGAATGTTGTTGATCAGTTGCGCCGCGCTCGCCAGTGCTACTTTGTCGGAATGCTTATTGAAGATGTTTAGTGTGATACCCGAAACAAGCGCGTCGCGCAGCGTCGGATAGAAGCAGAACAAGTAGCTTGGATCGATACTCGGATCCGTGTGATGCCAGGCGCCCCATTCATCCACGACCAACTTGACCTGATGCCGCGTATCGATCGCGCCCATGATGGACCAATGATTGGTCACCAGGTCTTCCATGTAACTCGCTTTCCGAAGAAGCTCGTACCAGCCCGCGTCGTCAAAATTAGTCGATTCGCCGTTGCCGGTTGTGCCGCAGTAATAGTGAAGCGCTGTGCCGAAGACTTTCTTCAGTTGATCCTTACCTTTCTCGGTCAGTTTCTGAAAGAAGCTTTGAGTCCAGGCATAATCCGCCACGTTCGGGCCGGAGGCGATCAAGTGCAAGTCCAATCCAAATTCCGGAAGCCATTCAACGAAGCGCCGAAATTCAACCGCGTATTCATCGCCAGTGAAGCTGCCGCCGCAACCCCAGCTCTCGTTTCCGACCCCCCACAGCTTTACAGCAAATGGATCGGGGTCGCCGCTTTTTGCGCGCAGCTTGGCCAGCGAGGTGCTGCCGGCTGGAGAATTGCAGTACTCGATCCACTCGTAAAAATCGTAAGGATTCAGGCTCCGGACGTTAGCGGCAAAGTAGGGTTGGGCTCCGACCGTTTTGCAGAAGTGGGCAAATTCGTTCGTGCCGAATTCATTCGGATCATATTTTTGCGGACCGTTCGGAGCTGCTTTCAGATACGGCGTATTAGCCCAGAAGTTGGTCCGGGTCGGCCGTTCGCTCGGTGGCCCCACGCCATCGCGCCAGTTGTAGCTGTCGGCAAAGCATCCGCCCGGCCAGCGAATCACCGGCGGCTTCAGGCGCTTTAGATTGTCGATGAGCTCCTTGCGAATTCCACCGACATTCGGGATTTTCGAGTTCTCTCCGACCCAAACTCCGCCATAGATAACGCCGCCGATGTGTTCAGTGAAGTGTCCGTAGATGTTCGGAGAGATTGTTGCAATCGGCTCGTCAGGCAAGATATCGATACGCGCTGAAGCGGCTGAGGAAGCACGCGGCGCGAGCAGAGCGAGACTCGAAAGGAGAAAGTTTCTTCGAAGTATTTCCGGCATGTGAATAGCCCTCCGTATTACGCTTTTTTTGTCTGACCGTAATAGGCGGTGGCTCCGTGTTTGCGGAAGAAATGCTTGTGGTGCTGGGCCTGGGATATGGGCTTAGCCTCGGCATTGATAGTGATGGTCAGCAATGCCATGTGGGCGAGTTCTTCGACAATCGCGGCTGTGTGAGCCGCTTCCATGACGCCAGGTCCCCAGCAAAACGGGGCGTGTCCTGAGACCAGCACCGCGGGCGTCAACAGCGGATCGAGGTTTCCGAATCGCTCGATAATTACATGGCCTGTATTTAACTCATATGCGGACTCGATCTCGTCGTGCCGCATGGGGCGCGTCACTGGCAGGGAGCCTCGGAAATAGTCTGCATGAGTAGTGCCGAGACAAGGAATCTCGTGATTGGCCTGCGCCCAGGCGGTGGCGTAGCGTGAATGCGTATGAACCACACCGTTTATTCCGTCCCAAGCGCGATACAGAGCCAGATGCGTGGGCAGATCGGACGAGGGTCGCAATGCGCCCTCCACGATATGTCCTTCTAAATCAGTCACCACCAGGTCTTGCGGCGAGAGCTGCTCATAAGCGACGCCGCTCGGCTTGATCACGGCGAGGTTATTCGCGCGATCAAACCCGCTGGCATTGCCGAACGTGAAGATGACCAATCCGCGGCGCACTAATTCAAGATTTGCTTCCAGAACTTCTTCGCGCAGTGTCTTCAAAAGCATGGTTTATTGCCTCGCCTCCCTCGCTATACTCCTGAGATCGGGCAGGATGTCGCCGAGCGGCGAAGCTTGCGCAGCGCGCTGTCCGAAACCGAAGTACAACCGCTTATACATTCCATAGAGTTTCTCGTACACGGCGGCCGCATCCGGTTGCGCCTGGTAAGTCTTGAAAGGCGGGCAGAGCGCCCGCTGAGCCTCGGTAATGGTCGGGAAAGCTCCCGCGGCGAGAAAGGCAAAGATGGCCGAACCGAGGCTGGTGACATCGCCTTGCGGCACCAGGATCGGCTTCTTGAGAGCGTTGGCGTAAACCTGATTGAGAAGTTCGTTCTTCTTCGGGATTCCGCCGCCATTGATCACCCGCTTTATATTGACCGCGTACTGCTCCATTCGTTCCAGAATTATGCGTGTGTGCAGGGCGGTGCCCTCGATGGCGGCAAACAGCTCGTCTGCAGCGGTATTCATGAGATGCCAGTTGAGTGTGATGCCGCCCAACTCCGGATTGACCAGCACTGTGCGGTCACCGTTGTCCCAGGTGAGGCGCAACAGTCCCGTTTGACCGGCGCGGTAGCCGGCGATCTCCTCCGATAACTTGCTGACGCTCGATCCGGCACGGCGTGCGATCGCGTCGAAGATGTCACCTACCGCCGAAAGGCCCGCTTCGATGCCGGTCAACTTCGGATCGACCGATCCGGGCACCACTCCACAGACTCCGGGCACCAGAGTCGTGGTGTCCGACAGTCCAATAATGCAGGTAGACGTGCCGATCACGTTGACCATGTCGCCCAATTGGCCGCCCGCCGCAATCGCGTCCCAGTGCGCGTCGAAAGCGCCAACTGGAATCGGAATTCCCGGCGTGAGGCCAAGGCGTTCCGCCCACTCTGGCGCGAGTGTTCCTGCCAGAACGTCCGAGGTTGCGTATTCGCCGGCCAACTTGTCGCGTACACCTTGGAATAACGGATCTACCGAGACCAGAAACTCGTTGGAAGGGAGTCCACCAAGCGACGCGTTCCACATCCACTTGTGACCCATAGCGCAGATGCTGCGCTTGACCTTAGATGGCCGATCGATGCCGCACAGCACAGCCGCAATGTAATCGCAGTGCTCGAAGGCCGAACCAAAGTTTGTGCGCTCGTCCGGATTGTGCCGCAGCCAGTGCAGGAGTTTTGAGAAGCCCCATTCGGAAGAGTAGACTCCGCCGCACCAGTCTATTGCCTTCAGGCCGGATTCATGCGCTTTGCGGGTTATTTCGGCCGCTTCTCGCCAAGCCCGGTGATCGCACCACAAGTAATACTCGCCAAGAGGCCGCATATGCTCATCGACCGGAATTACGCTCGATCCGGTGGTGTCGATCGCCAAGGCTTTTAGCGCCGAGCCTTTGATCCGCGCCTCCTCAAGCGCTTTCCGCATAGCTTCAGCTAGAGCAGCGATATGGTCTTCGTGACTCTCGGCTGCGTGATCCGGGTCGTTCTTCTTGCGGTGCAGCGGATACTCGGAGACGGCCGCGGCCAAGCGGCCCTTTTCACTATCGAATATCGAGACGCGAACGCTCAACGTACCGAAATCAACACCCGCGACGACTGTGCTCATAACGTGCTCATAACTAGCGGCTCTTCGGAAAAAATTTGATGCTGTAGAACAAGCCGATGATGAGCAAGACAGCACCCCACCAGATTCCCGCATGCAAGTTCGCGAGAACGACGGGATGTTCCGGCGGTGCAAACAGCTCATAGACACCGCTCGCCGTAATGAGAATTCCGTAAGCCGTCAGCAGCACTCCGATGAAGAACCAAATGGAAATGAAGCCTTTGCCATGCATATGCGGTGACCTCTACCAGAAGATTACTTGCAGAATCAGAAAAACGGCCAACACGACACCTGCCCAGAAGAACGGTTTCCGATAAAAGGCCAAGCCGGTTTCGCGTGGTATTTCGGTCGCGCCATAGACCAAGCCGACCAGTTCGGAATCGGGCTTCGGTTGACCCGCTATGCTGACCATGACAGTGACGATCACGCAAATCAGCCAAGCCCACAGAGCGCGATACATGTCCTCCGCCATGGGCTTCGCTGCCGGTGAGAGCGCCACATAACGCAGGGCGTAGGGCTCGAAATAGACCCACAGCCACATAGCCAGAGAAGAAACTGTGCCCGCGAGCAAGCCCCAAAAACCAGCAGCCGGCGTTGCCCGCTTCCACAACATACCCAGCAGAACCGTTCCAAAGAGCGGCGCAATGAATGTTGCAAACAGCCCTTGGACATAATCCATGATGCTTTGGAATTGCATCACGAAATAAGCCGTGCCTATGCTGAGCAGCACGCCGATTACCGTGCACCATCGTCCCATGGACACGTAATGCGCATCCGGCGCCTGTTTGCGGATGAGAGCGCGATAGATGTCATAGGTCCAGACTGTCGCGAAGGCGCTCACATTGCCTGCCATTCCCGACATAAATCCCGCGATCAATGCCGTGATGCCGAGACCAAGCAGACCGGGACCGCAGTATCGCGCCAGCATAAGGGGAAGCACTTCGTTATAGCTGTGACCGCCTGTCGTCAGTGCCTGGGACTCTCCTACCAGATGCTCGGGCAGAACCGCCAAGGCCAGCAATCCGGGCAGGATGACGATAAACGGGACTGCCATCTTGAAAGCCGCTCCGATAACGGGAGCCATCTTGGCACTGCGCAGATCTTTGGCCGTCAAGACCCGTTGCACAACCAGAAAGTCAGTAGTCCAGTAGCCAAAGGAAATAACAAATCCGAGCCCGAAGACAATGCCCGTCCAATGAATGCCCATAGGATTATCGCTGAACGATCCGAGCGTCTTCCACATGTGAGTGAAGTCCTGATGCGGAAAATTGGCGTGGATACGACGCACCATTCCGCTCCATCCACCGGCTTCTACCAGTCCCAGAACGGAGATGAGAATCGCTCCCAGCCAAATCAGAAAGAACTGCAGAACCTCGTTAAAAATCGCCGAGAGCAGGCCACCCAGGAAAACGTACGCGGCGACGGTCAATGAAGACACCCAGATGCTGAAAGAGATGTCCCAGCCTAGAATGATTTTCATGACGAGCGCCATCGAATACATGTTGATGCCGCTCATCAGCACGGTCATGAAGCCGAAGGTGATCGCGGAAAGCGCACGGGCCGGTTCACCGAAACGCAGTTTCAAATAGCCGGGCACCGAATGAGTGCGAGAAATGTAATAAAACGGCATCATCACGATGCCGAGAAAGAGCATCGCGGGAATCGCGCCGATCCAATACCAGTGTGCCGCCAGTATGCCGTACTGGTAAGCCGAAGCAGCCCATCCCATTAGTTCCAGTGAACCCAGGTTCGCCGCGACGAAGCTGAGCCCCGCCACCCAGGCAGTCATGTCGCGGCCCGCCAGAAAGAATTCCTCGCCGGTATTCGTGTAGCGCTTCAGGTAGAAGCCGATACCCAAACACATGACGAAGTAAAGAGCGATCACGATCAGATCGACCGTGCTCAGAGTTAACAGCTTGGCGGGCGCGGCTTGAAACAGAAGGGCAAGAAATGGCGACATGTGCTCCCTTAAGCTGAGAATCAGTACGGGCCAGATTATATCGATTCGGGAAAACGAGAAATCTTCAGATCGATGAAAATCCTGAGTGTAATCGCTTTCAGCGTAGATGGTAGCAGAGCGCGCTATCTAGTCGGTCGCGCAACGCCGGTCGACCCTCGTACTACAAACTCCGGATCGATCAGGATTTTGCGTCCGCACGCCTCCCTCGCCGGTGAGGGGCGCGTCAATACCTGTATCATGAGCTGCCCGATCCGGTCACGGGGTATGTGCAGCGTTGTCAGCGAGGGACAGCATACTTCGGCCAGTTTGATGTTGTCGAAGCCCGTCACAGATACGTCCTCTGGAACGCGGACGCCGGATTCGCGGAGCTCGTGCAGAACGCCCAGCGCCATAAAGTCGTTTACGCAGAGAATGGCGGTCGGATGCAGGTCCGAACCCAGGATCTCTCGCGTCGCCTGCCTGCCTCCTTCAATGCCGTCCGTACTGGCGACGATTTTCCAGTCGATGCTCGAAGCAAATTCGGCAACCGTCTCGCGAAAAACACGTTCACGTATACCAAGCGGGCCCAGGCTCGAATGATGGCTTACGAATGCCATTCGCTTGTGTCCCAGCTCGTGCAGGTAATGGACGACTCGCTCGATGCCTTTGCCGTAATTCACGGTGATGTTGGAGATGTTGTGTTTCGGCGAACCAACGTCGTAGAAAACGGCCGGTATGTCGAGATCAGAGAGTTCCTGGATTAGCGTGGGATCCATTTCCGAGATGACGAGCGCCAACCCGGCCACCCTGCGCCCCAGCATGAGGCGCATACTCTGCACCAGTTGGTCGGGATTGTAGTCCGTATTGGCAAGAAAGACTTCGAATCCGTTCTTCCGGGCTCCCTCCTCAGCCGCCTTGAAGACATCAAAAAAGAAGGGATTTTCAAGGTTCGAGACGATCATTCCGAATGTCCGGCTTTTACCGCCGGCAAGATTCCGCGCGTGCAGGTTCGGATGATACTTGAGTTCTTCAATTGCCTTGATCACGCGCGCCCGGGTTGACGCCCTTACGGGCCCAACATTGTTAAGAACGCGCGACACGGTTGCTGTCGAAACTCTCGCTTGCTTGGCGACTTCCTCTAGACTCATTCGACTTCGGGGATTGCTGCAACATTATCTCCCGACTTCACGCGCGTTGTCTTCTGCCAATTGGCTGAGCGTTACCAGATATCGCATTTTCAGCACTGCAAGCGGTTCCATTCTCGTTGACTTTTCACCTCTGTGCGAGGTATAAAGGCCTTGCCGTTTCCTCTAAATATTCATGTCCAAGATGTCCCTTTCCCGCAGGGCTTTCCATTCAGCGCTACTCTCCGCTCCTCTTGTCCTCCGCGCAAAACCCTCGTCCCGCGAAGCGCGCGTGAAGATCGATACCGAACGCGTTATTGGCCAGATCGATCCCAAAATCTACGGAAATTTCACGGAGCACCTCGGCCGCTGCATAGAGGGCGGCCTTTTTGAAGAAAACTCGCCGTTATCAGATAAGAACGGCTTTCGCGAAGACGTCCTAAAGGCCGTCGAAGATCTCCACGTGACGCTGCTTCGCTGGCCTGGCGGCAATTTCTCCTCGAACTACAACTGGCGCGATGGCATAGGCCCGCGAGATGAGCGTCCGGCCCGTCTCGAGATGGCGTGGGGCACGATTGAAGATAACCGGTTCGGCACCCACGAGTTTCTCGAATACTGTGATGCCATCAAAACAGAACCGTATTTTTGCGCCAACTTTGGTACCGGTTCCTGGGACGAAGCGCAGCAGTGGGTCGAGTATTGCAACGTGCCGGGTGGCACAGCCACTTCCAAACTGCGCCAGAAGAACGGCCGCGAGGAGCCGTGGAAAGTCAAATACTGGAGCTTGGGCAACGAGATGGATGGTCCCTGGCAGATGGGCCACCGTACGGCTGAAGACTACGGCAAGTTTGCCCTCGAAGGCGCCAAGCTTATGAAGTGGACCGATCCGAATATCAAGCTGGTGGCCGCCGGATCTTCTAACTTTGGCCCAGGCGCCGATTGGATTGCCTGGAATCGGACGGTGCTCGAATACCTTAAACACCACGCCGACTATCTGTCTCTTCATCTCTACGTAGGCAATGCGGAGAATAATTTCCCCGACTTCCTGGCTAGTTCGCTGGAACTCAACGACCGCATCAAAATCGCTGAAGGAATCATTCGGGGGGCTATGTCAGATACCCAGAACCGCAAGATGTACATCGCCTGGGATGAATGGAATGTCTGGTACCGTGCACGGGGTTCCAAGGAGCGGGGCCGCGAGATTCTCGAGGAACACTACAACCTGGAAGATGCGCTAGTTGTGGCAACCCTCCTGAATACGTTTGTCAACAACGCCCATATTGTCAAGATCGCGAACATGGCGCAGTTGGTAAATGTGATTGCCCCCATCTTCACCAGCAAAACCGGTCTCTACCTGCAGACGATTTATTACCCGCTTCAATTGTTCGCCGCTAATTCATTTGGCGATTCGCTCGAGCTATTCGTGGACGGCCCCACCTATATGAGCAACCATTCAGCCGTCACGCCGTTGCTGGATATTTCGGCGGCTCATGACCGGGGCACGCTCGTCGTGAACGTAGTCAACCGCAGCCGCGACGAAACTTTGCCGGCCGTTTTCGAACTGGAGGACAAGAAATTCGCAGGAAGCTTTGAAGCGGCCGAAGTGAACGGGCCGGATATTAAATCCGAAAATACTTTCGGCACGACACTTGTGAAAACCACCCGCAAGCATGTTGATGCCTCCGGTGCACGGCTTCGTTACGAGTTCCCTCCGCACTCCTATACCATGCTGAAGGGAAAGTTGGCCTGAGCGACGCCCAAAACCATTGAGAAAAGCGAACTATCTATGATCGACTTCAAAGAGCTGGAAGTCTGGTTTGTAACTGGCAGTCAACATCTCTACGGCGAAGAGACTCTCAAGGAAGTAGCAAACCACTCGCATGAGATAGTACGGGGTCTAGCGGACCTGCCGCGGACGCCTGTAAGCGTTGTGTTCAAGCCGGTGATGACCACGCCCGAATCGATCCTCGAACTGTGCCTCGGTGCGAATAGCGCGCGGAATTGCGTCGGCATGATTGCCTGGATGCACACTTTTTCGCCCGCCAAGATGTGGATCGCCGGCTTGAAGACGCTGCAGAAGCCGTTCGTTCATCTCCACACTCAATACAATCGGGAGCTGCCCTGGTCAACCATCGACATGGATTTCATGAACCTGAACCAGTCCGCCCATGGGGACCGCGAGTTCGGGTTCATCGGTAGCCGTATGCGCCTGAACCGCAAAGTGGTCGTCGGTTTCTGGCAGGACGAAGAGGTCCGCAGCGAACTGGCAACCTGGGTGCGCGCCGCCTGCGCCTGGCAGGATGGCCAAAGCCTCAAGGTCGCCCGTTTCGGCGACAATATGCGGAATGTTGCCGTTACTGAAGGCGACAAAGTCGAGGCAGAAATGCGCCTGCGCTATACGGTGCACGGGTTCGGAATCGGCGACCTGACGGATCGATTTGCCAGTATCACCGATGCTGCTATCGAAAAACTGACAAAAGAATATGACGAAGCCTATATGGTGGACGCCCCTCTTCGTCCCAGTGGTGCTCAGCGCGCGGCGCTGAGAGAGTCGGCCCGCATTGAGCTAGCGCTTCGCCATTTCCTGGAGGACGGCGGCTTCAAAGCCTTTACCGACACCTTTGAAGACCTCCATGGCATGGCTCAACTGCCGGGTATAGCGGTGCAGCGGCTGATGGCTGATGGCTATGGTTTCGGCGGGGAGGGAGATTGGAAAACCGCTGCCCTGGTCCGCTCTATGAAGGTAATGGCCGCTGGCCTCGACGGCGGCACCTCCTTCATGGAAGACTACACGTACCATCTCAAGGACGGGGGCCAAGTTCTCGGTGCTCACATGCTTGAGGTCTGCCCTTCGATCGCCGCAGGCAAGCCCACAGCCGAAGTTCATCCGCTCTCGATAGGAGGCAAAAACGATCCGGTGCGCCTCGTGTTCACTTCTGGCCCTGGTCCTGCTGTAAATGCGTCGATTGTCGATATGGGAGATCACTTCCGCATGATCGTCAATCAGGTTAATGTCATGACGCCTGAGGAGTCGCTGCCAAAGTTGCCGGTCGCTCGCGCTCTGTGGACGCCAGAGCCCAATCTTAAAACGGCCGCTGTTGCGTGGATTTTGGCGGGCGGCGCTCACCACACGGGCTTCAGCCGCGCGCTTACTGTGCAGCATCTCGAAGACTTTGCTGAGATGGGAGGTATTGAGTTCGTCGTGATAGATCACGACACGAAGATCCGCGAGTTCAAGAAAGAACTCAGATGGAACGACCTGTACTATCGACTGCTCAGCCAGCGATAGGAGTTCGGGGATGCGATGCCTAATTGGTACTGCTGTCCTGCATGATCTGAAGCACCATCTCAAAACTTGTTGGCGGAATTCTGACAGCACCGCCATAGGGCCCGTCTACGTCTGCGATGGTCACCAGCACTAGCGAGATGAAAAAACTGACGCTGACCACCTGAAGGACGTGCATTCGAGCATCCTCGACATTAAACAGGCAAGTATAGATCACAGTCATCAGTCCGCCAACGATCAGCACGACCCAGAAAATCACGGGCAGTTTGGCGCGGCTCTGCAGTTGCCGGATGCGGCGATGCTCGGTAAGGCTGGTCAGGTCGTTCAGCGCGCGGTCGAAACTGCCCTGCTCGTTGCTATTTGCACTTCGAGTCCCCATAATGATCTTCCAAAGAGCCGAGGTTGTCTGATAACCGGCCACGCTGAATCTGCCTTTTTGCATGTCCGGCCACTCCTCACGCACCATAATTTCCGCGTAATGCCGAGCGAGCGATCTTATTGCGCTTCTCTGTTGCGTGGCAAAACCCTCGGCCACTTGATAGACGTTCAGCACTGAGTTTGCCTCTATCTCCGCATTCGTTTCCGCCGCTTGATAGTTGTTCCAAACGTCCGAAAGCATGAACGCAATTATCACCGCGTAAGTGGTGCTGAGAAAGCCTATCTGCCAGCCAATGATGTCGTTATGCTGTCTGTGGACTCGCGAGAGCCAGAAGCGCCGAAAGATCAGAAGAAAGATGAGCGCTCCCGCGATACTGCCGGCGATAATTGCGCAACTGTCAAATACGCTAAGCATCGGAGGACTTTCAACAGTCTACGCCGTTCGCTGTATCACCCCGGAAAGCGGCGTAGAGTGATAGCTTTTCGCTGGACGGCGAGTGCCGTGCCGGTCATAATGAAGGGAAGCATGGGCCGGTTTCTACGTTTAATTGCGTGGCTTGTTGCGTGCGCTGTATTATCTGCCGCTCAATGCTCCGCTTCGTGTCTGGCTGCCCCGTGCGACAAGTCTGGGCAGAACTCCGCTCATGAGTGTCACTCATCGCCAGAGAAAAGAAGTCCCGAGTGTCCGCTCAAGCGATATCAATTGAGCAAGGCTGAACCCTCTCTCAATCTCGCGAAATCTTTCGTGGCCATGCCTGCAGCATTCTTCGTCGGGGAACTTGCCGTTCCGACCCTTCTGCCGTCCATTTCCGCAAAGCTGTCTCCCGCGCTGGATGCGCCACCGGGAACTCCTTTGCTCCCGCTGTTATCTATCCTCCGTATCTGATCTTTCGCTGACGTCATTTACCTCTTGAAGTTAGAGTGGCTTGCCGTGACTGGGCGAATATTCCTGTCTGCGTTTCCCACGGCAAGCCTTGTCCAAGTACAGATCGATATTCGAGGAAAACATGAAAGATCGTAGACGATTTTTTCGCAACGTCCTTGCGGGTAGTCTCGGGGTAGGCGCGGGCTCGCGACTGACTGCGTCCCGGCCGCCAGCTTTATTGCCGGTCGTCACTCCGGATATTCCGAACTTAGAATTCAGCAGCGATAACGGCATTAAGGTTTTCCACTTGATTGCTGAACCGGTAAAGCGCCAGGTCGCGCCAAACAAAATACTCGATCTGTGGGGCTTCAACGGCTTATCACCGGGCCCGACCATCCAGATCACGCAGGGCGACCGCGTGCGGGTGATCGTCGATAATCATCTGCCCGAACCGACATCCATGCACTGGCATGGCTTCGAGGTCCCTAACCCGATGGATGGAACGCCCGATATCAGCCAGCGGCCCATCAAGCCGGGAGAGCGCTTCATTTATGAGTGGACACTCCATCAGGCAGGCACCTTCTTCTATCACTCGCATTTGGCCATGCAGGAAATGATGGGCATGCTCGGCGCCTTTATCATGCATCCGAAGATAGCGTACGAGCCGCGCGTCGACAAGGACTTTGTCATCATGCTCCAGGAATACGCGGTGTTGCCGAACAACACTGTCCCCAACACCATGAATATGGAGTTCAACTGGCTCTTGTTCAATGGCAAGGCAGGTCCGGCCGCCACGCCGCTTGTAGTGCGATTGGGCGAGCGCGTACGCATCCGGTGGATCAATCTCGGCATGGATCATCATCCGATCCATCTGCACGGGCACACCTTCTACGTCACCGGGACCGAAGCTGGCCGTATTCCAAACACAGCATGGATGCCTGGCAATACGGTTCTAGTGGGGGTGGCCCAGGCCCGGGACTTCGAATTCGTGGCCAACAATCCGGGCGACTGGATGCTTCACTGCCATTTGCCCCACCACATGATGAACCAGATGTCCTCAAACGTCGGTCCCATGTCGCGCATGGGCGACGGTATGCCTGCGGGGACCGATATGAACACAGGTATGGGTATGCTGCAGGGAGAATCCGGCGCTCCGACGAGCTCCGATTATGGTCCGAGCCTCGGCCGCGGCTTAGGAGTAGGTTCCACTAGCGATCAAGTGGTCGGTAATGGGCCGCTCTCATCGAAAGGCAGCATGTCCGAAATGCGCGGTATGCAGCGCGCCGATACTGGCGCCTCGATCAGCCCGAACGCCAATCGCGTGCCGGGCTTTCCGCAGGACGCCTATATGGAGGGCCCAATGATGAACATGGACAAGATGATCCACAGCCCCGAAACCTACGGATTGCCGGCGGGCTGGACAAACGGAATGCAGGGAATGATGACGCTCGTCCGAGTGCTTCAGCCCGACAAGTACGAAGAGATCATGAACCGCGTGCGGCAGGCCAAAGCGAGCGGCATGTCCCGAATGGCGCAGTGAGGGGGCCGAATAAATGAGACCATTGATGCGCGTCTTTTTACTCGGGTTTTCCGGCTCTCTTTCGCTTCTTGCTTCGAGTCCGGCAGAAGGACCCGACCTGCTGGCGGAAGCGCTTTCCCGCCCACCTATCGGTCTCGATGCGTTCAACGGGATCGCGCTGGCGAACAATCCGACTATCGTGGAGGCCGGTGCTTTGCTCAAACGATCGGCTGGCCAGGCGGTGCAAGCTGGTCTGTGGCCTAATCCTCTGATCGGCTACCAGGGGGAGCAGATTCGCGGCGGCGATTATGGAGGAGGCGAACAGGGCGCCTTCGTTCAGCAGACTATCGTGCTTGGCGGCAAGCTCGGATTGCGCAAAAAAGTCTATGCACAGCAGGGCCGAGCGAACGAAATCGGGCTCGCTGAGCAGCGACGCCGCGTGCTGAGCGATGTGGGCCAGCGCTTTTACAGCACGCTGGCTGCCCAAGAAGCCGTCAAAGTGCGTAAGCAGCTCTTGGCGATCGCATCCGATGCCGTTGAGACGGCCCGTCAGCTTCAGAATGTCGGACAAGCCGATGCACCGGATGTTCTGCAGGCCGAGGTGGAGGCGGAGCAGGCCGCTCTCGACTACAACAGGGCAGAACGTACTTATATTCAGGAATTTCGCGGGTTGGCCGCACTCGCCGGCAAAGCTGATCTGGCGCTTGCGCCATTGGCAGGAAACCTTGACCAGACGCCCCAGATCGATACCGGCCAGATCACCGAGAGCATTCTTCGCGACAGTCCATCGGTAAAGCGAGCACGACAGAATCTCGCGGTAGCGCAGGCAGCATGGAGCGCTGCAAAGCGGGAAAGTATTCCCGATCTAACGGTGCGCGCAGGTGTCGAACAGAACTATGAACACCTGCCGGAAGATTCTGCACGCGCAGTGGGCCTACAGGTTTTTGCGAGCGTCGGTGTCGCTCTCCCCATCTTCAACCATAATCAGGGAAACGCCGGTGCCGCACAAGCAGAGATCGAACGCGCTCAAGGCGAAGTGGCACGCATCGAACTCTCGCTTCAGCAAACCGTCCAACTGATGACTCAAAGCTATCTCGCCGATGCAGCGCAGGCGCAAAGGTATCGCGATGCCATCATTCCGCGGGCCGAGCGCGCTTATCAGCTGTACCTGGATAAGTATAGAAACATGGCGTCTGCTTACCCGCAGGTCATCGTGTCACAGCGCACGCTGTTCCAATTGCGGATCGCGTATGTTCAGGTATTGGCAGACCTCTGGACTCAAGCGATCGCTTTGCAGAATTATGCTCTTTCTGATGGTTTGAGCATGCCCGCGACCTCGGATACCACGACCGGATTCAACTTGCCCACGGCAAACGGCGGGCCAGGGCAGTGAACACCTTATACCCCGGCGGGAATCCGGCTGCGGTGAGAAAAAACTTTTGTCACGGCAATGCAAAATGCTATGCCGATCGTTGTACCGCCAATATTGATCAGAACATCTCTAATCGCCGGGTCGCGGCCCGGAAAAAAACGCTGGAGAAACTCACTGCAGGAGCCGACCACCGCTCCCGATAAAAGAATCACCCAAACCTTTTTTTCGCTGTGTCGCAGTGCCTGCCATAAGAGCACGGCGAGAACGCAAAACAGCGCGACATGAAACCCCTTATCCGCTAACAAGTGAATGATTCCGTATGAAGCGGAGTGGGGTTGCAAGTTACCGAGAAACGTAGCCGAGAGAACGCTGAAAGACTCTTCCGCCCACCCGGAGGCAAGTGTCGTCGACGAGAAGAATATCACTCCGATCCAGACAAAAGCCGCCCAGACCCAGTTGCTAACCCGGTTATCAGACATTTATGATTTCAGCTTCTTAGGTACGACACCGAAATGTGTCTCTGACGTTTTGCCGCAGACCATGCCTCATGTCGGCGAAAGTGGTGTGTTTTCAAAAGCATTCTAGCAATTCCTATTATAGGCCAATTCTGCCAATTTCGGCTGCTTCAACAGGTCTAGGACGATCGTGATCGGCCGCATCCAAATCACGGGCGATTTGGCGGAACAAATTTGCTAAAAGCGGCGTACACATGTGTGACACCGATATAGTGGAGCAACAAATATGGGCACAAATTCGCCGGACCAGGAATGGAAGAAGGGGAGCGCCGAGATTCTAGTCTTGTCACTACTCGAGGATCAACCCCGACACGGGTATGACATTTCAAGGCTGATCCAGATCCGATCGGGGGGTGTTTTGCGTTTTCACGTTACCTCGCTGTATCCGCTGCTCTACCGGATGGAGGACCGGGGATGGATTGACGGTCATTGGGTGGAAAAAGCCGAGCAGCGAAGAAGACGTTACTACACGCTGACGCCGGAGGGTAGAAAAGTGCTTCGTTCTCAACGCGAGAGCTGGAAGGAATTCGTTGCTGCCATGAGTAAAGTAACAGGAGTTGAGCATGCCTGATTGGAAGAACATCGTACGAGAGCGTATCGCTTCGCTGCATCTGGAGGGTACCGCCGAAGCGGACCTTGCGGAGGAATTTGGGCAGCATCTCGAAGATCGCCACCGCGAACTATGCGCCGGCGGAGCAACCGATGAGGAGGCGTACCGGAAGACTATCTCAGAGTTGGATGATACGTACCAGCTACGGGCAAAGTCGCAAAGGACGCGGAGTATGCCAAGATACGAGCCCGTGCCGGCCGGCGAAGCAACGCCGGGCAGTTTCATGCAAGCTAATTTCATAGAAGTCCTCGGGAGAGATCTTCGTTATGCCATCCGGACAATGTGGAAAAGCCCTACCTTCGTTCTATTTGTGGTTCTCACGCTGGCGTTGGGGATTGGTGCGAACACTACAGTCTTTACGATGATCAACACGCTGATCCTCAACCCGCTGCCGGTCCAGGACTCCTCAACTTTGGCGGCGGTCGCGACGATTGAAGGAAAGAGTACGGCGAAATCGAGCGCGCCCATGCCGATGTCGTACGCAGATCTGAAAGACTATCAGGCCAAGAATCAAGTTTTCCGCTCGCTGGCGGGCTACACGTCTACGCGCGGTATCACCTTGCAGGTGGGCCGCGCCTCGCAGGGAATGTTCAGCGAGTTGGTGACAGGCAACTATTTCTCGACATTGGGCCTCACACCCGCCAGGGGCCGCTTCTTTTTGCCGGAAGAAGACTCGACTCCTGGTGCGCACGCCGTTGCAGTCATGAACTATGGGACCTGGCAACAGCACTTCGGCGGCGCAAGTGACATCGTAGGCAAAACGCTGCGGCTCAATAACGTTGTTTTTACCGTTATAGGCGTGGCTCCGCCGAGGTTCATTGGAGTAAATGCAATTTTCGGTCCGGATTTGTGGATACCAGCCGCAATGGCGGAACAGTTGCTACCGGGCGAGATGCGAGGCGCTTTGAGTGAGCGCAATAAAGCGGTCTTCCAGGGGGTAGGGCGATTGAAGCCTGGAATCAGCCGAGCGCAGGCGCAGGCCAATATAGCCACGATTGCCTCGGCATTGGCGCGCGAATACCCGGAAACGAATCAGGGCCACACCGCTACTGTGCGGCCGATCGGCGACGTCCTCTTCAACAGCTCCATGGGCGGATCCACCATCGTGTTGGCGAGTGCAGTGCTGTTGATTGTTGTAGGAATCGTCTTGCTGATCGCATGTTCGAATGTGGCGAACCTGCTGCTCGCCCGGGCCGCCGCGCGGCAACAGGAGATGGCGGTCCGCCTGGCAATGGGAGCGAGCCGTCGAAGGCTGGTACGTCAACTGCTCACTGAGAGCGTCCTGCTCGGGCTTCTCAGCGGTGTGGTGGGCTTGTTCATCGGTTATGCAGGGCTGCGTGTCTTATTTGGAATGCTGCCCGCATCGGCGAATTTCATCCAACCGAACCTCAATGCAACAGTATTCATTTTCGCCCTGCTGATCTCGTTGGCGACCGGCTTCCTGTTCGGCGCCATTCCTGCTCTCAAGGCCACAGGCGCGAGCGTTGCCGAAGCGCTAAAGGAAGAGGCTCGCACAACCGGCCGAAGCCGGAGGAAGGTTACGCTGGCAAACGGCTTGCTGGTGGGCCAGGTAGCGTTCTCGTTTCTCTTGCTGGTGATGGCAGCTTTATTCTTGCGAAGCATCCAACGGGCATACAACATCGACCCAGGTTTCCAGACGGCCCATCTTGCGGTCTTCATGACAAATCCGGGACAGGCGGGGTATGGACAGGCGCAAACCAAAGCTTTCTATAAGGACGCCCGCGAGCGCGTGGCGAGACTCCCCGGTATTGAGTCTGTAGCGTGGGCCTCCAACCTGCCGCTTTGGGCGCGAAGCGTGAATGGGCTGCAGGTGGAAGGCCGGCAACCACGATCGCTAACGGACCAAATTAGAACGGTAGTTGATACAGTGGATGGCAACTACTTCGAAACAGCGGGCGTAGCGATCGAAAAGGGGCGCGAGTTTACGGATGTTGACCGCGAGTCCTCGATGCCAGTGGCCATCGTCAACGAGAAGCTGGCGCATGATTATTGGCCTGACGGAAATGCCTTGGGAAAACGCATTCAGTTGCCGGACGAGAAACAGATGCGGCAGATTGTGGGAATTGCCCGAAACGCCAGCTACACCAGTTGGGCGGAGCCGCCGCAACTGTGTGTCTACGTACCTCTGGAACAGAACTATTCGGATAGCATGACTCTGTACGTCCGCAGCAAGGGGGATCCACAACAGATCCTGATCCCCGTCGAGCGGGAAATACATTCTGCTGGACCACAAATCAATCTTGGCAGATTAAGCTCGCGAACGGGGCGCGAGATCATCGATGGAGGCTTGTTTGGGCCGAAGATGGGTGTGGGACTGCTGAGCGTATTCGGGCTGCTGGCGCTTGGACTCGCCAGCGTAGGGCTGTACGGCATCATGGCCTATTCGGTGAATCAGCGTAAGCGCGAGATCGGACTCCGCATGGCGCTTGGTGCGGCCCGGGCCAGTGTGCTAACGCTGATTTTGAAACAGGGCATGTTGTTGGTCGCCACCGGCGTGCTGATCGGCCTGGCAGCATCCTTAGTTGTGGGACGCCTGCTGGCGAGGATGCTATACGGCGTAAGTGCGAGCGATCCGATCAGCGTGGCCGCCGCGGCGGCTATGTTATTTGCCGTCGCGCTGCTGGCATGTTATCTGCCCGCGCGCTGGGCAAGCCGCGTTGATCCTTTGATAGCCTTGCGTGAGGGATAACGCAGAAAGGATTTGGAACGATAGAACGAAACAATACTGATCAGGCAGAAGTGGGGCGTGGGGTCGCTACGCACAAGGCTCTGGCTGTGGGACTCTGGATCGCCGCTCTTGGCATCCTGACGCAAGCCGCTACCGGCGCGAAAGGCTACCACCAGAAAATACCGCCGGGAGTTTTGATCCTGGCGGTGATTGGCCTGGTAGTATATTTCACTTCGCGATGGATGTGGACCGCTGTGCTCGGCCTCTTTCTTGCTGGGTTGATCTCCATCGGGGTTTTCACCACTCCCGGCACTGCCTATCGTCTGCGTCACCCGGAAGAGATTGGGCCTCTGATCGGCACTCTGGTGCAGTTGCTCGGATTGCTATTCGCGCTAATCGCCGGGGTCGCAAGGATGAACGTGTGGTTTTCTCGTTCGAAAGACAAAAGAAGTATTCCACACGGTTGACAGGCAAGCCGCTCTCGAGCCAGTAGCGTTGGTCCAAGGGGTAACTATCATGCAACAGAAGGGCATGCCACAGCGTTCGTCGTCTGAAAACTCCCGCCATCCCCTATGGCTTCTGGCGGGATTCTGGTTCTGCTTCGTTATCGCCATCGCGGTCGTTCTCCGGAGACTCAACGAAATGATCCGCCCATCGTATGGCAGGCCTCCACAGATGGCGGCGATGGACGCGACCTTTTCGTCGCACGCTGTCCTAACCGCGATGCACATTATCCCCGCGGCGATCTTCGTGGTTCTGTCCGCTGTAATTTTGCTGCGCCGCACCGGTGGCGAGTGGGTGGAGCGGCTCTTTTTCCCGTTCGGCGTTATCACTGGGGTGACCGCGTATGCGATGAGCGTTTACGCGATCGGTGGCTGGATCGAGCGCTCTGCGGTCCTCGTCTTCGATACATGGTTCCTATTCTCATTGGGCCGCGCCTACTGGTCTCGCCTCCGCGGCGATACCGCACGAAAGCGCAACTGGATGACCCGCGCCGTGGGCATCCTGCTCGGCATTGCAACTACTCGCCCTGTTATGGGAGTCTTCTTCGCCACTAGCTCACACACGCATCTTGGCCCAAAGCAGTTCTTCGGGATGGCATTCTGGGTCGGTTTCTCTATAAACGCCGTGGTCATCGAGCTTTGGTTGCGCTCCAAGAGGCGCGCACAACTGCACACACCGTCGCTAGACATTGGGAGTCTGGCAGTTTCGCAAAATGCGCGTCACATCGACGTGGGTGCTTGACGTGAATCAGTTGATAGCTGAGGGGTTCTGCGGAATCGCTTCGCCGTCGCAGCGCGGATCGGAACCCGCGAAGTTGACGCCTCGCCGGTCGTCGTGCATAACTGCTTCGCCTTGTCCCACAGTGTAGGAAAACGGTTCGAGGATCTTCAGCACGTGGCCGCGCTGCGTCAATTCACTGCGCACCGCGTCCGAGATGCGCGATTCCAGCGAAACATCACAACCTTCAAAGGTCGCCTTCGTAAAACGCGCCGCTTCCATCGCCGCCTGAATATTCATTCCGAAATCGACCACGTTCGCCACGAATTGAGCGTGCGCCTGCGCCTGGTTCCAGCCGCCCATGATGCCGAAGCCCATGTGCAGATCGCCCTTTTCCATGAATGCCGGGATAATCGTGTGGAGCGGACGCTTGTGGCCGGCAATCGAATTGGGTTTGCCGGGCGTCAGTTCGAAGCCAGCGCCCCGGTTCTGGAAAGAAAACCCGGTGCCCGGCGCCACCATGCCCGTTCCATAACCTCCGTAGTTACTCTGTATGAGCGACACGATGTTGCCATCCTTGTCGATTGTCGACATATAGATCGTCTCGTGGCCACGTGTGTTCAATTTCTCGCTGATCTCGGAAGGAACCACCTGGCAGGCCGCATGATCAATCTGAATCAGCTTGGCCCGCTTCGCGGCGAGATCCTTCGATAGCATCTCCTTCACGGGAATGGGTGTGAAGCGCGGATCGCCTACGTAGTGAATCATGTCCGCGTAGGCCAGCTTCTTGGCTTCTATCATGACGTGCAGCGCATTGGCCGAGTTATGCCCGTAGCTTGCCAGCGGGAAGTTCTCCATGATGTTTAGCATCGACAGCGCAGCGATCCCTTGTCCATTCGGCGGCAATTCATAAACGGTCCAGCCTCGATAAGTGGTGGAAATCGGCTCTACCCATTCAGGCTGGAAGTCGGCGAAGTCCTCAAGGGTGTGCGTGCCTCCTTGCGATTGCAGAAACTTCACCATAACTTCGGTGAGCGGACCATGATAAAAAGCATCGCGCCCGTGCTGCGCTACCAGCCGCAGAGAATTCGCCAGGGCCGGATTCTTAAAAACGTCTCCAACGCCGAGTCTAACGCCGCCTGGCATGTAGGTTTCCCGGTAGCCCGACTGGTTGAGGAATGCCTTGCTGATCCAGTACCGCGCATTTTTCTCTGCCAGCGGGAAACCGTTCTCCGCATAGAAAATCGCCGGACGCAGCAGCTTATCGAGCGACATCGTCCCGAAACGGCCTCTCAGCGCGTCCCAACCGGCCACGCAGCCTGGAACGGTGATGGTGTGCACGCCGATCGGGTCGAGCTTGTCGATGTGGTGCGCTTTCAGGTACTCGATGGTGAGCGCCTTGGGCGCCCAGCCGCTCGAATTGAGGCCGTACAATTTCCCGGTTTTGGCTTCATAGTAGATCGCGAAGAGATCTCCGCCCATACCGTTCACATACGGCTCTGTAACCCCCATTACTGCGTTTGCCGCGATTGCTGCATCGACCGCGTTGCCGCCAGCCTCCAACACTTTCGCTCCTGCATCGGACGCCAAGAATTGAGGAGCAGCGACAATCCCAAACTTCGTCACCACCATGGAACGCCCCTGATCGGGGCTAGGGGAGAATTGTTGCCCAGTGGCGGTTGACATCGCCGCGAGTAGAAGAAGGACAGATGCTTTCATGAATCATTTAAGACTCAATCATGGCGAGCGGGGTAACGCGTCTGATGCGAAAAACTACGGGCGACTAGACGCGTGCCGAAACTCGTCGCCGGATAGCAGGCAACTGTGGTCTGCCGGACTGCGTCGAGCAATTATATGAGTTATCGCTTATTGGGTGCGGCATTACTCGCACTAGGATTCTCTTCTTTGCCCGCTTTCGGGCAGTTTCTTTCAGTAGGCATAAAGGCAGGTGTTCCGCTGAATGACGTCTACGTAAACGGCGGAAGCGGAGATCTGAATGGTGTCACTAATCGTCTCATTATCGGGCCAGAAGCCGAGGTTCGGCTGCCGTTTCACCTGGGCATCGAAGTCGACGCTCTTTACCGGCATTACAGTCTCGGCGGGAATGCAGCAAACGAATGGGATTTCCCCGTTTTATTGAAATACCGCTTCAAAGGCGTGCCGCTGCTGCATCCGTATGTGGAGGCCGGAGCAATCTTCAACCACGTATCCGATATCGCGCGGATCACTTCCAATTCGTCTGCTGCCGGGTTTGCTGTGGGAGGCGGCATCGACATCCATCCCGTGCTTATCCACATCACTCCTGAGATTCGTTACATCCATTGGGGAAGCCAGAACTACAGCTTCGCCGCGCTAGGCTCTGCGCTCGCTTCTAACCAGAATCAGGCGCAGTTCCTGGTCGGTGTGACGTTCTAAATCACAGTTCGCGAACTGAACTCAACAGATGGCAACGCGCAAACCCGTTCGGCGGTTCTGGGTGTTTTCTCTTGCGCTCGGCCTGCCGAAATTTAATGTTTGACGGGCTCGAATCCGTCGCAGCCGCTCACCGCCGTGACTTTCAGGTGCAGCGACGCGTGTTTCGGGTGACCGCAATCATCTACAAAGTCTTCCTTCGCTTCTTTCGAAGAACGGATCTGTGTCAGGATCGCACCGGCGTTGCCGTTCGCATGCGGCTCTCCAAAGTGAGTGCATAGTCCGCATTGTCCGTCATGAATGTGCAGCATGTTCGTTCTCCTCTTAAAATAGAACCTCAGAGGAGCCCTTTCGTATCAATCGAACTTAAGCTGCCCAGTGTTTCTATGTGATGCTTTGCGACCGTGAGAGTCAAATGCAAGGAGGTTTTATGGCAGAAAAGAAAAAATGTGCTCATCCGTCCTGCAACTGTCAGGCCAAAGAGGGGAGTAACTACTGTAGCTCGTTTTGCGAGGGTGCCGGCAAGGCTCCCGATATTCAGTGCGGCTGCGGACACGCAGAGTGCGGGAGCACCGCCAGGGTCTGATCAGTTTCTTACGCTTGTCAGATATGATTTCCAGGCGCTCCGGGCCGACCTGGCAAAGCTGTCAAGTTGCGTATAGTCATCGACCCAGGTAACGTACATGATGCCTTGCAGGCCCGGGATGCCATCGGCAACGTTCAGATCGTCGGCAGCGCTGCTTCCCTTGCCGGTGTCGTAATAACCGGCGAGGATCTGCTTGTGCGGCACCGGTTGTCGCGCGTCTGCTCCAGCGAACCAAGCGAGCGATTGCCGCAGGTGCGCATGGTTCCAGTTCAATACTCCGATTTGTGGCGGCAAGCCTTTCCAGGACCCTGCCAGGTCGCCATAAACATAGAAGTACTGTTTTTTCGCGTTGTGGTACGGATCGAACATATCGCTCCAGATATAGAGCGGTGCGCCCGGCATGAGCGCTTTGTATATGTCCGCGGTTTTTTGAACGTTCCAGGCGAGCAGTGCTCCTGCGGTCATTTGCTTAGCGCGGCAACTCGCGCAGGAATTCATCTGCCGCATCTCGTCGTATCCGAGCAACACGGAATTGTCAGGAGGCATTACCGTCCGCAGCGCGCGCCCATTTTCTCCTAACCAACGAAACACGGCCGGTTCGGTCAGACACATGCCGACCTGCTGGTCCTTCCCGAGCGGAAACACAGCGCAAAAATCCATTGTTACCGCCTGTCCCGCACGCAACCGGCTGCCGGCCGGCAAACCGATCCGCACGGGCGAATGATAAACATCACGGAACGCAGCTTTCGGTGGCGAGAGGACCGGATCGGAAACATAATTGAAGTCCTGACCTTCGCGATAGCTGGTGCGCGAATCTTCCGGATCGTACATTCTCAGCGGCGCTCCAGGCCGGCGTGCCACATACACAGGCGCGGTCTCCTCGAGCTGAACATCGTCGAACCAAATAAGCCCTGAACTGCCACCCCACACGCCGAAATACAGGTAAGCGGACTGAGTATTGCGGCTATCGAACAGGAACTCTAACTTCGTCCAGCCGCGATTACCGGTGGCGGGAATCGCAAAATAGAAACGATTTTCGTCACGATGCCACCAGTCCTGCACTTCGACCACGGACGAGCCGTGAAACCGGGATGACTTGAACCAGAGACTCAGGTGATATTGCCGCCACGGCGTCAGAGCCACTCTTTGACGGAAACGCGCGTTCCCGCGTGCATCGACCACCACACCCGAATGCCTGCCGCCATGTCCTGTATCGCCGACCCCGATGGCAGAATCGCCGGTACCGAACCAGGCCGACCGGCCCTCCTCGAATCCGGCGTTCCGCAAAGGCGGCAAGTCATTGAGTACGGTCAGTTGCTTGCGGCTACTATCGACAACAAATCTCGCTCCGAGAACTGGCTGCGCCTCCCCGAGGTTGCCGTTTGCGGCAAGCGCCCCATTCGACCAACCGAAGGGAGCCGCGGATCCCATCACCTGTAAGCCCTTGCTGGTCGCGTAGCGCAGAACCTCCTGGAGACGGTCTATATTTGCTTTGGGCCAGAAAGAGTCGGACAGATAAGCGAAGCTGTCATCCCAAAACGCGACCCCGGTATAGCCGAGCTTCACCGCGCGGTCAATCAGCGCTTTACTCGACACCACCGCAGCGTCTGTTGTTGAGTTCGAATGGTGCCAGTACCAAAGCTGTAAGGCAGGCCTGGTTGCTGGAAAACCCGGCTCGGGAAGTGTCGTGGCGAAGCTGAAGGAGAACGCTGCAGATGCCGCGAAAATGGCCTTAAGTAGTGCTGCCCCAAGGTTTCGCTTCAAGGATGCCTTTGTACCCGTTTCTCAGACGATCCTCAATAACCGCCCAAACCTTCGGGTCGCAGCCCTGCCAATGAGCTACCGCGGTATTGCCGAGATACGGGAGATCTTTCACGCCCACCTTGCTTGAGAAAAATCCGCCGACGGTAAGACTTCGAAATTCGGTGAAGAAGCGCACCCAAGCTTCGTCCGCTTTGGCGGCCCGCTTCGGATAAGCGATGCGGTCCAGCAGCTGCTTTTGCTGCTCGGGCGACGCTCTGACGAAATCCTGTCCGAACTTTGCGTTTGACTCATGATCGAGCCACATCAATCCACCAAAAATCTGCGCCTTGAGATTCTCATTGTTACCCTGATCTGTGCGGTAAGCGATCCAGTCGTCGAGAAACTCGGGAACACCCGCCTGCGTAGCGCTTCCGCTGCGCTCGTCGGCTGGGATGATGAAGTCGCTTAGCACTTTTACGGTCTCCCATTGGTGATCGTCGAAGGTCTGGCGTTTATAAGGCTGGCTCTCCGCACTCTGCGCTTCGGCAGCCAGGTGCATGTGATCATGCACCTGTGCTTCGGCCGTGCCGGTCACCAGCGCTGCAGCCGACCCTGCTCCGATAATCTGAAATAATCCGCGACGGCTGACGTTAGATTCTGACATCGTATTTTCCTCCCGTCAGTTAGACCTTGACGTTGCGCTTGAGCACCTGGTCGGCAATGTGCTCGGAAGTCCGCCAGCCTAGCGCGGTAATCGACAACGTCGGATTCTTGTCCGCGTTGCTCACAAAAGGAGCAGCGTCGGTGACGAAGAGATTCTTGACGTCCCACGCCTGACAGTATTGATTCAGCACCGACGTTTTCGGGTTATCTCCCATTTTTGTCGCGCCGACTTCATGAATGATTTCTCCGCCGCGCGCGATACCCCAATTCGTATCGGCGCCATCTTTGGATGTCACGATCCCGCCCATAGTATGAATGATCTCCTGGAACGTCTCCTGCATGTGCTTGGCCTGCAGAATCTCGTCCTGGCTCCATTTGAAATGGAACCGAAGTACCGGGATGCCCCATTCGTCGACCACCTGCGGGTCGATCTCGCAATAGCTGTCTTCGTTCGGAATCATCTCTCCGCGACCGGAGAAACCGATTTCGCAACCGTACAATTTCCGCAGATTGCTCTTCAGTTCGACGCCATATCCGCCATCGAGAAAAGCCGTCGGATAGCCGCCGAGCGCTCCAGGCCCGGGCTGGCCGCGACCGCCCCCAATCTCGATGTGATAGCCGCGGGCGAATGGCATCTTGTTGGCCTTTTGCTCTTTGTAGAGCCACCAGGGCATATAGAGATGCATGCCGCCCACGCCGTCTTCGTTCTGCGGCGGAAGATCCTGCAAAATAGGCAGAAAGCCATCGACTGCGCTACCTACCGTATCCATGATGTATTTCCCGACCAGGCCGCTCGAATTGGCTATGCCATTAGGGAACTGGCTGCTCTTCGAATTGAGCATGATGCGAGCCGACTCGCAGCAACTGGCCGCTAGCACCACGATCTTGGCACGTACTTGGACTTCCTGGCGCGTCTTCTTGTCGATGTACGAGACGCCGGATGCCAGGCCGTCGCTTCCGACAAGCACTTCCCGGACCATGGCGTTGTTGCGTACTTCGAAAGTCTGCGGAAATTTTTTCTGCGTCGGGATGATGTGAACGCCAGGGGAATTGAAGTTTGCGTTCACCCCACAAGAGCGGCCGCATTGCGCGCAATAGTGGCACGCTGGTCTTCCGTTCAAGGGCTGGGTCAAAATCGCGAGGCGTGACGGGATGCACGGGATATTGAGTTTGTCGCACCCCATCTTAATGAGACGCTCGTAGCCACGCGGCGCCGGCGCTGGCTGAAACTTTCCATCCGGCGTATTTTCCAGACCCTCTTGAGATCCAAAGACACCGATCAGTTCCTCGGCTTTGTCATAATAAGGCGCCAGATCTTCATACGTGATCGGCCAGTCGAAGCCTTTGCCATCGCGGCTGTAGGGCTTGAAATCGTATGGCCCCATGCGCAGCGAAATGCGCCCATAGTGATTAGTACGGCCACCGAGCATGCGCGCGCGCCACCAGGTCCAGTCGGAACCCGGGGCGTTCGTATACGGCTCGCCGGGAATTTCCCAGCCACCCACTGTAGTCGCGTCGAAATAGCCCCAGGGTTTGTACTTGGTGCCTGCGCCCCGATGCGGAACCTGATAAGGCCATCCGAACATCTTTGAATCTTTGGTGCAATCGAACCATTCACCGGCTTCGAGCATGCAGATGTTGGCACCCGCGTTTGCAAGCACATGAGCCGCGACTCCCCCTCCGGCGCCGGAGCCGACAATTACCACGTCGTACGTTTTGGGGGTCGCCTTGACTTGGGCCATATCTTATCTTCCGTTTTACAACACTATACAGGTACGTATTGCGTGAGGTATCGCTTGGCCATGATGAAGCCCATTTTGAAGTCTTCGCTGAAATCAGCTCCGTGGTTGCTGTCACCGCCGTAGAGCGGGTCTTCCTGCTCAATGCTCATGGCACCGGTGTAGCCGACATCCTGCAGCACCGTAAAGAAGTCGCGCCAAACGATCTGGCCCATACCTGGTATGCGATAGCGCCACCAACTCGCGCCGTTCACTGGATTGATGCCGCCCGCGCGCAGCACAGGCCACATGATCTCGGTGTCCTTCAGATGCACGTCGTAAATCTTATCGACGAAATCCCGAGCTGTTTGTATCGGTTCCATGAACTGCCGAACTAAATGCGACGGATCGTACTGCAGGCCGACGTAAGGCGAGTCCCCAAAACCTTTGAACAATGCCTCGAACCCAACCGGGCTGGTAGCGATGTTCGGGTTGCCGGGATACGGTTCCCAAAGGAGCCGCACATTATTACGCTGGCAGGCTGGAAAATATTTTTCCGTGTAGACCCGGACAATTTCATCGACCTGCTCCTGAAGCGTCTTAGCGCTGTCCTTGCCAGAGCACGTTCCGATATTGCGTACGCCTAGCTTGCCTGCCATATCGATAGCCTTGACGAAATACTCGTTCGTCTGGGCGCGTTTTTGCGGATCGGGATCGATATGACTGCCATCGATCTGGAAGGCTGAAACGTGCATGCCGGACTTCTCGAGTGTTGCCTTTATATCCTGCAACTGGGCGTCGGTAATGGTAGTCGCGTCGAGTGACGAATGCGGCCCAGCGCTCAGGATCATATTGTTGAAGCCTTGCGCCTTGGCAAATTCAACGTTGGCCGGCGTGTAGCGTCCTAGTACACCCAGCAGGGGCTTCCATTCTTTGTGTTCAACGTGCGGGTGGTGATGCGCGGGAGCTGTCTGTCCTTTTAGTACAGCGGCTGCAGCGAGAGAGCCCACAAGAGTTCGGCGAGTCATTCTCCGATAAGTGTATATCTCTCGTTTGCAACCGCACCGCCAACAGCCGCTCAGGGAGAAGGTTACAGAGACGTCCCGGCTGCGGCCGGCTTACTGAGCCGCTTCAGCAGCGCAATCGCTTTGCGGATATCGGCTGCCCGCTTCGCCTGGTCCTGCTCCTCACGCTCGATACTGAGCAGCCCTCTGTATCCGATCTCTTTCAGCTTCGACAGAAATGCCGGAAAATCGACGCTGCCTTCGCCAAGCGCTTTCTCGACCCCAAGAGCTTCCGGTTGATTTACCGGCGGCCAATCGCCGTCCTTGCAGTGCACTGAAATTACATGCGCTCCCAGCACACCCAATGCTTCGATCGGGTCACCAGTACCGTAGAGGATCATATTGGCAGGATCGAAATTGATCTTCAGATTCGGCTGCTTCACATCGTGGATGAACTGCAGAAGAACCTTCGCCGGTTCCTGTCCGGTCTCGAGCGTAAATGACTGCCCGTTTTTGCCGCAATGATCGCAGATGTCTCTGGTTACATCGCGAATCGTCGAGTAGCTCTTGCTTCCAAAATCATGCGAGATGAAACCGATGTGACAGGCGACGCTGTCGATCCCCAGTTTGCCTGCGACGTCCGAGACAGCCTTCGTCCTGGAAATGCGTTCGGCGCGCGTCTTTTCAGGAACCAGCCCCACCGTTTGCTGCACGGTAGGTATATCTTTGTAGTCTTCACCTACATAGCTGCAAACGGCAGTAGTAGCGGTGAAGTGCTCTTCCGTAAGTGCAGTGTCCCACTTCTCCGCGGCTCGGTCGAGAGACAATTCTCCGGGAAATCCCAGCTGTCCGGCACGTACGCCGAACTGCTTCACATCTTCGAGAGTCTTCCGGGCATCTTCTCCCGCCCAGAACATCAACCCAATTTCCATATCGTCTAGACCGAGCATTTGATTAACTCCCCTCCTTTTGCGCGAGCTTCTTTTAATAACAGCGCCAGCTTCACGGCCTCTGCCGATTGCCGCGGCGGGCAACGCTCCGGCGTCTTTCCGGTCCGGCAGCAGTCTATGAAATAGCCGATCTCCGCATCGTAAGCATCGCCCTCAGGCGGCTGTACCTTATGCCTTCCGGTTTTATCGTCGAGAAACAGCCCGTCCGCATTCAGCTCCAGCGAAGCATGGTCTGAGGTGGCCGTGAATCCCATGTAAAAGGGCGCGCCCGATATCAGCCATCCGCCCTCGATCCGGACGTCCGTTCCGTCCGGGTAAGTCAGCAGAGCGTTTATTGCATCCACGTTGCCTACAGCAGTCGCAGCGACACGGTCAGGTAAGCCGAAGAGCATCAGGACTTGGTCAATGTCGTGTACCAACAAATCGACCACCGCCCCGCCGCTGCGCGCTTCGACCGGCAGCCAGCCGCTCCAGTCCGGGATTCCGCAACGCCGCTCGAATCTGGCTGCGCGAACGCGGCCGTTTTGCCCGGACTTTACAAATTCTTCGAGCACGCGAAATTCGGGCCAAAATCGCAGCACATGGGCAATCATCAGTACGCGATTGGACTTAGCGGCTGCATTCAGTATGCGGTCGCAATCGACAGACGTAAGCGCCATCGGTTTTTCGCAGAGCACGTGTTTTCCCGCAGCGAGAGCGGTTATGGCTATCTCGGCGTGCAGATCTGTAGGCAGGCAGATATCGACAACGTCGTATGCGGGATCCAGAACTAATTCCCGCCAGTGCTCGTACTGACGAACGCGGCTAAAGTCGAATACGGTGGCAGGGCGATCGAGATTACCACCCGCATGGGCGAGGTGCTCCGCCAGGCTGCGGTCGCTTTTAGTAGCGATGCCGCCCACTTCAACATCGGGGATCTTGCTGTAGGCGGCCAAATGAGTGGCCCCCATAAAACCCAGGCCAACGATTCCAATTTTCACGACTGTATTGTACGAGGTAAGCGGTCGAGAAGGTCTGAGCCTCTCGATTTACCAAATGAGCTTGGCTGCGATTTGCAACTGGCGTGAGCTCGTCGAGGTACTCGTAATCACTCCCGCCGATCCCGAAGGGGGCGCTGTGGCGGAGGAAAAGACAATCAGATTCGGCGTATTGAAATTTGCATGATTCAGAATATTGAAGGCTTCGCCGCGCAATTGCAGTGAAAGGCGCTCGCTCAGCCGAGTGGTCTTCATCAGCGAGACATCCAAGGTCGTGAGGCCCGGCCCGGTGAACGAGTTGCGTCCGATGTTGCCGTAGGTGCCGTTCGGAGGGACTATGAAGGCGTTGGGATTAAAGAATTGATTGGGGCTGCCCGTCACGATCCTTTCCGCGAAACTCGGATTGAGCGAAGGCCTTACAGGGTTGGTCGTGTTGCCATTGTTAGAAGGATTGAAGCTCAGTTGCGGCGTGAACGGGAAGCCGCTGTTATAGCTTTCAATACCGTTCAGGGACCAGCCTGCCACGAGAAACCCCGCTATACCGTGTACATCGCGGAGCCAATGCTTCCCTGGGCCGAAGGGAAGTTCGTAGGTCGCGCTAACGGCCAGTACCTGGCGAAGGTCGAAGGTAGAGGGTCCCCAGTCATTGCGCAGATCCTGTGTGTTCTGCGCCAAGCCAGGCGCATTGGCCGCGGCGCTAGCGTTCAACGTGTCGCCGTTATCCAGCGATTTAGACCAAGTGTAGGCTGCGCGAAAATCCAACCCGTTTGCGAATCGATGGCGCAGATCCGCTTCCAATGCGTTGAAGGAACTGTTGCCCTGAGAAATCCAGGCCCAACTGCTGCCAAGGGAGGGATTTGCCAGGGGAGCGCCCGGGCGGTTGTAGATGGTCCCGGTTGGATAATTCGCCGGACACGGCGCGGCGGGGCAGATCGTCTCGAAGGGCTGGTTCAAGTCGGCGCTTAGAGTCTCGTGATAACCGTGCGAGCCCACGTAGCCGACTGATAGCGAAGTGTTGGATGTAAGCTGCTGCTGGATCTTGAGGGTCCAGGATTCGACTGCAGGAGTGTAGAGATCCTGCTGCACTCCTGCGGGCGCGATCTTAAATGTTGCGGGAATCTGTCCCGGATAGATTGGAAATTTAGAGAGCGGAATGTTAGGCAGCGTGATGCTCGTGTTGAACGGCGTGTTTTGATCGAGTCGGTAACTGAGGGCGTCTTGCAGATCGTCATAGAGGCCGAAGCCGCCACGAATCACGGTCTTATTGAGGCCCGCCGGGTCCCAGGCGAAACCCACGCGCGGCTGCGGCAGGAATTTGGCACGATTGGTGGTGAAAGCAGAAGAAGCGATACGCGGCTGAGTTTCGAGTGCGCCGCCGGGCCCGTATATGAAGTTAGAAGCGCGGCCGCTTACCTCATTCCAGCCGTTTGTGAACTCGTCGCGGAACCCGAGTGAGAGTGTGAAGTGAGGTGTGAGCCGCATCTGATCCTCCAAGAACCATGCGCCCTCCCAGGATCGCCAGCCGAATGGTGTTGGAGACGGGACGGCGGTGAATGTGGTGACGGTACCCATGAGGAAAGCGGTGAGGTTAGAGAACGTCGCCTGTCCATATTGCCCGAGCGCCAGCTCGTCATTCGATTGCACGCGCTGGAACCAGGCTCCGGCGCTGATCTGGTGGATACCTTTCACGAACGATACTTGATCCTGATAGGTGAAGAGATTGCGGGCGGCAAACAGATGGCTGCCGTTATTGCTTCCTGCCATGGTGATTGCGCTGGAGGTATTCGGCGTTGCGCTGCCGCCGATCACGATCGCTCCAATCTGGTCATCGCCTATGAAGCCTGGCACGTCAACGGACGATTCGCCGGTATAAAAATAGCTGGCGCGAGAGTAACCAGCTGCGGCGGTATTGACCACGTTCGGGGAAAAAACATGCGTTTCGCGAAGCGTTGCTACCTGTTCCCGCAAGCTCTCGATATCGAGCGCATAGGGATTGGCGGTAGGAGTATTGTCGGCGCTATCGTCGACCGTGTAGCTCGCTGCGAGCGTGTCACGATTCGACAGAATTCGATCGATGCGAGTGGTTCCGAAATCCTCCCTGATGGTCTGCTCTGGCGTGCTGAACGCTTCCGCAATACCGCCGCTGTTCAAAGGTGAATCCGGGCTCTGCACGGGCCACAGCGAAAGAAGTTGTTGAACGCGCGGCGAAAGCGCAATATGCTGCCCGTTGGGAAGAATACCGGCCCGAGCATTATCATCCGGTACTAACGTCACATCGCTCAGATGCAGATTCTGTCGAAAGCCCTCATAATCGGCAAATACGAAAGTATGATTCGGAACCAGCGCCCCGCCGAGGGATCCGCCAAATTGATTGCGCTGAAACTGTGGTACGGACTTGCGATCGAAGAAGTTACGCGCATCGAAATAGCTGTTGCGGAGAAACTCGTAGGCGGAGCCGTGGAACTCGTTACTTCCCGACCGATCCACAATCAGAACCTGCGCGCCGGGCCGCTTGCCATATTCAGCCGAATAGTAATCGGTCAAAACATTGAACTCGCGGATGGCATCCACGCCGAGCAGTTCGCCGCTCGTACCCGAGGGCGTCATGTTGATCTCGGCCGAGCCGGTATATTCAATGCCGTCGATTAAAAACAGATTCTCCTGCGGACGACGCCCGGACACCGCAAACATATTGCCGACGGCCGAATTGGAGATGCCGGGGGTGTTGTTGTTCTTCTCGTAGGAATAGTTTGCGACTCCCGGATTGAGTGTCAAAAGCTGGTCGTAGCTACGGCCGTTCAGCGGCAGGTTTCGAATCTGCGCTCCATCTACTAGGCCGCTGGTTTGGTCCACGGCCGGCGCGACGACTGGCGCCCCTTCTCCTACCTCAACCGTATATACACTTTCTCCGATTGCGAGCGTTAGCGGAATCAGTGCTGATTGATTAACCGCTAGACTGATGCCTCGCCTCGATGCTTTCTCAAATCCGCTCTTTGCCGCCGTCACTCGGTACGAACCCGCTGGAAGTTGCAGGAAAGTGTAGCTGCCGGACACATTTGTCGTGGTCGTCCGTATCGCGCTCGATTCGTTATTGCTGAGTACTATCTCGGCTCCGCTCACGGGAGCGCCCAAGGGATCCGTAACCGTCCCCGATATCTCGGATGTCTCCTGCGCAACTACTGGAAGTGAAACAAGCATTGATAATAAAGCCAGCCGTAAGATTTTCATATGTCACGTGTGCAAGACTAATGTTCAGGATAAATGACTGCCCGCCGGCCGCAATTAAAAACCATCCGTGAACAGCGGTCGCTGACCGTGTCGGAACTCGCAAAGCAGGCGGCGGTCAGCCGCCAGACGATCTACGCGATCGAGGACGGCAGTTTCGTGCCGAACACGCTGGTGTCGCTTAGATTGGCGCGCATACTGGGCGTCTCGGTGGAAGATCTGTTTCCCTTGGATGAGACACCGCCGGATACCGTTGAAGCGGAGTTGTTGAGCACTCGGCGCGAATCTTCGGACGGGACGCAGTTGGTGCGGCTCTACGAAAGTGAGGGCCGGAGGATTGCGCTTCCGGTAGAAACTGCCTTCCACTATCTGCCTTTGGCGGACGGCGTAACCGGGGGTAAGTTGGGCCGCAAAGTTCAGGTAGCGGCTAACCGCAGGTCGACGGCGAAAATTTTGCTGGCAGGATGCGATCCGGCGTTATCTTTGCTCTCGGAACTGGCGCGTTCTCACGGAATCGAGATTGTTCCCATTCCGGTTTCCAGTCGCAAGGCGCTCGTCTGGCTTTCAAAAGGGCTGGTACATATGGCGGGCACACATTTGCCTGATCACGAGAGCGGCGATTACAACGCGGGCGCAATCCGTGGCTCATTTCCAAAGGGTGGGGTTCAGGCCATGACGTTTGCCCATTGGGAAAGCGGCTTGATTACGAAGGCAGGCAATCCAAAAGCAATTCGCTCGATTGCCGATCTCGCGTCGCGTGAAGTCAGTATCGTTAATCGCGAGAAGGGTTCGGGAAGTCGCGTTGTGCTAGACGCGGAGTTAAAGGGAGCGGGCATTCCGGTATCGAAAATTAAGGGTTATGATCGTGAGGTTTACGGACACTTGTCCGCGGCTATCTGTGTCGCGAGCGGTTGGGCGGATTGCTGCCTTGCCGCCCGCTCGGCCGCTCGGTGCTATGGCCTTGGGTTCGTACCGCTACAAACAGCACGATTCGACCTGGTCTTTCCGGAGAACTTTCTGAAGAGCAAGGCGGGCCAGGCGCTCGCCGGAATGCTGAACCAAGCCGAAATGCGGCAAAAACTAGCGCACCTCGCGGGCTATGAAACCCGTCAAACCGGCAAACTGATCTATTGAGGAACGCGCAAAACGGTCGCGGTATCAAGCGCCCGCCCAAAGGGTCAGCGAGTTCCTTTGCCATGAGGCGGCGCGTATCCGCGTCCTTTGCGCTTCTAAGTAGCGCCGATCTGGGTGACTACAGGCGCTACTTCCTCGGTGACTACCGTAAACTGAGTGAGAAGGGCGCTCCCAAACGACGTGGTAATTGCGACGTCGGCCGCATCCCGACCGGTCGCCATTAAGACCCGGCCGATACGCGGTTTGTCGTGGCGCGCGTCGAAGGTCCACCAGCGGCCTTCCAGGAAAGCCTCGAACCATGCACTGAAGTCCATGGGATCGGGCGAGACAGGAACGCCAATGTCTCCGAGATAACCAGTTGTGTAGCGCGCCGGGATATTTAAGGCTCGACAAAAGGTGATCGCAAGATGTTGAAAATCGCGGCAAACGCCGAGACGTTCGGTATAAACATCCAGCGCTGTTTTAGTAGAGCGCGCGAAGCCATAACCGAACCTCACCTTTTGGTGCACCCAATCGCAGATCGCTTGCACGCGCCCGTAACCCGGTGCTAGATGTCCGAAGAGCTCCGATGCGACGTTTGTTAGCAGATCCACCTCGCAGTATCGGCTTGCCAGAAGAAAGCGCAAAGTTTCGGTCGGCAGTTCTCCCACCGGAATCTCTCTCGCCGAAAAATCTTGAGCATCCGTTTGCCCCGAATCCTCTATCAAGGTCGAACCGTGAAGCCGCAGTGTACCTTGCGGTGCGACCAGTCGAGTGCAGTGGTTGCCGAAACTATCGAGATACTTGTCAATGTTCACTTCCGGTGCGACGTGCAGTTGGTCGGGCTCCAGCAGATCCGCCTCGCGTGACGGATGCACATTCAGCAGCGCCACAATAGGAACAGTGCACGGAATGTCAAATCGAATATCGTAACCAAGGCGAATCAGCATGCTCTTTCCGACTCCCAGAGAATGACTACCTGCTGCTGACCTGCGTACGCGGCAGCGGAACCGATTGCGTTCCATCAGCGTATCCCGTCAGTGTAACTAAACCGCTAATTTGTCCTTCGAAAAGACGAATTGGCACAATAGGTCATCGGAAGCACTTCTTCGGGAGGTACATGACTTATTGTCTGGGCATCGTCACGGATGAGGGACTCGTTATGGCGTCGGATTCGCGCACTAACGCCGGGTACGACCAAGTGAACGTCTGTCGAAAGATGCACTACTTCACACGGCCTGGAGAGCGTGTCTTCGTCCTTCTCTCGAGCGGAAGCTTGTCGATCAGCCAGTCGGTCACCACGCTATTGCGTACTGACTTCGATCGTGGCGAGGGACTGGCCAAAGCGGAGTCGCTCTACCAGGCGGCGCGCATTGTAGGAAACTGTGTTCGCCGCGTTTCGGACATAGATCGAGCGTCACTCGAGCGCGACCAGTTCAACTTCAACGTGCATCTCCTGTTGGGCGGTCAAGTACAGGGTGAAACTCCAGGGCTTTATCTGATTTATCCGCAGGGAAACCCGTTGCGCGCGACTGAGGATTCGCCGTATCTGCAGCTCGGAGAATGTAAATACGGGCGCCCCATACTCGACCGTGGCATTGAATCGGTTACCTCGCTCGAGGTCGCCGCCAAGTACGCGCTTCTATCGTTCGACGCCACCATTCGTTCCAACGTAACCGTTGGGCCGCCCATTGAGATTTTGCTCTACCGAAAGGATAGCTTCGCGTTGGAACAGTACAGGCGCTTTGCCGCCTCCGATCACGACCTTATGACCATTCACTCCTCCTGGGAGCAATCTTTGCGCCGCGCCGTGGAGCAACTGCCCGAGATCGAGTTTCGCAAACCGCCGGCTCAGGAATCGATCTGATGTCCGGGTGACTGGCCGCCGTGGGCTCGTACTTGCATTGCGGCGAACTAGAGTGCAAAATGAGACTCACGGATTCAATAGCCCGGTTCGATTCCCAGTATGAAGAGTTTCCGGATTCGCGATCCTTCGTGAAATATGGTGACGACTTCAGCAATCGCTCAACGCGAGATACCCGAGCCGTTCTCTGAATACCAGTTCGGCGCGGCTTATGACGAGATGTTCCGGGCGAACGGACGACCCCGGCGGCATTACCGCGCGCTTTTCTCGCGATTGTTGAGTCTGCCTGCCCACGAACTCCGTCGCTTCAAACAGGAAGCCGACGTTTCGTTCTTCAATCAAGGCATCACCTTCACGGTTTACGGCCGCAACGAAGGAACGGAGCGCATCTTTCCGCACGATCTGCTGCCGCGCATTATTCCCTGCGCGGAATGGGAAGTGATTGAGCGTGGACTGATCCAGCGAATCACGGCTCTGAATCTTTTCCTAAAGGATATTTATCACGAAAGCAAGATCCTGAAGGATGGCATTATTCCGGGCGAAATCATCTACACGTGCAAGCACTTCCGCCGCCAGATGCGAGGAGTGAAAGTTCCACGTGATGTTTACGTCAGTGTTTGCGGTACCGACCTCATCCGGCTGCCGGGTGGCGAGTTCGTCGTTTTGGAAGATAACCTACGCGTTCCAAGCGGCGTCTCCTATATGCTGACGAGCCGTAAGGTGATGAAACAGATCTTCCCGATCCTGTTTCGTAAGTATGGAGTTCAGCCCATCGAGCACTACAGCCAGGTGCTGCTCGCAACCCTGCGCTCGCTTGCTCCCGAGGGCCGTTCCAATCCCGCCATTGTTCTTCTGACACCCGGGGTCTACAACTCCGCTTATTTCGAGCACACCTACCTGGCGCGCCAAATGGGTATTGAAATGGTGGAAGGGCGTGACCTGGTTGTGCACGATAACTTCGTTTACATGCGCACCACTTCGGGTCTGCAGCGCGTCGATGTAATTTACCGGCGAGTGGATGATGATTTTCTAGATCCCTTAGCCTTTCGTCCCGATTCTTCGCTTGGCGCGGCGGGTATCTTCAATGCGTATCGCGCGGGAAACGTGGTGCTGGCAAATGCGCTCGGGACCGGCGTCGCGGATGATAAAGCCATCTATGCCTACGTCCCCAAAATCATCAAGTATTATTTGGCTGAAGAGCCAATTCTGAACAACGTGGAAACGCTCTTAATGACCGACAGTTCCGCCCGTGAACATATCTTGGGAAATCTGCAGCAATATGTTGTGAAAGCCGTAGGCGAGTCCGGTGGCTACGATATGCTGATCGGTCCTCACAGTTCCGCCGCACAGCGCGAAGAGTTTCGCCTCCGCATTCTGCAGGAGCCGAGAAACTTCATTGCTCAGCCGACGTTAGCGCTCTCGACGGCGCCCTGCTTCACAGCGGATAACCGTATAGAGCCCAGGCACATCGATTTGCGTCCCTATGTGCTCTTTGGCGAGAAAATCACCATCGTTCCGGGAGGCCTAACACGAGTGGCGCTGCGAAAGGGATCTCTTGTTGTGAATTCGTCGCAGGGCGGCGGCTCGAAAGACACATGGGTTCTACAAAGCTAACAAGGAAAGTCGATGCTCTCACGCGTAGCTGACAGCTTGTACTGGATGAGCCGCTACTTCGAACGCGCTGACCACAGCGCGCGTGTGTTGGATGCAAATTACAATCTCATGCTCAATCCTTCTAAGATCTCCACCGAGCAGAGATGGCAAAGAATTACGGCCAGCTTGGGCTTGGGCGCCGAAGCATCCGAGATCGATCCGCTCAACGCGATGATCAAGCTGACTTCTGATATCGAGAACCGTTCGTCGATTGTTGCCTGTATCGCCACAGCGCGTGACAATGCCAGCCAGGTTCGAGAGCAGATCAGCTCCGAGATGTGGGAGTGCCTGAATCAGCTTTATCATGAAGTCACTCAGTCCACTAACAACATTGCCGCACGCGCGGAGCCACAGCGTTTTATCACGCTGATCCGCGACGGCTCCTACAATTTTCACGGTGTTACGCACGCCACCATGAATCACGGCGAGGCATGGCAATTCATCAGGCTGGGACGCTATATCGAGCGCGCAGGTGCGCTGCCTGTATTGCTCGACGCGGTGTTTTGCGCATCGAGCGGCGCCGACGATCTGGACTGGGTTGGTCTTCTTGCCAGTTGTTCTGCCTTCGAGGCCTATTGCAAGGTTTACACGGCTGATCTGAAGCCTGAACGTGTGGCCGAGTTCCTGCTCCTGAATGCGGAATTCCCCTACACTGTCCGCTTTTCAGCCGAAGAGATGCAGGGGGCGCTAGATGCTATCGCACGCTCCTCCTCAACCAGAAAAGGAGCCGGAATAGAAAAAATCGTCGGGAGGCTGCGTTCCTCGCTTGCCTACGCGCAAATTAGCGATATCATGTCGAGAGATTTCCAGCGCTTCCTGCGAAGCATTACCGAACAGTGCCATAACCTTCACGCGGCTCTGCACGACGTATATATCGAATACCCGATTGAATCCGCTTTCGAAGCCTGATGTTCTACGCTATTCGTCACTTTACGCGTTATCGGTACAGCCGCCCGGTTTGGCAAAGCAATATGGAAGTGCGCATGCACCCCAGAAGCGAGAATACGCAGCGCTGCTTTACGTTCCAACTCTCCGTCAGTCCTCGTGCCCGCATCTTCTCGTATACGGATCACATCGGAAACATGGTTCATCACTTCGACATTCCCGAACTGCATAACCATCTCACTATCATTGCGGACGCTCTCGTGGATGTTGATGCGGAACTTGAGTTGCCGCCGGCTTTGGGTTGGGACGCCTGGAGTGAATTGGACCGGCTGATTGGGCGCGAGGACTACTGGGACATGCTCATGCCCAGTTACTTTGCCAGAAACTCGCCGGAACTCCTCGCTCTCGCCGACGAACTGGGCATCAAGGAGCGTAATGGAGATGATCCGCTGGTACTGATTCGGACGCTGAACAAGGAGCTCTACATGAGATTCTCTTATGTAAAACAGAGCACCTCAGTCGACTCCCCCATCGAACACGCGCTTCGATTGAGGCAGGGAGTATGCCAGGATTTCGCCCATATCATGATCGCTCTCCTGCGCAACATCCGCATTCCATGCCGCTATGTCAGCGGCTATCTGCATCACGATTCCGTGCATGAAGATCGATCTGCTGAAGGCGCAACTCACGCGTGGGTAGAAGCCTTTCTCCCTGGCCTCGGTTGGATCGGCTTCGATCCAACTAACGACCTACTCGCTGGCGAGAGGCACATCCGTACAGCGATTGGGCGTGACTACGCCGATGTGCCGCCAACGCTAGGCACCCTCAAGGGTTCGACTGACACTGAATTGCAGGTTCGCGTTAGAGTGACGCCCTCCGAAGCAGTGCTGCCACCCGATCAGGAGTTTGCGGCCGATCAGGAATGGTCACGGTTTCTGGCAAAGGATCAGGAGGCTGAACTCATACACGCTCAGCAACAGCAGCAGCAGTAATAACGGACCGGCTGTTCCAGAACCAAAGCAGCGTGAGAGCAATCACTACGAGCGCCAATGTCAATCCCCACCACAGGCCGTATATGCCAAGCCCGAAATGAAAACAGAGGGCATAACCGATCGGTAAGCCGAATAGCCAGTAGCCCCCTAAGTTGATCAGCATGGGGCCTCGGGTTTCGCCAAACCCGCGCAACGCTCCCGTAGCGATTGTCTGAACGCCGTCGAAGAGCTGGAACAGCGCTGCTATTGTCAGCAGGCCAACTCCGGTCGCTAGCACGCTTGAATCATGCGTATAGATATCGAGAATGGGCTTCGGAATCAGTACGAAAGACAGCGCGGAACAAAGCATAAACGAACAGCCGAGCCCGATGGCAATAAAGCCGTTCCGCCTTGCTCTGTCCCGCTCGCGACGGCCTATCGCTTGGCCGACTGCGACCGCCGCTGCCGATGCAATTCCCAACGGAACCATGAAGCTGAGCGACGCGCAATTAATTGCGATCTGATGCGCCGCCAGAGCGATCGGTGTTAACCTGCCTGCCAGTACGGCCGCCGCTCCGAAAGCCGCTACCTCCAGCAGAATTTGAGTCGCTGCTGGAAGCCCAAGCTCTAGGAGGAACTTCAGGCGTCGCCAGTCTGGCCCCTGTATCAGATTCCGAAAACCGGGCTTCAGTCCCCGTTCAAACCACCAGATAAAAAAGGCAAGCGCTCCGGCCATGTACAAGCGCGCAAAGCAGGTGGAAAGAGCAGAACCGACCACACCAAGGGCAGGGAAGCCCGAATGTCCTTGGATCAATAACCAGTTAAAAAGCCAGTTGATCAGATTCGCGCTTATCAAAACGACCATCACCGGCCTCACATGGCCCATGGACTGGAGATATCGGCGGAACGTCGCATAAAGCAGCAGCGGAGGCGTGCTAAAGCTCAGTGTCATGATGAACTTTCCCGCTAGGGTGCCGACCGGCTCCACAATGCGTAGCCAACGAAACATAGGGGGCATCAAAGCGAATAAGATCATGAGGGGAACAGTCATTGAGACAGCCAGGTAGAAGCCCTGGGTGAGAGATTTATGGCAATCCTCGCGATCGCCAGCCCCGTAAGCTTGTGAGACAAGCGTGTCGAGACCCAGGAGCAGGCCCATGCCGAAGATGGCGAAGGAATAGAAGGCGCTACTACCGATCCCGATCGCTCCGATTGCTGCGGGCCCAAGCCTTCCCACCATGATCGTATCTACGGTAGTCATTGCCATCCAGCCTAGTTCGCCCAGCGCAACCGGAATGGCCAGTCTCAAAACTGCGCGGACGTCCTGCCAGAACGGGGGCATCTGAACATCTTAGCCACCGTTTGAAAGAAGGCGGTTATTTTCAGCAAGCTACGGCGAGCGACGGTTCCTCGAAGGTTTTCAGCTTGGCCAACAGCGTGGTGCGTTTGATGCGCAAAAGATCGGCCGCCTGACTCTTATTGCCCTTGGTAATTGCCAGGGCCTGGTTCAGCAGAGAGCGCTCAAACTCGCAAACCACAGCTTCGAAATCCAAGCCATCCCTGGAAACCTCGACCAGACGCCCAACGCCTGTGGTTCGCGCCCTACCTGTACTCCCTTGCCGTTGTCTAACCTGGAAGTCGATGACGGAGAGAACTTGCCGGTCGCCGCTCAACGCAACCGCCATCTGGACAGCGTGCTCTAATTGGCGAACGTTGCCCGGCCAATCCAGCGTTTGAAGATAGTCGATAGCCTCCTCCTCAATCTGCTTGAGGGAAGCGGCCTCAGCCTCGCTGATTTTCTCCAGGAAATGTGTGAGCAGGAGGGGAATGTCACTGCGCCTTTCGCGGAGCGGCGGCATGTAGATCGGAACGACGTTCAAGCGGTAGTAGAGATCTTCGCGGAACCTCCTCTCGCGCGCAGCGGCTTCTAAATCTATATTGGAAGCCGCCACGACTCGCACATCCACTCGAACGGTTTCCGAACTGCCCACCCGCTGAAATTCGCGCTCTTGCAGAACGCGGAGCAGTTTGGCTTGCGCATCCAACGGAAGATCGCCGATTTCGTCGAGAAAAATCGTCCCGCGATGTGCCTGTTCGAAACGTCCTATGCGACTCGATTGCGCACCGGTAAACGCGCCTCTGGTATGACCGAATAATTCGGCTTCGATCAGGCTGGAGGGCAGCGCGGTGCAGTTCACCGAAACCATCGGGAAATGGCTGCGGTTGCTTGCCGCATGCACGGCTTTGGCGATAACTTCTTTGCCGGTGCCTGTCTCTCCGCTGATCAGGACCGTGCAGCGCTTCGACGCGACGAGATGAATGATGTCGCAGATCTCTAGTATCGGACGGCTCTGGCCGATTAGGAACCGCCTCCAGAAAAGGGAATCACTCGCAGTCATCGATTTCTAGGGATTAACAATGCTTTTGGCCTTCTTTGTTTCTAGTGTGGGAAAGAAGCCAAAGTTCTTGGGCAGTCGCTTCAATTTCGCGCTCGGCCTGTAAGTTCCACTCTGCCAACTGCTTAGCCTTCAGTTTGTCAAGAGAACGTTCATCCTGCTCAGCCTTCAAGAGCCGCTGTCGCTGCTCCTCGACCTGCTTATCCGTTCGGCGCAGGGCTTGGGATAGAGTCTGAGTGCGTGCTTCGAGGCCGAGCATAAAGGAGGAAAGGGCCCGCAGATCGGCGGAGCCAACTCCCGCCTTCTGCTGTACGAATGCGCAGGCGTGGATTCGTTCTTCGCGTACCGCCGCCAACGACTTCTCAATTTTCAGACGCTGGGCCAGGAGCTGATGCAGCTTTTCTGTTTCTGCTTCGACGATCATGCGTCTGAGTCGCAGGGCTGCCTCAAGCCGGAATTTGAATCTGGTCACTTGATCAGAGCGCCGAGGCTATTTCGGTGAGCGTGTTCAGAGTGCGGTCGAGACTTGCGTTTTCGCTTGCGTCTTGTCGCAAAAAGCCGAGTATCTTTTCTCTGGAGCGGATGCTCGCATCCAGTTTAGGATTCGACCCGGAGATATAGGCGCCAAGCTGGATCAGGTCTTCGGCGTTCGAATAAGAGGAAAGAGCCTCACGGAATTTCTGCGCGGATTTTAGCTGCTTCTGATCAGCAACCTCCGAAGCGACGCGGGAAACCGACGAGAGAACATCGATTGCAGGATAGTGGCCTGCCGCGCCGAGTGCGCGCGATAGGACGATGTGACCGTCCAAAATGCTCCGCACTGCATCGGCCACGGGTTCATTCTGATCGTCGCCCTCCACCAAGACCGTGAAGAACCCGGTTATGCTTCCTTTTTGAAATGCTCCGGCGCGCTCGAATATCTTAGGCATGATGGCGAAAACGGAAGGCGTATACCCTTTCTGGCTCGGTGGCTCACCGGCCGCAAGGCCGATCTCCCGCTGCGCCATAGCCAGGCGCGTGACGGAATCCATCACCAGAAGAACATTCTTGCCCTGATCCCGAAAATATTCGGCCACGGCGATAGCGACGAAACAGGCGCGAACTCGAAGCGGCGCTGGCCGGTCGGAAGTCGCGACGACCACTACGGACCGCGCCTTTCCTTGAGGGCCAAGTTCGTGGTCGATGAAGTGGCGCACCTCACGATTGCGTTCACCTATGAGCGCAATCACGGTAACATCAGCCGAGTTCTGGCGTGCCATTGCCCCGAGTAGCGTGCTCTTGCCGACACCGCTTCCGCCAAAGATGCCGATGCGCTGCCCCAACCCGCAGGGCAGCAAGCTATCGATTGCCCGTATGCCCGTCGCGAGGGGGCGATTGATGTGCTCGCGCTGCATCGGACCGGGAGGATCGGCGAAGAGGTTATAGCTCTCCCCTCCGCCAAGCGCCGGACCGCCGTCAATGGGGCGTCCGAATCCGTCCAGCACGCGACCCAGCAGATCCGGGCCTACTCGTATTTGCGCGTCGGCGGAACGCGCATAAATCGGATCTCCGGGCTGCAGTCCGTCAACCTCTTCCAACGGGATAGAAAGAATACGGCCGTTTCGGAAGCCCACAACCTGAGTGCGGATGGTACGGCCACGTGCGGCGTGAATTTCACAGAAGCTACCTAGAGCGGAGGCGGGCCCATCAGATTCCACCAGGAGACCGGTGACTTCTTTCACCACACCCTGCCAGCGCATTAGATCGTAGTTATCCAGATCGGCTGCAAAGGCCGACAAATCCAGACGGTCTTCCGCGGCTAACACGACAATCCCAGGCGGTCAGAAAATCCGCGCGAAATCTCTTTTAGCTGCGTCTCAACCGAAGCGTCGAGTTCCCCGAGGGTTGTCTCGAAGATGAGATCTCCGTTCTGCAATTTAGCGTCGGGAACGATGGCAATTCCCGTCGTTACACCCGCTCTTTCCATGGCCGCTCGTATAGTTTCCACTGCGGAAGAGCAGACGCGAACGCTCGCAATCTCCCGGTTCTGAAGCTTTTGAAGCGCGGCATGAACGACGCCTTGTATCGATTCAGGATCAACGGTCAATTCCCGATGAAGAATGCGCTTGGCGATGGCCAGTGACAACTGGACCACGTCCGATTCCGCTTCACTGCGCATCCGGCGCTTCAGCACAACAAGGTCGCGCAGCGTGCGAGCCAAGCGATCATCGACGTTCTTGATCGCGGCGGCGCCTTCTTCCCTCGCCTTCTTTGCTCCTTCATCGAAGGCCACTTTGCGGCATTGTGCGAGTTCGATCTGTACTAGCCGCTCCAGTTCCTCTTTTCTGGCTTGCTCTGGCACGGCATCGCGGCATTCCTCCGGAAGCGAGTCTGCAGAGCTCGTCGCTGAAGAGCGCGATAGCGAGACGGGCGCCCACAGTACCGGCTGTATTGCTATAGAAACATCGGCAATTTTGCAAGGCATGGCGGATCCGATTAGGTCTCCGTTTCGGCGATCCAGGTCCGAATCACTCCGGCCGCGAGCGCCGGATCGCGATTCACGCTCTCCCGGACGTTCTGTCGAAGAGTTTCTACCTGCGCCGATATGTCTGCTGTTTCCAGGGCTTTTTGCGACCTTCCCGGTACTTGAAGTTTGGCATTCTGGGCCGTAGTGATCTCCTGGTCGGACTTCGCCTGGTCGGAAGGCGCGGGCGCGGCAAGGCTCGCCTGGCTCTGAATTAACACGGCTCCTTTATTTTTCTTGCGTTTCAGAGCGAAGACTGCAAATCCTACAAGCGCCAGGATCGCTGTACCGATACCGATCATCATTTTGGGATCGCTCAGCAACTTATGCAATTGATCTTGCGGTTGTGCCGGTTTAGCGGGTAGTTGGGGAGGGCCCGTCTCGTTATCCCAATTTTGCTGGAACGGAAGGCTCTCGACGATCAGTTGGTCGCCGCGTGCCGGCGAGAGCCCAATCACTCCTGCCACAATGTCGTGAATCGCCTTGATTCTCTCGGGATCAGGTGGCGTCCCCACGCGCTTGGCGTGCGAGCCTGTTCCCTGCCATCGGACATCCTCATCTAGGAGAATGGACGCCGAGAGGCGCTTGATTGAGCCTCTGGGTATCTTCACCTGGCGCACTGTTCGTGAAGTTTCGAAAGCCGTGTTCTCGGTTTTGCGCGATACACTTCCGCCAGCGGTAAGCGGCCGCGATGTGGGGCGGGGAAGATTAGACGGAGTACCGGGCACGCCGGCGGAGTCGGGCCTGGTAGAAAGATCCTCCGATTTCTGTGAATTGGTCATCACCGAACGGGTTGGATCGAACGTTTCGTCGGTCTGCTCGCTGGTGCTGAAGTCGCAGTCTGCAGAGATACCGACTCGAAAATGATCTTCCCCGAGGAGCGGGGTCAGAGTCGACTCCACTTTAGTAAATAGATCTTTTTCGAGTTGATGCTTGTATTCCAGAGCCGCGTCCGATTCGTCCGAGGGGTCCGATACTGCTTTTTTCGGACGACTCAGCAAGTTACCCCGCATGTCGACCACCGAAACGAACTCCGGGTTGAGCCCTTCCACCGCGCTCGCGACAAGGTTTGTGATGGCGACCACGTTAGACGAACTGAGGTGCGCGCCTGGCCGCAACGTTACGAGAACGCTTGCCTTGGCCGGCTCTCGCGTATCGAGAAAGACAGAGTCTTTAGGGAAGCTGATATGAATACGGGCTTGCTCGACCTCGTTGAGAGAGCGAATGGAACGTTCCAGCTCGCCTTCGAGCGCGCGGCGGTAATTTACATGCTCCGTGAAATCAGTAATGCCGAGGTTAGTCTTATCGAACAGCTCAAATCCGATGCGACCGGATCTGGGCAAGCCCGCACCGGCCAGTTCGAGCCGTAGCTCATCGACTTTAGCGGCAGGAACCAGCACCGACGCGCCGTTATCCGCTAAGCGGTGTTCGATGCCAGACTCTTTCAGCTTCTGAACAATGGCTGCCCCGTCTTCCGCGGCCATGCCGGAAAATAAGGTACGAAAGTCACTTTCATGCCTCCAGTGAACGAAGCTCGTCAAGCCGGCGATCATGAGAAGTGCAGCTAAGGGTATACCGACGCGCTGAGCGACCGACAGAGAGTTGAAGAGTTTTCGAAATTGCTCCATGAGAGATAGCGGGGATTACTCTGTCAGAGCTGCATCTTCATAATTTCTTCGTAGGCCGAGACAACTTTGTTTCGAACCTGCGTGAACAAGTCGAAATCGAGCTCGGCGCTCTGGGCGGCGAGAACGGTCGAATGGAGTTCCTGCGTTCCTCCTGAAAGAAAGTCCTTCATAGCTGCGTCGGCCGTTGCCCCAGAAGATTCCACGTTTTGAATCGCGCTTGAAAGGACATTTTGAAAGGACGTTCCGGCCGGCTGTGTGGCACTTTTTTCAATGGAGCCGATCAGCGAGGGCGGTGAGATCGGAACGATGGGAGTGATTGGAAGCGCCATATAAATTAGCGGAAGAGATCAATAGACCGCTGAATCATGTCCTTAACGGCGGCAATGGCCGATACGTTGGCCTGGTAGGAACGAGAGGCGCCAAGAAGATCCACCATGTCTTCGGCCGGATTCACGCGAGGAAAAGCGACGTAGCCGTCCTTGTCGGCATCGGGATGCCCCGGCATGTAGCGGCGATCCGGTTCCCCCGTGTCTTCGACGATCTGATCCACGCTCACCCCGCTGACCTGTGCCCCGCCGGTTGATTCCATGAAAGAAGAGAAGGGCGAGGACAGGTCTTCGCTCGCGAAGACGACGTCCTTTCGGCGATAGGGGCCGCCGTCTGCCGTACGAGTGGTGTCCGCATTAGCGATGTTTTCAACGAGGACTTCGGCGCGCTGGCGTTCCGCTGACATACCCGAGGCACTGACGGATAGAGTGGAGAACAGACTCATGACGAGGACGAAGTGCCTCCTTCGATAGCCATTTTCAGAAGCTTGAGCTTCGATCGAATCAAGTTGGACGCGACAGTGAAGCGAAGGGCATTTTCGGCGAGGAGCCGCGCCTCGCGATCGAGATCCACGTTATTGCCGTCGTTCTTGGTTATCAGTCCTGCCACTTCTTCCGGGACGACGGTCATACCGGCTATGGAGTTTTGCAGTTCCGTGTCGAAATCTATATCTTTCGTCTTGAATCCGGGTGTATCGGCGTTGGCGATGTTAGACGCCACGAGGCGCTGTCGTGCGCTGACAAACGTGAGATAGCTCTCGAGACTTCCGGAGGTCGGGTCCAGCATCAGGTTCGCAGATAGTAATGGGCAATTTGCAGTCCACTACAAAGCGTTGATCTCGCGTTGCCGGAGACCCTCGGCGCGTCATAATGTTGGCAAAATGCCGATTGAGGGTGTCAATTTCCTGACAGGCTAAGCGTCGAATCTCCAAGTGCTTTTCGTGGAAGGTCCGCCCTCGTAGGAGACCAGCCTGGAGTTTGCTGTGAGCTGAGCGGAGAGGTGCGAGCGCAGAACTCGCGCCAGATGCAGACGGTCTTGCAGAAACGAGGACGCTTCGTCGAGAATGTTCGCTCTCGCATGATCGTCGGGAGCGGCGCGCATCGCGCGCAGAACAGCTTTTCCGTACTCCTCGATCAGGGGCAGAGCTGCTTCGAAGTTTCCGGCCTCCAGCGCGCGTCGAAGCTTCTGGCCGGGTTCGTCAACCACTGGCTTTCTCGTTTGCCTGCATTGTGGCGAACAGATCCGTGACCTCGGTGAGTTGCTGTTCCAAAGATGAGATGGCGGAGTCGGCGTTGGCCATCTGAGTGGTCAGTGATTGTTGTAGCTGTGTCACCTGCGTCTGATCATCACTGATTTTCGTAGCTAGTGTGGAGAGCTGGTTGGCTGTATCCTGGGTCGCCCCGGTCAGAATCCCTGTACTCGGATCTGTGACGCTCGTAACGAGATTGTTTGCCGCCTGAAGGAACCCACCGGAACTCGAAGTTCCGATGAAGTTCAAGAGATCACCGCCGGCACTCGACGCGGTTTGCTCGAAGCTGCTCGAATCGAAATCGAGATTTCCGCTGTCGTCGAAGCTCAGGCCGAGATCCGCGAGTGATGTTACGGATCCGCTCCCACTAGAGAAGTTGGCCAGCGATTGAAGCGAATCCTCAAGCTCGTAAATCACGCTCTGACCTGCCAGAGCACCGCCGTTCTGGCCGCGATTCTGGTTCAGTTCGGCGACTACGGAATTGTAAGCGGTAGCGAATGAAGAAAGAGCATTCTCGACGCCCGTTGCACTCTGAGCAACGCTTACATCGGTAGTTCCCGTTGTTAGTAGCTGTACGGAAAGCCCCGGTGACAGAGTGACGCTGCGGGACGAAGAGCTGATGGGCGTGGTTGGCTGCCCGTTGACCTGGTAAGTGACGTTCGATCCGGTCGAGAGAGTTGTGAGCAGGTTATTTGTTCCATCGCTGAGCTGGATCGTATCGGGCGCGTAGGCGAGGCTCTGAATGGATAATCGGTAGTCCGGTGAAGAAGAGCTCCCAACATTTACCACGGTTGCTTGAACGTTAGCCGAACTATTTGTAATGGCTTGAGCCAAACCATTCAGCGTGCCGCTCGAATCCGTGATGTTGTACGTGCTGCCATTGACAGTAAGTGTGTAACTCGAAGTCGAATCGATATTCTGCGACGATGGATCGGTTACTGTTGTCAGGCCGCCCTGGCTGACCGCGTTGGTTTGAGATCCGACACTGCTGACGTTCAGAGTGTAGTCGCCGGCCATCACGCCTGACGAAATTGACGCCGTGGCAACCGATGAATCACTTACGCTCGATGAGAAAGCTCCGCTCCCAGTAGCATTGCCGAGAGTAGTAATGGCATTCTGCAGGGAGGAGAAGTCGTTCGTTAAACTCTGCAGCTCCGTTTGCTGGTTCGTGAGGCTTGTCTGTTGAGTTTGAAGCTGCTGCATCGGCAGCGAGGCGATATTGACCGCCTGCGTGATGGTCTGCTGCAACTGAGCAGCATAGGTGCTGCTGCCGGTAAAGTATGAGGCGGAACTCGTGGCGCTTGTAGTCGACATAAGAACTCGATCGCGCAAGCTAATCTCTTGGATTAACTCGCGCGACGTTTTAGCTCAGCTGGAATTAGCCCTGCAGGAGTTTGAGAACGGCCTGCGGTTCCGCATTGGCCTGGGCCATAGCAGCAACCGAAGTCTGCACGAGAACTTGCGATTTCGTCAGATTGGCAGCATCAGACGCGACGTCGGCGTCTCGAATTTGACTCTCCGCAGCCGAAAAGTTCGAGATCTGCGATTGAGCCAGGCTGATAGCGTACTGCAATTTGTTTTCACCGGCGCCGACACTGCCTTGCACCAATCCGAGAGCCTGGATGGCAGCGCCGATCGCGGAAATCGCGGATTGAGCATTCGTGCTGTCGCCAGTGGTGGGTGCGGTCGACGTGTTGTTTGTCGTCCCAGCCGCGGCACCTGCGCCAAAGACACCCTCCGCGGCGGCATGTGGTGTGTCCGCCAGTGAGAAGCTGTTTGCGCTCTGGAAAGACAGACCGTCGCCTGCTGAATTGACTACCGCATAGACTCCGAGCTGAGCCGTTTTGGCATTGATGGCTGCTGCCGCAGCCGAAACTGTGGTGATGCTGGTGTCCAGGGTGACGCTCGTTGAGCCGGCGCTTGTTTGGAAATTGAGCGTTTCATTGCCCGTGGGTGTCACGAATTTATTGGCACCAGTTCCGCCGTCAACAACATAGTTCGAGGTGTTCTCGGCGGTACCTGCGCCGGAGGTGAGCGAGCCAGTAGCGGCGCTCACTGTGAAAGCGCTGGCGCCGCTGAACTGGAGCTTGCCGTTGCCGTCTACGCCGGCTGTAATTCCGTACGTATTGAGAGCTGTGTTGAGATTTCCGAGTACGCTGGTCAGACTGCCGGTTCCCGAATTGGCTACTACCTGAGTGGAGGAGCCATTGGCATAGACGTTAAACGTGAAAGCTTGAGATGTTCCGAAATTCGCGCCTGGAGCATCGATCCGGAGCGAGTTGCCGCTGATACCCACGCCGCCGGCGAGCACATTTGTCGTGCTGAGTCCGAGGCTGGTCGCATCGACGGCATTCTGGCTGCCACTTAGATTGACCGATACGCTAGCATTGGACGCCGTGCTCGCGCCGCCGATGTAGACGTTCAGGTTAGTGTTGAATGAACCGCCGTTGTTCAGATTGATATTGCTCGCCTGGCGGTCAATTTCCGTGTTGAGTTGCTGGTACTCCTGGTTGAGCGTTGCTCGATTTCCGGTGAACGTTCCGGAAGCTGACTCAGTCGCGAGCGTCTGCATGCGATCAAGAATAGTCGAGATATTGCTGAGACCGCCGTCGACGATCTGTAACTGGCTGACGCCGTCGTTCGCGTTGCTAACGCCTTGAGTCAATTCAGCGATATTGTCCCGATAGCCATTAGCAACAGCAAGTCCGGCCGCATCGTCGCCGCTGCTGTTGATGCGATACCCGGATGTTAACTGCTGGATCGTCTTGCTCTGTAATTGCGAGCTGATGTTGAGGTTGTCTTGCGCTACGAGCGAGTCAACGTTGGTTTGAAGAGATATCATGTGTTGTCCTGGTTCCTTATAGCCGGCTTAGCCTCGCGGCTGCATTCGACTTCTGTAAAACATTTCGCACGTTTGCAGCCGAACTTTAAAGTTTTTGAAAATAGATTCTCAGTCCTCGGATCAGATTTCTCCTGTTGAAACTCGATGCAGCTGAGGTGATACAAAAGCGCAAAGACGCTGCCCTTGGAATACTCTGGCAATTGTCCTTGGATGTCGCAGCTCCTAAGATGCTCGACAATGCTCTGCAACAATTCCTGTCGCTCGCTTTCAAAGGGTGAGGTTGGGCGGCCGGCCGTACACGCGACCAAAGCCACATTCAAAGCTGTCTTGAAATTGGGCCGGTCTCCATATCTCCACGCTTCCAGAATGTGGCCGGCATGCTGCGTAGTATTCATCCGATACTCCCGCAATCTCTATCGCACAGCATGCAACGTTCTATAGAGAATTCCCAAACTTATTGCACTTGGCGGGAAGAGCGACGAAGTTCCACGTCGAGCCGAGGCGGCTGGTCGCGGCCGATGTCGAGCTTATCCGGAAGAATCCAATCAGCCCAGGTAACTGAAGAGTGATTTTGTATTGAGGCTGCCGTGCGCGGAGAGTGCAGCGTCCAGGGCGGTCTGATCGAGAGTAAGCTGTGTGGCGTCTGTGGCGACATCGCTATCTCGAATACTGGAAAGCGCTTGAGTCACGTTATCGAGCTGAGTCGTGGCAGTCTGAGAAGCCTGTTGTATCCATGTCTCTATGTTCCCGTAACTGGTGGTGGCTTGCCCGAGCTGCGTCACTCCTGCCTTAACGTCATCCAATGCGTTCTGAATGCCTGTTTGATTGTTTGAGAGCAATGCCTGGCCCAATGAGTAGACGGCGTTGAAGATGTTGCCCGTGGTCGGCGCTCCAGTGGAGTCGCGTACGTCGAATATCTGTTGAGCTGTCAATCGCGGAACTATTTCGTTCCCGCTAGCGTCGCTGATCGCGGTCGTATTGGTTGGGTTCGAATTCTGAACAACACCCTCTGGGCTCGCCCAATTGTAAGTGTAAGAAGCCGTTTCCAGGAGAGTCGCCGCCGAAGATGTACCGGCCATTTACTGAGGTATTGGCGATTGCAACAAGCTGCTGTTCGAGCCCCTGAACCTGCTCGCCGAGAGAAGTGCGTGTCGCGGCGGAGGCAGTACTACTTGCGCCGTTGGCCCCGATAGAAACCAGTTGGTCGAGCAAGGTCGATGCAGTCTGCAAAGCACCATCCGCAGCCTGCGCTTCGGTCTGCGCGGCATTGAGATTTGTCTGTACCTGATTGAGCTGACTGATGTGCCCCTGATATTCCAAAATGGGCGCGATGGCTGAAGGATCGTCGGACGCCTGATTTACGCGAACTCCAGACGATATCTGCTGGTTCACCTGCGAGATTCGGGTTTCAAGATCGGAAAGACTAGCGAGAAAGCTTCCGTTGTAAGCGTCGATTCCGGCGATCATTCTGTTTCCTTCCGCTGCCCTACTGGAGTGACTGTACCGTCTGCATCAGATATTGGATTGTCTGGTTGATCGTTGACAGCACCTGTGCCGAGGCTTGGTAGGCGTCCTGAAACTGCAGCAGGTCGGCGGCCTGATCGTTCAGTGAAACGCCCGAGACTTGACTCCGCGCGCTCTGGGCCTGAGTGAGAACCTGTGCCTGTGTCTGTTGAGCCTGCGAGGCGTTCGATTCCAGAGTTCCCACATTCGAAGCAATGGAACTGTAGAAGTCGGTAAACGTCATCCCATTCGCCATCGCGCTACTATTCTGAAGCTGAGCAAGTTTACTGGCCACACCATTCGCCACGCTTGGCGGCCCTGGATCGACCGCGGCGAGTTGCGACGCAGTGGTTCCGGAGTTGACGGCCAAGGACGACGCGATAGCCGTCGACGAGCTTGTGCCGTATGAAAACAGCGGAACTCCGGCCACTCCTGAGCTCGTTTGGCCGCTTGTGAGAAGGTTGTTGATCGTGTCGGCGACGCCCTGAGCGAGCTCATTCAGACTGCCCTGCTGGCTGCTATCGCCTGTCAGCGATGGTATTACGCTGTTCGTAATCTCTAGCAGCCCGCCAAGTTGCCCGCCTTGAGCTTGTGCGGTGACATCCTGCCCTGAAGAGCTGAGTATCTGCTGGTCGGGAGCGGCGTTTGAGGATGTGCCCGCCGAATTAGAGCTGGCGGCGGAGAGAGTCGTTTGAGTTTGGCCGATTACTAGTGGAATCTGGCCGTTCATCAGAACGGATACAGTGCCATCGCTCTGCGTTTGGGCCGTGATGTCGACCAGGTTAGATAATTGCTCCAGGTTGTTGTAAAGCTGGGTCTGCAATCCAGCGTCGTCTTGTCCTCCCTGGCGGATCTCCCCGTTGATCGAAGCAATTTGAGACGAGAGTTCGTTGATCTGTGTGACTACGCTCTCTGTCTGTTGACCGGCCTGTGCGCGAACCGTTGCTAGATTAGACGCCGCGTTGTTGAACTGTTGAACCAGTCCTTGAGCTGCTGTCATTACCTGCTGTTGCGCCGTTGTGCTCGATGGCGTGCTGCTCCAAGCCGAGAATGCCGAATAGAGCGTGCTCAAAGCGGCTGGTACACCGCTTGTACCCGAAACGTCAAGGTTGGACTGTAGGGCCTGCAGGCTCGAGGCCTGCTGGGTAGCCGAACCGACCTGTTGATTAGCGGACCAAACACTTTGCTCGGCGAACATATTCCTGGCGCTCTGCGTGCTTCCTGCCTGAACGCCGCCCCAGAGATTATTCGAAGGATCAAAAGATGCAGCGCTAAGGGAGAGAGTTTGAGTTACGTAACCCGGCGTGGATGCATTTGCGACGTTGTTCTGCACGACGCCCATCGCCTTTTCCATGACGTCGAGAGCGTTGCCTGCAGTTCCCAGAGCGGCGAATAACGTGGACATTGCTTATCCTTCGATCCGCAAACAACCGTAATGGACGCTATTTGCGCCACCATCGGCCAGATACCCGCATTCCATCGAACAGCTGCTCAGGATACGCCCGAAATAAAAGGCGGCTGCTGAATCAAGCAAAGTTCTTGCCGTTCGTGCCTGCTCAGCAAGCCGGCGAAGCGCCTGCTCAACACTGCTGCGCTCTCCTCTTAAACTCTCACCGAACTGAATGTTCTGGAGGGTTCCGGCTGCCTTCCGAAGCGCCTCGGGCCATGTTCCGTCTGGAGCACGCAGGTGGGCCAAGGCATCTATAGCAATGCCAAGATTGCTGTCAATTGCCTCTAAGTGCTTCAAAACCTCCTGAGCCTGCATCACACTCACCGTGTCATCTGCTCGAGGACGGCCCGGCTCACTTCTTGAGGGTTCACCTGGTAATTTCCAGCGCTTACCTGGGCGGCCAAGCTTTCGACCCTAGACTGCCGGTCTGAGGAGTTCAGTGTCTTCGCCAAGCCGATCAAGCCGCTGGCGCCGGAGAGTTTGACGCTATCCGCGGAGCTGTCTTCCGCCTCGACCGACGGGTTTCGAGCATCTGCGCCGATCGGGCTCACCGAGCCGAAGGAACCGCTTCCCCCAACGCCGCCGAGATTCCCATTTTCAACGCGCATGAATTATCTTCAGTCCTCTTATCGTCCGCTTTGTAGAGAAGTTATAACTGTTGTTCGGCGCCGAAGTTGTCCCGGCCTAGTTCGTAAACCTTGATCATGAGCTGCACTTCGCCAGGCCCCATGCGCAGCGCTGACGCGATGTCGGAAGCGGAATCACCTCTCCGATGCAGGCGCAATACCTGGCCGCGGCGATTCAGATTGAGACTTTCTGCCTGCGAAATCCACTCCGAGTGCTCTTTCCTGTTCTGGTCGATGGTTTCCACTCGCCCCTCGAGAGCAGCTATGCGTACGTTCAGCGCTTTGGTCTCATTAAGGACTCGTTCGTGGGCCGCTATGCTCAGCGCCAGATGCTGAAGCGCCGCTCTCAATCGTACGAAGAGCCATGTCGGCACGCAAGCCGCCAAGAGAGTCGACAGGCAGATCAATGGGAGAGGCATAAGCACGCTTCTAAAGTCCCCTTCCAACGGGCCATTTGTATTCCATAAGCGCCCTGAGCCGTAAAATGGCTTGCGCCCGCAATTGTGAGATGCGCGTGGTGTGAAGGTTCATAATGGACGCGATTTCCCGTAGCGTTAGTTCTTCCTTGTAATAAAGACTCAGAACCGTGCGTTCATTCTCAGGCATTCTTTTCATGCCCTCGGCAACTACCTTCTCCAATTCTGCGCGTTCCAGAATGCGCGCCGGAGTGGCATCCTCGTCATCGCTGATGAATTGCAGCAGATCTATCTCTTCACCTTCGACGATTTGCAAACTGCCAAGCGAGACGCCCCGAAGATCCAACATCCATTGCTGGTATTCGGCCAGAGGAATTTTCAACTCTGCCGCGATGTCTTCCTCTGCCGGGCTGGATTTAAGTTTTCGCTCAGCGGCGGCTATGGCCTGTTGCACCTGCTTCAGACGCTTGCGTTTGTGGATCGGGATGCCATCGAGGCCTCTTATGCTGTCGAGGATTGCGCCGCGAATCTTGTACTCTGCATAGGTACGCAGGCTTGTGTTGCGGCCTGGATCAAAATTGTCCACGGCCGCCAGCAAGCCGACCACGCCGGCCGATATCAGATCGTCGAGCTCAATGTTGCGCGGCAGCTTTTCGTGGATGCGTGTCGCAATCCAGTTCACCTGGGGTAGATGTTCCAGAATCAGGCCATCCCGCTCTTCGGGTGATCGTTCCAGGGTTGCGTAGGCGTACATATGATGTCTCAAGCCGGCCTCAGGCTGCCATTGAGATGGATAGCGTGTTCGGAGCCAACTCCTCTAAGAGGGTGGCCTTGGCTGCCTCTCGAATGTCCTCCGGTACTTGTTGGCCGGTTCCGAAAAACGAAAGCGGCAAGCCCGACTTCACTGCCAATTCGATCAGACTGGCAGCTCCTTCGACCGCATCCACATGTGTGAGTAGTAGCTTTGCGGGCTTGAGTTTCGCAAAACGTTCGAAAATCTGTTCAGCAGCGGCCAAACGCACATACGCCGGGACCACGAGCTGTACCTCGATTGGCAGGTCTCGCACCGTGCGGGCGAGATCTGCTATTTCGTCCTGGTCGACTGCCGAAAAGCCGGGTGTATCGATCAAGGTCAAGGTTTTGTCACCCGGACGCGCGAGCACAGTCGACAGCATCGAAGAGTGGGTTAACGCTTGAAATCCTGCTCCCGTTATTCGGGCATAAGCACTCAATTGTTCGCAGCCCCCAATCCGCAGCGTGTCCAGAGACAACAAGTGAATGGCTCGCTTCTCCTTGAGCCCGTACCGCAGACCGAGCTTGATCAAGGAACTCGTCTTACCGCGCGCCCGGAGGTCCGACAAACATCACTGTTCCCTCGTGAATGTCCCGCCCAAGCGACGGCTGCACCTCGAAGCGGCTCGCAATTTCCTCTTCGACTGCCGCGTTCAGCAGATCGCGCGCAAACAATTCGCGATGATCGCGAATTATGTGGTGCGATCGCTCTTTGGATAACTGTATCCTGACTGAAACCGCCGCGATTAGCTCATCCGCGAACTCCGAAGAAAATCCGCTGTTCACCAGCCGGCTCAGGGCATGGGCCAACTCCGGCCTAAGCTGCTCTGTCGCTTGCGCGAGCCCGGAACGTGCCATCGATTGACTGAACGATTCGACTTGCTTGCGTAATTCCACAAGCTCGCGCAATACCAGATCTGTGTTCGCAGGCGAAGCCTGAGTGGATGTTCGTTTTGGATCGGTACGCGGCGGTTGAGTATTGGCTTGGGGGAGCCCGAACACTACTTCGTAAGAGCCCAGATCCCTCAGGTCACTGCCCGTTCCGTTCGAGCTGATCAACACGGCATCGGGGCCAAGCTCGAGCCGAGCTTTTTCAAGAGCATCTTGGATGGAGTCAGTGAAATACGACTTGAGTTTCATCAGATCACTCCTAGTGACAGAATTTTGACGCCGGGTGACACTTCGTTGTGCGAAATCGGAAAGATATTGGGAGCGGATGGTTCAAGCATCTGCCGCACGAAGAATCTCGATCCCGAGGCAGTGATCAAAGCCGTCGGAGTTTCGCGCCTGTCCAGCTTGCGTTCAACACGCGTGACGATTTCGCGCACCGCTTGCGGCGACAGCACGAGAATGCTGTTTTGATCCGTGTGCTGGACGGCTCCTTCGATAGACTGTTCCACCGAAGCGTCGAGGAAAAAAGCTGGCAGCTCGCCTTTCTGATTGAGATAGGGCTTTGTTATCGTTCGACGGATCGTCTGCCGAACGAACTCCGTCAGAAGGACTGTATTCTTCGTGGTGAGAGCGGCCTCGCCAAGGGCTTCGAGAATAGAGATTCCGTCCCGGATGGAGACACGTTCGCGAAGAAGATTCTGCAAAACTTTTTGGACCGCTGAAAGTGACAGCAGCTTAGGGACCAAATCTTCAATCAGCTTGGCGTTATCCTGACTCACGCGATCGCAGAACGTTTTGGCATCTTGCCGAGAGAACATCTCGCTTGTGTGTTGTTTCACCAGCTCGGCGAAATGTGTTCCGATCACGTTTACAGCGTCGACAATCGTGTAACCTGCGCTGCGCGCCGCATCTACTCTGTCTGCCGGAACCCAAAGCGCCGGTAGTCCGAAGGCGGGCTCCCGAGTCTGCTGCCCGGCAAAATCCTTTTTTGCACCTGCGGTCGGCACGGCCAGCTCGCTTCCAGAAATCAGTTCGTACCTACCGATTTCGCTCCCTTTGAGCATCACTATGTATTCGCGGGAACGCAGAGATAGATTATCCGTAACGCGCACCGGAGGTAGGAGGAATCCGAGGTTGGTGACAAACTGGCGCCGGATGCCGGCGATCCGTTTGAGCAGCGGCGATGACTTGCCACCCGCTACCATGGTGGCCAGCCCGAGCCCGACCTCAATGGCAACAGGTTCCACCCTTAACAGCGATTCGAGCTCTTCCTTAGGTGTCGCCGCGGGTACTGCTGTGTCCTTTGTCACAGCGCCGTCAAGCTTCTTACGTTTTAACCATGCCGTAGTACCCATTCCTCCACCGAGCAACAGAAATGGAACTGTCGGGCAGTCCTGGAAAGGCTGCGAGCACCAGCAGGACTCCGCTGGCTAGAAGCAATGGCTCCGGCTTGCCAAACAATTGCTTCTGGACTTCTTCGCTGACGCGTACCTCCGATGTCGCGCGAGTGACGATCAGGCCGCCTGAAACAGATATCATGAGCGCCGGAATGACAGTGACCAAGCCGTCGCCGATCGTAAGAACCGTATACGTTTCGAGTGCTCGCCGCAAGTCCATTCCGTGCTGCAGAACACCGATTAGAAACCCTGCAATGATGTTGATGCCGGTAATCAGGATGCTCGCGACCGCATCGCGTTGTGTGAAGCGCGACGCGCCGTCCATGGCCCCGTAGAATTCCGCTTCGGCTGCTAGCTGCTTGCGTCGCCGGCGCGCCTCCGATTCATCGATGAGGCCGGCGTTCATTTCAGCATCGATCGACATCTGTTTGCCCGGCAGCGCATCCAGGGTGAACCGTGCCGAAACCTCCGAAATTCTCACCGCGCCATGGTTGATGACGACGTATTGAATCGCAATCAGAATTAGAAAAATAACGCAGCCGATTACGTAATTTCCGCCAACAACAAAATTGCCGAAAGCTTCAATGACGTTGCCGGCGGCGGCTGTTCCCCCGTTTCCATTCAGCAAAATCAGACGCGCGGAACTGACGTTCAGCGCGAGCCGAAACAAAGTTAGCAGCAAAAGCATGGTGGGAAAAACGCTGAAATCGACAGGCTTGATGATGTACATCGTGACCATCAACACAACTACCGACATCGCCATATCGAAGGCGATCAAAATATCCAGCAGAAAGGGCGGCATGGGCGTGATGAGGGCGACTACAATCGCCAGTACCGCGATCGGCACGCCAATTTCACCTAGCTTCGGCAGCCCGAGGCTGCGCAGGCCTTTGGAAGCACGCGCGCCAGCGAGTGCTTGTGGTTGTGCTGACATTAGTTTCGGTTACTCCAGTGAGAGAGGCGCTTTTGCCTGTATATTGCGGTCGGCGGGTGCAAGCGCCTGGCAACGGTTGTTTTCGGAGAAGCAATCATCTCGGCAGGCCTCGGCCCATGATTCGGTAAACATACGCGAGAATCTCGGCGATCGCCTTATAGAATTCAGGCGAAATTGCGCGGCCCACCTCTACCGCATCGTATAGAGCGCGCGCGAGCGGCGGATTTTCGATGACCGGAATGTGGTTCTTAACGGCGACTTGCCGGATGCGCAGGGCTAGCCAGTTCTTCCCCTTCGCGACTACGACCGGCGATGACATGCTCTCGATCTCGTATCGAATCGCCACGGCAAAATGCGTCGGGTTGACCACGACTGCGGTGGCCTTCGCTACATCCTGCATCATGCGTTTTCGCAGAAAGTCTCGCCGCAGCCGCCGGATGCGAGCCCTCATCTGCGGGTCGCCATCGTTGCGTTTGTTTTCCTCGCGTACGTCTTCTTTGGACATGCGCAGTTGCGATGCATATTTGCGCTGCTCCCGGAAGAGGTCCACCACGCCGAATAGAATGAACAGCGCCGCGGCCTTCCACAGCAACCTTTGAATGGATGCCCCGACTTGCGCCGCGCCCGAAGCGACGCCCTCGAGTGGCAGTCGCAGCAGCGCTGCTCCATTCTCCTGAACCAGCGAGTGAATAACGGCTGTGAGCGCGACCAGCAGCAATATCGCTTCCATCACTGACTTGAAGTTCTGCCCTGGAAGATTCTTCAATTTTGTTGCCGGGCTTAATCGCCCGAGGCTCGGGGTTAGCCGCTCCAGACTAAAGCCGAGTTTGCTGATGGTCAGGTGCGTGGCAAGTGTAGCTGCCACCAAGGCTGCGGCAAAGAGCAGAAGCGGAGACAGATTCTGTAAGAAGATCCCACGCACCAGAATGGGCCATTCCGCCTCGCCAATCTCGCCCGCCATCGCGCGATCCAGAAGTTGCGGCATCGAATGCGAAAGAGCGCCCTTCCAACTCTCGACGAGCTTGCCAATGAGCAGGACCGCAACTACGAACTGAACTGAATTCAGAAAGCCCCGCGAGACCAGGAACTGGCCTTGCTCGCGCGCTTTACGAAGCCGCTGAGCTGTTGGTTTCTCGGTCTTGTTTCCGCCCGCCGCCATGGTTAGCTAATGCAGGAAGCTACGCCGGATGCTCCGCAAAACTTCTTCGGCATACGCGTTGTATAGGTGCGGAGCCACCGCTAAGATGGAAGAAAGAGCCGCAAGAGTTAGCATCATCTTCACCGGGAAGGCGTGCATCCCAAGGTGCAACTGGCTGTTGATTCGGCCGAGGAGAGCGAGCGTAATTTCGGTCATCAACAGCAGGCCGACAATCGGCAGTGCCAGCCGCAAGCCGAACGAGAAGACACCGGAACCCAGACGCACGACTTCCTTTGCGAGGTTTTGAGTAAGCGCAAAAGTACCTGGGGGATAGCTGACAAGACTGTCGGCAAATATTCGCACGAGAAACCGGTGCAGGCCAGCTGTGAAAAACAGCAATCCGGCCAGTAATTGCGCCAGCACTGCCAACACGTCGGAGTCTGCTTGCGTGGTCGGATCGACGATCGAGGCGTAGCCATAACCCGCTTGTAACGCGAGACTCTGCGCGCCCATCGTGAACGCCTCGGAGAGGAAGCCCACCATGAGCCCAATCCCTGCGCCCAGGGCGGCATCCGAAACCATGAACCCCAGTGTCGTAGTGAGGCTCAATTCCGCAGCGTTGAAAACGGGCCAGCGAGCGTAGAGAGCGAGCGTGCATCCCACTGCGAGGGCAATCCGCGATATGCTCGGACCCGCATCTTTAAACGGCATCGGAACAAAGGCGAACACGCCGGCCATTCGGCTGAGTACCAGGAGAAAAGCGATTAGTGTCGAGGCGGATACATGTAGCTCAGCGTGCATAACGCGCCAGGTCTCCCAAAACGCTGCGGGCATAATCCGTCGCATGGCCCAGCATCCAGGGGAGCAGCAATAGAAATCCGGCGAGACAGGCTCCGAGCCGCGGAACAGTGCTGAAAATCTGATCCTGCATGGAGGTTGCGATCTGCACCAGATTGATGAAGATACTCAACGCGAATGCAATAGCGAGTAATGGAGCGCAGATCCAGAATGCCGCTATTAGCGCGTGCTCGATTATCTGCACGACGAGTTGGGGAGTCATCGCAAATGTCCTCTCATTACTGAATGAAACTCTTCATTAGCGAGCCGATGACCAGGTTCCAGCCATCCACCAGCACGAACAGCAGAATCTTGAAGGGCGCCGAAATCATCGCCGGCGGCAGTTGCATCATTCCGACGGAAAGCGTCACAGAAGCTACCGCCATATCGATCACCAGAAACGGAAGGAATAAAACGGCGCCAATCTGAAATCCGGCTTTCAGCTCGGAAACGATGTATGCCGGAATGAGCACTTTGAGACTCAGGTCCTGCCGATTGTGAGGCTGCGGCTCATGGGCAATTTCTAGAAAGAGCTGAATATCTTTTTCGTGGGCGAACTTGATCAGGAAATTGCGTAGTGGCGCCGAGCCCTGCTCAAGGGCCTGTTCCGTCGTGATCTGTCCTTTTTCCAAAGGCTGCCACGCTTTGGAGTAAACATCGGAGAACATTGGCTGCACGATTAGCAGGGACAGGAAAAGCGACAACCCGATCAATACCTGGTTAGAAGGCGCGGTCTGCGTCCCCAAGGCCTGTCGAAGGAAATGCAGCACCACGGTAATCCGCAGGAAGGGCGTGATGCACATGATGACAGCCGGTAAGAGCGTTAATAGCGTCAGGCCGAGCGCCATCTGCATGGGCATGCTGAGAGCTGGAGCGCCGTGACCAGCCGGTACGGTAGATATTCCAAACGAACCCAAGGCATCGCTGCCCGAAGCGGCAGCAAAAACCGACTGGGCAGCAAACGGTAGCAGTAGCAGAGTACCGAACCTGCTCATCAGTCGTGCTCCCGGCACTCTGCTTCGTTATCTAAGGCGGCGAAGGTCGCGATCTTGTTGCACCCGGAAGGAGAAACTCCGATCAGGAAAACATCGTCGCGCACATTTACCAGGTGAAGGGAATGTTGCGGGCTGAGTGCGACTCTCTCGATTACCCGGATCTCTTTAGGTCGGCTTACTCCCAGGCGGAGGCGCGGAGAAAACTGCGCCAGACCACGCTTTCGGAGCAGGGTAAGCGTTGCCATCAAGAGGCCTAATACCAATAAGATGGCTATAAGTTGCTGAACCATTAGCTGAGAAGAGTCCGTGCCGATTTGGGACCGTCAACAAGACAGTCCCAACCGGAACGGAATAATCTCAGCGCTGAGGAATACGATCCGGAGAATTCCGGTAATTAGCCGCTAATGGATTACGTTCAGGAGATCCTGAGTCATCTGGTCGGCCGTTGAGATCACTCGAGAATTCGCCTGGTAAGCGCTCTGGTAAACGATCAGATTCGTAAATTCCGTCGCCAAATCCACGTTTGAGCCCTCCAACGCGCCACCGTCTATCTGCCCTCGCCCGCCGGTCTGAGGTGCTCCTACCGAGGGCGTCGCGGTGTCACTGGTGGCTGCGTAGTTGTTGTTACCCACGTTTGTCATCGAACCCGGGTTCTGAATGGAAGCTAACGCCAGTTGCGCTTCGACTTTCTGCTCGCCGTTCGAGAAGGTGGCGACCACTTGTCCCCCGTTCTGAATCGCGACTTGGCTCAATTGCGCGGCTTGTTCGCCATCCTGCGTGGAAGATGCGGTCGAAGCTTGCGAATACTGGGTGATGCTTCCAGCGCCTGCGCTGTCGAACAGGTTCCAAGTGATGCTCTGATTAGAGGCGCCATCCGCAAGATTTGCGAGAGATAGTGTTACTGGGCTGGTGGTAGCGGTTGTCATGTTTCCGCTGGTATCGAAAGAAATCGTCCCTGGGGCGCTTAATATCGATTGTTGCGTGCCACTCGTTCCACCTGTGACATCGCCGCCGGGGATGGTGACGTTATAGCTCCACGTATTCGCTGAACTCTTCGTGAAATCCAAGGTCAATGTGTGCTGGTTGCCTAAGCTGTCCACTACCTGCACGGGAACCGAATAACTTCCACTTGTCGAACCGACTGTAGCGGAGGCATCCAGGTTCGCGCTTACAGATAGATTTTGCGTAGCGGTGGGGGGCAGCACCGAACCGGTCGGCAATACGATGTCGCCGGGAGTGCCTGTAGTGTTGAGGCCCGAACTCGTCGCTACCCAACCCTGAACCGTTTCGCCCGTTTGTGTCTTGAGCGTGCCAGTCGAGTCGAGCTCGAAGTTCCCGTCCCGGGTGAACAGCTGCTGGTTTTGAGAATTGTTCACGACAAAAAAACCGTTGCCTTGAATCGCGGCGGCGTACGATGAGGTGCTGTTTTGTATGGATCCCTGGCTGAACACGGTGTCGCTGACAGGCACGCTCACTCCCAGCCCCACCTGGAAAGAATTATTAGCGCCGAGGGTTTCGCCGAAAAGATCTTTGAAAGAGACCGAGCTGCCCTTGAATCCGTCGGTATTCAAGTTCGCCAGATTGTTTCCTGTTGTGTTAATTGCCTCCGATGCTGCCTGAAGGCCCGATAATGCGATAGAGAATGTGCTAGACATGTTTGATCCTTTGTGCTGACCCTCGTTTAAGATTGCGTGCCCGTAGTTCCCGATGAACCGTCCGTCCCGGTAGAACTGCTGCTATCCGAGCTCGTGGAACTTGCTGACGATGTGCTTGAGCTTCCGTCGTATTTCAGGCTCATTGAATCTAGATCCTGCCGCATTGCCAGATTCTGTTCCAGATCGCTGAATTGGGCGAGCTGGGTGACGAATGTTGTCCCGTCCATCGGAGTTGCCGGATCCTGATTCTTGAGCTGCGAGACGAGCAGCGTCAAAAATGTGGATTCGTTAGCGAGGGGATCGGCTGTTGCCGTGCTGCTTTGTGAAGAATTGTTGCTATTGGTTCCCGTTGTCGAATTGGTGTTCGAGGAGGGAATGATACTGCCTACTGATGCCATGTGTAATCTATCCTTTTTTGAAATGCTGCCGGGCGATTTTCAAATTCCTTGACCCACTCCGGCTCCTGATTCTGCTTGCCTTTTTGACCTTGACCTTGACCTACTTGTTCTCTTTCACCGGCCGCGCTACGTTCTTGGTTTTGGCCGCCGCTGCCACCACTGCGCTGCTGCGGAGTCCACAGTTCTGTACGAAAATGTTCCACCGATAAACGCGCATTCAGCTCGGGTGCATGATCCTGTAACGCTCCGGCGAGAGCGCTATCGTTCGATCTGACAGTCACCGCCAAAGCGCCGCCTCGCTCTTGCAGTCGAATGTCTACTCGCTGATTTTCTGCGCCCGCTATCTGCACATGCGCGCCGCGCACCGGCTCGTTACGAAATTTGTTGAACTCCGCCTCGAAATCCGATGAATGTGTCGAGGCGCTTTCTTCGGTCTGGCCAGATTTTTCCGTTTGGGCCGAAGCACTCGACTGGGTTATAGCGATCGCTCCCGCGGCCGGCGGAACGTCTGGCTCATGCCGTTGCTGCGGTTCGAGAGTAGCGGCCATTTGTGCCTGGCTGTGTAAGCCCGCAATGTTTTGCGCCGCCGTTCCTTCCACATCGCCGCTCTGCCCCTGCATTCGGGTGGAGTCTGGGCTTTCTGAGCTGATACGCATCGCCATCGCGAGATCGCCTGCCACCGGTCCTGGGCTGCTCGCCCCGTCTATCCCGTCGACTTCGTTTGACCATTGAGTCTCACCGGGTGCAGATTCTTCATCATCCGCGTCCGAGATGTCATCTCCGGCGGACAGAGCCGCGGTTGTTTGCTCGCCCTTAAGGGGCAGGCCTGCTACGTCCGCTTGAGGATCGCCCGATTCTGTCTCACTGCGCGAAGAAATCTTGCGTGATTCCTTGCCCGTACTCGAAGCAGCGTTGTTTCCTACAGTCGTTTTCGTCTGAGGTAAGAGTGTTTTTGCCTGTGAAAGGTTCTTCGGAAGACCCACTGTCTTAGCATGGTTGGCGTTGCTCGGTGCGCTCTGTGCAGTCGCTTGCTGCGCATTCGATGTCGCACCTGAAGCTTCGCGAGATGGACTGCCAGACTTTTCGTTTCCGCTTCGATCCGGCGGCACCTGAACCGCTTTCGTCGCCCTCGAGGCTTGATCGCTGGCGGATAGCTGCTCTCGAAATGCCTCGCCAAAGTCCGCTTGTGAAGAGTCGCTTCTTTGTTGAGCCGATCGGTTGTGCGACAGGATCGACGGCCAGTGCGCCTCATACGACGTGCTGGACGAGATTCGCGATTCGCTCACGCCAGCGGCTCTTGCACGAAAAGGGCCAAGCCCCGCCGGACCATTTCCCTCGTGATCTTCTAAGAACTGAGGCAATGGCCTGTCAGGAAACTGATGGCGGAATGCTTCAAAGCGACAGAATTTCGACGCTGCTCTTTACTCGTGTCACTCGCACTACTGCCGTATCGCAGGAATTCCGCCTGTTCTAGAGTTTTTTTCGTGTGGCAGGCTGTTTGCATAAGTCCGGTGTGGCATGGACCCACTTACCGCAGCAGCCGCCAACGGACTTCAGGCCAGCATGGATTCTTTTGACATGCTCGCCAACAATCTCGCGAACTCATCTACCCCGGGCTTCAAAGCGGACCGTGAATTTTACAGCACGTATCTGGCGCCTGAAGCGAACGATCAGTGGAATCAGAGCGTAGGCGAATCGCCGCTCGTTCAGAAGCAGTGGACCGATTTCGCGCAAGGCACGCTTGTTAACACCGGAAACGCAACCGATATGGCGCTCTCCGGCGCAGGCTTTTTCGCCGTCACCGGACCAACCGGTCCGCTCTATACACGCAGCGGGAGTTTCCATTTTTCGCGGCAGGGAACTTTGGTGAGTGCCGAAGGTTATCCGGTCCGGCTCACCGGGAATCAAACGCTCCAGACTCAGTCTGCCAGCCCGTTGCAAGTGGGAGCGGACGGCCAGGTGACGCAGGACGGAAATACGCTCGGACAACTCGAACTGGCTAGTTTCAAAGACCCGTCCCAGCTCTCGCGAACGGCCGGCGTCTACTTCCAAAATCCCGACGTGGCGGGTAATCCCGCTGTTGCTTCGGGCGCGCAGGTCTATCAGGGCAAAAGCGAATCGTCGAACGCGGCACCGGCTGAATCGGCCGCCAAAATGATTTCGCTGATGCGGCGCTTCGAAATGCTGCAGCACGCAGTAAAGATCGGAGCGGATATGGACCGCCAAGCTGTCGAGGAAGTCGCGAAAATAGGCTCTTAATTTAATACAAGGTTGGATTGAAACAGAATGATACGTGCACTCTATAGCGCTGCCAGCGGTATGACCGCTCAACAATTGAACGTCGACAACATAGCCAATAATCTGGCCAACGCCAACACTGCCGGTTATAAAATGCGGCGCGCTCAATTCGAGGATTTGATTTATCAGAATATGATCCAACCCGGCGCCGCCGCGGGGCAGCAGACAACCGTGCCTGCCGGCTTGCAACTCGGTCTCGGAACCCGCGCTGCCTCAAACGAAATCATCTTTACACAAGGCGCATTCTCGCAGACAAATAATCCTCTGGACATCGTCATTCAAGGCAAGGGATTCTTCCAGATTCGCCAACCTTCGGGCGAGCTTGCCTACACTCGTTCCGGTTCTTTCCAGTTGGATCGTAATGGCAATGTGGTCGATGCCAATGGGAACTATCTCGAACCCCAGATCACGATTCCCTCCACTGCCCAGAGCATCACTATTGCACAGGACGGCACTGTGAGCTTCACCTTGGCCAATCAGACGGCCGCGCAGAAGGCCGGCCAGATTCAACTTGCTAATTTTCAAAACCCTGGCGGTCTGAATGCGATCGGCAACACCCTTTACACCGCCACTGACGCCTCCGGTGATCCTCAAGTGAGCGCGCCGGGCGGCAGTGATGGTCTCGGAACACTGATGCAAGGCTACACGGAACAGTCGAACGTCGACGTCGTCGGCGAATTCGTCAATCTCATCCAGAGCCAGCGCGCCTACGAGGCCAATTCACGCGTCGTGAAGGCGGCCGACGAGATGTATCAGCAGGTCAACCAAGTCACACAATGATGCTGGCTTTGCTGCTCGCTGTTCTTCAACCTCTTACTTGCCACCTGATCAAGTCGGATTGGATTTACGGCCGCGATCTGGCCGCAGCTGTCCCTGCGCTGGCCACTATCTCACCCGATTTACAGGTTGGACTGGCGCCCATTCCGGGTCAGCAGCGCATCTTCCGTCTGGCTGAATTGAAGCGCATTGCGTCGGCTAATGATCTGCCGCCTCAAATGTCGGAAGACGTATGCTTCGCGTGGGAGTTAGCCGTTCCGGATCGCGGCCAAATGCTCTCAGCGATGCGGAAAGAGCTCGCCAATCGAAATCCAAGTATCGAAATCGTAGAAAACAGCCTCATGCCCGCCCCGCAAGGTGAGTATATATTTCCTCTCTCGGGGCTGATCATGGGATCAGACAAACCTTCCGTCTGGCGTGGCTTTGTCGTTTATGCCGGAGACAAACGCTTTCCCGTGTGGGCGCGCGCCACAGTAAAGGTGAAAGAGCCGCACCTTGTAGCCACGGCCGATCTTCACGAGGGCGACTCCATTCGTCTGAATCAGCTCAAGATCGAGACCTATGAAGGGCCGGTGCGTCGCGAGAAATACTGCATCGATCCCGCCCGGGTCGAAGGTCTTCTTTTGCGCCGTCCGGTGACAGCCGGTACTCCATTGATGGATGACATGCTCGAAGTGCCGCGCGAGGTGAATCGAGGCGATATCGTCAACGCGATCGTGCAAACGGGCGCAGCCCGCCTGGAAGTACAGGGAGTGGCCGAGGCCGACGGTCGCAAGGGCCAGGTCATCTCTGTTCGCAATCCGCGAAGCGGACGATCGTTTCATGCTGTCGTCGAGGAGAAGGGAACTGTCCTGGTGGTGCCTGGCGGACAGTTCGGTCTCGTCGTGGATACCAAAAAGTCATGATTCGTTTCCTGTGCCTATTGCTTTGCCTGCTCTCGGCGGCCTTGCTGGAAGGGCAGAAGCCCAAAAAGAAGCAGCTCCCGCCGCAAGACTCTCCTCTTGACCAATACGTCGAGGCGGCTCATCGCCGGGCCGCATCTGCTTTGTCGGAAAGTCCCGGATCGCTCTGGTCGTCACCGGCGACCTTGGCTGACATGGCGGCCGATGTGCGTGCGCGAAGCGTGGATGACATTGTCACCATTGTGGTCAGCGAGCAGGCCTCTGCAGTCGCAACAGGTGAAACCAAAACGTCTCGGGCTACCAATGCAAATGCAGCGATCACTTCGGCAGCGGGAGTAATGCCGGCCGGTGGTGCGCTCGCCAACTTGCTGAATATGAATTCAGCCCAGGCTTTAACCGGCGATGGCACGACGTCGCGGACTTCCACCCTGACTGCAACTCTTACGGCGCGCGTCGTCGATGTGTTGCCGAACGGTTATTTGGTGATCGAAGGATCCAAAACTACACTCGTTAACTCTGAAAACCAGATCATTACAGTTCGCGGCGTGATTCGTCCGGCGGATCTCTCCAACGCCAACACTGTTCAGTCGGGAAGTATCGCTCAGCTCGAGCTGAAGATCAACGGCCGCGGCGTCGTCAACGACGCTATCCGTCGCCCGAACATCCTTTATCGCATTCTTCTCGGACTTCTTCCGTTCTGATACCATCGATGCGGCACCTCTGTATTGCTTTCGTTTTTGTTGTGTTCAGCGCTTGCCTTCGGCGGCCAGCAACCGGAGACTATTGGAGGCATACCCGCAACGTCCCCAGTGTATGGTCCAACCCTTTGAGCCAGGCGTTCGCTTGAAAGATCTCGTCACCATCGAAGGGGTCCGAGCCAACCAGCTCGTCGGCTATGGTCTCGTCGTAGGACTTAACGGAACTGGCGATCGCCAACAGACTCTCTTCTCCGCACAGAGTCTGACGAATCTGCTGCAGAGAATGGGGGTAAGTATCTCACCCACTCTTATTACTGTCAAAAACACGGCCGCCGTGATTGTTACCGCTACACTGCCGCCTTATGCGCAACCCGGTACCACCGTTGATGCTACGGCCGCCGCAATCGGTGATGCCACTAATCTGCAGGGCGGTCTTTTGGTGCTAACCACGCTGCGGGGTGTCAACGGCCAGGTGTACGCTACCGTGCAAGGGCCTGTGATCACGGGGGGCTTCATCGCAGGGCGCTCGAGTGGTAATTCTCAGACCGTCAATCATCCGACGGTCGGCCGAATACCCAATGGCGCATCGGTGGAACGTCTGGCGCCATCTGTGCCTTTGGGAAACATAGTCAAGCTGCAACTGAAAGAAGCGGATTTTACCACTGCAGCCAGAATCTCGGCCGTTATCAATCATCGTTTTACTTCGACTGCTCATGCCGATAATTCAAGCCTGGTCACCGTCAATCTTCCGTCATCTTATGCGAATAGGCCGATAGAGTTCATCTCCGAACTGGAGCGTCTGACGGTTGAGCCGGACCAGATTGCCAAAGTGGTCATCAACGAGCGCACGGGGACGGTCATCCTCGGAAACGACGTTCGGATTGCTCCGGTCGCGATTATGCATGGGAACCTAACCGTTCAAATACAGACGCATCTGGTGCCCGTACCGACCGGTCCTTTTAGCTCAGGTCCCGGATCGGTCGTTCCGGAAGTCAGCGTGGGGGCTAAAGATGAGAAATCCCGCAGCGTTTTATTGAAAGAAGGCGCCACGGTGGAAGAGCTGGTGAAATCGCTGGCTGCTATTGGTTCTACCACGCGCGACGTAATCGCAATCCTCGAAAGCCTGCGTGCTGCCGGCGCACTCGATGCCGAACTCGAGGTTATCTAGCTTATGTCGATGGATTTGAATGTGCCGCTTCTTACCGCTGGCTCTGCGGACCTTGCGTCAGAAAAAACAACGAAGCCCGACAGACTTCACAAAGCCGCGCAGGAGTTCGAAGCCTTATTGGTAGGCGAGATGTTGAAGTCGGCTCGCGAGTCGGATTCAGAAGGGTGGTTAGGCAGCGGAGAGAGCACTGGAGATGATTCGGCCATGGATATGGCGGAATCGCAGCTCGCGAACGCCCTCGCGAGCAGTGGCGGGCTGGGCTTGGCGAAAACGATCGAGCAAGCAATGAGCAAGACCTCTGCTCAAAAAACAGCCGATACACAGCCGGCCGGTCTAGCTGCATCGTCGCTGAAAAGCCAGTAGGCCCCCATTGCGTCCTGGGCTGGTTGGTTATTGTTCGATATGTCTACGGCCGCTTCATTGGCCGTGCTGTACTTTTCTGCAGCCCCGCGCCAGCCTTCCAGCATCGTTCCGAGCAGCCGCTCCACTTCGTCCATCGGCGCTTCGGCCTTTTGCGCATGTGCGGCAAGCAGTCTGCATTGCATATAGCTGTAGAGACGCTTAAGATTTGCGCTAATCTCTCCGCCTTGTTTGTGATCCAGCGAGATCAGGAGTTCAGTGAGGATTTCTACCGCTTTGCTGATTGCCTTCGCGCGTCCCCAGGCGTCGCCGCCCAACAAACATTCCTTTGCCTGCCGCGTCGCTTGTAGCGCCGCTTCGTAAAGTGCTATGACCGTGCCCAAAGGATTGCCGCTAAATACGCTGCCTTCCACATAGGCGACGTACGGATCGCTAAAGCTCACAAAACCCTCCGAGGCTCTTATCGTCGGGGAAGTGATTTTAGTTTAGGAAAAGCGTTCACATAATTATGCCGAGCGGCATAAAGTTGCAGGTCCAATGGTCGATAGATCCCTTGAGGAACAGACTGATTAAATGATTCCGATCGTTGGGATTCTTGCGGTAATTGGAGCCATCTTGGGCGGATACCTGCTCGAGCACGGCAATCTTCGAGTTCTGATACAGCCGGCGGAGCTAATTATCATAGGGGGCGCCGCGATTGGCACTCTTTTGATAGCCAATCCGCTGCCTGTCATCATCAAGATTTTCAAGTCAGTGCTTGGTGTGTTGTCGGCGGATAAATACAACAAGGCCCGCTATCTCAAAACCTTGAAGATGTTAAATGATCTCTTCAAAAAAGGGCGAAAGGGCGGGATTTCCAGCCTTGAATCCGATATTGAAGAACCTGAGAACAGTGAGCTTTTCAAGGCCTATCCCGAAGTGATGAAAGACCATCATGTGCTGGATTTCATCTGTGACACCATCCGCACCGGCATGAGTGGAACCGTATCGCATTTCGACCTCGATCAGATGATCGAGATCGATCTTGAAGTCCATCACAAAGAGATCAATGTTCCTGTCAACGCTTTGACAACAGTTGCCGACGCACTTCCCGGATTAGGTATCGTGGCGGCTGTTCTCGGTGTCGTGATTACGATGAGCGCGCTTGGTGGACCGCCCGAAGAGATCGGCAAAAAAGTGGCAGCGGCCCTGGTCGGAACCTTTCTCGGGATCCTGCTCTGTTACGGCTTTCTCTCGCCTTTGGCGGCCAGTATTAGTAAGTCAAACGACTCGGAATCGCACTACTATCACTCGTTACGAACCGGTTTGATCGCGTTTTTCCGGGGAGCTGCTCCGATTTTGGCGGTCGAGTTCTCTCGCCGTTCCATACCTGCCGCGGTTCGACCCTCCTTTAAGGAAATGGAGGAGTCATTTCGCGGTGCCAAAGTCGAGTCAATAGCGGCATGAAGGAGCGGCATGAAGGCGACGTGAGATCTTGTTCCGGCTCACTGAACTAACTCATTGAACCGGTGACGCATAAGCTTCTTACATTGATACTCGCCTCTGCTGCACTCGGTTGGACGGCGCCTCCTGACTCGAAAAGCGCGCCGGTGGCCCAACCAACTGCGCTTGATCTCCAGCGCGAGTCGCTGAAAAAGCAGCGGGATTCATTGCGTCAGCAGCGTGGCGGGAAATTAGAGGACGCCGACTTAGATTCGGAATTTTTCACGCCGATCGGCACTCTCGTCGTGAGCGATTGCCCGACGCTCGAAACTGAAGAGGTCGAGTCCCTCATCGCTGCCGCTGCCAGAAAGCAATCATTGCCGCCGCAGCTTATTCGGGCCGTGATGCGGCAGGAGTCTGGTTTCAAGCCCTGCGCCATTTCAGTAAAGGGAGCGCAAGGCTTGATGCAGTTGATGCCCGCGACCGCCGCCCAACTTCATGTTGCCGATCCGTTCGATCCGGAGCAGAACGTTCAGGCTGGCGCGCTCTTCTTGAAACAGCTGCTCAAGAAGTACAACGGAGATCTGCGCTTAGCTCTGGTCGCGTACAATGCGGGATCGACGCGAGCCGATCAGCTCGACCCATCCCAGTACCCCGCCGAGACGCAAGGCTACCTTGCCAATATTTTCGCGGATTTGGGCAGTCCCGAATAACTATCCGCGCAGTATGTCCTCCAGCTGAATCTTGCTTTCGGTTCTCGAATCGCGATACTTGACGATCACTGGCGTATAAAGCGAAATTCCCCACTCTTTGCCGATGCCGGATTGAATGTTACGCGATCCGGCTACCACAACGGCCGCTTCCGGGATAACCAATGGACCATCTTCAGCGCTTCGATGAACAATTCCGCGCACCAGATCATATACCGGAGTCGACCGATTCAGGATGGTGCCGCTTCCCAGTACTGCGCGTCGCTTCACGACCGTTCCCTCGTAGATACCGCAGTTTCCGCCCACCAGCACATCCTCTTCGATGATGACGGGTAAAGCACCAATGGGTTCGAGCACCCCGCCGATCTGAGAAGCGGCAGAAATGTGACAGTTCCGCCCGATCTGCGCACAACTTCCGATTAAGGCATGCGAATCGACCATTACTCCATCATCGATATAGCTGCCAACGTTGATATACATTGGCGGCATGCAGGTGACGCCGCGCCCAATGTAACAACCGTCCCGTATACTTGATCCGCCCGGAACCACGCGCACCTGGTCTTTCGCCGAAATTGTGCGGAGCGGATAAGTTGCTTTATCGAAGAACTGACCTTCCATCGCTACGATCCCGCCCATGCGGAAGCCCAGCAAAATACCTTTCTTCACCCAAGCGTTAACGCGCCAGCCAACCGGCTGCGAAGAGTCGGGCTCAGCCGAACGAATCTTTCCCTGGTTCAGCTGTTCGCGAAAGTCCTCGAAAAGTTCCCGGTCTTCTGACGAATATTGCTCCGGCTTCTCGTCGAATAGTTGTTCGATCCGGTTTCTATTCAAGCGTGCACTCCGGATAAAAGTCCGGAGCTTTCGAGCACAGCTTCGATTTTTTGCTGCGACTCTTTTTGAGGTGCAACCAGCGGCAACCGCCAGACCGGATCGAGCAATCCCATGCGCGCCATGGCGAATTTCACGGGACCAGGGCTCGTTTCGACAAAGTTGATTTCCATGAGCGCCTGAAACTTTTTCTGCAGACGACGAGCCGTGCCGAAGTCTCCGTTCAGCGCGGATCTGATCAGTTCTCCGAATTCACCTGGAATTTGATTGCTGACAACCGAAATAACGCCCCGCCCCCCGAGAGCGATCAACGGAAGGGCGATCGCATCGTCCCCGGAGAGCACCGTAAATGATTCCGGCACTCGCGCCACGATGCTCGCCATTTGCGAAATGCTGCCTGAGGCTTCCTTAAGGCCCACAATGTTGGGGATCTCCGCCAAACGGACCACCGTGGCAGGCTCTACGTTCACGCCGGTCCGGCTCTGCACGCTGTAAACGACGATCGGAAGCGACGTAGATTCGGCGATAGCGCGGTAGTGCTGGTACAACCCCTCCTGAGTCGGCTTGTTGTAGTACGGCGTGACGGAGAGAATTCCGGAAACGCCGCGCTCCTGCAATTCGGCGACTAGAGCAATCACTTCCCGTGTGTTGTATCCGCCTGCGCCGGCCAATACCGGAACCCGCTTCTTCGCCTCCTCAACGGTGATCTCGATGACGCGCAGATGCTCTTCATGCGTGAGCGTCGGGCTTTCACCGGTCGTGCCACAAGGGCAAAGGAAGTCGATTCCAGCATCGATCTGGCGGCGGATGAGGGACCGCAGAGTTGGCTCGTCGAGTGACAGGTCGGGTCGAAAAGGCGTGACCAGCGCCGTGCCGCAACCGCTAAACATGTTGTCTCCTGCTACTAGTTTATGTGCCATTGCCGGGCCCGAAAAGCACGTCGTCAAAAGTGTAGACCCCCTTACGGCCGACAATCCAGTTTGCCGATTTCAGAGCGCCGCGCGCAAAACCTTCTCGGCTGCGGGCGGTGTGCCGCAGAGTGATCGTGTCTGCCGAAGAATCGAAACCGATTTCGTGCGTACCGGGATGTCTACCGGCCCGGCTGGCGCTGGCGTCGATATTACGTTCGTAACCGTGTTGCCGCATCGTATCCACCAGTTGCAGCAGCGTTCCTGACGGCGCGTCCTGTTTCGCATCATGATGAATTTCCCAGGCCCATGCTCCGTACTCGAGTTCATCCTTAAGTAGCTTAGCCGCAAGCCCCACCACACGCCGGAACACCGCCACGCCAACAGAGAAGTTCGGACTCCAGACCAGCCCGGTGTTGTTCCGTCTAACGACTTCCGAAACGCTGGGCAGCTGTTCGAACCACCCTGTCGTCCCCGACACGGCGGGCACCTGCACTTCCGCCAAACGCTTCAAGTTTTCCGGCGCGGCCTCCGGAGCGGAGAATTCGATGGCCACCTCACACTCGCCAAACCGGGGCTTCTCATCCCCGATATGAATGCGCGCCACAACCTCAAAGCCGTATTCGGGAGCGAGTTGATCGACCAGTTTGCCCATTTTGCCGTAGCCAATCAGCGCCAGCTTCTTTTGTGTAGCCATAGATTCCTCAATTGAACACGGCTTCGTCAAGTTCTGTAAAGAACTCCTCATGTAACGCGGAGACCGCCTGTTTGAGGTCTCGATCGGCGATCACGAATCCGAGATTCAACAAAGACGCCCCTTGGGAGATCATCCGAATATTCAATTCGCGCAACACCTGAAACGCCCGGCCCGCAATCCCCGGTGTGTGCTGGATGTTTTCGCCAACCAGGCAAACGAGACATTGATCCTCTTCAACCGTCACTTCGGCGAAGGTGCGGAGTTCTTTGCAGATCCCACTGTAAACTCTTGGAATCGTCCAGTGTCAGTGACACGCTCACTTCAGAGGTAGACACCATGTCGACACTCGTGGCGAAACGATCGAAGATCTCGAAGATACGGCGCAGAAATCCGTGGGCCATCAGCATACGCGTCGATCGTACATTCACGATAGTGACGCCCCGCTTGCACGAGATGGACTTCACTGGATTTCTACATGGAGCGGCTTCGGCGGTGATTCGAGTGCCTTCGACTTCAGGGCGGCGAGAATTCAGAATAACTACCGGAATATTCTTTTCAACGGCTGGCATGACGGTGGCGGGATGCAGAACCTTGGCCCCGAAGTAGGCCATTTCGGCGGCCTCGGCAAACGAAAGGCTTTTGACTCGATAGCCGCCCGGAATGATGCGAGGATCGGCAGTGAGCATACCGTCTACATCGGTCCAGATCTGAATTTCTTCTGCGCCTATTCCGGCGCCGACGATTGCGGCGGAATAATCGGAACCGCCGCGCCCTAGCGTCGTGGTCTGGCCGTCGGGAGCGGAACCGATGAAGCCCCCCATGACAACCACGGAGTCTTGCGCGAGCGGTTCAACATGCTCTCGTAGCGCACGGTAGGTCTCCTCAAAAAGAGGGCGAGCTTCAGTGAAGCGGTCATCGGTGCGAATGACTTTGCGTGAATCGATGTGTTGAGTTGGAAGTCCTGCGGCGCGAAAGGCGAAGCTCACGATCAGGCTCGATAAGCGCTCGCCGGCGCTAGCAACTGTATCCATGGAGCGCAATGAAAGCTCGCCCACAACTGAGAGCCCCTTCACCAATTCTTCGAGCCACTCAAAGTGGGTACGAACATAGCGTTCCAGATCGGCGGCCGCCGGCCCTGCCAAAGCGAGTCCATGGTGAAGATGATGGAGCCGCAACTCGTCGACCAGAGCCAGTGCCTGTTCCCGCCGGCCCTGAGCGGCCTCTCGCGCAATCTCGAGCAGCTTATTCGTCGTTTTACCCATCGCCGAAACTACTACTATGGGCCGGCGCTGCTCAAAGCGCTGCACGATATTTGTGATGCGGGCGATGGCATCTCGTGATTCGACGGAACTGCCGCCGAACTTCATTACGATCATGATGCGATCTAATCGAGCAGGCCTTCCGAGATCATCAGTTCCGCATTTAATACGGCCGCGCCCGCTGCGCCCCGAATCGTATTGTGCCCGCAAGCAACGAATTTCAGGTCGAGGACTGGACACTCACGCAAACGTCCGATGAACACGGCCATGCCCTTCTCACGACCGGCGTCGCGACGTGGCTGAGGCCGATCTGGCGCCGAGACATACTCTACCGGATGCTGGGGCGCACTCGGCAAATTCCGCTGCTGCGGCAGACCACAAAATGTTTCGATCGCCTGTCGAGCTTCCTCAACCGTCGGCTTTGAAGAAAACTCGACGGAAGTCGCTACCGTGTGCCCATCCACTACCGCAACCCGGTTACAGTGAGCGCTCATCCTGGCCGCCAGCGGTATCGTCTTTCCATCGGCTACTTCCCCGAGTATTTTTTGTGTCTCCTCTTGCATCTTTTCTTCTTCCGAACCTATGAAGGGGATCACATTTGCCACAATGTCCATCGAAGCCACGCCAGGATAGCCCGCGCCCGAAACGGCCTGCATTGTCGTTGCGAGAATGCGCTCGATTCCGAACTGCTTCAATGGCGCAAGTGCGAGCGTAAGCGTGATGGTGGAGCAATTCGGATTGGTGACGATCATGCCTTTCCAGCCGCGGTTTTTCTGCTGCACCGGAATGAGAGAAAGATGTCCCGGATTGATCTCGGGAACGACCAGCGGAACATCCGGCTCCATGCGGTGATTGCGTGAATTTGAGACCACAACGTGCCCCGCTTCGGCAAATGCGCGTTCGATCTCTGTTGCTACGGAAGCATCCATCGCGGAGAACACGAGTCGCGGAGCATTGCCCGGCTTTGAATCTGAAACGATGATGCTTGCCGCTTCGTCCGGCATTTCGCCATCGAGCCGCCACGATGTCGCATCCGTCAGCTTCTTTCCCGCCGAGCGGTCGCTCGCGCCAAGCCAGGTCAGCTTGAACCACGGATGCCCTTGCAGAAAGCGGATGAAATGCTGGCCTACCATGCCAGTCCCGCCCAAAATGCCAACTTCGATCGTTTTCATGACCCTACGATTTAAAATAAAAAGTTAATTAGAGAGACGTAACACCATCTCTTTGTATAGCCTGACTGCCGCCGAGAGATCCGCCTTGGCGATACGCTCTTCGGCGGTGTGCGCGACGTGGATACTGCCGGGACCGATCAGAAACGGTTGTCCCCACTTACCGTCAAAAGCGGGAATATCGGTTGTGAAAGCCACTACCGATGTTTCGAAACCGTCGAGCGGCGTAAGATGCGCCGCTGGAATCAGCAGTACTTCTTGCGCGTCCGCGTCGGGAGCAGCGGCCTGTTTGATCTGCCTGCGTAGCTCGGCTACCTCGCCGACCACCCGCACAAATATCTCTGCCCGCGCCTCATCGGGTATCACGTTGGGCGCGCGACCGCCTTCGATCCGCCCGATATTCAGCGTGCTGGGCCCCAGTAAATCGTCAGTAGGAAGCCGGATCTGACGAATGCGGCCTAAGGCCTCGAGCAACTTTTCAATAGCCGATTCGCCGAGCTCCGGGTAGGCGGAGTGCGCCATGCGGCCCTTTGCAATCACTTCATAGCGGAGCGCCCCTTTTGAGCCAAGTGCGAGTTTGTTCTCGGTGGGCTCGCCGTTAATCAGGAACTTGCTGCCTCTCGGATTGTTAGCGGCTACTAAAGCACCTGCGCTGTTACGCTCTTCTCCAACGACAAACAACAAAGCGAAGTCCCGTTTGCCGGCCTCAAGGAGTTCGCGGACCGCCGTAATCATCGCCGCGATGATGCCTTTCGTATCGCACGCGCCGCGGCCCCAGATGTGAGTGCCGTCATCCCGTGAAGGAATGAAGGGGGGTACCGTATCCATGTGAGTTGATAGAACCACGGTGGGTTCCCCGAAGCGAACGAAGAGGTTATCGCGCTGCGCCTCCACCGGCATGCGCTCGATAGAACCGCCGAAGCGCTTAGAGATTTCGTTCAAAAGTGCGTAGAGATAATCGCTAACCTCACGTTCGTTAGGCGTGATTGACTCGATGTCGATAAGCTTCCGGGTCAGTTCGAATAGGTCCATGGCTAAGCCCCCGAAAGGTTTGCGGCGGGGCGAGGAAGATGACGGTTGAAACGCCAGCATAGCAGAGTGCCGCTATTGGGATCGGTTTGACGGCGGGCTGATGAGACAATCAGGGAACGAGGTTGGTGTTGCATGGCGCGCAAGGTTCTAGAAGCTTTTCAGCAATCGGCGCCGTTTTCTTCATTCGCTCAGCCGAACGGCGCTCGTTCTGCCTTTTGAAGGAGTTCTTGCCCTGAATGCCAGACAGCAGATTAAGCTTCCAGGACCGGTAGAGCGCACCTACGATGCGAAAGCTCGTCCAGCTCCCAAAGGCCCGAAGTCGCCTATCGAAGGTACGCCTCTCGGCGTCAGCTTCATCGACGTTGTGAAAGAGTGCGGCTTGAACGTCAAAACGATTTATGGCGGCGAACACAAGAACAAGTTCCTTCTTGAAACGACCGGTTGCGGTTTGGCCTTCTACGACTACGATAATGATGGCTGGATCGATATTTTCCTGGTAAACGGGTGGCGTCTGGAGGGTTTCCCAAGTGGTGATAAGCCGCACTGCCACTTGTTCAAGAACAATCGTGACGGCACGTTCACCGACGTTACGAAGGGCTCGGGTCTGGAAGATAGGACTGGTTGGGGGCAGGCCTGCTGTGTCGGCGACTACAACAACGACGGCAATGAGGATCTCTTTGTCACGTACTACGGGCAGAATGCGCTCTATCGCAACAATGGCAACGGAACATTCACGGACGTCACCCGAGAAGCGAAGCTGATTCAACCCGGGCCTAAGACGCGGTGGAATACTGGTTGCACTTTTGTCGACTACGATCGCGATGGTCATCTCGACCTGTTCGTCGCGAACTACGTCGATTTCGATCTCAAGACCGCGCCGCCACCAGAGGCCGGCCCCTGTACCTACAAGGGCACGCTCGTCGCGTGTGGTCCTCCCGGACTGCCGGGCGGGAAGAACATTCTTTATCACAACAACGGGAATGGAACATTTACCGACGTCAGTGAAAAAGCCGGGATCTGGAATACACGTGGGACCTACGGCTTGAGTGTGGCTGCCTCCGATCTCAACAACGATGGTTGGCCCGACATCTATGTAGCGGATGATTCCAGCACAGCCGCGCTCTACGAAAATCAGAAGGACGGCACCTTTCGCGACGTGGCTGTTGAATCGGGTGCGGCATTGTCTCCGGAGGGGAAGCCGCAGGCCGGTATGGGCGTCTCGATTGGCGATTACAACCGGGATGGAACCTTCGATATAGCTAAGACCAATTTCGCGGGTGACACTGATTCCCTGTACACAAATCTCGGTGATGGTTCTTTCGAGGATCGCACCTATCCAAGCGGCCTGGGCGTGAACACGCGTCTGCTTGGCTGGGGTGTCGGCTTCTTCGATATGGATAACGATGGGTGGCTCGACATTCTGATGTCGAATGGTCACGTCTATCCGGAGGTTGACCGCTCGAACGCGGATCTGAAGTACGCCGAGCATAAGTATCTCTATCGCAATCTGCAGAACGGCCGGTTCGAAGAGGTTACAGATAAGGGTGGCCCCGGCATTCTCGAGAGCTGCGCCGGCGCGGGGCTGCGCCTTCGGCGATTGGGACAACGATGGCGACATCGATATCGCGGTTAACTGCGTAAATGCCATACCGCAAATGCTTCGCTGTGACTCTACTTTGAAGCGCAATTGGATCAAAATCAAGCTGGTCGGCACCAAATCGAATCGCTCAGGCATTGGTACGCGAGTGAGTGTCACGGCGAGGACGAAGCCGGACGCAGCCAAGCCGCTGGTTCAGATGGACGAATTGCGCAGCGGTGGAAGCTATTTCTCACAGAACGATATGCGTTTGCACTTCGGCCTCGATCAGGCGACGAAAGTGGATACGGTCGAACTGCGCTGGTTGAGCGGCCAGATCGATCTATTGAAGGACCTGGAGGTAAACCGTCTCTACACAATTCAGGAAGGCGGCAAAATTCTAAAGGCAGAACAGCTAACTCCTGCTACGAAGTCGTCGTGATCCGTCTTTTGCTGACGGCCCTGTTTGGGCTAACCTGCTTGGCAGGACCGGTTCTCTGCGCAGAATCGTGCACGTGGATTAACGCTGCCACCGCCGCCGGGATTCTCGGTGGACCGGTGGAAGCTCCGGTTACTCACCCGGCGAAGAACAAAGATGACGGCACTTGCGAATTCACACACCGTAACGGACCAGTAACGTCGGTGATGCATATCGAAGTAATTACCAGCAAAGTGCCCGGTAACTTCGAAAGGCGTTTGGCGCGATGTGGTTCAGCGGGCTACGGCCTTACACGGCATCGGCAATGAGGCAGTTGTCTGCGCTGGTGGCGGGCATGGCGGGAACATGTCCGAGCAGGTGATTGGCCGAGTGCGCGATCGGGTCTTCGTGGTTCGAGTCGCGACGAATGACAAAACGGTCGCTCCTGCTTCGCTGCGCGAGGAGGCGCGCAGTGCTGCCGCGCAAGTGGCGGGAAATCTGTTTTAGTTGGAGATGTCAGTCGCGGCCCGCGCTGCACCTTGTCTCAAGGATCTCTCCTTAGACTTTTCTTCAGTCGATCGGAGAGCGGCGGCCTTATCGAATGCCTGCTTCGACCCCGCGATATCGCCTTTCCGGCGCAATAGCAGGCCGAGCGTGTTGAACGCCCCGGCATCGGTCGGATCTAGGGCAAGCGACCTTCGCAGAGCGTCGATTGCGCCATCAGTGTTGCCCTGCTGCTTTAAAAGCATGCCGAGTTCAAACCAGGCGTCACTGTAGTCGGGTCTCTGTTTAACGGCCCCCCGAAATTGTTCGACAGCTTTGTCCGTTTCCCCTGCATCTACGTAGACTAATCCGAGGAGATAGTGCGCTTCGGCTAAAGAGGGATCTAACGTAACTGTCTTCTCGAATTGCGTCCGAGCGTTCGTCAAATCGTCCATCTGCTTATAAGCTACTCCGAGATCGTAATGGGCATCAGCCGCATCGGGGTGCACTCGAATGACCTGAGTAAGTTGCTTGATTGCCTCCTTGTACTTTCCCGCACCTATGTACGCATAACCGACGTTCACCTGCACGCGATAGTTATTAGGGTCTTTGGCGAGAATCTGTCGATATTCCGCCAAGCCGCCGGCGGGATCACCTGAGTTGACTAATACTGTGGCGTAACTGTTCCGGATCGAGTTATTCCCCGGATCTAAGACGAGAGCCTGTCGATATGCATTGCGCGCCTCGTTAAAACGTTTCTGCTTTTGGCAATAGGTTCCCAAAGCTTCCCAAACCGCAGCTCTTTGGGGCAGTAGCTTTGCCGCACGCGACAGCTCAGCAATCGCTTTTGCATCCTGGCCTACATCTCCGTAAGCGGAGCCCAGCCGAAAACGATATTCACCCTCGTTCGGAGCAAGAGCTACGGCCTTCTGCAGGTCTCCGAGAGCACTCTCACGCTGTCCGCCGAGCCACCGTGCGGCCCCAAGATGAAACCATGCCTGCGCCATGTTGGGATCCAGCTGCGTGGCGCGCTCAAAATGCGGGACAGCTTCAGAAGCGCGCTTGGTAGCCGCCAACAGAAAACCAATTTCGTCCTGGTAGACCGCTGAGGTTGGAACCAATTGAGCAAGTTTTTCATAGGCGGTGAGCGCGCCCTGTGCATCCTTCTCAGCCAGGGCTTGCCGCGCTGAGTTCTCCAACTGTGCTACGGTCTGCGCTTGTACGAGCTCTGAAGCAGCGCAAAACGACAAGCATAGAAGTAGACATCGGACCCGCAGCACGCTTCATTATAGGTCGGCAAAACACATCTGAAATCGTGATCTACTAGGGTTGAATGCCGATCCCAGACCAGGAACGATTGAACTCCATGGCCGAGGGTATAGCCGAACTACTAAAGAGACAGAATGAGTTCGACAAGCGTCTGGCTACGTTGGAATCGGCTGTCTTCGGAATCTCGCGAGCGGCCCAACTAACGCCAGAACCGCGGATCGAAGAATCCAGCAAAGAGTCTCCGGTGACAGCGGCGGTTCCGGCTAGTGTTCCTGTCCAACCCGAAGTTCCCCGGCCGCTGCCGGCGAGACCGGTCCTCGAGACTAAAGTAGGTCTCACGATCCTCAATCGCGTGGGCGTCGTGACGCTGGTGTTAGGAATCGCTTTCTTTTTCAAATGGGCGGTAGACAACGACTGGATTGGGCCGGCCGGGCGCGTGATGCTCGGCGTATTAGCAGGTATTGCCGCGCTTGCAGTCGCTGACGTCCTGTGGCGTAAAGGACAACAGGTATTTGCTCAGGGTCTGACTGGTACCGGTATTGCGGTTCTCTATCTTTCGCTCTATGCGGCGTTTGGTTTTTACCACCTGATTCTCGAGTGGTTCGCTTTCCTGGTCCTCTTTCTTGTGACTGGCATAGCCGTTGCTCTCTCGCTTCGCTATGCCGCGCAGGCAATCACCGTCTTGGGTTTATTCGGTGGATACCTGACTCCACTTCTCCTGAGCACGGGCGAGGATCATCCCTGGTTTCTCTTCGGCTATCTACTTTTGCTCAACATTGTGGCAATCGGCCTGGCCCGAAAGCGAAATTGGCGAGGGCTCGAAGTCATCGCTTTCTTCGCAACCGTTCTTATCTACGGCGGCTGGCTGTTGCGCCGCAAACCAGAGAGCGGCGAAAGGGTAGTGGCGACGCTCGCGTTACTTGCGTACTGCTCTCTGTTTTCACAGCTTACCTTCGGGGCTCTGTTGTTCGGCACACAATTCCTGGCTGCCATGGCAGTGGCGGTTATTTGGGAGAAATCGCCTGGGGCGTTCTTTCCCCTGGCACTCCTGGTCGCCGCCGGAGGTCTCCGAGTCTCAGATCTACGGCGCTTGCCGCTTGGTTTGAGCGTTGCTTTCGCATCGTTCTGGGTTTCTTATGCGACATGGGATCTGGCTAGCGGAACAAGTCCCGGCATATCGTCGCGATTCGTTGGAATCACCCTCGCTTTTCTGCTCTTCTTCGGATGGCAGGTCTGGCATTTCCTGGTGGAGGATCAGCCGCTCACCTCAGAGCGGCTTTCAGTGTTCGCGTTGAACGGTATCGTCTATTACGGCAGCGCTTATTCGCTCTTGAACCGACCCGAGCGAGCCTATCTGGGACTCCTCGCCGCTGCGATTGCGGCTGCCTACCTTCTACTTGCCATTACTCTGTACCGGAGACGCATCTCGGGGGAGCAAGATATGCGGCCGGTAGTCCTGTCGGCAGGTATAGCGCTCTGCTTTTTGACTCTTGCAATCCCAATTCAGTTCACCGGGTTTACGGTTACGCTGGCCTGGGCTTTGCAAGCCGCCGCCCTCGCCTGGATCGGTTTGCGTCTGCGGAACGAGAAAGCGATTCTGGGCTCGCTGATTATCTTCGCACTGACGCTTTTCCGTCTAGTTATCCTCGACAGCGAGATGTACGCGAATGCTCAATCGCACTCGTTGCTCTGGAACCGGCGCTTCCTGACATTTGTGGTTGTGGGATTGTGCCTGCTGACCGCCGCCCGCTGGTCGCAAACGTTCCGGCGAGTCGCGCTTGGGGAGTACTTCGCCGGACACTTCGTTCTCCTCTTCGGATTGACGCTTGAAGTGATCGATTGGGCCTCCCGATCGACGCCGTCGCAGAGCGTTGCGAGTGTCGAGACCGTCTCGATTTCGGTTCTCTTCGGCGTCTACGCAGTCGCCTTAATCGTCTTGGGCGTGGCGACCCGAACGGCGCTAAACCGCATAGCCGGGCTCGCATTGATCGGTCTTGTCATAGTCAAGCTTTATCTCTTCGACGTCTGGCAACTGGAGCGGGTGTACCGGATCTCCGCGTTTGTCGCCCTGGGGGCGCTCCTGATTGGAACATCATTTCTCTATTCACGCTTTCGACGTACCGTTGAAAGCTGGTGGAGGGATGATGAGCCTGCCTCATCTTAGGAATGGTGCGCGCAAGCTGCCGCCGGCGATGGCGCCGACAACCAAAAGCGGTTCGGTCCCGGTTGCGACCGCATCGGGGAGCGGAGTGTCCGGCGGCTGATGGGAAAGATCCTGAGCGCAGGCGAAGAATCTGACAAAGGGCCGGCGCTGTTGTGTGACCTGATCGCGGATCGTCCCGCGCAGAGCCGGATAACAGGCCTCCAGTGCGTCGAGAACCGAGCGCTGGGTGGCCGGACCCTGGACGTCCAGTATCACTTCACCGTTCACGCAGGCAAGCGTACGCAGGTGGGCCGGGAGTTCGACACGGATCATTGCAGCGTTTGGACTTCGACCGAAAGTACCGCCGGGAGGTCGCGAACGATGGGAGACCAGTTGTCTCCGGCATCAGCCGACGCATATACCTGGCCGCCGGTGGTGCCGAAATAGATTCCGCAGGAATCGAGCGAGTCGACGGCCATCGCATCGCGCAGCACATTGACGTAGCAGTCGCTCTGCGGCAAACCTCTGGTGAGCGGCTCCCACTCGTTTCCGCCGGTGCGGCTACGATAGACCCGCAACTTTCCTTCAGGCGGATAATGCTCGGAATCGCTTTTGATCGGAACGACGTAGATGGTGTCCGGCTCGTGCGCATGAATGTCGATGGCGAATCCGAAATCAGTGGGCAAGTTGCCGCTGACTTCGTGCCAGGAGTCGCCGCCGTCATAGCTGCGCATGACGTCCCAGTGTTTCTGCATGAAGAGCACGCCCGGACGCGAGGGATGCATGGCGATGTGGTGAACGCAGTGGCCGACCTCGGCCGTCGGTTCGGGGATTTGTTGGGACTTCAGTCCACGATTGATCGGCTTCCAAGTATTGCCAGCGTCTTCGGTGCGAAAGGCTCCGGCGGCGGAAATCGCTATGAAGATCCGGTTGGGGTCGCTGGGGTCCAAGATAATCGTATGTAAACACATCCCGCCGGCGCCTGGCTGCCAGTGAGGCCCGGAGCCGTGACCGCGCAGTCCGGATAATTCGTGCCAGGTTTGCGCGCCGTCCACCGAGCGAAAGAAGGCGGCGTCTTCTACGCCTGCGTAGAGCAAGTCCGGATCTGTGAGCGACGGTTCAAGATGCCAGACGCGTTTGAATTCCCAGGGATGTGGCGTGCCGTCGTACCACTGATGTGTGCCGGGAACGCCATCATACGTAAACTTGTTACCGACCGGCTGCCACGTTTTGCCGCCGTCGTCGGAGCGCTGGATCAACTGTCCGAACCAACCGGTGGACTGAGAAGCATACAGCCGATCAGGTTCGACAGGCGATCCCTTGACGTGATAGATCTCCCAGCCTGCGAAGTGGGGTCCACTGATGTCCCAGTGGTCACGCTTTCCATCGGACGTTAAGACAAACGCGCCCTTGTGCGTGCCAACCAATACTCTTACGCTGCTCATTTCATCTCCTTTTTGTGATCGTTCGCCGCTCCGACTTCCAACTGATATTATGCGATCCTAGTCAAACAAAAAAGCGGGCCTGGATTACTCCAGGTCCGCTGTAATCAACTGCAGGTTGCCGGTTAGAAGGAGAGCCTGAGCGCGAATTGTACGAGTCGCGGCAGATTCTGCTGCGTGGTGATTTGACCGAAGTTAGAGGAACCCAGAGCCTGCCCTGGGTATCCGAACTGCACCCGGTTGAAGATGTTGAAAAACTCCGCCCGGAACTCCAGACTGGCCCGCCCCTCTGGCGCGATTGGGAAACGCTTGAAGGCGGAGAAATCCCAATTCGCCATACCCGGCGAACGAAGGTTGGGGTCAGTGCGGCTTTCATCGCCGAAGGTAAATGCTGCGGGCTGCGTGAAGCACGAGGTGTTGAAATACTCGTTGAGTTTGGAGGTGATGGAGCCCGATATAGAGGAATCGCAACCCGCTACTACGTTCGGGCGCTGACTTCCGCTTCCTGGAGAGTTAGCGTTGTTCGTGTTGGTGGTGATATGAAGGGGAAATCCGCTCTGGATGGTGGTTACGCCCTGAACGCCCCAACCGCCGAGCGCCGCGTTAACGAAGCCGTTAGAGTTGGCCATGTATTTGCGGCCTCTGCCAACTGGGATATCGAGGACGTAGCTGACAACCAGTCGGTCCGGCGTATCGAACGAAGCAAGTGATTTCTCCGCTTTCAGGTTGTTCCAATCCTGGATGCCGCCTGTTCCGCCAGCTTCTAACCAGCTCGTGACGGTGTCAGTATCGCTGATCAGCTTGGCATGGGTATAGGCCACCAAGATAGAATTTCCGCCCGAAAATCGTTTCTCTGCCTTGACCTGAAGCGACTCATAGGTTGAATTTCCGATTCCCTCGCCCGCATAGCTCACTCCGGTGTATTCCGGAAATGGGCGAAGGAGCTGACTCAGTTGAACCGTGGGCTGTGAGAGCGTCGATCCAGAGGACGTTACGTGTCCGTAGTATGGATTCGGAACGTTCTGCAGCAGGGCATTCCCCAGGGATAGATATTGATCAGGCATCTGATCGATCTGCGGAGAGTCGATGGGCAAGTGTGTTCCCTTGGCGCCTCCGTAAGCAACGTCGATCAGGAACCCGCTGCTGATTTGCTGCTGCAGATCGACGTTCCATTGCTGCGCATATCCATAGGGATTGCCCAACAGATTTTCAGTCACTCCAGTTCCGAGTAATGTCTGCGCATAAGAAGCAGTGCGACCTGGAGGCGGGAGAATTCCGCCCGGGAAGGGATTGGTAATCGTGTTCGCTCCAGTACCCGTGACTGGAGAGCTGGCGCTGCAGCCGCCTTTGGTGTAACAGGCCGGCACGCCGGTGGTGATACTTTCCAGAACGGGAGTGGAATAGCTGTTGATCGGGTCGTTATTGGGGCTGGTATCCCAAGCAACATCATTTGGCAGCCAGAAAACGCCATATCCCGCATGGAATACGGTCTTCTGGGTGGCCTGGTAAGCCACCCCTGCTCGCGGAGCAAACTGTTTCCAATCCGGCCGGATGCCGCTTCGGTAGCTGTTCCCCGCCGAGTTGACGAGATCGATGTTGCCGGGAGCGGTGATACCGGCCGCTGAAAGAACGGAATTGTCTTGTGCTGGATTGAAATAGGAGATACGGTTGAAACGCTCCGTCCAAGGTCCAGCGTGTTCCCAACGGACGCCGAGATTTACCGTAAGCTTCGGTGTTGCGTGCCAGGTGTCATTCGCAAAGAGCGCCGGATAATACTGCTGCGCTGCCACCAGTGCCGGACTGCTGGCGTTGCCGCCGGAAGGATAGCCCAACAGGAATGTCGCCAGCCCTAACCCACTGCCTGCCGTGTTGTTTGCATTGGCGGCGGTCAGATCCGGATTGAAGTCGAAGATGCCTGTCGGCACATTTGTTTGAGCATAGTTGTGAGTCATCCGCAGGAACTCGCCACCAAATTGGTAGGTATGCTTCCCTGCGATCTTTGTCACAGTATCGGCCACACGATAGTTGTCGTTGCGGTCAATGATTACGCTGCCTGCCCCCTGGCTTCCAAAGGTGTTGTTCGTATCGAAACCGTTGATTACTGGGACGGGAAGGTCCAGGAAAGTAGCCTGCGTGTTGTTTATGGCGGGCCAACCAAGCTGCGTTAAATCGTAGCCTAAAGTCGTAGGAATGCGATTGTAATCGAAACGTTGGAAGCTGAGTCGCAGTTCCATGATCGTTGTCGGCGTGAATGAGTATGTATCGCCCAGCACAAAGTTTTGAGTATTGAACGTTTCGGTACAGCGATCCTGACAGACGCCGTTGCCGAAAGGATCGGTCGGCAGGTTCAAGTTGCCCCAGTATGTATAGCGCGCCGAAATGTGCTGCTTATCCGAGACGTTCTGATCGATGTGAACCACCGTCTCACTATTGTTGCCGCCCTGGCTTCCGTTCGCGATCCAGTTGCCGGCCCCGGTAGCGCTTCCCGCCGCATTGGGCGCAGGATAGAGGTTCAAGAGTTTCAATGAAGTTGGATTGATTCTGTTGCTTGGAATCACGTTGCCGGGGAATTGAAGACGGCTGCCTGTCGCCTCGCCGGGGCCGCAAGGCCGTGGATAGCCTGCACCCGGTCCACAGGTGGTGAGTGGATCGTAGACGTTGACACTCTGCGATGCCGCCAGAGCAGACAGATCCCCAGACCGCTCTGCCGTGTTCGGCACTGTTTCGGTGTAGGATTGGCCCTGCCGTAAACGGAAGCCCTCGTAATTTACAAAGAAGAAAGTCTTGTTCTTACCGTTGTAGATTTTGGGGATAAAGACCGGTCCGCCGAGATTGAAGCCGAACTGATTTTGAGTGAACGCGCCCCGCGGAGTGCCATTCTTATTACTGAAGAAGTCATTGGCGTCCAGGTCTCTGTTTCGGAGAAACTCGTAAGCCGTGCCATGGAGATTGTTGCTGCCCGATTTGGTCGTAAAGTTTACGACTCCCCCGGCGAAGCGGCCGTACTCCGGGGACAAATTGTTAGTCGCGACTTTAAACTCCTGTAAAGAGTCTTGCGTCGGGATCAAGGCAGTGATATTGATGTAACTGCCGTTGACAGGCGAGCCGTCCAGCCACATCATACTTTGGTTTGCCATGCCGCCGCCGATCTGATAGTTGCCCCAGGCGAAGGGATTCTGGCCATTCGGATTCGCCATCGAACCGCCCTGAGGAACAACCGAAGGGACAAGCGCTACCAGGTTCATCGGATTGCGGCCATTTAGCGGAGTTTCGACAACCTGACGCTCGTCAATGACCTGTCCGAGCGAAGTAGATTCCGGCGTGAGTAACGGCGTTTGTGCAGTCACTTCCACCGTTTGATTTACCGCGCCGACTTCGAGAGAAAGATCGATTTTGCTGGTAGTCTGCGTTTGCACGGTTACCGGTGATCGAACGATGCGCTTGAACCCGGGCTTTTCGACACTTACCGAGTAAGAGGCAGGAGCCACGTTGATGAACTGATAGAGGCCGTCTGCGTTAGTAGTCTCGGTTCGCTTTTCATTCGTACCTAAATTAGTAAGGACAACCTCGGTATTGGGAATGGGCGCTCCCGAAGGATCGGTTACGTTGCCAACTACTGATCCGAAAGTCGTCTGGGACTTGAGAGAGGGAACGACGGAGAGTAAACCTGCGACCGCTCCCAAAAGACACAAACAAAGTGATCTTTTGAACATGAAATACCCCTGATCTACGTTAGTCTATCAAGGTTCGAATCAGCGGTTGGCCGAGAGCTAAACCGTGGTCTTTCCCGAAGGGGCCGGTCCGCTCTGTCGAAGACGCCCCTCGTTTCGCGGTCGGGGCTCCGTTTCAGCGGCCATTGGGATCTCCCTTCCGGCGGCTCAGGATCGATTTGCGGGAGTTGAAATATCGAAGCCAAACTGCTTGAGAACGGCGATGGCGGCAGGGTCCGGATTAGGAGCGGTTGCTTTGTCGAGCAGCCGGTTGAGGAATGCCATATCGGGCATGCCTGCGGCAGTAGTGAAAGCTTCAGGTTCGGTTTGGGCTTGCTCGCTTTGGCGGCGCTCCTGTTGGAGCTGGCGCAGTTCGGCGATGTCTTTTTGGCGCTGACGCTGGAGGCGTCCTTCCTGGAGCTGCAGATTACGCAGCGGCTTCTGGTAGTGAATAAAGGTTTCGAGATCGATGCGGGCGGAGCAGACGGCTGGGTCCTGGTCTTCGAATTGCCCGGCGAACTCTTCGCGGCCGCGAGCGAAGATCGCCATTTCGAGACCAGGAATGCGCATCAGGCGCCATTGGATGTCGGCGAGAGACTGGACCAGTTCGCGCTCACGAAGGCCGACCGGGTGAAACTCGCCTTCATAGGCTGCGAGGTGCTGCTGATAGGCTTCGGCGTCATCGGAAGGAAGCAGGACGGTGCGGCCGGTTAATCCGGTTTTCACGGCGTTCATGGAAGAGATAGCCTTGCCTTCCGGGGTGCGCGGGCCGGTAGAAAGTTGGGAATTTGCGCGATTGGCGGCCAGGCGGGATTCGGAAATCTGATTCCGTTTCTTCAGCTTGGCTGCAGGCGGGTTCTTTTTCAGTGGCTTTTTTGGCTTTGCGCTCGGCGGCGCGGCGAATGGATCGTGCGGTCATGAGGGGCGGCTCCTTAGAAATGGAAATGGCCCGTGAAACGGTCGGGCGACCGTCTACGAGCCTGCAGAAACATAGCACGGCGAAGCACGAAAACGAACCACTTCGAAAATTTTTGGTCTGCAAGTGTTTAGAAGAAAAGAGAATATAAAGATGGAGTTTTCGTGATCGACTCGGAGGTGTCCGCTTTTGGTTGAAACCTGCAGTCAAGCGACACTCGCGTGTCGAACGGCTGTCTCGGCGCGATGAAGGAGTGGCGAAGGCGAGCAAGACACCAATCGCTTTGCTTATGGCTCCGATTGCGCGCTATCGAAATCGCTGGGACAGTTTACTAATTGCCCCATAAACAGGTTCCTGTGGTACGACCACATTAGTGTGATATTCTGATGTGGCAATCGCACAGGAAGACAAAAAGTGAAATACCGGCTTCGAGAGACATTCAACCGTCTTCGTGCCGCTCTGCGCAAGCAGCGCCTCGATAACGATCTCGACGTGGAAATGGCCGCGCATCTCGATTTAGCGATCGAGGACAACCTACGGCGTGGATTTTCGCCCGAGGAGGCTCGCCGCCAGGCGCTGGTGAGGTTCGGCGGACTCGAGCAAGCGAAGGAACAACACCGCGACTCACGTGGATTGCCAGCGCTCGACGTTCTGAAGCAGGATCTTCGTTATGCATTTCGTACTCTACGGCGGGATCGTGCTTTCGCCCTGGTTGCGGCGCTGATCCTCGCACTGGGCATCGGCGCCAATGTTGTGGTCTTCAGCGTGGTGAATACCATCCTGCTGCGCCCGCTTCCATTCCATGATCCACAGCAGCTCACCTGGCTCGCGGGGAACTATGGCGCGGGCGGGCTTTCCGATCAGACTTATCGGGTGGATGTGTATGAAGACATCGAGCGCAACAGCCAGTCCTTTTCGAACGTGACGGCTTATGTGCCCTATTACGATTATTCCGATTTCAAGCTCACCGGTTATGGGGAGCCAAAGCCCGTTTTCGGGATTTGGGTAGCCGGAAATTTCTTTCAAACGTTGGGCATTCACCCGGCATTGGGACGGCTGTTCACCCACGAGGAAAGCGTGAAGGGCGGCAGGCCAGCAGTGGTGTTGACCCGCGCCTTCTGGCAGCGGCAGTTTGCCGCGGATCCGGCAATTCTGGGGCGAACGATCGCACTCAATAATCGGGCGTTCACGGTGGTCGGCGTGCTTCCAGAAACTTTTGACTTCGCCGCTGTTTTCTCGCCGGGCCTGAAGGTGGACTTCTTTTTCCCCATCGTGATGGATGATATTCGCACCTATGGACACATGCTATCCGTGTTGGGGCGTCTCAAACCGGGAGTAACGGCGGGACAAGCGCAGGCCGAGGTAAGGCTTCTGTTGTCGCGGGCTAAGGCTCAGGACCCGAACTGGTTGACCGATCTTAGAACGAATATTGCCGGGCTGAAGGAGCATATCAGCGGCACGCTGCGGCGTTCGCTGATCGTATTGTGGTGCGGGGTTGGTCTCATTCTGCTGATCGTATGCGTGAATTTATCGAACCTGCTGCTGGCGCGCGCCGCCGCCCGAAGCAAGGAGTTCGCGATGCGCGGGGCACTGGGAGCAGGGCGAGGAAGGCTGATTCGCCAATTGCTGACCGAGAGCCTGGTCCTGTCAGGTAGCGGCGCCTTGCTCGGCCTGGGATTGGCCTTTGCCATAACGCGGTATTTTGCGCATCAGGGATCACTCGCTCTCCCCTTGTTGAGCGGGCTGACAGTAGATGGCGTGGCTCTCAGTTGGACGGTTCTTATAGCCATAGTCGTCTCTATTCCGTTTGGGCTGGTTCCCAGCCTGGCGATCTCCGGGGTCAACTTGCAGGAGACGCTCAAGGACGCCGGTCGTGGAATGAGCTCGGGCCGAAGCCATGAGCGTACACATGCCGCGCTGGTGGTTTCCGAGGTTGCCTTGGCTTGCGTGCTGCTCATCGGTGCGGGCCTTTTGCTCCGCAGCTTTCTGCGCGTTCTGGATGTCGATTTAGGATTTCAGCCGAGCCGGGCAGGGGCGATGAAGGTGGACTACAACGACGGTGGTAATCGCGCGAGGCGAGGCGTCATCCTCAGACAAATTCTGGAGCGCGTGAGCGCGCTTCCCGGAATCGAGGCTGCCGGAATGTCAGACAAGCTTCCGCTGGATCGGAATCGGAGTTGGGATTTGCGGGCGAAGGGGCGGTCTTATCCTGCGGGATGGAATGACGATGCCTTCGTCTATGTCGTGACGCCCGGCTACTTCAAAGCTATGGGCATGCATTTACGCCAGGGCCGCGACTTTAGTTGGCAGGACACGCCAAACAGCAATCCGGTGATCATCATCAACCAGGCAGCAGCGCGCCGCGATTGGCCGGGCGAGGATGCGGTGGGAAGGTTGGCCCAGGGCATAGGCGATGGCGATACGCGGGTGGTTGGCGTCGTCTCTAATGTTCGCGAGAGCAGCGTTGAGGAAACATCCAATCCTGAGGTGTATGTGCCGGCCACTCAGGCGGAGCCGGACGGGGAGAATCTCGTGTTGCGCACGAAGCTTCCGCCTGAAGCGCTCGCTTCGAGTGTCTTGAACGCGTTACGCACGTTAAATCCGGGGCAGCCCGCCACCGAATTCCGGCCTCTCCAGCAAATTGTCGATCAGGCTGTCTCGCCGCGCCGCTTCTTTGTATCGCTGGTTACGTGTTTTGCGGTGTTGGGATTGGTGCTGGCTTCGCTCGGAATCTACGGTGTAATTTCGTATTCAGTAATGCGGCGCACGCGGGAGATCGGGGTCAGGATGGCAATGGGCGCCACCGCTCCACAAGTTGAGATCGGAGTTATCGCGAAAACTCTGCGTCTGACTCTTCTCGGAATCGTTCTGGGGACGGTCGCATCGCTCGCGCTTTCCAGAGTGATCGCATCACTGCTGTTCGAGACGCAGCCTACGGACGCGGCCACGTTCGGGGCCATGATTCTGCTGCTGAGTGCGGTGGCGATGGTTGCGGGATATATCCCGGCGCGGCGAGCATCGCGAATTGACCCGATGGTCGCTCTGCGTGCTGATTAGAAGCGGGCTTGCGACAAACCCTCCGGCCGCTGCGGGATTGTGAAAGAATCAGAAAGTCCGCTTACTGGCCTGCGCGGTTCCGTTAGCTCGCATAGAGAGGAAGACACCGATCGCTTCCGCTCCTGGCTCCGTTAAGTTGCCCCGACGATCAGCTCTAGTTAGCTTCATCGGGAGTACGGGAAGAGACTGTTGCCGAGTGGGTTTCCTTCCACTCAAGAGAGAACGATCGAGAGGGAAGGTGGTGGGCCGCCGCGTACTGATTTCTAGCCTCGACGACAAGCTTTGCCCAATTGTCGAGTGGATACAGCAATTCACGATAGGCGAGATAGCTCATGTCGACGGTGCGCACGGGTTGATGATCTTTGACGTCGTCCACTGCGTCGAGATAGTGCCTGCCGTTGGCTTCGAGTACGCGCGGAAACCAACTTTTGTACCAGGTATCAGTAGCATCCTGGAGAACCTGATTGCGATATTGACGGATGTTCTCGGCGATATTCAGGGCGCGATCGAGCGCGGCCACCGCTTTATCTGCTTCGGATCGGCCAGCGGAGGCCTGGGCAGCCTGCAGGGAAGCTGAAATGCGGCCGAGGTCTTGCAGCATCACCAGGTTTTGGCGGTACAAGTTGGCAATCGAAAGAAACACCTCCAGGTTGTATTGATTGAAGGCGACGCGTGTCATATTCATGCGGATCACGTCCTGGAGTTCATCGTTCTGCGCGAGGAAGTCGCCGGTCAGGGCGAGTCGTTTTGTATTTCCGGGAAGCCAATCGTAATCGAGGTGCAGAAGAGGCGCTGAGGGAACCGGCAGGAATGGCAGGTACTGATCGTGCGCCGGCCGCGGAGGATTCAATATGCCGTACGACTCGCCCCAAATCGGTTTGCGGGCTGCGGAGGGACCCGTTTCCCAACTATCCTCCCAGAACTGAGCCTGTTCACTCATGAGCTGGTAAAGGCGGCCGATTCTGGTTGCGCGCGGTCCATAGAACAGTTGATAAAAACTGCTTTCCATTTCCTTCGGGTCAGGAGCAGCTCGATGCCAGGCGGAGGCTGGACCGGTTGCGTAGCCGAGCCAGAAGGTCTCCGGGTGAAGTCCGGGATCTGCCCATCCGGCGACAAAGGCGCCCATGACGTCGGCCTGATTGGCTTGCGCAAAATCGGGCCGGGTGGAGGATAGGTTCTCGAGCGAAGTAAAGGAGTTTTGATCGAAAATCTCCTGAACGCGGCCCACTTGAGGGCTCTGCGGGTGCAAACGCTTCGACGAAGGCAGGATGTAGTATTGCGGAAATAATTGTTCTTCGCCTTCAGTCGACGTGTAGATCATCTGGCGGATACCGTGGGCGCGGAAGACGGGATCGAACTCAGGGCCATAGAGCTCGCCGTTGATGAGATAGTCAGGAAGCGCGCCAACATCGGCAGGCTTCAGAGGAAACTCTCCCCAGAAGATGACCTGCCTTCCCCGTTGATGAAGATAGCCAGCGGTTTTGCTGGTAAATTCGGCGAGCATCTTGCCTACGCTGCCGAGTTGCTTTGTGCGTTCTGCTTCGCGGCACTGGTCGTTGTCCGCCATTCCCACGTAGTAAGGCTCGTCGGTAGAAAGTACGAAATATTGCACGCCCTTGTTAGCCGACAGAAGATCGTCGAACATCCCATCGAACAGCTTGTATGTGTCGGGGTTGACCGTGCAGAATTCGTAATTGCTATCCGGGTATTCGCGGAGGCGCGCATATTCCGGATGCTTCAAGATGAAGGCGTCGTGCGCGGGACCGTCCAAATAAGGAATCAGTTGGATGTGATATCTCAAGCCGTAATCGGTGAGCTCCTGCAACTGGGCGGGGCTTAAAGCATAGGGGTCAACGATGGCGGGGGCGTGCTGGTATTCGAAGTGGCCTTCGAGCTTGATTGAGAATCCATTGATTTTGTAGAAGGCAGCCTGCCGGAGCGCAGCTTTGAGGACATCGAGATGCTCCAGATGATGGGCATCGTCCCAATAGATGATACGAAGCTCCAGGTCCGGCCAATCCGTGATTGTCCCCTCGGGCAGCATGAGTCTTCCAGTTTCAGGTTTCAACAACTGTAAGAGTGTTTGGACGCCATAGAAAAGGCCGGTCGAAGTATTGCCCGCGATGGTGATCCGGCTGCTCGACAATACAATCTTGTAAGCTTGTTCGGCGAGAGCGGACGTGTTCCGGTCGGTGGCGGCGCCGATCGAAACCGAGTTTGCTGCGATGGTTAGGGACAAAGATTTGGCCGGTTTGGATGATCCATCGAGCGCCAGATGAAATCGCTCCGATAAACCTTTATTCAAGCTCTCGACGGCGACGTCTTCCGATTTGACTCCCGGGCCGAGGTCGAGATGCCACGAGCGGTCGAAATCGAAATCTTTTGCGCCGAGTTCTACACTTTGCGGCGCGGGAAGCACTGTATAGCCACGCGCGAATAGCGGGGAGGAGGTCGCGGCAGATAGGGTGCTGGAGAGTGGCAAAAGGGGAAGGATCAGTGCCAGAAGCAGCGGAGCCGGGGGCCTGCTCCACAGTCTGCGGTCACCGGTTTCTTGCCACGCCGCACCACTGGCAGATAAACAAGAGTAGAGTCTTAGCGGCTTGCACCACTGAATCAATTTCGAGATATTCATCCGATCCATGCGTGTTGGCTCCTTTCGCGCCCCAGAGAACTGCTGGAATTCCGAACCCCTGTTGAAAGATATATAGATCGCAAGGCCCTTCGATGCCGACGATGGGAGGAGTTTCACCCAAGACGCTAGCCGCGCAACGAGCCAACTCCTGGACCACGGGCTCATTTTTGGAAATGGCCGAGCCGGGAAGCCAGCGGATCGGGAAAGTGACGTGTGGGCGCTGCAGGAAAGGGCTGCCCGCTTGATCGACGAGCGAATCCAGCCAAGTGAAAAACTCAGCTTCGATTTCGTTTTGAGTTTCGCCGGGCATCGTCTGCCAGTAGAGCTCAATCTGACAGCGCTCCGGGATGGTGATTGGTTCGCTGGTTCCCCAGGCACTGGTCACGATTTTGGTAATGCTCACGGGAACGGGATCGACGTGATGGCTATAGAGCTCATGGACGCGCACGCGCGAACGGCGCTGATCGGCGAAGTCCTTCAGCTTGGTAAGGAAGAAGTTTAACTGCTCGATGATGCCGGTTCCCAGTTTGTCCTCGCGCAGCACGCCGCCGGAAGCCTGTAAGAGGATGTGGGCAGTTCTGCCGCCTCGCTGGGCAGGGCAGACGCGCAGGAAGGAGGGTTCCGAGATGATCGCAGCGTCGGCGGTAAAGCCGCGAAGACGGCCGGCGAGCGTGCCATTCGAGCCGCCGAACTCTTCGTCGACGACGGACTCGAAGATCAGATCGCCGGCGAGCGAAACGTTCATTTCGCCTAACGCTTCGAAGACGAACAAATTCGTTGCGATGCCGCCTTTCATGTCGTTGGCTCCGCGGCCATAGAGCCGATTACCGTGTATTTGCGCAGCGAACGCCTCGTGATTCCAAGGGTGAGCGCCTCGGGGTACGGTGTCGATGTGACCGGAGAGAAGCAGGGAACGGCCTGCGCCAATGCCAGTCTTACGTACTCCCACGTTCGGTCGGTTTGAGTAATCGCGGCCGGCGAAATATAAAGGATGTTCGCGAAGTCCGGGCACCTCATCGAGCGAATAGAGATCCGGCTCGAGCGCGAGATTGCGTAGGGTGCCAGCTATATATTGCTGGCATGCTAATTCCGCTCCGACGGGAGGCGTGTTTTCGGAAGGTATGCGAACCAGGTCGGAGATGATTTCTATCAGCCGCGGCGTTTTACGGTCGACGTACGAGGATATTTGTTCTTTCAGCGAAAGATCTCCTATCTGACGTTCTGAGACAGCAGGACGAATGCGTTCTCGTCGGTCTCGGCGTTCTTCTTTAACAAGGCGAAGGCGGTGAGGAGCCGATCGGCTTCTTGTTTCTTCCCTTCGCGTTTACAAAGTAGGGCCAGTTTGTAGAGCGCGGCAGGTTGGGTGGGATCGAGACGGATGGCTTCGCGAAGCTGCGCTTCGGCGGCAGCGGTTTGGCCCGCCGATAGTTGATTCTGCGCAAGAGCGACTCTTGCCTGCACATGGTTGGGGTCAAGAGCCACTGCATGTTGAAGCTCTTCTATTGCCTGGGAGCGCAGCACGGCACTCTGGTTTTTTTGAGAGCGATTCAACGCCAGCGCGTGAAAATAATAACAACGATAGTCGCCTGGCGCGACTTGTTTAGCGCGGCGAAAGACTTGCGCCGCATCATCGGCGTTACCGGTCTGCAAATCCGTAATGCCGAGCGCAAGCAGAGGCAGCGACCAATTCGGGTCTAGAGAGCTTGCCTGGCGGAACGCTTTCGTCGCTTGGTCGAAATGTCCTTCGAGTGCCCACACCAGACCCGTTTCCAGAGTCAACTTCGCCGAGCCGGGCAATTGAGCCAAGCCACGGTGTAACACATCGCGTGCAATGGCAGCGTTCCTGTGTTCAATGGAGAACGCCGCCAGCGCGAGATAATTCTCCTCCACTGCAGGTGCCGCGGCAATTGCCTTCGAGTAGGCGTCCCATGCTTTCTGCGGGAGATTTTGACGATCGTAAGCATCACCGAGCCAGCGATAGATTTGGGGATCGGAATCACCGGCGGCACATCTGCTTTCGAGGATTTCAACGGCTTTCTGAGCGCGGCCCGAGAGAAGGAATGTCGTCACGACGAACGGAAGAACTTCCGGATTATCGGAAGCGAGATCGCCTGCTCGCTCGAAGTGACCGGCAGCAGGTTCCATGTCTTTCAGGTCATAGGCGTAGAGGCCCAGGTAGAGCTGCGGGACAGGATCAGCGGGAATTCGCTTCTCCAAAGAGCGAAATAGCTCAACCGATTCTGTCTTTTGACCAGCGAACCAGAGGACGGTTGCGAGATTCTTGGCCGATGGAATGTTTTGCGGATCGATGGCAAGAGCCTTGCGGAAGAACTCGGCGGCGTGGCTGAAGTCATCAGCCCTGGTATAGGCAAGACCGATTTGCTGGCACAGGCGCGCATCGGCGGATTCGGTCTTGTAGCGATCGAGGAGCTGCGGGAGTGAAGAATCCGGCTGCTGTGATTTGCCTGCGAGCGCAAGGTGCAGGAAGAGGAGCAGAAGCAATATCGCGCGGATCAAGATCTCACCAGAGAAGCTTGAGAGCGAATTGAATCTGGCGTCCCGTCCCAGAAACCGTAGACTGTATCTGACCGAAAGTTCCGCCATTGGCAAGCGCACCGGTTGAAGTGACAAGAGCCGAATTGGCGTAGGAATTCGGAAGAGAAAAGTTGACCTGGTTGAAGAGGTTGAACATCTCGGCTCGAAATTGCAGTTTCAGGCGCTCGCGTAGAGGGAAGTCGCGTAGGACACTGAAATCCGTGTTGGCGAAACCGGGACCACTGATGAGACCTCGGCCGGAGTTGCCATAGGTTCCGGGAGGCACAAGGTTCGGGTTGACGAAAGCCGCGGCATTGAAAAAGTCATTTACAAAGGCGGTGCGGTTGGGATGACTCAGTGTGATTGTGGAATCGGTAGCGCCCGGAGCGAGTTCGGCGTGTTGCTGACTGTTTTGCGTTCCATCTAAGGCTACGTCCTGTCCCTGCCAAAACGTGATTGGCAAACCGCTCGAGACGGTCTGAATGGCGGTGAATGTCCAACCATTGAGCCCAAGGTTGGCGAGGCGATTTGAAAGGTGTACGGAGGGAGAGTAGAGCCAGGAGACGACGAAGGAATTGCGGCGATCCCAATCAGAACGGCCTCGTTCCTGGCGCAAGTTGAAGGGATTCGCGACTTGCGCGCCAAGGTTATCGGTCGAGCTGCTGTCAATCGATTTTGCCAAGGTGTAGGATCCGACGACAGATACTCCCTGGCTGAATCGCTTCGTGACCTGAACTTGCAGACTGTGATACCAGCTCCGAAAATCGTTGCCGAGCAGATATTCCTGCGGGCCGAGAATGCCCGGTTCGTAGATGGTGCGATCGTTCACGTTGGCCTCGGACGGTGGGGCGCCGGTGACCGGATCATTTTCGAATTTGGCGGGATTGTAAGTTCGAAGAGCCTCGATTTTTGTGCCGATCTTGCCCGCATAGGCGGCCTCGATCAGGGTATTGGGAGTGAGTTGGTGCTGAATCGAGAAGGTCCATTCCTGGATGTAAGGAGAGACTAAGTTGGGTCCAGTGAATACGCCGGAAACGGGCAGAGGGAAGAGCGGGCAACTGTAGCCGGGATAGGTCGATATCTTGACGCAGCCAAATTTTCCACTTAGGGTGGCGGGAGGAGCCGTTTGCCCGATCGAGCCAAACGGGTCGGCGGCGTTGCCTCCAGCTGCTGCCAGGAATCCAGCGAAGGGCGGATTCTCCTGGGCAATCGAATCGGCATTAATCGATTCGTAGAACCAGCCATAGCCGGCCCTCACACTTGTTTTGCCGGTCCCGAAGACGTCCCAGGCCAAGCCAATTCGCGGCGCGAAGTTGTTCAGATCAGCGGGATCGAGCCCTCTTGTGATACCGGGGTCACCTGGAAATACGATGCCGGGGGGAGCGTCCGGAACCTTCACAGATTGCTGCCCTGGCCTGACGGTATTAATTGCGTTGTTCTTCTCAACCCATGGCAGAAACGGTTCGTAACGGAGTCCGAGAGTCAGAGTGAAACGCGGGTTCACCTTGAATTCGTCTTGTGCATAGAACGAATTAAACGTGGTGAATGCGTTGGTATCCCGCACCCCAAACGCGACGTTCGTCGTGTCAAACGCGCCAAGCATAAAATCGGCAATCGGATCACCGCTGCGGGTGCCGTCGAATGTCATGGACGGCGCTTCTATAAATATCTGGCGGAAACTCAACGGCAATACTTCGAAGCCAAATTTGAAGCTGTGCCGCCCTTTGATCCAGGTAAGATCATCCCGGATTTGATAGCTGACTCCGGTGAAGGCAGTGGGGGTGTCACTGCTCAAAGCGACATCACTCCCGCCGCCGCCGATATTGAAGATCATTCCACCATTCGGTAGATATTGCGGGACGTTGACGCCGAGAGAGCTGGGGTTAATGGTTTGATTGTTCACTTCGTTGGAATTGCTGTCGAGCACCGAGAAGACGGCCTGATTGATGAGCGTCGGCGTGAAGGAATAGGTATCGTTCAGTGTCGCCTGCTTAGTCACGACAGAGAAGCTTGTACCGATATATCCCGGAAGATTTCCGCCACCGAACGGGTCGGAATTGGTGTTCTGATCCTGGTAGTAGTGACCAAAGAGATGATGCTTATCGCTTTGGCTCCAATCCACACGAATTTCGCCCAGGTTCTCGGTAAGCGGGCTCGAGGCTAATGAGACGACTTGGCCGTTGGCGGATTGCGGGATGTACTGTAACAGTTTTGTAGCCACGGGGCTGATACAGCCAGGCGAAATGATATTGCCCGTCACACATGGTCTTCCATTGGCATCGGTTAGCGGATTGCCGGTTAAAGGATTAATCGGATCGACGAGAGTGTTGCTCAAAGCCGTGAAGTCTCCAGCTCGTTCGGCGGCGCTGGGAACTGTCGCAACGCGGCTTTCAGCCTGTTGATGGTTGGTCAAGCCCTGATACGAGCCGAACACGAAGAGCTTGTCTTTCAGGATGGGCCCGCCCGCCGCACCTCCAAATTGATTTTGGCGCTCCGTGGGCACGCTGGGCGCAAAGAAGTCGCGCGCATTGAGGTCGTTATTGCGAAGAAATTCCCAGGCGGCACCATGGAACGAATTCGAGCCAGCCTTTGACAGCACTTCTACTTGCGAACCGGGGCTGTGGCCGTACTCGGCATTGAAATTTTGAGTCAGTATTCGAACTTCCTGAATGGCGTCAGGCGGCGGATAGTTAATGCCGGTGTTGCGGGACGGATTGTTGAAGTAGCCTCCGTCCAAGGTGAACAAATTCATGTTCGGTCGTCCACCGTTGACATCCATGGTCGGACCTCCGCGAGCGTCGCCCATGGATTGTGGAGCGCTGACATTGGTGACGCCTGGGAGGATTCCGGCCAAGCCGATCACATTGCGTCCGTTTAGAGGCAGATCAACTACACGGCGGTCGTCGATCAAACCAGAGAGAGTCGAGGAAACAGTGTTGACCAAGGGCGCGGTTGTACCGACATCCACCTTCGTCTGAACGGAGCCGATGACGAGCGAAGCATCCACCCGAAGATCCTGTCCCGACGGTAAGCTCGATTCCGGATCGCACCTGCTGTTCGAATCCGTTCGCCTGAAATGAGATCTGATAGTGGCCGGGAAGTAAGCCGATGAAACTGTAGAAACCTTGGTCATCGGCCTGGGCGGTGCGAGTGACCTGTTGTTCGCTCATGACTGCCGTGACCGAAACATTCGGGATGCTCGCGCCAGTGGCATCGCGGACATATCCTGAAATGTTTCCTGCTGCCTGGGCTTGGGCGGAACGAACGGAAAGACAAGACGCGATGACCAACGCCAAGCAGGCAGGGAGCGCCGCTAATCGTTGGTCTCGGCGGAGACGCGGGAGAACGCCTGATGTGAACATTTGCATGGGATGAAATCCTCCTTGCTAACGAGAGGTGGAGACGGCGTGGCTCCAGTTAACGAACCAAAGTTTCATCAGAGTATATCAGGAGGCTTTCCTGCGTGCTGCAAGGAAGTCCTGACCGGATTCTGTAGGGCAATTCGCGGTTATCGCGTTGATTCGCTGCGGCGGGATGTAGAGGGACACCATCACGAGATAGAGAACGATACCGGCGTAGATATTGAAGAAGGAGATGCCGATTGCTACCAGGTAGCCGAGCGGACCGGCCAGATACAGGCGCAGAAGGCGGCGCGGCAGTAATTGAACGAATCCCTTTTTCCGGGCGTAGGCAAGGATGGCGGTGTAGAGGAAGCCATTTGCGGTCCAAACGAGGCCATAAATCGCCGAAGCTTTAGCGGCGTCCGGAGTCAGCATGAACTTGCCAAGCATCGCCGCGGTGAACGGCACCAAGCAGACGCCCATCAGCAGGAGCAAGTTCAAAACGTTGAGCGTGGTATCGACTTGGCGAATCAGAGTAAAAAGCCGATGATGGTTCAACCATTTGATGCCGACCATGGCGAAGGTCAGGACGAACATGATGTAACTGGGAGCTTCTTTTGCGACCAGAGTTCGCAGCGATGTTGCCTCGGGCGGCACTTGCAGGTTCAGTACTAATAGCGTGATGGCCACGGCAAAGACGCCATCGCTAAATCCAACGAGACGGCTGGCCTCCAGCGGCTCGCTGGTACGAGAATTTTTGCCGGGCGGGACAAACGGGTTGGTCTCCATGGATACATCATCCATGAGCAAGCGCCAGACGCGGAACTTAGGATCGGGGGGAGATTTTCACGTTCTTGAAATCGCCCACTTCGTCGAAGGAACCCAAGCCTACTCTTCCACCGGAGAGGCTCAAATCGACTGCACGAAGAGCGGGCACTTCACGGCCGTCTACGGAGACGTGGACAGTGCCGCTTTGTCCGTCGTAATTGAGGATGACGTGATACCAGTGATTGGTTTGCGGAAAGGCGGCGGGCCCGGCTTGCGAGCTGATTCTGACGCGCTCGCCTTGGAAGACATGAAAGATGCCGTTATGATGCGGCTGCTTGGCGGCAGTATCGATCGAGAGGTGCGCGTAATCGAAGTGAGCCGGATCGCGATAAGCAAACACGATGATCAGCGAAAGGGCTCTGGGGCGCATGTCCAGTTCTACTCTGACCTTAGTAAGATCCTGGGTCTGAGCGAGCGCGAACTGTATGGGCCGGATCGGACCGGGCAGCGGGTTGCGTGGAGTGAGAAGCTCAAGGATCTGGGAACCGCCTTGAGATTCAATTTTCCAGTCGGATGGATTGACCACGTCCCATTTGTGACCGAATACCGAAATGACACCGGCGCCGAGCAGAGTGGAGGCCAGGAACGGCAGCAGGAACAACGCTCTCATGGTTCAGATAGTATCCGAACCGAGGATCAGTTTCGGCGGAGAGCGATGACAGGATCAACGGAAGCAGCGCGGCGGGCAGGCAGCGCCATGGCAATGGCGGCAGCGACAACCAGCGCCAGCGCGACCGCGAGGAAGGTGACGGGATCAGTCGGGCTTACGCCGTAGAGCATAGATTTCAGGTAGCGGTTGAGGCCGATTACGCCAATCGACGACGCGCAAACTCCGGCGAAAACGAGCAGCATGCCTTCTCGAAGGATGAGGGCGAGCATGCGCTGCGGTTCGGCTCCGAGTGCCATGCGTATGCCGATTTCCTGCGTGCGCTGAGCGACTGTGAAGGCCAGTACTCCGTAGATGCCGATGACGGCCATCAGGAAAGCGATGACGGCGAAGCTCGCCACAAGAATGCCATTAAAGCGCGGACCGGCCGTCATGTCTCCGATCGTCTGATCGAGTGTTTGAAACCTCGCGATGGCTGCCGGGATCGAACGAGCGAAGTTTCCCGATCAGGGCGCCTTCGAGCATGTGTTGATCCGCGATGCTGCGCACGATCAGTTGCAGCTCCGTTGTGGGCCAAGTGGCTCCATTTACGAAGGCCTCAGGCGCGGGCAATGCGTCGAGGCCGCTGTTTTTTGAGTCCGAGATGATGCCAATTACCGTTTTCCAAACGCCTTGGGGGTTGCGAAGAATGCGTTTTCCGATCGGATCTTCACCGGGGAAAAAGGTGTGAGCGGCGGCTTCATTGATGACGGCGAGCGTGCCTGGATGTGATTTGTCGGCTTCCGTGAAAAATCGGCCGCGGATCAGGTGGAGTCCGGAGGCTGCCGCGTAGCCCATGCCTGTGCCGCAGAGGTGAATGCCATCGCCACGATGAAAAGCTTCGGGCAACGGCCGGTCGGAGCGCGAGAAGGTCGAGTACACAGCGCCTCCATCGAGCGGAGTACATTCGGTTTGAGCGGCATCCACGGTTCCGGGGATGTGACGGGCAAAATCGACCAGATCATTGGCCAACGTGTCGCGATTGAGCGCTTCGAGCTTCGTACCCTTGAGAGGTATCGACATGGTGAAGGCGTGCTCAGGTTGGAAACCGAGGCGATCGTTACGAAGATGCCACAGAGTTTGGAGCAAAAGCGCGGCGCCAGAGAGCAAAATCAGCGAGAGCGCCACTTCCGCGACGACCAGAGCGCGTTTTGCGAAGCGGTAGCCGGCGGCGAGACCAGGACGCCCGGCCTCCTGGAGTACGGATTGAATATCGAGCCTTCCGGAGCGCAAGGCGGGCAGGCTGCCGAAGAGCAGAGTTGTGAGAATCGCGAGCAGGAGACCGATGGTAAATACGCGCGCGTCGAAGGAGACCTCGCTCAAACGCGGCAGTTCGCCGGCCGCATAATGGACAAAGCCGCGAAGCAGCGCAACCACCAGGAGCGTGGCGAGAGCGCAGCCAATGACGGTTAAAAGCGCGGCCTCGGTAAACAATTGGCGAGCTAATCGTGCGCGGCCCGCTCCGATGGCTGCTCGAACGGCGAATTCGCCGGCACGCGATGACCAGCGTCCGAGCAGAAGATTCGATACATTCGCACATGCGATCAGGAGAAGACAAGCGACAGCGCCGATCAGGATCGACAAGAGGAGGCGTGCGTCGCCTACTCGATGCTGCTGCAGAGGCTCGACAATCAGCTTGGTGTCCGAGCGAAACATCAGCGGAATATCGGCCTTGCTCGAGGCGAACAGCTTTTCGAGATCGGCTCGCGCCTGGGCGATAGTGACACCGGGCTTTAACCGGCCGTAAACCGCCCAGGTGGACATTGAACGATCGTGATGGCTGGCGGTAGGGGAGACGGGAAGCGTGGTCATCACGTCAACCTTGACGTCCATGGGGAAGGCGAAGGAGGCAGGCAGCACACCGGCAACGGTGTAAGAGTCGCCATCGAGACGGATAGTTTGCCCCGAGATATTCTTTGCTGCGCGGAAGCGATCGCGCCACAGACGGTAAGAGATGAGAACCGCTTTGGGGCCGTTTGGAAGCTCTTCGTTTTGCGTGAAGTCGCGCCCGAGTATGGGACGGACGCCGAAGGTAGACAGGAAATTTGCAGAGACTCTGACGGCGTGAACCTGAACGGACTGCGAGCCGTTTAAAAGCATAGTGTCACCGCCGTGGGCCTGGGTAGCGGCCAATTGCCGGAAGACGTGATTGTCGCGGCGCCAGGCGACGTAATCCGGCGACGCCAGAAACTCGACATTCATTCCGGGAAAGCGATTGGCTACCCACAGCAGTTCTTCGGGATGCGCGTAGGGCAGCGGGCGAAGGAAAACGGTATCGGCAATGCTGAAGACGGCGGTGCCGGCACCGATGCCAAGAGCGAGGGACAAGACGGCGGCGACAGCGTATGCAGGACTGCGCAGAAGCGTTCTGGCGGCGAAATGCAGGTCCTGTGAGAGGCGATCGAGCCACAGCCAACGCCAAGCTGCGCGAATCTGCTCAGCAGTTAGCGTTCTGTTGCCGAACGACCGCCGGGCGCGGTCCTCAGCTTCTTCGCGGCTGAGGCCACGGTCCTGCAGAAGCTGCACTTCCATATCGAAGTGCGATTGCAGTTCCTCGTCCAGCTCCTGCGCGGGCAGTCGATTGAGGAAAAATCTTCGAAACATGACTCACTCCTCGATGGGTTTCATAGTGCGCGCAACAGTGCGCACAAGCTGCTTCCATTTCGATTGCTCCTCGAGCAACTGCTTTCTGCCGAGAGCGGTGATTTTGTAAAACTTCGCGCGGCGGTTGGCTTCCGATGTTTTCCATTCGGACGAGAGCCAACCGCGACGTTCCAATCTGTGAAGCGCAGGATAAAGCGAGCCGTGTTCGATCTGGAGCGCATCTTCGGAGCTGACGCGGATCGCCTGTCCGATGCCATGGCCATGCTGCGGACCCCACTGGAGGGTCTGGAGAACTAGCAAGTCAAGGGTTCCTTGAAGAAGATCGATGCGGCGTGTGGTGAACTCTGGTTTTGCCAAGGCGGGTATTCCGTGACACTAGTCTAGCAGATCCTCTATGGTAGAGCTGCTACCTGAATAAGCGGAAGACGTGCAAAAAAAATGCAGGGCCGGTTTCCCGGTCCTGCTTTATCTCGCTCGGTCTTAGTTAAGCGATTAGCGATGGCCACCGCCACCACCATGGAAGCCGCCACCACCATGGAAGCCGCCGGCTCCATGAAAGCCGCCAAAACCATGGAAGCCGCCGCTACTGCGGAAACCTCCCGCTCTGACGCTGGTTCCGCCAACGCGGCCGTGCCAACCGGAATGACCGAGGTATCGGCCGGGCCGGCCATACCAGCCATAGCCTCCGCCGTAACCGAAGTAAAGCGGCGAATAGAATCCCCACCCAAACGGGCTGTAGAGGAATCCATCGGCCGGCCAAAAGCCATAGAAGCCGGCGTAGGGGTCCCAATACCAACCTGTGTTCGCTGCGGCATAGTACCCGGGGTTCGTGGCGGCAGCCTCGTTAGCCTGGGACTCGTCCTCGCTGCGGGCTTTACTCCAAACGTACAGCGGCTCGGTCTCGATTGCGTTCTGATCGAAACTTCTCCTCTTTAGAGGACGATTGCTTGCCAGCAAGACTTGACTGTGTTTTCCGAGTGTCTGATGGTGGGAGCCCTGTACGACGGCCGCCTTACCATCAAGCACGCTTACCGCCTGCCGGGTAGTATCGAAGTTGTACAGACCCTTCTTTTCGATTTGAGTGGTCGTTCCATTCATTGACACTGCCAAATGAGTACCTTCGATCATCTGATCTACTTCGAGCATCGCCGAACCGCGTACCAGATTGAGCGTGGTGTCCGCCAGACCGGCAGATAACATTCGGACCTCGCTGTTGTGGCCGACGCGCAGAAATGCACCGGGAGTCAACAGCAGTTCGACATAACCGTCAGCCGTGGTAAGCGATTGGCCGGGATTCAGAGTTGTTGCGCCAACCGAGCTCTGAGAAAGTGCTTCATCGCCCAGCGAGGCTTGGCCCTCCACGTAGTTGACGGTGCCAGGCCCCACGGCTGGAGGCGGCTGAGTCATAGAATTGGGATGATTCGCGTAATAAGGACGCTGGTTTGGTCCTGTGGGGTCGGATAGGATGCCGGCTTGGGCAAACGCGAGAGCTGCCGACGCGAGCACAACCGTAATCAACCTCCGACCGGTTTTCATTTGCCCTTTCATTTTTGTTTCTCCTACGTATTGGACGTGTGAAGGCGACACCAGGTCGCAGTGGGTGTAAGTAAAGTTTTTTCTTTTCTACTAGATAGCGGTAGCCGTGCATCCCGGATTAACGGGAGAGAGGATTAAGAACGCGGCTGCGGTGTGCTATGGAGCGGACGCGAACGCGTTAGTTTGGCTTCGAAGGCTGACTAGGAACACGCGGCCAGCCGCCGCTCGGCGGGGTTTGTGCGGGCGTTTGAGGAGTAGACGGTGCGGATTGCTGATTGGACTTAGAATCGCCGGGGTCCGGATCAAGCGTATTTACCGCAGGCTCGGAGTCGTCGTTGACGGCAACTGTGTGATGGCCGCTGGTAGTGGGGGTTTGATCGGTTGAAGGCCCGGACTCGGGGCTGGGGTCCACGGCCGTTCCAACGCGGCTGACCACCGTAGTTCCGGCGTGCTCGCCCGAGCCACCCGACAGGAAGACTCGCCGGTAATGGATCTCGGCGTCGAAATAACGCAGCTTTGCTTCCTGTGAAAGATCGACGCGGACCGACGTAGAATCACCGGGCTTGATTCCTTCAGGCAAATAGAAGTTCAAAGCGTAGCGCTGGCGCAATCGTGCGAGGGTATCTTCCAACGCGGAGGCTTCGTCTACCTGGATGGTGTCGCCTCCGGAATCCTGGGCGATGGTCGCGGTTCCGGCCGAGTGGGACGGATCGCCGCCGCCGTAGCCGCCACGGCCGCGGCCTAAGATCACAGGACCACCGCCGGGAAAACCGATTCCGCCGCCGGGCCAGCCGGTTCCGGGCAATCCGCCGCCACCACCGCTTCCCCAGGTTCCGTGACGGCGTCCGCCGCCAGCCATGCCCGGTACCTCATAAGGAGCCTGCAGAAAACTGAGAATGGCATTAGAGCGCGCTAAAGCACTCTCGACGCTCGGTTCGTCTTCCTCGTCCTGCGTTTCATCATCGGTCAGAATGACGATGGCGCGGCGAGCTTCCGGGCGCGCCTGACGTCCTATGTAGCTCGCGGCGCTCAGCAGGGCGCTGGTGATCCGCGTGCCACCGTTGAATCGTTCCGATCGAAGAAGATGGTTCAATTCACTAGTCACCTCGTCATGGTCGCTGCGGAAAGGCAAACGAACGCGCGCCGAGGTGTCGAAGATCATGATGGCGATCCGATCTTTGGGGGTTAAGATCCTGAGCGCCTGCTCGGACGCATCGGCAATGCGTTCCACATGGGGCCGCATGCTGCCGCTGACATCGAGTAAGAGCAGAATGTCAAGCGGCATGTTCTCGCTGGCAAAGTTACGAATGGGAACAGTCTTGCCGTTCACGCGGAGAACGAAATCATTGACCTGCAATCCAGTAATGGCGCGTCCGTTTTGATCGACGACCTGGGCGTCGACGCGGGTCAGAGCCACATCGCTCTTAAAAACGACGTCGTCGGCCACGGCCGGGAGGCACGCTGCGAAGGCCATAAACACGGGAACCAGCAACCGGATCATGGTGAGTTTGAGGGTAACTCTAATCATGACGTACTGGGAAGACGGTGCGTTTCGGGGCGGGGAAGGACTAAAAGTTGCGGCTTTTGTTCGCCGCGGAATCAGTCGCAACCGCGAGCCGTAAAACCTCCTGAATTAGCCTGAATAGGAAGATGCGACTGAGCCGATTCGTTTTTTGTGCAGCAACTCTGTTGGCCGGAACCACTCTAGTGCTGCTAGCCGCCCAGAAGAGCCAATCCGGAACGCAGAACTGGAATGTGGTTGGAGGGGCGCGCGGAATGCACTACTCGCCGCTCGACCAAATCAATCGCAAGAATGTGAAGAAGCTGCAGCGCGTCTGGCAATTCGATTCAAACGATCAGTTCCAGGGCTCGGAACTGGAGTGCAACCCGCTGGTAGTCGACGGCGTGCTCTACGCGACGACGCCACGGCTACGCGTGATTGCACTCGACGCGGCAACCGGCAAGATGATTTGGGACTTCGATGCTCATCGCGGACAACAAATTCTGGAGAAGCAGCGCAATCGAGGACTCACGATGTGGGGAGATGGAGACGAACGCCGGGTCTTTGTGGGAATCGATCAATACCTGTATGCGCTGAGCGCAAAAACCGGCCAGCCGGTTCCTGGGTTCGGCGAAAACGGGCGGGTAGACCTGCACGAGGGGTTGGGTGACGATTTCAAGGATCTGACGATTCAGGCGACGAGTCCGGGCGCAATCTATAAGGATCTGCTCATTCAAGGAAGCCTGGTGGCAGAAGATCTGCCGGCTGCGCCCGGGTACATTCGGGCTTTCGATGTCAGGACAGGAAAGGTGCGCTGGATCTTTCATACCATTCCGCTGCCTGGCGAACCCGGTTACGAAACTTGGCCGAAAGATGCTTATAAGCGCATCGGCGGAGCGAACTCGTGGGCGGGATTGACGCTCGATCGCGAGCGCGGCCTGGTGTTCGCGCCGACTGGATCGGCCTCTTTCGATTTTTACGGAGCGAATCGTCTGGGCGACGATCTGTATGCAAACTGTCTGCTTGCGCTCGATGCGGAAACCGGGAAATTGGTCTGGTACTTCCAGCTTGTTCATCATGATTTGTGGGATCGGGATTTGCCTTCCGCGCCGACACTGGTGAAGTTAAAGCAGCACGGAAAGACGGTGGACGCTGTCGCACAGATCACGAAGTACGGTTACGTGTGGCTGTTCGATGAGGCGACTGGAAAGCCAATGGTTCCTCTACGAACGATCGAAGCGCAGAAGAGCGACGTAGATGGCGAAGTGGCAGCCTCCACGCAGGTTTTGCCGACGGCTCCGCCACCGTACGCTCGCCAGCAGGTGACTCCGGAGCTTTTGACAGAACGCACACCGCAGGCGCACGCGGCTGTTTTGGCGCAATATGAGAAATTACGCAGCGGCCCGCAGTTTACGCCACCCAGTTTCCAAGGTACGGTGATCTTCCCCGGATTCGATGGCGGCGGCGAATGGGGCGGAGCGGCGTGGGACCCAAAGACCGGAGTTCTCTACGTGAATTCGAATGAGATGGCATGGATTCTGCGGCTGATTCCGCGCAGCCTGGGTACCGGCGTGATGAGTGGATCGACGCTTTATCGGCAGAATTGCGCAGGATGTCACCGGCTGGATCTGCGAGGCAGCCCGCCCGAGTTTCCTTCGTTAGTAGATATCGGTTCAAGGCTCACACAGGATCAGGTGGTTACCAGGATTCGTGAAGGCGGAGGGCGTATGCCGGGTTTTGCACGGCTGGGCACCGGCCCTGTTAATGTCATCGCGGAGTTCCTGATGACTGGTAAAGATGTCCGCCTCGATGGAGCGGAGCACCAGAGAATGATCAATCTGTCGCCGCTGAAATATGGAATGGACGGCTATAATCGCTGGCTCGACCCCGATGGATATCCGGCGATCAAACCGCCATGGGGAACTTTGAACGCGATCAATCTCAACACGCTGAAATACGTGTGGAAGAAGCCGTTCGGAGAAATTCCAAAGTTGGCGGCGCAAGGCATGCATGACACCGGATCGGAGAATTATGGCGGCGGCGTGGTAACGGCCGGAGGTCTGCTCTTCATTGGAGCGACCACGCGGGACAGTAAGTTTCGGGCATTCGACAAGAAGACCGGCGAGTTGCTCTGGGAAACAACGCTGCCTTCTTCGGGTAACGCGACGCCCGCGGTTTATAAGCTGCACGGACGCGAATATGTCGTGATTGCGGCTGGCGGTGGAAAATGGGGCGCTCCGAGCGGTGGCAGCTATGTTGCGTTCGCCTTGCCGGAAACAACGTCACAGGCATCACAATGATCAACTTGAAGGAGCAACCTCATCGCCGGTTCAACGCGCTCACGGGCGAGTGGATTCAGGTGTCGCCACACCGTACGCAACGGCCGTGGCAGGGCCAGGTGGAGGCGGCAACCGCTCCTCCTCAAAATCGGTATGACCCAACCTGCTATCTGTGCCCCGGGAATTCCCGCGCCGGAGGAGCGCGCAATCCGCAGTACTCTTCCACGTTTGTTTTCGAAAATGACTACGCCGCTCTACGGCCGAACGTGCCGGAAGCCTCGATGGACCAAGACGGGTTACTGATTGCACGCACCGAAAAGGGCATCTGCCGCGTGATTTGCTTCTCACCGGATCATAGCCTGACGGTCGCGCGCATGGAGATTCCCGATCTCGAGAAAGTGGTTGAGGTCTGGATAGAGCAATACGAAGATCTGGGCAAGCTGCCGTTTGTGAACTCGGTGCAGATTTTCGAAAATCGTGGTGAGATGATGGGCGCCAGCAACCCGCATCCTCACTGCCAGATTTGGGCCAATGAATCGCTGCCGAACGAGATGACAAAAGAGCAGGCGAATCAGACGGCGTACCTTGACACGCGGAAGAGCTGTCTGCTGTGCGACTATCTAAAGCTCGAACTGCAGGCTGCCGAGCGAGTGGTCTGCGAAAACGATGCTTTCGTTGTTATCGTGCCATTTTGGGCGGTCTGGCCATTCGAGACGATCGTGATCTCAAGAGAACATTTGCCGTCCATGAGTGGTCTGAATCAGGCATCGCGTACGGCGCTGGCTGAGATTCTGAAACGAATGACCACGCGCTATGACAACCTGTTCCAGGTTTCCTTTCCGTATACGATGGGGTTCCATCAACAGCCGACGGACGATCAGTCGCATCCGGAATGGCATTTGCACGCGCACTACTATCCTCCGCTGCTGCGCTCGGCTACGGTGAAGAAATTCATGGTGGGGTACGAGATGCTCGCCATGCCGCAGCGAGACATCACGGCTGAATCGGCCGCCGAGCGCTTGCGCAGCCTTTCTGAGAAACACTATTTGACGAGGTGAAGATTTCGTTTAAGATGCGACTGAGTGTGGAGTTCTGTTGCGCTAGCCGCAACCGAAAGCAAAAGTCATGGCTGGGGGACTCTGTGAGGAAGGCACAATCGGTTTGGCGCAAACAGGTTACTCCTGGCACGATATTCTCGCCGCGTATTTCCCCGACGCTTCTTTGCGTGAAGTAGAAGCAGATGTGCCGCTATCATGATCAGAAAGATGTTTCGGCTTGTCTGTGTTTGCGGTTTCGCGGTCTGCCTATTGCAGGCGCAAGCGTTCAAGCACGAAGCGCTCGAACAAGCCAACAGAGGGGTGGCCTTCGCCCAAAAGAAGCAATACCGCGAGGCAATTCAAGCCTATCGACGCGCTATTGCTCTGGAGCCGACCTTGCCGGGAATCTATCTGAATTTAGGGCTGGCTTTTTTTAAGGAGGGTAAATTCGCGCTAGCGATTACTGCTTTCGAGAAAGAAGATGCCCGCGCACCGAGCGTCCGCGCCAAGACATTGCTCGCCATGAGCCGCTATGGTCTGGGCCAATATCGAGAAGCTGCCGCCTTGCTGCAGCCAATTGCCGAGGCTCAGCCTGAAAATGCTGAGCTCTGCTATCTGTTGGCCAAGTGTTATATCTGGTCCGGTCAATCGAAGCAGGCGATGGATCTGTTTCGAAAGATGCTGGAACGCGATCAGAACTCACCAGCCGTTCACATGTTGATGGGTGAAGCGCTCGATGCAGAACAAAGAACGGAGCAGGCAATCTCCGAATTTGAGCTGGCTGCGAAGAGCAATCCTGCTCAGCCGGATGTCCATTTCGGGCTCGGCTATCTGTATTGGAAGCAGAAGCACTTTGACGAAGCAGAGTTTGAGTTTCAACAAGAGTTGAAAAATAACCCCGGGAACGGGCAAGCCCTCGCGTATTTGGGCGATCTAGTGCTCAAGAAGGGCGACCGGGAAGAAGCAGCTGCTATTCTCCACCGCTCCCTAGCGCTCCGCAAAGACAATCGCCTGGCACTGCTAGACCTTGGAATTCTGGAGAGCGATGACAAGCAATATCCTGCGGCCGAAGAACATCTCCGGCGCGCCATCACTCTCGACCCAGATCTTGCCGACGCCCACTATCGTCTTGCGCGCGTCTACAAGGAAACGAATCGCCCCGCCGAAGCGCAACGCGAGCTGGGCTCTGTCAAGAAATTGCACGACCGCACCAGGGATAGTCTACTGATGGTGATCAGCGGAGAACCGGCGGTGGGCGACAGCGGACGGAGCGTTCAACGGTAACTCTCCCACTTCGATTCATCCACGACTTCGATTGCGGACAAATTGGCGTAGTTCTTGATCGGAACAAACGAAAGAAGCAGGTTGCCTTGAGCATTCGGTTTTAGCCCGCGGAATCTCTTGACGATTTGATGCTGCGAGCCTGCTTCCTTGAACATATCGAAACTTCTCAAGAGCGACACACCGTTGCAATAAACATCGAAGACGCGACTTCCTACGCCTCCTCCGCCAACCTGGTCGGGGCCCCAAAACGATTCAGCAAAGTGCAGAGTCACCGTGTAATGGCCGCTCGTCACAGGAATGGCGTAGGAGAAATTACCGTAACGCTCGCGCTCATAAATTCGTGGATCATCGGGCCCGCTCACAGTTCCGAATCGCGAGATATTCCTACCGTTCAGAAAATAATTGTCAGGCTGCCAGTTCAGGCCGGCGCGATCGGTGAATGTCCGATCCTGAGTGACGATGCGAATTGGCCGAAGCTGGTGGAGAATACCTGGCAGGATCTCAATACCATTCAAGATGGGTTCTCCCAGTTGCCTGAAAAAGGCCAGATGAAGGTAGCCGTCGCTTGCAGGTTGCACATCTTTGAAGACTTTGATGTCCGCCGTATTTGGCCCGGCTTCGGAGATGATGTCGAAATCGCGGAGAAGCGGTGCTCCGTTGAGTTCGACTAGAAAAGTACGCGTGCTCTCTCCTCCATCCATATCTGCTCCCGGATGGAATGCCGTGTCTGAGAAATAAAGATGCAGCTCGTACACGCCGGGCCTGAGCGGAATGCGGTATGAGAACTCTCCAGTGCGTGCGGCGCGGAAGATCATTGAGTCGCGTGTTCGGTAAATATTCTGTGAGACTGGGCTGACAGAAGTTCCGCCTGAATAGAAGCGATCGATGCCCCAAGGGTTGCCTTCACGATCCTTTGCGCCGGTCACCGATGAACCGCACAAAATGCGAATCGCCTGGCCGGTTGGGAGCGCCGCGGGGACGAAATTGTTCCTGCTCGGCGTAGGTGCAATGGCTGGCGCTGCCTTTCGGGTCCGTTGATTCCACAACAGCGTGCCGCCGACAGTCAGTAAAAGCAGCAATATAAGGCCGACGCTCCAGCTCTCAATCGCTGTTCGGTGATTTCGAGACCGCACAGGAAGAGAGTCTTCCGTTGTGATATGGGAGGGCTGGGATTCGGATGAAGTGGTGATACCTCGATCAGATTTCTTTCGATCGATGAACTCCGGCAGGTACTTGCCCGCCTGCAGAGAGATTTCGATTTCTTCGTCTGCGCCTTCGCCGGCGTAGTATTCCTTAAGCTTTTTTCGGAGCCGATGCATCTCTACGCGAACGATGGCGTCCGTTGTCTGATCGAATTCGGGTGGCCGGTGGAAGATATCGGTAGCGATGTCATATTCCTTGATGGACCCCTGGGATCCGTCGAAGGATTTCTTGCAGAGATATTCGAGCAGGATTATTAGGCGCGGGTTACGAGTAAAGGTCTTCGATGCGGTTACCCTTCGAACAGCAGCCTGCTCTGTGCCATACGAGGCCGATGTGGTCCCCAATTGTCCCGTTTCCCCCTTGCGGGCGAGTATATCACCGCGTAACTGATTGGAATTAACCGAGAAAACATCGGTAACATTCGGCGAAAGAGTTCAGTACGTAGTTGAAAAAAAGGCGCTTCGGGTGAACGTTTTCTTGCTAACCGTTTTAACCTAGCGGGATTGGAACGGTCCGACCATACTAGCGGAGATTTCTTCGATTTCGATGAGGTGATTCCGCATGCTCAGTCTGCGCGCATTCCGCTTTACTCCGCTCCGTTCGATTCGTTCATCCGATCGGTTCTTTGGAGCGATTCTTCTCCTCCTGCTCTCTGCCGGCACGTTGTTCTCCCAGGAAACCGCCACCATTCAGGGGACTGTCGCCGACCAATCGGGAGCCGTAGTGCCTAACGCCACTATCGCGATCACAAATTCGAGTACTGGGGCAAGCCGAACGGTTACGACGAACCAGGCGGGTATTTACAGCGCCCCGGATTTGCCGATTGGCACGTATTCGGTGAAGGTCGACGCACCTGGATTCAAGTCCTATGAACAAAACGGCATTTCGGTTAACGTGAACGCCACTGTTCGCGTCGACGCGTCGTTGCAAGTGGGTCAATCCCAGGAGACAGTAACCGTAGAAGCGAATGCAGTACAGGTACAGGTGGATACCAGCGAGCAGAGCAACGTCATCTACGGCCAGCAGATCACCAAGCTCGACACGAACGGCCGCAATCCGGTGCAGCTTGCGACGCTGGTACCGGGCGCCTCTGGCAATTTACCAGATTTTAACGCTCCCACTGCTCTCGCTAGCAGTGAAACCATCAGCTTCAATGGGCAGCGTTCCGAACACAATGTTTGGCGGATCGATGGCGGCGAAGCGTATGATCGCGGCAGCGGCGGCGGCCTGGAAGTGAACCCATCTCCGGATGCTTTGGCCGAATTTCGCGTCCTGACGAGCAATTATAGTGCGGAATTTGGAGCGGGCTCGGGCGCCACCATCAACATGGCGATTAAGAGCGGCACGAGAGACTTGCACGCATCCGCCTGGGAATTCAACCGCAACGATTTCTTTGATGCGACAGACTTTTTCGCTAATCGCAACGGCACCGGCAAGCCTAAGCTGCGCTACAACGCCTACGGGTTCAATATCGGCGGCCCGATTTATATTCCGAAGATCTACAAGAAACGTGAGAAAACATTCTTCTTCTACAACATGGAATGGCGCAAGCTGATTCAGGGAAGCCAGTTAACTGCAACCGCTATCCCCGGCGCGGAGTTCAGCGGAAATTTCAGCGCACTTCTGCCGGGCACTGTTATCAAAGTTCCTCAAACCAAAGATCCCGCCGCAATGGCTCTTTTCGCTAAATATGGCCTCTCGCCTGGCCAGGCCTTTCCCGGAAATGTCATTCCTTCCGGCCTTATCAACTCAAACGCTAATGCCTTCCTGGCTACCGGAGCGTTTCCGAAGCCGAATACCGCCGACGGCCGTTACTCGGCCGCTACTCCCGTTCCCACAGATCTGCGTGAAGAGATCGTGCGTATCGATCATCGATTTAGCGATAAGCTCGCCGTAATGGGCCACCTCGTCTACGATTCCAGCAATCAATCCTATGCCACAACGCTTTGGGGCAGCGACACCTATCCCACGATCGGCACGCTCCTGACGGCTCCGTCTTACAGTACGGTGATCAATTTAACTCACAGCATCAGCCCGACCGTTGTGAATGAAATCACTTACAATTTCAACGGCAACGCTCTTCACCTCACGCCGACCGGCATCTATAAACGTCCCAGCGATTTTAATGTTCCGGAATTCTTTCCGGCTAATAACCTGGACAGGCTGCCGCGCGTTGACATTGGAACCCCTTACAACGTCAGCTACGATCCCGAGTCATGGCCCTGGAACAATGTTTATGGAGCGCATGTTATCGGGGACAACGTGTCGTGGACGCGCGGGAAGCATACTTTTCAAATCGGCGGCAATTACATGCGAAGTTACAAGCAGCAGGATATCTTCGGCAACACAAATGGGTATTTTGATTTTGACGGCAGTGCGACGGGAAATGGCTTTGCCGATTTTCTTCTCGGATACGCGAAGTCGTATCAAGAGCTCCAGATCCAGGATGCTGTAAACATCCGCTTTAACGAATTCGCCGCTTACGCCGAAGACAACTGGCGCGTCACCAGCCGACTGACATTGAATCTCGGTCTGCGCTGGGAAGGTATTCCTCACGCCTACGATAAGAACGGCCGCCTTTCCAACTTTGAGCAGGGCTTGTACAACTATGCAGATGCTCCGACGATCGCTAATGGAGGATTTAACGCCGATGGCAGCTTGAACAGCAGCTTCCCGGGCTTCCGTACCGTTTCCGGAATCGCCTTATCGAATATCCCCTTCTATTTGAACGGTGTTGGCCTTTCCGGCAGAGATGGAGTTCCCCAAGGGCTCGTCCAGAATCATTGGAATAACTGGGGTCCTCGCGTCGGGTTTGCTTATGACATCGGAGGCAATCAGAAGACAGTATTGCGCGGCGGCTTTGGTATGTTTTACGAGCGTATTCAAGGCAATGACGTGTATAACATGGGACCGAATCCACCGTTCTCGTTTAATCCGAATCCCCAGAACGTATTGCTTTCTAATCCGTCGCAAAGCTATGTAACCGGAGCAACCGCCACTGCGCCTGTTTTCCCAGCCAGTTTCACCGCTTTGGCTTACAGCGACTACAAGCTTCCCGTAGCTACGCAGTTTAGCTTTGGCATCCAGCATCAGCTTTCAGAGGCCGCAGTGCTAAATGTCGCCTATGTCGGCTCGGCGGATTATCATCAGCCCGACGAGCGCAACATCAATACGGTCCCTTTAAACGATCCGAACCGGTTGGCGATCTGCGGCGGAAACTGTAACTACAGCGGCACGACTTACAACGCCAACTTTGATCGCATTTATCCGGGCTTTTCCAGCATTACGATGACCGAGGCCGCTTCTAACTCGAGTTATAACTCGCTGCAGGTCAGTGTGAACTGGCAGAACAAGCATGGTCTCTCCTTGCAGGGTTCCTATACCTGGTCGCATGAACTTGATTACACCTCGGGCGACCTGAATACGCTCTCCAATCCCTTCAACCGAGCGTACGATTATGCGAGCGGCGATCTAGACCGCCGCCATAGTGCCGTGATCAGTTATGTGTACGAGCTGCCATTCTTTAAGAATTCCAGCGGTTTTGTTCACTCGACGCTGGGTGGATGGGAATTGTCGGGCATTACGATCTTTCAGACCGGTCTGCCGATCAATCCAGGCTTGGGCTATGACAACCTGGGGCTCGGCGGTGGAACAAACAGCCGCCCTAATGCGATTTCAGGTGTCACATATCCGCAGGGCGTGGACAACTGGTTCAGCACTTCGTCCTTTGTGGCACCGGCTCCGCTGCAGTTCGGGACCGCTTCCCGCAATTCGATTATCGGTCCCGGCCGCGATAACTGGAATGTGGCGCTCTTCAAATCTTTTGTCATCCCGGGCCGTGAAGGCATGCACCTCGAAATACGCGGCGAGACTTACAACACCTTCAATCACACGCAATTCAACGGTGTGGACGCGACTTTCACCGATGCCAACTTCGGGAAAGTGACTTCGGTTTGGGATCCCCGTATTTTCCAACTCGGCGCCAAGTTCGTCTTCTAAAGGGTATCTTGAGCCAACTCCGAGGAGCAACCGGCTAGACGAATCTATTCAGGAATGGTATTCAGGTTGACAAGTTACCCCAAAAGGATTTATCCTCAGGTAACATGCCGACCCATGAGGAAAAAGAACGCCTGGCTCTCCTGCAGGGCACTCTGGACCTATTGATCCTGCGCACTCTCGTATTCGGTCCACAACACGGCCAAGGGATTGCGCGAGTGATTCAGGAACAATCGGAGGATGTGCTGCTGGTGGAACATGGTGCGCTCTACCCGGCTCTTCAACGTCTGGAAGCGCAAGGTTGGATCTCGGCGAAATGGGGCGTTTCCTCCAACAATCGCAAAGCGCGTTTTTACACGTTAACCAGGGATGGCCGCAACCAACTTGTCAATGAGACTGGACGGTGGCGCAAACTGGCCGGCGCTATTGCTCGCGTGCTCGGCCCCGAAACCAGCGAGGGTTGAAGCCTGTGTTCGGGCGACGACAGCGCACTGAGAGCGACTTCAGGGAAGAGATCGATGCGCACGTGGCGCTCGAAGCGGAGCGCTTGCGCGAAGCGGGTTTGGCTCCTGCCGAAGCTCTGGCGGCGGCCCAGCGAGCTTTTGGTAACCGGGGCCGCGCCCAAGAAGACTTCTATCAAAGAGGCCGGTCGCTGTGGCTCGATCATGTACGGCAGGACCTTCGATATGCCGCGGGTTCCCTCCGCCATGCGCCAGGTTTCGCGCTAGTTGCCGTGCTGACTCTCGCGTTGGGCACCGGTGCAACTACCGCCGTATTCAGCGTAGTCAATGCAGTCCTGCTGAATCCTCTGCCATTCAAGAACGCGCATCGCCTGGTTTGGGCTTGGGGTCGTTACCAGGGCACCGGTGGACAAGCTGCGGTCTCTCCACCGGACTTCGTGGATTTTCGCGCGCAGAATAAGACATTCGAGTATTTAGGCGCATTCTCTTTCTTTGGCTCTGCTCAAAACTGGCGTCTCAAGGACCACTCGGAACAGTTGCAGGGAGCCATGACAAACGCGGGCTTCTTTGAAGCGCTCGGTGTTAAGCCGCTTGCCGGCCGCATTTTCACAGTAGCCGACGAACAGTTCCAGCAACCGCACAGTGTGATTTTGAGCTATAGCTTCTGGAAGCGCGCTTATGGCGGCGATCCCGGAATTATCGGTCAAGAGGCGCGGGTGAACAGTTCCGCAATGACGATTGTCGGCGTCGCGCCACGCTCTTTCGACTATCCTCATTCCACAGATTTTTGGTTTCCGGCACCCATGCTGAATCCCGGCATGCAGCGCCGAGTTAGTCACTTTTTCCGTCCCATAGGTCTTTTGAGGCCGGGGGTCTCCATTGCTCGCGCGCAAGCTGATCTGGATCGAATCGCGTTGAGACTCGCCCGACTCTATCCGGAATCGGATAAGGGGTGGGGTGTACGGCTCCAGCCATTGCAGGACGTGATCGTCGGGCCGGTCCGGCCTGTCCTGCTCATTCTTTTTGGCGCTGTCATACTCGTCCTGCTAATCGCCTGCGTGAATGTAGCTAATCTGTTGCTGGCCCGCAACACCTCTCGTCAGAGAGAGCTGGCAACCCGCATCGCACTCGGCGCAGGGCGCGGCCGAATTTTGCAACAACTGCTGGTCGAAAGTTTCCTGCTGGCCGCGCTGGCAATCCCCTGCGGGCTGTTGCTGGCCCAGTTTTCTATCGCTGCGCTGCAGAAGCTCGGGCCTGAAACCATGCCCCGGCTTGATGAGGTCCGGCTCGATTCGCACGTGCTGCTATTTTCTGGAGCTTTGCTTCTGCTTACCACGCTGTTCTTTGGCTTGCTTCCCGGCTGGCTCGCTACCCAAGCATCGCCTCATCGCAGACTGGTTGAAAACAGTCGAACAGGCCTCTCGCGAAGACGCCAGTTGCTTGGGTCGTTGCTCGTGGTTTCGCAAACCACCTTAGCGCTGTGCCTTCTTATTGCTGCGGCTCTACTTTTAGAAAGCTTCTGGAACATCTTGCATTCTCCTCCCGGCTTTAACCCGCGCAATGTTCTCGCGAGCGATCTCATTCTTCCCAACGCCACTTACAGCGACTCCGCCTCCCGCGACGCTTTCTTTTCCGAAGTCCTGGCGAAAGTGCGGGTCTTGCCCGGTGTTCAGGCTGCCGGCGGGATCAGCGAGATGCCGATGAATGACGAGCCAAACGACACTTTTTTCACCACTCCCGGACATCCGCAAACCGGTTACGGAAAAAGCGACGAGCAATTTCGAATGATTACGCCCGGCTATTTCGATACGATGCGCATTGCGCTTCTGCGCGGCCGGTACTTTCGTGACACTGATAAGCCCCGGGCGACGCGCGTCATGATTGTGGATTCACTGTTTGCCGCGAAGTATTTCCCAGGGCAAAGCGCTTTAGGGAAGCATCTTTTGATTTACGAAGGAGTGCCGCAGTTCGTGAATCGCGAGATCGTAGGCATTGTCGCTCCCATACGAACTTTTTCGTTGCAAACACCTCCCGCTCCCATGATGTATCTCCCATATGCACAGTCCGGGGGCACTGAAATGCATCTGATGGTGCGGGCTGCGAATCCCTTATCGGCCGCTGAAGTTATCCGCCGCCTCGTGACTGCCCGCGATCCGGACATTGCGATCGCAAACTTTCGCACAATGGAGCGGGTAGTCTCCGAATCCACCGCCGCTGATCGCTTCATGAGCTATCTTCTCGGATCATTTGCTGTCCTGGCGCTGGCTCTTGCGGTGGCGGGCGTCTATGGCGTATTTAGCTACATAGTCGTGCAGCAGACACATGATCTCGGCATTCGCATGGCGCTCGGCGCCCGGCCGAGACAAATGCTTGCTTTCGTCCTGCGTCGCGGGCTTCATCTCTCTTTTTATGCCGCCGTCCTGGGCCTGTTTTCAGCGTGGTTCTTGATGCAGATCCTGTCAAACCAGCTTTACCAGGTCAAGCCTCGAGACCCGGTCATCTATCTGTCTACCGCACTGCTATTGATTTTCGTGGCGCTCGCCGCATGTTATCTTCCTGCTCGTCGAGCGGCGCAGGTCGATCCCATGACGGCTTTGCGCGAGGAATGAACGCGGCCGGGTTAGCCTACAAACGGCCCATTCGATAGTACGCCCGGTACTCTGCTTCAATCGCATCCAGTAAGCTTCGCTCACGCCGGCTCTCTCGTCTCCGTTCGATCGACTCGAAGATGATGATGAGGCTGCCAAAAAGCAAGGCTACCCCCAGCAGCAAGTTGCCCAGATCCAAAAACTTCAAACTCAGCATGCAGCTCGATTGAACCTTTCAGGGCATACGTGCGTCTTAACGGGTTTCAGAGTCCCGATGTCCGCACGCCATACGGTCTACAAGATATCACCTTCTCCTGACTCCACGCTCGCCATCGAGGTCAGGAAAACCGGTCTGGTTAAACGAAAACACCTGTTCGTATTCGAACAGTACAGTGGCGAGTTGATCCACGACCCCGATCAACCGCTGGATTCAGTTCTGAATCTCAGCATAGAAGCGAACAGTCTGGTCTGCCGCGACTCAGATGCCAAACCAAAAGTCCGCCAGCGCCTGACGCGCTTTGCCCGGGCGGAAGCGTTGCGAGTGCAGGATCATCCGGTGGTGCTCATTCATTCGCAGCGTTTTCTCGCCAAGCCGCTTCGCGGCTTTATCGCCGAAGGAGTGCTGCAATTCCATGGTGTCGACCGGAATATCAAGGCCAATGTTGGATTCGGCGTGCCGAAGAAGGACCGTTTACAGCTCGATGCAGATGCCACGCTGCGCTTGAGCGACTACAATCTTCCTCGACCTTCCTCGCTATTTGGATTGATCCGCACGGAGGACGAAGTCGTGCTGCATGCTCTGATCTGGGGAATAATGGGCCCGAATTCCCAGCCGAGCTATTCCAGCCAGGGTTGAATCCCTTCGAGCACTTTCCGGACTGACTCGCTCAATGATTCCAGGTCCGTCCTGCATTCAATGTCAGGCCTGATAGGCGGCTCATAAGGATCGTCTACACCCGTCATGCCGTGCAGTTCGCCCGCGCGTGCCTTTCGATAGAGCCCTTTAATATCGCGCCTTTCACAGACTTCGAGCGGCGCGTTCACATACACTTCCACAAAGCGTCCGATGTGCTGTCTAGCCTGCTCTCTGGCCGCGCAGTATGGAGAGATTGCGGAAATCAGAACAATCACGCCGTTCCTGGTCAGCAGCTCGGCCACAAAAGCGATGCGCCGGATATTTTCATCCCGGTCGTGTTTGCTGAAGCCCAGGTCCTTGCAAAGATTGCGCCGGATTTCATCGCCGTCGAGGAGCTCTATTCGCAGCTCGCGTGCGCGCAGTTCCTCGTACACGGCGCGTGCGATTGTCGTTTTACCCGCAGAGCTGAGGCCCGTCAGCCAGATTGCCAAGCCTTTTGAGGACATCTCCAAGTATGCTACAGTCCACGTAAAATCTCATGAATAGACGATCTTTCTCCAAACAACTTGCCGGCGCAGCGGCCGGGGCCAGCGCTCTTTCAACTGCTCTCGCCGGAATGACACCGGGCGCTTCATCTTCCGCCCCCTACAAACTGTCTGTGATGCTCTGGACCGTCTTTACGAAAATGCCGTTTGAGCAACGTCTGGAGAAGGTCGTCGAGGCAGGTTACTCCAATATAGAATTGGTTGGCGAGTACAAGAAGTGGTCCGAACAGGAATGGAAGCAAGCCATTCAAAAGAGCAAGCAACTCGGCATCACCTTCGATGTAACGGCCGGTCTGCGTCACGCCGTTGCCAACCCACATGAACGTGAGGCTCTATTGGCCGACGTGGGCCATGAACTTCCCATCATGGAACGTTTGAATTGCCCTGCGGTGATCATCATGTCGGGTAACGTGGTGCCGGGCATGCCGCGTGCAGTACAGCATCAAAGCTGTATCGAAGGGCTCAAGCGCGCAGCGGCTCTGGTCGAAGGCAAGCAGATCGGCGGTCAACCGGTACGCCTGCTGCTCGAAAACATCGATCCGGAAGAAAACCCGAAGTACTATATGACCTCTGTGGCGGAAGGTTTTGAGATCGTGCGCGCTGTCGATCATCCACAAGTTCGCCTGCTCTACGATTTTTTCCACGAACAGATTTCGGAAGGCAATCTGATTGAGAAACTCGAAAAAAATATCGACTATACGGGCCTTGTTCACATTGCCGATGTCCCCGGCCGCCATATTCCCGGCACCGGAGAAATCAATTACGACAACATCTATCGCAAGCTGGCGGAGTTGAAATACGATCGGACTGTCGCAATGGAATTCCTACCGATACACGACGGAGTTGCCGAATTGCGCCGCGCCAAGGAACAGGCGCTCAGAGCCGGTGGCGCGCTGGCCTGAGCCAGGGGTTTTAGAGTGCCCCGCTACAATCAAGCAATGGCCCTCAAGAATTCAAAAATTCTTAAAGTCGCCGGGCTGAGCTTAGTGGGTTTTTGTGCCGTGTCGATTGGCGTGGATCGCGCGAATGTGGGACCGGTTGCTTCTCAATTAGCCGGTTTTTGCGGCGCATTCCTGGGGGGCTGGGTTGGCGCAAGGCGCCGCCGGTCCACGATAGCGCCTAACAAACAGCTTCCTGTTCCCGAATCAGATCCGTCCGCATCGAAATCTGAGCCCGTAAAAACCGAAGTTTCCGAGCAGATCCCTTTATGAGGACTCGGCAATCGAGCGCGCTCCCATTTCAGCCAATTCCATATCCTCCTCCTGCGGCAAACCGCTGACTGCCACCGCGCCGATAACACTGCCGCCTTTCCACACCGGCACGCCGCCGCCCCATCCCGTAAATCTCGGATCGCCAAAGTAGCCGATATCAAAGCCTTTCTCGGGATTTCGGGACGCGTTGCCGATTTCCTTACTAGGTTTGCGTTCTCGCGCCGCGCTATATGCTTTGTTCATAGCAATGGTGATAGAAGAAAATGGAGCTCCGTCCATGCGGGCGAATGCAATCAGTTCTCCATGCGCATCACAGACTGCAACCACACCCGCCTTACCGCGCCGCGAAATTTCGAGACAGATCGCATCAAGCCCCTGCCGCGCTTCGCGATATTCCATCGTGAGTTCATTGAGCATGATTGTCGATTATCTAAGATAGCCAAACACGGCCGGAATGTAACTCGCCGCGGACACGACATAAGGCATAATGTCCATAGGCGAACATATGGCGAATACGGCTGCCTTACACTTTGTACGCTCACTTCCCATCCAGCCTCAAAATCCGTCTCATTTTCCGCCTCTCCTGGTACCCGCTTTGCGGCTGTTCCGGAATGGTTTGCCTCGCGGCGCAATTACCGAAATCGCAGGCCGGCGCTCGTCAGGACGGATGACTACGGTTCTTCACATTCTGGCGCAGGCCACGGCACAAGGGGAGATCTGCGCGGTGGTCGATACAAACGATGAGTTTCATCCGGCATCTGCGGAGATGGCCGGAGTAATACTGACGCGGATTGTATGGGTCCGCTGCGGTGCGAATGCGGAAAATGCTTTGCGCGTAGCGGATCTGCTGCTTCATTCCGGCGGCTTTGGGATCGTCGTTTTGGATCTGTGCGAAGTGAAGGCGCGGGTCCTCGATCGGATTCCAATTTCCTATTGGTATCGTTTTCGGCGAGCAATTGAACACACCTCCACCATTCTGCTGGTTTGTGCCCAGTCTTCCCAGGCCAAGGCCTCGACGAATCATTTGGAACTGAGCGTCAAACATACCCGTTGGGCGGGAGCTTGGCCGTTTCGTTTGTTGCAAGGAGTGGAGGCAATCGCCCAATTACGCAAGCCCGTAAATCCTCAACCAGACCGGCTCTTACTGCGAACCAAAGCCTGATGTACGCCTGTCTTCATCTATCGGGAACTTCTAACATCGAGCAGAACTTGCTTGATCTGGCTCGAGAGTTTTCGCCCGAAGTAGAGCAAACGTCGATCGATACTGTCGTTTTTTCAATCGCCCCGCTGCGTACGATACTCGGTTCATGCCACCAGATTGCATCCGAAATCTGCCGGCGCGGTTACGAGTGGAAACTGCAGGCCCATCTTGCAGTAGCAGCCAATCCAGACACAGCGATTCTACTGGCGCGACACATCCCCGGAGTAACGTTGGTTACTCCCGGCGAGGAATCTTCAGCGCTAGCGAGCCTTCCGTTAGAAGATTTATTCACACACGATCAACCTCTTGATCCGTCTTTCCTGAGCACACTTCAACAGTGGGGCCTTAAGACCTGCGAAGATCTCGCGGCATTACCGGAAACAGGCATTGTCGAACGTCTAGGGATGACCGGCGTCTATCTTCGGAATCTGGCTTTGGGACGTCTGAACAGGCCTTTGCATGTTGCTGCACAAGAAACCAACTACGAAGAACGAATGGTCCTGGATTATCCGCTAGATCGACTGGAACCATTACTCTTTCTTTTCGGCCGCGTGTTGAGCGATTTCTGCAGGCGTTTGCGCTCGCAATCGCAAGCGGCACGAATTCTCGAAGCCCGGCTTTTTCTCGATCGCAAACAAGAGTACCAATGCAGTCTCGAATTTCCTGTTCCACTCACCGAAAGCCGCACGATGCTGAAGTTGTTGCAACTCCATCTGGAACGTCATTCTCCTGGAGCGCTGGTACTGGGTTTTACTCTGCGGGTCGATCCAGTCGAACCGCGCCGTGCTCAAGGTGGATTATTTCTGCCGCCTACTCCGCAACCCGATAAATTGCAAGTGACCTTAGCGCGGATTGCGGGCTTAGTGGGAGAGGACAAAGTGGGTACACCGCAGCTTGTGGACACTTTTCGGCCCGATGCATTTCATCTGATGACCGTCGGCAAAGCTCCTCTCCAACAGGAATCAGATGATTCAAAACGACAAATATTGCGCTTGTCGATGCGTATCTTCCGCCCGGCGATTAAGGCCCGGGTACACATGGTGAATTCTGTTCCAAAGCAAATTGTTGCGGCTGGAATGAAAGGCCGCATTCTCGAATCGTCCGGTCCATGGAAGACCTCGGGGGAATGGTGGTCCTCCTGCGCTTGGACGCGCGAGGAATGGGATGTGGAGATCGATGACGGGGCGCTCTATCGCATTTACTGTGAGCTGCCCACATACAACTGGTATGTACACGGTGTCTATGACTGAGCCTAGTGTCTCTGGCATTCTTCCAGCGCCTCGTTCGACCGGCAGCAAAGAATATGTAGAACTACACGCCCGCTCAGCCTTCTCATTTCTGGAGGGCGCGTCTCTTCCGGAAGAACTCGCCTCGCGTTGCTCGGAATTGCAACAACCAGCCATGGCGATTAGTGATGCGCATGGCGTCTATGGGTCACCGCGATTCCACTTGGCTGCCAAAAACCTCGGCATTCGCGCGCTCATTGGCGCCGAAGTAGCCACGGCAGATGGTAGCCGGTACACTTTGCTGGCCGAGAATCGACAAGGGTATCAGAACCTCTGCCGATTGATTACCCGCACAAAATTTCGCGATGGAAAGCCGGGGAAGCCGGAGAATCCAGTAGCTACGACGGACGATTTTGCCGAGTTCGCGGGAGGATTAGTTTGTCTGACGGGCGGCGAAGAAGGCCCGCTGGCGCGGATTTTTTCTGAATGCCATGGGGTTTCCGCAACAGAAGCAACTCGCCGGCATTTAGCACAGCTCACGCATATCTTCGGGAATAGAAATGTTTTCGTTGAATTGCAACGACACTATCGCCGCAAAGAGGAGGTGCGCAATCAGGCGCTCGTCGAAACAGCCCGTAGTCTCCGGCTACCGCTGTTGGCCACCAACGGGGTCTCTCATGCAACTCAAGAAAAACGTGAACTGCGGGATGTACTGACCTGCGTAAAGCATAAAACCAGCATATTCGAAGCAGGCCGTCTGCTGAGTTATAACGCTGAATGCCATCTGAAATCGTCCTCGGAAATGAAGCGTCTCTTTGCCGATTTGCCTGAGGCGTTTGCTCAAACAGGAGAACTGGCCGCGCGTCTTTCTTTTACCCTCCAAGATTTGGGCTATGAGTTTCCACGGTATCCGGTGCCGGATGGCGAATCGGAAATATCCTTTTTACGCAAACGCACCGAGGAAGGCGCTCGACGGCAGTATCGGCCGTATAGCAGCAAAGCAAGAAAACAGATTGAGCGTGAGTTAGCTCTCATTGAAAAGCTGAAGCTTGCGGGCTACTTTCTCATCGTTTGGGACATCGTCGAGTTCTGCAGACGTAATGGCATTTTGGTGCAGGGGCGGGGCTCGGCGGCTAACAGTGCTGTTTGCTATTCGCTCGGCATCACAGCGGTCGATCCAGTCCGTATGGAACTGCTCTTTGAGCGTTTTCTTTCTGAAGAACGTGGTGAGTGGCCGGATATCGATATTGATCTGCCAAGCGGCGACCGGCGCGAAGAGGCCATTCAGTACGTCTACAAACGCTATGGTCAACTTGGCGCAGCGATGACGGCAAACGTGATCACATATCGCGGCCGGTCTGCTGTTCGCGATGTAGGGAAAGCTCTCGGATTTCCAGAGGCGGAGCTCAAGCGATTGGCCGATTTGATGCCCTATTTCGAATGGAAAGATCCAAGCGATACCCTGGAACGCCGCTTTTGTGAGGCCGGTTTTTCTCTGCAGGATGCCCGCATCGCGAAGTTCTTTTCGTTAACCAGCGAGATTCTCGATCTGCCAAGGCATTTGGGCCAGCACTCAGGAGGCATGGTGATTTGCCAGGGGCAACTCGACTCGATTGTGCCGCTGGAGCCTGCCAGCATGCCGGAGCGTACAGTTGTGCAGTGGGACAAAGACGATTGCGCAGACATGAAGATCGTCAAGGTGGATCTCCTAGGTTTGGGCATGATGGCTGTGTTGCAGGACTGCCTGCAAGTAATCCGTGAAGATTACGGAACCGAAGTAGATCTTGCCCATTTACCCCAAGAAGACGCGGCTGTCTACGAGGCACTGCAGCGGGCCGATACTCTGGGACTCTTTCAAGTGGAAAGCCGGGCGCAACAAGCTATTTTGCCGCGTATGAAACCGAAGTGTTTCTACGATGTTGTAATTCAGGTCGCGATCATCCGGCCTGGTCCCATTGTGGGCGACATGCTGCATCCTTTTTTGCGGCGTCGTCAGGGGCTGGAAAAGCCGGTCTCGCTCCATCCTTCTCTCGATCAGGTTCTTAAACGGACACTGGGGGTTCCTCTCTTTCAAGAGCAATTGCTAAAAATGGCAATGATCGTGGCGAACTTTACCGGCGGCGAAGCGGAGGATCTGCGGCGCGCGATGGGATTCAAACGTTCGGAGAAGCGGATGCGCGATGTGGAAGCGAAACTTCGGCGCGGCATGGCTCAAAATGCGATTGCGCCCGATATGCAGGAACGAATCGTCCAGGCTATTACATCTTTCGCGCTCTATGGATTTCCGGAGTCTCATGCGGCCAGTTTCGCTTTGCTTGCTTATGCCAGCGCCTATCTCAAGTGTCACTATCTGGCGGCATTCACGATTTGCATGTTGAACAACCAACCGATGGGTTTCTATTCGCCTGCAACGCTGGTGAAAGATGCGCAGCGTCACGGGCAGCGCTTCCGGTATGTAGATATCTTGCGTTCGCATTATAAATGCACGATTGAGAAAGAAGGCGGCATAATGTATGTCCGACTTGGCTTCAATTATGTACGCGGGCTGCGCAGTGATGTCGCGAAAAGCATCGTTGCTGCCCGACAGGAAAAACCCTTCACGTCAATGCGCGATTTAATGCTGCGGGTTCCGGATCTGAATAAGAAAGAAATCGCAGTCCTTGCGGAACTTGGCGCGCTGAATGTCTTACCGGAAAATGAAGCGGACCGGCATCGACGCGGGGCGATGTGGCAAGCGAGTGCTGCGGGCAGACCGGTTGGGCCGCTCCTCGAATTAGCCATCGATGAAGGCAATAGATCGCCATTGGCAGTCATGACCCCATTGCAACGTATCTCTTCGGATTTTTTCACCAGCGGCCTCACTATTGGGAAGCACCCGATGAGCTTTCACCGGGAACGGCTCCGTGCAATAGGAGTCCTGGACAACGAAAGCGTGAAGGCGCAGCGGAATGGCGCTGTGGTAAAAATCGCGGGCTGCGTCATCACCCGGCAAAGGCCCGGAACCGCGAAAGGATTCGTGTTTTTGAGCCTGGAAGATGAAACGGGAATCGTGAATGTCATCGTTAACCCAAATCTCTTTGAGCGGAAACGGCTCATTTGCGTAAGCGAACCCTATGTCCTCATCAAAGGAATCGTTCAAAACACGTGGGATGTTATTTCGGTGAAGGCGGCAGATATGAAAGGCTTGTCTTTAGGAGCGCAAATAGTTCCATCCCACGATTTTCATTGACCGGATTTTTTGCTATCGCCATTCTGCCGATAAAGCAACCAGTCCCGCGATTCTCCGACCTTATAGTAATGGCTTCGCAGATAAGTGCCATATAGCTTATCTATGCTCATCTCCAGGCCACTGTCCGAAAATCTTTTGGGCAGCGCAACCAGCTTGGCTGAGCCAAACAAAAAATCCGCCGAAGGTCTGAACTGGTCATTGAACGTGGTGTTGTATTGAAGAACCGTGGTGCCTCCAGGCGCGGGTTTCATGCCAAGGCTATAGGAAAAAGGGTTAGTGAAATCGAGACTCATGATGGTATCGCCCGACCGCCGGAATTTGGTCACAAGCGACAACCCATCTGCCACAAATCCTCCATACCAGTAGTCATCTCCAGCTGGAACGAATCCACTCAGGATCGGTGATTCCAACGGCGGAAGCCGACGCGCAATGTAAACTCGTCCGGCGACGCCTACTGCTGTTCCCACCAGGCCGGAGAGCAACGATCCTCCAATCAGCACAGTTCCCAAAAGAAATACCGGCAAACGAAGATCGTTGTCTGCAGTTGATCTGCCCGAGCTAGACAGAATCACTTCATTCAAAAGTACAATGGCAAGAAATGCGGCCAGAGGAAAACCACTTTGCTCCCAATTTCCCAGAATTAAACCAGCCCCGGCAAATGAAACCACTATTCCTGCAACGATCACGGAAAGCGCCCGCTTCCCGGCGTTACTCTTCAGAATGAGCAGGGCCGTGCAAATGACGAACACTAAAACAATAGCGGCCTGCTGCAGAATTTCGTCCCATATATAGGCGCCAAGTTGGATACGTTTTCCGCCGCCAATCAGGATTAAATCGTGCAGTATGGGTTTCATACGGAAGCCGAAGTAAGCGCAGCACGGAAGCGCCGCGGATGCGAAACCGGCAGCCACGCCCACCCATCGCTGCTTTGCCTGTGGCCGGCATGGAATAAGCATGGCTAGTAAGAATATTGCAGCGGCGAAGTAAGTAATTTTTAGGAAAAATAAAACCGCAACCAGCAAGCCGCTCGATAAGCCACCCCAAAACTCGCACCTGGGAAGCGGTGTCATCGGTATTTGTTTGCTCAGTTTCGCGCCGGGTCTTGCGATTGCTTCCAGAACGATCAGTGCAATCAAGCCATAGCCCAATCGGTTGTAGGTTGTTGCAGGCCCCATCTTCGGCGGGAAACCGAGCGCAAACGGAGCCACTGTCATGAGCGTCACGGCGATGCACATGAGCGCCAGCGGCACGTCGACCAGGCGCTTCCGGCCCAATAGGTATGCCCAGACTCCGGCTACTAAGCCAACTAGCGCCTGTCCGTAGCCAAATCCCCAGGCGGTACCATGAGAAACTCCACAAACCGACGACGGTCGGCGCGTATGTCAAAAATCCCAGATGGCTGTAGAAATCAATATGAGGGCGCTGGCCATTCAGCATGCGCCATGCGCCATCGAACAGCATGAATGCGTCGTGTACAAACAGGCGGGCTCCGACCAGACCTATGTAAGCCCGGACGGCGCACAAGGCAACGATGACAGCCAGCAGAAAAACCTTTTCCCGAGTCCCGCCCAGGATCGGAAGCTCCCAAAACGCCAGGAATGAACGGATCGCGCGATTCAATAGCAGGTATTCGCCTATCCCAATCGCTGCTTCACCAGTTCACTCAGCGCTTTGCCATCTATTCGCTTTCCTGCCAGTCTCGCTTGCGCTGCTTTCATGACACTGCCCATCTGTTTTGCCGAGTTTGCCCCAGTCTCCGATATGGCCGCCGTGACTGCGTCTTCCAGTTCCGCTATTGACGGCGTGGAGGGCAGGTAAGCCTCGAGAATCGCTGCTTCCGTTTCTTCTTTGGTGGCTAATTCTTCACGGCCGCCCTTCCGAAAAAGATCCGCAGCTTCGCGCCTCTGCTTCAACAAGGTATGCATTACCTGCATCTCAGCAGCTTCGTTCAGCGGCTTTATCGAGTCGATCTCGTGCTTTTTCAGCGCTGCCTTTACCATGCGCAATGCGCTCAAACGGACTTCCGCCTTCGTCTTCATGGCATCGACCATGTCTTTCTGAACTCGTTCGAGAAGCGACATCGACCAACATTGTACGCATTTTGCTACTGAGGAATGCGCGCAAAGCGGCCCGCGGTATGGGCGTGCCCTCCAAGGAGCAAGCGAGTTCCTCCATCTTGAATCTTCCGCTCGCTGAGAAGCGCGGTCTCATCCTTGTTTGACGGCACGCATCGGCCCTTTGTGCTCGTGGAGAAAATGACGGTTCATCGCAACCTCGGTTAATGTCTCCACGTCAAACCCGCTGTTATACTGAGCTAGCTTGGCTGTCTTTTGGCATGGGGCGAACTTTGCTTCAACGCTTCCCGCGCCATAACGCATCACACGCAGCGCCTAGCCGTTACTCATTGCTTTTGGGGCTCTAAGTTTGAGAAAGTACACAGCGATTTTTGTTTTTCTGCTATCTGCCTTTGGTCTTCGGGCGCAGAATTTTGTCAATGGTCAGGCTGCTCGGGCCGAGTTCGGCCAGTACACGTTTACTTTTGGGGGCGCCACACCAGGAACTGTGCAGACCATTCCCAGCCAGCAAATTCTTGGCGGCGCAAGCGGACTAGCGTGGGCGAATGGCACACTCTTTGTCGCCGATTCCAATCGGGTGGGCGCCGTTCCGCAAGACAATCGAGTAATCATGTTCAACACGAACATGATTCCGGCCCCAACTGCCGATCTGACCAATGCGCACTCCTATTCCACCTTTCAATGCAACCTGTGTGCTTTTCCCGCCTATCTCCAAGTGGGGCAATCCGGTTTTGGCGCCGCCATGCAGGGAACAAGCGCTACTCCAGACGCCTTTCCCGCTGGTTTGAACAACACCGCTACCACCTCCAACATGCAAACGCCTACCGCAGTGGCGACGGATGGGACTGTTCTTGCTGTTGCGGATACCGATAACAATCGCGTTTTGATCTGGAACTCGATTCCGACTACCATGAACCAGCCCGCTAATATCGTTCTCGGTCAGGCTGACTTCACTCACTCGGTTGTTTCAAGTCCACCAACTCCCAGTTCGCTGCGCGGCCCGCAAGGCGTTTGGATCCAGAATGGCAAACTCTTCGTTGCCGATACCCAGGACTATCGCATCCTCATTTGGAACAGTATTCCTACGTCGAATAATCAACCAGCCGACCTGGTTCTTGGACAGTCCACTTTCAATGTAGGCACGCAGTCGGCGTGCGATCCCACCAAAACTAATTACGTCAGCGCTGCCAACGAACTCTGCAACCCAGTGTCGGTGACTTCCGATGGAACTCATCTGTTCGTTGCCGACCTAGGTTTCAACCGCGTTCTTATTTGGAATAGCATTCCAAACAGTAACGGACAAAACGCTGATGTCGTTGTCGGTCAGCCCGACATGGTTAGCGCGGTTCCAAATAACCCGGCTGTCTGCCTGAACGGCACCGGCACGCAAGTGCAGTGCGCCTATAACATGAACTTTCCTCGTTATGCACTCTCGGATGGAAAGCGCCTGTTTATCGCCGATGGTGGAAATGATCGAGTTCTCATCTATAACACCATTCCCACTTCCAACGGCGTTGCCGCGGATGAGGTTCTGGGTCAGCCTAACTTCGGTGTGGATAACGTTTCGAGCACCGCCATCAGCGTTGCCAGTACGGCCGTCGATAGTACGAGTGCGGTAGATGTTACGCCTAGCCCCACATCGCTGGCGTTCGACGGTCTCAATTTATATGTCAGCGATCCTATCGATAATCGTGTTCTCGTGTTTACTCCCGGCAATACGCCGCTGCCCGACAGCTCCGTGGTCAATTGGGCTAGTGAGATTATTCGCCAGGAGGGAGTCGTCACCATCTCCGCAACCACGATCACTGCCGGTGATACTGTGGCAGTCACTCTTGGCAGCAATACATATACCTACAAGGTCGTGAGCACCGATACGAACGATACGATCGCTCAAGGCCTGGTCAGCACGATCAATGCGGGCAGTGGCGATGCGAATGCTATCGCAATCTTCGCAGGCACAGGGACGGGATCCCTGTACCTAAGCTCAAGAGCTATCAACCCTGGGTATGACACCATCGCCTTTTCCGTGACTGCATCGAATGCCACGGATATCACAGCTACTGCTTCCGGCAATGGCTACTTAACTGCTGGAACCGCTGCTACTGCTGCCCCTGGTATGCTCGTCGAGATAAATGGAACGAACCTTTCGGACTTGCCCCCTGATCATCCCGCAGTAGCCAGCCTGACGGGCACAATCCCAACTTCGTTAGGCGGCGCACAGGTGTTTTTTGACGGCGTGGCAGGGCCAGTTTACAGCGCCGCTTCTAACCAGGTCGTCTCCCAGGTACCTTTCAATTTCAACGCGCGCAACAGCACAAGCGTCTATTTGCGCACGACGCACAGCGACGGTTCCGTCACCATCACAAACGCTACCCCAGTTTATATCGCTCCTGCCAACCCGGGCATCTTCAATGCTCCGAGTTCGCCCGGCCAGTCGCGTCCTTGGCCGGCCGCTGGTGCTTATCACCAACTTGGGAATCCCCAGGCTGTGGTGGACTTCACGGGAACCGTCAACGCCGGGGATGTTCTGACTATCAAAGTTTCGAACACCAGTTACAGCTACACTGTGCAGAGCAGCGATACGCTGACTAGTATCACTTACAATCTTGCTCAGGTTATTAACAAGGCGCCCGATCCTTATGTAACTGCCGTGCAGGGCGGAGCGTTCAACCGCGTCGTTCTTGTAGCCCGCCAAAGCGGCGCAGCCGGCAATGGAATCGCTGTTTCGGCAAGCACGAGCAGTTCGGCCGACATTACCCTCACAGCCTATACCGACTCAACGTGTTGCAATGTGGTAAACGGCTCGCCGATCACTCCCACCAATCCTGCAGCTCCAGGCGAGACCATTACACTGTCCGGCGCCGGTCTCGGGACAGTTACCAATTTGACAGGCGGTACTTTAGGCGACATTCCCGTTGGTCAGCCCTATACCTTCGCCCCTATCAACAGTGCCACTGCCTCGGTGAGCGCCATCATGGCTGGCACGACCGCTCAAATTGTCAGTGCCGGGCTTCCTCAGGGATCGTATGGCGTTTATCAGATCCAGTTGATCGTGCCTCAAGGCCAGGCCACTAACACCGCCACACCTGTTTACGTCGCTCAGAATGCGTTTATCAGTAATACCGTCACTATCCCAGTCGGTCCTGCCAATCCAAACCCGAGTGTGCCGCCCACCGGCAGCAGTGTTATCTACATCGATATCGATTCGCCGAACAATAGCAGTCCGGCCCTCAGCGGCTCAATACCCGTGGCGGGTTGGGCGATCGACGATATAACGCCCATTACTTCTGTCAATGTTTCGGTCGATGGTGTCTTGATCGGTGCCGCGAACTACAACGTTAGCCGACCAGATGTCTGTGCGGCGCATCCGACGAGTGCCAGTTGCGCTAACGGCAACTCCGTTGTAGGATACGGTTACGTTCTTGACACTACGCAATTCGCCGACGGTCCCCACAGTCTCCAGATCACTGCCAGCGACCCCAATGGGTCACGCTTCACGCGTGCCCAGGGTTTCACGTCATCCAATTACAAAGGTTCGAATTCGACCCTCATCAGCATAGATAATCCGGGCGGCCAAGGCGGAAACTTTCAAGGCATCACAACCTTCCATGGTTGGGCCTTGAACAATAACGCTGCCATAAGCTCCGTCACGGTGGCTATCGATGGCGTCACACAAGGTGCAGTTGCTTATGGAGCAAGCCGCCCCGACGTATGCGCTGTTTATTCCAGTTCGCCCAATTGTCAGAATGGCAGTGCGGGTGTGGGTTGGTCGTATCAGATCAATACCACCAGTCTCACGAATGGTAATCACGTCCTTTCTGTGAATGCCACAGCCGTGAATGGCGACCGCCTCATACAGGCCCACTCTTTCACCGTTTCCAACTGGACTACGGCCAATCCGATCATCTCCAGCATTGACAAGCCAAACTCGCAGACCGGACCGTTAAGCAACGTGGCACATATTGCTGGTTGGGCGATCGATCCCTACGCGACCATTGCCTCGGTATCCATAGCGGTGGACGATATCCCGCTCGGTAACGCAAGCTATGGCGGAAGTCGCGGCGATGTCTGTAGTATCCATTCGGCTCCCGGCTGCCCGAATGTCGGCTGGAATTTCTTTCTGGATACCACGCTCCTGGCGGACGGTAACCACATTCTTCAAGTCACTTACACACCAACTAGCGGCCAAGGCTTCACGCAGACTACTCCGTTTCAAGTTGCCAATCAGGCGATGGGTCCTAGTTCGACTCTCATCTCCATTGATAAGCCCAACGGATCCAGCGCCCCCTTCAGTGGCTTTGCCTCTTTCGGCGGCTGGGCATCGAATAGCTCCTCGCAGGTATCGACGGTCGAAATGTTAGTAGATGGGGTTCTCAATGGCTACGCTGTCTATGGCAGTGCCCGCAGTGACGTTTGCGCCAAGCACCCCTCTCCTAACTGCCCGAACGTTGGCTGGAACTACCTGCTGGATACCTTATCGCTCGCCAATGGTACACATTCGCTCCAAGTTACTGTGACTAGCCAAAATGGAGAACGCGCGTCCGCGGGCTCCGTATTCTCAGTTGCGAACTCCGCTGGGACCGGTCCCACCACTGCTTCGATCATTCAACCGAATGCCCAAAATAGCCCATATCAGGGCATGGCATTCTTCTCCGGAACCGCACAGAGCAGCAGCGCAAAAATCACGAGCGTTGCCGTCTCCATTGATGGCTATCCTTACGGGTCCGCCACTTATACGTCGGCCGGGGTCAATACACCCATCGATTGGACCTACGACCTGAATACCGCGCAACTCGCCGACGGATCGCACACACTCGGCGTGACTGCGACCGCCGCCGACGGAACTTTCTACCTTACCTCGTCAACTTTCCAGGTGGCCAATTGGACCTCTCCAAGCCCGACTCGCATCAGCATCGACGTGCCGAACACCTCCAGTACTACATTCAAGGGTGTTGCCGCTTTTGGCGGTTGGGCTATCAACCCGACTGCGGCAATTGCCGGCGTGACTGCAGCCATCGACGGTGTACCCTACGGCGCGGCTTCCTATGGTGGCGACCGCGGCGATGTCTGTAAACAATATCCAAGCAGCCCGGGTTGCCCCGATGTGGGTTGGAACCTCGCGGTGGATACCACGTTCCTCGCCAATGGCACTCATACCTTGGCGATTACGGCCACCACCAGCACCGGCCAGAGTTACACAATTTCGTCCGGCTTTACGGTCGGGAACTAACCGCAATCGGCGCGTCTGTCACTTGAGCCGATTTTGCTATCCTGAGGGTTCTATTGGGTTGCACAGCGCGTGACTAGAACCGCGTGAGCAAACAATGGTTCCCTCGAATGCACATTAAAAAGCAGCGACTTCTTACCCCAGGCCCGACGCCTCTCTTGCCCTCCGCGCTCCACGCGATGATGGGTGCCGATATCCATCACAGGACGGAGGACTTTCGCAGCCTGTATAAGCAGGTGCTTGCTGATTTGAAATCGGTGCTCGGCACCAGCAATGACGTGCTTGTTCTTGTCGCCTCTGGCTCCGGCGGTTTGGAGGCCGCTACACAGAATTTCTTCTCGGCCGGTGACGATGTGCTTGTTTGCTCAGCCGGTAAGTTCGGCGAGCGTTGGGTTGAAATCATGAAGGCATGGGGGATGAACGCCACAGTGCTTACCGCACCATACGGCGATGCCGTTCGGCCTGCTGCCGTTGAGAAAGCCCTTGCCGAAAACCCTAGAATCAAGGGCGTTTTCGTGCAGGCCTCCGAGACCTCTACTGGTACTCAGCACGACGTCAAGGCGATGGGTCTTGCTGTCAAAAAGACCAACGCCATCTTTGTTGTGGACGCGATCACCGGCATCGGGACAATGCCTCTCGAGATAGATGGATGGGGACTCGACATCGTCGTTGGCGGGTCCCAAAAAGCGTTCATGATTCCGCCCGGCTTGGCTTTCCTATCCATTGGCCCCAAGGCTTGGGCGCTGGCTGATTCTGCCAAAGCTCCGCGCTTCTATTTCGACCTTAAGAAGGAGAGAAAGAACGCGCTGAACGGTGAGTCCGCGTGGACCCCCAATATCGCGTTGCTTCTCGCGCTCGGCGAGGCGTTGAAATATATCAAGTCGCTCGGCATGGATAAATTGGTTGAGAACGCGCAATTACTGGCGCGCGCCACTCGCGAGGCTGTGCAGGCCCTCGGCCTCGAGCTGTTCTCTTCATCTCCTGGTTCTTCTGTGACCGCGGTGCGTCCTCCATCCGGCATGGATTCCGGAGTAATCGTCAAAGAGTTCCGCACCCGCTTTAATGCCATCATTACCAACGGACAGGGCTCGATGAAAGGGCAGATTTTCCGCTTCGCTCATCTGGGCTTTTTCGATTTTCACGACCTGTTTGCCGTTATCGCCGAGTTGGAAATCATCCTTGCCGCGCAGGGCCATCCCGTGCGCTTCGGCTCCGGTGTGGCTGCCGTGCAGAACGTCTACGCAGACGTAGCGCTTCCGAAGGAAGCCCTTACGCTAAGTTAAAACTTCTGCCATGAAAATTCTCATTGCTGAGCCGCTCGCGCCGGCCGCTATCGAACTTCTGCGTGCGCAGTCCGATTGGAACATCGTTGTGGCCGACCCAAAGACCTACTCGGCTCATCTCTCCGATTCGGATGCCCTGGTGGTGCGCAGCGCTGTCAAGGTGACGAAAGAAGTACTTGCTGCCGCCCCGAACCTGCGTGTGATTGGCCGCGCCGGAGTTGGCGTCGACAACGTGGATCTTGCGGCGGCTACAGAGGCCGGTGTTCTTGTGATGAACACGCCAGGCGGCAATGCTGTCTCTGTTGCCGAGCATACTTTGGCGCTCATGCTTTCCATGGCGCGCTCGGTTCCCCAGGCCAGCGCTTCAACCAAGAGCGGCAAATGGGAGAAGAAGAAATTTCTCGGCAACGAATTGCGCGGCAAGAGTCTCGGGATTGTCGGTTTGGGCAGCATCGGCCGAGAAGTCGTCAAGCGTGCCCGTCCGTTTGAGATGCGCATCATCGGTCACGATCCTTACATCAGCTCGCAAAGCGCTCGCGATCTGGGAATCGAACTGGTTTCGCTCCCCGAACTTTATCGGCAAAGCGATTACATCACTCTGCATGTCGCGCTGACTCCCGAGACCGATCATATGTTGAACGCCGATGCCTTTGCCCAAATGAAAGATGGCGTGCGCATCGTGAATTGTGCTCGCGGCGAGCTGGTAGACACAGCCGCGCTCGAAGTCGCAATTTCCAACGGTACAGTCGGAGGGGCTGCGCTCGACGTTTTTGAAGTCGAGCCTCCCGGAGACAGCTCGCTATTAAGACTGGAACCCGTCGTCGCAACGCCGCATATTGCCGGGTCTACCGAAGAAGCGCAGGAGATCGTGGGCATTCGCATTGTCGAGCAGCTCATAGAATATCTCAAGAGTGGAGTCGCTCTGAATGCTGTGAATATGCCGGCCTTGACGCCTGAACAGTATCGGGTTTTGGGACCCTATATCGATATGGCCGAACGCTTGGGCTTGTTCCTCAGCCATATTGCTTCAGGAAATGCTCACACCATCCGGATCGTCTATTTCGGACGGCTCGCCGAAAATAACACACAGCTCCTGCGGAACGCCAGTTTATCCGGGGTCCTCGGCCGCTCGATGGAACATCGGCCAAACTTAATTAACGCAATGCAGTTTGCTACGCAGCGCGGCTTTCGTGTTATCGAGCAGCTCGAGCCCGGGGAAGCCCTGATGGATTCCATCCGTATGGAAGTCGAATCCGAAGCGGGGCGCTTTTCTGCCGTTGGCGCGGTCGTTCTCGGCAAGCCACGGCTTTTGCAGGTCGAAGATATTTCGTGCGAAGCGACTCTAAGCGGCAACCTGCTTTATTCGAAGAACGAGGATGTGCCTGGCGTGATCGGCTACCTGGGAACGGTTCTCGGCGGGAACGGCGTGAACATCGCCAACTTTGCCCTGGGTCGCCAGGAAACAAATCATGCTACTTCGGGGCCGCTCACTGCTTTATCGATTGTAGAAACCGACGAGCCTGTCCCCGACTCTCTAATCTCGCAATTATTCGAAAATAAAGCCGTCAAATTTGTGCGGCGCGTGAAGCTGTAAAGCGAGCCGGAAAAGCGTCAAAATCGCGACGCACTATTTCCGCTCACTCAAATTCCCGAAATTCAGAATCGCGTTGAACACCATCGCATAACTTCCCAACGTTTCCCCTCGGTAGATTGGGTTGTTCGCAAACAACAGGACGTTGCCTTTCCCCAGATGAGCGTCAACCACGATAGGCCGCTCGGCAATCGAATCGCCATCCTCCAGTAGCCCTGCCGCCAACAAACGCTTCTTCTCAGCGAAGCGAAAAATCACTTGCGGCCGGTACTCTTTTGGAATGACGAGGAGATTATTTCGCGTTTGTTCTTCGTTGAGCGCGGTCGCCTCCCACGGCTTGGGCGAGGGTAGCGGCGCCGGTTCTTCGTAGGGTCGTCCCTCGGGTGCATCTTCCTCCTGCGGGCCTCCGCGTCCGGTCGGCCGTTTGTATTCTTTGTCCGTAAGGATATTGCGATTCGTCACCAGATTGCTTACGGTAAACGCCATGCCGCTCTGACTATACACCGCCAACTCGCCATCGTATCCGTACGCTACAGGCTGATTTTTATCGAGCGCCACCGCGCGCAGGACACTGCCGTCCACCTTTGTCCCTTTCAGAGGGGCCATGAATACTCCCGGAGCGAGCCCTTCCTCAATCGCAAACTGTGCAGTGTCTTCCGCCGTAATCAGAAGACCACCATTCTCGACGAATTCTTTTAGATGGGCGAGGCCACCGAACCCCAGACCCGGACGCATATCCGCGGTCTCGTCGAGTCTGCCCAAGTTCGGCGTCAGAGTGGTCTTTTGCCAGGGAAGGGCATTGCCCCACATCGGCAGCCCGTTCACAATCTGTTCACTCGAAACATGCGCCACTGGAGCGAAAATAATCACGTCGTACTTGCTGCGCAGATCTTCTTCCCGCGCTGCTGTCTGGGTGCTGATGTAGGTATACGGCACCTTCAATTTGTCGAAAGCCTGCCGCCACCAACCTTCCGTCTGTGTATATAACCAGGTGTGCATGAACGCGATGCGCGGAGTGGCCGCCGTATGCGCGCGTACATTGGGTTGAGCTGTCAAGACATGAACACGCAAATCCAGTTGAGCCAATGCGGCGCGCAGCCTGGTTCCGTCTGAAGTATTTATCAGTAATGAGCCCGCATTGAAATGGTGCCCTTCGCTGTCGAACGCCTCCTCTGTGATGGCAACCTGAGCCGGCCGCACTGCAAAAGCTAATGCGAGCAGGCCGATTTGGTCCGAATTGTTCACCGCGTAGAGTGCTCCTTGCATTTGCGGGTTTTCTTGCCCGGCCTCACTCAAATTCATCACGCGCTCCATGCTTCGAGTTCAAGATGGATTGATCCGTCACTCGAACTGTTCGCACGTTAAACAAATCTCCGAACGACCAGCCGGTATCATCGTAGGGGTGCTTCTGCGGATCGTCGGGCGACCAGTATTGCCGGTCCAGCAAAGCGTCCGCTGCGCGTGAATACGGTTGGTCCATTCGTATTACCCAACTGCCCGCCGCGAATGTCTGCGGCTTGACCTCAGCCGCCTTCGCACCTGTGTTATCTGATTTCTCGTCGTGGTGCACTGGGGGCATCTTTACAGTTGTGGCCTCCCTCAACCGTGAAATCTCTATATGCTGAGCCTGCAGTGCTTTCAATAATTGCAGTTGCCTGTTCAGCGCGCCTTCGTCCGCTGGAAGGATATACGCCGCCGGTCCGGAGTTCTTCGGCTTCTCGACCGACCGCTTGCTCTTGAGATAGAAATCGCTAAGAAAGTGCTCGCTGTTGTGCGCGAAATAGGAGAGCGTTGTCAGCAGCGCTGTTTCTTCATAATTGTTGTTGTCTCTCTGCGACCAGGTCACTGTCGGGTACGGCGGATTCGGCCGGTACCAGGTCCGCGAATACTCATCGGGCGAAAGGATGCGCTTCTCAGTATCTGCGCCCCCGTTTCCGAATGTTTCGTACAGCCTGCTGATGCCGTTATGCATCGCTGCGAGAAACATCAGATAGCCTGGGCTCCAGGTGTCGAAATCTCCGTGCGTGAACGCGCCGGGCATTCCGAAGCTCTGTAATTGCTGTACGTTGTTCCAGCCGAGTGCCGCCCATTCGTCTGTCAGCATCGGATCGACCCAGGCGTTATAAGGTCCGTCTCCCACCGTGTTGTCGTAGATAAATGGAACCGATTCGTGCAGATCGTGCAAGACCTGCGCGTGCCAAGCCAGATACGTGTTCAGGATATGGTTGGTTAGAGCAAGTGTCATCCCCATGGCATCGCGATTGTTGTCATGGGCCACGTAATGTCCCCAATAGAGCAGGTGGGGCCAGTTCTCGCCCGGATGCGCCTTGTGCCAGCGGTAAATGTCGACCATGCGATCGCGGCCGTCTACCTCCACCACGGGCGTAATCAGCACGATCATGTGCTTGCGGATGTACTGAATGTAGGGCGCGTCGTCCACAGCCAACCGGTATGCCAGCTCCATCAGCGCCGTCGGCGCTCCCGTCTCCGGAGAATGAATCGTTCCTGTAATGTAGTAGATCGGAAACGATTTCGCTGACAGCTCGGCCGCAGTTTTGTCATTCAATCCGATCGAACGCGGATCAGCCAGCTTTGCCAGGCGCGCGCCGTTTTCCTGCGCTCGAGAAAGCAGCGCTTCGTCCGCCACCGCCGCCGCGATCATCTCCCGGCCCTCTTCGCTATGTCCGATCGTGAAGACTTTCACCCGCGGACTACTCTGCTCCAAGAGCCGGAAATAACGGTAGACATCTTCCGCATAGGGCAGCATGTCCGGTGCTCCAGCCACATCGCCCAGAACTTTGTCTGGCGCCGGCACCACCTTCGACCCAGGCAGATAATCTGTTAATGGCGAGTTGAGGGAAGGAGCTGTCGTGTATTTCCGAATACGCTCCGTGTAGTTCTGATCGACCGCTTGCTTCGGGTCGCGCGCAAACTGTTCCGAGCCCGGGCCATTTTCCGTTGTTTGCGCGCTTGCCGATAAGACAAACGTCGAGATGCTCAAAGCCGCTGCCGCAAGAACCCTGCCGGTTTTCATCATCTCATCGTAATCTTTGAACCGGTGGGACCCTGCACATGGTGACCTACCGCCTAACTGCCCGTCTTTTCCAGCAGGATCTCGAGGGCCGTGAGGTTTTCCCGAATTTCCGTGTGCTCGAACTTTGTCTGAGACAGGAGGTTCTCAAACTCGCTCTTCGTATAAGCTCGTTTGAGGAGCATGTGTTCGAACGTCAGTTTGGTGATGATCCCATTTACGCGCCCAAGCTTCATGTCATCTACCGCTTTGACGATCGATTCCTTCGACGTGTCTCGTCGCAAATCGATGATCAGGGCCCGCCCGTTCGGCTTCAGAACGCGATACATCTCCCGAAGAGCTCCCAGTGGTGCGGAAAAGTTTTTAAATGCTGCCCGGCAGATCAGAAAGTGGAAACTATCGTTCTCAAATGGCATCTCAGAAGCGTTCCCAAGACGAACATCGACCTTCACGCCTTCCCGTCTTGCATTCGCGCGTGTAATCTCGACAAATGTTTCGCTGATGTCCAGTGCCGTAATCCGATAGTCGCCGAGTTTCGCCAATTCAACGGCAAAGTACCCTGGTCCGGGCGCCACCTCGAGTACGCTGTCGCCGGCTGCAATCTGTTCTGCAACCCGCCGCGCGAGCGCTTTGAACTCGTCCAGTGATTTCTTGGTGAGTCCCGCATACCATCTTGCGACCATACCTTCCATTCCCCAACCGCGATAGCCTTTTGCCGTCGACGCAGATGAAATCATTCGATAAATTCTCCTTCACCCGCATCGTAATCGTGTTTTGTGCGCAAGCGAAGCAGCATTCGGCCAGTGCCGATAGGCTTCGGCAAATGCAGGGAAAAAACCGGTGAGTTGCTAGCGGATTTTCGCGCTCAGCTCAGGAGCCTGTGAAGAATAGCTGCTGCGATACCCTGAAACTAGCACTGAATATACTCTTTAGGCCGGCTAAGAGGTTCGCCTTCGATACGATCTTCACCCGAGCAAGGCTGCTGAGTAGGGAAATCAATATGGCCACAACTGTGATCGGCACGCGCGAGATTCGCCCTGTCCATTTTTGGGAGTCGACCAATGGACAGAAAGCAATCATGGCCGTTACCGGCGTGATTTTGTTTCTTTTTGTCATCTTCCACATGATCGGCAACCTTCAGGTATTTGAAGGTCCCGAGCAACTCAATTTCTACGGAGCTGCACTGCGCCGTTTTCCTGAAGCGCTCTGGGCGGTCCGCGCGATTCTCCTCGTGGCGGTAATTTTGCATATCTGGGCTTCCGTGAGATTGGCGTTGCGCAAAAAGGGAGCCCGTCCAGTCAGTTACTCCAAGCGACGCAATACAAACTCTTCTTATGCTTCACGCACAATGTACTGGAGCGGTCCCATTCTGCTGGCCTTCATCATCTATCACCTGTTGCATCTCACCGCAGGCTACATTCACCCGGGCGGCCCGTTTATCGAAGGTGACGTCTACCACAATATGGTTGCCGGTTTTCAGGTCTGGTATGTATCCGCATGGTACATCTTCGCGATGATTCTTCTCGGCCTTCATATCCGGCACGGTGCATGGAGCATGTTCCAGTCGCTCGGCATAAATCACCCTCGCCACACACCGCTGCTGAAAAAGAGCGCCGCTGCTCTTGCCATAATCATTGCTCTGGGCTACATCTCAATCCCTGTTAGCATCCTGCTAGGCCTGATCAAATAAATGGAACTCGACGCGAGAATACCTTCCGGACCAATCCAAGAGAAGTGGGACAAGGCGCGTTTCGACATGAAGCTGGTCAATCCAGCCAATAAGCGCCGGCATTCGCTCATCGTGGTCGGTTCAGGGCTCGCTGGTGGATCGGCGGCCGCCACGCTTGGCGAACTGGGTTATCAGGTCAAATGTTTCTGCTTTCAGGATTCGCCTCGCCGCGCCCATTCCATCGCCGCTCAGGGTGGCATCAATGCCGCGAAGAACTATCAGAATGATGGCGATAGCGTCTACCGTCTCTTCTACGACACCGTTAAAGGCGGCGACTTTCGCTCTCGCGAAGCGAACGTTTATCGCCTTGCCCAAATCAGCGTCAACATCATCGATCAATGCGTCGCGCAGGGCGTTCCTTTCGCGCGTGAGTATGGCGGTACTCTGACCAATCGCTCTTTTGGCGGCGCGCAGGTTTCGCGAACGTTCTACGCTCGCGGCCAGACCGGCCAACAGCTTCTTCTCGGCGCTTATCAGGCATTGGAGCGTCAGGTACAGACAGGTAGCGTCACCATGTATCCGCGCACCGAAATGCTCGACCTCATCGTTATCGATGGCAAGGCGCGCGGCATCATCACCCGTAATCTTGTCACTGGCGAACTTGACGTACATCTTGCCGATGCCGTCATCCTCGGCACCGGCGGTTACGGAAACGTCTTCTTTCTCTCGACCAATGCCAAGGGCTCCAACGCCACCGCCTGCTGGCGCGCTCACAAACGGGGTGCTCTCTTCGCAAATCCTTGTTTCACGCAGATTCACCCCACGTGCATTCCCGTCTCAGGCGACTATCAGTCGAAGCTCACCCTGATGAGCGAATCGCTCCGGAATGATGGCCGCATCTGGGTGTCTGTGAAAAAAGGCGACACGCGTCCGCCCGACCAGATTCCCGAATCTGAGCGCGACTACTATCTCGAACGTCGTTACCCGAGCTTTGGCAACCTCGTTCCGCGCGATGTCGCGTCCCGCAATGCGAAATACGTCTGCGACGAGGGCCGCGGCGTCGGTAAGACCGGCCTGGGCGTCTATCTCGATTTCGCAGAATCTATCAAGCGTCTGGGTAGGAAAACGGTCGAAGACCGCTATGGCAATCTCTTCGACATGTATCAGCGCATCACCGACGAAGACCCGTATAAGGTTCCGATGCGGATCTATCCTGCTATTCACTACACAATGGGTGGACTCTGGGTTGACTACAATCTGATGAGCACGATTCCTGGCCTCTTCGTTATCGGTGAAGCAAACTTTTCCGATCACGGAGCAAATCGCCTGGGTGCCAGCGCACTCATGCAGGGTCTCTCAGATGGCTATTTCATCGTGCCGTACACCGTGGGCGATTACCTCGCTACCAACAAACTGTCAAAGATCGATTCCGGCGATCCAGAAGTTCGCAATGCCATGGCGTGCGTGCGGCAGACCATCCAGAAACTGTTGGCGATCAATGGGAAACGAACTGTCGACTCTTTCCATCGCCAACTTGGAAAGGTTGTCTGGGATTACTGCGGCATGTCGCGCACGGCAGAAGGTCTCGAAAGCGCAATCGGACAGATTCGCGAACTGCGGGAAGAGTACTGGCAAAACGTCAGGGTGGTCGGGAGTGCCGACGACATGAATCAAAGCCTGGAAAAGGCCGGCCGTGTCGCGGATTTCTTCGAACTGGCGGAGCTCATGTGCATCGACGCTCGCGAGCGCAACGAATCGGCGGGCGGTCATTTCCGCGAGGAGTATCAGACCGAAGACGGCGAGGCACAGCGCGATGACGAACATTACTCGTATGTCGCTGCATGGGGCTATCGCGGCTATGGCAATTATCCGGAGCTTTTCAAGGAACCGCTCGAGTTCGAGTACGTTCATCCGAGCCAGCGGAGCTACAAGTAGATGCAGGTCACGCTAAAAATCTGGCGTCAACCCGGCCGCAAAACTCCCGGCAAGTTTGTCAGTTATCCCGTCAACAACGTTGATCCGGATATGTCCATGCTGGAATGCCTGGATGTGTTGAATGAGGATCTGGTGGAACGCGGCGAAGAGCCGGTGGCCTTCGAACACGATTGTCGTGAAGGGATTTGCGGTTCCTGCGGGTTTATGATCAACGGTGTCGCGCACGGCCCCCTCCGTGCTGCTACCGTCTGCCAGTTGACGATGCGGCACTTCAAAGACGGCGAAGAATTAACCTTGGAGCCGTGGCGCGCGCATGCTTTTCCGCTAATCAAAGACCTGGTCGTCGATCGCCGCTCCTTCGACCGCATCATTGCCTCAGGCGGCTACATCTCCGTTTCCACGGGAAGCGCTCCGGATGGAAATGCCATTCCTGTTTCAAAAGAATCGGCGGATCGCTCCATGGATGCGGCGGCCTGCATCGGCTGTGGTGCTTGTGTGGCTGCCTGCCCCAATGCGTCGGCGGCGCTCTTTACGGGAGCTAAAATCGCTCATCTCGGAATTTTGCCGCAAGGTAAACCCGAACAGAATATTCGCGCCGTTCGCATGGTGACGCAGATGAACGTCGAAGGCTTTGGCGGCTGCACCAACATCGGAGAATGTACGGGAGTTTGCCCGAAAGAGATTCCGTTGGAAGTAATCGCAGCCATGAATCGGGACTACCTACTCGGTAGTTGGCGAGAGCGCGACAACGTTGTGACCTCGATCCGACCGTTTACGGAATGGAGTACCGGATCGAAATTGCAGATCGATCAAAGCGTCGATTAATCAGAGATCGTAATCGTCGGCCGGGCGCGCTCTTTGGCGGCTTCCGCTTTAGCGATGATGGTGTGCGCGAGCTGTTCGAACAACGCAACCTGCGCGTTCGGCTCCTCCAACGTCGCGATCGGTCGACCGTTGTCGCCCATTTCGCGCGTCTTCGGATCCAATGGAATTTCGGCAAGGAGCGGCACTTTCATCCGTTCGGCCGTCTTCGCACCGCCGCCTTTGCCAAACACATAGAGTCTTTCTCCGTTGTGTTCCAGGTAGCTCATGTTCTCGACGATGCCGAGCACCTGCTCCCGCACCTGCTCGAACATGTTGACCGCTTTGCGCGCGTCTTCGAGCGCTACATCCGATGGAGTCGTTACCACAACGGCGCCAGTCAGTGGCGTCGTCTGAATGAGCGTCAGCTGCACGTCACCGGTGCCCGGCGGCAGATCGATTATCAGGTAATCCAGTTCTCCCCAGTCGACATTTCTGAGAAATTGCTGGATCACGCTGTTGAGCATCGGCCCGCGCCAGACCAGCGGCTTATCTCCCGGGTTCAAGAGCGCCATCGACATCAGCCGCACTCCATGCGCCGCGAGTGGCTGGATTCGTTGGCCAATCGCATGTGGCGTTTCCGCGATTCCCATCATCAGAGGCACGTTCGGCCCGTATACATCCGCATCGAGCAGACCGACTTTGTGACCTAGCTTGGCGAGGCTGATGGCGAGATTGACCGCTATCGTGCTCTTTCCGACGCCGCCTTTCCCGGATCCGACCGCAATGATGTTCTGAACTCCGGCGATTGGTAGCTTCGGTTGCTCGTGTGGAGCGTGAGGACCCATAAGCTCAAGCTAACATCAATCCCGCTTGGGCCTTCAAATCGAAACCCGCGAAATCGCACCGCTGGAATTTCGGAAAGGCCGCGGCCGCAATCATGGCAGCGTTATCTGTGGATAACGCGGAAGAAGGAAAGTAAAACTTGAACTCTCTGAGTTGTGCCGCCGCGTGTCGCAAGCCCGCGTTCGAAGCAACTCCGCCGGCAATCAGGATGGATTCGGCGCTGATTCGTTCCGCCGAAGCGATCGCGTGCCGCAACAGTTCCTGTATGACGGTGTATTGAAAGCTAGCGAGCAGATCGAGCGTGCCTTGAGGTGTAACGTCCCGCCACTTGTCGGCGCTCGCAACGCGGATCTTCTTACGATGGGCAATTTCGGCTTGTACGTCGTTTTGCTCCGTCCATCGGAGAACGGCTGTTTTCAGTCCGCTGAAACTGAAATCGAGCTCATTGCCCTTCATTTTCGCCAGCGTAAATTTCACGGCCTTTGGATTGCCGAAGGGCGCGAGCTGATCAATCACCGGACCGCCCGGATACCCGTAGCCAAGCAGTTTCGCCACTTTGTCGTAAGCTTCACCTGCGGCATCGTCTCTTGTTTTACCGAGCAGACGGTATTCGCCCAATTCGCGGACCTCGAACAAGTGCGTATGGCCGCCGCTGACAACTAGCGCGAGAGCGGGAAATCGAACGTCTGCATGCTCCAGCAACACCGAGTGGATGTGCCCCTCGATATGGTTGACGGCGATCAAGGGAATATCGCGGGCAAAACACAATGCCTTGGCATAAGTGACGCCAACGAGCAAGGAGCCAACCAAGCCTGGTCCGGCGGTCACCGCAATCGCCTGCAAATCGTCGAGTGTGACGGCAGCCTGTTCCAGTCCCTGCCGCACGATGGGAACAATCGCCCGCAGATGTTCGCGGGAAGCAAGTTCCGGAACGACTCCGCCATATTTCGCGTGTGTCGAGAGTTGTGACGCTACAACGCTCGATCGAATACGGGCGCCATTTTCCACCACGGCTGCGGCAGTTTCATCGCAGGAGCTCTCGATTCCTAAAATAAGAGTTTGCAAGTTTCTGACTTTTATTATGATTTGCCCGAAGAACTGATCGCGCAGGAGCCGCCCGCCGAAAGAGGCGCTTCTCGGCTGCTGGTCGTATCGCGCGAAAAGAATTCCTTCTATGACGACGAATTCCGGAACTTCAGCAAGTATCTTCGAGCAGGCGATTGCCTGGTTCTAAATGACACTCGCGTGTTCCCGGCGCGGCTGCATGGCGCACGTAATACCCAAACGGGAGGCGCCATCGAGGTGCTTCTTCTTCGGCCACTCGACGAACAAGAGAATTGTTGGAAAGCGCTCGTCAAACCAGGAAAGCGCGCACGCCCGGGAGATCGCATCCTTTTCGGCTCGGAACTCTGCGCTGAAATCCTGTCACTGGAAGGTTTCGGCGAACGAACCATCCGCTTTACTGCGGAGCGGCCGCTCCGGGAGCTTCTGGAAGGTCTCGGTGAGACCCCGCTGCCGCCTTACATTCATCGCCACCCCAACCCGCGCGACCGTGAACGCTATCAAACAGTTTTTGCGCAGAGAACGGGATCGGTAGCCGCCCCCACCGCCGGTCTACACTTCACGTCGCGCATACTCGATGAGTGTCGTGCGGCGGGTGCCGAAATCGCCTATATCACTCTGCACGTCGGACTCGGAACGTTCGCTCCGGTTCGTGGCGAGCAGTTGTCGGACGTTCACCTGCACCAGGAGAGTTTCGAATTAACAGAGCAGGAGTGTGAAAAAATGCGCCGGGCCCAGAGACTCGTCTGCGCGGGAACTACCAGTGTGCGCGCTATCGAGACTGCGCTGCTGCGCGGCGGTCTCTTCGCCCAGCACGGAGAGACCGACCTCTTCATCTATCCCGGATTCCGGTTCCGCGGCGTCGGTGCGATGTTCACCAACTTTCATCTGCCGAGATCGAGCCTATTGATGCTTGTTGCCGCATTCGCAGGCCGCGAGCTTGTGCTGGCGGCCTACGAACATGCCGTGCGATCCCGGTACCGATTTTTCTCGTACGGGGACTGCATGATTATCGAATAGCCAAATAGTGCCGGTAGGCATGCAGGCCGTCCGCCACATAGTTCTCCAGCGCCGTGCGGCCCTCGTCGGCAGCGTGTTCGTCGTACAGTAATCTCCGCCCTGTCCGCGCGATGTCGAGGACGTCGTCCACATCGGCCTTCCAATCATCCGGAGCCCAGTCGATTGCGTTCGATACAACCGAGGGAACGCCCTCGGCCACGCCATCTGCCGTGACCATATTGAAGGATTCGGTGTAGCTCGGCTGTAGCAGGAGGTGCATATAACCCACCGTCTTGCGGAAATTCGGCCAGGATTGCCAGCCGTTCGAATGTAGACTAACCCCGGGGAGCGCGCCCAACATTTCTCTCACTGCTGCGAGGATGGTGTCCCCACCCCCTTCTGTGCGACCGCCCGACAGCCAAAGCTCAAGCGGAGAACGCAAGCGTCGCCCTATCTCGAGCGCTGCGCCGGCCGCGCTCATCAGGTTCTTCAGTGGGCGAGTTGCTCCGAAGACGCCGATGCGAAGCGTGCCGCCTCTCCAAGGCATCTGCCTGACGGGACAGCCGTCCAGATAATACAGATTCGGCAAATACGCGCAAGGAACGCCGAACGCCGACCTCATCCAATTGCAGAACCGGCGGCTATTTCCCGCCATGTGTACGTTCGGCGTACCCATCTCGAGTTCCATTACCTCCCGCATGAGCTTAACGCCGTTGCGATCGGCTTGCAGAAAGCCAACGTTGGAATGGCAATTGACGGCGAAATGCGTATTGGAGAAATCGTTAGCAAGCGCCTGCAGTTCAGCGGTCGGTATCCAGGGCGCCGAAATGACCACGTGTTCGGCCGGAGCCGAGTTAAGCTTCTGGCGCAGATCGGCCGCATTGAGAATCGGCCAAACGTCGGTCTTTATATTCTCCCTGCGAAGAACTTTCGCGGTATTGATAGCGGCAACGCCGAGACCGATGTGGCTGATGTTGCGGTTGGCGGCAAAGTTTTTATAAGCAAGGACTACACTCAAGAGTCGGGCCTCCTCGATTCGGCAACTTTTGTTGCCGTGCTCAGGATGTCGGTACAGAGTGTTCGCCCGGTAGCACGAAATGCTTGGAAGCTACTCAGTAAAAATAACTTAGATTTTTTGTCGAGCTTGTCACCAGGATTGGAGGATGGCGCTAGGATTGAGATGCATCAACTGATGCAACAGCGAGTCCAGCGGGCGTTTGGCATCCGCATGTTCGCGCCTGCTATAGGCGTTGCGAAGCCTGCAGCGCGCGCCATCTGCTGTTTTTCGGTGCGATGATCGACCACATTGCGAATCTTGTGCACTTGCCGCAGCCCACGGGCGGTTTTCGGTCCTATTGACTCATCTACTTCCCAGCTCATCATCTCTTCGGCTGGCCGGATGAAAAGCAGCCAAGCCTACGCTCATCAGGCGTTTCTGCATCCGCGCGAACACTTTCCGCAACGGAAACGAGAGCTGAAGCTCCTGCTGCGACGTCGCTTTCACGAGTTCGACGAGAGCGAACTGCCGCAGCGGTGGCACGAAGCGCTGATTGAGAGCACTCAGAAAGAGCGGCTGATCGGGCACATCGCTCGGGATTCCACGGCCATTGAAGCACGTGAGCGTTTCCTGAAATCCGCCGCCCAAGCGAAGGCGCGAAAAACACCAAAGAGGCCAAGCCTAAGCAGCACGCCCCGCGTGCCCCGCAGCCGCATCGAAGAGCAGCGCAGCCTGACGGTGGCGGAAATGCTCCCCGAGTTGCCGCGCCGCTGCAGCCTGGGCGTGAAGAGGACGCAGTAAAGGTCATCAGCAGTACTGGCGCGGTTACAAATTACATCTGACGTGGCCTAGGGTAGATCCTCATGGCCGCGCTGCTCACCGGCGCCTGTGTGCATGATTCGCAAGCGGCCATCCCGTTGAGAACGCTCAGCAGCCAACGTGCCACTTATTTTTACGACGTGAATGTTCGACGTGCTCATTGTTCTCCACCGTGTGCGTGGACCCTCGCACCTCGCGCTCAATCCACAGCCACTATCCCGCTCTGAGGAGCACTACGCGGCCATCTCTCGCGAATTTTGCAAGTGGGTCACAAAAGTTGTCGAAAATATTTGTTCTTTGGTTTCAGTGACTTGCCCTAGTAAATTGAGGCCGGACAGCTCTGTGCGGCGGCTACCGTCGTGTGCGAAAGGAACTTTCAACGCACATGCATCCTCCCGTGATCGTCTACTAAAAACTCTTCTTTTTGGTGTGTTTTCGGCGTGTAACCTTCGAACGGGGGAAAGCGGGCGGTCGCTCTCCCTCGTGAAAAATCTCACGTCAGGCTGAGACTAATGAGGAAAGCGGGGGCAGCGGTTCGTCTGGCATATAGCCGGCAAACTTGTCGAGCAGAACGTTCCCTTTGTAGTTGATCTCCTGATGAATGCCGATCGACGTCGTGTAATAAGCGAAGACCGTCGATTCTTTCAGCTGCCCAAAAAATTTTTCGGGTTCCGTTTTGTCGTCCTCATTATTCCTGTTCCCGTGCCTGACCTTCCGGCTCTCCTCTTTAGCCGACATTTTCTTCAAGACACCGATCTGCTCCGTTTTCGAGATCTTCAGGAATGGCTTGTCATGTAGCGATTGCGAGAGCTCGTTGACCGAAGCCAAACCCTTTCGCCACGTACTCTTGTCTTCGGGCAGAAAGGCCTCGGCAACCGATTTATCCAGGAAAGTAGCGACGCCGGCCGCGTGTGCACCCGGAGAGTGATCGTCGGCGGGAATAATGAGTTCCGTGAGAACGTCGAGCAGCGCAAATTCATCCTTTGTAAAAAACAGGGGTGCTCCGGGTTCAGGAGCGGCAAGCGCAAGCGGAGCGCTGAATCCGGCGACAGACAGAAGTTTGATCAGATCGCGTCGATTGAGATCGAGGCTCATCAGATTTCCCCCTTCTTCATTTGATCGGCCAGATAATCGCAGGAGCGCCAGCACAGGGCCATGATGGTCCAGGTCGGATTCTGACAGGAGGCGTTCACGTGCGTGCTGCCATCGACCACGAAAAGATTTTTGACGTCGTGAAACTGCTGAAATTGATTGACTACTGAGGTCTTCGGATCGTTGCCCATGCGCGAAGTACCCAGTTCGTGAATCGACCAACCTTCGGTCTCCATTTCGCTAGACGAAGAAAGTACCTCGAATTTAGCGGCCTCGAACATCTCGCGACCGCTGGCAGCCATGTCCTTACACATCTTGCGTTCGTTTTCGCCGAACTTATAGTTGAAACGTAGAGCCGGGATGCCCCAGGCGTCTTTCACATTGGGATCGATCTCGACCTGGTTTTCGTAGCGGGCGAGCACTTCGCCGAAGCCACCAATACCAATGGTCGCGCCGGCCATTCTACGTGCGTTCTTCTTGTACTCTTCTCCAAAGCCGGGCGTGTCAAAGACGCTCCCAGGAACCATGCCGCAGCCGGCGCCGCCTTCGAAACCGTAACCACGAAGGAAATCGGACTTGCTGTTCTGGTCGAGGTTGCGGAAGCGGGGAATGTAGAAGCCGCCGGGGCGGCCATCGTCCAGCGTACGCTCTTTTCCAACCAGCGCAGGCATGAAGCCGGCAACCGAGGGTCCCATGACATGCTCACAAAAGTGATGGCCGGCTCGACCGCTGGAGTTCCCAATGCCGTTCGGGTAAGTGTTTGACTTGGAGAGCAGAATTAGTCGTGCTGACTCGAGTGTGGACGCGGCGAGCAGGACGGTCTTCGCTTTCACCTGGTAACTCTTGCGCGTTTCGCTGTCGATGAATCCCACGCCGGTCGCTTTGCCGGTGTCTTTATCTACAGTGACTTCGTAGACCGTGGAGTTGGGGCGCATGGTGAGATTGCCCGTATCGTAGGCGGGGCGAATGAGTCCGGTGGGAGAGTCGAATGCAGCGTGAATGTCGCAGCCGCCGACGTGACGATCACAAGCACCGCGCCCGTAACAGCGGCTGCGATACTTGTTGTGTTTCAGCCCATCGGTGGTGACGCCAGCTCGATACGGAGTAAGAGTGCGGTTCATCCCTTTGAGAGTTTCACGCATGTGAAGCTCGGAATACGTCAGGCGTACAGGCCGCTGGAATTTCCCGTCAGGCAGCCAGGGCAGACCTTCGGGAAAGCCGGACACGCCGAGGTACAAGTCGACTTTGTCATAGTAGGGCTCGATGTCTGCGTAGCTGATCGGCCAATTGTCGCCGTAGCCATCACGGTCTTTGGCTTTGAAGTCGTAATCGGATAAACGAAGGGCTAACCTGCCCCAAATGTTTGTCTTCCCGCCCACCACTCGCGAGCGCACCCAAGCGTATTTGGTGCCGCTATAAGGATTCTGTTTTTCATCGACTACCAGCGTCTTGCTGTAATCGGTGCCGCTCCAGCCCTGGACATAGGAAGTAACTTTTTTGTAGGGAGAATTTTGCGCGTACGGCAGCGAACGGAAGTTGTATTCGGCAGCGGTCAAGGCGTGATAGTCGTACGGCATCTGCCCACGCCGAGGATGGTCGTAAGGCCATTCCATGGAATGAAGGATTTTGCTAGTGTCCTGGTATTTGCCGGCCTCGAGCAGCAGCACTTTCAGCCCATGCGAAGTTAGAGCGTGAACGGCCATGCCGCCCGCTGCTCCCGAGCCGACCACGACGGCATCATACGTAACGTTCAAATCAACTTCAGGATTGGGGGAAGGAAATTGTACGAGCATCTAGACGCCTGACACTTGAATTGTAGTCTTTTCAGTTTCGGATGGCCGGGCCGACTGGAAGGCGCCTCGCTTCCACCGGAAGGAGGCCAGCAGCAGCACAAGCGCGACAAGATTCAGCCAGGAGAACCAGTCGCCCCAGCGCGCGTAGAGAGTTGCAGCGTGCTGGATGGGAGCGATGGCCAAGAGACTGGCAAAATCGGCCGAAGTGCTGGAGCGCTGGGCAAGAACCCGGCCCCGATTGTCGCTGACGGTCAGCAGTCCTTGTTTGGCGGATCGCGCAATACTGAAGCCGCTCTCTACGCCGCGCATGACTGCCATGCGCGAGTGCAACCAGCCATCGAGGACGAAGTCCCACGCGGATACGAGTTGCAGGCCAACACCCTGGTTGCCGTACCGCCGGCTGAGCGCGGGGAAATCCATATCCTTGCAGATCGTGATGCCGCACTTGCCGGCAGGCTCGCGAAGCACGGTCAACGATTTGCCCGGGAGCAGATAACCCTCCATGGCAGGAAGCATATGATGCTTTTCGAACACAGCTTCGAGGCGACCGTCGGAAGCGTAGATGCGCGACTCGTTGAGCTTGGCTCGGGTGGTCCAATGCTCGATACCAACAACGATCGTGGCGCGGCCGCGCGCCGTGTCGCCGAAGAGAGAATCGATCGCCGCCGTTTCGCGATCGTCAACCCTTGCGATCTTCTCTGGCAGCACCACGATTTGAGCGCCCTGCGCAGTCAGGCTTCGAACAGCGGAAGAATACTGATTGAACGTTTCGGTTATAGCAGCCGGTGTTCGAGCATAGAGATTCCGCGGAACGTCTGATGCGATTAACCCGACTTTTAACGCAGGTGCGTTCGAGGGAAAGGAATGCACACGCCAGACGCCGCCTATGACGACAACGGCCATAATGGCTGAAACGGCGACAAAGACGATTCGCTTTTGGGCTCGCGAGCCCCCAGAGAGCAGCGCAGCCAATGAGGCAGGAAACAGGAACAGGAGAAAGCTGATGCCGAGTAACCCGGTGACGGATGCAAGCTGCAATATGGGCAGGCAATCCATTTGAGAGTACGCGACGCTGCCGTAGGTCGAGTGAGGAGAGAGGCGCTGCAGAGCGAATTCATAGCCGACCCATAAAGCGGCGAGAGCGAACACGCCGCGCACAAGCGCTCCGCGACGAACAAAAATTCGCCAGACCAGCAAAATCAGCGCGAAGATGAGCGCTGGGCCGCAGACCATCAGAAGAATTGTTGTCAGTGGCATTTCCAAGTATTTGCGAGCGAGGGTCCATTGGTTGCAAGAGCCGGCGGCCCAGGCGATAAAAGCCATGGCGAAAGCGAGCTTTCCGGAGATGCGCGAGGCGAGAAGCAGTAGAGGCAGCGGCGCCCACCAGGTAATCCACCAGACCGGATGAAGTCCGGTGCCAAACCAAAACAAAACAGCGGAAAGAATTGTTGCGGCGCAGGCCGCGAGCGCGATGTGCCGGTTAGCGAATCTTGAATCCATTGATCATCCTTTCAAGTGAGCGCCGGCAAAGAGCGCGAAAATCCTTTTCTGAAAGAGAAAAGCGGCCCGCGCGAAAGAGCACGAGATAGCCGTGCGCATGTGCCCATACCTGCAGCGCAAGCTCCCAAACGTCATCCTTCCTGAACTCGCGAGCGCGGATAGCGTCCGCGAGACAATCGGCGACCGGATTCAGAGTGGGGGAGCGGCGGGCGCGAAAATCCTCCGGAAACCTGCGCGCGTTGGGACGCGGTTCGGAAAACACATAATCGAAGATGCGGGGATGGGCCAAGGCATAATCGATATACCCTTCCATCAACTCGATCAGGCGCTCCGGGGCGCGGGCATTGAGATGCGTTTGTTGCCGCCGCGTTTCGATAAAACCAAGAAGCTTGGCAAATTCGCGATCGGTGACCACCTGCAGCAGGTCTTCTCGCGAGGAGAAGTGGCGATAGATAGCCATCGGAGTGATACCGACGACGGCCGCGACGCGACGCATGGAGACGGCTGCGGGACCTTCTTTTTCGAGGATCTCAAGAGCGGTTTCAGCGATTCTTGCCGAGGTGTCTTTTTCGACTGCGATCATTTGCAATGTACAGTGTATACCTCCTTGGTATACGCAGTATACTAAAACGAACCTACGGCATAATGTGCTTTGCGCTTCAGTCTTTTGATCCTACTGCTCCCGCTGATTTTGTGCGGTTCAAAGGCAGTGTGGGCGCAAACCGGATCTGCAACGCTGCACTACGCCGGCGCGCAGGTCTGCGCGACGTGCCATAAGAGCATTGCGGCGACGCAGGAAAAAACAGCGATGGCGAAGACGTGGCACGGCACGACGAGTTCTGCACTGCCGGCTAACTTTGACGCGAGTAAAGCAGAGGAGTCCACGCCCGGACATGTCTCTGAAGTGAAGCGCGTTAGAGGCAGCTTTCAGTATCGAGTCACGCTGCCCAATGGCAAAACACTGCTTCTGCCTGTCGAGACAATCATAGGGGGAGAACGGCACGGACTCAGTTTTCTGCTGCGCATCCACGAAGTGGACAATATTCAACTGGATCGCGCCGCGCTACTCGAGGGACGATATGCGTATAGCCCGGCACAGCGTGCGCTGGTATTATCACCGGGATTTTCTCCGGAGGCGCCCGGCACCTATGAAGATGCTGTCGGGAACGTACTCAGTCCGACGTTCGAGAAAAGATGTCTGACGTGCCATGGCGAACCGAACACTCTCGGCGCGGGAACGGCGGGCGGCGTTCATTGCGAGAGCTGCCATGGGCCGGCATTCAGTCACATTGCAGCCGTCGCTAAAGGCAAGCCGCGCGCAGGAGTCATCAATCCTGCGCGGCTGAGTGTGAACGAGCAGATTGCAGTCTGCGCACAATGTCACACCGGGTTCACCTTTCAATCCGATCCGATGCCGGATGATCTGCTTGTCTCGAACCAGGTGAACGCTCTGCGCCGTGCTGAGTGTTTCATCCAAAGCGGCGAGAGATTGAGCTGCACGGGATGCCATGATCCGCACGACGATTCACAAAATGTCGCGGCGCGGACGGTCGAAACCTGTTTGAGTTGTCATGCCGTTTCCGTAAACCGGCACGCAGCCATTTGCCCGGTCAATGCGAAGAGCGAATGCATCGGGTGTCATATGCCTTCGATTCAGAAGGCTTCGTTTCGCATGACGGATCACTGGATACGGGTTCATCCGGAACAGGGCGCGACGGCGCAGGATCATGGACCGATGCTGCGATCGCAAGTTCGGCCCGTACGCGAATTCTTGAGGCTGATTGTAGCGCCCGACCGTGAAACGGCCGCAGCGGCAAGCAAGAGACTGGCGGCCGGCGAAACATTCAGCAAAGTAGCGCACGATCTCTCCGCCGATCCGACTGCCCCGGGAGGTGGGTACATCGGAGATATCGAGTTGTCGCAATTGGACGCCAAGGTGGCGGAAGCGGCGGGGCGGCTCTGGTACGGACAAACGAGCGATGTTGTCGATCTAGGGAACCGGTATATCTTATTGAACCGGTTACCGCGCGATTTTAAATGGGAGGCGAACCGGCTGTTCCAGCAGGCGACCGATCTCAAGGCGCGAGGAGACGTGAAGGGTGCGATGGAAAAAGATCAGCAAGCGCTGGCAGTCTATCCGTATTTTTTGCGAGCAATGATTCTGATGGCGACCACGCTGGGCGAAGCCGGAGACGCGGCGCGGGCAGGTGAAATTCTGCGGTTTGCTGCGCAATCCTATCCCAAAGATGCTTCCGCCGAGTTCAATCTGGCATTGACGCTACGAGATCAACCGGGTGAGCAGATAGCTGCTCTGGAACGTGCGATCGACCTCGATCCAGACATGGTGGCGGCGTATGAAAGCCTGGGAGCCGCGCAGTACACGGCCGGCCGGGAGCAAAATGCGATCGAGACCTTCCGTAAAGGATTGCTGATAGATCCTCTCTCGGCAAAGCTGAACTATGATTTGGGGCTGGCTTTGGTGAAGCAAGGCGATGAAGCCGGGGGGCGACGCCGACTCGCGCTAGCCGCCAAAGCCGATCCGCAGACCATTCCTAAAAATCAATAGTCGCGAGAATTCAAGAGCTTGCTTTTTCGTGAAACGTTTTCCGTGAATCGCCGCACATCCAGAGAGAAATGTTTTGGAGCGATTCGTGTCCACAGTGAGGAGGCAAGAACGTTTAATGAGTAGTGATGTTGCATCCGTACTGAACGGATTGATCGAAACGGCCAAGGATGGCGAGCAGGGTTTCAAAACGGCGGCGGAAAAGGTGAAAGAATCCGACCTGAAAACGCTGTTTTTGAAATACTCGGCGCAAAGAGCGGCTTACGCGCAAGAACTGCAGGCGGCCGTGAGCGAACTCGGCGAAAAACCGGCTGAACACGGGCACGTTACCGGCGGCTTGCACCGAGGCTGGATCAATCTGAAAGAAGCTCTGTCGAAAAATGAGGACAAAGCGATTATCTTCGAGGCCGAATCGGGCGAAGATGCCGCCAAAAAAGCTTATGCAGAGGCTTTACAGAGCACGTTACCAACGAAGATCAAGGCCCTCGTCGAAAAGCAAAATGCCGGAGTGCTGGAGGCTCACGGCGTGATGAGCAATTTGAAGCATAGCCGCCAATAACACCCGTTTGATGCGACAGCGCTCGTCTCCTTCGAGGGCTCAGACCCAGGCGGTCAGGAGATGAGCGGCCTCGCCCGCAATGCAGAGGCCGTCGGAGCGCCCTTGGAAGTAACGCTTATTTATTTCCGCACCCGAGCAGTCCTCCACCTCGTGGAAACCGAGTCCAAACAATTCCTGTTTGAGCAACAAGGGATCGAAGAACAGCCGAAAGGGTTCTCCGGCGTCCGCCACCCGTTGAGCAAGGACTCTCACCGCGGCTTGTTCAGTCTCACTCAACAGAGACGGGAGCAAGGCAAAATCAAAGCTAACCCCGGAGCCAAGCTGATTCGAGGCGATGAAGCGGGCTGTTTGTAGGAAGGCTTGCCGAGTGAGATACGGCGTGACACCTAGCCAGGTGAAGAAGGCTGGTAGATTTGCACGCCAGCCATTCTTTGCGAGCTCCTCGTTGAGGTCTTGCCGCTCAAAATCCACTGCTATGAAATTCAAATTGGTAGGAATAGAAATGCACGCCTGCTTGAGGCATTCAACCTTCCAGGACTGCGTTGTGGGGTGATCCACTTCAAAGACTCGAAGGCCAACAGAGGTAAAGGGATTTCGATACGCGAAGGTGTCTAGGCCCGCGCCCAGGATTACGTATTGGCGAACGCCCCTCGAGATGGCTGTGGTGAGCTGGTCTTCGGCATACCGGCTGCGCGCCACCATAAACGCGCGCAACGCACGCGAGAACGGCGTCTGCAATCTGGCCGGATCGCGGAGCAGGTTGTCTCTCTCGTGAACCGGCAGAATTGCGCCGGCGATCGGGTCTTCAAAAATAAGCGGATGTTCGAGAATCTGGTGGGCAGCCCGTCGCGCGGCAACGCGGAGGGCGGTTCGGCTGGGTCGAAGCTCCTGCATCCAAGTCTTTATTCTTCGACTTCCTGAGGCGCCTTGGAACTGACGACACGGACAATCTCGCCTTCCACGAGAGAGTCCGGAGGATTAGCAATAACTAAGGCATTCTCGGGTAATCCTGCGATGACCTCCACGGTGTTTCCGAAGTCGCGGCCAAGCGTGACCGGCAGAAGATGCACACGGTTCCCGTCGCCCAGGACCGGAACGCGCAAACCCTTCGAACGGAAGACGAGAGATGTGGACGGGATGATGAGCGTGGGAGTAACTGATCCGATTTTGAAGTGGATCTGCGTATACGCACCGGGAAATAGCAGGCCAGTCGAGTTCACTACATCGACTTCGACTAAAAGAGTGCGGGTAGCGGGATCTATCGATCGCGCCGTTCGAACCAGCTTTCCAACGAAGTGGCGACCCGGGAGTTCCGGTAACGTTAGCTCAGCTTGAATTCCCGGAACGGTGGCGTGCGAATAAACTTGAGGAACGGGCACGAAAATGCGCAGTTTATCGATAGCCGCAACATGGAACAACTCACGCTGCGAGCCGGTGGAGGAGCCGGAATCGATCAATTGACCGATATCCGTGTTGCGTGCTGTGACGACTCCATCGAATGGCGCATAGACTTTCTCGAAATCGACGAGTTGCTGTAGCCGCTGCACATTCGCCTGAGCAGATTTTACAGTGGCGTTGCGCGCCGCAGCGTTCTGTACGGCGTTATCCACGTCCTGCTTGGCGACGGAATCAGTTTTGAAGAGATCGACATAGCGCGTCGCGGTAATTTGCGCAAGCTGCAGATTAGCTTGAGCGGTGCGCAAATCTTCTTTAGCTTGTTCCAACTGCCGGTCGACTTCCGGGCTCTCGATATCGGCGAGCAACTGGCCTTTCCTGACGTGCGCACCGATATCGAAATACCAGTGACGAAGATAGCCGTTGGTTCTGGCATAGATGGGCGCATCGATAAAGGCCTGGATATTGGCGGGTAGAACCACCTCTTCGGCGGGGGCGGCACGAGTTGGCCGCAGAACGGTGACCGGGGGCTCCGCTTCGCGCACGGTTTCACGCTGCAAGACCTGCCTAGCCCGCAGTCGCGGGATGATGCCCGTTGCAACCACAGCGGCTACCGCGAGCAGAACAATCAGAATTCCGAGAATCGCGCGGAGACGCGAGATAGCCCGGCTCACTTAGCTTTCCGCCTGTCGTGCAGGAGGCTGAAGAATACGGGCACAAAGAAAAGAGTTGCCATCGTTGCGAATAGGAGCCCACCAATAACCGCGCGGCCAAGCGGTGCGTTCTGCTCGCTTCCTTCGCCAAGCCCCAGAGCCATCGGTAACATGCCGATAATCATGGCGAGAGCGGTCATCAGTACAGGGCGAAAACGAGTGAACCCGGCGAGGACGGCGGCGTCCGCAGCAGTATCCGTGTCAGGCAATTGTTCCTTGGCGAAACTGACAACCAGGATGCTATTAGCGGTTGCTACACCCATGCACATGATGGACCCGGTCAGCGCAGGAACGCTGACGGTCGTGTGAGTGATGAACAGGAACCAAACGATTCCCGCTAGAGCAGCCGGAAGCGCCGAGATGATGACGAACGGATCGAGCCAGGATTGAAAATTGATCACAATGAGCATGTAAACGAGCACGATAGAGAAGGCCAAACCGGCGATGAGGCCGGTGAAAGAAGAGCGCATTGTCTCGGTCTGACCTCGGACCACGATGTGGGAGCCGCGAACCAGGCCTTTGCTATTGCTCGAGATCACTCGATCGATCTGTCGCGAAACACTGCCGAGATCAGTACCTTGGACGTCGCCATATATATCAATGACGGGAGCAATGTTGTAATGGGACACGCTGGTCAGTCCGGAGCCGCGCTGAAGTGTCGCAAGGCTGGCGAGAATTTGCGGCGCGCTGCTATTACCTGCAATCGGAATGTTTCTCAAGTCTTGAAAAGAGTCCATCTGATACTGAGGTGATTCAGCTGCGATGTTATAACTGACGCCGTTGCGAGGATTGAGCCAGAAAGTGGGAGAAGTCTGGAAGCTGCCGCTGAGCGAAACGAGTATGTTGCTGGCGATGTCGCGAGCGCTGTAGCCGGCCTCTTGGGCTTTCGTCCGGTTCAGATTGACGAACAACTCCGGCTGATCGAAAAGCTGCTGGATGCGCAGGTCTGTCGTACCGGGGATCATTTTGATCTGCTGCAGAAGCCGATCAGCAAATTGACGATTGGCCTCGAGATTTCTGCCGACAATCTGCACGTCAATGGGCGCCGGAAGACCGAAGTTGAGGATTTGGCTGACCAGATCGGCAGGGAGAAAATAAAACGTCACTCCTGGAAATTCCTCAGGCAGCCTGCGGCGCAATGCCGTGATGTACTCTTCCGTAGGCCGATGTTTTTCAGACAGAGAAACAAGGATGTCAGCATCGGCTGGCCCTACGGTTCCATTATTGCTGTAAGAAGTATTGGTACCGCTATAAGGCACGCCGATGTTATCGAGGATGTTCACCAGTTCGTGAGGCGGCACGACTTGACGAATTCTGCTTTCGACCAGATCGCAGAGTTTGGCTGTTTCTTCAATGCGGGTGCCTGTGAAGGCGCGCACATGAAGGCGGAATTGGCCGCTATCCGAGGCCGGGAAAAAATCCTGTCCGAGCCACGGCACGAGCGCAAAAGACGCGAGACAGGCAAAAAAGAAACAAACAGTGAAGACAACCCGGTGACGAATACAGCGTTCAAGCACGTGGCGATAGACGCCGCGCACCTTCTCGAACCCGCTCTCAAAAAGCAGTTGCAGACGCACGAAGGGGTTACGTTTGTCAGCGTGCGCTACCGCCTCGTGGTGCGAATGTCCTTTGAGCAGGTACTTAGCAAGCGTAGGAACGATCGTCCGCGACAGTAAATACGAGGCGAGCATCGCAAACGAGACGGCCTCGGCAAGCGGCACAAAAAGATAGCGCGCCACTCCGGTGAGGAAGAACATCGGAACGAACACAATACAGATGCTGAGAGTAGAGACAAAGGCGGGCACGGCGATTTGCGCCGCGCCGTCGAGAATGGCCTGCTCTATCTCCTTGCCCATTTCGAAATTCCGATTGATGTTTTCTATTTCGACAGTGGCGTCATCCACCAGAATGCCGACGGCGAGGGCGAAACCGCCGAGGGTCATGATGTTGATGGTTTCACCAAGAGCGCTGAGGGCGAAGAGCGAACAAAGGATGGATAACGGGATCGAGATCGCGATGATCAAGGTGCTGCGCCAACTGCCGAGAAAGACCAGAATCATGATGGCGGTCAAGCAGGCGGCGATAACAGCTTCCCGGATAACTGCGCTGATAGAAGCGCGCACGAAGATCGACTGATCGGCGATCGGAGTGATGCGTAGCTCGGGAGGGAGTGTAGCCGCTACCTGCGGCAACATCTTGCGGATGCTGGCGATAATGTCGAGGGTCGAAACGTCACCCGATTTCAGAACCGTCATCAGCGAGCCGCGTTGGCCATCTGAGCGGACGATATTAGTTTGGGGCGGGTAGCCATCCCGGACATGCGCTACGTCGCGAACATAGATCGTTGTGCCGTTGGCGCTTTTGATTGGAAGATTGTTGAGCTCGGAAACACTTTCCGGGCTGCCTTTGATTTCGACAATGTACTCGAGCATCCCTATCTTCGAGGTGCCGCCGGGAAGAATAAGGTTCTGATTGCCGATCGCATTCACTACGTCGGCCGGTCCAAGTCCTTTCGATTGCAGCGCCTGAGTGTTGAGATCGACCATGACTTCGCGCTGTTTCCCGCCGTACGAATAAGGAATGGCGGTACCGGGAATGGTGACCAACTGAGTACGAATGAAATTCTGGCCGAGATCGTTCAACTGCTGCTCACTGAGGCCATTCCCTGAAAGCGCGAGTTGAATGATCGGCACGGTCGAAGCGTTATAGCTGATAATCAGCGGCGGCGTGGTGCCCTGTGGAAGCTGCTTTAGCTGAGTCTGCGATATGGCAGTGACTTGAGCAATTCCGGCATACAGATTGGCGTGCGGCTGAAAGAAAATTTTGACAACAGCGATGCCGTTCATCGACTGAGACTCAATGTGCTCGATATTGTTGACCGTCGTAGTGAGTGCGCGCTCGGTGATGTAGACGATCCGATCCGACATGTCTTCGGCGGAAAGTCCGGCATACTGCCAGACGACGCTGACCACGGGTATGTCGATATTAGGGAAAATATCCGTTGGCGTCCGGGAGATTACTACCGGCGCGAGGATAAAAAGCATCAACGACAAAACGACAAAAGTGTACGGTCGCCGCAGCGCGAGGCGGACGATCCACATAGCAACTCCTAGGGCTTAACTACAGGCCAGCATCGATTCAGGTTAAGATTGCGGGGGCTGTCGGCTCAGTGCAGTCTTTCTAATATTGGAACGAATCTTAATTATGGCTTACGGTCGAAATCCTTACAACGATCAGGCCTTCGCCGGCTGCGCGCTCGGAGGCTGCGACTTAGGAGGCTGCGATTTCCTGGGTCGTCCCTTTCTTACCCAAGTTGCGATGGAAGCGGCGCTGCCGGCGAGGCAAACCGCCGTGAAGCAGTACATGAAGTATTTGAACCCAGCCGAGTTCGCGAGGTGAATAATCACGCGGCCGAATTTGATGGCGAGTGCTCCCAGAATGAGGAAGCGAACGGCGCGGCTCAACGCTACCAGGATCAACAGCCGCTTGCGAGGATAACCGAGAGCGCTGTTAACCGCAACGACCATGGTGAACGGAAAAGGGGGTGGCGCGAGTGAACCGGTCACCAATGCCTTGCCGCCGTATTTACTTATTCTGTCTTTCAGCAGAGCAAAGCGGCGCTCACCGGCAACTCTCGCCACTCCCTCCTCGCCGATTCTACGGGCGATCAGGTCGAGAAAAAACACCCCGACAGTGGATCCGCAAACTGCCGATACGACGTAGACCAGGTAGAGACTGTGATGACGCGCGGTAAGGGCAACGATCAGCAGATCATTTCCAAAAGGGAGAAACAAGAACGACGAATCGAAGATTCCCATCACAAACGGGCCCAGATATCCCAGATGGAAGAGGAAGCGGAGCAGGTGATGGAAAAAATCGTTCATCGAGTGTTATTCATTGCCGGAATTTGGCAGGTGAAGATCAGATGCGCATGCCGATTCGAGCGTTGCTGTGATAACGTTTCTTTTTAACAAATCGATCGGGAGGCTAAATGAGACTGATTCGTCCCATGCCGATGGCGGCCCTGGGTATTATCTGCGTGAGCACACTCGGCACGCTGAACTATTTGAAGGGCCAGACCTGGGCGGACAAGAAACCATCCAAAAGCCCGGCTCACGTTCTGGTGATTTCGGAGACTAAAGGATTTGAGCACGATTCGATTCCGGACGCCATGGGTACCATCTGGCGCATGGGCCATGATACAAAGCTTTGGGACGCGACGCTGCGCACCGATACCGAGCTGATCACAAAGAAGGACATCAAAGACCGCAATAGAAAGGACCTGAACTACTTCGACGCACTGATTTTTGCCAGCACGACGGGCGAACTGGACTTGACCGAAGATCAGAAAACCGACATGATGTCCTTCATCAAAGAGGACGGAAAAGGATTCGTAGGGGTCCACGCGGCATTGGACACGAACTACAAGTGGCCTGAGTACGGCGAAATGATCGGCGGATGGTTCGACCAGCATCCATGGTTTACATTCAATGCTCCGATCGTGGTCGAGGACCCTTCGTTTCCCGCCGTGCGCCATTTCCCACACGAGTTTGTAAAGCGTGACGAGATCTATCAGCCCAAGGAATGGTCGCGGGACAAGGTCAACGTGCTGCTCAGTCTCGACGCTTCGAAGCTCGATTACAGCAACAATCCACGTATTCACCGGCAGGATCATGATTTTGCTGTGGCATGGTCGAAGATGTATGGCAAAGGCCGTGTTTTCTATTCGACGCTCGGCCACACAGAAGAATCCTGGGATGATCCAGACATTCAGAAGATGTATTTTGAAGCGATCAAGTGGGTTCTTGGGATGACTGAGGGCAGCACCACTCCGCATGCCAAACCGGGGGCGTAGCTTGGTCAGCTCGGCTCCGTTGCCTAGCGGGTTGCCAGACCGCCGCAGGCTGGCGGTCTGCCCCAACAGGCTAATTTATCTCGACCAATTCTGATGCCACTCGCTTGAGTTGTCCGCAGGCCGCGTAGATGTCGCGGCCGCGCGGCTTGCGGATGAAACAGGGCACCGTCCGGCGAATAATCTGCTGAAAACTGTCGACCCGTTCAGCGGTAGGTGTTTCAAAGGGGACGCCGGGCCCTGGGTTTAATGCGATCAAATTGACCTTGCAGTTGAGGCGCGAGATCAGTCGAACGACTCTGCGCGCGTCCTGATCCGAATCATTTACTCCTTTGAGGAGCACGTATTCGAATGTCAGTTTCTCCCATGGCCGCAGCGGATATCGCTTGCAAGCAGCCATAAGGTCGGACAGATGATATTTGCGGGTGATCGGCATCAGCTCCCGGCGCTGCTCTTCAGTGGACGCATTAAGAGAAACAGCGAGTCTGGGACGTATGTGCGCGCGCCCCAACTCTTCGATTTGCGGAATCATCCCTGAAGTGGAAACGGTGATGCGTTTTTCGGATATTCCAATGCCGTTCTCGTTACTCAGGAGACGAGTCGCCTTCAGAACATTTGCCAGGTTCAGTAGTGGCTCTCCCATTCCCATCATCACCACGTTCAAGCGTCTGTCCGAGGCCCGGACGCCATTTTCACGGGCTACGTACAGGACCTGACCGACAATTTCCCCAGCCGTCAGATTGCGCTCTAATCCCATAAGAGCGGTCAGACAGAAACGGCAATCAACAGGACAGCCGACCTGGCTCGATATGCAGATCGTGTATCTGCTGCGCTCCGGCATAAGCACAGCCTCCACAGTTCGGTTATCTTCGAGGCGGAGAAGATAGCGCCGGGTCCCGTCCGACGAGTCGTACCGATGTTCAGTCTCGGGCAAGCCCAGAGGATTGCTCGCAAACAATTGACCACGAATGCTTTGTGGTAAATTGGTGATGTTCGACAAATTATCTACACGTTTTTTGTAGAGTGCGTCAAATAATTGTCGGGCTCGGAAGCCGGGTTGTTCGGGGCCGAGCAGTTTTTCAAGATCGGCCAAGTCCATCCCGACCAATGCCTCGCCCTTGACTTGTTGCAGCATCCAGTTTGAGTGTAACTTCCTGTCCTTTGAAAGGCTATCGTATATGGTTTCCGTTATCCCTAATGTCCGCGAAATCGAATGGGCTAGGCTCCCGAACGGTATTCGGGTCGTCACGGAAGTTATGCCGCACGTCCGTTCGGTGTCGCTGGGCGTCTGGATTGGAAGTGGCTCCCGCATTGAGCACGGCCCTGAAAACGGCATCTCTCATTTCATCGAGCATATGGTTTTCAAAGGTACAGCCAACCGCTCCGCGGAAGACATTGCCCGCTCGGTGGATTCGGTGGGAGGCGGATTAGATGCCTTTACCAGCAAGGAATTGGTGAGCTTCAACACGAAGACGCTGGACGAGCATTTACCATTTGCTTTTGACATACTCTCCGATTTAGTTCGTAATCCATTATTTCGTGAAGAAGATATCGAAAAAGAGAAAGGCGTGATTCTCGAAGAGATCAAAATGGAGGCCGATCAGCCGGAATTTGTGCTGCACGAGACCTTTATCAGTAATTTTTGGAAAGGACACGGTCTCGGCAAGCCCATTCTAGGAACCAGGGATACGGTAAAGAAGTTCGGAAAAGCTATGCTGCTCGACTTCTATGACCGTGTGTATTCGCCACAAAACATTTTGATCACAGCCGCAGGGAACCTGAAACACTCCGAAATTGTGCGCCTGGTTGAGGACAAGTTTACTAGCTTGCCTGAGCGCGCGAGGCCTGAGTTGGGTGAAATTCCGCAGCCGCATGCGCCTATCATTCTTAAGAAAAAAGAATCACTCGAACAGGTTCATATCGCGCTGGGCGTTCCCGCTTATCCGCTGGCACACGTAGCTCGCTTTCCGCTCTACGTACTGAACACTGTGCTCGGCGGTGGAATGAGTTCCCGGCTTTTTCAGAACATTCGTGAGAAGCAAGGCCTGGCTTACGCGGTCTATTCCGAGCTGAACCTGTTCAGCGATACCGGCTGTTTTACTGTCTATGCTGGAACGGGGGTGGAAACCGCGAAGCAGGTTGTAGACTCGGTGATTCACGAGCTCAGGGTTTTCAAGGGCGAGTTGATAACGCCCGACGAATTGCGGCGCGCAAAAGATCACTTGAAGGGTTCGCTGATGCTCAGCCTGGAATCCACATCCAGCCGTATGTCGAATCTGGCCAGACAAGAACTTTACTTCGAGCGCTTTCTTTCGCTCGACGAGATGCTGGAAAACATCGAATCGGTAACAAGAGAGCAGGTACAAGCGATTGCGGATGAGTTTTTTGGACCAGACAACATCGCCTTGGCCATGCTCGGCCGCCTCAGCGATGTAAGAGTGACGCGTGAAGATCTGGTCTGCTAAGACCCGTTCGCACAACTGTGTTTCTGCGGTTCGCCGTCCGCTTTCAAACGCGCAAGTTTTGCATCAAGAAAGTCAAGCGAACGCTGCAGGAGCTCGCGATACTTAGGGTTCGATGCCGCCGCCATGTCTTCGAGCACTCTGCGACGGGAGAGCTCAATGCTTTCCCGTTCCCGTTGAAAGGCGATCTGTTCAGGCGTAGGAAGAGGAGTTCTGGGGCCACGAACTCGGTCTTGAGCAGATTCAATTTGCATTTCGACTTCTTTACTTTCCCAGCCGCGTGCCATAAATCCAGCTTGCCACACATTTTGAAACGTGGTTACTGGGCGGAATGTGAAGCGGCCTTGAGCGGCGGTCCGTCGTTCTAGGCCTGTTATCCTTATGCCAGAAACCCCAAAAAGACCAGGCGCCGCTTTCATGCCGCATTTGCGCTACACCACGCCGCACGGAATTGCTGTCACCCGCACTAGCACAAAGGTGAATTACGGGCGGGGATTGAAACACGTTCTCAAACAGCTCGACACCAGACGCGGAGCCTATTTCTCCTCCGGTTACGAATATCCGGAGCGATATTCGCGCTGGGACGTTGCGAGCGTAGCCCCACCGATCGAGATTGTGGGGCACGAGCGCGCTGTGACCATCCGCAGTCTCAACGAGCGGGGTACAATTCTGCTCAAACTCCTGTGGCCGCTGCTCTCGAAGAATTCGCAATGGGACGCTGACTTCCGAGCTTCCGAGGCGATTACCTTGTCGCTTAAACCGTTGGCCAGACGTTTCGCAGAGGAACAGCGTAGTAAGCAGCCCTCGCCATTTTCCCTGCTGCGCGTTCTAGTTGACGAGTTTCAGACTGCTGCGGATTCCCGGCTCATGTTGGTAGGCGCATTCGGTTACGATTTGCTTCTCCAATTTGATCCCATCCAGTTGCGATTGCCTCGCCACGAAAATAAAACACTTCATCTTTTCTTCTGCGATGACATTTACTTCATGGATCGCAAGAGAGAAGTCATTGAACGGTTTCAATATGAGTTTTCGGGCGAACAGGGAAGCACCGAACGACTGAAGCGCACGGCTGAAGAAGTTTCTCCCGCGCGACTTTCGACGGCGACGCAAAGCGATATCGTCTCCGATCACGTGACAGAAGAGTACATGGAGAAAGTAGAAGCGGTTCGTGAGGGGATGCGGTTGGGCAACTATTACGAAGTTGTTCTTCGCCAGACCTTCAGCACTCCTTTCGGCGGCAGCCCCTCTGAGCTTTTTCAACGCATGCAGAAGTCGAGCCCCAGCCCCTATGAATTCATCTTGCAGATGGGAGATGAACAGCTTGTAGGTGCATCACCCGAGATGTTCGTGCGAGTCGAAGGGAAGGGAGTGGAGACCTGTCCAATTGCGGGCACCGCGCGCCGTTCGGGTGACCCTTTGCGCGACGCGGAGAACATTCGCGAACTGCTGAATTCGGTTAAGGAAGAGTCTGAACTGACGATGTGCAGTGACGTGGACCGCAACGATAAATCGCGTGTCTGCGTGCCCGGCTCCGTGAATGTGATCGGTCGAAGGCTGATTGAATCCTACGCGGGCCTGTTCCACACGGTGGATCACGTGAAAGGAACGCTCATGGATGGTTTCGATTCGCTTGGATGCTTTCCTGACGCACATGTGGGCCGTCACGATCATCGGCGCTCCGAAGAAAGCGGCCGCTCAAGCCGTTGAAGATCTTGAAAAGGACGCGCGTGGCTGGTACGGAGGAGCGGTGGGTATGATCGGCTTGAACGGAGATATCAACACCGGCATCACCATACGTACCGTACACCTCAAGGACGGCCTGGCGAAATACGCAGCCGGCGCAACTCTCCTATACGACTCTGATCCGCGATCGGAAGACGAAGAATGCCGTCTGAAGGCAACCACGTTCTTTCGTACCCTGCGGCCGGCCACCACGTGGGGACTGGCGCGTCACGAGATGCGGTGTGTGGGCGATGGCGTGCGTCTCCTGCTGGTAGATAACGACGATTGTTTCATTCACACGCTCGCAAATTATGCCCGCCAAACAGGAGCTCTCGTTTCCACTTACCGGTCCAGCGGCGCGCTTGAAATAATCGATAGCGAGAAGCCGGATATCGTTCTGATTTCGCCAGGTCCCGGACGCCCTTCAGAGTTCGGCATACCCAACCTGGTGCAGGAACTAGCAAAGCGCGGCATTCCCACTTTTGGCGTCTGTCTCGGATTGCAAGGCATTGTCGAAGCTTTCGGTGGCACGCTCGAAGTGCTGGATTATCCTATGCACGGTAAGGGCTCGCTGGTAAATCACAACAACGGCGGTATCATGCAAGGTCTTCCGTCGCCGTTCCGGGTTGGCAGGTATCATTCGCTTTACGCTAATCGCGAGGCGTTGCCGGCCTGCCTCGAGATCACTGCCGAATCCGAGGACGGCATCATCATGGGCGTGAGGCATCGAGATCAGCCGATAGAAGCTGTTCAGTTTCATCCGGAATCCATTCTCACTCTGGAGCGAGACTGCGGGCTTCTTCTCATGGAGAACATGATCGCCGCGCTGGCGGGCGCACCGGTTCCGGCAGGTCAAAATTAGCTGTTTTGCCACCTCCCTCTAGTGTCGCCATAATAGGCGGCGGGCTATCGGGGCTTGCCGCCGCGGCTGCGCTGGGCTCAACGGATACAGAAGTGACGTTGTTCGAAAGCCGTCCTCATCTCGGCGGCCGTGCCACATCTTACCCGCTCAACACGGCCGAGGACAACAGTCCGACAATCGATAATTGCCAGCACGTGCTTCTCCGCTGCTGCACCAATTTGGTCGACTTCTATAAGCGGCTCGGCGTTGAAAACCGCATCCGCTTTTATCGCGAATTCTACTGGATTGAACCCGGTGGCCGGATTTCTGTCATGCGGCGGGGTCTTCTACCTGCCCCACTGCACTTCACGGGATCTTTCCTGAACTTGCGATTCTTATCGCTTTCCGACAAGTTCAGCGTGGCGAACGGACTGCTTGCGGTGAGATACGAGTACGGCAAACGCGCGGATTTGGACCGTATTTCCATGCTCGAATGGCTGCGGGAGAAAAAGCAGACCCGGCGCGCAGTAGAGCGCTTTTGGCAGCAGGTTCTTGTAAGTGCGATAAACGAAGACCTCGACAAGATGGCTGCTGCTCACGGATTGCAGGTCTTTTACCTGGGCTTTGTCTCTAGAGCAAATGCCTATGAGATGGGGGTACCCTCCGTACCGCTTGCTTCACTTTATTCCGAGGAAAGCTGGTCAAACTATCCGAACGTGAAGATTGAGCATCGCGCCACCGTGCGAGAGCTTTACGTGCAGGGAGGCGAAATAAAAGGTCTCATGCTCAACGACGGTTCGTTGCGAACCGCCACAGCATATGTGCTCGCGGTTCCTTTCGAACGCGTCAATGCGCTTATACCGAGCCTGCCGCTCGACTTGTCAGCCTTTGCTCACTCCCCGATCACGGGGATTCATCTTTGGTTCGACAGGCCCATTACCGAGCTTCCGCATGCTACTTTGCTCGACCGGACGATTCAGTGGATGTTCAACAAGCAAGATGGCAAGCATATCCAGCTAGTCGTGAGCGCCTCCCGCAATCTGATTGAGATGGCGCGCGGCGAAGTGATCGAACTTGCAATGAAAGAGCTGAGAGAATTCTTTCCACGAACTGCCGAAGCGAAGCTCGAACGAGCGCATGTTGTCAAAGAAGTCCGAGCCACTTTTTCCGCGGCTTGCGGTCTTGAAAACCTGCGACCTGCCAGCAGGACGGCGATTCCGAATTTATTTCTCGCTGGCGATTGGACCCGATCAGGCTGGCCCTCCACGATGGAGGGGGCGGTGCGCAGCGGCTATCTTGCGGCGGAGGCCGTCCTAGAGTCTTTCCATACGCCCCGCCGCTTCTTACGGGCTGATATCGCCTGAGCCTCTATCGCTGATTTGCCTTCAATTTCTTCTTGCGCAAGCGAATCGATTTTGGCGTCACTTCCACATACTCATCTTCCCGAATAAACTCGATTGCCTGCTCCAGACTCAGGATCTTAGGCGGGACCAGACGGATCGCGTCGTCCGAAGTGGAAGCCCGCATATTCGTAAGCTTCTTTTCTTTGACGATATTCACGTCAAGATCGCTGTTACGCGCGTTTTCGCCGATTACCATGCCTTCGTAGACTTCCGTCTGCGGTGAAATAAAAACCACGCCTCGCTCTTGCAGATTATAGATGGCATATCCGGTTGCCACACCGGCGCGATCCGCGACCAGCGAGCCGGTCGGCCGCATCTCGATATCACCCTGCCACTCGATGTAGCCATGGAACAGCGAATTCATAATGGCCGTTCCTTTGGTATCGGTGAGCATCTCGCTGCGAATTCCGATCAGGCCTCGCGAAGGAACAAGGAACTCGAGCCGAACCCGGCCCGAGCCGTGGTTGATCATCTTGTTCATCTTGCCTTTGCGCGTACCAAGTTTCTCGATTACCACCCCAATGAACTCTTCCGGACAATCGATCACCAGCAGCTCGAGGGGCTCGTGCAGCTTGCCGTCAATCGTACGCGTCAGGATCTCCGGTTTTCCCACTTGTAATTCGTACCCCTCGCGACGCATCATCTCGATCAGAATGGCCAGTTGCAGCTCGCCGCGCCCCATGACCTTAAACGCATCGGGGCCGCCCGCTTCTTCTACACGAATGGAAACGTTCGTTAGAAGTTCTTTATCGAGACGGTCGCGCAAATTGCGTGAGGTTACAAACTCGCCTTCTCTGCCTGCAAATGGCGAATTGTTCACCGTAAAGGTCATCGCGATGGTGGGCTCGTCGATCGGGATATTAGGTAGCGGAGCGGGGCTCTCAGCGCTGGTGATCGTCTCGCCAATCGTGATCCCCTCGACTCCGGCAATCGCCAGGATGTCTCCCATACGGCCCGCCACCTCGTCGACGCGTTTCAGTCCCTCGAAAGAATAGAGCTTGGTGATCCGCGTCTTCTGCAAGCTGCCATTCAGCTTGACGATACCGACCTCATCGCCGTACCGGAGAGTTCCGTTGAAGACGCGGCCAATCGCCAAGCGGCCCAAGTAGTCGCTGTAATCGAGATTTGCCACAAGCAACTGCAAAACCGCATTAGGGTCGCCGCTCGGTGCAGGGATGTGCTTGAGGATCGTTTCGAACAGCGGCTGCAGATTTTCGCCTGGCTCGTCCGGATTGAGCTTGGCCAGCCCCGCCCTGGCGTTCGTGTAGACAACCGGAAAATCGAGCTGGTCTTCTGTCGCATCGAGGTCGATGAACAGATCGTAGATTTCGTTCAGCACCTCCTGGATACGGGCATCAGGCCGGTCGATTTTGTTGATGACAAGAACAGGAGGCAGCTTCGCCTCAAGCGCCTTCATTAAGACATAGCGAGTCTGCGGCAGCGGCCCCTCACTTGCATCCACCAGCAGCATGACCCCGTCCACAATTTTGAGTGCGCGCTCCACCTCGCCGCCGAAATCGCTATGGCCGGGCGTGTCTACGATATTGATCTTTGTACCGTGATAGCGAACTCCGGTTGTTTTCGCAAGAATCGTGATCCCGCGCTCGCGCTCCAGTTCATTTGAATCCATCACACGATCGGCAACTTCTTCGTTGGCGCGAAAAATGCCGCTCTGCCGCAACATAGCGTCTACTAAAGTGGTTTTTCCGTGGTCCACATGCGCGATGATCGCGATATTGCGTGTCTCCCTAACTGCGGCTTCATCCGCTTTTGACGCCTTGGCCGGTGTTGAAACTTCTGCTTGCATTCGTTAAGCTTTATCGTCTCATGCGGAACAACTCTGCTCATTGCTGTTCTTGCCTTATGCGACCCTGTTAACGAAGTGAGCGAAGACGAACTACTCCCGGCGGTCGTGATCGTAGGGCGGCCAAACGTTGGTAAATCGACCCTATTCAATGCGATTCTGGGCAACCGCCGATCTATCGTTGGCGACGAGCCTGGCATCACCCGCGACCGCATCTACGGTGAGGCAGAGTATCGGGGCAAGCGCTTTGGCTTGATCGATACAGGCGGCATTATCCCGCACGACGCCGCGCTGATTCCAACTCAAATTCTGAAGCAGGCGCACGTCGCGCTCGAGCTTGCCGCGCATATCTTATATGTAATCGACGGTCGAACCGAGATCACCGCCGCCGATCGCGATCTCTCCAAGCTTCTTCGTCCGCTCGGTAAGCCTCTTACTCTGGTCGTCAACAAAATCGATACGCAAGCGAGAGAAAACCTGGTTTCCGAGTTCTACTCGCTCGGTCTTGGCGATCCCGTACCAGTATCAGCCGAACACCGTCTCGGTTTGGATGACCTGCTCGATCAAGTAACCGCTCCCTTTCCGAAATCTAAGGCCGAAGCGGATGAGGAGCTTGCCGAGGGATCCCAGCGCCGCATCAAAGTCGCCATTATCGGCCGTCCAAATGTCGGCAAATCGACCATGTTGAATGCCCTCGTAGGCTCCGAACGAGCGATTGTATCTCCCGTTGCCGGGACGACACGAGATGCGGTCGACGAAACCGTTCAGCAAGGCAACACGGCCTATCGCTTCGTGGATACAGCCGGTATTCGACGCAAAGGTAAGACGACGGAAATGACGGAAAAAATGAGCGTCATCATGGCCCGGCGTAATATCCGAATGGCAAACGTCGTTCTGCTCATGGTTGATGCAACGGAGGGCATTGTCGGCTCAGACGCTACAATCGCTGGCTATGCTCACGAAGAAGGGCGCGCCGTCATTATCGTCGTGAACAAGTGGGATGCCGTAGAGAAAAAAAGCAAGCGGTGCTTTATCGAAACTGTTCGCGATCAACTGAAGTTCCTCGATTACGCTCCTGTCATTTTCGTGTCCGCCAAGAACGCAGAAGGCATTCGCCGCACCTTTTCCACCATCCGCCACTGTTTCGATGCCGCTTCGAAACGCGTAACCACCGGCGAACTAAACCGGTTTGTCGAAACGTTGAAATTCGAGAGCGATATCCGAATCTATTACCTGACGCAAGCCTCCATCAGGCCGCCGACCTTCGTCGTATTCACCGATAAGGCCGACAAGATTCATTTCTCTGAAGAAAGATTCCTGATCAACCGCCTGCGCGAGCAGTTCGGCTTTGAAGGAACGCCCATCGTGATTAAAACAAAAAGAAGATAGAGTGGAAATATGTCCGCTGTTCCCGCTCCGATTTCACTCACTGAATACCTCAATACCGACTACGAGCCCGACTGCGATTACGTCGACGGATTTCTAGAAGAGCGGAACGTGGGAAAGAACAAGCACAGCAGAACGCAGACGCTCCTTGCGATTTGGCTAGGAACGAGAGAAGCAGAGCACGGATTCAGCGTTTTCACAGAGCAGCGCGTCCAGGTGGCCCCGCACCGCGTTCGAATACCTGACATCTGTTTGCTGGAACGGAACGACAAAGACGAAATCACCCAGCATCCGCCCCTGCTTTGGATTGAAATTCTCTCGCCTGAAGACCGCTGGAAGCGAATGCAAACGCGACTGAACGACGCGCTGAGCTTCGGCGTCCGGACTATCTGGATCGTCGATCCATACGAGAGACAAGCCTGGATCGCGACGCCCGAACACGGCACGATTCCCATCGAAGACGGTAAACTGCGCTGCACACATCCCGCGCTTCAAGTCGCCCTGGACGAAATTCTTCCGGAAGACTGACTTCTCAGCGCAAGTCGAACTGCTTCACGAGGACGTTATCATCTTCATCGAACACGCGTACCGCTAGCGTTTCATTTTCTTTTCCGCTAACAGTGAAGCTCAAGACCCGTGAGTCAGTCACAAGATTGTCCGGCGCCAGTAGCACCCAGTCGCCGCCGTTTATCGAGTACTCGGTCTTATCAACCCAACTTAGCGCGTCTTTCGCCGTAAATTTTAGAGTCCGCAAAGTGCCGCTGTTCGTAGTCGATACATTTGTTATCTCCGGGGGCGTATTGTCGATGGTAAAGGGGTCGCTGTCGAGAAACGATGAAAGTGCGTTGGTTGGAGTGTTTCCCGGTGCATCGCTCGCGGTGACGCGCACAACATAGTGGCCGTCTGGGAATGCGGCGCTGTCGAACGAGTAGAAGCGGTCCTGCAACTTATCTCGAAGCAGTTGCCAGTGATCGCTGTTTTTCTCGCGTATCTCTAGCTTGTAAACCAGGGGATCGCCATTTGCATCATCAGCATTCCAGCGAATTGTCTCGTATCCCTTGCTGTACTGCAGTGTCGCGCTTCCGCTTCCCTCGAGGGACAACCCCGAAGTGGTTGGCCTTTTTCGTCCAACAGCGGGCAGCGTGAGGGTCGTAGGCGAGCCGGACGGGGCGGTCGATCGCTCGAGCGGATTACTGCTCGGCGGCTGGCGATAGTTGAAGGGCGCAATCTCAATCTGTTTCACCTCGGGTGCAATATTCTTCGGCAAGAATGGAATATCGACGACACTCAATTCGGGTGAGGCAGAGGTCTGGGAGGAGGAGGTGAAAGTGAGCCGGTACTGCAAGAAACGGGCAGGCGGGGACTGGATCGGCCCACCCTGCTCGCTGACGGCAACCTTGCTCCACGAGCTCCAATTATTCTGAGGGTTATTCACGTTGCCGCTTCTTGTTTCAAGCTCTATGGCTCCGCCTCTCAGCGTAGACGTCAAATGTGCCTTGCCCCAGTATGCAAAGTCATTTGCATCCAGAACATCGCTTTCCAACGTGCCTTTTTTTTCGATCGAAGGCCCGATCGAATAGAGGCTGCCGACGTTGCCAGTTGTGGCGTAAACGATACCGTCGCGACCCTGAAGAAAATTCGTTACCTGCGTCGATGGAGCGTTCAGCAGTTCGGTTGAGAAATGATCAGAATCCACTCGGTATATGCTCCCCGTGTTTCCTGTTCCGAGTAGTGGCTTGCCCGCCGGATCAAAGCCAATTGCATAGATCAGATCGGTCGGTGAACTCCAGATCTTTTCTGCAAAGCCGTCCTTTTGAATCCGATAAAGGTCTGAGCCGCCACTCACGCCGGCCTTCAGCGATCCGATGACCGGCGCGGGGTTCGGCGGCTGCACTCCGATGCGAGCGGTGCCTGTTCCCGCGATGGCCGCGGATGGGGCCGGGAGAACTGGAGGCACTCCGGAAACGGAAACGCCGCCCGTCTTGCTTCCAATCGCCGCCGCGTAGATCTTCCCGTCATGTTCGGCAACGGCAGTTACTTCTCGTTGACTAGCCTGGTAGAGAACAAAACTCTTTCCCAAGGGACTAATACGCAGAATCAGACCGCCCGGCTCGGTCCCGACGATCAAATTGTCCTCCTCGTCGATTGCCAGCGAGCGGGCGTGGGTCTCCTGCGTGTCGAAAAATTTTGCGCCTTCGCCGTCCGGCCTTACTTTGTAAATCAGGCCGTTGTCGCCAGTCGCGACAAAGAGGTTCCCTGATCGATCAAACGCCATGGCCCAGATGTACTTGCACTTCGGATCGAAGAAGAGTTGCGGCTTGCCTGCACCATCGATTCGGTAGATCTTCGCGTCGGGCAGTACCGCGGCATAAACGCGATCCTCCCGGTCGACTGCGAGCGCCTGGACCTCTAGACCCGTGACGTCCGCGAAAACTTTAGGTTTTCCTTTTTGAGCCAAAGCGAATACTTTGGTTGATGCCCCGGTAGGACCTCCGCCTGCGTAGTAAAGTGTACCCTTAGAATCCTGTGCCAGGGCCCACAAATAGGGAACCCCAGTGCTGTCCAATTCCTTAAATTCGGGCGCTAGGGTTATTCGGCCGTCGCTTCTGATGGATAGTCCCTTGTGGGTTCCGCGTGTGAAGTCCGCCTGGTCCGACTGTTCCCATACATGCGTATCTACCGCCAGACCTGCACTGGCAAAGGAGGCAACAGCCGCGGCCGTTGGAAAACAGATTTGCGCCCCGCCCAAGGCAGCGTCCTTTTCTCTTGGCGCGCGCGCCGTCTTTGAGGCCGGAAAAATATTCATGTTTATCGATTTCAGGCTCTTCTAGTTCACGTAGATCTTGAGCGAGTAGCTGCCCGTCACGACTTCGTCAAACGGTACCGAAAGCTCCTCGTGCGTGCTCTCCGCCGAGCTTACGAACTCGTGGTTCGTTACCCGGCCGCTCTGCATCACGTTGAGGACAGACGCCGGCAGACTCGGCAACACTTTTTCATCAGAGTAGACCGTCGGCTGTGACTCAAGAAGCGAGACATAGAGGCGGCTGTTACTACGCTCCTGGTTGAGCATCGCCACTATCTGTGGCGTGTCCTCAATCCTGTTCAGGGAGCTGGCGATATTCTGGAATCGGCTCAAAGTGTCCGCATCACTGAACAAGATCTGGTGTTCCCCGCGAGGCAGGCCGGCCGGGATCTTCACCTTGACTGTTCGCTCCAGGCGTTCACCCCGGTATGGCCGGAGAAAAACCTTCACCGGCACTTCCGAGCCAGGCGCGACTTTGTTATCGGCGATCCAGGCCGATTCAATCTGCGCAATCCGCCGTTCCGGCAACAGATCCACTGTGACGTTAACCGCATCCAGCTTGGGCAGCTTCGCCGAGTTGAGATACAGTCTGCTGAACTTATCCGCCCACCAACCGGCTAATAGCATGGGTGTGGGAATGGGAGTTTCGGCAGGCGCCTGCATCGTCGTTAGTTCCACGCGTTGTTGTCCGTCCACCTGCAGCTCACCGTGCAGCCGATAGGTCGCTTCCTCCGAAAAATCGTTTAAATTCGAGAGCGAATTGAATAGGGTTGCCATCATCAGGTACGGCGTCCACTTCTGGTCGACAAAGACGTTGTAGTGGAAGCTGCTCGTCTTCAGAACGCTATTGTCGCTGTTATACGAGCGCACTTGCAGCGTAACCGGAATCATCTGCGCCTTCGCTCCCAACTCTGCTTCAATGCCGCTATGCCGGTCCTGTCTCAGAGCTCCCACAACTTCCGTGGCATTTCCCATTTTGGTCGGCTGGTATGAAGAAGCGAGCGTCGTAATAATGGTGTCCTTTGCGATCGGCATATCCACCGGTCCCAGGTTGAACATCGGATGCCCGAAAGCCAGAACTCGCTTTCCGTCGTTGTAGGTAACCGTTCCGCCGCCAGTCATGTTCATGTCGCCCGAGACCAAAACCGCGGCGATGCTCTCGCCAGGCTGCATGGATGTAGCCCAATCCGCAGCGGGAGTAGTTGAACTGAGTTTTCCGCCAGCGCCTCCTTGTGCAACAGACAATCCAAGCTGACTGAAAATTGGCCCGAACTCCCTGATTGTTTCGTCTGAAAATCCCGACAGCGTGATCGGCGTCGAGATGGGCGTCATTGTCGGGGTCTCCGAGACGCTCTGCGCGGCGCTCATGACTCTGGCGAGCAGCCCGTCAGGTAACGGCATATCGGCCTTCGCGGTTTGGAGCTTGTCCGGTGTTCGCGTGTCCGCCGGCCTGGTACGGTCAAACTGGTTGACCTCGAGCATCAGCTTGATAGGTGTGATGCCGCAGATTGCGTCGGGTGAGAAGACACTCAGACGCAATGAGATCGCGCCTACCAACTTGCCGTCGATATAAACCGGACTCCCGCTCATGCCACCGGCCACATTCGTATGCTCAGCTCTTCCGGTCAGCTTGCCGATGATGATGTCCTGCCGAGGCCCCCAGCCGTTCTCCCAGATTCCGATAATTTCAACCGGAACAGGTTCAGGCTTCGTTCCTTGAAAAACAGTCCAGGCGACGCCCTTCATACCGGGATGCAGAGCGTCCTCCGGAAAAATATCGACCTTGCCTGCCTTTGGAGCCACGGTCATATTCGGGACCGATTCGACACAGAAGCCGGACGCGGCGCCAATCGTCAATAGGAGAGAGCAAGCAAAAGCCCGGTGAAACATAGAAAACACAATCTGCTGAGATCCTTAGTTCCGGTTTCGTGCTCGGTTAAAGGCAGGTCGATCGCCGGATGCAATTCATTATCCCGCAACGAAGTGGAGCATTCGTTAGTCCTTTGGACGTGAAGGCCTACGTCCGGTAACGTTAATCTGCGTTCATGGTGCATTTTCCGTCGGCCCTGCGCGGAAAAACGCACTCCGGAAGTTGTAGACTGTAAACGGTTGGACAATTTAGTCTATAAAAAGTGGAGACCCGCACATGACTCGCCTCTCATTTACATCCATGAGCTCTCTTATTGTTTGCGCGTGCTTTGCCATCGGCATCTCGACAGCACAGTCCGGCAAGGGTGACGCCGCCAAGGGCAAAGAAACTTTTGAGCAATGCGCGGTGTGCCATAACGTCGATACTGACGAAAAGAAGATGGGCCCGTCTCTCAAAGGCCTTTTCACGCACAAGACGATGGCTGGTAATAAGCCGGTAACGGACGCAAACGTGCTCGCGCAAATCAACAACGGCGGCAATGGTATGCCTGCGTATGCCGACATGCTTTCGGCAGAAGAAAAGGCAAACCTGCTGGCCTACTTACACACTCTCTAGGTAATTGCAGCGCGATCAGCGGACGAGCTCGGGTGACAGAATCTGCTAAATTGAGAAGGTTCTTGTCTCGCAGCGTCCCCATCGTCTAGCCCGGCCTAGGACACCGCCCTTTCACGGCGATAACAGGGGTTCGAATCCCCTTGGGGACGCCACTTATTTTTAAGCATTTACAACGACCTCACTCGTCAACTGCTTTGGCACGATAACGCTCGGGTAACACGGAAGCTCGAAAACCTGATCCAAGCTTTCAACAGCCTGCGCCATGAAACCAGGCGAGAGATGCTGGTATCGCGCGGCCATCCTCAAATCTTTGTGGCCAAGCAATTGGGCGACCGTATGAATATCGGCCCCTTTCATGCGCAGCCAACTCGCCGCCGTATGGCGCAAATCGTGAAAACGAAAATCGAAAACCTGCTGGCTACGACACACGCGAGCGAATGCCACGCTCACCCGTTCCGGCTTTATTCCCCGAAATACTAGACCAATGGTGTTCGCGTCAGGTGGACGCGGAACAGAACGAATCGCAGCCAGTGCGAGCTGGTTCAAATACACGACTCTGCCATCACCGTTTTTCGTTTGGGGCAGCATGATCCGACGTTGTGAGAAGTCTATATCCTGCCGGCGAAGGCCGAGGATCTCAGATCGCCGCATTCCCGTAGCCACTGCCAAGAGTACAATCGGTTGAAGCCATTCCGGGCAGGCCGCTAAAAGGGACCGCAATTCAGTCGGCTGAAGATAGCGCAGACGGCCAGCCGGAACTCGTGGCGACTTGAGACCTTGTGCCGGGCTTGCCGGAATGATCTCCCATTCGGCCGACAGCCTAAGGAGATGTTTCAAGACATTCAGTTCCTTCTGAACCGAATGCATCGACACTTCGCCCGTTCTTTTCGTGATGTACCGCTGAATGTCGATACGACGGATGTTCGCGAGCGGGCCAGCGAAGAATTTACCCAGATGCTGGTTGATGATGCCGTGTTCCCTTTCGTATGACTTGTTCGAGAGTCGCGCCTTCTGATGAGCCAAAAACCTCTTGGCGACTTCTGAGAACGTTTCCGCCCCTGGTGGCGTAAACCCCAAGCACTTCGCCTGCTCAACACGAAGCAACTCGGCCTCGCGTACTCTTCGCGCCTGCTGCAATGTCCGGACATTCAGCTTGCGCCATTTGCGCTTACCCTGTGCATCTCTCCAATGCGTCCAGTACCCGAGTCGATCCTTTCGCTTATAAATCCCGTCAGAATCTCGTGCCATTGCTTAACGCCTCCTTGTCTTTCGCATCGCTGCCTACTTTCTTCCGACTCCTGCGGACGGCTTCGATATGCGCACAATCTCTTGAACAGAATCTTCTATCGCGTCTCGATTCCGCGAAGAGTTGCCCGCAATCAATCCGGGCACATTTCTTGAACTTCACTTCGTTCAGGAGATCAATAGTAACTGTCATTCGGAGTGCAACCTCCGCCGTATCGGTCAGCATGCCAAACCAGGGATACTCCGATCTGCGTCGCCAGGTTGGGGAGTACACGTAATCACTTTGAAACCACGTGGAGGGTGAAGACGACATGCCTTGCCGTACTGCGGACTGGAGGGAAGCAACGTCCGACACTTGCACCAATCCGAGACGGCTCCACTGGCCCCACCTTCTGAGGAACGCCAGACAGCTTTCGCTGTTGGGTTGGATACCTAGGAAGTCGTCCCGCATTTCCCAAGCGTCTGCAGGTTCGCCCTGCTCGCTGCACTCAGACGTATAAATCCAGCGAGACGGCAACAATACTGATAGCTCAAAGTTTGAAAACGCACGTTCAACATCTTTGTCCATGCGCGTTTCAGTCGAGAAATTGTCCCACTCTCTTCGTGGAAGCTTCTCAAGTGGATACCGAAATCGACGGCTAACTCCATTCGCTTGAACCTGTACAAACAAATTCTCCTCATCTATAGAGCCATCCATCGATCTGGCCCAGCCCACGATGCGAGCTATCGACCGAGTCCATTCGATTTGCCGTCTTCTGAATTCGAACAAGAACGGGAGACTCACAGCAGCGTTTTTTCCATTCTTTGCTGTTGAATGGATCACCATAGCCTGATAGCATTATGTTTGCAAGAGTCTGTCAACGTTATCATTGCAGGAATTTGTCAAGTGCAGTGATGTAATTTATCAAGTTATAGTGTCACCAACCGACTGACAAGTCGGTGGTGCAAACAGCGGCCAATCGCCGCCTCAAGAACTCAACCAAACCTCAAGGCAAATCGAATCGCGGCATTACCACCCGAAAGGCGGTGGGATTACACCTGGAGGCTGAAGCTAAATTCCTAGGGGGCTCTTTGGACAATCTCATCTCGGTAAAAGAAACGGGAAAACGCTTGGGAGGTATCAGCAAATGGACAATTTACCGCTGGCTTAGCCAAGGAAAACTGAATCGCACAAAGGTCGGTGGGCGGACGATGATTCGCGAATCCGAGTTGCAGAAAGTGATTGATGAGGGCGGCAAATCACCGGTCCCGAAGCGGCGGCCGTCGCGGTGAAAACTCATCGTTCGATTTGTCAATGGGCTGGGCTTGTGCAATTGAGTCCAACTCAGCGACGAGCCTCGTTATCGCTCTTCCTCGATCAAGCGGATTAAGGTCAACATAGATGCGCTTGCCCTGATTGCGTGTGCTGCAACGTCCAGCATTAGCGCCGAGTATCCTTGCACCAATTCGGCTTTTCGAAGGCTTTGCTCTCCGCGTGCTCAAACTGAGGAACAATAGCCGAACGAAGACGGTTGTCAACGGTCATTGCTTCATGAGGCCGCCCCAGTTCAGGATCACTCTCAAATTTAGGTGATCGAAAACTCGCTCACAAATAGTAGGCTTGCATGTGGCACTGGTCCGTTTGCTGTCGCTTGAGTCTCGCGCAGTACCAGTGACATGAAGCGGACCTGCCGTACATTCGCAATTACTACCCGCAAGCTGCAGCCTGGCCCGTGCTGCGGACACTGCCGCGCGCGAGGGTTGGCTGACGCTAACTCATTGAAAGTACAAGGGCTCCAAAACAAAACTATCGCGAAGTGTTGTACGATTGAAATCAGGCTCAGTAGCCTCCGAATGGCATCTGCTCCCGGTGTCAACATTAATTTTCTCGCCCTCCAGAGCCAAAGCATCGAAGCCACGATTTGGCGCAAGAGAATTGCGCCCACTGAAGCCAAGCCTCCGGACACCCTCTGCTATACCCTGCCCCTGGCTGAAGATTCGGATGAGCGTGCGTCCTACCTGATCAGCCTTACCGAACAGCCCGGCTATTCGGCGTGGGACTTTCGTGATCGGCAAAACCGGCAGCTCGCGCTTCGCTATATCTTCGAAGTACTGGCAGCGGCGGCGGCGGATCATTTCGTGGAAAATTGCAAGGTTCACCGCGGGTTCCAGCGTGCAGTCTCAGTCGTCATTAAGCGCACCCCGCATGGCAACCAGGAGATTTGGCTGGAGCCATACTTTCTAGCAGCCAGGGTGCAGTTCGGCTTCCTCATCGATTTTCACTTCTGGAAAAATCCGGACGCGACGTCATTCCGGGAAGTTCAGCGGCTCAGTCTCGGGTTGGATGAGCATTACCGCAGCAACCGGAACGCCTATATTGACCGTGAGAAGATCATCGGGATCTTCATCAACGGCCCGCTCGCGGCATTTCTTCCCATACGTCATCCTCACGCCGCTCGACCGCTGAACGTGCACAGGCGGTTCACCGCCGTCGATATCGAGCACCTGCGGCCGAAAGTGTTCGTATTCGCGGACAACAAGGTGGACGAGTTCCAATGGAAGGGACTGGAGCGGCACGGCCCTCTCGGGGAGGTACAGGATAAGCCGATTGGCTGCATCATGCTGTTCCAAAAGGAACACCGCCCGCTTGCGGAAGACCTTTATCGCGGACTGATGGGGAAGGCGCCCGGTGTCGCATTCAAGGGGATGCCCACAGTGTTCGGGTTGAACTTTGACAAGTATTTCAGTGTGGTACCGCAGCGGTGGACGCTGCCCGAGTTGGAAGCGGCGGTGGCCCAGATTGCGCAGATAAAAGTTGACAATCCGGGCATGAACTTGATCGTGCTCATGGTCGAGGACATCGAGAACAGCAACATCTATTTCGAAGCGAAGTATCGACTCCTCACCCATGCGATCCCGCTGCAAGTGGTCTCGGCACAATTGATCCAGCGCCGCGATCAGTTCAAATGGTCGGTGAGCAACATCGCCCTCCAGCTATTCACCAAGATCGGCGGGATTCCCTGGAAGGTACGGCCTGCGTACGATAACTGCCTGATCATCGGCATCGGCCAGGCGCACCGGATGGGGGTTGCCGGAATCCAGAAATATTTCGCTTACTGCGTCGCGACGGATTCCTCCGGGCTGTACAAGAAGATAGCCGTTCTCAGCCACTCAAATTCAAGGACCATCTATATCGCCGATCTCCAGCGTTCGTTGGTGAAGGAGATGCTGGCAACGGACTCATCCGGCTACACGCATTGCGTGCTGCACGTACCCTTTAAGCTGAAGAACGACGAGCTGGAAGCTCTGGAACGAGCCGTTCAGTCCGCGACCGACACGTCGACATCAGTTAAGTTCGCTGTGCTGAAGATCAATGATGACCACCGGTTCTTCGGTTATGCGACCAATAACAGCCGGGTTCCCATCGAGGGCACGATTGCTCGTCTGGGAGCCAGCAGCATTCTGCTCTGGTTTGAGGGACTGAAATCACCATCGGACGTGGTAAGCAAACGGATAGCGGGGCCGGTCCATCTGGAATTCCTCTGGCCCAAGACGGAGCTGGACTACCAGGCGCAGAATCGGTACCTCCAAGACCTTTTCAATCTGTCGGGCACGAACTGGCGGGGCTTTAACGCGCGCAGCACTCCTATAAGCACGTACTACTGCCGCTTGATTGCAAAATTCCTTGCGGCCTTCCCTGACCAACTACCGAGAATCGAGGCTACGGGTCACCCATGGTTTTTGTGATTTCGGAGGGGCTGGCTTATGCGTGAAGGCGATCTCATCGTCCTGCTTGGCGCTGGAACAAGCGTCGAGGCTGGTATTCCGCACTCGAACGAGATGGTCAACAAGGTCGAGGGCTTGCTGCAACGGGACGAAGGTTGGAAGAGATACCTCGGACTTTACCAATTCATCAAGGCGAGTCTGATAAGCGCTGACGTGATGAAGGGCAAGCCCGCCGCTGGTCCCGATATCGAGCGAATCGTCAACACGCTATCGGAGCTGGAGAAGAACACTGATTGCACCCTTTACCCTTTCATTAGCGGCTGGCACCAGCGTTTCTGCGACTTGGCTGGCCGAAACTTCGAAGACATCAAGACATTCCGCCGGCTGATCGTCAAGCAACTAAGGGATTGGATCGCGATCAACAGCTATGCCCGGTCTTCGTACTATGAGGGTCTTTACCGGCTGCGCGACCAGCTCAACTTCGCCATACGAATCTTCAGCCTCAATTACGATCTGTGTGTCGAGCAGAATGCACAGGGGCGCCCGCTGGAGATGGGGTTCGACAGGGAAACGGAGTCCTGGGATTTCCGACGCTTCGAGGCGCGGGAGGAGGTGCCAACGCACGTCTATTTGTACAAGCTGCATGGAAGCATCACGTGGTACCGCGACCGGACGAGGGAAACATCCTGAAGCTCTCAGCCACGCCCCACCCGGAGCCGGATCTGATATTCGGGACCGACTAAAAGATGCAGTACATTGACCCGTATCTGTTCTATGCCTATGAACTGCGCCGCTACAGCTTGGAGGCGAAAATCATTCTCGCCATTGGGTACAGCTTCCGCGACGAGTACATCAACGGCATTATCACGCAGGCCCTGCGGCATGACAGAAGCAGAGTGCTCTTGGCCGTTTCACCGAGCGCCTCAACGTCCATAAGAGAATTGGGTGGTGACGGCGGGTTGGATTACAAGACGCATGATGTACCGGCAGCCAGTTTCCTGAACGGGGTTAGTATTGCTCAGTTGGAGGAACTGGCAGCGATTCAGAGCGAAGAAACCCCGCTGTCCGGGCCGGCCACGGAACATTGGGGGCGAACTGGGAGACCTCAGGTGAGGGACTGAACGACGATGACAGCTTCGGACAGAGTTCGTAGGTTTCATCCACAAACACTCCAATGATCATGCGGCGGTAAAGGAGTGGACACAAGTTACTGAAATTCAATTGATCTCGATTCGCCGCGTTAGACGCCAAACTTTGTATTCAATCGATACGGACATCCCAAGTTGGACGTCAAGCCGCGCGAAATCCTTGTGGCACGTGTTTATTGCCGGATAGGTCCCGTGAAACGCCGTTGGATCTCGGAATCAATGTCTCGCGATTACCTTCAATAAGCATTCGTGATCTCCACTGCCACGCTCAACAAGACGAGAACTCCTTTCCTAACAGGACGTTTGTCAATGCAGGCTATCTTGCAATCAGTTGCACACGGGCTCTCGGCGTGGGGCATACTGAGCAGCAATGGCTTCAACGCAGGCTTTGCTAACCATTGGCTCTGTATAACGCTCTTGGGCTCGACTTGCTAGTTGTCGGCAGCGGGAAAACAATCTCTTCAGGGCTCCCAACCTTTGCCGACTCGGTAGCGTTGCCCGGCTCCCTCGTTGCGCAGCACGCGGCTACGTCTCTCCGCAGCGTCTTCTGAAGCCGGATGGGCTCTTCTCTATGGAAGGTTCTTCTGTTCCACCACGGTTGTTTATTTGGTTTAACAGTCTTCGACGCGCTTGAATTTCCTGAAATGGCTGGAGACGATCGAGTAGTCTTAGATTTTGCATGCACTCCAGCTGGCGATTGTTGAAGTTGTTGAGGAGCGGACCCATCCCGGCCAAAGTATTTTAAGAATACAACCCGGTACCCGAAATGCCAGCGGTTACATAACGACGTCCAGTTGCACTCACACCAATACGAAGGCCAGGAAAACCGAAGCTGCAACCGATCCCTGATCGAGAAAGCCATCCGCGCATTGAACCATTTCGAATGACTTTCCTAAATCTCCAAGGCACGTGGTCACACCCTCCCTAAAGCTCGGCGAACGTACCGTCCAAACGTCAGAGACGCATAAGATCGATATCTTCGACAACCTGCTCACGCCTCCAAGAGGCATTGCGAACGATTGATGTTAAGCGCTGAACCTCCGCATTTAAGACTTCCAGACTTGCATTGTCGTCTTTCCTTAATCCTTGGACTGTTGGGTCAAGTCTGCGGCCGTCGCCTGAAACTGCTTCCGGCAGTTATCCGTGCACTGTTGGTGCTGTTTTCGGGTATCTTGCTCATGGTCCGCGGCTTTTTCCGCTCATCCTCGAACCTTTTCTCGATTGCCAAGTTTTCAAACCGCATTGTCTCCTCCAAAGCGGCCTTTTGGGCTTCAAGGCTTTGTTTCTGCTGGATCATCCAGGTCTTGAGGCTCTGCTTCGATGCGATCAGCTGTGCCCGTTCATGAGCAAGACTTTGCTCAACCTGCCGGATTTGAGACTCGTACCGTTGCTCGATACTGGCGATCTGATTAGGTGGTAACGACTTTGGTGCTTCACGAACACGTATTGGGCTTTCAACTTGCTGCCGCCACGCGATTATCGCAGCTGCTTTTGACGATCCAATCCCCGGCACGTGGCCGTATCGCGCACCAATATCAGCGGCCGAGATATAGCCAGCAGCAGCGAGACGCGCTTTCAGCTGCGAGCCAATACCGGGAATCGTTGCCGTTGAGAGCTTCACTTTCCGAAGATGACTCTCGACAACTTGGTCCTGACAGCTCTTGAGGGCACCGGCCAACTCGGCATCACGGCGGGACTTGAGCTGCTGAACGTTGGAAACGAGCAAGTCCACCTCAGTTCCAATCTGGGACTCAAGTCGCCTTAATTCCTGCTGTTCCTGACTTGGTAAAGACAGGAGCACCTTAGAGAGCTCGGAGATTCGATTCGCAATGCCGCCTAGAAGCTTACGGTTCTCATCGGCTCGATTTGCTGCGACTGTCCGGCGTGGAACGTTGATCTGCTGAATATAGATCTCATTGCATCGTCGATGCTACCGAGGCGAGTTGCCTCTTCAGGCCGCAATCCCGCTAACCGCTTTTGAAGATCTGAAACGCCGGCGACATACACGTTGCGCCTTTGCAGTCTCTTTGCCTTGAGCAAGGCAGACGCTCCTTTGGCCGTTTCCGTTTCTCGGTCCGCGCGATCCATTTTAGATCTTGCCGCACGAACTTCTTCGAAAATCGGATCAACTTTATATCGGATATACCAGCACACGGCGGTTATGCTGGAACCAGCAAGGATTCCCATCATCCAAGCCACTGGGAAAGCAGTTGGCACGCCTTAAGATACCAAGCACAGAGCGAAAACAATGCCAAGCAAATGAATGCTGAAATAAGGCGATCCGCTTTCGGACTGTCCACGACTGAGCGCGGATTGGAAGTATTTTCGACATGATCTTGTATCCAGGTCGGATCACCAGCTTCGTCGACAGCGAATTCGTTATCGTCGAACGACTTTACAGAAGTGTGGATGTAATCATTGATCCAACTTCCCCCCATCGCGTTAGGGGAAGCTGTCCGAAAGTTTGAGTTAAAACTAAATGAATTTTTCACCTTGATTAGCGGTATCTGGTTTGGCGAAGACCACGCGAAAATGCTCGATCTGGTCCGTAAGGTTACCAATCTGCTTGTCGGGAAGGGCTCTCAGCAAGCGAAATGCCGCAGATTGCTCAGGAGCATCAAAATCTTCTCGACGGGAGAAAAGAAGACATTCATCCCCTGCGTTCAATTGATTCCAGAGTTTCGGTTCAATGCCGCAGAGCCGTATCGATGAAAGATCCGTCGATAAGCCAAGCGGAGAAGTTGTCTACGTTTGGACCGAAATCCATTTCAGTTCTTTGTGGGTGCTGGTAGTTTCGATGGCCTAATTCTTCACTCCCGAAGTCCCTTCGAGCGCGGGAACAAACATCCCGTAGTAGTCGACCAGCTTTAACTTCCCTTGGACAACCAAAACATTTCCATGCTGAAGGTCACCATGTGCAATCTTGATCCGATGGAAGTCCGCAAGCATCTGAACCCAGTGAGCGGCGAGTCGTTTGAGAGTCACCTTCAGATGACAGATTCCTCTGGATATACGAGACGAGGCCCTCCCCTTCTTACCCATTTCATCTTGACAGTGGGATACCAATTGGGGCCCACACGGATTCCCTGCGACATGAAGCGAAAGGAAACCATGTATGGAAGGAGATTCTGGTCCAGGTAGGAGGCGATCGCCGGGTATCGAAGGCTTTGTTCTTGGTTGTCCTATCTATGAAACAGCGGATTGCATACGCGCCGGTGCTGGTCTCCACCCGATAGATTGTGGCGAAATTTCCTTGATCGGGCTTTTGGAAGGCGCCTTGGTTCGATTAGACCCGGCCCCCTTTGAGTTCTTGATTGGAGAATGCTCCCGCAGGATTTGAAACGGCCTCATTGTAGTCTTGGTAGGTAGGCCACAGCATATTTTTTGGCTCTAACTCGTGTGTTCAAGAATTTCACTAGCGAGAGTACAATCGTCGTTCTTTATCTCACCGCGACTGCGGAGATAAGTAATCCACTCATCGAAAGGCGTCGTACGCCCAAGTGTTATGAGTCGAGGAGATCCTGCCATGGTACGATTCCTGCCTCACAACGCGCTGGGAGCGGTTTTTGCTAAGGCGTCGGTCATCAGATAAAACGAGTCTCCTTCTTCCCAAAGACCGTCGGCGCTGACCATACATTCTGAACCTTTACCTTGTTTGTGACTTCCAAGGAGGGGTGGTGGCGCCAGAAAAGTCTTCGGACCGGGTGATCGGAAATGCCTTAACCAGCTTGCCTGAACGTACTTGAAAGCAACATGAGTCGCCGCCGTGCCAGAGCGGCCCAGCAGCCACTCACGCCTGATTTAGGTGCGAAAAACTCAAGGCCAAGAAGAGTCGCAAACGAGCCAAACCGCGCCTTCTCCTCTGCGTACCATGGCAGTGGGTGACTGCGAACGATTCTCTCCCAAACTCGCGCGGTTTTTCCCAGAGCAGCTTGTTTATTGTTATCAGTGAGTTGTCTCCGCCCGTACGCCTTTACAAGCGATCGGGCCGAGAGGCCGCTATAGACGGCATCAGTTGCGCCGTCAGCTATTGCTATCCGCGTCCTATTAGTAACGAGAGTCGTAGTCTCCACAAAAGGCCAGCAAGCGTCCTCGCACTGGGATGGATTGTTCCCGGCTTTCTGCGTCTGGAGTACGTCGACGGAAACCTTCATCGACGAATTTCCGCTATCTCAGGTTGCTCGGTAGAGGTGCCAATGTCAAGGGCCTGATCGCTAAAAGACATGGCACCGTTAAAGACATACCCTAGAGCTGCATTACCGACAACGCCATTCTATGCTGTGAGCTGGCGATCGAACGCACGTATTGTATCGTGAGAGGGCTAGCGCCCTCAAAGAGCTGGATTGCGTACTGATTGGGCAAATCTCTTGCTGAATCTGGAAAAGCTATCGGTTTAGCGGATCCGTCGCTCGATATATGAACGTTGAAAAGAAGAACGTTTCCATCGGACGACGCCAAATCTGTGACCGCCTTCATCGTCTCCACCGGGTTGCCATCGGTGGACTCGCCATCGGTGATGTGTATCACTACTGGTGGAAAACAGTCGGGATGTTGAGTTAACCGACCCTGTACGACAGTTCGGACCTGCGTTAGCGCGCTACACATTGGCGTACCACCAGCCGCAACGGGATCAAACCATATGGGTAACCGGATTGTCTGCTCCATAATGCCTCCTGCGCCATCATCTGACTTCTTAGCCTTCTGTTCGATTCGAGCTGGCCTTTTTCCAATGTCACTGATCGGTACGATCTCGCGGCCTGCTAATGGACCACTGAATGCTGGACCAACCCTGTTACCGTCCGAGACGCGACGCTGAAGTAGTCCCGAACTCCTTCCTCCTTGCGCACCTGATTACAAGGTTATCGACATTCGCTTTACCCTAGACTCATTTACTATCCACGTAGCCGACGAAGGCTCACAGGGCACTATCTTGCTAATATCTATGAGCCAAGCCTGAGCGCCGAGGCCAACAGTGCGCGACCTGCAATTGATTGCAGCGAAGTGGGCCTGATGCACGGGCGATTCTGGGAAACGACATGTAGGAAAGCCTCCAGTACAACTGTTACTATCTGCATGCGGCCAGTAGGGCGATCAAAGACTTTTACATTGACCCATTCCCCACGTCTAGTTACCACCGCAAGCACGATGACCCGAGTGTTCAGTCTTATGTAACTAGGCGGATTTTTGGAGGTAAAGAATAGAGAAAGTCCTTTCGTTCCGGCTAGTGTCACGCCATTTGAAATGTCGCTCCAATTCTCCAGCCATATGGTGTTTCCGTGCAGCTTACTGGAATCACTTCAATGCAAAGCGGCCATGGGTCGCTATCTTAGATTTTGGAATGCGTTAGCTCAAGGAGGCGATCATAATCGTCTTTTACATAAGCAAAGAAAAATTTCGTCCAGTTTATACGACGATCGCGATGAACAAACCTTACGTTATTCTTGATCTCCGGTCGCATATCGGAATACCGTAGAAGGTTAAAAACGCTTGAGGCTGTTCGGACGTAACGTGATAGTACAAACGGTGCTCTTTCGTAAGATATCGACTTAAACGCGCGTTCACATCTTGGCTCGATCACACGTTCTCTAAGAATGTTCAATCGCAAGTAACTTGGCCGCGAGTTAAGCGCGGAAGTCGCTCCGCATCCGCGATCTGTTCTGGAGAAGGAGTGGAATCGGCGACCTTCTTGAGAAGTCTTGCTACTCACCAAAAGGGCAGTGCTCCGCGTGTGTCTCGCCCTTTGCGCAACGAAAGCAGGCACGGATTCTCACAGTGCTTTCTAGCTTCATGTGCTCTCTGACGCCTTCGAGCGGAATAGAACAGCCCGGGCGCTTTACCCTTCTTGCCTTGGCAGCTTTCTAGCTTCCGTATATCCTTGCCGAGAAGCGTCTCGGAGGCCGTTCGGGCGATCGCTGAATAGATGGCGGGAGTCATGGCTGACTTCGTCAAAACTCGGTTTCGACTCGAGGCGAGTGTTGCGTTATGCGCTCGTAAATTTGCTCGCTATTGATTTTTCCATTCTCCTGACGAGCATCACCTCGGCCTCAGCGAGAGATGGCGCCCTAGGTAACGTACGTGCCACTTTGCTGAAAAAACGCAGTGGACTCCATAGCTGCCGTTCGCCAATGATCACTATTTGACTTTGTGCCCGCGTCAAAGCGACGTTTATCAAATTAGGTTTGCTAGATGCCCAATAGGCGGAGCCCGGCGAATCGCGATCGGCTCCCAAAACGAAGAAGACCATGACTTCTTTTTTGCCCTGGAACGTATGGACAGTTCCGATTCGCTTTGATGTCCAATTATTCAAAGAACGGTCTGACGGTAGCGTCATGTCAGGGGCGAGCCGAAGCCATTCGCTCCGGTTTTTGATCAATTCCTTCAGGTTTTGAGCTACTTTCCGAAAAGGCGAGATCACGTAAAGTTTCGAAGTTCTCCACCAAGTCGGTTGAGAGAAACGTATTATACACCTAAAAACAAATTCTCCCTGCTCCTTTACGAACTGCCCGTCTGATCGAGCTCCGGCTATGTCGACCCAACAGCTTCCGACATCCTCAGAATCCTTC
>CAWCYQ010000033.1:0-43817 GCA_963799755.1 Terriglobia bacterium | reverse complement strand
CTTCCGGATCGTCATCGTTGCTCCCGCGGTATCGAAAACCTCGTCGCCGATTCCTTGTATTTCATGTCGTGTCCGGTGATAGACCGCCGACCAGCTCTCCGGTTCAATTTCATTTGCGTTCGCCGCTATCGGGCGCGTTCCCGGTACTGGCGCCTCTCGCTGAATTTGTTTCGCGATTCCCGCCCAGTCGAATGCCTCGCCTTAACGGATATCCGCATTTGCCAAGAACTTTGCCACGCCGCCATTCCTTGAGTCCCTTAACGTTCTTGAGCTTCTCGGCCATTGCAAGTAGCCACCCATTATGTTTCAGATAGGCCGCGATAGTCGATAGGTACTAAAAACTCAGAGTAATAGTGCCAGACTAACGGCTGGCGAGAGAAACTTCGGATAGTGCTAACGTCCCGTACTAACCGCCCGGATATTCTTCTTTACAACTAGCTGTACGTCGAGTGATGAGCGCTATACAAGCCGCTGATTCCCAGTGCCGCTGGCCTTTTCATATACGACGTGTCTGCTCGAAAGCCCGGCATCGCGGTTGCCGCCGCGTACGCAAGGCCGGACAGCAGTTCAGTTGTCGGCTTGTGTACTTCGATTGGACCGAATCGTTGGCCGAGGCGCATCGCCAGCCTACTTCTTCCTGCCGAGGAGCATTCGCAAACGTCCCGCAGTACTGACGAGTGGAACGAGTTCTCACTCGTCTGCGAGACTGTCTAGGACGGTCCCGGCGAGACCCTGACCGCCTATCGTCCGAAGAGGAACCCAGTGTCAATCATCGACTTCTTGTTAGGACGGCCGATTGCGACATCTGACGAGCGCGCCCAGCAGATCGGCGTAACCAAAGGCATTCCGATCTTCGGGCTCGATGCCCTCAGCTCTGCAGCCTACGGGCCAGAAGCGGCTCTAACGTTGTTGATGCCGCTTGGAGTAGCGGGGCTGGCATACATCGTCCCGCTGAGTATCAGCATCATCGCTCTACTTCTCATCGTCTTTTTCTCGTATCGTCAGACAATCGCGGCCTATCCAGGAGGCGGCGGATCATACACGGTAGCTCGTGAAAACCTGGGCACCTTTTCCGGTCTGCTGGCGGCCGCCGCACTGATGATCGATTACGTTCTCACCGCGGCCGTGGGTATATCCGCCGGTATCGGCGCGCTGACCTCCGCGGTCCCTTCTCTGCATTCACGAACCCTTTCCATGTGCCTCATCGCCCTCGCGATCATCACGCTTATAAACCTCCGCGGGATCAGCGAAACCGGAAGTGTTTTTCTGGTTCCAACTTATCTCTTTCTCGGCTGCATGTTCCTCGCGATCTTGCTGGGTGTTACAAAGACCATTGCGAGCGGCGGATCTCCTACTCCGCTCGTTGCGCCGCCTGTATCTACTGCCGCCGTCGGTGTGGCCAGTTTATGGCTGCTCCTCAAAGCATTCTCGAGCGGTTGCACCGCAATGACAGGCGTGGAAGCTGTCAGCAATGGAGTCAAAGCCTTTCGCGAACCCACTGCAAAAACTGCGCAGCGCACTCTCGCCATCATCATCGCCTGTCTAGTCGTGATGCTCGGCGGAATCGCCTACTTGGTTCGCGAGTACCACATCGTTGCTACTGACCCGGGTGGAAATAACTACCAGAGTGTCTTGTCGATGTTGTTTCAGGCGGTTGCAGGACGGGGGTGGTTCTACTATCTCGCAATCTGTTCAGTCTTATTGGTGCTGATTTTCTCTGCGAATACTGCCTTCGCCGACTTCCCGAGAGTCTGCCGTGTTATTGCTGAAGACCGCTTCCTTCCCGTTTCCTTTGCTTCACGGGGGCGTCGGCTGGTTTACTCCGAGGGAATCCTGGTTCTCGCGTTCCTCACGGGCCTTCTCTTGGCTATCTTCGGTGGCGTGACCGACCGCCTGATTCCGTTGTACGCCGTGGGAGCATTTCTCGCTTTCACCCTCTCGCAAGCAGGAATGCTGGTCCATTGGAGGAGGACAGGAGGCCGTGGCGCACGCCGAAAGATGCTGGTGAACGGGCTCGGCGCAGTTGCCACCGGCGCCACTGTTATTGTCGTGATCGTTTCGAAGTTTGCGGAAGGTGCCTGGATTACCGTGATCACCATTCCCGCGATTTTACTCTTGATGTATGCTGTGCGGCGGCATTACAGCAATATCCAGCGCGAAATTGATAGCCCAGCGCCTCTGGATTTGACGGGAAATGAGGAACCGCTCGTGGTCGTTCCCCTGCAGCAGTGGAGCAAGATCTCGAAACAGGCATTATGTGCAGCGCTCGCTATTTCGAAGAAGGTCACCTGCCTCTACGTAACGGAAGAAGATAAGTCAGCTGAGTTTTGCGATAGGTGGGAGCGCAATGTGGCCGAGCCTGTGCGTAGAGCCGGTGTAGGTACTCCTGAACTGGTCGTACTGCAATCACCTTTCCGCTTCGTGGTGTATCCAATCGTTGATTACGTCATCAAAGTGTCACAAGAAAATCCAGAACGGCGCGTCATCGCCGTTGTTCCCGAACTGGTGGAGCACCGTTGGTACAACTACTTCCTGCACTCGCAACGCGTGACGTCACTGAAGACGCTCCTGCTCCTTAAAGGCAACGACCGCATCTCGGTCTTAAATATTCCCTGGTACTTCAAGTAGGAGCCCCTGCTCGACCATTGCGCCGGACCAGAATCAGGCGGCCGCCTGAAACAGCGCGAACACGGCTCTCTCCGGGTCCGCACCGCCCGCCTATGAAATGGCAACCGGCCTGTCCGAACTGATAAACTACAGTAATAAGCCCCGGCGCACAGCGAGCAGCCGTAGGTCCCCGTTGACATGCAAAAATATTGTTTTTTTCTCGCAATCGCGCTCAGTTCAGCCGTTTGTTTGGAAGCTCGAGGTGCATCTTCCGGCCAAGTCGTCACTTTTGATAAAGATGTCGCGCCGATCCTTTATAAGAACTGCGTAGTTTGCCACCATCCGAACGATATCGCACCGATGTCGCTGATGAATTACCAGGAGGCGCGCCCTTGGGCCGCTGCGATTCGCCAGGCTGTTGTGCAGCGGATCATGCCTCCCTGGCACGCTGACCCGCACGTCGGCGAATTCATGAACGATCCTCGTCTGTCGGCCGAGGACATCTCGACAATCGACGCCTGGGCCAAGAACGGAGCGAAAGAAGGCGATCCAAAAGATCTTCCGCCGGCGCCGGTTTTCGAAAGTGGTTGGCACATCAAGCCTGACGTTATTTTCACGATTCCTGAAACGACTGTGGCCGCGGGCAATCAAGACGACTACGAATACATTTACGTCCCGACCAACTTCACCGAAGACAAATGGGTGCAGGCCGCCGAAGTCGTGCCCGGCGACCGCCGCGTTGTTCATCACGCGACGGTAAGCGTAGTGAGCGCCGAGAAAGCTAAACAACTGGAAGCGACGCATGGCGGTGCGGAAAATGTCGACAAGTATCATTTTCGGACCGGGAAGGTGAATCACATGAAAATGGATGCGCCAGTTTCGGACGATGGCTGCCAGGCATCTCCCGATCCCGGCATCAAGTATTTCTCGGAAGGCGGCATAAACCACGTACCCGCAATCTATCTGCCGGGCCACTTGGCTGAAGTGCGGCCGGCTGGTTATGCGCTCAAAATTCCTGCCGGCTCTTATCTGCAGTTTCAGGTTCATTACAGTAACCGGCTCGGCGAGACGGTGAAAGATCATACCCGTATCGGCCTTGTGTTTGCTAAAGGACCTGTTTCGCATGAGGTTGCCCAGTACGAAATTTGGAACAACTGGTTTCTCATCCCGCCGGGTGACGGAAATCACAAGGTGACGTCGTGCTTCGTCCTGCCCAAAGATGTCACTGCGGTGGCGTACACGGCGCACATGCACTTTCGCGGCAAGAGCATGACAACGGAAGCGATCTATCCGGATGGGCGTCACGAAGTTCTTTTCAACGTGCCGAAGTACGACTTCCGCTGGCAAGAGACCTATTTCCTGAAGCATCAGTTCGTCATGCCGAAGGGAACGAAGTTGGTGACCACCGCTTACTTCGATAATTCGGCGAATAATCCTTTGAATCCCGATCCGTCGAAAACTATACGTTGGGGCGAGCCAAGTAATGAAGAGATGATGGGCTTCTGGCTTGCTTATGCGGACGTGGATCAAATAGATGTAAAGAATAAACCAGATACGCAGAAGGCGATCGCAAGCATCGATAGCTCCCCGAGTTCCAGGAGGTAAATCATCCGTTCCATGAGTGAATCTAACCCGCAATCCTCAGACCCAGGCTCACGCCGCACTTTCCTTCGCCGCTTCGGCACTGGTCTAGCGGCTCCGCTCGTCCTCAGAGCGACCGACAAATCCGGTAGCAAGAAGCCGGTGCTCGGCACCGGAGACCACACCTATGAGGTGACTCACGACTGGGGTGATCTGCCTTCGGATATTCAGTACGGCAACACGCACGGCGTCTGCGAAGATTCCCAAGGCCACATCTATATTCATCACACGGTCTTTGCAACGAGCGAAAGCTCAGACACGATGGTGGTGTTTGACCCGCAAGGCAAATTCGTCAAGAGCTGGGGCAAAGAATTCAAGGGCGGAGCGCACGGCCTGACCATTCGCAAGGAAGGCTCAACCGAGTTTCTCTACTTATGCGACATCAAACGCGGCCTGGTTGTTAAGACGACACTAAACGGCGAAGAGGTGTTCACGCTTGGATATCCGAAGGAGGCCGAACCCTATTCGAAGCCAGGTCCCGATGGTAAACCGCTGAAATACAGTCCGACCAATCTCGCCATTGCTCCCAATGGCGACATCTATGTAGGTGACGGTTACGGTTCAAGCTACATCAATCAATACAACTCGGAAGGCCATTACATTCGCACTTTCGGTGGTCCAGGAAAAGATGCTGGGCAGTTACTCTGTCCGCACGGCGTCGTCGTCGATACGCGCGGCTCCGAACCAATTCTCGTAGTGGCTGACCGCAGCAACAAACGCATTCAACGGTTCACGCTTGAGGGCAAGCACGTTGATTTCCTCTACGGCACTCCCGCGCCGTGTAATTTCGGCTTCTTCAAGAACGGCGACGTAGTTGTCCCGGATCTCTTCGCTCGCGTGACGCTGATGGATCGGAATAACGCGATCATCCTCAATCTTGGCGATGATTCCTCGAGCGATTACATGACGACTCGCAAGCTCACTCGCGATCATTTCAAGCCGGGCAAGTTCGTTTGCCCGCACGGCGCGTGCTTCGATCATCTCGGGAATATTTATGTCGTCGAGTGGGTGGAGGTAGGCCGCGTCAGTCGGCTACAGAAAGTCTAGTGTTCCTCACTCGCCGCGCGTGCTGCCAGTTTCTGCTCGCCACGAGTGCAGCTTTCGGACAGGCCAAACCGACAGATGCTGTTCCGGGCAAGGATTGGCGCTGCCCCATGGACCCCGATTACCGCTCCGATAAACCCGGTTTCTGTCCTCGATGCGGAATGAAACTTATAATCGATGTCCCCGATCGTATCGAGTATCCTCTCGAAATTTCCCACTCTCCGGAACTGCTTCTGCCGGGCAAAGATGCCACTCTAACGCTTCGCGCCTTCGACCCCCTGACAAACTCGACGGCTACGCGATTCGAAATTGTTCACGAAAAGCTCATCCACCTCTTCGTGGTCAGCGAGAATCTGGAATTCTTTGCCCACATTCATCCCGTGCTGCAGAACGATGGCTCATTTCGCCAGGAGTTCTGTCCGCCAATCGGTGGGATGTACCGCCTTTTAGCGGATTTCTATCCGTCCGGGTCGGTGCCTCAACTGGCGGTTGGAACTATTTTTGTGACCGGCGAGACTTCAAAACCGCATCTGGTTCCCGCGCTTGCGCCGTTCAGTTCAGTCAATACTACAGCCTCCTTGCGGCTCGAGCCGGAACAGGCAATCGCTGGCCTGGAAACGAGGCTGTTCTTTACTTTTGCGCCTTCAACCGGCATGCAGCTCTATCTCGGGGCCTGGGCGCACATGCTCGCCGCGAGCGAAGATCTGGTCGATCTTCTGCACCTGCATCCGTTTCTCGCCGACGGCAAGGCCCACATGCAGTTCAATATTATTTTCCCCCGCCCCGGCCTGTATCGGGTTTGGACGCAGATTCAACGGGAAAATACGGTCAATACGCTCGTCTTCACGATTCCGGTCAAAGCCCTTTCCTAGCCGCGGTTGTAGTCTCGAGCGCGAAGCGGAGCGGCGTCGAGGACTCCACCACTGTCCCCTTGGGCATTTCGAGTACCCCGCGAAAAGTAAACGTGCGGCCATACTTGGGGTCGAAGTGGTACAGCCAGACCAGCGGTTCGACTGCGCCGTCCGGCAGTCGAGCTATGACCCGGGAAGAATCGACGGTCGCGTCCGCTAAGGGACGCAGACCACATACTCGCAGTGGTTCTTTTAGTTCTGTGCGCGTCTCGATGGTAAGCGCATCTTGCATCGGAGGCACTGCCGGAATGCTTGGTTTCGCTTGCCTTTTCGTGAGTAATTGAGGATCGCCTTGTGGCGCTCCGCCAATCACCCAGGCCGCGATGATCAGGATATCCTCCTGAGTCAGTCCGTAATCAGGCGAAAGATCTCCAAATCCCTTTACCGCGCCCCAGGGCGGCATCGACCGTCCGAGTACCTGTTCTTTGATTGCCACGGCCCAGGGCCTCGCTTCTGTGTAGGTCACTAGCGGAATCGACGAGGTCTCCCCGTGACAAGCGAGGCAGTGACGAGCAAGAATTCTCGAAACATCCCGCGAGAACGTCAGATTGGTCGTAATGATGTCGTGCGCCGCCGCAACGGATGTCAACGCAACAGCGCAGACGAAGAGACGGATATTTCTTGCCACTTATTCCACAATACCTGGAACGCTTCAGGGCGGCCACACGCACGAGAGCGCAAGCGAAAATAGAACGGGGATGGAGAGCACACAAAGTATGCGGCGCGTGGTTGTCGTTCATCGCGGTGCGCGCGACGGCTATCAAGTGGCGGCCGCTCTCGCCGGGGCTGATTTGCTTGAGCGTCTGGTTACTGATCTCTATTGGCCTGCAGAAAGCAGGTGGACTTCCGCGCTACCTTCATCGGTGCAGCGCGCTCTAAGCAGGCGCAGCCATCCTTGTGTTCCTTCATCGCTCGTCCGCCAAACGCCTGTCTCAGGCATCACTTCATTCCTGCTCGAAAAAATTAGTGCCTTACCCTTCGCGCTGCGCCGCCATGCCATTCGCTCCACTGACTCGACACTCGGCCGAGTTGCTGGTGAAATGGCCGCCAAGACGAACTCTCTGCTGCTGAGCTACAGCTACTACGGCTACGATGCCTTCAAAAACTACGGCCGTCCAGGTATTTTGTTTCAACTCCATCCTCATCCGCTCAGCGTCCGCCGCATTCTCGAGCAGGAGCTCGCGGATCATCCGGATTGCGCCGCCTCGCTTCGGAATGAATGGGAGCTCTCCTTGCCCCAGGAAGATTTCGATCGTCTGGTCGCGGAGACACGTATGGCAAAACAGTTCCTGGTAGCTTCTTCTTTCACCCGCCTGACGCTGATTGAAAACGGAGCGCCCGCGGAATCTATTCGAGTGATTCCATACGGCGTTGATTTAGAGTGCTTCGTCCCACCTGCGCGTCAGCGCGATACTTCTGGTCCGCTGCGCCTCCTTTTCGTGGGAACGATCAATCAGAGGAAGGGAATGAAGTATCTCCTCGAGGCCCTGCGTCTCCTCGGCCAGGCGCCGGTGGAACTGACTGTCTGCGGGCGCGTGGTGGATGACTTGGCGCTCTTCAGACCATTCGAGTCGCAGGTTCGCGTCCGACCCTCGGTGAGTTTCCCGGAACTGCTTGCTGCGTACCGCGAGGCCGACCTTTTTGTATTCCCTTCATTGGCGGAAGGTTTCGCGCACGTTTTGCTGGAATCTCTCGCCTCGGGCCTGCCAATTCTGAGCACCACGCGTACTGCGGCGCCCGATCTGATTGAGGAAGGGCGCCAAGGATTCATAGTCGAGCCGCGCCGCCCCGATTTGCTTGCCGCGCGCATCGAATGGGCGCTTCAGAACCGGCAGCAGCTAAACGAAATGCAACTCGCGGCGCGTAGCTGTGCAGAGCAGTTCACCTGGGAGCGATTTCAGCAAAGTGTGGTCGAAGCCGTACGCAGCTTCCTATACTAGGATCGTCAGGCTCAATGAAAACCTCACAACCGCTCAACCGATACAGTTCAGAGATCACTCAGCCGAAATCGCAAGGCGCTTCACAAGCCATGCTCTATGCAACAGGCTTGCGAGAAGAAGACATGGGGAAGCCGCAAATTGGTATCGCAAGCGTCTGGTTCGAAGGTAATCCCTGCAATATGCATCTGCTGATGCTCGCCGAGAAAGTGAAAGAAGGTGTTTCTGCCGCCGGCTTAGTCGGGATGCGCTTCAACACGATTGGAGTTAGTGATGGGATTTCGATGGGTACGAACGGAATGAGCTTTTCACTCCAGTCTCGCGAAATCATCGCCGATTCGATCGAGACTGTGATGGCGGCGCAGTGGTATGACGCAAATATTTCGATTCCAGGCTGCGACAAAAATATGCCCGGTTGCATTATGGCAATGGGCCGCCTCAACCGGCCGGCTTTAATGATCTATGGAGGCACCATCCGGCCTGGCCACATCGACGGACAGAAACTCGACATCGTCTCCGCGTTTCAGAGCTATGGAGAATTTATTTCAGGCAAGATAGACGAAACGCAGCGGCAAAGTGTCGTTCGCCACGCATGTCCAGGAGCGGGCGCTTGCGGAGGGATGTACACTGCGAACACCATGGCGTCTGCTATAGAAGCCCTGGGCATGTCTCTACCCTACAGTTCCTCTACGCCGGCGGAGGATTCCGAGAAGCTTGCGGAGTGTGTACGGGCCGGCGCGGCGATCAAGAATTTGTTGCAGCTCGACCTTAAACCACGAGACATCATGACGCGCGAAGCCTTTGAGAACGCGATGGTGATAGTGACGGCCCTGGGTGGCTCAACGAATGCCGTACTTCATCTGATCGCAATCGCAAGAACCGTGAACGTACCCTTGCAAATCGAAGACTTCCAGGCGGTGAGCGCGCGCGTACCTCTGTTAGCCGATTTCAAGCCGAGCGGCCAGTACGTGATGGAGGATTTGCAATCAGTGGGTGGCATACCCGCCGTCATGAAGATGCTGTTGCAGGCTGGCTTCTTGCACGGCGATTGCATAACTGTCACGGGTAAAACAATTCGCGAGAATCTCGAGAATGTTGCCGGTCTTAGTCCCGGGCAAAAAGTCGTGCGGCCGTTGTCTGACCCAATAAAGGCGACGGGTCACATTCGAATTCTTAAGGGAAATCTTTCGCCAGAAGGCTCCGTTGCAAAGATTACAGGTAAAGAGGGACTGCGATTCTCCGGACCCGCTAAAGTTTATGACTCGGAAGAAGACATGCTTCACGCCCTTGAGCGCAAGGAGATCGAGAAGGGAGACGTGATTGTCATCCGCTATGAGGGACCTAAAGGCGGCCCCGGTATGCCGGAGATGCTGACACCAACATCCGCCATTATGGGTGCCGGCCTCGGAAAGGACGTAGCCTTGATTACCGACGGCCGGTTTTCTGGCGGCTCTCACGGATTCATCGTCGGACACATTACGCCGGAAGCTCAGGAAGGCGGACCTATTGCACTTATACGCAATGGAGACCGCGTCACGCTCGATGCTGAGAAAAATACGCTCGATGTCGAGCTTTCAGGCGAGCAGCTCAGCGCGCGGAAGAAAGAGTGGAAGCAACCGCCTTACAAGTCCTCGCGAGGAACTCTTGCCAAATACATCCGTCTGGTTAAGAGCGCCAGTCTGGGTTGCGTCACGGACGAGTCGAGCTAGCTCAACTTGACATCTGCGGACGGTGAGCAATCCGCTTTTAACATCACCTTCATCTGGTGTATCGCACAGTCGTGTTCCTCGGAGTTGCACGCCGCAACGCAATCAACTGGAACTGAGATCTCCATATCTCGCATATAAGCGTCGTTCGCTGTAAACAAAATGCAGCTATTTGTCGAAACCCCGGTCAGGATGACACGGTTGGTCCCCAGATGTTTCAGGAGGATCTCTAGCGGGGTTTGGTAGAACCCGGAATGCTTGGGTTTCAATACAAAATAGTCGTCTTTTCCGGGAATCAGGTGTTCGACAAACGGCTTACCTCGAACGCCCTGTTCGAGGCAGTGGGAAACAATTTCTTCAAATTTTGATTGCCAGCGCCCAAAGTTATCGTTGATATAAATCGAAGGAATACCTGCCGTAGCCGCGCGTGTTTTCAGTGCGGCTATCTTGGGAGCTATCTTTATTGCGTGCGCGAAGAGCTCCTCACCCCTGGGGAACTCAAAATCATTGATCACATCGATCAGCAGTAAGGCCGTATCGTGGTTGTCGGGTGCGCTTCCATGAAGGTCCGACTGGTGGCCCGGTTGTGGTCTCAAGCTACTCTTTTTTGAACTGCTTTATTCCCTGATCGACGAGCTTAAGTGCTCTTGAAGGACCATGGGTTCCAGTCACTTTGAACTTCTTACCGCGGCTCTTGTTGTAGGAAACGAAGAATTCTCCCACTTGGTCGATGATCGATTGATTGATCTCGGAAATCGAATGAATGTGCTCGTGATCATATGAATGTACAGCGACGCCGATGAGGCGGTTGTTGCTGATTTTCTTTCCGTCATCGGTCTGCTCCGCTTCAATCACACCCACCAGACGGACTTGCAGTACGCACCCCACGTGAGCGGGCTCATCCATCAGGATCATGACATCGAGAGGGTCGCCATCCTCTCCGACCGTACATGGAATAAATCCGAAATCAAAAGGGAAGCTCAAACCTTCGGCAAGCAGACCACCCAGCGTGAAGGCTTCAATCTTCGGATCGTAGTCGAACTTGTTACGGCAGCCTTTCGGAGTCTCGACTACGATCCTGCACTCGCAATTCTTCTTGTCGTACTCGTTCGATAAGCGAGAAAGATCCATGAGCGTTAGTACAAGATTACTGCTCCTCCTCCGACTCATCAACGTCTGATTCTCCGGCTGCTTCCTCCAGAAGGGGCGGGGAAAGCTGAGTCAAAAGCTTGTCCGTTTTTTCTTCCTCAGCAAGCGTCTGGGCCAGCAGTTTAGAAATTTTATTTTCTCCGAGTTGTTCAGCCATCGCGCGGAGGGTTCCGTAACCGGAGATCTCGTAGTGCTCGACCTTTTGCGCGGCTGCCACCAGCGCTAAATCCGCCGCAACCTCCTCCTTTTCCTTGCCCTCAGCTGATTGTCTCTTGTCCCTCTTCTATAAGACCTTGCATCCCTTTACACGGTTTGGCCTTTGCCTTCGCGCCGAGGAGCTCAAAGGCTTGCTTTAGCCGCTCTACGTGGCCCTTCGTTTCCTCCAGATGGCTCTGAAAGGCTTGCTTCAGCTTGGGTTCGTGCGCAGCTCTTGCCATCTTGGGCAGGGCCTTAACCAATTGCCCCTCGGCATGAAGCAGATCTTGCATCTCCTCTACTAGTAGCTCATGTAAAACCGGCATCTTGTTCGTTTCTCCTTTCCTCAAGACTCCCGCGAGCTACTTCTGTTTCATGCTTAACAACGCGCCTGCTCTCGTATGTACTTTTACGCGTCCGAAGGACGGAGGAAATAGAAGGCATCTCCTGCGCAGTACGGCCGTTTCGGCCTGATGTGACAATTGGTCCGATGCCCGGAAGTCCATCTCCAAAAACGTATCCTGCTTGGCGGCTCGCGAGGGCATTCCTGGCATTTCTTCTCGCCACGAATCAGCCGTTACTGGCGTACTCTGTTCAGACACACGAAGAGCTTATTGATCTGAACTGGAAGGGGACGATCCGACCTTTTCTGCTAGCGCGCTTCCCCAACGCAAGCGCAGCGGAATTGGAGCTGGCTCATGCCTATGCTTTCGGCGGCTGTGCCATCCAGGATCTCGGTTATTACCCCTTCAGCAACCAGTTCTTCAGCAATCTGACACATTATGTGCGCTCGGCGGAGTTCATTCGAAGTTTGTTCAGGCAGGCGAAGAACCCTAACGAGCTTGCTTTCGCAATAGGCGCGCTGTCACATTACGTGGGTGATTCGATAGGACATTCCCAGGCGGTAAATGCAGCGGTCGCGATCGAGTTTCCGCAACTCGCACGAAAATACGGTCCGCTGGTGACCTACGACGAGAACCCGCACGCGCACGTCCGGACGGAGTTCGCCTTCGATGTCAATGAAATCAGCAAACATCGAATGGCTCCTTCGGCCTACCTCCAGCATGTGGGCCTTAAGGTTCCTTCAGCGCTACTCGCAAAAGCATTCTCGGAGACGTATGGACTCGATTTCGAACAGATTGTCGGCAAGCGCCGGCCCGTGGTGCGAAGCTATCGCTTTGCTGTGCGAAGTTTTCTGCCGCGGATCGCGTGGGCTGAATCAGTTTTGCATAGGCGCGGGTTCCCACCGGATACGCATAGCGAAGCCTTCCAGGTATTCAACCAGCGTCTGGCCGAAGCGGACTTCGAGAAGCGATGGAATCAGTACCGTAAAAAAGCAGGAATCCGAACACACCTGATTGCCGGGATTATCGTGATTCTCCCGAAAGTCGGGCCGCTTTCGGATTTAGCAATTCGTGGCCCCTCAGCTCAGACTCAGGAGCTTTACTTGAGAAGCGTCAACGCCGCCAGCGATGCTTTGAAACGGCTACTCTCAACGTGGGACACGACTGAGAACTCGCTCCCAGATCGGGATCTTGATACTGGAGAGAAGGTGCGGCCCGGAGCGTACCGGTTGACCGATCAAACCTACGCCAAGTTATTGGATACGGTTACGCGACCGCCATCGAGGAGCTTACCGGCGGAACTCAAACAGGCCATCTTGGATTACTACGCGGATCCCGACGCGCCGATCAGTACTAAGAAAGACCCTTCAAAGTGGGCGCGAGTGCAGAAGGAACTAGCAGTACTCAGAGCGGTAAATGTGCCGCCGAAGGGCCAGCCCGCTATGTCGCAATAGTGTACTTTCATCGGGATAGAAGCTATGCTGCAATTGCGGGCTACCACGATGAACGCGAGTTACGATCAAGGCGCAGGCCGCATACTTAAATGGCCATAGCGTCAAAGCGGGAGTCAGTTTCGTTCGCGGTGCCACCGGTGATCACGGCCGTGATTGCCATCGGGGCCCTCTACTTCGGCCAGGCGATTTTTATTCCGTTCGCATTGGCGCTTCTGCTGAGCTTCCTGCTCACGGCTCCGGTCAGCTGGCTTGAAAAGCTACGGCTCGGCCGCCCTCTCTCTGTTGCGCTCGTACTTATCCTGGCGTTTTCTTTTATCGCCGGCCTGCTCTGGGTGGGGACCGAGCAATTATCCGGCATTGTCATCCGGCTGCCCGAATATCAGACGAATATCCGCAGGAAAATGGAATCTTTCCACCACCGTGGCGGATCGGCTCTGGCGAAGGTCACCGCCAGTATCGATCAGCTCCAGGCGCAGTTGACAGCAAACACCGAGAACCCAAGTAAGCCGCTCGCGAGCGCCGGTCGTGCTTCTACGCAGCAGCATTCGTCTACTCGACCTGTTCCTGTGGAAGTTGTCCAGCAACGGCAGCACGGATTCTTCGATTCGCTCGGCCTGCTCAGCACTTCTCTCGCCCACTTCCTCGGAGAAGTCGGTGCTGTTGTCATCCTTACGCTCTTCATACTGCTCAAACGCGAGCATCTGCGAAACAGACTTTTCCGGCTTATGGGCCAGGAGCGCCTTGTGACAATGACCACCGCCCTGGACGATGCAGCCGGGCGCGTCAGCCGTTACTTACTCACCCAATCGCTGGTCAATTCGATTTATGGTTTGCTGCTCGGTTTCGGTCTATATTTCATCGGTCTGCCCTATGCTCCGTTTTGGGGAGTGCTCGCGGCGATGCTCCGCTTTATCCCCTACGCGGGTACTGCTGCCGCTGGGCTATGCCCGTTTGTACTATCTCTGGCGGTCTTTTCCGATTGGACGCGGCCGCTTCTCACACTCGGCCTTTTTGCTGCCATAGAAACCGTAACGACAGCAGTGATCGAGCCGTGGCTCTATGCCACGCGGACCGGCATCTCCTCTCTTGCCATCCTTCTCTCAGCGGCGTTTTGGACTCTCTTGTGGGGACCGATCGGCCTGGTTGTATCTACTCCCTTGACTGTCTGCCTCGCGGTCCTTGGGCGGCATCTCCCCCACCTTGAATTTCTTTATCTCATGCTCAGCGATGAACCGGTCTTTCCGCTGAACTCCGTTTTTATCAACGCCTGTTAGCCACCGACGAAGACGAGGCTGCTGATATTGCCAGTGCCTACTTGAAAGAAAATAACCTTACCGAAGTATACGGATCGCTCCTCATTCCAACTCTCGAACAAGCGGAGCAAGATCGCCGTCAAGGCAGGCTTGAGCCGGACCGGGAAAATTTCGTCCTGCAAACGATGCGGGAACTGATTGAGGAACTGAGCGAGCGCTCAGACGTTTCGTCCGCTACGCAGGAGGCAGGAGCGCCAGCATCCAGTAGGCTGTCTATCATGTGTGTGCCGGCTAAGGATGAAGCCGATGAACTTGCCGGTCTGATGCTGGTCCATCTCCTGCGAAAAGAAGGGTATCATGCTGACGTCATTCCGATAGCGAGCGCCGGGAGTGCATTTGCGCAGTTATCGAAATCCGACACGGACGTTGTGGTGGTTTCAGCTTTACCGCCTCTCGCGATCATTCGTGCCCGGACGGTTTGCCGGAAAGTGCGCCAGGAATACCCCGGTGTCAAAATCGCCCTTGGATTGTGGAATTCTGCTGCCTCGGCCGAAAAAATCAAAGAACGCTTGGGCTCGCTCTGCTCGGAGACCATTTTCACGACCCTTGGCCAAGCTCAATCCGAGTTGGCCACGTTGGCCTCACCTGTGCAGGCATTAGATAGTTAGGCGGGGAATCCTAGGTGAGAAGTACTTTCGCGTTTATCGCGTTACTTGTCTTTACGTCGATAATCGGTTGGACGGCAAGCAAAGCGGACGCCGATAACTCAGATAAGACGACGAAAAAGTGGGTACGAGAGGAAGGCAGCATCGACACGATGGGCTCTCTCATAGCTGTTGTGGCGTACGGTGAGGATGCACAACGGGTACGGGCTGCCATTTCAGACGCCCTCGATGAGGCGGCCGGCTGGATGTCGATGCTATCCAATTACAAGCCATACAGTGAGTGGAGCGAGATGAATCGTCGGGCGGCAGAACAACCCGTCCGCGTGTCGGAAGAATTATTTCATCTGCTTGCTGCTTGCATGGAGTACAGTCGCGAAAGTGAAGGAACGTTCGACATCTCCGTGGGACCGCTCATGAAGGTGTGGGGTTTTTATAAGCACAGCGGCCATCCAGCCGATCGCGCAGAAGTGCTCAACGCACTCGATTCTGTTGGATTCCGCAATGTCATTCTGGACCCCCAGGCTCTGACCGTTCGTTTCACAAAAGAAGGTGTTGAGCTTGACCCCGGCGGCATCGGCAAAGGCTATGCTGTGGATCGGATGGTGGAGATATTACGCAAGCATGGCGTCCGCGCAGCGCTCGTTTCCGCGGCGGGAAGCAGTATCTACGGGTTAGGTGCTCCGCCCCAAGAGACCGGCTGGCACATCGACGTGAAGGATCCCAGAAATCTCGGGAGGGCGGCTCAGAGCGTCACCTTGCGCGATGAATCGCTATCAACCTCCGGAAATTATGAGAAGTCCTTCTATTCCGGTGGCAAGCTCTGGAGTCACATCATGGACCCGCGTACAGGGTATCCTTCGCGGGGCATGCTTTCCGTATCGGTGATCGCGCCAAAAACGATCGACAGTGAGGCTTGGGCGAAGCCTTACTACATCCTCGGGCGGAGTTGGACGGCGAAGCACAAGAAACCGGGATTCCGTGTGTTCATGTGTGAAGATAAACCGAATGCGAGCTGTTCATGGGTTGAATAGCTACGACCCAACCAGCGCAACTATCCACTTTCCTGATGCCAGAATCGCCTGCTCTGCCCGGCCGTGTTGTAATCTTGGTCGGTGAATAGACGTTCGTTCCTTTACCTTGCCGCGCCCTGCTCTCTGCTCGCGGGAAGTCAGGCTGAAGCGATACCGGATTATCACATCAACAGCCATTTCGCTCGCCCTCAAAATCCAGGAATACCGGGGCCCTATAAGGGTCGGGTGGTTAAGGTTCATTCGGAAAAATCAATTGATAGCAGCTCCGCTCGCGTGAACCGGACGGTTGTTAAGCAGATGCTTTCCTCCGGAATGCAATCGCTCACCGGCGGAACCCGCGATGAGGATTGCTGGACGCGCTTCATCTCTCCGCAGGACACGGTAGGGATCAAGGTGAACTGCTCCGGAGCGCCGCACATCATGTCCAGCCCTGAAATTGTTGCTGGTATCGTCGAAAATTTGCTAGCAATCGGTGTTCCAGCCCACAATATCTGGATCTACGAGCGCTTTGAAGGTCAACTAAAGAGCGTTGGATACGAGCACTATGTCCCGGAAGGCGTGAAGATTTGGGCTGCCGAACGGGACTTCCGCGGATCACTGCTTGGTTATGACCCGAACACCTACGTGGAAGTCGATTTCTTCGGAGAGGAAGACACAAGATCCTTCATGGTGCGTCCCGTGGCCGATACTTTTACCAAGATCATCAACGTGCCAAAGATGAAAGAGCATCAGGCAGCGGGCGTGACTGGCTGTCTGAAGAATATTTCTTATGGTCATTTTTCCAATGTGGATCGGTCCCACCGTTTCACAAAAACGAATACCTATTCTTTTATCGGAACGCTGGCCTCGGTCGAGCCCATTCCCGCGAAGGTCGTGCTGAATATAATGGACGGTCTGAGCGGAGTCTGGCAAGCCGGTCCGTTCAGCGAGTATCCGCAATTTCGCTTCTATCCGAAACAGATGATGTTCGGCACTGATCCTGTCGCGATGGATCACATGCTGATAGACGTGATTGAAGCGAAGCGGAAAGCAGAGGGCGCCCCGTCGATTTTTGACCGCTCGGCGGCCCATATCGGTCGGGATAACAGCAATCCAAACTTCAACGCTTTCATCCGCGAGCCTGGGCACGTGGAATACGCTTCCAAGCTCGGGCTGGGAGTCTACGATACCAGCCAAATTCAGCTTAAGGTGATTGATCTCTAATGCTGTTCTTATTGCCTGTTCTGGCTGTTGTTCTGCCCGGTCTGTACTGGCCGCAGGGGACAGAGACCGCTCCCGCACTTCGGCAAGCCGGAATAACACACATTCTTGTACCCGCCTCCCGGGCGCAATCCTGGAAGAGCGTTTCCGGAATCAACGCCCAGATCGCAGATCTTCAGGGTGCAGTCAAGCTGGCGTCTCCCGGTATCACTTTTCACATGGACCAATCCTCGGCGTCACGAGTTCCCTGGGTGACTTCAAATGGCTGGCAGTTTTTACGCCGGCCAAATGGCCGGTTCTATTATGATGTCAACGGAAATGGATCATCTCTCGCCGCGGCCGAAGCGTTCTGCTACGGCGCGGACGCGATGGTCCAAACGGACGCAAGCGGGCTGGAGCCCCTGGCGAACATGCTGAAGTTCCTCGCGACTATCAACTCTCCGCAAGGACCGCCGCTGGCCGATATCGGATTCGTCGATGATCGGTCACCTTCTGCCGGCGAGGTAATGAACCTGCTCGTGCGCGACAATCTGTTATTCAGAATCGTACGCTCACCTGAGAGCGATTTGAAACTGACAGTTCAGCTCGGCTCCAAAGAGTATCCGACGGCAGAGGCGCAAAATCCGGACGCGCTTGTACGCAAAATTCGAGCGAATCTGACGGATGCGCAGCGGCGGATCCGCATCTATGGCACTAGCGTGGTTGTCGCTCGAATTACTCAAGAACTTGGCGGATTCCGCCTCGATCTCCTGAACTACGGGTCCGCGAAAGGCACGCGAGTGGGAGCTTTTCGGGTTCGTGTACTCGGTCGCTATCCCAAAGCTCAACTCCACGCGTTCAACGGTGCAAGCGATCACGTAACTGAATACACTCTTGGCCCAGACGCCACGGAGTTTACGGTTCCGGAGTTGAAAACGTATGCTGCGATAGATCTGTCCAAATGAGTGTTGGCCGGCTTCAGAACATGCGGCTGACATAATTGCTGAAGATGCAGGGCCAACCGAAAAATCGCCTGAAATTGGCTGCAGTTATCACTGTCTATCGGAAGTATTCTCACGCTCAGCACATAGTTGACCGGCTCCTCGATGGCTACGGCTGGAGCGGAGCGTATCATCACCCGCCTATGGATCTGGTCGCTCTCTATGTGGACCAAGTCGGTCCGGATGATCTCAGCCGCGAACGCCAGAAGCGATTCCCGGCCATGAAAATCTATCCGACGATCGCCGAGGCGCTAACTCAGGGTACCGGCAAGCTCGCCGTCGATGGCGTGGTGCTAGTCGGCGAACACGGGGACTACCCGCGCAACGAAAAGGGGCAAACGGAGTACCCGCGCTACCAGTTCTTCCAGCAGATTGTCGAAGTCTTCCATTCGAGTAACCGAACTGTTCCGCTATTCAGCGACAAGCATCTCTCCTGGAATTGGGACTGGGCCAAAGAGATGTACGACACCTCTCGCAAGATGAAGTTTCCTTTCATGGCCGGTTCCAGCCTCCCCGTAACCTGGCGCATTCCGTCCATCGAGATGCCGCTGGGTTCCCGGATTCATGAAGCTCTATGCATCTGCTATGGCGGTGTTGACAGCTACGACTTTCACGGGCTCGAAGCCATCCAGTGCATGGCGGAGCGCCGGCGGGGCGGGGAAGTGGGCGTTCGCTGGCTCCAGGCCTATCGGGGGGACCGGTTTTGGGACGCCATGAAAGAGGGGGTCTGGTCGCACGATCTCATGCAAGCTGCTTTGTGCCGCAGTCACACACTCTCGCCTGCGCGCCCGGGTTTCAATGACATCATGCCAACGGCCGATCAGATGCGCGAACTCGCGAAAGATCCGGTTGCGTATACCTATGAGCACTCGGACGGCTTGCGTTGCACGATGCTGTTGATGCACGGCCTCGTGCGAGATTTTAATTTCGCCGCGCGCATCGACGGCTCTGCAAAGATTTTTTCTACTCAAATGTATCTGCCAATGCCCGATGGCAGAACGACCCTGGCAGACTTCTTCAGTCCGCTGGTCTTCCATATGGAACGCATGTTTCTTACCGGCAAACCGCCCTATCCCATCGAGCGAACGCTTCTGACGACTGGCCTGACCGCCAGCGGTGTCGATAGTCTCTATCGCAAGCAGATACGACTTGAGACGTCGCATCTCGATATCCGTTATCAACCGTCCGAACAATCTACGTTTGAGAGATCTTAAATGCTGAATCGCCGCGAATTCCTTGCGTCTACCGCTCTTCTGCCGCTAGCGGCAAATGCGCAGCCGCGTCGGCCGCTGCGCATCGCGATGATCACCACTATTTACCGGTATCTCTCACATGGCCAGCACATTGGCGACCGGTTTTTGGTCGGCTATCCGATCGATGGCACTTGGCACAAGCCAGATGTTCAGATCGTTTCTCTATATGTGGATCAGAAGCCCGAAGGAGACCTAAGCCAGCAGCGTGCAACGGAGTTCGGGTTCAAAGTCTATCCCACCATCGCCGAGGCGCTCTGCTGCGGCGGTAATCGTCTCGCCTGCGATGCTGTTTTGACCGTTGCCGAGCACGGTGATTATCCGAATAATGCCAAAGGCCAAAAGCTTTATCCTCGCTACGAATTCTTTGAACAGTGCATCGAAGTCTTCAAGGCGAGCAATCGTGCCGTACCTGTGTACAACGACAAGGCCCTTTCCTACAGCTTTGATAAAGCGAGCTCGATGGTAGCTGCTTCCCGCCAACTTGGTTTTCCGATGCTCGGCGGATCGTCCTTGCCCGTCACTTGGAGGTTGCCTGATGTCGAGATGCCTCTCGGTGCTCACATTGACGAAGCGCTTATGGTGGGCGAAGGCGGATCAGATGCGATGGATTTTCATGCGCTCGAAGGCATGCAATGCATGTTGGAACGTCGCAAGGGCGGAGAAACCGGCGTCAAATCCGTTCAATTGATTGAAGGCGACCGGGTCTGGGAGGCAGGTAGAAGCGGCCTCTGGTCTCATGAGCTACTCAGCTCTGCTTTGTCACGTAGCGATACTCCGTTAGGCCTTACGGTTAAAGATGGACGGACGCAGGATTTAGCCGCGCCTGGAGTTTTGCCATCGCTCGCGAAAAATCCCTGGGCTTATCTCATCGAGTATCGGGATGGACTTCATGCAACTTTACTCATGCTCGATGGCGCGCTGCAGGACTTCAACTTCGCAGCCCGCGTTAGCGGAAGAGGCGTTATCTCGAACCAATTCTTGCTTACCCCCGTTCCAAACGTGACCTATTCGGCATGTCTGGTCTCAAAAATAGAACAGATGTTTATGACCGGTCATGCTCCCTACCCGATTCAGCGGACACTGCTTACCAGCGGCATTCTGGAAGCCTGTCTTACTTCCAGAGTGGAAAATCATCAACGGCTCGCGACGCCTCAATTGGCAGTCGCGTACCATCCGCCAAGCCAATCGCAGTACTGCCGGACTTGATATGCGTCTCGAGTATGCCCGCTGGCCTGATCTCGCGGCCCTTAAAGAACGAATTTTTGTGGTTCCGCTCGGGTCGCTCGAGCAGCACGGACCGCATCTCCCGGTCTTTACAGATTCGTTGATCATCTCGCACATTGCGAACGGTGTTGAGCAGCTTCGTTCGGAAAGAATCGTTATGCTTCCAGTTCAATGGCTGGGGCACTCACCGCATCATCGCCGATTTGGCTGCGTCAGTCTCGACCTTCAGCCCTATATCGATCTCATCCGCGGCATCTGCCGCTCGCTAATAAATCTCGGCGCACGGAAGATATTTCTATTGAACGGCCATGGTGGGAACGACATTCCATGCAAAGCCGCCCAGCGGGAATTAAAGAGCGAGTTCGAAGAACTGCGCAATTTGTACATCGTCTACGCAACCTACTGGAACCTTGCGGCCGAACAATTCAGGACCATCCGCTCCTCGCCCGAAGGGGGAATGGGTCACGCCTGCGAGATGGAAACTTCTGTTCTTCTCGCCGAAAATCCTGATCTCGTCGACATGTCGAAAGCGGCGCGCGGCGGACCCGGCCCTGAAATGGGCTATCGCAAACTCGACATGCTTAAGGCTCCTCCTTTTTCGCTCATCAACGAATTCGATGAGCTTTCACCAACGGGTGTTTTAGGGATGCCGGAAATGGCCACGGCCGAAAAGGGCGCCCAGTTTCTCGAAGCCGCTACTCAGGCGGTAGTTAGTCTTATCGACGAAATGGCCGGCTGGAGCTTTCAAGAGCGGGCCGCCCCTCGAACGCCCGGCAATCCGGAATGAGTCGCCGCTGGGTCTTACTGGCGCTCATTTTTGCCGGCATTCTGATCAGTTACGTCGATCGCGGCAATCTGAGCATAGCGGCGGATTCGATCATGCACGATTTCAAGCTGCCGCCCGCATCGATGGGCGTTTTGCTTTCAGCATTCTTTTGGACTTACGCTCTGTTCCAGATTCCTGCCGGTCTCATCGTCGATAAACTCGGCATTCGAGTTGTTTACGCCTGCGGCTTTCTGCTATGGTCGCTCGCTTCCGCTGGTATGGCGCTGAGCCGTGGTCCGGGAGATATACTCAGCTTGCGCCTTGTTCTGGGTCTCGCCGAATCCGTCGGCCCACTGGCGAGTCTGGCCTTTATCCGGCAAAATTTTAAAGGTCCTGAGCAAGGTTTGCCAGTATCGATTTACATAGCAGGGCAGACGATCGGACCCGCTTGCGGCGCTCTGCTCGGTTCCACGCTGCTTGTAGACTTTGGCTGGCGAGCTATGTTTGCGTTCACCGGACTGGGAGCATTGCTGTGGGTCCCGGTGTGGGCCTACTTTGCGCCCAGGCGGCAAACGGAGCGCAGTCCTACGCCCAAACCGTCTGGCATTATCCTTTGGCCTTGGCGTTCTATCCTCACTAGTCCGTCGTTCTGGGCTTTGTCGGCGAGCGTCTTTTTCTTCTCTTACTACTGGTATTTTGTGCTGACCTGGATGCCCGCGTATCTCACGATCGCACGCGGTTACTCGACCATCGGCATGGGCCGAATTCTTTCCGTCCCTCTCTTCGCAATGGCCATTGTAAACGTACTTGCTGCCTTTTTGGCTGACAGGCTAGTTACTTTGCGAGGTAGTGTATTCGGTGTCCGGCTCTTTTTCCTGAGTCTCGGTTTAGTAGGAGCCGGCGCCATCCTTCTTCTCAACGTTCTCCCGGGCCGTTCTCCCGTTCTCCCCGTGCTTACTGTTTCGATTTGCTGCTTTGGCATTGCGAGCTCCAGTTTCTGGGCCATCGCCCAGTACACCTCGCCTTCTGTAATGGTCGGGCGTGCGATCGGGTATCTGAATACTCTGTCCCAGATAGGCGGCGTCAGCGCTCCGCTCATTACCGGCTGGAGTTTAGGTCCCCAGAAAGACTTCAGACTGGCGATCCTGCTTGCCGGACTCAGCCCCGTGGTCTCCGTCATTCTGCTCCTTCTCTCTGGGCCGAAAGGTCTCAACAAATTGAAAAACGATCTGAGCGGTGCCTCGATATGAGAGCTCGTGCTCCGATTTCTGAACCGTATCTGCCTCTTTCGAGATAAAGTACTTCAAAGGGGGTTTGTCAGGTGCGGAAATTTTTGGCTGCGCTTTTGATTGCTGGGGCTCTGGGCGGAGGCTCCTATGCTCAGTTAGCTAACACAACTTCGCTTGTAGGCACCGTGACCGATGCTGCCGGGGCGACGGTGGCAGGCGCTTCAGTGACTGCCGTGAACACCGCAACCAACGACACTTACAACGCTGCGACAAACTCGGATGGAAACTATGCCATCGAGTTTGTCAAGATTGGCACGTACAGCGTCACCGCGAAACAGTCCGGCTTCGAAGTGCTCACGAAGAACGGCATCGCTCTCAACTACAATCAGACTGTTCGCGTTGACTTTGCGCTGACCATTGGCCAGCTTTCTCAGCATGTTGAAGTAAAGGCAACAACGCCTCCAATAGCTACAGACGATGCGAGCGTAAAGGAGACGGTTGGCGAACGCGCAGTTGTAGACCTGCCGCTCAATGGTCGTGATCCGCTTCAGCTAGCGACTACAGCTCCCGGTGTCCTGCCAGGCCAGAAGAGCCCGAATGGGGTGCCTCCAGGCGAGGATTTTATCGCCGCCGGTACGCGTGAGATCCAAAACAGTGTTGCGCTCGATGGCATCGCGATCATGAACAATTTGATCACCACCACGCCGTTTCATCCCTCGCCCGACGCGATTGCGGAATTCGAGGTGCAATCGGGTACCTATTCGGCCCAGTATGGAGGCTACCTGGGGGCTCATCTCAATCTGATCACGAAGAGCGGTACGAATGATCTGCATGGCTCGGTCTACGAATTCTTTCGCAATGATGTACTGGATGCTCGCAATTTCTTCCAGACGCCGGGTACTCCCAAAGCGCCTCTGCGTCAGAATCAATTCGGCTTCGAGTTGGCCGGTCCGGTTTATATACCGAAGCTTTACAACGGCCGTAACAGGACGTTTTTTATGGCCAACTACGAGGGGCTACGGCTTGTGAAGCAGGTAAGTGCGCTTGACACGGTCCTCACTCCCCAAATGCGTCAGGGCGATTTCTCGCAAGTGGCCAAACAACTGAAAGCGGTGAACGGAACAACCTTCTCGGGAAACTTGATCCCGGCGTCACTGCTTCCCCCACAGACCCTGAAAGTATTGCAGTACATGCCTCTGCCTAATCTGCCGGGGGTTACTAACAACTATCAGGCTACTTACCCCAACAATGACAGCTTCAACCAGACTATCGATCGCATAGACCAGAACATAGGAGATAACATTCGCCTGTTTTTTCGCTATGCGTGGAACAATGAGACCTATCTGACCGGCGCCACCAATCCATACAATGCTACTTACCTGCCGGTCTCCACGCGCAACTGGGTCTTCGGCTACACTCAGACCCTTTCGCCTAACATCGTTAACGATTTTCGAGTCGGTCGGCAGCACCTGGTAACCAACGCGCTTAACTACTGGTATCAAAACAATCTCAAAACCGCCGGCACTGATTTAGGAATCCCGGGATTCAATGGAGACACGCTCTATAGCGATCCGGGTGTTCCCGTGTTCTCCAATACGGGATTCGAGAGTATTGGGAATGCCGGAACAAACTGGTTTCAATTCGATACCACTTGGCAAGGCACCGATTCCCTCACCTACACGCACGGGGCGCACACTATCATCGTCGGCGCGGAGCTGCGTAAACTGATAACCTCTCGCGCTGCCGTCAACGACCCGAACGGACTTTTCAATTTTACGGGCGCGTACACGGGAAGCGCGGAAGCGGACTTCATGTTAGGCCTCCCCCTCAACGCTACAACGCCCGGTCCCGAGATTCGTAACCAGGTAGCCGAATGGCGCGACGGCTTTTTCATCGTCGACAACTGGCATGCAACCAAGAAGTTGACTCTCAACCTGGGATTGCGCTACGAGTTGCCCACTGTTCCTTACACCGTGAACGGTTACGCGACGGTTCTCAACGCGCAGCAGACAGCGATTATTCCTGCCAATCCGCCCCAACCGGGCTTTAAGTTCACCAATCCGACCCATAAAGATTTTGCGCCGCGCGTGGGGCTGGCTTATCGCCTCTCGGATAAAACGGTCTTTCGTGCGGGCTATGGAATCTACTTCAACCCCAACCAGACCAATACGTTCACTTTCCTCAGTATCAATCCACCGTTTGGCGCAGTCACAACCTGTAACTCCACCTCCACTACGCCGCTAATCTCGCTCGGTAATCCAACGCCCACGTCGGCTTGCGGCAAAGCCAAAATCTTCAACATAATCACGCCTAATCCAAACCTGCCAACGCAGTATATGAACCAGTGGAGCGCGGATTTAGAGCGCGGCCTTTGGAGCAACGCGGCGCTGGACATTCAATATCTCGGCTCAACCAGTGTTCATTTGGACCGGAACTATTACAACAACACTCCGTACCTTCCTGGTCCGGGGACCGTCGCGTCTCGTCGGCCGAATCCTCTCTTTGGCGATATACGCACGATCCAGAACGATGAGACCGCAAATTACAACGGTTTGAGCCTTACGTTGCGCCAGCGGCTTAGCCATGGAATCTCGATGCTCGCCTCTTACACCTGGTCGCATACCCTGGACGAATCCGGAGATTCGAACAACGGCGGATATCCTCAGAATCCTTACAATTGGCGGGCCGACTATGGCAACTCGGCTTGGGATGTTCGCCACCGTTTCGTGGCCAGCTTCAACTACTCGTTGCCTTTCTTCACCGGTTCCCAGAGCGGCTTCCTTCGCCAGGCTCTCGGCGGCTGGCAGACCAACGGTATAGTAACTCTGCAAACCGGCTTCCCATTTAATGTTGTTGCTTCCGGTGATCCCGCTAACACCGGACGGAGCAACGAACGCCCGAATCTGGTAGGGACGCCGACCGAAAACTGCGGCGATGGTCATTTGACGAACTGCATCAGTACGGCTGCTTTTGCCACCCCACTCTACGCATACGGAGACGCGGGGCGCGACATCCTTTTCGGTCCTGGTCTCTACAACGTCGATTTCTCGCTTTTCAAGACTTTCCGCCTGTTCGAGCGAGCTAACCTCCAGTTCCGGTCAGAATTCTTCAATCTGTTCAACACTCCCGCTTTCAGCAATCCAAACTCTACTTTTGGCGCATCGAATTTCGGGACAATCACTTCGACGAAGCACGACAATCGCGAAATACAGTTCGCGCTGAAGCTTCTTTTCTAGTGCCGCGTAGCTCGCTCGAGATTAGGCATGAAACCGCGCGCTTTCGCCGAGATCCGATATACCGATTTGCCGGCCGTGATGTAGAGCGTGCGGTAATCTTTGTCGCCCCAGGCAAGATTCGCCGGTTGCTCGGGAACTACGATTGTGCCGAGGTGATTCCCCAGCGCATCCCAAACCCAGATGCCTTTCGGCCCCACCACATAAAGATTGCCGGTTTGGTCTAGCCGCATTCCGTCCGGCACACCGCCCGGCTCATTCTCATCGCCGAACAGCCGCCCGTTACTCACATGGCCGCCTGCCGTGAAATCGAAGACCCGGATGTTCTTTTGCTCGCTGTCGTCAACGTAGAGGCGCTTGCCATCAGGCGAGAAAGCCAAACCGTTCGGCTGCGACATCTCCTTAATCAGGAGTTGCACCGCGCCCTTCGCATCGAGCCGGTACACGCCTTGGAATGGAATCTCCTGCTTTGCTCCCTTCGGCAGGTCCAGTGTTGGATCTGTGAAATAAATCGCATGGTCAGGACCGATAACAACATCGTTCGGACTGTTGAAGCGTTTCCCCTCGTAGCGCTCAGCCAAAACTTTGTATTGCCCGTCAGGGCTCACGCGAATAATGGCTCGTAAAACGCTGGCGCAGTCCAGCAGGCGCTGGTGGTCGTCGAACGTGTTCCCATCCGGATCGCCCAGCTCCACGACCATCTCTTTTCGCCCATCCAGATGCACACGATAGATTTTGTTTTGCTCCTCATCGCTCAAGTAAAGAAAACCCGCAGTATCCCAAACCGGCCCTTCGGTAAATCCGAAACCAGTCGCAAGGGTGGTGAGCTTCGCATCGTGATCGATGAGATTCCAGAACTTCGTTGAGAGGGCGACGAGCTCGAAGTTTCTGGGTGGTTTGTCTCCGGCTCGCAACAGTAATCCGCCAATCAGAAACAGAGCGCTCGTGATAATTTTGAAGGAACTTATGCGCATAGCTTGGTGCCTTTCGGCTGTTCTTGTCTTAATCTCTAACCTGTGCGGCCAGGAGCCTTGTGTCACGACGCAACCCACCGCGAGTTTCACGATTCATCACGTGAATGGAGATCCGGATCTTAGTTTAGATCCAGGCGCCCAGGCCTGGAAGAATGCATCCATGCAAACGATGTCAAAGGACTGCAGCCGCAAGATCGATTATCCACATATCAAAACTTCGATCCGCGCGTTCTGGACCAATCAGGATTTGTATCTGCTCTTCGAATGCCCTTACTCGGTTTTGAATCTATTCCTTCCGGCGGATAACAGTAAGGAACGTGTAGGGCTTTGGGACAGAGACGTCGTCGAAATGTTTCTCGGCGACGATTGGACCAATATTCGCCATTACCGCGAGTTTGAGATCGCACCGACAGGTGACTGGATCGACTTGGCAATCAATCTGGACCAAGAAAGCTACGACCATAGCTGGAGATCCGGATGGAAAACGAAAGCGCGGATCGACCAGAGAGAGAAGATCTGGTATGCGGCTGCTCGGATTCCTCTTTCGGCTGTGAGTAGCAAGCAAGTCGAAGATGGAACGAAATGGCGGATGAACTTATACAGAATAGACGGATTAGGCGCTGATCCGCAGCGTCATTTCCTATGCTGGCAGCCTACTTGTGTCCAAAACCGCGATCCTAATCATGTACCGGAGCATTTTGGGACGCTGGTCTTCGCGAAATAGACTGCACGCGGATCGCTTACTTACTCATGGACTAGATATAAGCGATCACGTCGATCTCGACGAGAGATTTGCCTGGTACGCCCGCGACTGAAACAGTTGTCCGAACCGGCGGCTCAGGGCCGAAGCGACCCTGGAATTCCTCATTCATTTGCTTATAGTCTTTCAAATGCCTGAGGTAAACCTGTGCCTTCAAGACCTTTGTCATTGAGGATCCGGCGGCCTCGAGCTGCTTCTGGATCTCATCCAAGACATGTTTGGTATGAGCTTTGATGTCGCCTTTAAAGTGGGCCCCTACTCCCGACAAAAACAGCAGATTACCGTATGACACAGCCCCGCTGAAGAGTGGCGTCTTTTCGGGCGGCTTGCCGTTGTGCCACCAGACCTTTTTACCTGCCGGCGCCTCCGACTGCCCCTCGGCAGCCGGAACCACCGCGGCGCTCGTGGCAGCAGCGGCCACACTTTTCCCAAGAAAAGCCCTTCTGTTTGTCTTCTGCATCGTTTCTCCTGTGCGTAGAATTGTAACCGGCGCAATTACTCCTGGTCATCATCGGGGTTTCCTTTTGCGTCGCCGGCGGTTTGCGAAAGGAAGCTGATCAGATCATTCAGTTCAGAGCTGGTCAGCTTGGATCCGTAATCAGAGGGCATCAGCGAGCTGGAGCCGTGTTCAATTCGAACCAGATCTGGTTTATCGAACAGGTGGAAGCTGCCGTCTGCCGTTTGCATCTGCAGCGAAAAATTGTCTTCGTTGCGGAGAACGCCTACGTACTTCTTGCCTGAACGGGTGAAAACGGTAACCGTTCCGCGACGCGCCTCAAGATTCTTATCCGGATCTACAATGGCCTGCCGGATGTCGGCTAGGGAATGACTGTTGCCGTCTCCAGAGAGATCGGCTCCCAAAAAACCTCCCCGACCGTTGAAGGCGTGGCACTCTGAGCAACCCGCGCGCCCAAAAAACAGCTCACGCCCCTTGTTTGCGTCCCCAGCTACGTGGCTAATATCTTCCCCTGTCTGCAGGGCTCGGAGGTATTTCAAAACTGCCTCGATCTGGCGGTCTTGCAGCAGCTTACTAAATCCCGGCATCCCGGCAGCGGGAATTCCGTTGCGTATGATCTGGAGAATGGAAGCGTCGGACATTCGCTTGACTTTGGGATCTGTTGCGATGTTTGGTGCATGTTCGCCGCCCCTTCCGTCTAAGCCATGACAAGAGGCGCAAACGGAAAAGGTTAGTTGTCCGAGCGCCGAGCCGGTGGAAGCTGCGGGAGTCTGCGAGTGCGCATGGACCGCCAATCCAGCGCAGATAGTACTGCGCACCAGAAGGTCTCGAAATCTCCAGAACATCGTCGTGGCAAAATGCAAAACTGTGCCGGAACGTTCAGTCTACACTGACGGCGCAGCCACTCTCTAACAACAGCCGGTCTTCGCCATTACGATATCGTCAATTTGTATCAGCGTCGGATAATGACCCGTATAACAGGCGTAGCAAAAGTGTTTTTCCGAATCGCGGATCGATTCGCGCAGGGAGTCGAGCGATAGATACGCCAGTGAATCCGCTTCGACATACCCGCGAATCTGCTCGATATCGTAATTGGCCGCGATCAATTCGCGTAGTGATGGCGTATCTACGCCGTAGTAACACGGAGAGATTGTGGGAGGGCAGGAAATACGCACATGTACTTCGCGTGCGCCCGCACTCCGCACCATACGTACGATCTTGCGGCTGGTAGTACCGCGCACAATCGAATCGTCGACCAAAATGACGCGTTTTCCTTCGAGCAGATGCCGCACCGGATTCAACTTGAGCTTTACGCCAAAATCACGTATGGCCTGTGAAGGTTCGATGAATGTCCGACCCACGTAGTGGTTACGAATCAGCGCTTGCCGGTAAGGTATGCCGGATTCCGATGCATAGCCAATAGCCGCAGCGACGCCAGAATCGGGCACTGGCACGATTACATCTGCTTCCACTGGATGTTCACGGGCCAGCAGCCTGCCCATGCGCTCGCGCGATTCGGCCACCGCTTTACCAAACACAACCGAGTCCGGACGCGAAAAGTAGACGTGCTCGAACGAGCAGTGGGCCGGCGCTTCAGGACGTGTGTAGTACTCGCGCGTCAGGCCGTCCGGGCCCACAATCACCATCTCTCCTGGTTCCACGTCGCCTGTATAGGTTGCGCCGATGAGGTCAAAAGCACAAGTCTCCGAAGCGAACACCGTCGCCGTCTTGCCATCCTCTAGATCGAGCCGGCCCATCGCTAGCGGACGAAAACCGTGCGGGTCTCGTGCCACAATAATGCGGTGTTCCGCCAGGAAGACGAGTGAGAATGCGCCTTCGATTTGCAGCAGCGCATCGCGCAGTGCTCCTGCCAAGGTACGCTCCCGAGAGCGCGCCACCAGGTGCAGCACAACTTCCGTATCGCTGGTAGATTGAAAGATCGATCCGTCTTCTTCCAATTCGCGGCGCAGTTCGATGGCGTTCGTCAAATTGCCGTTGTGTGCCACAGCCACTTGCCCCTTGCCGCATGCCACCGAAAGGGGCTGAGCGTTTACCAAAGTGGTATCACCCGCCGTCGAATAGCGCGTGTGACCGATTGCAAGATGGCCCGGCAATTCATTGAGCACGTCCGGCGTGAAAATGTCGGCCACATGTCCCATTTTGCGAACGCTGTGAACCGTGCGGCCGTCGCTTACCGCAATGCCGGCGCTCTCCTGCCCGCGATGTTGCAGGGCATACAAACCTAGATAAACCAGGTTCGCCGCTTCCGGATGTCCGTAGAGCGCAAACACTCCGCACTCTTCGTGCAGTTTGTCGAACTCACTCCCTGTGAGAGTTTCTTGCCCGCATTCCTCGTCCGAGTCAAACATTTGTGCTCACCAGTTCGGGGGTATGGAGGAGGTGTTCGAGAGACTTGCTCCAGATGCCACTCAGCTCGTCGACCCGGCTGTCGATCAGCACCTGTTCCTGATTGCGCAGAATGACTCTCGCTTCTACTGTAACTCCGATTGTCACGGCGCTGACATGGTTTTTTGAAGCAATTGTCACGACTCGGTCTGGCTCGCTCGTCGAAACCAGAATTCGCGAGGGACCTTCATGAAAAAGAAGCAGTTCCGGCCGGAGGTGCGAGTCCAGCTTTGCATCAGCGCCGATGTTTGCTCCGCCGAAGCAGCATTCGGCCAGTGCGACTGCCAAGCCGCCCTCGCCCAGATCGTGCGCTGATTCGACCGCGCGCTCCAGCACCAGTTCGCGTATCGTCGCTTGCACCCGTTTTTCATGCGCCATATCGAGATTCGGAGGCTTGCCCCAAAGCGTATTGAGAATCGCCTTGGCATACTGCGTTCCCCCGAAATGATCCGTATCGGTATCGCCCACTCCGCCCAGCAGTATGATCGCCGATCCCGGTTTCTTGAACGTAATTCCAATCGCGGGGGCGGTCTTGAGCGTGCCGATGATTCCGATAACCGGGGAAGGGAAGATCGGTGTACCGAGGGTCTCGTTGTAGAGGCTCACATTTCCCCCGGTAATCGGTACTTCGAACACCCGGCATGCCTCCGCCAGACCTTCAATCGATTCCACAATCTGTCCCATGATCTCCGGCCGCTCCGGATTGCCGAAATTCAGATTGTTCGTCGTCGCGATCGGAAGCGCTCCCACGGTCGAAAGGTTGCGGCAGCACTCGGCGACCATCAGCTTCGTTCCTTCGCGCGGGTCGAGCGCGCAATAGCGCCCGTTGCCATCGAGCGACATCGCTACTGAGGTGTTTGTGCCTTTGATGCGCACGATGGCGGCCTCTGCGCCAGGTCCCGCGAGCGTATTTGTGCGGACCTGATAGTCGTACTGCTCCCAGATCCAGTGCTTGGAGCACAGATCGGCGGATGCAAGCAGTCTGCGCAGATCGCCTGTTAAGTCGGAACTCTGAAATTCCGGTCCGTGAGCGGGCGCGATGCGCAGCGGTGTTGTGTGAGGCCGGTCATAGCGGGGCGCTTCATCGGCGAGCGCACGATTCGGGATCTCTGCAAAGACTTCGCTATGTTCTTTCACCCGCAGCATCCCGTCATCCGTGACGACGCCAATCGTGACTGCGTCAAGTCCCCACTTCTTGAAAACGTCGAATAGCTCCTGCTCCCGGCCGCGCTCGGCCACGAGCAGCATGCGCTCCTGAGATTCCGAAAGCATCATTTCGTAAGGAGTCATCCCTGCTTCCCGCTGCGGAACGTATTGCAGGTCGATTTCGATGCCCGTACTGGCTCGGCTTCCCATCTCGCAGGTGGAAGAGGTCAGCCCCGCCGCGCCCATGTCCTGAATGCCCACGATCGCGCCCGTCTTCATTGCTTCGAGACAGGCTTCGAGCAGCAGTTTCTCCATGAAGGGGTCGCCGACTTGCACATTCGGCCGTTTCTGTTTCGATTCCTCCGTGAATTCGGCGGAGGCCATCGACGCGCCATGTATTCCGTCGCGTCCCGTTTTCGCTCCGACGTAGATCACCGGGTTACCGACGCCCGTCGCTTTGCCGTAAAAGATTTCATCGTGGCGAAAAACGCCAAGCGCGAAAACATTCACCAGAGGGTTGCCGTCGTAACATTCTTCGAACACGCACTCGCCGCCCACTGTCGGCACGCCAAAACAGTTGCCGTAATGCGCAATGCCCGAGACCACCCCTTCCAGAATCCGGCGGTTGCGAACTCCTGTCCGCGGGTCGTCCAGTTTCCCGAAGCGCAGCGAATCCATCACGGCAATCGGCCGCGCACCCATCGTGAAGATGTCGCGCAGAATTCCGCCAACGCCCGTGGCTGCGCCTTGGAAAGGCTCGATAAAACTCGGATGGTTGTGCGATTCGATCTTGAAGGCGATCGCAATGTTATCGCCGATATCGATGATTCCGGCGTTCTCGCCCGGCCCCTGCAGCACGCGCCGGCTTTCCGTCGGCAGCTTCTTCAGATGTATGCGAGTGCTCTTGTACGAGCAGTGCTCGCTCCACATGACGCTGAAAATTCCGAGTTCGGTCAGAGTCGGCTCTCGGCCCAGCAAACTCAGAATCTTGTCGTATTCGTCGGCGGAGAGTTGATGGCTGGCTATGATTTCAGGAGTGATCCTGGTTTCAAGGGCCGCTTTACTCATGATCGCGAGGCGAGAACCTCGGCGGCTACGAGTGAATTTAAAATGGTTAACCCATCGGTAGCGCCCAGCAGTGGATCGGCCGCCCGCTCGGGATGAGGCATCATGCCCATGACATTGCGGTTCGCGTTCAGGATTCCAGCAATATTCCGCATGGACCCATTGCAGTCCTCGAGATATCGCAGCACGACACGATCTTCCGCCTCCAGTTGATCGAGCGTTTTCTCGTCGGCGATAAAGCATCCTTCGCCGTGTGCCACCGGGAGATGAATCGTTTGTCCTTGAGTGGCCTGAGAAGTGAATATGCAGTTTGCCGTTACCACCTCGAGCGGCACCGGCCGGCAGACAAACCTCAGTCCGGAGTTCCGTACCAGCGCGCCCGGAAGCAGGCCAGCTTCAGTGAGCACTTGAAAGCCGTTGCAGATTCCTAGTACCGGACCGCCCTCTGCTGCAAATTTCGCTACAGCTTGCATGACCGGCGAAAACTTAGCGATTGCTCCGCAGCGCAGATAGTCGCCATAAGAGAAGCCGCCCGGCAAAATAACCGCATCGGCATTGCCCAGAGAACCGGAGTTATGCCAAACAAATTCCGCTTCCTGACGTAAATTCTGCGAAATTGCGTACCACGCGTCGTGATCGCAATTGCTTCCAGGAAAAACTATAACGGCTACTCTCATCCCAACAAGTCGGCCGGTCCGGGTTGCGGATCAGGCTCCGGTCGGAGCTGCGGGAGCCGCGGCCTTTTTGCGCGTGGCGCGGCGTTTCTCGACCGGAGGCTGCCGGTCGCTTTTCTTCAATGACGGAAGAACGATCGATGTGATGAACTTCTTCTCGCCGTGATCATCGAATTTGATGACTATATACTCGTCGTTACAGGAAAGGACCGATCCGAGGCCAAATTTCCCGTGTTCTACCTGGGCTCCAGTTGCAAATGCCGGTTTTGTGGCCATTCGACCGCTAACCCTCCATAGATGATTGTAACAATGTGACTTAGGCCTTGTCGAGGAGACCCGGCGAGGCCTGGCTGAAGGCGCGGCCCGGCTAATCTCAAATCATTCCATATAATGGACAAAGTACCCATGGAGGATCTTAAGAAGAAACTGCAAGACGAGATCGCCGCGCTTGAATACGAGCTGCGGAACGAGCTGCCGAAGGAGATTCTCAAAGCCCGCGCGCATGGCGATCTGAGTGAAAACGCCGAATACCATGCCGCCAAGGAGCGCCAAGCCTATGTCAACGCTCGCCTGGGACATCTGCAGGGTCGCCTGCGCGATTTCTCGATGATCGATTTTTCCAAGATTCCACGCGATCGGGTCGGCCTGGGTTCGAAGGTGGTTGTGCTCGATCTGAGTAAAGACGAAGAACACAGCTACGACTTGGTGACAAGCGAAGAGGCCGACGCCGCGCGCGGCAAAATTTCCACGAGTTCCCCGATCGGACGCGGATTGCTAGGCAAGAAGGTAGGGGATACGGTGAAGATTCAGATCCCGGACGGCGTGCGGGAAATGGAAATTCTGAGTTTGATAACTATTCACGACGGCGCCGCGTCTTAAAGGAACAACTGGGATGACTTATACGCGTGCGATCGGTCTCGGAGCGAACAAGATCATCCGGTTGATTGTGCGCAGGCTGGCGCTTTCCAAGATCAATCCCAACGTACTTACCTTCCTGGGATTGGTCATCAACATGGTGGCTGCGGCATTCCTGGCGTTTGGCAATTTCCGTACTGCTGGAATAGTGATCATCTTCGCGGGCTTGTTCGATATGGTGGACGGCCGTGTAGCGCGCGCGACAAATCAGGTCACTCGCTTCGGAGGCTTCTTCGATTCTGTCCTCGATCGGTATTCAGACCTCGCCTTGCTCGTCGGCCTTCTCGTTTACTACGGAACCATTAACCGGCCCTCTTATGTGGTGTTGACGGCGATCGTGATGACCGCATCGGTGATGATCAGCTACACCAGGACTCGCGCGGAAAACATCATTCCGACGTGTAAGGTGGGATTTCTGGAACGGCCCGAACGCATCGTCCTGTTGATCATAGGCGCGCTGTTCGATCGCATGGCTCCCGTTCTATGGGTTATAGCGGTGCTCGGCAATCTTACGGTGATCCACCGCATGTTCTTCACGTATCTCGAATCGAAACATCTCGAGGAGGCGCAATTGCGGCCCAGATCCGTAGCCGCGACTTCGAGCGGCCGCAGGTCTGTCTGACTTTCATTTCATTTGCCGTCTTCGATTATCACGACTGCGAACGCCATTTCCTTGGTGTGCGTCAACGACAATGAAATACTTCTGACTCCCAAGTGGTCCGCCACCTCTCGCGCCACACCGCCCAAGCGCAGAGTGGGTCGCCCCGAGGGTTCATTGATTACTGCAAAATCCTGCCATGTTACACCGTGGCTCCAGCCTGTCCCGATCGCTTTCATACCCGCCTCCTTGGCCGCAAAACGAGCGGCAAAGCGCTCCGCGGAATTCGCCTTCGAGAGCGCGTATGTCTGCTCGCCGGGAGTGTAGATCCGATTCAGAAACCGCTCCCCAAAACGCGTGATACTTTCGCGTATCCGGCTCACTTCCGCCAGATCCGTACCGACACCCAGTATCATTTGTGAGTTCTTACACCTCAGGCGACAGCGCGATCATGCGCTCGTAAAGTGGAATCACTTCCGGCTTGCTCTCCGCCCCCAGCCAAGGGCGTCAAGCCAAAGCTCTAAGCCTGGCTCTTGCGAAATGCGGCCCAACGCCGTTTCTGCGCTGCGGCAATTCGCTTTCGCGCCTCAGTACTCAGAACGCGCTTCTTTCTACCTGCTTGTTCATTGCCCGAATGGTTGACACTGGCATGGGCGGGACGTCCTCGCCGGCCGCCCATCAACGAGCGCACCTGCGAGATCTGTTCGTCTAACTTTTCCCGCTGCGCTTCCAGACCTTGTAGTGCTGCTGCCAGAATCTCTCTACTGGGTGCTGCAGTCGATTTAGCCATAGTTATACTACTTAGTAACACATAAGCTTTTCATTTTGCGCATTAGTCGCACACTATTCGTTCGAATAGCACATCAGTGTTACTGGACCGTTGTTTGTCAAACTCACTTCCATATGCGCCTGAAACACGCCGGTAGCGACGTGATTGCACAGGCGCCTCGAAGCATCCACAAAGGTTTCATAGAGCTGTTCCGCCTTGGCCGGGTCGGCAGCTTCCGAGTAGGACGGGCGATTACCCCGCCGCGTATCTCCGTATAACGTGAATTGGGAAACAATCAGCAGATCGCCCGCGATATCAAGGAGGCTCAGATTCATTTTGCCGTTCTCGTCGGGAAAAACTCTCAGTTTGACTACTTTCCCAACTAATTTTTCCGCGTCCGCCAGGGTGTCATTCTGTCTCACGCCTACAAAGACACAGAGCCCCGCGGCAATTTCCCCGATCAAGTTTCCGCCGACTTTGACTCGGGCCTCTGAAACCCGTTGAACCAGCGCGCGCATATTAACATGACGTATTCACGGCATCTTTTCGAACAGCGTACCCTGCCCTAACAGCCATGCCGGGTCGAGAACTCTCTTGACAGCGCGCATGGATTCGATCTCTTCGGGCGAGTACATTTGTTTCAGAAGGTCCGTCTTTATCTTGCCGATCCCGTGTTCTGCCGCCACCGTGCCGCCCATCGCGACGACGTGCCCGGCAAATTCATGGATCAGTTCCACGCCCTCTTGCGCTTGCCCGGGTGTTTGGGGAAGCAGGTTGATGTGATTATTCGCGTCGCCTACATGCCCGAAAATGGTAAATCGGCCGGGAAACACCTCGGCGCAGCGGCGTTTATACAGTGTGTGCAGTTCGCGATGCCGCTCCAGCGGAACTGCAAAATCGGTGCTGAATTTAGGAAATCCGTTCCGGCGAGCCGTATCCGTCACGATCACGGCCAGAGTATGCCGGAATTCTCGAAAGCGCTCCTGGTCTGCTTGGCTGAAGCCGAACCAGGATGCCTCCTCCAATGCCTCCTGCTCCTCAAGACGCTGGATCCAGCAATCCACTTCCGGGTCCTGTTCCGATGCCAGATTCTGCTCGACCAATAGAGCCGCGGAGCCCTCTGAAGGAATCTCGCCGTAGCGGGATCTCAGCAGCCCCAACGAATGCTCATCCATGAACTCGATCAGCCTCAGCTCGGCCAGTGAACGCCAGGCATCTACCGCATTCAGCGCTTGCTCATCCGATCGAAAGAAAACGACTCCACTCAAGATAGCTGCCGGTTTGCCCAGGAGCTTGCAATCGATTTCGGTCACGATCCCAAGCGTTCCCTCGCTGCCCGCCACCAAATCGACCCACTCTAGATCAGGTTTCAGAAGATAGCCCGCCGAATTCTTTGTAGTCCGCGGCGCGTGGACGGTATGGTAGGCGAAATCCACGGCTTCACCCCGCTCGAATCGTCTTATTTCTCCGTCCATGAACAGGATCTCCACGGCGAGCACATTGCGGCGCACCTGCCCGTAATGAAAGCTGCGCGAGCCGCCGGCATTCGTACTGAAGATTCCGCCGATGGAGGCCGAGCTTTCGGTTGGATTCGGACCGAAAAACTGACGGGTTTTTAGCGCTTCCGCCTGAAGGTCCTGCAGTAGAACGCCCGGTCCGCAACGTGCCCGGCCTTGCTCGATCTCGAGTCTTCGAAAACGTTCGAGTGATACCACGCAGCCTCCATGAGGGACGCGCGCGCCCGTCAAGCCTGTTCCAGCGCCGGCAACAGTCATCGGAGTGTGCTGCGCCGCGCTGCTTTGAACGATCTCTTTTAGCTCGTTTGCGCTGGCCGGCAGGAAGACTTGTGACGCCTCGCCACGGTAACCGGAAGCATCGTGCAGATAGGGTTCAAAGGAAGCGGCATTCACGCCAGAAGTATACTGCGGGTCGATCTAATAAAAAAGGCCCGCATTCAATTGAATGCGGGCTAAGTCAGCAAAGAACACACATGACAACTGCCGAGATCTGGTCTCATTATGAATAGAACACGCGCTTCTGCCAAGTAGCAGCGGTCCTAGGAAGAAGGAAATAGTCCGTACTGGGATAGAGTGTTACCGTTACTGCATCTCGGCTAGCTTCCGTGCCCGTTGCCATGCCAGCTTCCCGCGGTACTCCTCGAGCAGAGTTGTAAATCCGGCCCAATAATAGCCGCACACAAACAGAAGCAGGAAAGGAATGGCAAAGAAGTTCAACGTCTGAATGGCGAAATCGATCATATAGACGAAGTAACTGCCGATCGCGATCTCGATATAAGGCAGCCAGCCGCTCTTTCGCCGGTAGGCCGTGGTCGGCCGGACTTTTCCCTTTTGCGCACCGATCGCGTACTTTGCCGTCCGGGCAAAACTGCTCTGAATGCCAAGGAGAGCTTCCAGCACGCCCTTCGAATTGCTTACGGTAAGCGCCACTCCCGCGGCCATCAACATCGGCAGGAAGGCAATTGACTTCAACCAGTTCTTCGGATACAACTCCCGTTGTGCATATAGATAAAATGCTGAAATCGACCAGAAAGAAGCAATGATCAACGGCAAATCGACCAGCACCATCTGAAAGACGCCCATGTAGAATCGCACGATCATCACCGGCAGCATCAACAGGGAGACCGCGATCATCAGCGGGTAGGAAATGTTAGGCGTCAGGTGCATGAAAGCTTCTATCTTCACGCGCAGCGGCAGATCTGCTTTCAATATACGAGGCAGCAGCTTGATGGCTACCTGCGTTAAGCCCTTCGCCCAGCGCGCTTGCTGCACCTGGAATCCAAACGTCTCGACCGGCAGTTCCGAGGGGCAATCGAGCGACGGGACGTATACGAATCGCCATCCGTTGAGCTGCGCCCGATAGCTCAGGTCCGAGTCTTCCGTCAGAGTCTCGTGTTGCCAGCCGCCGGCGTCGTCGATCATTGCGCGCCGCAGTATGCCTGCGGTGCCGTTGAAATTGAAGAACAGGCCGGAACCGCAGCGCGCACCATGCTCGAGAACGAAATGCCCGTCGAGCAGCATCGCTTCTACCTGCGTGAGGATACTGTATTCCTTGTTGAGATAGCTCCAGCGGGTCTGGACCACTCCTACCTGCGGATCGGTAAAGAAATCGACCGTTCTCATCAGGAAATCGCGTGGCGGAAGAAAATCGGCATCAAAGATCGCAATCAACTCGCCGGTGGCAGACTCCAGCGCCTCTTGCAGCGCTCCTGCCTTAAATCCGCGGCGGTTGTCACGGTGCCGATACTCGATCGGAACACCCGCCGCCTTGTACTCGTTACACAATCGCTCGGTATAAGGATGAGTTTCGTCGGTCGAATCATCCAATACCTGAATTTGCAGTAGCTCGCGGGGATAATCGATCTGGCTCGCTACCTCGAGTAAGCGCTCAACCACGAAGCGCTCGTTATAGAGCGGTAGTTGGACAGTTACCTTGGGCAGTTGCGAAAACTTATGCGGTGCTTCACTCGGCAGATGCCGGCCGTATTTCATGTAGCGCCGCATTGTTTCATAGCGGTGCAAGCCATAGACGGAGAGGATCACCAGAATGGCAAAATAAGGGATCAACATCGCCCAATCGAACGGCGACAGTCGATAAATGCCCGCGAAGGTATCGTCAAACAGGCCGTCCGTCAATCTCGAACCATACGCCTGCTGGACGAACAAGAAGAGCGGAATCATCCCCAAGGAATACATTTGGTTTTAGTCATCCAGAGTTCTTCCACTAGGACACAACAACTACTATTTTATCGTCCGGCTCGTAACCTACAAAGATATAGCTGGTGAAAAGTTCTTCATGTTTCAGCTGTACTCCAGGAACACCAGCCCGCGGGATGGCGTATATTACAACAGAACCCCCCGGGGAGGTTGCCGTGCGCGATCACATTAAGATCCTTGGAATCCTCAACATAATCATGGGCAGTCTCACTGCCTTGGCCGGTCTGGTGGCGCTTCTGGCGATGGGTACCATCGCGGGCTTCATTGTTGCCTCTCTTCCTTCGGCGACCGGCTCGGAGTATCACGACAGCGCCGTTGCCGCACCCATCATCATCACAGTCGGTTTCGTCATCGCTATCTTCTTCCTCGTGCTAGGCTTGCCGGCCATTATTGGCGGCTGGGGATTGATGCACTATCGGCGGTGGTCGCGAATCTTGATGACCATCGTCTCTTTCTTCCATCTGTTTCACATCCCCTTGGGAACGGCTCTTGGAGCATATGGGCTCTGGGTGCTGCTGAACGACGAGAGCCGACGGCTACTCGAAAGTGGGGGCGCCTACGCGCTTCCTGTTCCACCGGCCGGCTATGGTCCGGTCCGTCGGACTTAACTCATTCCTGCTTATTCAAGGCGTCCGCCCCGATCATCTTACGGGCCTGCAAGAATATCTCGAGTAACATGCCGGCTGTCAGACGCTTGGTAGAAGTATTCTGCTGGCTTGGATGATACGAAGCCAAAATGGCCGGTCCGTTCGGATATGGCGAGTAGCACATACCGTGACCAAAGCGGAAAGAGGCTCGTGAGGCTATCTGTCCGGCATCTTGCAGCACGGAGAGGTATGCGTTCAGCCCGATACCCCCTAGCGCCACAACGACCCGCACCTTCTTCAAGATCGCGAGTTCCCGCACCAAATACGAACGGCACACAAGTATTTCCTCCAAGGCGGGCTTATTATCGGGAGGCACGCAGCGAACCGGCGCGGTAATGTAGGCGTCCGTCAGCCGGAGGCCGTCGTCGCGTGACAAACTTTCAGGCTGGTTCGCAAACCCGCTCTCCCACAAAGCCCGGTAAAGGAATTCGCCTGAACGGTCGCCTGTGAACATTCTCCCGGTGCGGTTTGCGCCATGTGCTCCGGGCGCGAGTCCAATTATCAGCAGGCGCGCCGCGGGATCTCCGAAGCCCGGCACGGGCCGGCTCCAATACGTCTGGCCTCGGTAGGCTCGCCTCTGTATGCGCCCGATTTCCTCGCGATGTGCCACTAGCCGCGGACATCGGAAACAGTTGATAATCTCTTCGTTCAAAACGCGGAGCGCAAGCGAATGCTCCCCCATCTGTAACCGAAGCTTAGCGCGACGGAAGACACTTCGAGTGCGAGGAGGGTCTTGAGTTATGCAAATTTCAAAGAGCTCAGAAGTAAACGCCCGGCAACGCCTTCGCGGGCGCTTGGCTATTTCTTGTCTGTGTTGACCAAGCACCACTCGGCTGCGAGGCTAGCCCGAAATTGCGCTTCAGGCGGCTTTGGTGGAGATCGGAGCCGGAGATGCGGGTAGTTTTTCGTGGAACGAAGCCACCGAAGAGACAGCTTCGAAGTGTTTTTGAGGAACGAAGCCAGCAGAGGGCGATTGGGTGAGAGTGCCGCCTGCTTGCGCGCGCGGTTCTGAAGGAACGAAGCCATTTTGCTTCTTGAGCCGCAGCAGAGAAGATAAGGCGCGGTGCAAATTGCGTTCGGCGGAAGCGAGTGAGCGATGGATGACGTTGAACAGGCCGTATCGACGTAGCTAAGAAGATGGGTCATGTCGAGCGACTGATTGCCGGAGGTGACAGGGCCCTCGGGGATATACATCTGGGTTTCGATTTTACGCCAACGGCGGATGTGCCAATAGTGCTGGGCGATTTCCTCGACCAGGATTTCTTGGGTGGGGGTGACGGGCTGATGCTCGGCGCGCAGATCAGCTCAGAGTTCTTCGTAACCGGCCGCATCTTCACCGGGGATGACGACTTCGTTGGAATAGATTCCGTGTTTGAAGGCGTTTTTAGAGGAAGCGGCTTTACCTTCCGGGGTTCTCGGGCCGGTAGACTTTTGGGCATTTTCGCGATTGATTTCAGCGCGGGTTTTCTTGGTAGGTTGAGCGGACATAATAATGACTCCGCCCGGAGCGTAGCGGCAGGGCGAACAGGCGAGAGGGAGATTCTGCCGGTAAGGCATTGAGCGAGAATGAAAAATAAGTTCGGGCGAAGCGGTGATCCCGAGATTCACCTGATGATCCCGACCAGTCATGTTTATTCAACCGCCAACATCCCTTTACGACGCCGTAGTGGTTGGTTCCGGCGCTACTGGCGGCTGGGCCGCTAAGCGATTGACAGAAGCCGGCATGCAAGTGGCACTGGTTGAAGCCGGCCGGCGCATTCAGCCGAGCGAATTCACAGAGCACAAACCTAGCTGGCAGCTTCCGTATCTGGGCCATTCGCCTCTGGTTTCCGAAACTCGCCCCATCCAGAGCACCTGTCCTTCTTGCACGGAATATAACTACAAGTGGTTCGTAAATGATCACGAGAACCCGTATACGCAGGAAAACCATTTACCTGGATCCGTATGAGGGTTCTTGGCGGGCGCACTCTCAGTTGGGGCCGCCAGGCGTACAGAATGAGCGACCTCGATTTCAAGGCTGCGTCTCACGATGATTATGGCGAGAATTGGCCGATCAGTTACGAGGAGCTTGCTCCCTATTACGACATCGTGGAGAGCTACATCGGAGTTAGCGGACAGCGCGAAGGTCTGTCGCAGTTACCTGACGGCGCGTTTCTTCCGCCTATGAAATTTACCTGCGGAGAAGAAGTATTCAAGCGCGAAGTAGAAAGGAAACTGAGCAGAAGAGTCACGATTGGGCGCACGGCGATTCTCACACAGAACCACAACGGCCGTGCCGCTTGCCACTATTGCGGGGAGTTCACCGGGGCTGCATTACGCGATCCTATTCAACAGTCCGGCGACCACCCTTGCCGATGCTGAAAAGACTGGGCGCTGGCCATATTCACCGAGGCCGTCGCGGCGCGCATTTATGAGTAATGGAAAGGCGGCGGGCGTTGGATTCATCGATGCCGGCCAGCGCACACTGCGTCAGGTGCGCGGCAAACTGGTTATCCTTTGCGCATCCTCGCTCTCTGTCCGTCTGCTGCTGAACTGGGGAATCTGCAACTCGAGCGGTGTATTGGGTCATTACCTCCTGGACAATATGTTCGGGGCGGCGCCGATGGATTTATTCCGGCCGGGAAAGCCTCGCCATGGAGCGGCGCGCCGGCTCGGCCTAACGGCATTTACATCCCCCGTTTTCGGAATGTGCGCGAAAAAGAAACAAACGGTTTCATCCGTGGCTATGGATATCAAGGCGGCTGTACAGAATCGTTCCATTTCGCAGCGCCCGGATTGGGCGCCCAGTACAAAGCCGCCGTTCGAAACGCTATTGGGGTCTGCGGCTCAATTTGTACACGGAATGCCTGCCCGCAAAGAAAATCGCGCGGAGATCAACATTCCAGAACGGATGCCTGGGGTGTTCCGATTCCGAAAATGAACATGTCATGGAGCGAAATGAGCTGAAAATGTTCGCCGACGCACGCATGAAGCGATGGCTATGTTGAAAGCCGCCGGCGCCGGAACATTAGCCTCTACGACGAATGCTCTAAGCCCGGAGTGGCGATTCACGAACGCTGGAGCGCGCATGGGCCAGGATTCGCGCAGCAGTGTTTTGAATCGCTTTAACCAGCGGACGATGTTGAGAACTATTTGTGACCATGGTGCTTGTTTCGTTTTGAATGGCTGTCAGAATCCGACTCTACCATGATGGCAATCACTGTGAGGGCCTGCGACTACATCACAAACGAGTATTCGAAGAGACTGGTATGAGCGCGTGTGGCGCGGAAATGAGGGTCGCTCTGCTGGGACAGCGGTTCCATCCGGATTTCGAAGACTCTGCGAGTACAGGAAGTTCTCGAAGCAGTTCTGCAGTCGGCGCATTCGCGTACTTGGGAGGTTGTATCAACATGAGTTTGTCGAGACGAGTATTCACGAGAGGTTGGCGCTGACTCGGCTTGTAAAGGGCCAATCTCATGATGGGCACCAGTCGGCCCAGACCTCTGCACCCGTAACAGAAACTGGAGCTGAGGCGCAGTCCGAAGTTTTTGACGATCATCAGCTCGCGACAGTAGCAATACTGGCAAGATTCGTTATCCCGAAAACTGACACGCCTGGAGCGCGTGAGGCTCTAGTGCATCAACATCTCGATCACATTTTGTCCAACTCTTCCGACGCCATCCGCGGCAAATTCCTGGAGGGACTCTGGTGGCTGGACGGCTACTGCCTGCGATCGTCCGCCAAGCCGTTCAAAGACGTCGCGGCAGACAGACAACTGCAAATCCTGTTGACTCTCTATGACAGTGCCGATCCGGATCTGCAACCAGGCCGGATTTTTGTTCGCGAGATGAAAACCTGGACGGCGAAGATC
>CAWCYQ010000032.1:0-279775 GCA_963799755.1 Terriglobia bacterium | reverse complement strand
CAATCAGCGATCAAATAGAACTCTCCCAACGACCGCCGCGCGAGCTGACTACAGCGAAAGCTCCGGTAATCGGTTCGCGTGGGGGCAGTTCGAGTGCTGACTTGGACAGAATTCGATAAAGAGACGGGTTTTTCGGTTAGGTCAGGCGGCTCCGCGGAACAGGGCGGTCAATTGCGCCTCGTTCATGCCGGTAGCGGCCTCCACTTCGGCCCATTCCTCGGCAGCGCTGCGCTGTTTGGCAGGAAAAGGGGCGGGAGCGACGGCGGCGTTTTGAGCCTTTGCAGGAACGAAGCCACGGGCCTTCTGCAACTCGCGTAAAGTCTTGAGCGCCTTGTAGAAGCTGCGCTCGGCGGAGTTCAGAACACGCTGGATGGAGGTGAATAATCCGAGCTCGATGCAGCTCACCAGATTCTCTACATCCAGGTCCGTGTTGCCATTCGCATTCGTGCCCTGGGATTTGTACATCTGCGCTTCCATGGCGCGGTAACGCTTCATGCGCCAGTAGTGCTGCGCCACTTCATCGACCAGCAACTCTTCGGTCAACCCTACAGGGCGATGCTCGGCAGCCAGATCGGTGCGCAGGGCTTCAAAGAGTGCCGGATCTTCACCCGGAATGATCAGCGCTTTCGAATAGAGACCATGCTTGAAAGAGTTCTGCGAAGCGGCGGCTTTCCCCTGCTCGGTCTTGGGACCAGAAGATTTTTGAGCATTGGCGCGATTGGCAACGGCGCGTTTGGATTTCGATTTCGATTTGGAGCGTTGAGCAGACATACAAGAGGGACCTTTCGCGGGAAAAGTAGCATTCGATCCGAAGGGAGCAGAGGAGACTCGAGAGCTAAATGATTGAAAGCTAGGAAGAAAGAAGATTTTAAAGGTTAGGGACGAATCATGACTTTGCAGACGCCTTCGCCTGCTTTGAACTTCTCGAAAGCGATAGTGACGGCGGCTAAGGGGAACGTATCGGTAACAATGGGACCCAACGGCAGGCTGTCGGCCAGTTCAATGGCGGTCATAAAATCCTGCTTGGTGTATACGCGCGAGCCAATGAGCGTAATCTCTTTGAAGTTCACCGCCTGAAGATCAACGGGAACCGGTTTTTTGAAAACGCCGAGGTTCACAATGGTTCCACGGCAGCGCGCCAGCTCCGTCATGGAGGCCGCCGACGCGGGGACGCCGGCGCACTCGAAGACGATATCAGCGCCTTCAGCATCGGTTGTGCTCTTCACGAGTTCGGCCATCTGCTGGCCCGCCGGAACTGCAGTGAGTCCAAGTTGCCCGGCAAGCGCGAGGCGCGAGGGTAAGATGTCACAAACCATCACCTTTGCACTGCTTCTGAATTGAGCGACGAGAGCGGTCAGCAGGCCGATAGGTCCAGCGCCCACAACAGCGATGGTTTGTGCTTCTTCAAGAGGTGCGCGCGAGACACCGTGGACGGCTACGGCCAGAGGCTCAATCAGCGCGCCAGTTTGCTCATCCATACCGGCAGCGAGGCGAATCAGATTTTCCAGCGGGAGCTTAACAAAGTCCGCCATTCCCCCTGGGGCGTCGATTCCGTACAAGCGCAAATTGCGGCAGACGTGCGCGTTGCCGGTTCTACAGACCAGGCAATGCCCGCATGAGATCAGAGGGTATGCCGCTACACGTTCTCCTACTTTGAATTCACCGGTGTTAGAGCGAATCTCCACAATGCGCCCACAAAACTCATGACCAAGGGTGAGGGGCGCTTGGGCGCGTGGGTGTAAACCCGCGAAGATGCCCAGATCGGAGCCGCACATTCCACAAGCCTCGATCTGAATCAGAGCTTCTTCGGGTTCGGGCGCAGGTTTATCGATCTCTACAGGCTCGATGCGGTGCGGGCCTAGATAGCGGGCTGCCAGCATGTCGGATTTCCCGAGTCAGTCTATCATCGGTCGTAATTCTCCAGATTCGCGTCTACGGGGTCTTCTTTTTCCGTTTTTTCACGCTGCTTCAGCAGCGCAAACTGCTGGAAAGCCTGCCGCGCTTTCGCGTCGCTTCCCAACTGTTTGTATACCTCACCCAACTGGTAAAAAGCCGTTGAAAAAGTCGGCCGCAACCGAACTGCCGCCTCCAGCTCTTCGCGAGCCTCGGGATATTTCTTCATCTCGCGATAGCGCTTCCCAAGCTGATAGCGCGTCAAGGGATTCGACGGATCCAACCGCCGCGCTTCCTGCAAATTGGCTCAAGGCCAGATCCATCTCATTCAACTTCGCAAGCAAAACTCCGTAGTGCAAAAGGTATTGGGCATTGTTTGGCTTCAGCTTCAGCGCATTGACAAAATCGACCTTGGCTTCCTGCAAATGGTCGCTCCAAATGGCCACTACCCCCAGCATGAATTCCGCTTTATCCTGTTTAGGATCTAAACGCAGAGTTTCTTCGAAGTGCCGTGTGGCGCGTTCATATTCTTGCGACAGAAAGAAGCTCATTCCCAACTCGTAAAATACCTGCGGAGAATGCGGCTCGATCTTAGAGGCAAGCAGAAAAGATCGGATGGCATCGATTTGATCGCCGGATCGCTGATAGATCCAACCCTGGTCCATCAAATAACCAAAATTACCCGGCGCAAGTTCGTTAGCGCGGCGAATAGAATCGATGGCTTCCTGGTTCTGTCCCAGCAACATATGAGCACGCGCCAGAAGAGCAAAGTCATTTGCTGATCGACCGGCAGGCGCATCTTTCAAGCAGGCGAGAATGCAAGCCCGATCCTTCTGCTCCACACACTGGTTCAACTTTTCAAACGTAGTGGAAGCCGTCAGGTCATAGCTTGTAAACGCGAAGAAAATAAGAGTTGCATGCGCCGCCCTGCTCATGGGCGAGCCAAACTGTCTTTTCGGTTCTTCTCCGCAATCAAAGCTGCCGCCCGCGATGCATCCTGACGCGCCTCCTCGGTTCTCCCCAGTCGAGTCAGAATGCGCGACCGCATTGCCGGAAAAGAAGAGTTATTCGGGAACCTCTTACCGGCATCGCTCAGAACCTTGGCTGCTTCCGGGAGCCGGCCGTCATCCGCTAATGCTTTCGATAGCGAATCGTAAGCAAGCTCCGAACTCGGATCGATTGCCACCGCCCGCTTCAGTTGCGCAATGGCTTCTGGAAGACGCCGGTCGCGACGCAGCGCCTCGCCGAGATACACGTTCGCCTCCGTGTGGTGCGGTTTCACAGCCAGCGCCGCACGATAGTACGCGATCGCAGAACTGTTTTGTCCCGCTTCAAACGCCAGATACGCCAGCCGAAAATTCGCTTCGAACAGATCGGGCGATGATTTCAGGGCCTGCAGATATTCTTCGCGCGCCTGGGCGTCCTCGCCTTTCTGAAAATGCGCATCGCCTAAAAGCACATGCACCCAGGCGGAAGCGGGAAACCGCGTGATCAGCAGGCGAAAATGCTCTAGCCCCGCACTTTTATCATTCAACTCCTTGTCTTCGCGGATCAAAGAATACAGCACATAAGGATTGTCGTTCCCGCGGTTCCAAGCGTCCAAAAAGTAATCGCGCGCCCGGGAATGATCCCCTAATAGTTGATATCCCAGACCGCGAAAGAATTGAGATTCCTTATCCGTCACGGCTTTGTCCAGGGCTAACAGTCCACGCGGCGCATCGCCAAGAGCGATCAGAGCCTCGCCTTGCCGCAAATGCAAGATCACGGACTGAGGCGCGATCTTTAGCCCACGTTCAATCGCCGGGAGGGCCTCGTTGAAATCGTGGTTCGCGATCAGAAAGGATGCGTAGGCGGTGTAGAGCGCTGCATCGTCCGGGCACGCAGCAATCGACTGTTGGAATGCCTCGCGGCGTTGGCTGAAGGATACTTGCGGATCGGTGGCGCGCCGGTAGATTTGGGCTTCCGCTGCGGAAAACGCACAAGCTGAAAAAGCGGGAATAGCGGCGGTAAGTGCACAAAAGACTACCGCCGCCACCTTCATGGCCGACAGTCTAGCATCAAAGGGCAATGCGTAGACTGCGGACCTTTTACGTTAGAAATGGAAGCGCAAGGCGAACTCAACAATCCGCGGGTCGAGCGCACTGGTAACCTGCCCGAAGTTAGAGGCTCCGAACGACGTACTGATTCCGCTGAAGTTCGTGTGATTAAAGATATTGAACAACTCACCGCGGAATTCGAAGGCGGCGTGCTCGCCAACTTTGAAGTCTTTATAGAGAGCCATATCGAACGTAACCAGGCCGGGTCCCGTGATGACGCCATTGGCTGGCGTTTCCGTAAAAGCCATAGGGGGGCGCGGAGAAGGCACTTGTATTGAACCACTCACCCGGCGTTTTCGGGTACGTCAGTGGTGTGCCGGTGGCATCGGGCCTGGAGGCCAATCCCTGGTTCGTAATGCTGAGACCGGGTGACAGCGAGATGCCACTTTGAATGGCGGTGATTCCCGCGTACCGCCAGCCTCCCAATACCGAACCGACCCAATCGGTTCTATTTTTCAGGAATGGAATATTCCAGATATAGCTAAAAGACAGAACCTGCGGCACGTTGATCGCGGAGTTCCCATAGTCTGCGTTCACATTGTGACTATTCTGAACGCCGGCGCCACCGAAAAAGCTCTGCGAGAACGCATTCGACAACCCGTGCGAGTAAGTGTATGCCGCAGTGAAGAATAGGTTATGGCCGGTCGGGTGGCGCACGGATATCGTCAGGGCGTTCCAATTCGCACGGCCAACGCTGTAGTTAGTGCCGAGGCTGCCGTAGCCCGGGTAAGATCCATACACGTATTCGTAGGTGCCCGTGTTGATGGAGGGATTGTAGTCGAAGCCGTTCGCCGGCCAAGGTTGGTTGATATCCTGACTAATCGGCAGGCCAGTCGTATGGTCGCCCGAACCGCCTATAGACACTAACCATCCAGTGAATTGATGTTCCAACGTCAGGCTGTAGGTGGTCATGCTGGAGGCGGACCTCACATATAAATCAGAGCCGCTCAGACTGGGCGCAGCCAGGGGCGCCGCCTGGCCGGTTCCAATGGGATTGGGAAATTGCGGGTTGATGAGTGTGATCGATTGGACGAACGGATAGTTGTCCGCGCAATTGTAAGTACAGTCTGCTCCCGTGAATACGCGCGATTGCGTCATCCCCGCTCCTCCGCGCAACGCCGTCTTGCCATCGCCGAACACGTCCCACGCAAAGCCGCCAGTGGGCGCGAAATAGTAATTCTGGCCGTAGCCGAAATTGATGGGAACGCCGTCCTTGCCGTTCACGATGATGCCGTTCGTCGGGTTGTAATTGGGAGTGGCCGTGATCGTCCCATTGGCATTCACGATCGGCGCCTGGGCGAGGGAGTATCTTGCCGGATCCAGCATTGCTTCAAACTGGTTTTGGACATGCGGCAGAGGCATGTAGGAAACGCGAAATCCGTAATTCACGGTGAACCTCTTGGATACTTTCCATGAGTCCTGAATATAGGGCGCCAGGATCCGGCCGTGAATGTAGGGCCGCCGTTCCGTGCTGTCCTGATAAAGCTGCGCCGCGTCACCCAGCAGATAATCGGCGATTGGGTCATTGGTAAAGCGGCCGGTGAAGCTCCAGGTCCCATTGCTTTGCGAGTACTTGTTCTGACGCTTCGTGCTGTTCACCAGATTGAAGCCCGCTTCGATCGTGTGATTGCCCTTCACCCAGCTCCAGTCATCGGTCAACGTAGTTTCGAGGTCCGACGCATGGATCAGCGGCTGCGATTGCGTGACGCCGATCGTAGCGTAACCGCCCGAGAAACTCACTTGCGGCAGCCGGTCCGAAAGAAATCCGGTGTAAGGAAGATTGGTTTGGAAATTCGGTAGCTGATTTTGATAAACCAGGCCGACGGTGTTCAAATCGACAACATAGATATTCGCACCCAGCGAAAGCTGATTCACCATCGTCGGCGAAATGATCACCGTGCCCTGCAGCTCAATTAATTTGCTCCTGGTTTCAAACGATTGCCGGCTGGTGGTAAACGGGGAACCGAGCCATTCCTGCGACGGCAGGTTCTGAGTTTGCCGTAAATCAAAGTACTCACCCATCAGGTGCACCTTGTCGCTGAGGTTATAGTCAACCTTGCCTTGCGAATCCAACTGATCGATCGTCTGCGGATTCGTGTTGATGTAGTTGTTTCCGCCCAAGTTGTAGTTGGGGAGATTTGCCGTCGCGTTGAGCAGCGTCAGCGAGTTTGGATTTATCCGCGCGGCTCGGAATCACGTACTGGCCTGCCGAGTTTTGCGGAAACGGCTTGCCTGTTGTCGGGTCGATAATCAGGTCGTTGAAGATACCCGCGCGCTGGTCGGCAGTCGGCGTAATGCCGGTTTGCGTGCTGCCAGTGCTCTGCTTCACCCCCTGTTCGCTCAGAAAGAAAAAAACCTTGTTACGATCTTTGTTGAAAAGCTTAGGGATGAAAAGCGGGCCGCCCAATGTGCCGCCGAAAATGTTTTGATGGTACGCAAGGACGTTCGGGCTGAAGAAGTTTCTCGAGTTCAGCGCGGTGTTCCGAAAGTATTCCCAAGCCGCCCCGTGAAAATCACGCGAGCCGCTACGGGTCTGGACCGCCACCACGGATGCGCCCAATAAGGTGTACTTTGGGCTGATGTTGTTCTGAAGCGTCCGCACTTCCGCAATGCTGTCCGGATTCGGCAGAATGGTGGTCTGGGTCATGTTTCCGGTGTTCATGTTCCATACCCCGTCCAATTCGTACAGCGTGCCACTCTGTCCCATGCCGTTGATCGACATGGTGTTGCTTGTTGCGAAACCGCCTTGGCCTTGCGCGCTGCCTTGTCCGAGGTTCACCACGCCCGGCATCAGTGCAGAGAGGCTTTGATAATTTCGTCCATTCAGCGGTAGCGTCTCCACTTGCTGCTGCGCTACGGAATTCGACACCTCACTGCTCGTGGTCTGAACCTGTACGGCGCTTGCTTCCACCGTCACCTGCTGTGAGACTTGGCCGACTGCCAGCGTGATGTTTACGGTGCGCGTAACAGTCGGCCCGAGGAAGATGTCCTTCTCGTTCACCGTGGCGAAGCCGGTTTTAGTAACCGTAATGTCGTAGGTCGCGCTGGCCAATCCTGGCGCGGTGTAGGTCCCTTCAGAATTGGTAGCGGTCTGCACGGTCTGGCCGGTCCCTTTGTTGGTGATGCTGACCTGGGCGTCTGGAACAATCGCCCCAGCCGGATCTGTCACGCTTCCGGTCAAAGTGCCCGCGGTGCTTTGCGCAAAAGCGGGTTTAAGGCTGATATTTAGAAGAGCGAGTGTGAAAAAGCACGCGAAGACAGGTCGCGCGTACCGAGAGACTGGTCTCATAGATGTTGCTTTAGATACTATCACCACTAAGGTTGTAAATACCAGTACCTAAAAAGTAGGAATAATACCAATTCGAGCCCTGGCTGGTTTGAAGCTGGCCAGAGTCAGCAACTGAATTTGAGGAGCTAGCGCGGTGGCGAGTTTGACGCTGTTACAGCCGTCGGGGCGTTGGGCTGATCGGCATCCACGTACTCGATCCAAGCATCCATCATTTCGTTCTCGCTGGCCGCCCCCCAGCGGACCGGCGTCTTTGGATCCGGATTTAACGGGTTATTGGCTGAGTTGTCGAAATCCGCTATCACTTCGATTCGAGTGCCCTTCGGAATAGGGATCGGCTTACGGGCGAGGTAAGTAAACTGCCAGTTGAAATTGTAAGCGGGGACGTACAAAAGGGTCTCGTCGTGTCCATCGGGATAATGGGCCACATAGCGCATCGCCTTGCCTCGCAGGTGCATGTGCGGAGTGAGGCTCGTAATATTCACGGCGTTGTTGAAGGTGTGGCACTCGGTCACGCGTTGATCCGGATCTCCGGCCGGGATGAGGAACATCTGGCTGGAGATCGACGTCATGTGGAGAACCTTCTCGGGTTTTTTGGCAAAGAAGAGGCCGACGCTGGTGGTATCTGTTTCGGGCTTGCCGGTGCTTCGGTGGTAATGAATCTGGAAACTGAGAATGGCGCCGGCGGGGATTTCGCGCGCGGTGCCCTCTGGAAACCTTTCGGCGTCGCGTCCGGGCAAATAGGACGTGATCAAATTACCGAGATCGGCGATTTTCGAACCGGGCAGCAATCCGTTGTCGTCCACCGAGCAGCCGTTATCGATGACCGGCGCTTCGGGACGCAGCCATTCCAGAGTGCCCTGGTGGATCATCAGCCACTTGGCATATTCGCGGGCCGGATCCTTCTTGGCGGCTGCAGTTTTGTTTTCCGGTTCCTTGATAAAGACGTGGGCATGATGGACGACCTTGCGGTTGCCGGGACGGAGTTCGGCGGCAACAACCCAGCGGTCCTCGGTGAAGTGGGTGGGAACGTCGATGTAGGCGTATTCATCCGGCCCGGTGGCATCGAGTTTGTGCGGCGGTATCGAGACGACGAGATCGGGGTTGCCGAGCCTCCAGCCGTCGTTGAAGCTCGGCGGCCCGGGCATGTCTTTGGGGTCGCCTTCGAGTTTCTGGCCGTCGACCCAGGCCTTGATGGTGGCGATATCGGCTTCGGAGAGACGAGCATCGTTCGACCATTCGCCGTAATGCGGGTCCGCCTTCCAGGGCGGCATCTTACGCGTTATGACCGCTTCTTTGATAGCCGCAGCCCAGGGCCTCGCTTCTTTATAAGTGAGAAGAGACATGGGCGCGATATCGCCGGGATGGTGGCATTTCACGCAATGCGCGTAGAGAATCGGCGCGATATCGCGGCTGAAGGTTGGAGCGGTGGAACCGGCTGCACAGAAGGCCGCTGGAACAATGATGAAAGCGAGGAAGGCTCTCAAAAACTGGACGTGCGGTTTCGTTTTCATAGCGATGCCTCTGGGCGAACGGCGAAGTTCTCCCTGAATTTAAGCGTAACTCACGGAAGAGAGTGGCCGGGCGATATAATCGCCGTGGAACGAGAGGAGAAGCGCGCATGTTACGTCTGGGAATGCACACCGACAACTGGCGACATCTGGACAGGCCCTTTGAAGACGCTGTTGAGGCGGCCCACAGACTGGGTTTGGACTGCATCGAGTTCGGCGTTTTCGATGGCCAATACTTTATACAGGCACTTGGGTATAACCCGCACCTGCCACTCACCACGGATCCTGTGCCGCTGAGGCGGTATCTCGATTCAAAGGGCTTGAAAGTTTCGCAGATCGACGCGGCTTATCCTTTGACGAGCCCTGAAACGGGACCGTACGGCGTTCCATACGTCCGCAAAGCCATCCTGTTCGCAGAAGCGATCGGTTGTCCTTACGTCGATACAACCGATGGCGGATCGAAGCCTGCCGGATACTCCGATGCCGAAGTATTGACGCTGTTAAAACACAATCTGCGGCTGATCCTCGAGACGGCGGAAAACCACAACGTGACGGTTAACATCGAGACGCATGGTCCATATACGACGAAGCTCGACACCTTGCGGATGATCCTCGAACATTTCGATTCGGAGCATCTGCGGGTCAACTTCGATACGGGAAACACGTATATCTCGGGAAACGATCCGCTCGAATTTCTGAAAGGCGTTCGCAAGTGGGTCTCGCATCTGCATATCAAGGATGTGGCGGCGAATTTAGCGGCGGCTGAACGTGGGTCCAGTACGGGCATCGCGACTTCGGCTGCTTCCATCGGGTCGGGCGTAAACGCGAAGAACATCGAGGCCTGCATTCGGTACCTTCAGGAAACGAATTGGGACGGGGTTCTCTCGATCGAGTGCGAAGGTACCGATGAAATCCTGCATCCGAGCGTGGACTGGCTCAAGAGTCTGGTGGGCAAGTCGGTCGTCGCGCACGGATGAAGAAACTGGCCTGGTGGTTGATCGTGCTGACAGCGAGTTTGACCTCAGCGGCCGCGCAGACTGGGAAACCAGCCAAGATCCTGTTTCTGGTCGGCGGAGAGTATCACGATTACGAGCAGCTTCCCAAAGCTCTTACCAATCATCTTCGGGAACATTTGAAAGATTCGGTTGATGCCGAGTTCACGATCACGAAGGATGTCGGCGCGCTTCGAAAGGAGGAACTGTCGAAGTATGACGCTCTGATGATGAACGTATGCGAGCAGACTCCGGTCAGCGCGGATGAAAGGCAAGGCTTTCTGGACGCGGTCAGCAATGGGTTGCCGGTCGTAGCGCTGCATTGCACGTTCTGGTCTTTCCAGGACTGGCCGGAGTTTAAGCATGTGCTCGGCGCATTCGTGCCGGGGCATGGACATTTCGGACCGTTCTGTGTGGAGGCAGCAAGCCCGGATTCGCCGATCCTGAAGGGCGTTGCGCCGACGTTTGAAATCACGGATGAACCATACATCGTGAACGAGCGTGATCCGGCTATGAATGTAATCGTGAGGACTTGCAAATCCGTGCAGGATCGTCCCGGTACGGAGCCCGAGGTCTGGACCAAGATGTACGCGAAAGGAAGAATCTTTGCGATGACTTTCGGTCATGACGCGAGGGCTCAAGAGAATCCAAATTACCTGGGGCTTCTTGCGAACGGGCTGCTTTGGGCGCTCGGCCGATCGAACTGAATTATGAGTCCGGCTTCGATATGGAAAGCGCTGGCTCTTCTGGCGAGCGTGGCGCTACTTGGCGCGGCGGATTGGACAACGTTCGGCGGGAATCCTCAGCGCGACGGGTGGGCAAAAGACGAGAACACACTTTCGAAAGAGAATGCGAAAGACATAAAGCTCGAATGGAAGGTTCAGCTTGACAACGCCTCCAAAGAACTGAACTCACTGACGGCCCCGCTGGTCGTAGAAAAGTTAGTCACGCCACGTGGATTCAAGGACGCCGTAATCGTAGCGGGCGCTTCAGACGACGTGTATGCGGTGGATGTCGACGACGGCAAACTGCTGTGGCAAAAGAAATTTTCAGTCGCGCCGCCGCCTAGACCCGCGCTGGGGTTTCTGTGTCCGAACGCGCTGAATGCCACGCCAGTTATCGACAACACGATGATGCATTCCACCGTGTACGTACTGTCAAGCGATGGCATGCTGCATTCGCTGAATGCGGTGGACGGAGAAGACCGGATGCCGCCTTTCCCTTTTGTTCCGGCGGATTCGAAGGCCTGGAGCTTGAATCTGTTCAAGGGCAGCATTTACACGGTAACGTCGCAGGGCTGCGGGAATGCCAAATCCGGCATTTACTCAGTAAGTGTTCAGGGGGCCGAGCATCCTGTGAAATCGTTTATTGCCGCGCCGGGAGGGGCCGGGATCTGGGGGCGCGGTGGTTCGGCTATTGATGCGCAAGGGACCATTTATGTGGAAACCGGAGACGGAACAAACGATCCAGCGAAGAACGAGTACGCCGACAGCTTTCTGGCTGTCTCCTCGAAAGATTTAACGCTCACGGATTATTACACGCCGGCGAATCATCTCTATCTGAGCCATAAAGATTTGGACATGGGGGCGATGAGCCCGCTGGTGTTTCCGTTCAAAGATCGGGAAATTGTGGCGGGCGGGGGGAAGGAAGGTGTGCTCTATCTGCTGGACGCCAAGTCATTAGGGGGCGCGGACCATAAGACACCGTTATTTCGCAGTCCGAAATACGCAAACCAGGAGTTGAACCTGGCGGGGCGTGGATTTTGGGGAGCACTCGCTACCTGGCAAGACCCGAACGGAGTGCGGTGGCTGTATGCGCCGGCGGAAGGACCGCAGGCGAGCGGCTCTCCCGAATTCAAGCAGGTCGATGGACCGGCGGCGAGCGGAAGTGTAATGGCATTCAGGGTAGAGGAAGAAGATGGCAAGGTGAAGTTGACGCCGGCGTGGCGATCACGGGACATGGCGATACCGGAGCCGCCCATTGTGGCAAACGGCGTTGTCTATGCGCTCTCAAATGGAGAAAATACTCAGTCCATTCACGAGAGCGGCCGATTGATGACATCGCAGGAGCGTGCGTCTGCGCCTGTGGGAAATGCTACTTTGTACGCGTTTGACGCCGCTACTGGTAAGGAATTGTTCTCCAGCCAAAAGGCGATTTCCGGGTTTTCGCATTTCGCCGGCTTGGCGATCGCAAATGGCCATATATACGTGGTTACGTTCCAGAATGTTTTGTATTCGTTCGGGCTGGGAGAGACGGAACAGTAGGCGAAGCGAGGCTCTGCGAGCGACGCCTCTTTATCAACTCCGGCTCAACCCTGTGAGCTTTCCAAAAGGAATCTACGATTTTTGCCGGCATGTCTTCCGGCAGCTTTACTTTACTTAGCTGCAAGACATGGCGGTACATCATCGGGCCCAGTAGCTGCGCGATGGCCAGATCGAGATCGAGATTCTTCTCCAACTCACCTTCGGCGACCGCGCGCTTCAACATCTGCAGCAATCGAGTTCGCGGCGGCTCCATCATTCGTGAACGCCATGCTGCGCCAAATTCCGGATTACGCGCCGCGCGCGCCATGAAGTGCGGCATCATCCGGTTCTGCAATTGTGAACGTGTCTCCGGAGGGCGATAGCTCAAGAGCTGAACGATGTCCTCTTTGACGTCGCCCGAATCAAACTGCGGCGGATTGTCGCTCAGGCGCGCTAATACGTCGAGCGCGAGCTCGTCCTTATCCTTCCAGTGTTTATAAATTGTCGCTTTGCTGACGCCGGATGCGCTGCTGATTGCATCCATGCTGGTATTGTCGATGCCGCGATCGGAAAACAGTTCGATCGCGGCGTCCAGCACCTGCTTGTGAGCGCGCGCGCTTGGCCCTGGTGGCATGTGGTCAGAGCTGAATTCTGGAGAAGAAATAGCTTCCGACCGCCATCAGCACCATTGCCACTCCACACAACACGGCGATATCGGTCGCCATCCCGAAATGCGAAATGCCGATCAGCGCGCCCCGCAGGCCGTCGACTCCGTAAGACAAAGGATCGAAGCTCGTGATCACGCTCAGCAGCTTCGGCAGATTCGTCAGCGGGAAGAGGGCTCCGGAGAGAAAGAAGATCGGCATCACCAGAAAGTTCATGATGAGCTGAAATCCCTGCATGTTTTCGAGCTTCGATCCGAGCGCAATGCCGAGCGCGGCGAACACGGTGGCGATCAGCGCCATGAATAGAAAAGCCAGAGGAATCTCTACCAGATTCTTCGGGCGGAAACCCGCTATCAGACATACGATGACCACCAGCAATCCCTGTATCATCGCGACCGTAGCAGCGCCGAGGGCTTTACCGACCATAATGCGGCTGCGCGGCACGGGAGCGACGAGCGTTTCTTTCAAGAAGCCGAACTGCCGGTCCCACAGCAGTCCGATGCCTGAAAACACCGAGCTGAAGAGAATCGTCATGCCGATTACGCCGGGTGCAACAAACTGTACGTAGCTGCCATTTCCAGCCTTTTGGAACACGGGTCCGAGGCCGAAGCCCAAGGCTAATAAATAGAGCAACGGTTGCCCGAGCGACGCGACGATCTGCGCCCGGGAGCGGAAGTAGCGCTTGAGCTCGCGCAACCAGAGGATGTAGATGGCACTCATAATATTCGCCTCACTATAAACGCGATCTCATCGCTTTGCACTCCACATGCGCGCCATTTGCCGCATTTGTTCCGAAGAACTTGCGTTTTCATCGCGGATTGTTTCGCCGGTTAGGGCCAGGAAAGCTCCTTCCAACGAATCTCTACCGGTCTGCTCTTTCAATTCCTGGGAAGAGCCCTGCGCCACGATTTTGCCGTGATCCATAATCGCGATCCTCTGAGCTACCCGTTCCGCTTCGTCCATATAGTGTGTAGTCAGGAACACGGTTACGCCCTCGCTCTGGTTCAGCTGCTTCACCTGCGTCCATAATTGATTCCTGCTCTGAGGATCGAGGCCGAGCGTGGGTTCGTCCAGAAAAAGAATCTTGGGTGTATGGAGAAAACCCCGGGCAATCTCGAGGCGGCGCTTCATTCCGCCAGAAAACATTTTCACCAGACCTTTGCGGCGCTCCCAGAGCTCGAACGTTTTCATTAGCAGTTCAATACGTTCGGTGCGAAGTTTTCGCGGGACTTTGTAAAGGACGCCGTGGATATCCATATTTTCGTAGGCGGTCAAGTCTCCGTCCAGGCTGGGATCTTGAAAAACGATGCCGAACTGCTGGCGCGCTTCATTTTGCTTGATTGTCGGATCCAAACTATCCAACCGGACCGTTCCGCTGGTTGGCCGCAGCAGGGTCGTGAGCATTTTGATCGTAGTTGTTTTACCGGCGCCGTTGGGTCCTAGGAAGGCAAAGATTTCGCCTCTTTGCACTTCGAAGGAGATGTTGTCGACGGCAGTGAAGTCGCCGAATCTTTTGACCAAGTTTTCTACCTGGATCATTCCATTTTTCCCTTCCTCTAAAACTAAACGGTTTAGTTCATTATGTCAAGAGGCGGCCATGAATAAACTCCTGTTGCTTTCCCAAAGGTTGTTTTGAGATACTTCCTGTTGGGAACCCAATAGTCAGGATGCGGGAAAAAACGGACGTTCGGCAGGGCACACTGGCGCTGATGGTGCTCAAGACTCTGGATGTACTGGGGCCGCTGCATGGCTACGGGATCGCGCGGCGCATCGAGCAGATCAGCGGAGACCTGCTGACGGTGAATCAAGGCACACTTTATCCCGTGCTGTTGAAGCTGGAGCAGGAGGGCTCGATTGCTTCCGAGTGGGGCGCCTCAGAGAATAACCGCAAAGCACGCTTCTACAAGCTGACGAGAGACGGACGGAAACAATTACAGGCAGAGACCAGGGATTGGGAGCAAACGGCGGCGATTATTGGCCGATTCTTTGCAGCTAAAGCAGAGGATCTGAAATGAGGGCTATCAAACGGTTCTTGAGCCGGCTGGGCTCCTGGGCAAGAACAAAACGAGACGAAGAGCGATTGAGAGCGGAGATTGAAGACCATCTCGCGCTGCAAACCGCTGAAAATATTCGCGCGGGGTTGTCACCGGCCGAGGCACGACGCCAGGCCGTGCTGAAGTTCGGAGCAGTAGAGGCGATGCGGGAAGAATATCGGGACCGGAAGGGATTGCCGTTTATGGAAACCTTGATACACGACGTTCGGCATGCGCTGCGAGGGTTGCGAAAAGCTCCGGCATTTGCGATCACCACGGTTTTCACGCTGGCGCTGGGCATTGGTGCAACCACTTCTATCTTTACTTTGGTGCATGCGGTTCTGATGAAGTCGCTGGCGGTAGCGAATCCAAAGGACTTATATCGCCTCGGGAAAGAGACTCACTGCTGTGCCTGGGGCGGATACAACCAAGGTAAAGAATTTTCCATCGTCTCTTACGAGTTGTACAAGCATTTCCGGGATCACACAAAAGGATTTGTGGAGTTGGCGGGGTTCCAGGCGGGAGAACCGATGTTTGGAGTCCGGCGGGAGCGCAGTTCGGAGACAGCACAGAGCTATCCAGGCGAGTTTGTCTCGGGCAACTACTTCGCGATGTTTGGAATAAAGGCTTTTGCAGGGCGCACTATCGCCGGAGACGACGATCAATCCGGGGCCGCGCCGGTGGCGGTGATGAGCTACCGGTTGTGGCAGCAGAAGTACGGATCAGATCCGTCCATCATCGGCAGCGTCTTCAACCTGAACGACAAACCTTTTACTGTGGTGGGGATCGCTCCGCCGGGATTTTTTGGGGATACGCTGCGCGATACGCCTCCCGATTTCTTTCTTCCCTTAGCGACAGAGCCTATGGTTCAGGGAGACGGCTCCTTGCTGCGCCGCCCGGATGCTCACTGGCTGGACTTGATCGGCCGCATTCAGCCGGGGACGACACCGGCTGAGATCCAGGCGCAAATGCGAGTGGAATTACAGCAATGGCTGCATTCGCATTGGGGAGAGATGGATGACAATGCGCGAGCGAACATACCGCAGCAGACCTTATATCTAAGTCCGGGGGGCGCCGGGATTACCAGCATGCGGGAGCAGTACGAGCACTGGCTCCGAATTCTAATGGTGGTTGCCGGATTCGTACTCTTGATTGTTTGCGCCAATATTGCGAATCTCATGCTGGTGCGGGGCATCGAGCGGCGGCAACAGACATCATTGAGCATCGCGTTGGGAGCGCGCGCGGCGCGTCTGGTGAGGCAGGCGCTGACAGAAAGCGTTCTGCTTGCTCTGGCAGGGGGTTTGGCGGGCCTGATGATCGCATATGGCGGGACGCGGCTGATCCTCCATCTCGCATTTGCGGCCACGCCCGGCATGGCTGGCGTGCCGATCAGCGCTTCCCCATCGATACCGGTACTGTTCTTCGCGTTTTTGATTTCGCTGATCACCGGAGTTGCCTTCGGTATTGCGCCCGCATGGATGGCCACCAAAATCGATCCCATCGAAGCACTGCGGGGAGCCAATCGTTCGACGCAGCGCTCGGGTTCCTTACCGCGCAAGATGCTGGTGGTGTTTCAGGCTGCGCTATCGCTGGTCTTGCTTTGCGCTTCCGGGTTGCTGACCTCTACGCTGCGCAAACTCGAGACGCAGGATTTTGGTTTTAAGCAGGAAAGGCGTACGATTGTGAGCATCGATCCACGACTCGCGGGATATCGAGCCGCGCAGCTCACCCCGCTCTACCGGCGCATTCACGATGCAGTGGCGAACATTCCGGGTGTCTCGTCCGTGGCTCTTTGCCTCTACTCGCCACAGAGCGGCGACAGTTGGAATGACGGCATCTTTGTGGATGGACATCCCGCGCCTGGGCCGAAGGACGACAATTCGTCTTCTTTCGATCGCGTGACAGCAGGATATTTCGACGTCATCGGAACGCCGATTATCAAAGGACGCGGGATCACCCAGCAGGATACGGCGAATTCGCAGCATGTGGCGGTAATCAACGAGGCGTTTGCGCGGAAGTTTTTCAAACACGAGAATCCGATCGGCAAGCATTTCGGCCGTTCCGAGATAGGAGCCGCCCGCTCATATGAAATCGTTGGAGTGGTCAAAGATGCGCGGTATCTGACTTACAATCTCGATCAGCCTATCGGTCCGTTCTTGTTCTTACCCGAATCGCAATACGATGTCTATCCGAAGAAGGAGTACACGGAAGGCGATGTGCGCTCGCATTTCCTCACGGACATCGTGATCGTCACGAACCCCGGAGTAAATCTTTCCGTCTCGCAGGCACGGCACGCTCTGGCGAATGTCGATCCAAATATGCCGGTTACATTTATGCGCACGATGCGGGAGCAAGTGGCCAGCCAGTTTACGCAGCAACGGCTCATCGCGCGGTTGACGTCTTTCTTCGGAGTTCTTTCGTTGATCCTGGCTTCGATTGGGCTGTACGGAGTCACTTCCTACAATGCCGGACGCCGCACTAACGAGATCGGAGTGCGGATGGCACTCGGCGCGAATCGCGGTCATGTTATTTCGCTTGTTCTACGCGGCGCCTTCGGGCTGATCGTTGTGGGGCTTCTAGTCGGATTGCCGCTCACTCTAGCGGCCGGAGGCTTGCTCGGCAACTTACTCTATGGAACCAATCCGTACAATCCCGCTGGTGACTTTAGTGGCGGTCGTGGCGCTCGGGCTGTCGGCGTTCCTCGCTTCCTTGATTCCAGCGTTCCGAGCGAGTTTGATTTCGCCGCTCGAAGCATTGCGAGCCGAGTAAAGCGACTGGCGGAGGATCTGAAATGAGGCCTATCAAACGGTTCTTGAGGCGGCTGAGCTCCTGGACGAGAACAAGGCGAGACGAAGAGCGATTGAGAGCGGAGATTGAAGAACATCTCGCTCTACAAACCGCTGAAAATATTCGCGCGGGGTTCTCACCGGCCGAGGCACGACGCCAGGCCGTGCTCAAGTTCGGAGCAGTGGAAGCAGTGAGGGAAGACTATCGCGATGGAAGAGGGCTGCCATTCATGGAAACGCTGGTACAGGATACCCGCCACGCTCTGCGGCGCTTGCGAAAGGCCCCGGCGTTTACTATCACCACGGTCCTCACGCTGGCGCTGGGCATTGGCGCGACCACTTCTATCTTCACTTTGATCTACGCCGTTCTGCTGAAGTCGCTGGCAGTGGCGAATCCGAACGAATTGTATCGGCTGGGCAAAGAATCCCGTTGCTGCTACATAACCGGGTACAGCCAAGAGAAAGAATTCTCCCTTGTCTCTTATGATTTGTACAAATACTTCCGGGACAACACCAAAGGCTTTGCGGAATTAGCAGCTTTCCCGGCAATTGAGCCGCTGTTTGGTGTACGACGATCAGGCACTTCGGAGGCAGCGCAAAGCAATCCAGGCGAGTTCGTGTCAGGCAATTACTTCGCCATGTTCGGCATAAGAGCGTATGCCGGACGCGCGCTCAGGGCCAGCGACGATCGGCCGAACGCGCCACCGGTCGCGGTGATGAGTTACCGCTTATGGCAGCAAGAGTATGGATCGGATCCGTCCGTCATCGGCAGCGTCTTCGATCTGGATAATAAGGCATTTACCGTGGTGGGAATCGCTCCGCCGGGTTTTTTTGGCGACACGCTGCGCAATAGTCCACCCGATTTCTTTCTGCCGCTGAACACCGAACCCTACGTGGAGGCCGATAGCGATCTGAATAAGCACGACACTCATTGGCTCGACATGATTGGCCGCATCCGGCCCGGCGCGACGCCTGCGGCGATAGAGGCCGAAATGCGCGTCGAGCTGAAGCAGTGGCTGCGCTCGCATTGGGGCGAAATGAGCGCAGAGGAGCGCGCTGACTTTCCCGCTCAGACCCTGTTCCTGAGGCCCGGAGGCGCCGGCATCACGAGCCTGCGCGAGCAATATGAGCACTGGCTTCAGATCCTGATGATGGTGACAGGATTTGTGCTGCTGATCGTCTGCGCCAATGTGGCCAATCTCATGCTCGTTCGCGGCATGGAGCGGCGCAGACAGATATCGTTGAGCATGGCGCTTGGAGCGCGCCCGGCCGGCCTTATCAGGCAGGCTCTCACGGAAAGCATTTTGCTCTCGCTGTTGGGTGGCGCGGCGGGCCTGGCGATCGCCTTTGCCGGCACGCGGCTTATTTTGCACTTTGCATTTCCCACGGTTGGCGGCATGCCCGGCATACCCATCAGCGCGTCGCCTACCCTGCCAGTCCTGCTGTTCGCCTTCGGCGTTTCGTTGCTCACCGGAGTTGCGTTCGGCATTGCTCCTGCCTGGATGGCCACGCGAGTAGATCCGATGGAAGCCCTTCACGGCGCCAACCGCTCCACCGCCCGCACGGGCTCAAAGGCGCGCAAGACGCTGGTTGTATTTCAGGCCGCGCTCTCGCTGGTTTTGTTATCAGCGGCCGGTTTGCTCACGGCGACGCTTCACAGTTTGCAGAATCAAAATCTCGGATTCGAGCAGGATCGGCGTATCGTTATGAACATAGAGCCAAGGCTGGCCGGTTATGGCTATGAACAGCTCACGCCACTGTACCAGCGTATCCGTGATTCTCTCTCGAACGTTCCCGGCGTTTCCGGAGTGGCTCTCTGCACCTACTCACCGCAAAACACCAATCAATGGGGCGGCGGCGTCTGGGTGGATGGACGTCCCGCTCCCGGACCCAAAGACGACAACGCCGCGTTTTGGGATCGAGTCACGGCGGGATACCTAGACGTCATCGGAAATCCGATTATTAGAGGACGCGACATCTCCGAGCGGGATACGGCGACCTCACCGCACGTGGCAGTAATCAATGAGGCATTTGCCAGGAAGTATTTCAAGAATGAAGATCCTATTGGAAGACATTTCGGCCGCAGCGGTATCGGATCTGAGCGCCAATACGAAATCGTGGGCGTTGCCAAAGACATTCGTAATTTGACGTATAGCCTCGACAAGCCGACTGGCCCATTCTATTTTCTGCCTGAAACGCAGCACGATATTTCGCCGGACGGCGGAGGCACGGAAATTTCTCCGGGCTCGCATTTCCTGCATGACGTTGTCATTGTGACCAAGCCGGGAGCAGGCCTGTCCATCCCGCAGGTACGTCGCGCTATGGCGGCGGTCGATCCAAATCTGCCGGTCATTTCGGTTGTTACTCTGAGCCAACAAATAGCTGCCCAGTTCAGCCAGCAGCGGCTAATTGCGCGCCTTAGTTCGTTCTTCGGGATTCTTTCACTGGTCTTAGCCTCGATCGGGCTGTATGGAGTGACGGCTTATAACGCCGGACGACGCACCAGCGAGATCGGCGTGCGCATGGCGCTGGGCGCCGATCGCGGCGATGTTGTCGCGCTGGTACTACGAGGCGCATTCGCTCTGATTCTCTTTGGACTGATCATTGGGCTGCCCTTAACCTTGGCTGCGGGACGCTTCCTGGGCAATCAGCTTTACGGAATGAATCCATACGATCCCGTGGTCACCTTAGTAGCCGCCGTGGCGCTTGGGTTATCGGCTCTCGTCGCATCCTTGATTCCAGCGTTCCGAGCAAGTTTAATTTCGCCGCTCGAAGCGTTGCGCGCCGAGTAAGGCTGATTTTACTCACGCCAGGCGCGAAATTCATAGAGTGATCGGCCGCTTCTACCGCGGGAAATATAATGATGATCGCTCTCTGAAACTATGAAGAAGAATCTGAAGGTGGCGGTGGCCGGCCTGGGCCGCATGGGTATGATTCACGCGCTGCACGCGCACGAACTGGCTGGCGGCATGGAAGGATGCGACCTGGCTGCACTGGCCGAGATCGACGTGGATCGCGCGCGCCGCTTCAATGATCAGATTGGGCGCGAGATTCCGATTTTTCCGTCGATCGAGGAATTGGCAGAAGCTCGAATCTCCGACGCCACGGTGATCGTTACACCGACGGAAAAACACCGGGAACATGCCGCGACGATGATTGCAGCCGGAAGCCGCGTTCTCCTCGAGAAGCCATTGACAGGGACGCTGGAAGCGGATCGGGCATTTGCCGCGGAACTTGATCGGGACCATCCGCACGCCCTGATGCTCGCGTTCCAGCGACGGTTCGATGAGCCGCTCCTGTATGCGAAGGAGTTGCTAGAGGGGGGCGTGATCGGGCGTGTTTTCAAGATCTATTCGGCGCTCGAGGATTCGAACCCTGCCCCGAACGGTTACCGGAGCGGCGGGATTTTACCGGACATGGCGGTACATAACGTCGATGAGATTCTCTGGTTGACCGGCAGAATGCCTTCTAAGGCTCTCGGGATCGGCTCCAGAATTTACAGCCATGGATTAACGACTTGCGTGGAAGACTTCGACGACGCCGCGCTGTATCTCTGGTTCGGAAGCGATCTTCTAGCGCAGATCCAGGTGAGCCGCAACCACGTCTCGGGGTACCGGGTGGAGACGATCATTTTCGGCGAGGAGGGACAGATTCAAGTTGGCCATTTCGAGCAGAAGCCCTTCGAGGTGACGGTGGAGGCGTATGGCCGGCGCGGAAGCACGGAGCCGCTTGCGCGGCGAAGATTCGCGATGCGCGATTACGGCCGGCCGTTGCCGGAGTTCGTAGATCGTTTTGGGGCGGCATACAAGGCGGAGCTGGCGCAATTCATCGAATGCTGCAAGAGCGAGACGCCGTTTCCCACGACTCAGCGGGATGGAGTTCGGGCTCAAGAAGTGATTTCAGCAGGCATGCGAGCCATGATCGGCCCGGAGCAAGCGGCGCTGGTGGAATCGGAGTGAGGTCAACTGAATTTGGTGGTCCGCCAGAGCGCGAGACCCGCTCCGAGCAGGACGAGCAACATACCTGCACTTAAGGCAGCGAGCCATCCCATGTGGATTTCCATTTGGGGCACTCGGGCCATCGCGCCCAACCCGACGAAGATGAGCGTGGCGGCTGAGACGAGTAGCCAATCGACCCAGGTACGGCGCGCACCACTTGAATCCGGATCGTGGCCCTGCATGCGCGTCATGACGTACTGCGGATCGATTCCGTAAAGGTCGATTTCGCGCTGTGCGGCTTCTTCCCAACTCGAGTATTCGCCTTCAGAGGTGGAGGAAGACGCGATGGCTACCGCTCCGAGGGCCATCAGGAGGGAGCCGCCAATCACTTCCACGTAGACATTTGCGCTCAAGCCGTGAAGCTCGCTGAAGACCAGCATGGCCCATAACAACCCCCAGAGCTGATTGGTATTCGACAAAGGTATCCCACGGCTGATGCCCACGTATTTTGTTGCGTAGTTCTGAAACAGGTCACCGACGACCCACATGAATCCACCGAGAAGAGGCCAGAACAAGATATGGCGATTCACAGCGAGCTCATGCGCCAAGGGGCGGACTCCGCCGAGAAATGCGACCGCGAGCACGGTGACTGTGACGATCTCACCGAAGGTGAAAAAGGTGAGAAAGGACAGGGGATTCATGCCAGTGATGTAGGCCTTGCGATAGGGAATGTACATGGAGCCGAACATGAGGCCTGCGCCCAATGCCGCGGCGATTCCTCGCAGGGGGTTCCCGTGGGCTGATTGCGATGTAGAAGCCGCCGATATGAGAATTGCGCCAATGAAAATGACCAGCGCGCCTCCAACAACCCCGGCCTTTCGCAGCCAGGGTGCGCCGTGCAGTTCTTTGAACAGCAGGACGCCCCACAGAACACCGACGAGGCTGTTTGAATTCCAGAGAGGAAAGGCAAGACTCAAGCCGATGTCTTTTACGGCGAATATAGTGAGCGTATTGCCGACGGCCCAGAGGCAGCCGGCCATGACTCCCCATACGACCAGGTGTGGTACTTGCCGCACGTCGGAGAAGGTGTCGGCAGTGCCACGAATCAGCGCGGGTAGGCTCCAGCGTGAGATGAAGGCGCCGGAAACCATCATGAATGAGATCACCAGGGGGGAAACGGAGACCGTGACCAATTTTGTGGGAGCCTCGGCGGCCGCCAACCAGAGCGCTGCCGAAATGCCACAAAATATTCCCAGGCTGTGAAGCTGGCGCTGGCGCGATTGGCTAGTGTGCGTCTCGGCAACTTCGTCGCTAGGCATTCTTTTCGGACCAGTCATCGAACCCAAAGCAGGATCAATACACCCAACAGCAAGACGATAAACGGAACCCACAATTGTATGTCGACAAATATGGCTGAATGCCAGATACGCGGCTGTTTTTGTAGTGAGTCGGGCTGGTGGCTCATGGCGCTAGGGACTGGATTCGATGCTTGTTCAGGATATCGAACGGAATCCACCCATATCCCGCTACCGGGATTGGTGATCGGACCGTGACTACTTAACGGCGCTGACCGGCGCGGCCTAAGAGCTTAGGTACTGAAGCTTTTACCGCAACTGCAGCTTCGTTTGACATTGGGATTGTGCCAGACAAACGAGCTTTCCATCAGCGACTCGGTGAAGTCCAGGGTCAAACCGTCGAGGAAGGGGTAACTTTTCGAATCCACGTAGACGGTAACACCGTCAAATTCGAGTACGCGATCTTTGGGTTTCGGGACCTGATCCAGCCGGAAGATATAGCTCATTCCCGAACAACCGCCGCCCTGAACGCCTAGCCGCAATCCGCCCTGGCATTCATGCTTGGCTAACAGGTGCTTGATCCGTTTGATGGCGCTGTCGGTTAACTCAATCATGGAATCTTCATCCAGTATAATAAATCTTGACAGAACTGTATAGATTAGCAGCTTGAAGAAAGAGAGACTCTATGGCCACACAGCTCAATCCGATCGAGACGTTTGCGAACCAGGAGTATAAATGGGGGTTCGTCACTGAGATCGATTCCGATACTGTTCCTCCCGGTCTTAGCGAAGAGGTCATCGGGCTCATTTCAGCTCGGAAAAAAGAACCGCAATTCATGCTCGACTGGCGCCTGAAGGCTTACCGGCAATGGCTCGCCATGAAGGAGCCGACTTGGGCGAATGTTCATTATCCAGCGATTGACTATCAATCGATCATCTACTACTCCGCGCCTAAGACCAAAGCCGATGGCCCGAAGAATCTGGATGAAGTAGACCCGGAGTTGCTTAAAACGTACGAGAAACTCGGGATTCCTTTGCATGAGCGGGAGTTGCTCGCCGGTGTAGCGGTCGACGCGGTTTTCGACAGCGTTTCCGTTGCAACCACGTTTAAAGCGAAGCTGGCGGAAATGGGCATCATTTTTTGCTCCTTTTCCGAAGCAGTTCTGGAACACCCGGAACTTGTGAAGAAGTATCTTGGCTCGGTGGTGCCCCACTCGGACAACTTCTTCGCTGCACTCAATGCGGCCGTCTTTAGCGACGGCTCATTTTGCTACGTGCCGAAGGGCGTTCGCTGTCCGATGGAGCTTTCGACCTATTTCCGGATCAATGCAAAGAACACCGGGCAGTTCGAACGCACGCTGATTGTGGCCGATGAAGGAGCATACGTCAGTTATCTCGAAGGCTGCACGGCACCCATGCGCGATACCAACCAGTTGCACGCGGCCGTCGTCGAGCTGGTGGCTCTGGATAACGCAACTATCAAGTATTCGACGGTGCAGAACTGGTATCCGGGCGACAAAGAAGGTAAGGGCGGAATTTACAACTTTGTGACGAAGCGCGGCAAGTGCCTGGGAGTGAACTCAAAGATTTCCTGGACTCAGGTAGAGACCGGGTCGGCGATTACCTGGAAATATCCCGGCTGCATTCTGATGGGCGACAACTCGGTTGGCGAGTTCTATTCGGTAGCGCTTACAAACAATTATCAACAAGCCGATACCGGCACGAAGATGATTCACATGGGCAAGAACACGCGCAGCACGATCGTTTCGAAGGGCATTTCAGCAGGACACGGTCAGAACACCTACCGCGGCGCAGTCAAGATTTTGAAACGGGCGACGGGTGCCCGCAACTATTCGCAATGCGATTCGATGCTGTTGGGCGACAAGTGCGGTGCACATACATTTCCTTACCTCGAAGTGAAAAACACCTCTTCGAGCGTCGAGCATGAAGCATCGACTTCCAAGATCGGCGAAGATCAGATTTTTTACTGCCGTCAACGCGGAATTTCGACGGAAGATGCGGTGGGCATGATCGTGAACGGCTTCTGCAAGGAAGTTTTCCGGGAGCTGCCGATGGAGTTCGCAGTGGAGGCGCAGAAATTGCTGGGCGTCAGTTTGGAGGGAAGCGTTGGATAGCGGGTCGGAGGTAAAAGGAGTGTCGAAAAAACCAATTCTCGAGATCAGGAACTTGCATGCGGAAGCGGGGGGCAAGGAGATCCTGCGCGGCATCAATTTGACTGTCTATCCGGGTGAGGTGCATGCGGTCATGGGCCCGAATGGCTCGGGCAAAAGCACGCTGTCTCAAGTAATCGCCGGCCGCGATCTCTATAAGGTTACGAAGGGGGAGGTTCTCTACGAAGGGGAAGATCTGCTCGAACTCGATCCCGAGGAACGCGCGCAAAAGGGGATCTTTCTGGCTTTTCAATATCCTGTGGAGATTCCCGGCGTCAGCAATCTGTATTTCCTGAAGGCCGCACTAAACGCGATCCGCAAGCACAAGGGCGAACCGGAAGTGGATGCGATGGAGTTTTTCTCACTCGTTCGCCAAAAAATGAGCCTGATGAATATGGATGAGGCTTTGCTCAACCGCGCGGTGAATACCGGGTTTTCAGGCGGCGAGAAGAAGCGGAACGAGATTTTCCAGATGGCCGTACTCGAGCCCCGGCTTGCCCTGCTCGACGAGACCGACTCGGGCCTCGATATCGACGCTCTGAAGATTGTTGCGACCGGTGTGAATACGCTGCGCAGCGCCGATCGGGCTATTGTTGTCATTACGCACTACCAGCGCCTGCTGAACCATATCGTTCCCGACTACGTTCACGTTCTGGCTGAAGGACGCATCGTGAAATCGGGAGATAAGGCGCTGGCTTTGTCGCTCGAAGAGAGCGGTTATGCGGGAATCGAGGAACTGGCGGAGATCGCCCGATGACGATGGCGATGATCTCCGGGATGGAAGATGTCCGCAAGCGCGCGGCGGAACACTTTGAGGCCAGTGGGTTCCCGACCACGCGCGACGAGGAATGGCGATTCACTAATGTTGCGCCGATTGCCAACGCCCGGTTCCCTATCGCGCCGCCGAACACCAACGGCCATAGTCTGCGGGAGGCGCTCGAACGCTATCCTGAGCTGATCGAAGAGCACTTGGGCCACTATGCGGCGTACGAAGCCAATCCGTTCGTTGCCTTGAATACAAGCCACTTCGAAGATGGCGCGTTTATACACATTCCGGCTAACACCATCGCTGAAAAGCCGATCTGGATCGATTACAAAGCGGTTTCCGAGCGAACTACGCACCCGCGCAATCTCATTATTGCCGGGGCCGGAAGTCAGGTGCAGATTGTGGAGCGGTATACCGGCACGGGCAGGTATTTCACCAACTCCGTTACGGAGATTGTGGTTGGCGAGAACGCTGTAGTCGAGCACATCAAGCTCGAAGAGGAGAGCGGCGAATCCTTTCACGTAGCGACGATTCAGGTGCAGCAAGCGCGGGATTCTAATTTCAAATCGCACAATATATCGCTCGGCGGATTTCTGGTGCGCAACGATGTGAACGCGGTTCTTTCCAGCGGCTGCGAAGGCACGCTGAACGGCCTCTATCTCCTAAATGGCAAGCAACACATCGATAATCACACAGCGCTTGATCACGCGGCGCCGCATGCCGCAAGCCACGAGCTCTATAAGGGCATCCTGGATGGGGCATCAAGCGCGGTTTTCAACGGAAAGATTTTCGTCCGGAAAGACGCACAGAAAACAGACGCCAAGCAAACGAACAAGAACCTGGTGCTTTCCGAGAACGCGGTGATCAACACGAAGCCGGAGCTTCAGATTCTGGCCGATGACGTTCGCTGTACGCACGGCGCAACCGTGGGACAGCTTGATGAAGAAGCTTTGTTCTATCTGCGCGCGCGAGGTATCAACAAAACCGATGCGCGGAATCTTCTGGTTTTTGCTTTTGCGCGCGATGTAATCGACCGAATTGGCATTCCGGAGGTCCGCAGCTATCTTGAGGCAGCGCTGTTTGAATCGCTGACTCGTTCACGCCAGTTTGGAGAGGCATCGTGATTGCGGAAGCCGAACTCGTTAAAACGCACACCGGCTTCGATGTAGAGCGGATCCGGGAAGACTTTCCGATTCTGAAGGAAAAGGTTCACGGAAAGCGGCTGGTTTACCTCGACAACGCCGCCACGAGTCAGAAACCGAAGCTGGTGATCGACGCGCTGGTCGACTACTATTCGCATTACAACGCGAATGTGCATCGAGCGGTACACCTGTTGAGTGCTCGCGCCACGGAAGCCTGCGACCAGGTTCGCGAGAAGGTCAGGCGCTTCATCAACGCGGCTTCCACTAAGGAAATCATCTTTGTTCGCGGCGCAACGGAAGGGTTGAACCTGATCGCCCAAACCTATGGCCGTCAGAACATCCAGCCCGGTGATGAGGTGCTGATCTCAGGCCTCGAACATCACTCGAATATCGTTCCATGGCAGATGCTCTGCCTGGAGAAGGGTGCGCACCTGCGTGTCGTTCACATCGATCATGACGGTGTGATTCCGCTCGATCAGTTCGAGAAGGCGTTGAACGAGCGTACACGTTTGGTTGCGCTCTCTCATGTTTCGAATGCACTGGGAACGATAAATCCGCTAGGCGAGATGATTCGAATGGCGCACCGGTTGAAGGTTCCGGTGGTGGTAGACGGCGCGCAGGCTGTGCCGCACATGCAAGTGGATGTGCGAGCTCTCGATGCCGATTTCTACGCCTTCTCGGGCCACAAGCTCTTCGGGCCAACTGGTATAGGCGTTCTGTATGGCAAGGAGGCGCTGCTCGAAGCCATGCCGCCGTTCGAGGGAGGCGGCGACATGATACGGTCGGTCACCTTCGAGAAGACTGAATACAACATTCTGCCTTATAAGTTCGAGGCCGGTACGCCGGATATCGCGGGAATAGTAGGTCTCGGAGCGGCTATCGATTATGTCGATGGCATTGGCTTGGACAGAATCCAGGCATACGAGAGCGAGTTGCTCGACTATGCGACGAAAGCGCTATCTCAGCTGGAGGGCGTTCGCATCATCGGGAACGCACCAGATAAGGCAGGAGTGATTTCATTTGTTCTCGAGGGTGTACATCCTCACGATGTCGGCACGATTCTCGATCAGCAAGGGATTGCGGTCCGGACGGGACATCACTGCGCCCAACCTGTGATGGATCGCTTCCAGATTGCCGCGACGACGCGAGCCTCGCTTGCTTTCTATAACACTACGTCGGAAATCGACGCGCTTGTTGCCGGAATCCGCAAAGTACAGGAGTTCTTTTTATAGTGTCGAATCTCAGCGATCTCTACCAGGAGACGATCGTCGATCACAGCAAGCGACCCCGGAACAAAGGCGTGCTGGAGCAGCCAACGCACAGCGCCGAGGGTTATAACCCGCTGTGCGGCGACCGATTGACCCTGCAACTCAAGGTCGAGAACGGACGGGTGACAGGGGCTGCGTTTCAAGGCCTAGGTTGCGCTATTTCGACGGCTTCGGCTTCATTGATGACGGATACGATCAAAGGTAAAACGCCGGAAGAGGTTGAGAAAACATTCGAGAGTTTCCATCAATTACTTACTGAGGAGCACCCGCCGGCGGCCGATCTCGGGAAACTGGCCGTATTTTCAGGCGTGCGCGAGTACCCGATGCGGGTTAAGTGTGCGACGCTTGCCTGGCATACGCTGCGCGCTGCACTCAAGGGCGAGCGAAGCTCGATCTCGACGGAGTAAGCGATGTCTGAAGACCTGCGCAACCGTGTAGTTGACGTACTGAAGACGGTCTATGATCCGGAGATTCCGGTTAACATCTACGAGCTCGGGCTGATCTACGATTTGCAGGTGACGCCCGAAGGCGAGGTGACGGTCAAGATGACGCTCACTGCGCCGAATTGCCCGGTAGCCGATAGTTTGCCGGCTCAGGTGAAACAAAGAATTCTCAAGCTTGACGGCGTCACATCCGCCAAGGTTGATCTGGTCTTCGAACCTCCGTGGGACCGCAGTAAAATGTCCGACGCAGCGAACTTCGCGCTTGGTTTCGATATGGGTCCTAGCGTTGTGCCGCTTTCGAAAATACGCTGATGAAGCTAAGCTCCCACGAGGAATACGGATTGCGCTGCCTGCTGCAGGTGGCTCGCCAGGGTACCGACGGGAGCGCGACCATTCCGGAGATCAGCCGCAAAGAAGGGATCTCGGTGCCCTACGTCGCGAAATTGTTGCGCATCCTGCGCCAGGGCGGATTTGTAAGAGCCGTACGCGGCAAGGTGGGCGGCTATACCCTGGCACTTCCTCCTGAAGTGATCCATATCAACGATGCTTTGGCTATTTTAGGCGGCCGCATCTATGAAGATGATTTCTGTAATCGCCATTCCGGAACTCAAGGCAATTGCGTTCACTCGACAAGCTGTTCCATGCGCTCGCTTTGGCGGTCTGTGCAGGACGCCGTTGACAGCGTGCTGGGTGCAATCACGATTCGCGATTTACTGCTCCCCGATGAAGGAGCTGCGGTTACCAGCAATTTGCAAGGCGACTTCATTTTTCTTAGCGGCCGTCCGAAGCATAGCTACAGAACTCCGATTTCAAAGTAGCTTGCGACTCATTGAAGTTGGTCATACTGGGTCTTGCAAGACCGCTCCCTCCGGGTCGCGGCTCAGAACGTTGGTGAAAAACGCTGGCGCGCAGAGAGCAGATAATCCGTCCAATCTGCCATTCCTTGCCCAGTTTTCGCCGAAACTGAGATGATCGTCATACCTGGGCGCACCGCTTCTATGTTGGCCCGCGTGGCGTCCCAGTTGAATTCAACCGCTTCCGCCAAATCGGTTTTCGTGATCACTGCAACGTCCGCGCTATTGAAGATGGTCGGATATTTGAGCGGCTTGTCTTCTCCCTCAGTGACAGATAGAAGCACAAGCCGGAGATTCTCGCCTAAGTCATAAGAAGACGGACAGACCAGATTTCCGACGTTTTCTACGAACAGGAAATCGAGATCCGCGAGGGTCCAATTCTCGATCGCGTTTTCGATCATAGCGGCTTCTAAATGACAAAGAGTGCCGGTGGTGATCTGTTTCACCGGAGCCTGGCTGCGTGCCAGCCGCGCGGCATCGTTGTCGGTGGCGAGATCGCCTACCAATGCGGCGGGGCGGTACTGCTGCTTAAGGATCGTGAGCGTCTTCTCAAGAAAGGTTGTTTTGCCGGAACCTGGACTGGAGACCAGACTCACTACAAATACTCCTTGATCCCGGAAGCGCTCGCGCAGCCCGCGAGCAATCTCGTCATTATGTTTCAGGACGTTCCGCCGGACTTCGACAATGCGGGGCGAAGATGTCATTCGGTCAACTCCAAGGCGGAAACCTGCAGCTCCCGGCCATGTACAACTTCCGATGCAGGCGTGCCGCAATCTACACAATGGAAGGATTGCATAGAGCGGACCGGGCGCTCTGCGTTGCATTGCGAACAATGGACCGAGATCGGGATATCTTCAATCACTAGCGAGCACTGGGCGAAGTCCGTTTGCTCGGAGGCGAGCTCGAATGCGGAAAGCAGAGCCTCCTTCACGACGCCCGACAGAGGCCCGAGCTTTAGATGAATAGCTTCGACGCGCACGTTGCCACGCCGCTCGACTTCTTCCTCCACAACGTCCAAGATGCTAAGAGCGATGGAGAGTTCATGCATGGAACTCTCCGGATGAGCCGAGGGCTGCCAGTGCTGCCTGGCCCAGACTGATGCCGCCGTCGTTAGGCGGAACAGCGGAGTTGGTCCAGATATGGATGGCCGCACCGCCAAGCAATGCCTTGACGCTTTCGAGCAGCAGTTCGTTCTGGAAAACGCCGCCCGATAGCACAACGGTGTCAATGGAATGGGCTTCGCAGAGCTTGACTGCGGCTTTCGACAGGCCTCCCGCCACACCCAGATGAAACGCCCGCGCGATTTCGGATGGCGGGCGTCCACGCAGCCGATCCCAGACGATGCTCTCGAGCAACGGCCTGAAGTCGAGTTCGTCGCCATCGAGTGGAAACGGGTAGGCTTCGCAGCCGGAGACGGACTGCGCGATATGTTCGAGCCACATCGCCGCCTGTCCTTCGAAAGTGATCTCGCGAGTGAAACCGAGAAGAGCGGCAGCGGCATCGAATAGCCGACCAACCGAAGTTGTCTCGAAGGTTCGGACTTTCTTCTTCGTGAGTTCAAGAGCAGCGCGATAGCGATTCGGAAAATGGAAAGGGGCGGTTTCGAAATCGGGGCGATCGTCAAGCTGCGAGAGAAATCCGGCCGCGCATTGTACGGGGTATCGCGCAGACGCATCTCCGCCGGGTAGGAAGGCGCTTCTGAGATGCATAACGCGGCGGAAACCGGCAACGACGCTGCCTACAAAAAACTCGCCGCCCCAGATCGTTTCGTCATCGCCGAAACCGGTGCCATCGAAGCTGACACCCACCACACGGGTCTCCCAGGCCTGCCGTTCGGCGAGAACCGAAGCAATGTGCGCGCGGTGATGCTGAACCGGCACCTTCTGGTACGCCTGAAGGTCGGCCGCATGAAGCGTAGAGGCATACTGAGGGTGCGCATCATGTGCGATCAGAAGCTCGTCAAACTCGACTCCATACATGGACGTCAGATCCCGAATTGTTTGTTCGAAGGCCCGAAATGATGCATAGTGATCGAGGTCACCGATGTGCTGGCTCACGAACGCCTGTCCATCGACCACCAGCGTGATCGCGTTCTTCAGATCTGCACCGACGGCGAGAATCGGCCGCGCGCTAGGGATCGTGGCGACCGCACCCGGCGCATAGCCGCGAGATCTTCGCAAGATCGTGGGACCGAATGTTCCGGCGCGAGCAACGGAGTCATCGATGCGGCGCGCAATCGGCCGCTCGCCGATGAGAAATGCATCGGCGATGCCCGCAAGGCTTTCGCGCGCATCGGTGTCCAAGTACGCAATCGGCTCATTCGAGCGATTCGCGCTTGTCATGACGAGAACATCCGGCGCACCGGCCGCAAACAGAAGATGATGCAAGGGCGCGTACGGCAGCATGATGCCCAGTTCGTGATGATCCGGTGCGACTTCGGAAAGCAGAACCTTTGCCGGAGCCAGAACGATCGGACGCGCGACGGAGGTGAGCAACGCTTCCGAACCGCGCGCTAGCTCGACGACTGCGCGTGCGACTTCCAGGTCGCGGACCATGAGCGCGAATGGCTTCTCTTTGCGAAACTTCCGCTCACGCAGTCCACGGACCGCACCTGCATTCTTCGCATTGCAGGCCAGGTGATAGCCTCCGATTCCTTTGATGGCGACGATTTGGCCGGCGTTCAGTGAGCGAACTGCGGCTTCTATGCTGGCGAGATCGCCGCTGACGTTATCAGCGGTCGATTTCAAATCATAATGCGGCCCGCATACCGGGCAAGCGATCGGTTGCGCGTGAAACCGGCGATCGCCCGGATTGCCATACTGCTGCGCGCACAGAGTATCCAAGGACCACAGCTTCATTGTTGTCTTGGGCCGATCGTACGGGAGCGCTTCAATTACCGAATAGCGAGGACCGCAGTTTGTGCAGTTGATGTACGGGTAGCGGTAGCGCGGATCGGCGGGATCGAACAACTCCGCTAAACACGCTTCGCAGACCGGTAAATCGGGAGAGATGCGGACGGAGGGATTTCCATTGCGATGGCTTTCGCGAATCGTGAAGTCGCTCAGGCCGACCGCGTCGGACGACTGAACGTCGATGCCCGCGATTTGAGCGGCTGCAGGCGGTCGCGAGGCCAGTTCGGAGAGAAAACTTTCGACCGCCGGCTCGGGACCTTCGACATGAATATCGACTCCCTCGGGTTCGTTAAGAACCCACCCGGCAAGCGAGTTGGCACGAGCCAGCCGAAAAACAAACGGCCGGAATCCGACGCCTTGCACAACACCCCGGACCCGAATGGATCGCGCCGCTGTCATTTAGCCAAGGTCCACACCTGCGACACAGCCGCGGCCCTGCCAGCCAATCTGCACAGCCTTGCCGTCTTCTACGAGAACCGGCACGGTTCGCTGGCCTTTAGTGGCTTCGCACATTCGCTTTAGAGCCTCGGGATCGGCCTCCACGTCGTATTCGATGAATTCGCGGCGGTTCCATTCGAGCCATTCGCGCAGCTCTTGCGTGTAAGGGCAGCTTGCGGTTCCGTAGAGCTCAGTTTTCGGCACTATCGGGCACCTCGAAAAGCTCGCGGAGAATATGATACACGGAAGCCTGCACTTCCTGAATGCGCGGGATGTAGTCGGAGCGAACCACAAGCGCATGATCGGTTAGACGGCGCCGCAGAATCTCACCGCCGTCATAGCCCAACAGGCCGACTGTTAGCAGATTGCGCTTGCGGGCTTCTTCGAGCGCCATGATGATGTTGCGCGAGCCTCCGCTGGTCGAGATTCCAACCGCAACATCTTCGGGCCGAGCTTGCGCAATGAGCTGACGCGAGAAGATTACATCGGTACCCACGTCGTTCGCCAAGGCCGTAATGTTGGCGGGCTCCATCGAAAGGGAAACAGCAGGAACGGGCTTGTACCCGGATGGCGGGAGAACACAATCCAGCGCCCAATCGTTTGCATCGGTGGCCGATCCTCCATTGCCGAAAAGAATCAGTTTGCCGCCCCGAGTCACGCGCTCGCGAATCGCCAACGCCGCTTCCGCGATCTGTTCCGATTCCTCGGCGGCAACCTGCGCGCGCAATTTCGCGTCCTCCTGAACCTTCATTTGAATCGAGGCAGCTACTTCGTTGAGGACGCCGGTGCTTTTCTGTTTCTCCTGTCCAAGAAAAGGATAGAGAAAACTGGCCGCGCCGACGTCATGACCCAGTTCGCGGCGCTCGAAAAAGACATGCACCGTTTCCCAAAGCGTGTGATACAGGATCTCAATCAGCTCCTGATGCATAAAAGGGTCGGTGCTTGTCTCGCTCAGCGCATAGGAGCCTGTCGGCCCAGGCAGCGCGAAGGTCATGCAGCCGCGGGTCTCCATCGATTCGAGAGATGCGCGGACCTCGGGATCGCCTTGGGGCGGACCAAAACCCATGACGATGTCCTCGGGACGCGCGATAGCTTCGAGCCAGGGACCGAAGAGCGGCGATAGATCGAGCGCGGGCAGCGCGCGCTTGCCGACGATCACCGGATGGACGAATTCGACAGAGACGTGCTGCGCGTCGGTGGCATAGGGCCCTCTTCCGAACGCAAGCAACCGGCCGCCCTTGAGAAAACGCTCCGACATTTCGCGGCAGGCGACCGCAAGGCGTTCCGACTCACGCGAGAAGAACGCGCCGTATGATTCGTTGCGCGCCTGCAGAGCGCTTTCGACGCGGGCGGCGAGTTGGGAGCGGCTGGCCAGCATATCAACAGATGCGCGGCAGAGGATCGCCTACGAGCATGTCGATCACGCGCGTGCCGCCATAGGAAGTAGCTCCGAGAACGGTGGCCGCGGGCTCGTCGCGGATCTCACCGATCAGCGCCGCGCCTTCGCCGCCTGACGTTTGTTGCAGAATTCGAAGGGCCACATCCGCGTATTCCGGCGCGAGGACCAACACGAACTGACCTTCGTTCGCGATATGAAGCGGATCAAGTCCAAGCAACTCGCACGCGCCGCGCACCGTATCACGAACCGGCACGCGTTCTTCAAACAGCAGCACACTCAATCTACAATCGCGGGCCAACTCATTCAAGGACGTGGCTACTCCCCCACGCGTCGGATCGCGCATCCAGCGGATGCCGGGCCCTGCCTCTTCGGCAAGAGCTTCGATGAGCGGGAGCACAGAGCGCGTGTCGGAGGAGATCTCGCCTTCAAGATCGAGTTCGCCGCGAGCGAGCAGAATAGTGATGCCGTGATCCCCGACAGGCCCGCTGATCAGCACTTTGTCGCCGGGACGAACAGAGGCCGCCGAGACGGTGATGCCCGGAATCAGCCTCCCGATACCCGCGGTAGTGACGTACATACCATCCGCTTTGCCGTGTTCGACAACCTTTGTATCGCCGCCTGAAATCACTACGCCGGCAGCTTGTGCGGCCTTGCTCATCGCGCGAACCTCAGCTTCGAGAACCTCGGTTGGGAGCCCGGCTTCGAGGACATAGGTCACAACCAGGGCTTCGGCTTTCGCGCCCGAGACCGCGAGATCGTTCACGGTTCCGTTCACGGCTAATTCGCCGATAGAGCCGCCGGGAAAGCTCAACGGCTTCACGACAAAGCTGTCGGTCGTGATGGCGATTCGCGTCCCGTTGATGTTGAGGTGGGCGGCATCCCCTAAAGGTTCGAGCGATGCGCCAAACAGCAGCGGCGCAAACAAGCCCTCCACCAGCCTGCGGCTAGCCTTGCCTCCGGCTCCGTGGGCCATCTCGATTTGCGAGTCGCGGAACCGGATCTTAGGCAGGCCGTCGCTCATGTGCGGCTTTCCGTCAGACTGCCACACTGAGCTGTGTCAGCGCCAGATTTTTGCGGTGCTCGTAATTGTAGTAAGCCGCGCAAGAGCCTTCGGAGGAAACCATCAGCGCTCCAACAGGACGCTCCGGGGTACATTCTTTTCCGAAGAGCTTGCATTGCACCGGCTTTAGGACACCCTTCAGCACCTCACCGCATTGCGCTGCTTTTGGATCTGTGACGCGCACACCCGGCACCGAGAAGCGCCGCTCGGAATCCCAATCCGCATAGCTGTCGCGGATTCGCAGAGCGGACTGCGAGATAAAACCCATGCCGCGCCATTCGAAGTAGTTGCGCAGCTCGAAGACTTCGGCCATGGCTTTGAGCGCGGCGCGATTACCTTCCCATGGCACGACGCGTTTGTATTGATTTTCGACTTTCGCTTCGCCTGCTTTGAGCTGTTGCAGCAGCATCACGATCGTTTGCAGAATATCGACGGGCTCGAACCCGGAGACGACGATCGGTTTGCCTTCGTTTCGAGCAACCCACTCGTATGGCCGGCAGCCAATCACGGTCGAAACATGCCCAGGGCCGAGGAACGCGTCTATGCGCATGTCCGGCGAATCGAGAATGGCACGGATGCCGGGAATGATCGTCACGTGATTGCAGAAGACGGAAAAGTTGTGCAGACCTAATGCTTTCGCGCGCATCAGGGTCAGGGCCGTCGAGGGGGCCGTGGTCTCGAAGCCGATGGCGAAAAAGATAACGTGCTTTTCGGGATTCTTCTGTGCGATTTTCAAGGCATCGGAAGGCGAATAGACGATTCGCACATCCATGCCGCGGGCTTTGTGCTCGAGAGGGCTGCCGTCGCGTCCGGGAACCCGCATCATGTCGCCAAACGCTGTGAAAATCACGTTAGGATCTTTCGCCAGCGATAATCCATCGTCAATGCGTCCCATGGGAAGAACACAGACGGGACATCCCGGGCCGTGGATCAGGTCGATGTTCGGCGGCAGCAGATCCTTCAAACCAAAGCGGTAAATGGCGTGAGTGTGACCGCCGCATACTTCCATGAAACGGTAATGCCGGCCAGGGTCCGCGAGACGACGAATCTCCTCGGCCGCCTTCGTGATCACGCCGGCATCGCGAAATTCATCCACATACTTCATATTCAGCTCCTAAGGCCCGCTCCTTGACAGTTGCGGCCCCGTATCGGCGATGCCGTACCCTTGGACCTCTTCCAGGACCGCTTGGCTTTCGCCGAGCATTGCCAAAATCCGCAATTGATCCTGCGCTTGTTCTTCGCTGATCTTGCTCATCGCAAAGCCGACGTGAACCAGAACCCAGTCTCCAATTTTCAATACATCGTCTTGTAAGAGTCCGGTATCAATGTGACGCCGTACCCCGACAACTTCGACCAAAGCGCGCTGCTGCTCGCTATCTGAGAGAAGCTCGACAATTTTGGCTGGTATAGCCAGACACATCTATAAACCCTCCGCGGCGAATATGGGACCTTCCTGTCTCGCCAGGTCTGTTTGCTTCCGGGCAAGAATATCGAACGAGCATTTCAGTTCATCCTTCAGCTTCAGCGTTCCGCCTGGGACCGGCACCACCTTCAACTTGTAAGAAGTGTGCAATAAGGTGAACTCGCCATGGGCACGCAATGTGTCGCCGATCAAGGCCACTTGCGCAGCGATAGGAAGAGTTCCGGTCATCCCATGCAGCGAGAGATCTCCGATGAGATTGATCCAGTACTGGCCGCCGCCTGCCTTGCTCACCGAAACACGCGAACTGCACAACATAATCTCCGGATATTTTTCAATCTCCAGCACTTCGCGCATCATCATGTTTTCGATCGCGTTCCGATCCTCTTCACTCATGGTCTCGACGACGGCGAGTGATCCAACATTCACCTTAATCTGAACACAGGCCTGGTCGAAAGTTCCGGGAGCAAATCGCGCCCAGCCTCCACATTCCCGAATCACCAATGTCGGGCCATTTCCCAGGGCGGCCAAAGCTGCGCCGGCGAACGCCCGGACCATCACGTTGCTAAGCGTGGGATCGATTGCGTAATGGTCAAGCTCCATACGCCCTCGCTGAGAGGTCTTCGCCGGAGAGAGCGCGTTCGATGACATGCTTGACGAGCTTCACTGCTTCGTCGACGGCCACCGAAACAGGTTCGCTCAGCCCCATCTGACCTTCTTCTCCACCGAGGGTCTCGGGTTCGCAGCCTACTAATACAATGCGGCTCGAAATCGGACCCATCGCCGTCGCCAGGCGAAGGACGTTAACCGGATTCATCGTATGCCCATCGAGTGCGACAGGCGCGCCGGACTCGGCCGCTTCGCTTAGCTCAGGCTCGATCACGAATACAGTGCCCGGTTTCTGCCCGCGCGGGCACGCATCGATCAATATAACCAACTGATATGGTTCGAGCAAAGCGTACGTGAGATCGTAACCACGGATTCCGAAGTCGCGGACGCGCACGCTCTCCGGAAACTCTTCCGCTGCAAGCCGCCGGGCCACCTCTACGCCGAAGCCGTCATCACCGAGAAAGATGTTGCCGATGCCCGCTATAAGAACTTTTGGTTCTTCCGTGGTGCGTGCGCCGGCGATTGCCGAAAGTGAGCAGGGCTCGATCTCTTCCGGTTTGAAGAAGAAGCGATGGCCCGGTTGCCGAAGTACGCCTAGATCTTTACCGGGATCGTCTTCCAGTACCACTGCTACATGCAGCTTTCCTTCATAATCCTGTTCGATGGTCTCGATAATCGCTGTCTGGCCTGCTAGCGCCAGGTCAAATATGTCGCCGCCCGCGTGCGGCCGCAGCACCACTCGATCACCTTTTCTGACCTCGATACCGCCGATCTCGACGGATTCGGCAGAGGTCTTGTCTTCGAGTAGCTGCCATTCCCATTCATTCATTACAAATCTCGTTCACTGCGATCTTGGTTGGCTCGGCGCAGACCGCGCAAGGCTCCGTGCATTTTCATCAACTGCTCGGGCGGCATGGATTCTGTTCTCTCGAGAATCTGGCGCGCGCGGTCGTCTACCTGACTCATCTCGAGCTTCTCTTCGTCGCTCAGGGTCATGATGCGAAGGGTCAGAATTTCGTCTATCTCGGTTCCGTCGAACAGCGCACCGGCGCTCTCCGGTGCGATCTGCGGATAGTCGTACAAAATGATAGGCGAGGAGAGCATCGCATCGCGCTGGCCTTCATCGCCGGCCAGCACGGGATACGTTCCCAGGTTGCGGCACTGCGCGGCGGCTTCGCGATATTCGTCCGGCGGGTCGAGCAGGGAAACGAACTCACCGCCTTCGATTTCGAGTATGGTGTGGGTGGATGCGAGGGAGTGTGTCAGCGCGCGTTCGCGGCTCGAAGATGTGGTCTCGTCGAGCAGTGTGGTGTTCGATACGCCAACTCGAATCTTGAACAATCCGTTCACGAGCTGTTCCGCCTGCACGTCGATCGCGCCTTCGATGGGCTCACGGGTTCTCACAAAGCGCTCGTCGATTTCGCGGCTAGCCGGATAGCTGAATGTGCGCCGCACCGGCCGCAACGCAAGCTCGTTAACCATCAACTGCCGAATCGTAACGTCGCATTCCGCAGCCTCTTGCCACCCATCGCTACGGTCGATTAAATGGAGAAATCTGGCAGTGATATGGAGCGCTGTGCCAGGGCCAAGCGGATTCGCCAGGCATTCGGTCTGCGTGTCCCATCGGTCAGCGCCTTGCTGGGCTTCAGCAAAGCCCCGCGGGTATAGTATTCCAAAATTCCAACGCTGGCGATTCTTTACAGCCGATGCGCGGTAGGGATAGAGAAGATAGCCCTCATAGAGGACAGCGTTCGCGATCTCCTCGACTCTTTGCCGGTTCATGACCGTACCGGCTCCCGCTCAAGCGCGAGCAGTTCCTCAAGCATTTGTTCCCAGCTCGGAATGGCATGCCGAACTTTGTAATCGTAGAGACGCTCGAAAACTTCGCGCCTGAGACAAAGCCAAGCGCTGTTCGGATAATAGAGCTCCATCATTTCCCGCCAGACGCGAACCGGCAAGCGATACCGCGCCTCGCTGGTCCAGGAAATGGGCGAGACTTGCAGCGCACCCTCAGGATCGACGTAGAACACAGTTCCGCTGAAGAGCAGATTCAGCGGAATGTCACCATCGGAAACGGCGTGAAAATACTTAGTTGCCGCGACATTGAAATCGAACGTACACGGCACCTGCAAATCGGCGTCCGCGCGGCCCTGGAATGACGGAATTACCGTGCTTACGTGCGTCCAGAGCATCGGCCGCAGCGTTTGTCCCCAGCGTTCGGGCTGATCGAACAGATCGCGCAGGGATCTTTTCTCGGCGGCGTTATATTGGCGGCGGTTTGCTTCGATTTGGATCTGCGCGCGGAGCGCGACGGTGTGGATTGTCTCTTCCGCGTTCGCGTTCTCGATGTGCAATTTCAGCGCGAGCAGAGGCTGGGCAGCGAACGATACGGCCTCAGCGCCGTCTACACGAAAGCTCAGATTAGGCATGGGCGCTCCCCCAAGAAGCCCGGGTTTTCAGCTCCTCGAAAAACGCTCGAATCTGTTTCCAAACGTCCGCGCCGCCAGAGAGACCGCGCCACTGGGACCGAATCAGCCCAACCAGTTCGTAACACTTGTCGATCGGAACCAGGTAATACTCGCCGCTCTTGGGAAAGGCCCGCAAAACGGTCACGGGGTGGGCCGTGCCACCCGAACGGCAAGCGAGTTCCTCTCCTGTTTGGTGGCACGCATTCGTGCCCTCTGCGCTCCCTCCGGCGCGGGCATATTCCAGACGATTCGCGAGAAGCGCCTCTACATCGGGCTCGATTTCACTCAAGATTGGATTTTGCTGAACGATTTCGTCCCAGGCTGTGAGAGAGGGCATCGACTCTGTCGCACCGGCGGGACTTGGATAGAAGGCAAGAACCCTATGTTCCACGCTGCTCTTGACAAAAAAGGCCATGCCGATGGGAATCATCAGGTCGTCCCATTGCACGTCGGTGAGCTCGAAATCCTGAATGCCGCGGATGTGGCGCGGCACCCGCTTATACCTGGTCTCGCCGTGAGCGTGAAACAGAACCGCACAAGCATCGCAACTACATATGAGTTTTCGCGCAATGGGTTCGAACAGGTGCTGATGTTCCAGATGCAAGCCTGTACCGCACAAATCGCAGCGTTCTCTCGGATCCCGCTGGCGAACCAAGCCGCGCAGCGCATTGAAGGAGCCGTATTGCGCGTCCGGCATAACGGAACTCATGAGCGGCTCAAGACGCGAGCCGCTCCAGATCCGTTGCTGATTTGCAAGCTGTCGAGCGGCACGAAACCTGAAGCGGATTCGTTCTGCGCTGGTTCGATTATGATTTCGGCCGCATCCGGAGCGGCCTCGAACAGCGCTCCGCGAACGATGGATTGCAGCTCGGCGGCCGTGGAGCCGCAGTTGTGGCCATTGGTGTCGATCTTTAAGTGAACGATGCCATCGCCGATCGAGAGCACCTGGATGCTGGCCGCGCGCCGGGTCAGGATTTGGCGTGCTTTCTCGATCCCGCGATGGACGCGAGTCGCGAAGTCTTCCGGGTGCAGATCGTATAGAACGAGCAGGCTGCCGACCAGTTCATCCGCGCCAAGAGAGCGTACTATGCTCGCTCCCGGCTCTCCCGTTTTGACGACAATCTCCAGAATGCGCTCGATAGCGGCGCTGTGCAGATCCATCACCGATTGGACCAGCTCTCTGGCGGTTGCGCGCATTGCCGGATCGGCAGCCGAGTCTATGTTCCGAACCAGCTCCTCGATCCGGCCAATCTGTTCCTGAAATGCCTGAGTCTCCCTCATCACGAACTTTTACTGCCCGGCCGTCTGATTGCCGAACATCGGCGAGTGTACGGTTTCAAGAGTCTTGCCGTCGCCAAGATACATGTGGACGCCGCATGGCAGACACGGATCGAAGCTGCGGACAGTGCGCATGATGTCGATACCCTTAAATTTGTCCGGGCCGTTCTCTTCAAAGATGGGCGTGTTCTGGACGGCATCCTCATAGGGTCCCGGGGTGCCATAGATGTCTCGGGGTGTCGCATTCCAGGGCGTCGGCGGATACGGATGATAGTTGGCGATCTTGCCTTCGCGGATCACGACGTGATGGGATAGTACGCCGCGAACGGCTTCATGGAAGCCGCACCCGATGGCTTCGTCGGGCACCTTGAAATCTGTCCAGGTTTTGGTTCTCCCGGCGTGCAGGTCTGCCATGGCCTTCTCGGCGAAGTGAAGCGCCGCGGCGGCGGCGTAGGCCTGGAAATACGTGCGAGCACGGTCCCGTTCGATGGCATTGCTCCACTTAGGAATCTTCCATTCGAACTCCATCTCCGGCAAGCTCACGGTCTTCGGAAGATAGATTTTGACGCTGTGGCCGGTCGCCTTCACGTATCCGATGTCGACTATCCCAGCTAAAGCTGTTGCCCAGAAGCGCGCCAGCGGTCCGCCGCCTGTGTCGAGAGCGAGATGATCCCCGGTGCGTTTGTCGTACCAGCGCGGGCACATGACCCACGAATACTTGCCGCCAAAGTCACGCTTTTGCGGCCGCGGAATAGTGGTCTGATTCCAGGGATGCCGCTGGTCTACCGGGTTTCCCAGCGGATCTTGCTTGACAAAGGTCTCTCCCTGTTGCCAATCGTCGTAATAGGAGTGGCCGAGCAGAATACGGATATTCAGATTGATGTCGACCAGATCGTTAGTCACCAGTTCGCCGTCGACAACGACGCCCGGAGTGACGTACATGGCACGTCCCCAGTCGGCCATGTTCTTGTAGGTGTAATCGCAGACTTTCGGGTTATTCCACGAGCCCCAGCAGCCGAGTAAAATGCGCCGCTGGCCCACCTTCTCGTAGCCAGGCAGTGCTTCGTACCAGAAGTCGAAGAGGTCATCATGCAGCGGAACAACCTTCTTCATAAACTCGACGTACTTCATCAGCCGGACCAGATAGTCGGTAAATAGCTGGTGAGTGGGAACAGTGCCGACGCCGCCCGGATAGAGAGTGGAGGGATGCACGTGGCGGCCTTCCATCAGGCAGAACATCTCGCGCGTCAGGCGGCTCATTTGCAGAGCCTCGCGATAGAATGAGCCGCTGAACGGGTTGAGCGCAGTCATAATGTCCGCGATCGTGCGGAAGCCGTGAAGATCGGCGTGCGGCGCGGGCGTCCCCTGGGCTTTCGCCCAGACTCCGGGGTTAGTCTCCTTCACCATCTGCTCGCAGAAATCGACGCCGACCAGGTTGTCCTGGAAGATGTTGTGGTCGAACATGTACTCGGCCGCCTCACCCAGGTTGACGATCCACTCGGCCATATCCGGCGGACGGATGCCGAAGGCCATGTTTTGGGCATAAGTGGCGCAGGTGGCGTGATTATCGCCGCAGATGCCGCAGATGCGGCTGGTAATGAAGTGAGCGTCTCGCGGATCCTTGCCCTTCATGAAGATGCTGTAGCCGCGAAAGATCGATGACGTGCTGTGGCATTCGGCCACTTCGCGGTTATCGAAATCGATCTTTGTAAAGATGCCGAGGCTGCCCACGATCCGGGTGATCGGGTCCCAATTCATCTCCACCAGATTGCGTGGTTTTCTATCGACGCCCGGCATTGCTTCGGTAATTGTGCTCATCTTTTTATTCCTCTGCTTCGTAATCTCTACTCAAAAAGCCCTTGGATGATAACCGGTGGTGAGCTGTCGGCCAGGATGCCGCCACTTCGGTTCTTTGTTCACGGTGTCGTTGGTGACTGATCGAAGGGCGCGGATCGCGTAGCCATAGATACCGATGATGCTGCTCGACAATGTAGCCCCCGGCGGCTCGTCCATGAATGGCATAAATTTATCCGGGAACCCCGGCATCGTGCAGCCGATGCAGATGCCGCCTACGTTCGGGCAGCCACCGATACCATCCATCCAGCCGCGCTTCGGAACGTTGCAATTCACTACGGGGCCCCAGCAGCCGACCTTCACCAGGCATTTCGGCGAGCCATATTCTTCCGCGAAATCGCCCTGTTCGTAATAGCTGCCGCGGTCGCAACCATCGTGGACCGTGGCGCCGAAGAGCCATTTCGGCCGATGCTGATCATCGAGCGGAATCATGGGCGCGAGTCCCGCTACCTGATAGAGCAGATAGAGCAGCGTCTCCATGAAGTTATCGGGCTGCACCGGACATCCGGGAACATTCACAATGGGCAGGCCCGCTTTCGACGTCCAATTCCGGCCCAGGTAATCTTGTAAACCCATGCAGCCGGTCGGATTTCCCGCCATTGCATGAATGCCGCCATTGGTCGCACAGGTACCCGCTCCGACAATGGCCAAAGCCTTGGGAGCGAGACGGTCGATCCATTCATTGGTTGTGATCGGCTGGCCGGTGCCGGGGTCTGTGCCCATTGCGGCCCAATATCCTTCGCTCTTGATCCGCTCGTTGGGGATGGAGCCTTCGACCACCAACACGAACGGGTCGAGCTTACCCTCCCAAGCCTGGTACCAATACTTCATGAAATCGTCGCCGACCTCATAGGCGAGAACAGGATTGTGCAGATGCACTTTCGGGAGGCCAGGAATCGCGCCGAGCAGTACATCCTCGACGCTCGGCAAGGTGGCCGCCGTGATCGAGACGGAATCTCCATCGCAGCCCAAGCCGGAGGTCATCCAAAGGATATGGACATCGGAAACTGGAGACGGCCTTTGAGTCTTCTGGCCGTATGGGGCAGTGTCTGGCATGCTGGCGCTCTCCTCGACGAAAGAAAAAACGGGCAGTTTGGAGCTGCCGTCGCTTATAGATCTATTTGGGCAGATCGCGAGGAGCCTTCGAAAGCGGATGACTCCGGTTTTCTACATGGGGAGAAATGCTAGCTGTCTAACCGGGGATTCCCTGATAGCCCATTTTCCGTTTCCGCGGCTAAAGTGCCCATGGTCCAGCGCGTGGCGTACTGCACCAGTTCGCGCGAGTTCCGCAGCGCCAGCTTTCCCTTTAGATGTGCCTGGTAAGTCTCGACAGTTTTGACGCTGAGATGCAATTCTTCAGCAATTTGCCGGGTTCCCTTCCCGGCCCCGATGAGACGGAGCACCTCAAGCTCGCGATCTGAAAGATCGTCGACGGAAGAGCGCGTTTTATCGCTGCCAGTGGCTCCGACAAATTGCTGGAGCATTTTATTGGCTATGCGCGCGCTGACGTAGACTTCGTGGTTCAGAATGCGGCGTAGCGCATCGAGAACATTGTCCGTAGCCTCCTGTTTCATGATGTAGCCGTTCGCGCCGGCACGCAGGGCCCGCTCGGCATAGATCGACTCGTCGTGCATGGAGAGAATGAGCACGGGCAGACCCGGATCCTGCGTGCGAATATGCTTCAGAAGATCGAGACCGTCGGGACCATCGAGCGAGACATCGACGATCAGGATGTCGGGGCGTAAAGTTTCGATCAAGTGCAGGGCCTCTTGCATGCCCGCGGCGTCGCCGCAGACCGCGAGATCGGACTCGCGATTAATCATTTGGGCAAGCCCTTCCCGAACGATCGGGTGATCGTCGACCACGAGAACTTTTCGCTTCATGCGAAATCGCTCCGCTTACGTAAAGGGAAGGCGCACGCGACGAGCGTTCCGCACTCGTCCGCGCAGTCTATGCTGAGACTACCGCCGATCACGCGGGCGCGATAATCCATGATGCGCAAGCCCATTCCGGTGTGACCCGACCGCTCGAGAGTGATTCCCAAACCGTCATCTCGGATGGTGAGCACGCCTTCTTCATCAGCGCCTCGCAAACCGATAGTGATTCTCTTTGCTTTTCCATGGCGGATGGCATTATGGACCGCCTCCTGTGCAATGCGAAACAGCTGATTGGCGACATCGTCGTCTCGAATGGAGAACGGGTCGTCACACTCGAAGCAGCATTCGATCCGAAAGAAATCTTCTACCTCTCCGGCCCATTCCTGCAACGCGGATACAAGGCCATGCGGTCCAGATAGAACGGGTACAAGCCCGCGAGCGAGCTCGCGCGTTTTGTGAATGGCTTCGTTGACGAGATGCACGATTTTAGCCGCTTCGGCAGCTTCCGGCAGCGCTTTCTCCTTCAGTTTTTGCTCCTGGACTTTGGCCAGGAAGGCAATGCCTGTGAGATGTTGGCCCAAGCCGTCGTGCAGATCCTGGCCGATGCTGCGCTGTTCACGGCCGCTGATCTCAATAACCGCGCTTTCCAGGCGCTTATTCTCCGTCACGTCAATGCCGGTCGCGATGATCAGCCGGATGGCGTTGCGATCGAACAGCGCGGTCATATTCCAGCTGATCACGACGCGGGAACCGTCTCGTTTCCTCCAGTAACTCTCAAACTGGTCTGACCCGCAGATTCTTCCGGAGCCGCTGCAAAGCGGCCCTAAACGGGTCGGCATCTTCCTCGGCGAAAAACAGTGGCCAGAGCTCTTTGTCCTTGAGTTCGGTAAACAGATAGCCGGTACTTAGTTCGCAGGACCGGTTGAAGCGGACAACTTTGAAGTCGGGATCGAGGACGACGACTAGCGCAGGAACCGTATCGAGAATGGCCGAAGAGATGCTGCGCTCCTGTTGAAGCGCAGCTTCGGCTTGCTCGATCCGGATATCCGGGTCAAGAAAACCGATATCGGCCGTTTTGCTTACGTTCCTCTGCGCAGTCTTCATAGAGAGACGACTTGGCTCCCGACGCGTATTTTATCGAGCTTGATCCAGCGGGCCGCAGATGGGGCTTGACTCGCGGTAGTTTATTCCCGCTTCAATCGCAGAAGAGGTATTGTTGTATTCACTAGGTCAGGAGCCCTAAAACATGAAGCTTTTTGGATATTTGGTGATGGCCGCTTTGGCGGCGGCCGTAATTGTGAGCGTGCCGGATATCAAGCGCTACATAAAAATCAGCACGATGTAGACACCGGGCTTGAAGTCAAAACACCCGAATCGTGCCTTTAGTTCGGGCCAGTTTCAGTAGTTCGTCTCAGAAGCGCGAGCTTTGTCGATTGGCCGTTTTTGACAGATTGTGCTGAGGCACGGAAATGAAGAGGGTCCCTGAGGTTTTGCAGTTCCCGATAGTAATAGATTGGAACAGGCCGCTTTTCTCTAAACTTCAGTCTCCGTAGAAACTCAATTTCTTCTTCGGTCACATCTTCACTCAGCGAACTGTCGTTAAGAAACTCCTTGAGTCCTGGCTCTATGTCGAAGGATTGTTCGGCTTCCCTCTCAACGAATTCAAATCGCTTCGACTGGCCTAGGGCGAGTCTGCGGTTCAAAACGATCTCCATGCCGAAGGTCTGGAGGTCAATGCTCCATGAATCGATCAGCGGATCGAGGAAAGAGACGCAGTTCTCAACAGACACATCGAAGACGTCTGTATCCAGAAATTCGAGAATTGCTACCCGCATCTGCTCATAACGTGCGGCCGCTGAGTTGACCCATCATGCGGAGCCACTCTTCGCTTTCCAATTCCTGTTTTGCAATTCTCTTTGCTACGTCGAGCAGTTTCTGTGTGATTAAGCGTTCGAGTTCCCCGAACGGCTCCTTCTCAAGAATTCTGCGTATTTCTTGCTGCTTGTCGTGCTCGCATTTTCGAAGAATTAGTTCGCGACATTCTTTGAACAGAGGCCCCGGCAGTTCCTCTACTTTTTTTCTGGAATTTTCGCGACGTTGAAGATCGGCTAGTTTCGAGAGCTCCCCGCTCGGGAGTTTCAACAACTCCCCCATTTTTTCGTAGATATCTGTGCGGCCTGGAGCGGGAGGAGCCTTTTTCCGGGCCAGTAACTGGGAGATGTACGACTCGGTGACTTGAGCGGCAGAAGCGAGATCCTTCTGCCCAAGGCCCAATTCTTTTAAACGATGCCTGATGACGAGGGAAACATCCACTGAAAACCTGCCTGCAATTAACCTGCTTAGGTAAAGTGTATCCCGGATTCGGTTGACAAATGCGCAAAGTTAACTTATAATAGTTAACAGGTCAACATTTCTGTCGACTCGCGGATCACTCTGGACTAAGTCAGGTGATCTGATCCCTCTCTCTTAGCAACGATAGCCGCGCGCCTGTTCGGCAGCCTGGGCTGAGAAAGCCCGTCAATTCAAATTCAACTCACGAGGAAATCATCCATGGCAAAACAGATTATCTATAGCGATCGCTCCCGCCAAGCGATCCTGCGCGGCGTGAACCAACTTGCCGACGCAGTGAAAGTGACTCTAGGTCCCCGGGGGCGCAATGTTGTTCTTGAAAAGAAATTCGGCGGACCGACTATCACCAAAGACGGCGTGACCGTGGCTAAAGAGATCGAGTTGAAGGATCCGCTCGAAAATATGGGCGCGCAGATGGTACGCGAGGTTGCGTCAAAGACCTCCGACGTTGCCGGTGACGGGACTACGACCGCCACAATTCTGGCCCAGGCGATTTTCCGCGAGGGCGCAAAAGCTGTAACTGCGGGTGCGAACCCGATGGCTGTCAAGCGGGGCATCGATAAGGCCGTCGAAGTAGTTGTTGAGGAAATCAAGAAAGTATCCAAGCCCGTATCCGGCGACATGATCGCTCAGGTTGGCCGTATTTCCGCTAACAGCGATTCCACAATCGGCGCTGTCATTGCCGAAGCGATGAAGAAAGTGGGAAAAGATGGCGTGATCACGGTCGAGGAATCGAAGACCATGACAACGGAGCTCGCGACCGTAGATGGTATGCAGTTCGATCGCGGCTACCTTTCACCGTACTTTGTGAGCGACACAGAGCGCATGGAGTGTGTTCTCGAAGAGCCCTATATTCTGATCCACGAAAAAAAGATCAGCAGCATGAAGGACGTGCTTCCAATTCTTGAACAGGTTGCTCGCGCGGGTAAGCCGCTATTAGTGATCTCCGAGGAAGTGGAGGGGGAAGCCCTCGCGACGCTCGTCGTCAACAAGCTGCGCGGAACACTCCATGTTTGCGCGGTGAAGGCGCCGGGCTTCGGCGACCGCCGCAAAGCCATGCTGGAAGATATTTCAATTCTGACCGGTGGCACCGCCATTATGGAAGAGACCGGAATCAAACTGGAAGGCATTCATCTGGAGGATTTGGGCCGCGCGAAACGCGTCACAGTCGACAAGGACAACACCACCATAATCGATGGCGGTGGAACATCGAAGAACATCGAGGGCCGAATCAAGCAGCTTAGGGCCCAAACCGAAGAGACCACCTCAGACTACGACCGCGAGAAGCTGCAGGAACGGCTGGCCAAGTTGGCCGGCGGCGTGGCGATCATCAAGGTCGGCGCCGCTACTGAAACCGAGATGAAGGAGAAAAAGGCACGTGTTGAGGACGCTCTGCATGCCACGCGTGCAGCGGTCGAAGAAGGCATAGTGCCGGGTGGCGGTGTCGCGCTGCTGCGGGCATCGAGTGCGCTCGCGGACCTGAAGCTTGAGGGTGACGAGCAGTTCGGTGTCACGATCGTGCGGCGCGCCTGCGAGGAGCCGGTTCGCCAGATCGTTCTGAATGGTGGAATCGAGGGCGCTGTTGTCGTGGAAAAAATAAAGACTCACCCTGATCCAAATTTTGGCTTCAATGCTTTTGCAGGCCAATACGAAGACCTCGTGGAAGCGGGTATTATTGATCCGACGAAGGTGACTCGCACGGCTCTTCAGAATGCTTCCTCTATTGCCTCGCTGATGCTTACGACCGAAGCCATGATCTGCGGGATTGTGGAAGATGTGGAGAACTAGACTCCTATGCTTCAGGAGTTAAGTAATGAATTGCCCGAGAAAGCCAACGATGGGCGAGAGCGGCCTTCGGGAAAGAGCATAACGATGCAGTTCAATCTCGTGGGATTCAGTCAAGACACGGGATTCCGCGTGTTCGCATTTGAATCTGTTGCGGCGGATCGAACGCGGACGGAGTATAGGGTCAGAGCGGATCTTGCGCTCGTACGGCAATATGGGATCCGAGTTCAGGAGCTCCCCTTATTGTGCCGGGGACTTTTGGAGCGGGGCAGCGAAGGTGAGCAGAAGTACGCACTTACCTTTACAGAAGAGGAGATGCGCGTACACGCTCGTAACTGTGCGGAGGCCCGCAACGCCGCGATCCAAAAACGGAAGCCGATGCGCCGGCCCGTCAACAGCGGTCACATCGGAAGCGGCTGGCGAACGCCGCACCCATACTGAGATTGATTCGGGCGCAAGTACGGCAATGCTTCAAAAACTGAGGTGGGGGTCAGGTCATGTTCTCCAAATGCTGTCCGCATTGCAAATCCATAGAGCTTAGAAGCGTAGGAGTTCGAAATGCCCTTGAGCGGGCTTTCCACTGGCTGCTTCTGCCGTATCGGTGCGCTCTTTGCGGCCGCCACTTCTTTGTGTTCCGGTGGCTAGCTCCGGCCGCATGGATTGTGTAGCAGCAACCTTCCACCCTCCTCTTCGTAGTCTCCGATTCTGTGCGTCCTCGTAGAAGAGCTATAGAAACTTAATCAGTTCCTTTCTGTGTCTCTAATCGAGAACTCCTATGATGAAAGCACTCGTTTGGCACGGAAAACACGACGTTAGGGTAGATACGGTTCCGGAGCCTCAAATTCAATCTCCGGGGGACGTACTTCTCCGAATTACTGCGACCGCTATCTGCGGATCAGATCTTCACCTTTATGACGGCATGATGCCAACGATGGAGGATGGAGACATTCTCGGTCACGAGCCGATGGGCGAGGTGGTCGAGGTCGGAAAGGATGTAACAAAGCTCAAAAAGGGCGATCGGGTCGTGGTTCCTTTCACGATTGCGTGTGGCGTCTGCCGCTTTTGCAAGATGGGCCTTACTTCGCTCTGCGATACATCGAATCCTAATGCCGACATGGCCCGGAAAGTCATGGGCCAGTCCCCTTCAGCACTGTTTGGATACTCGCACATGCTCGGCGGCATTCCCGGAGGACAGGCGCAATATCTTCGCGTGCCATACGGAGATGTAGGTCCGATCAAAGTTCCCGAGGGGCTGTCTGACGAACAGGTACTCTTCCTTTCCGACATCTTTCCTACGGGCTACATGGCCGCAGAGAACGCACAGATACAAAACGGAGATACCGTTGCCGTTTGGGGCTGCGGACCCGTGGGGCTGTTTGCAATCAAGAGCGCTTGGATGTTCGGCGCCGGCCGTGTGATCGCAATCGACGGCGTACCTGAGCGTCTCGAGATGGCGCACAACTGGGGCAAAGCCGAGATCATCGACAACACGAAAGAACATGTCCAGGAGCGGTTGATGGAAATGACGCGAGGTCAAGGCCCCGACAGTTGTATCGATGCTGTCGGTACCGAAGCCCATAGCACCGGAACAGTGGATGCCGTGGTCGACCGCGCCAAGGAGGCCGTAATGCTTGGCACCGATCGCCCACACGTCTTGCGTGAAGTTATCATGTGCTGCCGGAAAGGCGGTACACTCTCAGTGCCTGGCGTGTACATCGGTTTTCTCGACAAAGTGCCATTCGGCGCTTTGATGAATAAGGGGCTAACCCTTAAAACCGGTCAGACGCACGTGCATCGCTACCTTCAACCGCTACTCAACAGAATCGAATCGGGAGAGATCGACCCTTCGTTTATCATCACCCACAAGGTCAAGATCGACGATGCGCCGGAGATGTACAAAACGTTTCGCGATAAGAAAGACGGCTGCATCAAAGTGGTGCTGAAGCCGCATGCGGCGTGAGGATTCGCCAGCGCTGCGCTATTCGTTGTGACCGGCTGCGGCGGCCCGCCCAAGGCTAGTGAGTTTATGGAACAGGACGGGTTGAGAGCCATCGAGCTCTTTTCCCGTCCGATGTTGCTTTGCGGTATTAGGAGCAGGTAAAACCAAGTCGGTTACTTTTTCGAGCACGGCCTGCGTCAGACCGGGAGCGACGCCTGCGACGCGAGTCCCGATTTGAGCGACTTTTGTGATCGCGAGTTCACGATCGCGCCGCCTCAGACTGCGAAGAATTTGCGCAGCCGCCCGCCTGGCGCTTATTGAGATCCCAGGTAAGGCGGCGCTCAGAGCAAACCAGCGATATTCGGCTTCGCTTGCTCCACCGAATTCAGCTTGCAGGAAACTGCCGGTCCGCATCAAGCCAGGAGTGACGGTAAGTACGTGAACGCCACGGCTCCGCACCTCCGCACTCAGCCCTTCGGAAAATCCGGTAGCGGCAAACTTCGCTGCTGAATAGGGCAGAAGATGCGGAACAGCGATCTTGCCTCCAATAGACGTGATATTGACAATATCCGCATCTCCGGATTGCAAAAGATCCGGGAGAAAAGCCAGCGTCATACGTACCGTTCCCCAGAAGATGACGTTCATAGCGTGTTCGAAGTCTGGCTCCTCGAGGGAATCGACGGGGCCGACCAAAATCACTCCGGCGTTGTTGATCAGAACGTCGATTCTGCCGAAGGCTGCGAGCGCCTGGTTCCGGATGCGGGAAACGTCTTCCGGATCTGAAACGTCGGCGGGTATCGTGTGGACGGGGACACCGGAGCGGGTCAGTTCAGCCGCTACTGTTTCCAATTCGTGTTCCTGGCGCGCTACGAGTATCAACTTACAACCGTCTTTGCCGAGCTGACGCGCCAATTCCAGACCCAGGCCGCGCGAGCCGCCGGTTATCAATACCACTTTCCCGGCCAATGAGCGTGGGCGAGATCGTGTAACAAGGATCAGGGCGGCGGCTCCGGCGGCGAGACCGCACAGCGTACCAGCAACAACGGGAGAAGTAGAAAACTTTGCAGAACTTCGCATGCTGGGGAGACGCGTTGCATCTGGTTTCCTAACACGCTGGAGAGCGCGAAAAGCTACTAGTACGCCGATTCACAAGCGGCCGCTAAGAGGCGCCTGAAAAGCCAGTGAAACGTCAGCAGTTTCTGGTGTCTCTACCGTTGTGGTGCGTGCAAGGGAGGCGAGATGTCGAACGAAGAGAAATCGATGGCCGGGATAGAGTCGGTAGAAACAGCGTCCGGACCGCTCAGCATTGGCGAGCACACAGCCGAGTTGGACGCAGGGACCGCGGGCCTGCGCGGGCTGCGTACGGTCATGGTGAACCTGTATACCGTGACCGATGACGACGGAAGTTGGGTATTGATCGACAGCGGTCTCCCTGGAACCAAAGAAACGATCCTGCAGTGGGTAAACAAGATACATGCTGGCTCCCGTCCGATGGCTATATTGCTGACCCACGGCCATTTTGATCACACAGGCGCAGTCGCCGAGCTTGCGCGTGAATGGAGCGTACCCGTCTACGTCCACGCGCTGGAACTCCCATTCGTGACCGGCCAGCGCGGGTACCCTCCGCCTGACCCGTCAGTCGGCGGCGGAGTGATGAGTTTGTTGTCGCCCTTCTATCCGAAGAAACCGATCGATCTCCGTGATGTCGTGGAAACGCTTCCGGGTGACGGGAGAGTGCCCGGACTACCTTCCTGGCGCTGGATCCACACGCCGGGCCACACCGATGGACACGTATCGTTCTTCCGGGACCGGGATCACACACTGATCGCGGGAGACGCGGTAACCACCACCAAACAGGAATCGTTTTGGGCGATTCTGCGGCAGGCGGCCGAACTGCACGGACCTCCCGCTTACTTCACCAGCAACTGGCCGGCCGCGAAAGAGTCCGTCAGAAATCTGGCCCAATTGCAACCGCGTTTCATTGCCGCTGGACACGGGAAGCCAATACAAGGTGAGGTTGCGACGCTTGCTTTGGCGGAACTCGCCGCTCGTTTCGACGAATTAGCACTGCCGAAGCATCACAAGCAAAAGCACGTTTCATCGGCAACCCCGTGATTCCTCATGCGGCGCGGGTATTTTCTCCCTCTTGGTTATCGCTCTGCTTGTCCGGTTTGGTCTCCGGCATTCTCGTCTGATAGAGCAGTCCACCCGCTACGGCAACTGCTGAAAGTCCCCAGAAGCTTGCGTTGAATCCCATGGACTTGGCGATAAAACCAAATAGCGAGTTACTAAGCACACCGCCTAAGCCCATGGATGATTGCACCGCGCCTTGGAGAAAGTTAAAGCGCCCTGTGCCTTTTGCCAGATCGGCGGTCACAAGCGTCAAGAGTACTCCGTAAATCGCCATCGCGACACCGTCCAGCGTCTGCAGACCGATCAAATAGAAGTGATTGTGGCTGACAACGGTCAAAGCATTTCGGGCCGCAAGGAAACCGAAGCCGACCAGGAAAAGAGGCTTCCGCCCCCATTTAGCTGCGAGTTTGCCTGAGAAGGCAGCCACTCCCACCATCACCACTTCTGCGATGATCACCATGGCCGAGACCTCCCAGACCGAGGAACGCCCCTTCTTTCCCTGGGTGAGTATCTCGGCCACCAGCGGAAGCGTGGCCGCATTCGCAAAGTAGAACAGGACCACGGCAGCCGTGAATGTGAGGATGCGTTTATCGCGAAAGAGATCGCGAGCGCTAGCCCGATTCGGCTGCGACTCGTCTTTCGGGTCGTCCGCCTTTTGTGAGTCGCCGCCTCTTGCCGCCTCATAACTCGTTTCGCTCTCTCGAATCAGGAACGCTGAAGGCGCCATGGCAGCAGCGAAAAGCGCGGCGGAAATAAAGATTCCCTGCAGTTCGACCAAAGTCCCGATCGCCGCGGCAGATAATGCAAAGACTACATTGCCGGTGTGAGTAAGGGTCTCGTTCCGGGCGACGCGCGAAGGAAGTTGACCTTTTTCCGCCAAGCCAAGGGCAAACGCAGCTGTCGCGGCCGGAAATACGGTCACAGCGAGGCCGATTACAAGTTGCACGACAACTTGCCAGGTATAGCTGGGGAGCGCAATAATGCCTACTGCGCCGAGAGCGACAATGATGGCCGCGCCAGCCGTAATCGAGCTCTTGTGATGAGACTCGTCCACCCATGCGCCCACGATGCTTTGCACGGCAATTCCAGACAAAGATTGACAGGCGAGCAAGATGCCGATTCTACTGGGATTCCAGTGCCGCACTGCTGTGTAGAAAATGGAAATGAAGGGACCTAATCCCGTCTGTATTCCGGCATTGCAGAAATTGAGAGCGTCAAGAGCCCGCAGGCTTCGAGTTTTGTCTTGTGGCATTCGGTGATTGGTAGTTCCTAGACGACGGATTGGGTTACGTCCTGGCAGCTTAGCGGGCGCGCGACATCCTCGAGAGACTGCTTCTCCGCGCTCACTCCGAACCATACTTCGAAGAGACCGCCGCAAATCATGACTGCGCTCCCGATGACGTATCCCCAGAAGAGCAACGTCCGCGAGCCGGTGCCGACGATGTATCCATACAAAGCAGGACCAGCGACGCCCCCCGCCAGTGTGCCGAATGCAAAGAAAACGGAGATCGCCATCGCTCGGATCTCCAACGGGAATATTTCGCTCACCGTCAGGTATGCCGAACTGGCTGCGGAAGATGCCACAAAGAAGACGGCACTCCAGCAAAGGGCTTGCGTGAAGGCGGTCAATACACCTGCCCGAAACAGCAAAGCCGTGATCGTCAACAGAATGCCGGAACCGATGTAGGTGATCGAAATCATTCGCTTGCGGCCAATCGTGTCAAAGAAGCGGCCAATCAGCAGGGGGCCGAGAAAATTTCCTGCAGCAAGGGGAAGCAGAAAGAGGCCGAGGTTTTCGGCAGGAATCGCGTAGTATCTCAGCAGGACAAGACCATAGGTGAAAAGCACGGCATTGTAGAAGAATGCCTGACTCACCATCAACGCAAATCCAAGTATCGAGCGGCGGACGTGCTCGCCAGTCATGGCCCTCCAGATTTCACCAAGAGGCGTATACCTGCGCTTGACCAGCTTTATTGTCCGGTTTGCAGATTCCAGCGCTTCGGGGTGCCCGTGAGTCACGTCATCTTCGATTTGCGCGACGACCGCTTCTGCTTCCCCGGGCCCCTTGTGGATCATCAGCCAGCGTGGGCTTTCCGGGACATAACGTCGCATGGCCAGAACTACCAGGCCGATCACTGCACCGATGAAAAAGGCAAATCGCCAGCCGAGAGTAGGCGAAAACCGTTGAGCCTTCAACAACAGCAGCGACGCCCCCGAGCCCAGGGCGGCGCCGATCCAGAAAGTGGAATTGATCAGCAAATCTACATGGCCTCTCACCCGGGCCGGTATCAATTCGTCCACCGCGGAATTGACGGCCGCATATTCGCCTCCGATGCCAGCACCAGTCAACGATCGAAAGAGCGTAAAGCTTGCGAAGTTCCAGGAAAACCCGGTTGCGGCTGTTGCGGTCAGATAAAGGATTAATGTTATGAAAAACAGCTTGCGACGCCCCCATCTATCGGTCAGGTAGCCGAACACGATCGCGCCGATCACAGCACCCAGCAGATAGTAGGTCGAAGTCAATCCGAGATCGGCATCTGTGAAACCGAGCGTGTCCTTGCGTTTCAGAATGCCGGCCAGGGACCCGGCCAGATTCCCTTCTAACCCGTCAAGAAGCCAGGTCACGCCCAGAGCTATGACCACGAGAACGTGCCAGCGGCTCCACGGCAACCGATCCAACCGGGCGGGGATATTCGTCTCGAGACATTCAACATTCATCTGTGAGTAATCCGACGATAACGGTTGCTCCAGAATTACGTGCGATTTTTTCTGGTAGGCACACCCGGTAATACTGCTAACTCTCGTTTTCAGCAACGCACGCGTCTGACCCGCAGAGGAATAGCGAATGACGACATCTTCGACAAGACAGTTTGCGGTTGTGACAGGTGCATCGAGCGGAATCGGTTACGAACTGGCAAAGCAATTCGCCGGGAACGGCTTCGATCTTCTAATCGTCTCCGCCGGAGATCGCATCAACACCGCGGCTCAGGAAATTGGGAAGCTTGGGGCAGACGTGACGGCGGTGCAATCTGATCTCGCTACCCACGACGGCGTGCATAAGCTCTTATCTGCCATTCAGTCGACTGGACGGCCGGTAGATGCGATTGCGATCAATGCCGGGGTGGGCGTGAGCGGACGCTTTGTGGAAACTGACCTCAAGGAAGAGCTGAACATGGTGGCACTAAATGTGACCTCCACTCTTCACATCGCCAAGTACATGGTTAAGGACATGGTCACGCGTGGCAGCGGCCGCATCCTATTTACCGCGTCCATTGCTGGCACCATGCCGACACCTTACGAGACGGTTTATGGCGCCACGAAGGCTTTTGTTCGCTCGCTCTCGCAGGGCCTGCGTGAGGAGTTAAAGGACACTGGCGTCTCGGTAACTGCTCTGATGCCCGGAGCAACGGAGACCGACTTCTTCCACCGCGCCGGCGCCGACGATACCAAACTGGGCGCGAGCGAAAAGGACGATCCCGCCGAAGTGGCGAAAGAGGGTTTCGAAGCCCTGATGGCAGGCAAGGATCACGTTGTGGCCGGTTCGTTCAAGAATAAACTACAAGCGGCGGCGGGTTACGTGCTGCCCGATCCCGTTGTCGCCCCCGTCCACGCCGGTATGGCGGCACCAGGCTCGGCGAAGAAAAAATAGCTTGTTGGCTGTCTGACCCGGCGGCGCAATAGACCGCATCGACTTTCAGGTTGCTAGGCGAGTTCGCTGCGGGATCGCCGGTTCTCGCTGGCCAGTTTTGAAACCGCAAATGACATCCTAGGAACGAAGTTGGCGGGGACAGTAGCGCGAGGAGGCGCATCCTCACTTCTGAGCGCCTGTCACCGAATTCCTGCGTAGCGGGTTAGTCCAATCGCGTTCATGCCGGGCACGGCATGAACGCGAATCCTCACCGTGGGTAGAGGAGTGCTATGCACAGGCTGTTGCCGGCCTGATCGATGCGCAGCATCGCCAGCCCCTGGCACCTTACTGGGGCAGCGGCACTACTTCATCCTCGGACGGTCAGTTCTTTCGCGCCGCCGGTCAGCGGGTGATCTGGCCCATTTGTCGCCGCTCCGTTGGGAGCACATCAACCTTACCGGCGATTACCACTCGGAAACATCGCCCACCCTCGGTCCGAATCCACTTCGGCCACTCCGCACCCGGCTACAAGACTGGACCGCAGCCGCTTGGGGTGCTTTAAATTCCGAATCGTGTCTTCTCCCTGTCGCGTGACGCCCCCAGTTCCCTCGCCGTATTGCGCTCGAAGTCTGTCCGGCGTTCTGTCACTCGTGACTGCCACCGAATTTACAACGGTGCTGCGATAAACCCCGAGCTTCACCACATATTTGGAGAGAAGCAATCCTCTAGTTTGCAAATACCTCGCTTGATCAGCCAGCAATTTGTCCGATTTTGTAACGCTAAGTCGGTTTACTGAGGACGACGCACGAGAGGAATAAGAAAATATGCAGAAAATAAGCCGACACGTGATCGCAATTACGATCATCGGTCTTTTAGAATTCGGCCCGCAGGCTCAGGCAGAGACTTGCGCGCCTCAGCCCGCTAGTCTGCTGCCTGCATGGGCAGCCAACTATAGTCCGAATCTGGAGATTTACGTCGCGCCGAACGGTGATGATTCGAACGATGGTAGCCGCCCAACCAGCGCTTTGAAGACAGCCGATGCGGCCTTGCGACGAATCGCGGCCGGCGTACGCCTCAACTTTGCCGCCGGCACTTACGCCTGCCCCACCAGTTGGATTAGCGGTGTTATGGGCGATATTTCAGCGCCTGCTTCCATTCGGGCTATCGACGGCCCGCGCACCGCAAAATTCGACTGCGGCGGGTCAGCTAAAGAATTTATTCTGAATAATGTGCGAGGATTTATCTTCGAGGGTGTGGAGATTTCTAATACAAGCTTGTATGGGATCCAGGTAATGTCGGGTAGCGGGCCTTGGACGCCTGGGGAAATTTCCGGGAATATTGTTGTCCGCGACTCTTATATCCATAATACGGGGCTGGCAAATATGAAATCGAGTCAAGCGGAGCACTTTTGGATTATCAATAATGAGCTGGCTTACGCCAATACCGGCCGCCAAAACCTCGAATTCGTAGCGGTTGACGATGTCGTGATTGCCGGCAACGAAGCGCACAATTCTGGAATGTTCGACGAAATCAAGGGCGGCGCCCAAGGTGGTACGATCTATCGCAACTTTATTCACGACAGTCTGGGTGGAATCATCGTAGGAGGCGACAACACGGGCACGGTATATCTCGTCCACAAGAACGCAAATTACGAGGCTGAGAACCTTGCTGTTTGGGACAATGTGATCGCCAATCCAAGTAGCACTGACGTCAATAACGAGGCGTTCCGCGTTATCGGATGTCACAACTGTGAGATTGACCACAACAGCTTCTGGGCGACGAACCCTGCAGCGATGATGAGGATCGGCCCTGACGTCTTCAGTAACCCGGACGGATCCAGTATCACGATCAACAATATGAACCTGACGATACAGAACAACCTGTTCGGAGCCTCCGGCAGACCTCAATACTGGATCTCAAACAACGACGGGCATCAGACCTCGGGTCTGGTGATGAGCTACAACGCTTGGAGGGCGGTGGGAGACTCGACAGCTACCACAGACATTCGCTCGGCTATTAATATCCTGGGCGACCCAAACTCAATCTATAATCGACCCGCGATACCCCAAGATGCGCCGTACAATCTTCGTCTGCAGTCGAGCAGCCCATTGAATCACGCGGGCCTCTCTACCTCGCTCGCGACGAATAATGCCGATGGCCTCTGCTGGTCAGGGGCTCCGGATATTGGAGCCTATTAAGGAGTTGCGGGTTCCGGGCGTGAACGCGTTCGAGGCGTGAACGCGTTCCACACAACAGCTGCCGAATTGCCATCAGCAGTTCAGCAGCAAGGACAGGAGCCGGCGCTCGACATAGCTCCCGACGAAGTGCTTACGGTTTAAGCGAAGGGGCTCCACAGCCCCGCCCCTTTTTCATCCCCGCCACTGCGCGCACGAAGGGGCGCGGCTGGCCATTCACAATCATTTGCTGAAAACAATTGCTGTATTTGCCGCAGCGCTGGAGCAGTCCGCACCCTGCCGCCACGCCTTGCTGATGCATCGCCTGTTCGTACATGAAAAAGTATTCGAAAGGCCCGTAACTCAGGTAGGGGTTATTACCGTTTTGCTGCTTTTCAAATTGCTCGTAAGTCGCAACTCGATACTCTGGCTTCAGGCCGGCATTTCTTACGCTCTCGGCGGCATGGCGGCGCAACAAAGATCCGTAGAATGAGGTACTTCCATCGAGCAATGTTTCACGTGGAACATACCTTGCGTTCCCGAAGCCGCTCACCTCAGAGAGTTACTACCGGTCTGTCCCTTTTATAGACGGTAAAAACCCCGCCTTTCAGAGCGCTTTCGGCACAATCGCCGGATTGGGGACCGTGGATTTTCCTTAGAGATTTTTCCTAGGCGATACCACTATCCGAGTAAGTCATGTTCTTTGCAGATTCAGTGACGTCCCAGAGTGGGAACCCAAAGCGGTGGCTTGGTTGGAAAGTCATCTCTCTCCTTAAAAAACACTGCGGGACCATGGCCGGTCTAATAGCCCTGATCGTGGTGGCTTCGTCGCTCGACATCGCAGTGCCCTTTCTGACAAAGGGGCTGATTGACCATATTCTGCATGCACTTGGGCAGAACGCGGGGGCGTCGATGGGAACTTTGCTGGCAGCCGGGGCAGCGATCTTTGGGGCCACGGCAGGCACGCGAGTTTTGCGGTCTTTCTATAACTATCGGCTGGTGCTGGCAGCGTCGCAGGCCGAGGACGAGGTCAAGACAGCGGCATTTTCCAACTATCTCACCTTAGATACCGAGTTCCACACCAAAGTGAATACGGGAGAGATAGTCGGGGCACTCGACCGGGGAGGTACGGCTGTCTTCGTTGTTTTGAATGAGATTCTAGGCCAGAACCTGGTGCCGCCGCTGCTGATCGCGGTGGGCGTACTGGTTTCGCTGGTATCGAAGAATGGCTGGATCGCGTTGATGGTATTTGCCCCTCTACCTGCTTACCTGGCGGCTATCAGTGGACTCGGGGGCCGCATGGAGACGGCGGAGCAAGAAGTGAGCCGGGCATTCGAAAATGTGACGAAGGAGAGCTACGATATCTCGAGTAATGTCCGCTTGGTGAAGAAATTCGGACGGGAGGCGGACGAGACGGCGGCACAACTCCGGCTGCAGAAGTTCGCGCGGAGTAAACATTACGCGGCAGAGCGTCTTTGGGCGATAACGGAAAATTTGCAGAGCTTCATTGCGACCGCCGGCCGCGTGGGCGTCATCACGCTGGGCGGCTTTTTTGTTCTGACACGGCGCTGCACGGTGGGCGATTATGTTTTGTTTCTGGCCATGCAGGACATGATCTATGGGCCGATTTCGCAGCTCTCGATCATTCTGCCAAAGCTGCGCAGGAATCTGTCTAGAGCAGAGCGGCTGTTTGGAATTCTGGAGGAAGGGCGCAAGGTATGCGACACCCAGGGCGCAGTTGCACTCGCACCGGTTCGACGATCGATTGAATTTCGCGAGTTGTCGTTCCGGTATGCGGGAAGCGAGCGGAAGGCGCTCAAGAACGTAAACCTGAATGTTCCTGCAGGGTCGACAGTGGCTTTGATCGGAATGAGCGGATCGGGCAAGAGCACGCTCGTAAGTCTGTTGCAGCGACTTTACGATCCGGAGCAGGGCAGTATTCTGGTCGATGGCCTCGACATTCGGAAAGTAACGCAGAAGAGCTTACGGGAACAGATTGCGGTGGTTCCGCAAGATATCGATCTATTCTCGCGGTCGGTTGCGGAGAATATCGGATACGGCTGTGAAGGATTGACGGCAAGCCAGATCGAAGAAGCGGCGCGGACGGCGCAGGCACACGATTTCATCGAGCGCTGTGACGATGGATACGAGACACAGGTGGGCGAGCGGGGAGCTAAACTCTCAGGCGGCGAGCGCCAGCGCATTGGAATCGCACGCGCCGTTGCAAGAGATCCGAAGATCCTGATTCTAGATGAAGCGACGAGCCATCTGGATAACGAAAGCGAACGGCTGATTCACTTAGCAATGGAGAAGCTGACATCGGGGCGAACCTGTTTCATCATTGCTCACCGCCTCTCGACGGTACGAAACGCTGACATGGTTGTCGTTTTCAACGAGGGCGAGGTGGAAGCGATCGGAACGCACGAGGAACTCTGGGTCGAGAGCCCGACCTATCGCAAGCTGCACGGAATTCATCTGGCAGAGAGGCGGCAAGCTCAGATTCCGGCAAAGATCGAAGAACCGGCCGACGAGGTTTTAGCGCTCGCGAGCTAGGCGTCCGAAACTGCTCTCCCTACGTGTTGTAGAAGAACTCTTCGTACACGACCTTGCCATCAGCGACTTTGTAGACGGCCACCTCTTCCATGGTGGACCGTTTAGCTTGAGGCTTAAACGTAATGTCCAGCTTGAAAGTGACCGCGAAGTGCGCGCCGGCGACGAGCGGGCCCTCGACCTTGACAGAATGAACCTCGTGGTTAGCCGCCCACCATTCGCCTTTTGCCTTGACAGCCGCGAGACCCTTTGATTCGCGCGAACCTCCGGGAGGCGCCCCGGCTTCCATACTGACAATATCGTCACCGTAGAGGGCGTTTGTCGCCTCATCAAACTTGCCCTCAGAGCAAAGTTTCACGAGCTTGTTGGCAACTTCCTGGGTAGTCATCGTTGATCTCCTGTACAGTTTCTCTACGAAACTAGCACAGCGTGAGATGCCGTTTTTAATGGATCAGCTTTTACGGGAAGCCGCTCCGAGCGATCGTTGTGTTTGACAAATCCCATAACGCACGGCGACAACGATCGAAAGCAGCCGTTCTGTCCCGCGCGACTGCCTACCTTGAGGCTTGGAGTGCGGCGGGCAATGCCCGCACTGGGGAGCTCAAGCCCGCCTGCCGAGGCGCGGCCAGCCAACCCAATCCAGGCGGGTTGGAATTGATGTCCGGGTCTTTTCTAAGTGGCGCTAAGGTTCGGCCTTTGGTAGCGAGCAGTAGCGTGTTGTAGGTAGTGAAAAAGATATTTAGTCGTAAATCATTGCGCAGAGAAGCCCAACAACGGGAAAGCCGGCCGCGCCGTTTCACACCGGGTACGGCGTCCACGCCCACCATGGTCCTGGGGTGATTGCAATCGTTCAATCGGACCACTGCAATGTCGGTATCCGTCAGAATCAAGCGGCCGCCTTTAGCGTCTTGCAGCAAGTCTCGGGAATCGCGCGCCACGAGCCCGGCAGAGTCGAGGCATCCCGTAAAAGCGAGATCATTCACTACCTTCGCCCGTTCATCGTCGATCTTGGGAGCAGTGGAATGTGTCCAGTGCCCCAGCTCAAACCGAAAAGCGATATCCTCAGCCGCTGCTCCCAGCCAGACGTCCGCCTTGTGAGGTTCCTTCCACAGGCGTACGTGATGGCGCTTTTGTACAGTGTCCAAGCTTTTCTGATATGCGAAGGCGGACTGTACTCCGTTTAGCGTCAGTCTATTCATGGGAGCCCTCCTGTAACCAATCCGCTCCGTGAGGGCGTGGTACATCCGGTACAGCGATAGCGGCGACTTCCGTTCTGCCCGCGACCACCCGGCCGCATGAAAGGCGCGGTCCATCTCCTCACGGGTGCCGAAAAACAGCACGTTCACGAGATCGGACGGATGTTTTCCCAGTCGCGCCCTTTGCGCGGTGCCGTTCAGCAGGTGATGAATTTCGCTCACCTGTTCCGGCGAAAATGATTGTATGCCCGCTGGTCTTCCGGTGCTCGAGCGAACCTCGACAGGTGAAGTCAACCGGAGAATGAGTTCGGTACCCGGGGGAAAGTAGATCTCCGGATTTGCCGATGGCGCGACGACGGACTTTATTGCCCAGACGGGCATCCCTACCGTGGGCACTACGAACAACAGAGGCACTGTGAAGAGGGCCAAACTCGAAGAAAGGCTTGCCGCGGGGTGAATTCCGCGCACAGTACCGTCAACATCTATCCGCTCTTTTGCGGTTTCCACTTCGAGAAGTTCAGTATGGATGGGAATTGCATTCCCATCGGGGAATTGCAGCGTATCGAACCGGTAATGAATGCTGGCCGTTATCTGTTTGAGCCCTAAACCGAGTGGCTTCACCGTTTCTATGGATCCGATCAGCCCTGATCCCTGCGGAATGAGGATCTGTCCACCAACCGCGATTGGTGCAATGGTCATTCCTTTTACTTGCTGCCCCGTGTAGGAGATACGAGAACCAGTAGGTGTGGATAAGCGCACTTCCAGGGTCGTACCGGCCGGCAAGTTCTGGGCGCAAAGCGCGAACGACAGCGAAATGAATAGCAAAGCGCAACGATGGCAAGTAGATTTCACGTTCGAACTGTGAGGCGAGCGGCCCGAGAGACGCTCTATGTTAGCTTTGGCCAGTCCTCTCAACCGTTTGACACAGTATCATCCCGGATCTATTCTAATTGGCTATGCTAACGGGAGTGTCGGGAAATCTAGCGCCACCAACGCTGTTGACGGTGTAGCTTGGAAGTATGGACAAAAGGTTAGAGAAGCGGCATAAGCGTCAGGTTGCCCGCGCTAAAAAGAAGGTCAAAGTGTCGGAGCCTGATGTTAGGACACCTGAACAGATTGAAGCCGCCAGGCAAGCGAGTCGCGCCGACGCCAGCCGCGGCAACAAACCCAAAGTAGCCGTGCCCGGAGGCTCTTTCCGGAATAATTTCGCCGCCGGTACGGGTAGTGCTGCGAAAACGGATAGTTAACTCCTGCTCGCTAACTGCTCGGATGAATCTAGACCGCAGCGGCGGTTAATTGAGCGGCTTCTCGCAGCACTTCTGCCTTGTCGGTTGCTTCCCAGGTAAATGAGTCTTCGGTGCGGCCAAAGTGACCGAATGCCGCAGTTTTTTGGTAGATAGGACGGCGCAGATTCAAATGCTTGATCATGCCGGCGGGCGTCAACGAGAAGTTTTCGCGGACTATTTCAGCGAGCCGCGCATCGTCGATTTTTCCAGTGCCGAAAGTATTGACGTTGATTGACACCGGCTCGGCGACGCCGATGGCATACGCAAACTGCACTTCCGCTCGGGAGGCAAGCCCCGAAGCTACCAGATTCTTGGCTACATAGCGCGCCATGTAGCATGCTGAACGGTCCACTTTCGTGGGATCCTTTCCGGAGAATGCGCCGCCGCCGTGGCGGCCCATGCCGCCGTACGTATCGACGATGATCTTCCGGCCGGTCAAGCCGGTATCGCCGTGCGGTCCGCCGATGACGAAACGGCCGGTCGGATTGATATGGAACTTGGTCTGCGAGTCGATCATTTTCGATGGAATGACGGGCTCGACGACAAACTTGTGAACATCCTCTTCGATTTGTTTGGAGGTTGCCTCATCATCGTGCTGGCTTGAAATGACAACGGCTTCGATGCGTTTCGGCTTTCCGTCGACATATTCCACGCTCACCTGACTCTTGCCATCGGGCCGCAGGTAGGGCACTTTGCCGGAACGGCGCGCCTCGCTCAACTGGCGCACCAACTTGTGAGCCAGCATGATCGGCAGCGGCATGAGTTCCTTTGTTTCGTCGCAGGCGTAACCGAACATCAATCCCTGGTCACCCGCTCCGCCCGTATCGACACCCATGGCGATGTCGGGCGATTGCGACTGGATCATATTGACTACGGCACACGTCTTGCAGTCGAATCCATACAGCGCGTTGTTATATCCAATCTGATCGACTACGCCGCGCACCAGCCGCGCAACGTCCACATAGGTTTTGGTGGTAATTTCACCGGCAACCACGCAGATGCCGGTAGTGATTAGCGTTTCGCAAGCCACGCGACCGTTCGGGTCGTCCTTCAAAACCGCATCGAGTACCGCATCGGATATCTGGTCGGCCATCTTGTCCGGATGACCTTCCGTAACGGACTCAGACGTGAAAATGTGCTTCATCTGATTAGGGAACTCCTTGGAAGAAATTTGGCTGACGCGAATCACGGAAAAACATCGCGACCGGGCAAGACACACGGCTATTTAAGCCGAAGTGAGGCTCAATTCATCAGTGTAACAGGGCCGGCAGTGTAACAGAACCTGACTTCTGCTATTCTTCCACGTAACCTTTTTCGGGCGCGGGCAATGCGTCGCCTCGACCCGCTGCCCAAACGTAGAGAGTCGGCAGCAGGTAGACGCCCAGGATTAGTGCAGCTACCAGACCGCCCACAATGACTATGGCGAACGGCCTCTGAGAATCCGAACCGATGCCGCGTGAGAGCGCCGCAGGTAACAGCCCGAGGCTCGCGACCAGCATCGTCATGATGATTGGGCGAAGCCGCTGCACCGATCCTTCAATGGCCGCATCCAGGATATTGAGGCCGCGCGCCCGCAACTGATTGATGTACTCCAGCATGATAACGCCGGTTTGAACCGACACGCCAAACAGCGCCAGAAAGCCCACTCCCGACGAAACACTGAAATGGGTACCGGTCAGCAGCAAAGCCAAGAGCCCGCCAACGGGCGCCATAGCGACATTCCCCAAGATGAGTACAACCCATTTGAACGACTTAAACATCGTAAAGAGAATCATGCAGATCACGAGCAATGTGATCGGAACCACGATCATCAGGCGCTTGGACGATCGCTTCTGGCTTTCGTATTCGCCTGCCCAATCGATGTGGTAACCCTCGGGTAACTTAACCTGCCGGTTGACCTTTGCCATGGCCTCTTCGACCGTGCTTCCGAGATCCCGGCCCTCGACACTGTACTTGATAGCAACGTATCGCGAACTGGCTTCCCGATAGATTTCTGACGCTCCATCTAATACCTCGACCTTGCAAAGCTGATCTAGTGAAATGCGCTCCCCGGAAGGAGCCAGCATGCGAATTTTCCCGACCGCGTCTTTGGTCTCGCGGTAAGGCGCTTGATAGCGCAGGACCAGATCATACCGTTGCTCGCCCTGCAAGACCTGGCTGACGGCCTTGCCGCCAACGGCTGTTTCGATGGCGTCCTGCACGTCAGCTACATTGATCCCGTAGCGCGCCGCCTTGTCGCGATCCACTTCGAACTGCAAGTTGGGCTGACCAATTACACGGAAGAGGCCGAGGTCCGCAACTCCGTTCACGTTCCTCAGAACTCTTACGACCTCTTCGCCCGTCGCTTCCAGTCTCTTGAGATCGTCACCGTAAATCTTGATGGCTAATTGTCCTTTGACCCCGCTGACAGCCTCCTCCATGTTGTCCGCAATCGGCTGCGAGAAATTCCAGAGCGCGCCCGCAATATTTTTTTCGACCTGATAATCCATAGCAGCTACGAGTGCTTCTTTGTTCTGCTTGAATATCGGACGCCACTGATTCTTCGGCTTCAGATCGATGTAATATTCGGTGTTGAAAAAGCCACCCACGTCGGTGCCGTCGTCGGGGCGGCCGACCTGACTGACCACCTGCGTCACTTCCGGAAAAGAGGCGAAGATGACGCGTGCCTGGTTCATAATCCTTGTGCCTTCGGTCGGCCCCATACTGGGCGCGAGCGTGCCGCGGGCCCAAATCGCGCCTTCGTCCAAGTGCGGGAGGAACTCGGAACCAATGACACCGCTGAAGGCGAGATAGGCCGATAACCCCAGGGCCAGAGCCGCCACTAACACGGTCACCCACCGAAAACGAATAGCCTGCCCAAGTGTCTTCCGATACCAGTCCGTCAGGAGAACCATGCCCGGATTGCGCCATTCCCGAACTTGGCGGCCGAAAACAAAGCTGGTGAGCGCGGGTGCAATCAGCATGGAAAAGATCAGCGCGCCGAGAAGCGCAAACGAGACGGTCCACGCCATGGGCTTGAACAGACGCCCTTCCACGCGCTGCAGCGTGAAGATCGGCATATAGGCCGTAATGATGATTCCGATTGAATAAAAGACCGGCCTTTGCACCTCGTGTGCCGCGGCTCGTATGCGGTCTAGCTTTGTGACGGAGTGGTCGTTATCGTGGCCCAGGTAGCGCACGATATTTTCGACCATTACCACCGCGCCTTCCACGACCATACCGAAATCCAGAGCTCCCAGCGACAGCAGATTAGCGGGAATCTTGCTTAGATTAAGACAGATGGAAGCAAAGAGCAGCGAGAAAGGAATCGTGAGCGCAACAATCAGCGCGCCACGCGCGTTCCCCAGGAAGAGCAGGAGAATCAGCACCACCAGAAGGATGCCTTCGGTCAGGTTGTGCAACACCGTATGTGTTGTGTAGTGAACCAGAACGCTGCGGTCCAGAAACGGAACGATCTTCACCCCGTGCGGCAGAATGTGCTCATTTAATTCCGACACTTTTTCATGGATCGCGTCCAGCGTGGAGTCGGATTCAGCACCTTTCCGCAGGAGAACAATACCCTCGACCACGTCATCGTTGTCGACGACTTTCCCGTCCTCCCTGTGAATGGCTTTCCCGATACGGCCAAGCCGGATCTTGGGTCCCTGCGACACTGTTCCGATGTCTCTGATGCGGACCGCCGTGCCATTTTGAGTTTTCACCTCAATCTTCCCGATGCTGCCGATATCGCGGATCAGGCCGATAGCGCGAACGTTGATCTGCTGGACTCCTTCTTCCAGAAAACTTCCACCGGCATTTACGTTATTGTTAGCGAGTTGCTGCTCGACTTGACCGATGCTGAGACCGTACGAGATCAACTTGTCCGGATCCAGACGGACCTGATACTCACGAGTGATCCCACCGAAGCTCACCACATCGACAACGTTCGGCACCGACTTGAATTGCTTCTCGAGAGTCCAATCCTCGATGGATTTCAGCTCCATGAGGTCATATCTCGGATTTGTGCTCTGCAGGGTATACCAGTAGATCTGGCCCACAGGGCTGAAATCCGATCCGATCTGAGGCTGTAAGCCATTCGGCAGAGTTACCTCCGAAAGGCGCTCGAGAACTTTCTGCCGATTCCAATCGTTCGCCGATTCATCATCGAAGATGAGCATGAGGCTGGAGAGCCCAAAAACCGAAAACGATCGGAGGTGATCGAGATGAGGGATTCCGTTCACGGCGATCTCAATGGGAATCGTTACCTGCTGCTCGATTTCTTCGGCAGCGTGACCCGGCCACTGCGTGATCACCTGAACGTAGTTGTTTGCAACGTCCGGATAAGCCTCGACGGGAAGGTTATGGAAGGAAATGGCTCCCCAGATCAGCAGTAGAACAGCGCCAACGACCACCAGGAATCGATTGGTAAGAGAGCTGTCGATCAGCGCACGAATCATGGATTAGGAGTATGCCGCTGCCGTTGTCAGCGCTGCTCAGTGGGAACTCGCAGTATAACCCGGGCGACATTCCCGGTACGGCATTCGCGCCTTAAGCGTTCACAACTGCACGCTGATCGTGCCGCTGACCACGAGCTCCCTTTACCATGCTCAAGAACCGGCGCGCGAGCTCACAAATCCAGTGGTCCTGCCGGCGCTCAATGGCCTCGCGAGGAATCAAAGCGCCTCCGATACCAAGGGCAACTGCCCCCGCCAGAATGAAATCGGCGGCCGTCTGTTGATTCACGCCTCCAGAAGCGATCAAAGGAATATGCGGGAACGGAGCTCGCAAAGCTCGAATGTAGGAGGCACCACCGACTTGGGCGCAGGGGAAGATTTTAATCAAATCCGCGCCAGCCTTCCAGGCTGCCATCAGCTCGGTTGGCGTTAGTACGCCGGGGAATACGGCGACGTCTTGCTTTGCGGCAAAATCGACGACTTCGAGATCAAGTCCGGTAGTCGTTAGAAAATTTGCTCCGGCATCCACGCAGCGCTTTGCTGTATCTAGGTCGGTCACGCTACCCGCGCCTACGATCAGAGACGAATTGTTCTTCGCCACGTTGGAAATCACGTCGGTAGCTCCGGGTATTGTCATCGTGACTTCCGCAATGGGAATGCCGCCGGCAAAGACCGCGTTAGCGGCAAATAACGCACCCTCAGCAGAAGAAGCGCGGATCGCGGGGATAATGCCGATCTCTTCTATCCGTGCTCGAATCTGTACTTTCGTCATATAAACCAAGGAGGTAAGCCCACTATATAGCAGAAGTAGTATGTTGTCATTAAAGCCGGGTTTGAAAACTGATTTCAAATTCCGCCGGAGTTCGCCTGGCGTCTCGACTTCCGCTTGGCGCTTAACGCGGCGGCGCGGCTGACGGGAAGTAGCGGCTTGCGAACTCAAGGAAGACAGGCCAGTTGGGATTGGGTGTGTGACCCTGATTGTGCTGGCGGAAGGCGAGATCGCCACTGACGAGCGAGGTCTCAATCGGTGGAAATTCGCTGGTTCCAAGATCTTTTTTGCCGAGAAGCCGGTAAACCGGTCCCGCGGCGGCTTCGGCGAGAAACATGCCGCGAGCATCGGCCCAGCCATCGCCTTGAGTCGCGCCAGCGCCGATAAAGATGGGACGCGGAGCACAGAGAGCGATGAGCTCGTGTGAATCTACCGGCAGATCATTGGCCGTCAGAGGGCCGGCGTATTTCAGAAAGTTACCCGCCATCCAGTGATATTCGCCCGTGCCGGCCACGTTTTCCAGCAACTCACCCCAGTTGCGCCGATTGAGCTTGGCGCCGCCCTCGCCGGAGGAACTGATGTAGGCGATGGCGAAACGCGGATCGTACGCCATAGCGACGAGGGAGGCTTTGCCGTAGCGCGAGTGGCCGGCGATGCCGACGTGAGCGGCGTCCACTGATTTGTCTGTTTGGAAATAATCGAGAGCACGGCTGGCGCCCCAGGCCCAGGCACGCAGCGCGCCCCAATCATCGAGCTTGCGTGGTTGTCCGTGATTGACGAGACCAATGATTCCCTCAGTGAGGCCGGCGCCGTTATCCGGTTGGATGCTGGTCGGGATGAGACTCGCGTAGCCCCAACCTTTTGCAAGAGCCATGTGATGCCAGAGAGGCGGAGGCGGAACAAATCCGGCAGGACCTCGACCGTTGAAGACAAAGATCAGTTCCATGACTACGGGAACAGGGCCGGCCGCATGCGCGGGCGTCGTGAGAGTCAGATCGATATTGACGGCGACCGGCGGATAAGAGGAGTTATCCACGTGCCCTACAAGGCGTTTGGTGATTACAGGAATTTCTTCATTGGTTTCATTGGTTGTGCTGACGACTTGCCAGTGGACCGCGGGTACGTGCGAAGGAATGCGGCCATAGACTTCGCGGTCGAAATCTTCAACGATCTGAGGACGGCGCTGCTGCCACCAAGCCGCGGCGGTGGTTACTTTGCGGCCGTCATTCAGTCGTAACGGATCAGGAAGGCTTGGATAAGGATTGGCTTTCGACTCGTCGTAGTTAGCGGCATTGGGGGCGCTGGGATTGCGGCCATCGGCGCCCTGGCGGAGTGTCTTGATGTGCAGGAGATCCATCATGCGCTGATGATCCTGCTGGGCGGTCATCTGCACGGGCGGAGGCGAAGATCCGGCCGTTGCCTGGCTGGCTCTAGTCTGCAAGCGATAAGCAATGCCCAAAGAAAAGATCAGGGCAAGCGAACGGGTGAGCGATCCGGAGGCAAGCATGGTTTATCTCCGCTCTTTAAACTATCGAACGAGAAGCGAAGGTAGTTACAGGAAGTTCTTTCCTAGATATCTAGGTTGGCTGGGCCAAGCTGATCGCAGGCCCTTGTGTCGCGCCAAGGGCTGTCGCGGCTTGTTCGAAAAGACGCGAATAAGAACGCCGCCGGCGAGCGAAACGGAGTTCTCGCGTTCGAAGAAATTCGAAGCGGAACGGCGAGTGATCTTGCAATTTCAAGAGATACGGAATCGTGTAGTGTTCAGGCGCGGCGGCCGCGCTACGGATCAAGAGCAGGCGGGAACTTCTGGCAAGCAACTCCTTCAACACGTTCGGGCAGGTCGAGAGCTCGGCGAGTCCGGCCATCACGGCGCGAGAGAAATGAAACGTCTGGCTGGTGATTCTGTCGAGCGGTTCGCAGACAGCAGTGTGCGTGAAAAGTGTCAGAGATTGGCGGTCGCGATCCGCGTGAAAGTCCTGAAGATCATCGCCCAATTGCAGCACCACACCCCAATTGAAGGCGACTCGAGCTTCGTTGTCAGTCAGGTCGCCCGCGGCAAGATAGGCGTCGGCCAACACGGAAGTGCCGCCTTTGGTAATCGTGAGCGCAGCGATTTCCGTAGCGGTCCGCGCATGACCGTGAAGTTGTTCGATACTCTCCTGCTGAGCGCAATGAATGGCTAGAAGCGACGCATAGACCTGGGGGAAGCTGGCGCGCGGGTATTCCGATTCGATCAAGCCGACCAGCTCCCAGATAAGGCCTTCCCTAGTGTCCTTGGGAGGCAACAAATCACCATCGAGGCGCTGCCGGAAGCGTTCACTAAAGCGCAATTTGGAATCCGGCGGCACGGTCACATCGTCGAGGTAGTTATCGCTGTAGGGATAGAGCATGCTATAGGCGAAGATGCTCGGCGTGAGTCGCATCGGACGGCCGAACAACAGTTGCAAAGCGCAGGCTGTCCAGGCGTTACGCGCAGCTTGGAAGATGTCCACCATAGTCACTGAGGGATCGAGCCGGCGCGCACGATGCAGAAGGTCGAAGCTGACTTCAGCAAGACCCTGGTTCAAAAGCGTGTGAACGTACGGATCTTCAAATTCGAGCGAATCAGCCGTGATTTGCGTCATTAGCGGAATAATTCTGGCGATGGTTCGCTGGGCACGGGCAGGGCGCAGAGATTTGTTTTCGATCTCGGCCTCAAGCGATGCAAGGTAACCATCGATGCGGCGTTCGCGAGCACTCTGTTCGGCGGAAGAATAGGACTGCTCAAACGCCGGGAATTCAGAAGAACTGGCGTGCCACCTGCAAATCGAATCTTCGACGATAGGGTAAACAGGTAAGAGAAGGCAGCTTTCCGTCACGGGCACACCGATGACTACGTAAGAAGAGGATACGATGTTCACGATGGACAGGAACAGGCGGAACTTTTTGCAGGCCGGGATGGTGGCGGCAGTGGGAGCGGCATTACCCCTGCGAGCGAGCGCCGGAACGCCAGGCCGGCCGCGACTCGGGATTGTCGTGGGAGTGGGCGGCAAGACGAGCCCCGACGCGGCTTTGGCGAAAGTAAAGCGATTGGGATTCTCGACTTGCCAGATGAGCGTCGGCAGGGCGCCTGCGGATCTGGCCGGGCCGATCCGGGAAGCTGCGGCAAAGCATCAAGTGGAGATAACGGCGCTCATGACTCTGGGCGAAGGCCGGATGGTGTGGACATTGAGAGATGGGCCGAAGACGATAGGAATCATTCCGCGAGATACCCGGACCGAACGAGTGAACGCGCTGAAGCGAGCATCCGACCTGGCAAAGGCGTGCGGCGTGAAGGCGGTACACACTCACTGTGGATTCATACCCGAGGACCCGAATGAGCCGCTGTACGGCGAAGCTGTCGGGGTCATCAAAGGCGTGGCGAGTTACCTCCAGGGCAATGGCCAGACCTTCTTGATGGAAACTGGCCAGGAAACGCCCATCACTCTGCTGCGGGCAATTCAGGACGTCGGACTCGACAATCTAGGCGTGAATCTGGACGTTGCAAATCTTATTCTTTATGGCAAGGGCGACCCGGTGGGCGCGCTGGATGTGGTCGGCGGGCATGTGCGCGGAATGCACGCGAAAGACGGACTCTACCCAACGGATCCGTATGGCCTCGGTAAAGAGACGGCGATTGGCAAGGGCCGCGTTCGCTTCCCGGAAGTGATTGAGGGATTGCGGCGGCTATCGTACACCGGACCGATCACTATTGAAAGAGAGATATCCGGGCCGCAACAAGAGAGCGACATAGCGGCGTCAAAAGCCTATCTGGAGCGGTTGATCGCACGGGCGTGGAGTTAGAGGTCGGTCCAGCGGCAGCGGGCGCCGAAACCTTTCGAACTAATATTGGCGAAATCCTCATCCTTCGAATGAGAATCGAGTTTTACATCCCGAATGAATGCATGCGAGCCGCGCGGGAAACTCGCACACCCTACGTCCCAATCACTGCTGCCGTAACTTGGCATTTCGGTGGATAATGGAGGCTTGCTTTGTGCTTACCGCTGGTATGGCGAAACTATACTGGACGCGGAGCATTTCTGCTAGGTCAAGTGAAAGACTTGGTCCACCCGGATGCAGGGGTTCTATTTTGTATAGCCAAATTCAATCTCAATGGAGGACTCGCCCCATGTGGATTTTTACCAAGTATGGCTTCTACTCGATCGTTTGCGCCAAGAGGGACGGCGAAGGCGGGCCCAGTAAAATAATGATTCGGGCACGGATGCGCCGCCATCTAGAAAACTTGGCAGACCGCTTCCCAGCGCTCAAAGACGCCGAAATCAAGACGACCACTGATACTGACTATCGCTATCGACTCTTCCTGAAGAAGGAGACGTGGGCCGGGGTGTTGTTCGAATTGGCGCAGGAGCAGGATTATTCCAATTTTAAGGACGAAGCCGCCCGCAACCGGGACGCGGTGGGCAGCAGGTACGTAGATGCCTTGCATGAGGTATGGAGCGTTATGTATCCCCTGCAAAAGGCACCTGGCTAACACCGAAGTAGGTGACCAGAAATGAGGATGCTTCTCATTGTTTTTTAACTAAGCGGCGGACTCTGCGCGCTCCTGCTGCTATCGAAAACTCTCGGGCTTCAGCCTTGGTGTTAATCATCTGGCTGGGAGGATTCATAAAGAGCGGGACGCTCCGAGATAGCCGAGGCCAATCAGACCATTCTGAGCATTTTGCTCATCGGAACGAAACGTTCACAGGTGTAAAATTTTCTCGTACTTCGGAAATTCAAAACGATAAAGTATCAAGGAATATCTGTTGACTCTAACGCAATTCGGGCACGACGCGAAGACGACGCCGTTCGAGAAGCCAGAGCATTCGGCAGAACCGAAGTGGGCCCGCCTGCAGCGAGAGAGTTGAAGTAAGCAGGCAGGCAGCGTAGACGATTGGCGAGAGTTTCATCCGCCCGGCGCGTTTTTACAGCCTCTAGACTTTGACGAACCAGCGACGGCGGTACATGAACCAGGCGAGCAAATACATGAGCGCGGTGAAGGCAAGCGCCCAGAGAAGCGATGCATTCAGAGGAGAAGCGAGCGGAGCGAAGAATTTGTTGTAGATCGGATCGTGCAGTCCTGCTCCGTCCAGGATTTCCGCAAGAAACTCTGAAGCGACATAGACCACGATGGCGTTCATTCCGGTGATCAAAAATGGCTTGAAATAGCGGCTCTGCCCGTGCTCGTCGATCACCCAGACGAAAGCCGCGAGGACGATGAAGTCGAGGCCAGCCATAAACGTGGCGAAGGAATCGGTCCAGAGATGTTTATTGATAGGAAGCACGATGTTCCAGAGCAGACCGAGCGCGACTAGGAAAACGCCCACGACCAGCAGGCGATTTCTGCGAAAGGCGAGCGGCGAATCGAGCCGCAGGATGTGTCCGGCCATGACTCCGAGAAGAGTTGTCCCGATGGCGGGTAGAGTACTGACGATGCCTTCCGGATCCCAGGTCTTGGTACTTGCGTAGTTGTGGGTTCCGAGAACGATCCGGTCGACATAGTGGGCGAAATTGCCGGGTATGTCGAGCCTGCCCGCGCCATAGCCAGGCACGCTGACGAGGGTCATCATGAGCCAATAGGCGACGAACAGTCCGACGATCCAGCCGATCTGAGCACGAATACCGGTATAGAGATAGATCACTGAAGCGATCAGGTAACAGATCGCAATGCGCTGCAAAACTCCGAGGAGGCGCTGGTGCGAGAGGCTAAGCGTGGGATACACATAAATAAGCAGCCCTAGGACGTATAGGATAACGGCTCGCCGAAATATCTTTGGCAGCAATTCCGATGGAGAGGCTCCGGCCTGGAGCCGCTTATTGAGCGACAGCGTGATCGCTACGCCGACAATCCAGAGAAAAGAGGGGAAAACGGTGTCAGTGAGCGTCCAGCCATTCCAGGCCGCGTGTTTGAGTGGCGCATACGAGTCGGGTCCGCCGCCGTTGTTGACGAGCACCATGAGAAGCATGGTTGCGCCGCGGAAAGCATCGAGAGACAGCAGGCGTGTAGAAGTTTTGCTTGCGGCGAGAGCGGGCATGAGCGATCAAATCACTCAGCATAGCGTGTCAGAGAGATTTCTAACACGCCCTTACTCAAACGCCTGGAGCTTTCGCGGCCAAAATGCGCGGTTTATCGATTTCCGGCGTTTTGGTGAATAGATCTTTAGCTTTACTAAACAGCGCCTTGGCTATCTCGCCGTTGATGTGAGCTTCGCGTGCTTCTTCATTCTCGAAAGTGTCAAAGATCCCGTATTTGGAAGGGCCTATCTGAAGTGCGTACCAAGTAGTCGTTCCAGTTTCTGCCTCAGCAAGAGATTGTGCCGATTTAAGAAATTCTTCTACCTCGCGCTCCTTCCCGGGTTTAGCTTCCATCTGTGCCCATATTGCGAATTTGTCCATAGCCTGATTACATTCTCCTCAGGCGTTAGATGCCAATACGCAGCTTTGAGCACTCACATTTCGCATCTTAGAAAATCGCGGGTTCGTGCGGAAGGAATAGCTAGGGCTTCGCAAAAACTTGGGACCGCGTGAAGCGGTCGGCCGCCTGCGCGGTGCATGGGACCGCCTCGAGCACAAGCAGGACCACGGCAATCCAAAGCAGATCCGCAATCAAAAGGTGGATGAGTTGCATCGGCAAAGGCGCGAGCAGCACCAGGTTCAGCATGCCCGCCATGATTTGCACGACAAGAACGACGATTACGGCGGCCGCAGCTCTGGAGCCCGATTTTCGAAGAAGAGAGGAAGCGATCCAAATGATATAGCTGGCGCCCGCTACGGCAACCAGCGGATGAATGACGCGCAGGCGCAACAGGAGGTTCGATGCGCTTGCGAAATCCTGCTGCATTCCGGCCGCGAGTGATGAGGACGGGAAAAGTGTATCGCCGAGCGCGGTGATCGTGCCCGTGATGCTCACGAAGACCGTCACGACCAAAGCGGCCAGCAACGGCTTCGGCGCAGCGAGGAAACGCAAGCGTTCCGTTCTCGTGTACGCCAGCCAGGCGGTGGTCGTGAGAGCGGCTAGCAGGAGCATGGTGTTAGTCAGGTGCGCGGAGAGATACCAGACGCGCCCGGCTGATTGATCTTTCGCCACGTAGCGGAAGAGGACCAGGCCGGCGCCCAGCAGCGCTTCGATCAGGAGAAACACCAGCGAGAGGACCGCATAGCGGCGCACCGCATGCTTTCTGGGGAAGGCGAGAAACGCCCACACCAGCATGGCCACAACGAATACCGTGTCGATACTCGTCATCATGCGATGCGTGTACTCGATGGCCATGGGTACCGGCATTCTTTGCGGGATGAATTGTCCGTTGCAAGTGGGCCAGTTCGCGCCACAACCATCGCCCGAGAATGAGACGCGAACAAAAGCGCCCCACAGGATCACGGGGAGATTGTAGGCCAGAACCGCCCAGGCGAACAGGGCAAACCGTGACTGGGATTTCAGGCCGGAGAAGTTCATCCGTTACCGCCGATACGAAGTTGAGCGACCATCAGGATCGCGGCAATGCTCGAGACCTCGGTAATTCTGCCGTCAAGCGACATCCGCACTGCTTCGTCAAAGGGCGTCCAGCAAATGGCGATATCTTCTTCGGGATCGAGGTGTCTGTCAGTTGGGAAAAGATCAGTTGCCAGATACAAGCTTTGCAAATCGTTCACCACGCCATTGCAGCAATCCACCGCACCCAGATACTTCCAATTTTCCGCTTTCACTCCGGCCTCTTCCGCGAGCTCTCTTTGCGCGACGGCCAGCATGTCGCTTTCGTCGTTATGGGAGCCGCCGCGCGGGATCTCCCACGAATAGTGATTATGCGGATAGCGCCACTGTCCGACGAGCACAATCTCGTCTTGTTCATTGACCGCGACCACGCCGATGGAAGGTCGAATTTCGATAACTCCATAGATGCCGGGACCGCCATCGGGGCGCGACACCTGGTCCTCGCGCACGCGAATCCAGGAGTTTTGATAAACAATCCGCGAGGACCGGGTCTTCCACGGATTATGCGGCACGCCCGGTCAGACCGCCTCCTTGCAGATGCCGGCCAGCACGGGCAAGTCTACGTTGCCGCCCGAGAGAATCATGCCGACTCGTTTGAACGCGCCTGGAAGCTTTCCGTGCAGGACCGCCGCAGCCGCCACTGCGCCACTGGGCTCGACAAGCAGCTTCATGCGCGTGAGCAGGAAACGCATGCTGGCTTTGATCTCTTCTTCCGACACGAGAAGCACGCCGTCGGCCATGTTTCGAATAATCGGAAACGTGATGTGGCCCGGAATAGTGGTACGGAGTCCGTCTGCGAGCGTAGGCGGCGAAGCAATCTCGACGCGCTCGCCCGCTTGCAGAGACAAATACCAATCATTCGCCACGGCGGGTTCTACGCCGAAAACGCGGATACCGGGGCGCAGCTTCTTGGCTGCGATGAGCGCTCCGGAAAGCAGCCCTCCGCCGCCGAGCGGAACCACTAGGGCGTCGAGATCGGGTTGCTGGTGAAGCAGTTCGAGTGTTGCCGTGCCTTGACCGGCGATGATCCAGGGATGATCGTATGAGGGCAGCACGACCGCGCCAGTCTCGTCGGCTATCTGGCGCGCGATCGTTTCGCGATTTTCGGTGTGCCTGTCGTGGAAAACGATTCGCGGCCCATAAGCCTTAGTCGAATCGAGCTTCGATTCAGGTGCGTCCTTTGGCATCACGATAGCTGCCGCGACGCCTAGATGAGAGGCGGCAATGGCGACGGCCTGGGCATGATTACCCGACGAGAATGTGACGACGCCGCGCTGCTGCTCGCGCGGGTCGAGCGAAAGCAAGAAGTTCGAAGCGCCGCGAATCTTGAACGCGCCGCCGCGCTGGAGATTCTCACACTTGAAAAAGCCTTTTACGCCGGAAGCCTCGTTAAACAAATGCGAGGAAGCGACCGGTGTTTCACGCGCCAGCTCGCGAATGCGTTCGGCCGCCCGCTCGACTTCCGAGAAATCTACTGTCGAGCTCTTTTCGATTTCCGGCATCAGTACCCAGCCTTCTTGTCGACCACGTTCAACAAAGGCTGGCCTTTCTGATATCGCTCAAAGTTGTCAAGAAACACCTGCATCGTCAGGTCCAGCCAATCGGGGTTCTCGGTACGATCCGTGCAGTGCGGCGAAAGCAGAACATTTTCCATATCCCACAGTGGATTGTCGGGCGGAAGCGGTTCGCTCTCATACACGTCGAGAGCGGCGCCGGCAATCTTCTGTTGCTGTAAGGCGCGCACGAGGGCAGCCTGATCAATGACCGGCCCGCGACCCACGTTGATTACGAGAGCCGACGGTTTCATTGCGCTGAACTCCGGCTCGCCGATCATGTGGCGGGTTTCTGTCGTCAGAGGTGCTGCCGCGACCAGAACGTCTATCTCGTGCAGCATGTTATGCAGGTCTTCCGATCCAAAGATGCGATCGACGATGGGATCGCCGGCCGAATTTTGAGGGTTGCGTCGAATCGCGTAGATCTTCATACCCAAGCCTTGCGCCAGACGAGCACACTCGCGGCCGATTTCGCCGTAGCCAACCACGCCCATGATCTTCCCAGGCAGCCATTCGACACGAAAATCGTCCCAGCGGTGCGCCCGCTGATTTTCAATGAGCCGGCGGCCTCGCTTGTAATGGAACAAAATGCCGAAGATGGCGAAGTCGGCAAGTGAACGCTTGAAAACACCCCTTGCGTTCGTGACGGTAACGGAACTTTCGATCAGCTCGGGAATGAGCAGATTTTCAACTCCGGCGGCCAGGGACTGTATCCACTTGACGTTGCGTGCATGTCGCCAAACCTCAAAAAAATCGACGCTCTGGCCGGTCAGACTGGAGTAGAGGATGATTTCGGCTTCCGGCGCGTGTTCCGCGAGCGCAGCCGTGTCATTGCCCACCCAAACGTGCGCTTGCTCTCGTATCGACGCCAGATTCCGGAGTACGTAATGGCCGGGCGGGCACACAACGAGAATGTTGGGCTTGTGCATGGGATGCAAAAGACTATCGTATCGAGTGGAGTTGCAAGATCAGGCAAATAGTCAAGAGCGAGTATGGGCAGCCCGGCAGCGGTTCTAGAATAGAGATGTGGAAGCACGTTGTACCTGCGGAGCGATTCTTCCGGAGGATGCCCGGTTTTGTCATAAATGCGGCAAACCACAATTCGATGAAGATATCGCGCGGCTCTCGGTAGCGGACGCGCCCACGCCAGTGCAGGGGCCGCTGGATGTGCCGGGGCAGAGCAAAGCCTCGCCGATCGGCTTCAGCAATTTACGTGCGGTTGCGATTACCATGGCGGTGGCGGCGTGCGCGCTGTTGGCGCTTTTCCTCGCGGCCGCAGTCGCGCCGGTGCTGGGTCCGGTGGTGCTCTGCGGGGCGGGATTTGCGGCGGCTCAGTTATACCGCAAGCGCACCGCCGAGCCGCTTTCCGCAGGAGGAGGCGCCTATCTGGGGCTGATGACGGGCGTGTGGCTCTTCCTCGTGGTTGCGGTTTGCGCGGCGATCACCAGCGTTTACGTCGCTTCTCCCACCGGCCGCGAAGTTTTGAAGGCAGCCATGCCGAAGATGCCGGAGCTGGCCAAGATGCTTGATGATCCGCACCGCTTCCTGATCAATCTTGTCGAAGGCCTTATACCGATGTTCTTTCTGGCAACCATCTCGGCCGCGTTTGGCGGCATGCTGGCGGCGCGAATGTCAGCGCGGCGCACACAGCCCTAGGGCACACGGCTGGTACGCTGGAAGCCGCAGCCCGAATGAGCCGATCTATTCTTACGTTGACGGTTAATCCTGCGCTTGATCGCATCACGACGGTCGATCGGCTGGTATTCGAAGACCGCGCGTACATCGAATCGACCACCGAAGCGGCAGGCGGCCGCGGGATCAATGCGGCGCGGGTGCTGACCAGTTTCGGAGCCCAGGCGATTGCCATTACGACCTCGGGACGCGACGTCGGGCGCAAATTCGAGGAACGTCTGCAGGCAGACACATTCGGGAAAGAAATTGTAAAGATACGCAATGGGATTCGCATCAATCTGACAATTTCCGATCGCCAGGGGCTCTCAATCAAACTCAACGAGCGTGGGCCGGTGCTCTCGGACGGGGAGCAGGACAAGCTTTTGAAAGCCACCGAGAAGCTGCTTCCGGATGCCTCCTGGCTCATGCTGTGCGGTAGTTTGCCACCCTCGATGGATCTTCACTTCTACACGAAGTTACTCAAGGCGGCTACAAAACACAAAGTCGAAACCTTCCTCGATACCGATGGCGACGCTCTGCTTCACGGATTGGAAGGACATCCGACGATCGTCAAACCGAATCAATCGGAGGCCGAGCGGCTATTGAATATGGCGCTGATTACGCGTTCGCAACTGATAGACGCCGTGCAGCGCATCAAGGCGCTGGGCGCGAAATCGGTGGTACTCTCGCTCGGCAGCCGCGGGGCGGTCGCATGTACCTCGAGCGAAGGCGTGCTGGAAATCATGCCCCCGGCGGTCGATGCGCTCTGTCCGATTGGCGCGGGCGATGCGATGTCGGCCGCGATTGTGTGGTCGCTTGAACGCGGCGACTCATTAGGGGACGCATTGCGCTGGGGGGTGGCCGCGGGAACCGCTTCAGCGCTTTTGCCGGGCATCGAGCTGGCCAATCTCGAGCAGACAAAAAAGATCTACGGGCAGACGTCGATCACCAGAGTCGTCGTGTAGGCGGTGAATAGCCCTGTCGTGGTATCGGAAGCCTGGCCACCTATTGACAGTCTATAAGAACCTTGCTATTGTCTGTCTATAAGAGACCGTGATCCGGCAGTTAAACGCCTTCCTTCGAAACATTTTTCGCAAAAATCGTGCAGATCAGGAGCTTGACGAGGAACTTCGCAGCTATCTCGAGCTCGTAACAGCCGAGAAGGTACGCAGCGGAATGAGTCTCGAAGCGGCTTCCCGAGAGGCTCACAGAGAACTCGGAGGCGTCGAACTGGTCAAGGAAAATGTTCGCGACGTCAGAACCGGCGTCAGCCGTGGACACCCTCATGCAAGACCTTCGCTACGGCTTGCGGACACTGCTCAAACATCGGTCCTTCGCCGTCGTGACGATCCTTACCCTGGCCTTGGGAATTGGCGCATGCACTGCCATTTTCAGCCTGGTGAATGCGGTACTTATCCGTTCTCTGCCATATGGAGAGCCGGAGAGGTTAGTCTATCTCTACAGTCCAAATACTCACTTCTCTTTTCCTGCGGAGGCTTTCCCGCCCAGAACTGCCGATTACTTCGCATTGAAAAAGCAAAATCGTTCCTTTACGAACATGACGCTCTTTGCGCAGGCGACCTACAACGTAGCGGTGGGTGACCGAACGGAAAGAATGGGCGCCGCAAAGGTGGATGAAGACTTCTTCAACACCTTGCAATGTGTTCCTGAGTTGGGACGCGTCTTCAGTGCAAGCGATGAGCAACCCGGGAATTCCCATGTGGTTGTGATCAGCTATGCGGTTTGGCAGGGAATGTTTGGCGGAAGGGCCGATGTCTTAGGGCGCACGCTACGGCTCGATGGGCAGCCATATCAGGTTGTGGGAGTTATGCCCCCGGAATTTGGATTTCCCGCATAAGAGCGATGTCGCCTACAGCAACCCGCGCATTGAAACCACACAGCTTTGGGTGCCTTCCGCTTTAACTGCTGAGGAACGGGCGGATCGCGAAGGCATCAACGGTTTCGCGCTTGCGCGTCTTGAAACCAGGGGTAACATTGCGAGCGGCGCAAGCAGAGATGAGCACGATGATCTCTCGACTCGACTTGCTGCACATCGCTCCGATGCGCGGCTTGGCTGCGCTCGTTAAATCGTTTCGCGATAGTGCTCTTGGCCCGGTCAGGCCTTTGATGTGGCTTTTATTGGGAGCGGTGGGTTTTGTGCTTCTGATCACATGCGCTAATGCCGCAAGCCTGTTTTTGGCTCGCGCCGCAAACCGAACCCATGAATTGGGCGTGCGGGCAACGCTGGGCGCCGGACGCGCCGGCTATTGCGTCAGATGTTGACGGAATCGTTGATGCTGAGCACGGCAGCAGGCTCAATGGGCGTCGGCTTGGCTTATCTTTTCCTGCATGCACTTTTAAGACTCAATCCCGGAGATATTCCGCGGATGCAAGACGCAGCGCTCGATGGCCGCGTTATGGCTTTCCTTGTTGCCGTAACGACATCGGCAAGTATTCTCTTCGGCATGCTGCCCTCGCTCGCCGCAACACGTATCAACTTGACAGATTTCTTAAATAGCGGCGGGCTACGCGGAGTCATCGGGAGTCGCAGCCGCGTGAGGCGCGCCTTAACTATTGCGCAGGTTGCGCTGGTCATGGTTTTACTTACCGGAGCAGGTCTGCTATTGCGGAGCTACGTCAATGTTCTTTCTGTACCTACTGGCTTCTCGAGCTCGACAATAGCCGCCAGTGTGCAGCTAAGCGCGGAGATCTATGGGGAAAAGATGAACCCGCGATACAACTCTGCGCGAAAGCGACAGACTTTTTTCCGGGAGGTACTCGGCAGAATAAAGGCTATCCCTAGGTATCCAGGCTGCCGGACTGATCGACGGTCTTCCTCTAAGCAACTTTGAGCTTTTGACCTCGCTTGAGGTGAAAGATTATCCCAACGAGAGGAATCAATTTGTGCAAGAGAGAAGAATCACACCGGGTTATCTTTCAGCAATGCAGGTCCCATTAATGAAGGGCCGGGACTTCACAAACAGGGATGGACCAGGACAGCCGCCGGTAGCAATCGTTAACGAGGCTTTTGCGAAGAAATTCTTCCAGGGAGGCGATGCGATCGGGCACCGCATTCGCAGATCTCCAAGATCCCCATGGACCACGATCATCGGTGTAACAGGTGATGTCCGGAACATGGGCCTGGAAGCCGCTCCGCCTGCGCAAGTCTACACTTCGCTCTGGCAGACAGATACGGATGGAGCGCCAGTCAGCAGCGCGTATATCACGATCCGCTCATCACTTCCCCAAATCTGCAGTCATCTCCGATATTCGGACAGCCGTGCGAAAAATCGATCCAAATCTGGCGATTGCGGACATTCATCCGATGAGTGACCTGGTCAGGCAAGCTACCGCTCAGACGCCGTTTCCAGACGGCGTTGCTGGCCGTGTTTTCCGGAATAGCGATGGTGTTGGCTGTTGTCGGACTTTATGGGCTGCTGGCCTATTTCGTTAAACAGCGATCGGAGGAAATCGGAATCCGGATGGCATTAGGTTCATCAAAGACTCGTATAGTACGCCTGATCTTACGAGAAGGGCTCGGACTGCTCGGGTTGGGCTTGCTGATCGGATTGCCTGCGGCACTGGCGTTTACGCGATTGTTGGGCGGTTTCCTCTACGACTGTGCCGATTCTCGATCCAATCACCTTTCTGCTAGCTCCAATACTGCTGTCCGTAGCGGCCTTTGTCGCCTGTCTTATTCCGAGTTATAGCGCTTCTGCTATCGATCCGATGAACGCATTGCGGCATCAATGATGCCCGGGAGCCTCGGGCTCAGTCCTTCAAAATCAGAAAGAAATCTATTGACGCCACGCTCATCAAGTTGCTAGCATATGCTAATATCAGCACATGCTAAGAACGACTTAGCAGAAAGAGATTGGCTCAGATGACACTCGTGGGTTTAAGCCGCAGAGAACGGCAAATCATGGAGATCCTCTATCAACGGGGCAAAGCATCCGCCTCCGATGTCAGAGAAGCGATGGCGGACGCACCGAGTTATTCGGGCGTACGAGCCATGTTGCGAGTGCTCGAGGAAAAAGGCCACGTGAAACACGAAAACGAGGGGCTGAAATATGTATTCGTTCCGGTTGTGAACCGGGACAAGGCCAAGCGCTCGGCCGTAAAGCACCTGGTGGACACGTTCTTCCGCGATTCCCCTGAACAGGTTGTTGCCGCACTTTTGGACGTCTCTTCCAAGCGGCTGACTCACGAGGAATTAGATCGCATGGCCGAGATGATTGACAAAGCCAAGAAGGAGGGAAAGTAAATGCCGGCCTGGACATTATATTCACTTTTTGTAGGGACCGCGCTCAAGGGTACGGCAGTGCTCGGAGCGGCCTGGATAGCGGCGCTATTGCTGCGGAGAAAGTCCGCGGCGGTTCGCCACCTGGTATGGAGCGCGGCATTCGCGGCGCTTTTGGCTTTGCCGTTCCTTTCGCTGGCCCTTCCTGCTCTTCGCATGCCCGCGGCGACCTCGCTCCTTGCACCCGGGTTGATTTTCCGCGCCAACAGCTCGGCAGTGGCTCAGCAGCCGGCATCGCACGCAGAACGGCAGCCGGAGGCGGAGCCTCTGCGAGCGGCTAACTCGTGGCTGCCGGATTGGCGGATCTTCTTTGCGCTCGTCTGGAGTGCAGGCGCCACCGTCAGCTTCGCGCAAATGTTCATTGGTTGGCTTGCCCTGCAACGCTTCAAGCGTAGCGCTCATCCATTCCGGGCGTCGGAGCTCGCGCCACTGATCAGGCTGCTGGAAATGGAAGATCGAGTAGATCTGCTCGAAGCTCCACGGGGTAGCATGCCCATGACGTGCGGCCTCTTCCACGCGGTCGTTTTTGTCCCCATCGAGATAGCGGAGTGGAGCGCAGAGCGCCGGCGAGTTGTCCTCCTCCACGAATTGGCTCACGTGCGTCGCGGCGATGGCGCAACGCACCTGCTGGCGCGCACTGCCTTGAGCCTCTATTGGTGGAATCCGCTAGCTTGGATCGCCTGGCGCGAGTTCCTGAAGGAGCGTGAGCGGGCTGCGGATGACCTGGTGCTACGCGCGGGCGCAGGTGCATCGGAGTATGCGACACATCTGCTCGAAATCGCGCGCTCGATGCAATCGCCAGCGTCACTTGGGTGGGCGGCTGTAGCCATGGCACGCCGCTCGCAGCTGGAAGGCCGCTTATTGGCGATTCTCGATTCCGGCCGCGATCGCAGCGCTCCCAGGCGAGCCTCCGCAATGGCGGCTGCGCTGTCGGCAATCGGCATCATTGCTCCATTTGCCGCCCTACAGGCGCAGAGTGATACAGAACAACTGCATATCGCTAATCAAACCAGCGTTAGCTCCGCCGCGGCACTCGTTGCGAAGGGGGATCTGGAGCGCGAACAGGGCAAGTTCGACCAAGCCAGAACCATCTATAAGCAGGCATTGGCTACTTTGGGCAGTGGACCGGAGGCTGCCACGGCCTTGATTCATTTGGGTACAGTCGAGCTCGCGACGAAAGATTTCGATCAGGCAATCAGCGACTTTACGCGTGCGCAGACCGTCGATTCGGGAAAAACCGCTGAAGCGAGAATGTGGATGGCTATCGCGCAACAGCATCAGAACAACCTGGAAGCCGCAGATGCGCTTTATCAAAGCGCGCTGGCCGCAGAGGATCCAAACTCGGCCGCCGCTGCCACCATCATGGAACTCTACGCTCGAGTTCTACAGCAGCAAGACCGGCAGGGCGAAGCCGACACGATGCAGAAGCAGGCGACCGATATCCGCAAGACGCATGCTGCCGAAATACGGTCAGCGCACCTACCCGCCAGTGATGTGTACCGCGTAGGCGGTGACGTGACTGCGCCTGTGCTGATCTTCAAAACGGAGTCAAAGTACACCGCAGAGGCGCGCATCGCTAAATACCAGGGAGCGGCCCTCCTCTCTGTTGAAATTGGCAGTGACGGCCTACCCCGCGATATCAGGGCCGTTCGCGCTCTGGGATTTGGGCTCACCGAAAAAGCTGTCGAGGCAGTCAGCCAATGGAAATTTAAGCCGGGCACCAAGGACGGGCAGCCGGTGACAGTGGCAGCCACTATAGAGGTGAATTTCAAGCTGCTGTGACGAGCCGGTCGGCTTACCGCGGGCGGCCGGGTTGCCGAAAGATGAAGTAGCCGAGCCGGGGCATAAGCTTTTCAACTCGTGCCTGCGGCGATACTGAAGGTATGCAGGCCTCTACTATCAGCCAAAAAGCCGAGTTACTTACACGTGAGGCAACTCTTCGACACTTGTATGCGGCTTTCAACGCTCGCGAGCTCGATAGTGTGTTGGCCGCACTTCATCCTGACGTAGACTGGCCAAACGGCTGGGAAGGCGGCCGTCTGCATGGGCGGGATGCCGTTCACGAATATTGGACGAGGCAGTGGGCTGTTCTAGATCCACATGTCGCTCCAAAGACATTTACCACCGATGCAGAAGGAAGAACGACAGCCGAGGTTCATGCCGTGATTCGCGACCGCGAAGGAAAGGTCTTGGCGGATCACACGGTGCTGCATAGATACACCTTCGAAGCCGGCCTAATCAAAAGAATGGAAATCTGCGAAGGGTGAAATTCGGCGAGTCGCCGATTTGAATCAGCCACTCCCTTTGGTCATGGCTCCGAAAGCGCTCGCCGCGACCAACGAGCCTGCGAAAGAATAGGCCCGGCCGCTCCAATCGCTTTCGTCAATAGGTCGGGATCGTGCGTGCTCCGGACTTTCCCAGGCGAGCTACCGATTTGCGAAGCGAAGGCTCGTGTCTCAAGTTTTCGGGAATGACGGGCAGGATGAGCGCAGATGGATAATCCTTTTCGTGAAAGACCGTCTGCCTCGCCTTGACGATCCTGGTCGAGTCCGCGTTACGAGCCGAGGAGTTTAGATTGCGATCGAATCTCGGGAAATTGCTGCTCGAAATTTCAAGCCGGATGCGATGGCCATTTGAGAAGACGTAGCTGGTCACGCCGGTGTCGATGGTGATTTGATAGGCGGAATTGCGCTTCACAAAGACCGGCTTGTCCAGGGAGAGGCGATACCTGAGGCGCTGCAGCCCATCGCAGACCGCAAAAGCCCTCCCGTCAGCCTGCACATCCACCAGCTTAGCGGTGAAATCCGTGTCATTGGCGGATGTGGAAGCATATAGGATCGCTTTCACCGGCCCGGTGACTTCGAGGTCTTCGCGCAACGGGGCAGAGGTATAGACGAGCACGTCGGGACGCTGTTCGACAGCGGATTGTTCCAAAGGTCCGGGGGGCAGAATTTTGGGCTCACAGCAAATTGCGCCGCCGACCGTCGGCACGGGATTCTTGGGGTCATAGGTAAACGTATCCGGCCGACCCTTGCGAACCGGGTGCCGGTAAAGTTCGCCGTCTCCCGCTTTACTATTGGCATGGCCTTCGCTCGATAGATAAAACGCGGTGTAGCGGGTTCTGGCAAGCGGCCACTCGTGCTCCTCGCGCCAGACGTTCGGTCCCATGACGAATATGTGGAGCGCGGGCCATCCGACATCACTGCTTTGCGAGCTCTGATGAGACCAGCGGTCGAACCAGTCCGCCTGGGTGCGACGGATCGAAAAGATTGCTTCCGGGCCAAAATTCCGGGTCGGAAATTTCAGGAACGGGTTGTGCCCCCAGGGTCCGATCCAGGTTTCGACTCTCTTGTGCTCTGTCGAAAGGCGGGAGAACATATCCAGATCGCTTTCGGCGTAGTTGTCAAACCAGCCGCCCATGGAAAGAACCGGGACCTCGATTTGAGACGCGCGTTCGCGAATGCTGTGGCTTTTCCAATAAGCGTCATAGGAGGGATGATCAAGAGCCGTTCTCCAGACCGGGAGTTTCACGCCGGTGGCGGCGAGGTCGGCAGTTCTCAGAGGAAGATGCCAGACGTAGCTGCTGAAGATCGGACGTACCTGCAAGGGCGGAGTCCGATTTTCCGCGAGCCACAGCAGACGGTGGCCCAGTTTCAATGCTCCGCCAGTGGAATAGAAGCGGTCCGTGTACTCGTCGTCGCCTGACACGACGGGCGCAATCGCGAACAGGTGAGGGTTGCGCTCGATCGCGGCCCACCACTGCGCCATTCCCAGGTAGGAAGCGCCTGCCATAGCAACCCTGCTGTTGGACCAGGGCTGCTCCGCAATCCAGTTGATCGTGTCGTTTCCATCCGGCCCTTCCTGCTCAATGGTGCCGAAGATGCCTTGCGAGGCGTAGCGGCCGCGAACGTCTTCAATGACCACGGCGTAACCGCGTTGCAGGAAGCCGCGATAAGACCTGCCCGAGGGCCCCTTGCGGCTGTAGGGCGTGCGGAAGAGGACGGTGGGCCAACGTCCGGTGGCACGTGGCAGAAACACGTCAGCCGCCAAACGGACGCCGTCTCGCATAGGGACGAAGATCCCTAGCTGGTCGAGGCTGCCCCGAGGCGAGGACCCATGTTTCACGATCTGGCCAGATAAGAGCCCGGCCAAGATCAGAAGCGCGGCGAGCGATATCCGTGCTGTATGCGCCCGCGTCATGATGGAGGCGAAGACGATCCTGATTTGGCAGGCTTAGGACGCGGTCCAAACAGGGCCGTTCCAATGCGAACCAGGGTCGCGCCCTCTTCTATCGCGGCCTCGAAATCGTTTGACATGCCCATCGAAAGCTGTCGAAGCCCATGCTCACGCGCGAGTTCCGCGAGCCTGCGGAAGTAAGGGCGGGAAATCTCGGGATCTTCCGACCAGGGGGGAATCGTCATCAGCCCGGCTACCTGTATCCGCGAGCAGCGCCGGGCCGTGGAGAGCAGAGCCGGAATCGCTTCGGGTTCCGCTCCGGTCTTGCTTTGCTCATCGGACAGCTTTATTTCGAACCAGACCTCGATCTGTGTCCGTTCGGCGCAGGCGTCCAATCTTTCGAGGATCCGGGGCGAATCGGCAGTTTCGACGACATCGAAAATCTCGCAGGCAAGGCGAGTTTTATTGGATTGCAAATGCCCAATCAGATGGTAGCGGGCATCTGGCAGGTCCGCGAGCGCGGGCTTCTTTTCAGCAAACTCCTGGACGTAATTCTCTCCGAAGTCGCGCAAGCCTGCCGCATAAGCTTCCCGGATATGGGCGGCAGAAAATTTCTTCGAGACGGCCACTAATCTTACTTCGGAGCGCTGGCGGCCGCTGCGCTGCAAAGCCCGCCCGATGCGGCCCTCTACGGAAGCTAAGCGGTCCCGGAAAGTGATTGATTCGAGTGGCAAAACTCTATGATAGAAGCTCGGGTAAGGAGCTACCTTGCGAGGATGCGAATGTCCTGCTTGCCCGGATTCACTCCTTCCTCGGCAAATGCGGCCGGCCGGCAGTACTCGATTTCGGCGATAAGCCAATCCCTCTCGAGCAGGGGCGCCATGTCCTGGAAGTGCGCTCCGGCAAGCTATCGATTGAAGCCTGGGAGGATCAGCGCAGCTTGTCTCGCCGGATACTTTCGCTCGATCGCGCGGCGACAGGCGTGCTGGATTGCACAGTGCAGCGTTTTGGCGGAGCAACGGGCAGGCTTAGCTTTCTCGATCTCGATCGGCCGCAGACCTCTGCGCGGGCCAGCAAGGGAGAGCGCCAAACTTTTGGCGAGCAGTTTCGCCGTATGCTGCGGCGCGAGTTTCCAGGCTGGGAAATCGCGGCGCTTTCGTGCGCATTGGATCTGAGGCGCTCCTTCGCCGCGGCATTTCCGCGTGCGCATCTCAGACGAGGAAATCAGCACCTGGCTGCGCTCGCGTGCCCGTCAATCGAAGAGGAATCGGCGCTGCTCTCTACAGCTCTGCTCTGGTTCGACTATCTACGCGGTCAATTGGAGCCGGCGGCGCGACTCTCACTGGCCCTCTTTCTGCCGGAGAGGGCGGGCAACCTTAGCGCGCACCGCCTCCGCTGGCTCACCGGTCAGCAGCTTCGAACCAGCCTGTTTCGATTCAACGAACATGGGATGGCGGGAGAGGTGGATGCGCGAGATCTGGGGAACCTTGAAACGTATTTGACTTCGCAGTATGTTCCGGCCCAATTGAGCAGCGAGCTGCAGCTGGCAGTTTCGAGGCTGCAGGGCATGGAAGGCGTGGGTTGCTGTCCTGAGACGGGCGGCGGCATCAGCATTCGCTTCCGCGGCCTCGAGTTTGCCCGGATAGAAAAAAGCAGAATCTTACTCGGAATTGAATCGAAGGAGGAAATTCCGCCGGAGCAAGTCACTCGTATCGAGAGTTTCGCGCTGCATCTCGGCCGTTTGAGGTCTTCGGAGACAAGATTCTCCGAGCTGGCGGCATTTCCGGAACGCTGGTTCGAAAGCGCGGTTCGCTCGCATCTCCAAATTCTGGATCCGGAGCTTCTGCCTTCGCCGGTGCATGGCCAGGTGCTGACGTTCGCGGGCGGCGAGCGGGAACTGGTCGATCTACTGGCGATCTCTTCGTCGGGCAGACTGACGGTGCTGGAACTGAAGACATCGGAAGATATTCATCTGCCGCTGCAGGGTCTCGACTACTGGATGCGTATCGGCTGGCATGCGGAGAGAGGCGAAATGGATGGGCTGTTCCCGGGCATGCCCATCTCGAAACAGCCGCCCAAACTACGACTGGTAGCGCCGGCGCTTTGCTTTCATCCGAGTAACGAGATCATTTTGCGTTACTTCTCGCCGGAGATCGAAGTCGAACGTATCGGCGTAAACTCTGAATGGGAGCTTACGCTGAGGGTAGCGTTCCGGCTTCGCGGCGCGGAAGTGCCCATTTCACACAGAGGATTCAATGTTCGACGGATTGATAAACATAAAGAAGGCGATCGGCACGCTGAACCCGCATGAAGTCCGGAAGGCGAGCGAGCGCTCTTTGCGGATCGCGCTGCACTCTGCCGATGGCGCTGGCTTCAGCAGCATGGAGAATTTCTTTCTGCGCGATCTGAGCCCGGCACGCCGCAGGGAATCGGCGCTGTCGCTGATCAGAGCTCCTGTGCCGCCCGGTATACCTGCGCCGGATTTGCACGTGTACCACGAAACATCGCTAGGGCTCGCGCCCGCTCAGTCTCTCATTTTCAATCCCGAACGTTCCAGTCAGTTCGTGTTGAAAGCGCTGTCGCAGCATCCGCAGCTAGGCGTGCCGCTCGCAAAAGCGTATGTTCCCTTTCGCAAGCCGTTCGTCGAACGAGTAATCGCGAAGACGTGCCGGGAGAATACTCTGTTTTCGATTGCAACGGCTCTGCCGGACGTTGTTCCGAACGTAATCGAGTTGCCGTGGGCGGTAGCGGAGTTCGCTTCCGACACGGCATTTCTAACCATGAATCAGGTGCGGATGGCTTTTCTGATTGCTGCGGCGAGCGACCGGGAAGTGGGTTACCTGGATCAGAAACCAGAGATTGCGATGGTGATCGGAAGCGCGTTTGGATGGCGCGCCCTGGCGAGACAGCTCGTCGGCAAGATTCCTTTCGGCGGAGGATTAATCGCTAAGGCCGCCGTAGCTTATGCAGGGACCAAAGTGCTTGGACTTTCGCTTGATCACTACTACAGCATCGGCTTCACGTATACACGCGAGGAGCGGGACCGCATTTATGCGGATGCCTTCCGGCAAGGCAAGAAGGTAGCGCTCAAGATGCTCAATTTTCTGCGGCCGGATCTGGCAGCACGCTATTCCCGCGAGGCGAGAAGCCCGCAGCACGCGACGCCAACGTCGTCAATGCGCGTGTAAATGGTTGAGTTGATCGAAGCGGAGGTGCGCGTACTCGGAACGCTCATGGAGAAGGAGGCGACCACTCCGGAGTACTATCCGCTGAGCCTGAACGCGCTGCTGAATGGCTGCAACCAGAAGTCGAATCGAGATCCAGTGGTTACGTACGACGCTGAAATTGTTGAGGGCGCCCTCGAGGGATTGCGGCAGAAGCGGTTTGTCCTGTTTGTCACCGGCAGCGGGCGGGTAAATAAGTATGCCCAACGAATTTCGGAGACGCTCAACCTGGGGCGGCGCGAATCGGCCGTGTTATGCACGCTGTTTTTGCGGGGACCGCAAACGCTGGGAGAGATCAAGGATCGCAGCGAACGCATGTTTGCCTTCGGCGATTTGGCGGAGACCGAGCGCGTGCTCGAAAAGCTGGCCGAGTGGGAAGGCGGAGCGATGGTCAAGAAGCTGCCGCGACAATCCGGACAGAAAGAAGCCCGCTATGCTCATCTGCTGGCAGGCGAGCCAGTGTTCGAGGCGGCTGCTGAAACTGGGACCACTGCCGGCGCGCCCAGTAGACTGGCACAACTCGAGCAGGAAGTGCAGGGATTGCGTTCGGAACTGAACGAACTGAAAAGCCGATTCGAAGCGTTAGAAGCACAGTTACGATAGGTCGCTTGTGGGAATGCGAGCGACGCCATCACAGATCGTTAAACAAAATCTTCTGGCTTTTAAATCAATCACTTGATTCGCAACCGGCAGGCTGCTCCGCGCTACTTGCCGATATCACTTGACCATGAAGTTTCTCGCATGGGCAGTTCTGAATCTGTTGTTGTGCGGCGGCATGGCTTCCGCGCAGAATACCTTCGCCGTGACAGGAACAGCGATTCCGGCAAGTTTGCTACAGCAGAACTATGGAAAGCTTCCGAAAGACATGAATGGTTACGATCTCAACATCTGTAACGTTACGAGCACGAAGCAATCCATCGTCAGCAGCGAGATCTATCAGGCGCTGGCACAATCAAACGCAGGCTTGCAGCCGATCGGCCGGCAAGTCATGCTGGCGGCCATCTTGCGCAATCAGAGCCACAGCGCGGGAACCGTGCTGAGCATGGTGATGAACTCCGTTACCGGCGTGCTTTCGGCTCTGAGCTCCTCGAAATATGGTCCTCCGGCCGGTTTGGTGACTGCCGCCGCGCTGGGCACAATCTCGGCCCAGCAAGTTCTTGGTAACCTGAAGCCGGTTCTCACCAACAGTCAGCTTGAGAAATTTGAGAGTGAAGTTCTGGAGCCGGCGCTGGTGCTGGATGGAGGCTCCTGTGTGGAGCGCACGGTCTTTGCGGCGGCGTTGAATCCGTCAGCAAAGGCACATGCTTTGACTTTCCACGTTCGTTGATTCAGTGGCTCGCGCGTGTGGGCGCACGCGAAAGGGTTGGCAGCCGGGCGTCTGCCGACCTGTTCGAGCCCTGATTTAGCGGACGTGGCTGTGCCGGAATGGGGCGTTCCGGTACAAGGAGGCGCGTCATTCCGGGCGGGATGATGCGCCTCCCAATTTTCTGGACAAATGCACAAGTCTTTTCTTGCGAAACCCGGCACAACCGTGACAGAGTAACGTTTGTATCGCTATTCCAAAAGATTGCCGTGGTCTTTTTCTCCGAATCACATCAGCGGGCTGCTAACCGAAAAAAGAAATGCGGGCATTCCGATCCTCGATTTGACCGTTTCGAATCCCACCACCGGCCTGCGTTACCCTCATTCCGCGATCAAAGGCGCTTTGGGAGATCTACGCGATCTGTCTTATCGACCCAATCCTTTCGGTTTGGATGAAGCAAGGGAGACCATCTCGCGCTACTACCAAGAGCAGGGATGCCCGGTCGACGCTTCGCGTATCGCGTTGACTGCCAGTACGAGCGAGGCCTATGCGCTTCTCTTCAAGCTGCTTTGTGACCCGGGAGATGAAGTTCTGATTCCTGTGCCTTCGTACCCGCTGTTCGAATATCTCGCGGCACTAGAAAACGTGCGAACGGTTCCGTATTCACTTCGGTATGACGGCAGTTGGTTTATCGATTTCGAGAGATTGCGGGAGCGGATTTCAGACCGATCACGCGCCATTGTGGTCGTGAATCCAAACAATCCGACGGGTTCGTTTCTAAAAAATTGGGAGCGCGAGCAACTGATTGAATTGGCGTGCGAGCGGAGCTTGCCGATCATCTGCGATGAAGTGTTCATGAGCTATGAACTCGGAAGCGAAGCCCAGCGCGTCAAGACGCTCGCTAACCAAGAGGCGGTGGTCAGCTTTTCCTTGAATGGACTCTCCAAGCTGGCTGGAATGCCGCAGATGAAACTGGCCTGGCTTACGATCAACGGCCCGGAACACCAGCGGCAGACGGCGCGCGAACGGCTCGAGATCCTGCTCGATACATATCTCTCGGTGAATACACCCGTGCAATTAGCGCTTCCGGCCTTGTTCGAGATTGGCGCGGGCATTCGGTCGGAGCTGCTCGCGAGGATCAACCAGAATTTCGACTGCGCTCGCAGTGTATTGAAAAGCAGCCCAGTAAACGTCCTGCACACCGAAGGCGGCTGGTCCGTGCTGCTACAGCTTCCGAGAAACCAGAACGGAGAGGAATGGGTGGCGCAATTGCTACAGCAGAAACAAACTCTTCTGCAGCCTGGTTTTTTCTTCGACATGCCGGGAGAAGCTTACGCGGTTGCCAGCCTGATTACCGAGCCGGACGAGTTCAGGGCGGGCATCGATAGGCTGCGTGATCTAGCGCAGGCGATTACTCGATGCTGAAGGCTTGCTTCATCTCGAACTCTTGGTGGGCGAGCAGATCGCGCACGGCGAGAACCACAATGTATTCTCCGTGAGGATTGTTCTTGCCGATATTGAGCGCGATATTTCCGGGAATGAACTGCGCGGGGTAAAAGCTTCCAGCTTCGAGGTCTGCCGCGTTTGGATCGTGAATGAAAGCCTTTCCGTCCGGACCTAGAACCGTGACTCCATAGGCGACGTGGTGCTCGTTGCCGGGACCGTTGCGAAAACCCGTCATCTCGAATCGCGCATAGACGGTATCGCCCGGGCTGTAGGCCGGTACGCTCAACGGCTCGGTGTCATTCTGATTACGCAGAAATCTGAAGTTCTCAACGGTGATGGCGGCGGCCGGTTGTATCTTGACGCCTCCCACGAGGAATGGAAAATCTCTCGAAGTCTCGGTTTTGGCAAACAGATCCTTCACAACTGCGCGAACGCGAAACGGGCCAAACGAAAGGAATGAGGGCAAAAGAAAGGATGCACGGCGTTTCGGCACCCAGTTTTTGTCTTCCGGACTCAGTTCCGTACGGATCTCATCGGAGACCGGGGCGGTCAGGTCGTGTCCGTCGCTATCTTGGATCAGAACCTCATATTGCAGGGATATCTTCCTGCTCTCACCCTGATTTTCCGAGTGAACAGCAAAGCCAGCAATCTCAAAAGTGAAGTAGAGGTAGTCTCCGGGAAGGAAACGATAATCGCCCGACACAAACGGCGCATCTTCCGACGAGGAGACGCCGGCATTGATGACCGCCAAAGAAGGCTCGGGAGCGGCACGCGAAGACCGAGAGAAAAGCCCTAAAGCTGTGACAATGATTACTAGGGCAACGCGAGCGCCGCATGCCGCATCGAAACGGCAAAGCCTCCTGGCATCCGGACTGCCCGATTGAATATGCACGGACTTACGAGAGCTCGCGTCGGATTGACGATTGTATTGGGGATAACGCTGGCGTGTCGGGCTCATGGACAGTCGGTTCATCCCGTAACCGGGCGCCGCATCGCGCCTGTGATGGGGTTGGCCGGCGCGGACTGGCTGGATAGGGAAGATCGCGCCAAAGAAGAACAACCGGAGAAAGCCATGGCCCAACTAAATCTTAAACCGGGCATGATGGTGGGCGATGTCGGCGCAGGCACCGGGTTCTACACGATTCGAATGGCCAAGGCTGTTTCGCCCGGCGGAATGGTCTTCGCAAACGACATTCAATCCGGCATGCTGGAGAAGCTCACGGCTAATGCGGCTGCTAGTCATTTAACTAATGTTGTGCCGGTGCTCGGAACGGAATCGGATCCGCGGCTCCCAGCGGGCAAGCTCGATCTGGTCCTGCTGGTAGATGTTTACCACGAATTCTCGCGTCCACAGCGTATGTTGGATGGAATACGGGATTCGCTGAAGCCGGGTGGCGAACTCGTACTGCTCGAATTTCGCGAAGAAGATCCTTCAGTGCCGATCAGGCCGGAACACAAAATGAGCGTCAGCGAAGTGAAGGCAGAGGTTTTGCCGGAAGGGTACGTGTTTGATAAGGTTGTTGAGACCATGCCGTGGCAACACATACTCATGTTTCGCAAAAGCGGCGATTAACGGATCGACCATGTCAGATGAGCAAGCGGGAACATCATGGCGGAAGTGACCGGATTTGGCGGTGCGTTTCTCAGAGCTGACAATCCGCAAGCTCTTTATTCGTGGTATGAACGGCATCTTGGAATCCGTTGCCGCGGTGGCTGCTTTTCGTTCGGTAAGGATTCGCAACGAGCCGACATTGCCGTCGCATTCTTTCCCCGATCATCAGAATATTTCCCTGCGTCCCAACCAGCCATGCTCAATTTTCAAGTTGACGACCTCGATGGGATCTTGGACAAGCTCTCCTCCGAAGGTGTTTCAATCGATCCCAAGCGCGAGGAATACGACTATGGCCGTTTCGGGTGGTTTACTGATCCGGACGGAAACCGTGTTGAACTCTGGCAGCCATTGCAAAACGAAGATCAGCGCAGTGGCGGGAATCAGGACTAGCGCAGTACTGCTTGCAAGTGAGGCGTAATTGCCTGGCCGTGAAGCGCGAGCTGCGCGCCGAGAATGACCAGCATGATTAGAACGGCGAGGCGCATTGGTCGTTGAGCGATTCTGCCTGCCAGCAGAGATCCGGTTACAGCGCCTGCAACACCACCTATCGCAAGGTTAAAGAGAAGAGCGCCATCGTAGTTACCCGCGCCGAGATGAAAGGCGCTACCTACCGCCGCTAAAATCAAACCGAAAGAGAGATCGGTTCCAACCACCTCCGCTGCCGAGAGTTTGGTCAGTCCAAGGAGCAGCAGAGATCCCAATGCGCCCGAGCCGGCGGAAGAAAATCCGACTTCCGCGCCGATCGGCAGAGCGAGCAAGGGCAGCACAGACGAATGATCTCTGTGCGTCCTATTTCTTCTGGGCTTGAGAGTTCGGTACAGGGTGAAGCTGGCTGTAGATGCGATCAGGATGCCCAACGTGGCGTAAAGCCAGCTCTCGTAACCGCCGCCCTTTAATGAGCTCAGCAAAACGGAGCCACCGAGGACGCCCGGTATGCCTCCTGCCAGCATCAAACCGAGAACGCGCAGATTGATCTGCCGCCGAACGACATAAGCGGGCACAGCAACGATCTTGACGATCGCGCCAAACGTCAGCGCTGTACCGACTGCGATGGCCGGCGGAACACGCAGAAGGAGAATGAGAAGCGGCGTGGTCATACTTCCGGCGCCTACGCCCGTCAGCGAGATCGCCAGTGCAAGGATAAAGCCGAGAACTACCGCCACTCAGTTTGCCCCGGCTATGTGTATCCCGCACTCCAACTTCTTACCGGCCCAGCGTCCCGAGCGCAGATTGCTCGCATCAGTCGGCTTGGCAGTACAAGGCGCGCAGCCTATGCTGGTGTAGCCTTCCTCATAGAGCGACAGAATCGGAATGTCTTGGGCGCGAGCATATTGCCATACTTCTTTGTCGCTCCAGTCCGCGAGCGGGCTAGCCTTCAGCAATCTCTTTCCCGAGGGCAAGGGGAATTGATCGATGGGCTGCAGATTAGCGCGGGTAGGAGATTGCACGCGACGCAGTCCGGTGAACCAAACCACGTATCTCTCCAAAGCCTTGAAAAGAGGTCCAACTTTACGCAGCTTGCAGCATTCGTCCGGCTTCGATTGGTGAAGCAACCCGAAAGCGGCTTCGTGTTCCTCGAGAGATTGCCCGGGAAGGACATTCACGAGATTGAGACCGTAGCGCTTTGTCATTTCGTCCCGGTAGCGATAGACCTCGGGGAAATGGTAACCAGTCTCGAGGAAGAGCACCGGAATATCGGGAAGGTGTTCGCGGACGAGATCGACTACGATCATGTCCTCTGTCTGAAAACTGCAGGTCACGCAAGCCGGCCCAGGAACATGCAGTGCTTCTTCGATAATCTGTCGCGCGGCGTCCGCCTTGCTGTCAGTCGCCGGGAAAGTCATGAGCCTTCCTCCTTCTTACGTGGAAAGATCTTAAGACGGTCGAGCAAGCGCCGCAAAAGATCGGCGGCTTCCGGATCGTCTATGGTTTGAGGTGCCGCGGCCAGCGCTTCGGCAGTGAATTTCTCTTCGGAGGAATCGAACACAACCGCGCCGTCCATGAGCCGCCATGTTAAATCGGATCCCGGCGCAGGAGCGTTTTGAGACGGCGCGATCGCCCGCGAGATGAGTCCGGCTGCCACGGTGGCGTTGGTGACAGGATCGATGAGGATAAAGCTGCCCGTGGTCCGGTCCGCCACGTAGGGATCGAAGGCAATCGGCCGCGAGGTCTCGATGTGCGCTACACCGATGCCGTTCATTTCCAGAGTGTTCGCAGCCTCTCGTGCGAGCGTATTGATGTTAATGCGGTATTCGATGCTCTTGAGCTCGGCCCAGTCCTGGCGCGTATTGTGCTTTAGCCGATAACGCTTGTGCAACTTGGCATGCGCCTCATTCAGCCAAACCAGCGTAGCTTCGAGGGCAGTCGCGACTTGCGGCACATTCTCGGCGGAGGCGATGATATCGCCGCGGATGACATCTATTTCGTCCTCGAGTGTCAAGGTGACAGATTGTCCGGCGCGCGCGAAATCGAGATCGCCGTCGAAAGTGCCAATCTCGGCAACCCGCGTTCTCCGTCCGGAGGGCAGGATCACGACAGGATCGCCAGGACTGATTTGGCCGGAAGCCACGGTGCCCGCGTAGCCTCTGAAGTGTTGGTTCGGGCGGACGACGCGCTGGACGGGAAAGCGGAACGCCTGATAATGAAGCTCGCTCTCTACCGACACCTCTTCCAGGTACTCGAGCAGGCTCGGGCCGGCAAACCAGCGCATCCTGTCGCTTCTTTGCACGACGTTATCGCCCTCGAGTGCGCTAATGGGCAGGAAGTAGGGAGCGAGCGCGCGAAATGGAAGCAGGAACTGGCGAAAATCGTTTTCGATGGAGCGAAAGACCTGCTCGTCGTAGCCGACCAGATCCATTTTGTTGACCGCGATCACCAGATGCTGCAATCCCAATAGCGAGGCGATATAGGCATGCCTGCGCGATTGCGGCAAAAGACCCTTGCGCGCGTCTACCAAAACGATAGCCAAATCGGCAGTCGATGCTCCGGTGACCATGTTACGGGTGTATTGCTCGTGGCCCGGCGTATCGGCGATGATGAATTTGCGTTTCGGAGTGGCGAAATATCGATGCGCGACATCGATGGTGATGCCTTGTTCGCGCTCGGCCCGTAAGCCGTCCGTCAGCAGCGAAAAGTCGATCGTGCCCGCGTTGCGTCCGACAGAGGCTTTGGTAACAGACTCCAGTTGATCTTCGTAAACGTTGCGCGAGTCGTACAGCAGCCGTCCTATCAAAGTGGACTTGCCGTCGTCCACACTGCCTGCAGTCATGAAGCGCAGCAGGCCCTTGGTTTGTTCCTGTTCAAAGAACGAATCAAAACCGTCCATAACGGGATTAAGTTGTGCAGTCGCCATTTAGAAATAACCCTTAGAAATAGCCTTCCTGCTTCTTGATTTCCATCGATCCATCCTGATCGTAATCGATGACACGATTTTGCCGTTCCGAGCGCTTTACGGCCAGTAATTCCTCAATGATGGCGGGAATGGTATCGGCTTCTGAGCGGATCGCTCCCGTACACGGGCTGCAACCGAGGGAACGCATTCTGCACATCACCATTTTCGGTTCTTCGCCGGGCAGGCGCGGAACGATCGATTGCTCGATGGAGAGCAGGGAATCGCCCCGAACGAGCATGGGCCGCAGTTTGGCCAAGTAGAGCGGAACGACGGGGATGTTTTCAGCGTGAATATACTGCCAGACATCGAGTTCAGTCCAGTTAGACAGCGGGAACACGCGCAAGCTTTCACCAGACTTTACGTTGGCGTTGAACAAGTTCCATAACTCAGGACGCTGGTTGCGCGGATCCCATTGGCCGCGTGCGTCCCGGAAAGAAAAAACTCGCTCCTTGGCTCTGGATCGTTCCTCGTCACGGCGAGCCCCTCCGATCGCGGCATCGAACCCACCGTCGCGAAGTCCGGCAAGCAATGCGCCGGTCTTGAGACTGCCACAGCAGCGCTGTGTACCCCAGACAAATGGATTCGCCCCCTCTTCGAGCGCCGCCCGGTTCGTCTGCACGATCAGCCGGACCCCTAGTTGAGCCGTGAAGCGGTCGCGGAAATCGATCATCTCGCGAAACTTATAGCCTGTGTCTACATGCAGGAAGGGGAACGGAATCGGACCGGGATGGAAGGCCTTCTGTGCCAAGCGGACCAGGACCGACGAGTCCTTACCTATCGAATAAAGCAGCACTGGGCGCGCACACTCGGCAACCACTTCCCGCAGAATGTAAATGCTTTCTGCTTCGAGCTGTTTCAGGGAGCTCGCGTTCTTCACTTCTGCAGGGTAGCACAATCCCTACTAAGTCGATAGCGTTTGCTTGACTCTGCGCCGAAGCCTTTGCTAATCTCGATCAACAATATGGACATTCGTGATTGGCGGGTTCGCTTCGCTCTTCTTGTGTTGGGCTTCGCCGGCTCTGTCTGCGGGCAGGTTGTCGGCGCGTCGGTCTGGGGAACGGTGCGCGACCAATCTGGGGCGGCTCTTTCGAATGTGAAGATTAAGATACAAAACAGCGAAACGGGCAGCGAGCGCTCTCTGGTGACCGATGCCTCGGGGCGGTATAGCATCTTCTCAATCGCGATTGGCTCGTACAAGATCTCTGCTGCCAAGGAAGGATTCGAATCCGAAATAAAAACCGGCATCAATCTGGTGGTCGGGCAAGCTGCTGAGGTGGATCTAGTACTGCCAGTGGGAGAGATTCACCAGGTGGTCACAGTCGAGGAGAGTTCCAATCCCGTCAGCGTCTCGACGGAAGACACCTCCGGCTTAGTCAACGAGCGCCAGGTAAAAGAACTGCCGTTGAACGGGCGCAGCTATGACCAGCTCATGACCCTCAATCCGGCAACGGTGAATTACACATCGCAGCGCTCCGGCGGGGTGGGAACGTCAAACTCGGCGGTGGGCAACATGTTCGCCGTATCGGGTCATCGTCCCCAGGAAAACCTGTTCCTCTTGAACGGTATCGAATACACGGGCGCCTCAGAGATCAACAACACTCCGGGTGGAGCAAGCGGACAGCTTTTGGGAGTGGATGCGGTTCGCGAGTTCAACGTAGTAACCGACACCTACGGAGCCGAATATGGCAAACGTCCAGGGGCACAGGTCAGCATCGTGACGGCTTCCGGCAGCAACCAGATCCACGGATCGGTTTATGAGTTTCTGCGCAATAGCGACCTGGATGCGCGTAATTTTTTCGACGGACCTTCGATTCCACAGTTTCAGAGGAACGAATTCGGCGGCGCGATTGGCGGGCCGATTAAGAAGAACAAGATTTTCCTCTTTGGAAACTACGAGGGCTTCCGGCAGCATCTCGGTCTGAGCGACGTCACTTTTGTACCGGACAACGCAGCGCGCGGGGGCTATCTGCCCAATGCGAGCGGGAAGCTCAGTTATGTCGGCGTAACGCCAGCGTCGGCAGCCTTGCTTTCGCTCTGGCCGGTTCAGAACGGACCTAACCTGGGTAGCGGCATCGGTCTGGCCTACAGTAATCCTCTGCAGACGATCCGCGAAGACTTCGGCACAACGCGCGCCGATTACGACATTTCAGATCGCGACACGTTGTTTGGCGTTTACACGATCGACGACAGCGGAGACAATACGCCTTCGGCCAATCCTCTAAGCGGCGTGGTTGAAACCTTGCGGGAACAGGTAGCGAGCGTACAGGAGCAGCACGTATTTTCTCCGCGCGTCCTGAACACTGCACGTTTCGGATTTTCGCGGGCCGGTTACTTCTTTACCGGGACCACGCCGGCCGACTTGCCGGGTTGGGTGGAAGGATCGCCTATTAGGCGCGGTGGTGATTGGGGGTGGAACCGCTCTAAATGGGGCTTCGCAGATCACTCTAGGCGGTACGAATGCGGGAAGCAATCTTTCCGCCGTACGGAACCTGTTTACCTACGATGACCACATCGCAATCACGGTCGGAGTTCATCAGATCGAAGCGGGCGTGTGGCTGCAACGGCTGCAGGCGAACGATAACCTGGCCCAATATCAATATGGGCAGGCCTCTTTCGGCAGTCTCTCAAGTTTTCTTCAAGGATCGGTTTCCACCTTCACCGTGATCCCGTCGCCGACTCCTCTTGGCTGGCGGTCGCTTGAAGGGGCAGGTTTCGTGCAGGATGCCATCCGGCCTTTCCGCGGGTTGGAACTTCGCCTCGGCTTCCGTTTCGAATCGACCGACGGCTGGAACGAAGCGCACGCTCGCGGTTCGAACTACCTCTTCCAGAATGGCGTCATTCAAACCAACCCGCGCATTGGAGACTCTGTGTTCACCGTGAACCGCGCGAAATTTCTGCCGGAACCGCGCTTTGGGTTTTCCTGGGACCCGTTCGGCAAGAGCAAAACTGTCATCAATGGCGGCTTCGGTATCTATCGCATGCTGCTGGATAATCTCGATTACCGCCTGGATCAAACCGCGCCTTTCAATACCACGCAAACTTTGAAAAATGTTTCGCTTGCCGGTCTGCACATTCTGCCCGGTTCTGCGCTGCCCTCCGGCGGCCTGATTTCTCCGAGCGGCATCCAGCCGGACGCCTATACGCCGACTATTCTCACCTGGACCTTCAAAGTGCAACAGGAGCTTGCCCACAACACTACTCTCTCGGCTGGCTATGTGGGCTCACACGGCTATCACGAGATGCTCTCGCTTGATGCGAATGAGCCGTTCGAGACTATCTGCCCTGCCTCGACGTGCCCCGCCTCACTCGCGGCTGGCACTATTTACTATCCGAAGAATGCTCCGCTGAGCAATCCGAAGCTGGCCAACACGACGTCCTGGTTTTCCGAAGGCCTAAGCTCCTATAACGCGCTCGAACTCGACCTGAATCATAGGTTCAGCGGCGGGCTGCAACTGCGCGGTGCTTATACGTACTCGAAGAGTCTCGATGACGGCACCGCCTGGAACAGCAGTGTCGCGGCGAATGCGCCCGGTTTTGTCATGTACCCTCTGAATCCAAAGTGGGATTGGGGACTCGCGACAACCGATGTGCGAAATCTCGCGACCATCAATGGTACTTACGAATTGCCTTTCGGACGCGGGAAGCGATTCCTGAACAGCGTCATCGGGTGGCGGGATAAAGTGACTAGCGGATGGAGCGTCAGCGCGATCCAAACAACGCAGTCGGGACTTCCATTTACGGCGCAGTTAGGGTTTAATCCCACCAACAACGGCGACAGCCGCAATCCGATCCGGCCTTCCTGGAATCCGGATTTTTCGGGCAACCTGATATTGGGATCACCGAATCTCTATTTCAATCCTTCCGCCTTTGTCACTCCTGCGAACGGAACCTACGGCAACGTGGGCCGCGACACCTTGATCGGACCCGGAATCGTGACGCTCGATCTTTCCGCTTTGAAGAACACCAACCTCACCGAGCGGGTGAAGCTACAGTTCCGCGCTGAGTTCTTCAATTCACTGAATCACGCCAACTTCTCGACACCCAATCCCGTCGTATTTACATCTGCCTCTTCGACGCCGTCACCGACCGCGGGCGTGATTACGGCAACTTCTACCACTTCGAGACAGATTCAGTTTGGATTGAAACTGCTATTTTGATTTCCAAGGAGCCGCCGTCTGAACGTACTTCTCTTTGGAGCGACGGGCATGGTCGGACAAGGAGTTCTGCGGGAGTGTCTGCTCGACAGCGGCGTACGGCTTGTGCAAACGATCGGTCGAAGCGCCAGCGGCGTGCAGCATTCGAAGCTGAACGAAGTCATACACGCAGACTTGTGGAACTTCAGCTCGATCGAAGCTCGGCTGATCGGTTTCGAAGCTTGTTTCTTCTGCCTCGGAGTTTCTTCTGCGGGCATCAAGGCCGATGCGTATGAGCGCATCACCTACGGCATCACAATGGCGGCGGCTGCGGCACTGGCGCGCCTAAATCCGCAGATGACCTTCGTTTACGTTTCGGGAGCCGGTACCGATACTTCCGAACATGGAAAAAGCATGTGGGCGCGGGTCAAAGGCCGGACCGAGAATGCTTTACTGCGCCTGCCGTTCAAGGCAGCGTACATGTTTCGCCCTGGAATCATCGTGCCTCTCTATGGCGTCCGTTCCAAAACGACGTTGTATCGGGTGTTTTACGTGTTCACCAGACCGGTACTGCCGCTGCTGCGCCGTGCCTTTCCCGATCTCATCCTGACAACCGAACAAATGGGCCGCGCCATGCTGATGGTTGCGCGCCGCGGCGCCCCGAAGAAAATTCTGGAAAGCAAGGATATCCGTGCCCTGGTCAATTGAGGCCTTGGCAAGATGAAGTATGGCGTTCGAAGGTCTTCGAGTTCTCAGCCTGGAAAGCCGCAGGGCTGCCGAAATTGAACTTCTGATCCGCAAGCAGGGTGGTGATCCGTTCGTGGCCCCGTCGGTAAGGGAGCGCGCGCTCGAAGACCATGCAGACGCGTTCCGGCTGCTCGAGAAGATCGAGCAGGACGCCTTCGAAATGCTGATTCTGATGACGGGCGTTGGCCTGACGTTCTGGAGAGACGTGATCGGCGCTCGCTACTCTATGGAACGGGCAGATGATGCGCTGCGCCGCGTGAAGCTCCTCGCGCGAGGACCCAAACCGAGTGCGGTACTGCGCGCCTCGGGAATCACACCGGACGTCACGATACCCGAGCCAAATACCTGGCGGGAGATTGTTCAAGCCCTGGCTGGCCGCAACGAGCGAAGACTTGCGCTGCAGGAGTATGGCCGGCCAAACACCGAGTTCGTCGCGGCTCTGCAGGCGTTGGGCGGACAAGTTGATACGTTCGCTCTTTATCGGTGGGAACTGCCTGAAGACCTCGGGCCTTTACACGAGGCGGTGCGGCGGCTCGCGCGGCATGAGGTCGATACAGTTTTATTTACGTCCAGTATTCAGCTTGAACACCTGCTCGCCGTAGCCCTGGAAGATAAGCTGCAGGAAGAAGTGAGACGAGCGCTGCGCGAGCACGTGGTTATTGCTTCGATCGGCCCCATCATGAGCGAGGCGATGAAGGCGGAAGACCTGCAACCGGACATCGTTCCGGTGTCTCCTAAAATGGGAGCTCTGGTGTATGCCGCGGCGGAACAATCAGCGGAAATGCGCCGCAAGAAACGAGGCGGCCAGCTTGAAAGGCGCTGAAGGTTCGATCATTGACACAAGCGCGGCTCGCCAATAGTTAGCCACTCATTCCAATCGCGGCCGCGGTCGCTCGCTGCGATTCGGATTTCCGAAACATTTGCTGGGAACCGAATCTTCCAATAGCGCCAGCTCAGATCGCCTCCAAAGATGGGCATCGAAACCAGAGTAGTGGAGGCGGTCCGATCTGTAATTCGTATTGCCAGGTTAGCGATGGCTGGACCATGTGCCATCGGAATTATCATGCAACCGGCCTGAGGCTGCAGTATTGGCGAGACTAGCTCGCCGCTTGTCGTGTCGCCGCCGTTCCAATCGTCGAACTGTTCTCCCGGCGGAGCATCGCCATGCGGGCGATCCGGCAGGCTGCCGTTCTTGCGCCACGTCCCGCCCATCAACCAATGGCCAGCGGGCAGTGCAGCGCCCGCTTGTTGCGGTTGTACACTTTCTATCGAGCTTAATACTTCGAGTGATGCGGGCCGGCCGACGGGGTAAATAGCTCGACCGCTTCTATCAGTCCTGTAAGCGGTCACAAATTTCGAAGGGATCGCGCGATTGGCGAAACCGATCCAGGCCAGCGAAGCGGGGGTACTGAGCGTCGTGAACCCCGGAGGGAGATTATCGGGCAGTTTGCTTCCGAAACCCACAATCTCTCGCTTTTCGTTCAGGAACACCAACTGTTCCGGGTGAAAGATGTTTCGCGGGGCCTCGCTCCAGCCCACCAGTTCCAGTCCTGATTCGATGGGATAGATGACGGTAATAGCTCCAGCCTCGGGACGCGGATAAATGAAGGAAAAGACGGACGATGCTGGCTTGCCGATCCATTCCTCGCGCCCTTCTGAGAAGACGGAAAGCTTATATTGCTTCATGATCGGCAGCAGCCGTCTGACAGCGTCTACGAAGGGCAAAACCGTGGTGATGACGCCCGAGTCCTCCAGGCCGGACTCGAAACAGAGTCCGGCAATCTGCGGGTATGAAAAGAACGTGTATCGCGGATTCTGCAGCCAGGTTTTGATCTTCGGCGATTGATTTTCGAGAAACAACGCAAGAAGCATTACCGTGAGCGGAGCCGCCCAGAGATGTCTCGCAGAGCCGAGTCTCGATCTACTGAGAAGCCATCCAGCAATCATGGCGAGAGCGGCCCAGCCTTGGAGCGGAATTACGATGTAGCGGTGGGCCATGGCTGCCCCTATGGCAGAGGGATTGTTCGGATCCATTCTGCCGGCAGCAGTCATCGCCGCCGTAAGCAGGACGATCGAGTAGAACCCAAATAAGACAACACCGGACCGCGTTGGTATAAGATTTTGCCGCCAGGCCACGATGACGAGGCAGACGAAACCGCCCATACTCAGCAATCCGGCAAAAACGGCGATCGGATCTGATATCGGGCCGAAGGGCACCGCCAGATAGGCGGCAGTGAAGCTCAGAAATGAAAACGGATGTTTCACGATGAGCCAGAAATGAGACGGCGGAAATTGGTAATGAGTGAAGTACAGTCCGATCGAAGCGGCGGCGCTGATCCCGAGTGCCAGGATATAGCGTTTCCGTAATCGTAGCAGCAGTGCAGCGGCAATTAGCACGGGCCAAATCAAGAGCCCGCTTGCCTCCGAGAACGTTGCCACCACGGCACAGGCGATGCACAACGAGCAATAGAGCGAGCTCCCCGAATCACCGAGTTTCGCAACGAAAGCCAGGGCTGCGGCGGCTGCGAAGAAGAGCAACGTCCAAACGATCTGAAAGGGTGAACCAAGCACCAGTGTGCTGCCGGACCAGGCCATCACAATGCCGCCAGAGAGGATGGCGCATAATTTTGCGAAGAAACTGCCGGTAGGGCTCGACAGAAGAGACTGTGCGAGAAGACACCAGACGCCGAAATAGAAGAGGCAACTCAGAGTAATCGTCAGCACCAGGCGGTCCCGGAACAGAAAATCGTCCAGTATGAAAATCAACTCGGGAAAGACGATTCGATGTTCGTTATGCTGCTGAAACAATACAGAGAAATCGAGGTGCTTGTACGCAAGAAAGTGATCGACGGTGATCCAATCGTCCCAGAACGGTATCGGAGTATAGGAACGGACTAGCAGCCGGTAATCGTGGATCACGCTTACCGCCAGCCACATAAAAAGCAAGAACAAGACGATTGCGCAAATGTATCGCGTCAGGCTTCGTCCGCGAGTGCCGGTTGATAAGCGCGTGATTGCAGACGTTATTAGTCCCAATCCGTCAATTCTAGAGCAGGGTTCGTAGCGCTGCTCTTGGTGGTGTGCGCTAAAGGCGAGTATCCAAAGGTGCTGGAACTTGCGTCTCGAAGCACCCGGCAAATACGCGGTTCGCGCCGAATTTCTCGAGGGCCCAGCCGGCCAAGAGAATGGCGGGGCTTGCAGGCGCGGCAGTGGTGAGCAAGTCCCGGAGAGACATACGCACGATCTCCTGGTCCGGTTGCGAAACACGACTCACAAGAACACACGGCAAGTCCGGCGACTCGCCGCTCTCAAGCCATGCCTTGGCCCGCGCTTTCAAATCGGGCCCCGGCATATAAATGGCTCGGGTAGGCGCAAGCTCCGGGTTCTTTTCATTCGCATGATGGCCGGAAAGTAAGAGCACGCTAGATGCGATACCGCGGTCCGTTAGCGAAGAGCCGAGAGCCGCCGCAGCAGCAAACGCCGCGCTAATTCCTGGAACAACTTCGCAGGGCACGCCGGCAGCCGAAAGCGCACTGATTTCTTCGCTGGCTCTGCCGAAAATGAGCGGGTCGCCGCTCTTTAAACGCACGACGGCGAGGCCGCGCCGCGCGCTGTCAACCAGTTTCTGATTGATTTCACCTTGCGTCACGCGTTTGGCGCCGCAACGCTTTCCCACGCTGATCACCAGCGCATTCGCTTGCGCGAATTCCAGTATTTTGCACGCCACCAGATCGTCGTGATAGATCACGTCTGCCGTAGCAAGCAGCGCGGACGCTTTGACGGTAAGCAGTTCCGGGTCTCCGGGACCCGCACCCACCAGGTACACTTTCCCTTTTTCGGCCTGGGTCATCCGGCGTGCCCTCCTGCTACCAGTGTGCGGCAAGGGCAAGATCCCGGCTCACAAATTTCCCTGCGGGCCAATTCTCGCAACAGGGAAACTCGCTCGGGTCCCGCTGCGACTTTCTGGTTGATCTCGCGCCGCAGCTCCCCTAGACGCGTCAGCCAGGACGCGGTATTGTCGGGCAGCGCTTCTTCGATCTCCTGCTTCAATTGCTGCGCGAAGGCTGGGCTCTCGCCGCTCGTCGAAATCGCTACTTGCAACGCGCCCCGGCGGACGATCGAACCAAAATAGAAATCGCAATACTCCGGATCGTCCACCACATTCACCAGCCGGTCTTGCGCAATCGCCTCGGCATAGACTCGGTGGTTGAGTTCCCGGTCGTTAGTAGCGGCGATGACCAACGAGGCGCCCGCAAGATCGCTCTCCGCATATTCCTTCCGGTGAAGAACGATCTTTCCGTCGCGTGCCATTTGCTCAATTTCGTTCAGCGCTTTGGGAGCAACTGCACGGATGGCCGTTTCACATTCCAGTAGCACTCGGATCTTTTCGAGCGCGATATGCCCGCCGCCCACTACCAGGCAGGAGCGGCCTTTCATCTTCAGGAAAACCGGCAATAGCGGAGGCTCACCAGTCACTCCGGCGCCCCGACGAGCTCCCTTTCCTGCGGCTGGTCGCGTTCGACAGGCGCGAGAACCTCACCTGCGAGCAGTGCACGAAGTTCATCGTTCGACGTGCGCCGGAAATAACTCTGCAGATCTTCAGGTCCTTTTCGCGCAGCCAGGTAAGCGCTGAGCAGGCGTTCGAGCGCATCCGGAATTTCGCTCGCCGGGCAACGGTAACCGATTGGCCGCGCAATCGAGGCCTTCGTCCCAACCCCGCCACCAACGCAAAAATAATAAGCGTCGACCAGCGCTCCATTGTGCTTGATCTTCTTGCCTTCGATGCCAATATCGGCAATCCAGTGCTGCCCGCAGCTATTTGGGCAACCCGTGATGTGCAGCTTCATTTGCTGATCGAAAGCAGGCAGACGCGTTTCCATCTCGTCCACCAGCCAGCGGGCGAACTCTTTCGTTTCGGTGATCGCGAGCTTGCAGAATTCCGTGCCGGTGCAGGTAATGGTGCCACGCCAGAACTGCGATCCCTCGACCTTTAACTGAATGTCGCCGAGCTCCTTGATCAGAGTGTTGACGTTTTGCTTGGGCACGTTCAGGAAAAGCAGGTTCTGCATGACGGTGGTGCGCAGCTCGCCATTGCCGAAGCGCTCGGCCAAGGCGGCCGCCGCCTCCAATTGATCTCCCGTTACGCGCCCTCGCAGCACGGCAGCGCCTACATAGTAGAGGTCTGGCTGCCGCTGGCGGTGTACTCCCACGTGATCGCGCAGGACGTCGCCCGGAATTTCTTCCTCCACCCCGGGGTCTAGTTTGAAGCTCAGCCGGCTTTGAAGATCGTCGAGGAATCTCTCGGTCGTCCAGCCTTCACGCAGAAACAAATGCTTCATCCGCGCGCGCTCGCGATGTTCGCGCAGCCCTTGCTGTTCACGGAAAATCTCCGTGATTCCCTGCACCACGTCTACCGCTTGATCGACTCTTACAAAAGCATCCAGGCGCTCTGCCAGGTGCGGTTCAGCGGAAAGGCCTCCGCCGACGCGAACGGAGAACCCCACTTCCTCGCCCCGACGGACCGGCGTCAACGCAATGTCGTTGACTTCCGGGTAGGAGCACCAAAGCGGGCATCCGGTAATCGATATTTTGAACTTTCTCGGAAGGTTGTAAAAGGCCGGATTACCGGCTAAGCGACGCGACGCGGCAAGCGCCACAGGAGAGGCGTCCAGAATCTCATCGTCGGCGACTCCGGCCAGCGGGCATCCCGTGATATTGCGCACCACATCGCCGCAGGCGCCTTTGGATGAAAGACCTACCGAGGCAAGAATGTCGATCGCCTGGGGAATTGCTTCGATAGGCAGCCAGTGCAGTTGGATGCTCTGTCGCACCGTAATATCCGCCACGCCGCGGCCGAAGGTGCGGCTGATATAAGCAATGGCTCGAAGTTGCGCGGCAGTGAGGCGGCCGTTTGTAATCGCGATACGGAGCATGAAGTAGTCAGTAGATTTACCTTCGCCGCCTTGGCCGCCGAGCACGCCAAGCCCGTCGCCCTGCGTGTAGACGCCCCACCACCTGAAATACAAACCCACCCATTCCGGCAGCACGCTGCTGCGCCCTTGTCTGGCAAATGCGCGGATCTCTTCCATCGCATCCCAAGGGTTTTTCTCGATCTTCAGCCGCTCCGTTCGCTGGGCCTTCGATTCTTTCAATTACGCTCCTTCTCTCAAAAGAATATCGATCGACTTTATAGACATTCCCTTGGTTCTATCTTACCCGATTTCGGGTGACCATTTCTGTCAAGATAAAACCAGCCGGGACACGGGTTTGAAAAACGCCTCACTTGCTCCTCCAGGTTCGATCAGCCGCTACACCAACTTCAATCGAGAGCACTGGAAGAGATTGCGTGCCAATACGCCCTTGTTATTGAGTGAGGAAGACTTAACAGCTCTTCGCGGGATCAACGAACAGGTCTCGTTGGGGGAAGTCGAGGATATTTTTGTACCGCTCTCGCGCCTCCTTAACCTGCATGTGGCGGCCATCCAACATCTGTATGAGGCGCGGCGGCAGTTTCTGGGCTCCCCGACTCCCCAGCGAGTGACCTATATCATCGGGATCGGCGGCAGTGTAGCAGTAGGCAAGAGTACGTTTTCGCGCGTACTGCGAGCCTGTCTGGCGCGATGGCAGGATCATTTAAAGGTCGATTTGGTGACAACCGACGGTTTTCTGTACCCCAATCGTGTTTTGGAACAGAACGGCCTGATGAAGCGGAAGGGGTTTCCCGAGAGTTATGACCAGCGCCGTCTGCTCCACTTCCTGGCGGATATCAAAGCCGGGATGCGGAGAGTCTCCGCGCCCGTCTATTCGCATCTGTACTACGACATCATTCCCGGCGCTTCACAGGAAATAGAGCAGCCCGACATCCTGATTCTGGAAGGCTTAAACGTGCTGCAGTCTCCGGAATCGGCGCGCGAAGCTTCCCGGCTGTTCGTTTCCGACTTCTTCGATTTCTCGATTTACCTCGATGCCACTGAGGGAACTGTCGCGCGCTGGTATGTGGAGCGTTTCTTGCGGTTGCGGGAGACTGTTTTTCAGAACGCGTCCTCTTACTTCCACCGCTACGCCGCGCTTTCGGAAACGGAAGCAATCGAGACGGCGCAGCAAATCTGGAATGAGATCAATCTGGTGAATTTGCGGGAAAATATCCAGCCGACGCGCGAGCGCGCCCACCTCATTCTGGAAAAGGACGCAGGGCACAGCGTGGAAAACATTCGTCTGCGGCGCGTTTAGGGGCTTGTACCCATAAGCTATGTACAACGCGGGCAGTGCCGGGCCCGTGGATATAATGAGCATCTCTCGAAGAGCGACAAGGAAGAGCAGATATGTTGCCTAGCTATATCTCTAAAGCCGTGCCGAACCCCGGCGCAAACCGCGCGCCATGGTACAAGAACACCGCGCCGACCTACGCCGGCGTTTTTCTGTGGATCGTTTTCTATCGGGAAATTGCGGTGGCGTTGGATCGTGCTGGTCCTGCTGTGTGCCTGGCGGCCTTGGTGGTTGCCGGACTTATCAGTTATGGCCTTTTCTACTACATACCGGCCCTGCTGGGTATGCGAACGGGTTATCCGCTCTACGTCGTAGGCAGTTCCACTTTCGGCACACAAGGCGGATACGTAATGCCTGGTTTGCTGATGGGTGTACTGCAAGTAGGCTGGATGTCGGTGAACGCATTCGTGGCGACCACTTTTATCCTGACAGCCTTCGGTTCGAAAGCTGGGCCAGGAAGCCTGCCATTCGGACTCATCGCGGCGGCGTGGGCATTAGGACTGGGGTATGTGGGCGCGAAAGGAATCCAGTATGTCGCCCGCTTCGCTCTTTATTTCAATCTCATTCCGCTGTTGATGATCCTGGTGGTGTTTACGAAAAACGCCGGTGGAGTTGGGCAGTACGTACCGGCTCACCCGAACTCGTACTTAGGCTTCACGATGCTGGTGCAGATTGTGGTGGGCTTTTTTGCAACGGCGGGTGCGGCGGGCGTAGATTTCGGGATGAGCAGCCGGGATGAGCGAGACGTTCGCTGGGGTGGTCTGGTCGGCATTTTTCTCGCAGTGCTGGTGGCCGGAGGACTGCCATTGCTTTCGGTTGCCGGAGCACATGTCCTCTATGGCGTCCGGGACTACCGCTTCGATTCGGCCATTGCGCAAACAGGCGCTTTTGCTGCCATCGCGTTCTTCCTATTCGCGGTAGCGTCGATCGCTCCTATGTGTTTTTCTTCATTCATCGCGGGAAATAGTTTGGCCACCATGATTCCTGGAGTGGCCCGATCTAAATCCACCATGGCCGGCGCGGTCATCGCAGCGGTGCTGGCGATCACGGGCGTAGCGGCAAACCTCGTAGGTCTGTTCACCATCATCGGGGCGTCTTTCGGACCGATTTGCGGTGCTATGGTCGCGGATTTCTGGCTGTCGGGAAAGAAGTGGGCGGGCCCCAGAGAAGGAGTCAATTTTGCCGGGTACGGAGCGTGGGCGATTGGATTCGTAATTGGCATTCTGCCCTTTTTGCCGATTTCCGAAGGAGTAAAACCTTATCTGCAACCGGCGGCGGTCTACAGTTTTGTGGCCGGCTTTGTTGTCTATTTGATCCTGGCCAAAGCCGGGCTTCAATCGAAAGTAGTGCTCGATCGCACAACCGCCGGACCGGCGGGCGCGGCAGTGGAGGTTTAGCTTAAGCCGGGGACGGAGTCTTTGGAGCCTCGCTCAATCTCCGCAGACTCTCTTCAAAGGGCGCGCGCGCTACCCCGCGTTCTGTGATAATCGCCGAAACATAGCGGTTTGGCGTGACATCAAAAGCCGGATTCGCCACTTGAATGCCTTCCGGCGCAATCGCCACGCCCTGTAGCTCCGTCACTTCTTTCGACGAGCGTTCTTCAATCGGGATCTGATCTCCGGAAGCCAGCCTCAAATCCAGCGTCGATATCGGCGCCGCCACATAGAAAGGAACACGATTCTCGTTTGCCAGGACGGCGACTCCATAAGTGCCGATCTTATTGGCAACGTCGCCGTTAGCGGCGATTCGATCTGCTCCCACCACCACGCACCCGATGCGGCCGCTCTTTAAGAAATGGCCAGCCATATTGTCCGTGATCAGCGTCGTCTCAATTCCGTCACGCTGGAGTTCCCATGCCGTCAGCCGCGCACCTTGGAGAAAAGGTCGCGTCTCATCGGCAAAAACATCCACTTTCTTGCCGGACTGCACGGCCGCGCGAATCACTCCGAGCGCTGTCCCAAATCCCGCCGTCGCCAAAGCGCCCGCGTTGCAATGCGTGAGCACTGTTTTGCCGTCCGGCACCAGCGGTGCGCCGTTCCGGCCGATTGCCTCATTGATCGCAATATCTTCCTTGCGGATGGCCTGCGCCTCGGCCACCATCCTTTCGCGGATCTCTTTGAGCCCAAGCCCTCGTACTGAATCGTAAACAGATTTCATGCGGTCAATCGCCCAGAAGAGGTTTACCGCTGTCGGCCGCGTTTTCGCCAGCGTCTCGCAAATTTCGGGCATGTCCGCTTGCGGATCGTCCGATTTCAAAATGCCCAGCGCAATACCCATTGCCGCCGCCACGCCAATGGCCGGCGCGCCGCGAATGATCATCGTTCGTATCGCATCCGCCACGTCCCGGTAGCTGCGGCACGTCACGAAAGCCGTTTCACGCGGCAGTCGCGTCTGGTCAATCATGACCACGCCTTCAGACGTCCACTCGATCGTCTCGATCATACTTTGTGCAAGAACTGCAGATTCGGTCATCGTTTTAAATGTTCTTTCCAAAAGCCAGCGCTACTACGGAAACGAGGTTGAAGCAGCCGTGCATCACTGTCGAAGGAACAATCGAGTTCGTCCGGGCGCGCAGCCATCCAAACACCGCTCCGGCAATCGAAATGAATACGGCATATTGCCAAACCCACGAATATTCAAACCCGTGCAGTGCCCCGAATAACCCCGCCGTTATGAGGATGCCCGCGATCGTCCCGAAGGTCCGCGAAAGCAGCGGCTGGACAAATCCACGAAAAAAAAGCTCTTCGAAAAACGGCGCCATCACGATCGCAATGATCGCGAAAAAGGTCAGAGATGCCGGCGTGCTCGTCAGTTTCTCGAACGGCAGATCAATCTTCGGAGTCTTAAGTAGATTGCCCAGCGCGGAAAGAACAAATGCCAGAACAATCCCACCCCCAGCCATCCATGCCAGGTTTATCCGCGGGCGCTTCCATCCGAGTGAAGAAAGGACCGGCCTGCCGTAGCGCAACTTTAAAACCAGGCGAAAGCTCAAGTAAAGACATCCATAGAACGCCACCTGGACCGGTAGCGCGAGCGGTGTCTGATCGGTACGCAGCGACGGATAGGGGATCGCCAGGAGACCGATCATCACCACTACCACCACGCTGAGACCGAACAACAAGCCTAAGACGAGCAACAGATCCGTATAGCCCCAAAACGGCTCTCGTTTCGGTGCCGGAGCGGAAAGTTCGGGGGGGACCACTTCGAAGGAAGATGTTTCAGGCACCACGTCCTGAGGCGTATTCCCGATCTCATCACCCTGCATAGGCTACCTTCATCACTTTACGAAGCGCTTGCGCGGTGTGACTCATCGTGTCGCGCAAAACTTCCTCCGGCGTGCCTGTTGCTACGATGTGCCCGCCCGCTTCGCCGCCCTCCGGCCCCAGATCGATCAGATAGTCGGCGCTCTTGATCACGTCCAGATTATGCTCGATGACGACGACCGTGTTTCCCAGATCCACCAATCTCTGCAGCACATCGAGTAAGTGCCGCACGTCTTCAAAATGCAGCCCCGTTGTCGGCTCATCCAGTAAGTAAAAGGTTCGTCCGGTCTGCCGCTTGCTCAACTCCTTCGCCAGTTTGATCCGTTGCGCTTCGCCTCCGGATAGCGTTGTCGACGATTGCCCCAGGTGCAGGTATCCGAGCCCCACTTCCTTCAGCGTTTTCAGCTTCGCATGGACCTGAGGAATATTCGTTAAAATCTCGAGCGCCTCATCTATGCTCGATTCGAGCAAATCGGCAATGCTCTTGCCCTTGTACTTGACCTCGAGCGTCTCCAGGTTATACCGGCGCCCGCGGCAAACATCGCACGTCACGTAGACATCGGGCAGAAAGTTCATCTCGATACGCTTCAAGCCGTCGCCCTGACAAGCCTCGCAGCGCCCGCCTTTCACGTTGAAGCTGAACCGCCCCGCCTTATAACCACGCTCGCGCGATTCCGGCAGCATCGCGTAGAGTTCCCGAATGGGCCCAAACAGACCCGTGTAAGTGGCCGGATTCGATCGGGGCGTGCGGCCGATCGGCGCTTGATCTATCGCCACCACCTTATCGATATTCTCCAGCCCCAAAATCGTCTCGTGCCCGCCGGGCTCCTGGCTCGACCCGTACACTTCCTTGGCCAGTGCGCGATAGAGAATATCGTGTACGAGCGTCGATTTACCGCTGCCGGAAACGCCTGTCACCACGACAAATGTTCCCAGTGGAAAATCCACGTCCACATTCTTGAGATTGTGCTCGTGTGCGCCCTTTACACTGAGCGTGAGACCATTCCCCCGGCGTCGCGTCGCAGGTGCGGGTATCTCCACTCGCCCCGAAAGATAATCCCCGGTCAACGATTTTGATGTCGCCATCACCTCGGCGGGGCTTCCCTGCGCCATCAAATTCCCGCCCAACAGTCCCGCCCGCGGGCCCAAATCGACTACATAATCTGCTCGCTCGATCGTCTCCGCATCGTGCTCCACCACTAAAACCGTGTTACCCAGATCCCGCAGGCGATGCAGCGTGTCGATCAATTTTCCGTTATCCCGCGCATGCAATCCGATCGACGGCTCGTCCAGGACATAAAGAACTCCGCGCAGCTTCGATCCGATTTGCGTGGCTAGTCGGATGCGCTGCGCCTCGCCTCCGGAAAGCGTCGCCGAAGATCGTTCTAAGCTCAGGTAATCCAACCCTACCGCGCATAGAAACTCCAGCCGGTTTCGAATTTCTTCGATTACGCGTCCTATCACTTGCAGTTCGCGCTCCGTGAAGCGCCAGTTCTTGATCAGCGGCAACGCTCTGGCAATCGGCATGCCCGTGAAGTCGGCGATCGACAAATCTTTAACCGTCACAGCCAGGCTCGAAGGCCGTAGCCGCCGTCCTTTGCAGTCCGGACAAACGGTCGGTGACATATATTCCATCAACCAGTCCCGATAGCCCTCGCTGGCCCGCGCATAGTGTTCGTCGAGGGTCTTGAGGATCCCCGGAAAACGGCTATTCCCGTAGATAAGCAGATTCCGACTCTTCCTCGGAAGATCTTCGAAGGGTACGGCCAAATCGATTTTGCAGTCCTCCGCCATCTCGGCCACGGCAGAAGTCATATACGAAGAAGTTGACCCAGGTCCCAACCCTCCGTCCAGCAGCGGTTTTGAAGGGTCGGCAATGACTTTCAGAGGATCGAAAGCCCAAGTGCTGCCGACGCCCCTGCAAGTTTCGCAGGCGCCATAAGGACTATTGAACGAGAATGAGCGGGGTTCCAATTGAGGAATACTGGTCCCATCGTTCGGACACGCGAGTTTCTCCGAATACAGCCGCTCCAGTCCATCCACCACCGCCACGATCACCAATCCCTCGGCCCACTTCAAAGCCGTTTGAATCGAGTTTTCCAGCCTTTGTTCAATTCCCGGCTTTATTACCAGCCGGTCAATCACCACCTCGATCGTATGGTTCTTCCGTTTGTCGAGTTTCAGCGGCTCGTCAAGGGTTCGCAGCTCCCCATCGATGCGCGCCCGAAAGCCGCCCTTGGCAATCGCTTCCAGTTCCTTCTTGTATTCGCCTTTGCGCCCCCGAGCGATCGGCGCCAGGATCATGATCCTCTCGTTTCGGTGGAGAGCGAACACCTGTTCCAGGATCTGCGCCGGCGATTGCCGCGCAATCTCAGTTCCGCAAAGCGGACAATGTGGTACTCCGACCGAGGCAAACAGCAGCCGCAGATAGTCGTAGATTTCGGTGACTGTCCCGACCGTCGAGCGCGGGCTGCGTGTAGTTGTCTTCTGCTCGATGGAAATTGCCGGACTCAATCCGTCAATCGAATCCACCTCCGGCCGTTCCATCTGGTCCAGAAACTGCCGTGCATACGGTGACAGCGTTTCTACATACCTTCGCTGACCTTCCGCGTAGATCGTGTCGAAAGCGAGCGAGCTCTTGCCCGATCCGCTCAGTCCCGTAATCACCGTAAAAGTGTTCCGCGGGATTTGAACGCTGACGTTCTTTAAATTGTGCTGGCGCGCGCCATGCACGGAGATGTGATCCAGCATGAAAAAGGGAAGCTATCTCTATTGTCCTTTAGAGGCGTTGCGCGCACCTGCCGATATACTCCCTTGTGAATGTTGCGCTTGCTTTTATTGGCAATTCTTGCCGGTTGTGTTCTCGCCCAAAGTGATTTCAGCGGTTGGGGGATCGTTGGCGGCAGTACCGATAACCTCCATTATTCTTCTCTTAAACAGATCAACACCCAGAACGTCACACAGCTCCGTGTGGCCTGGAGCTTCGATAGCCACGACGCCTACCCGGATTCGGACATTCAATGCAATCCGATCGTTATTGATCGAGTCATGTTCATCACCACGCCCACGCTGCGCGTGGTTGCTCTCGACGCCGGCACGGGCAAACAAATCTGGAGCTTCGATTACTTGCACACCGGCCGCGCTCCCCACCCGAACCGTGGACTTACTTACTGGAGCGACGGCAAACAGCAGCGAATCTTCGTCACGATTGGCGATAAGTTGCTTAGTCTCGACGCCAAAACCGGCAAACTCGACCCGGACTTCGGCAGCGGCGGCATAATCGACCTGCGCCTGGCCTTTGACCCTCCCTTGCATAACACGTCGCTAACCGTCACCAGCCCCGGAGTGATTTACCGCAATCTGATTATTCTTGGCAGCTCTGTATCCGAGACACTGCCGGCTACGCGCGGAGACATTCGCGCTTATGACGTTCGTAGCGGCAAACTTTCCTGGACCTTCCATACGATTCCACATCCGGGCGAATTCGGTTACGACACGTGGCCGCCTGGCGCCTGGAAAACTTCGGGAGCTGCCAATAACTGGGCGGGTATGGCCGTCGATGTGAAGCGTGGGCTGGTCTTTGCTCCAACCGGCTCCGCATCCTATGATTTTTACGGAGCCGACCGCCACGGAAACGATCTCTTCGCCGACACGTTGCTTTGTCTCGACGCTGCAACCGGCAAACTGAAGTGGCATTTTCAGGGAATTCATCACGATGCGTGGGATCTGGACTTTCCGTCCGCGCCGCTACTCGTAAAATGCCGGCACAATGGCAAACTGGTCGATGCCGTCGCGCAGGCAGGAAAAACCGGCTATCTCTTTGTGTTGGATCGCACGACCGGCGAGAGCCTGTTTCCGATCGAGGAGCGGCCCGTGCCTGCATCCCCGGTTGACGGTGAACTGCTGTCAAAGACCCAGCCGGTACCGCTCAAGCCGGCACCCTTCGTGCGGCAGGATTTCACGGAAGACACCGTGACGCGCCGCACTGAGGCCGCGCATCGGGCAGTGCTGGAACAATTGCAGTCGCTGGACCACGGACAGCTCTTCGTCCCGCCCAGTCTGCGCGGAACCGTGTTCTTCCCAGGTCCGGCCGGCGGTGCCGAATGGGGAGGCGGCGCATATGACCCGGAAACCGATATCTATTATGTGAACGCGAATGAGTCTCCTTGGATCGTGCGCCTGGCGTTGCCGGACAAGATCCATCACAGCGCTCTTGCAAGCCGCTTTTATCAAGCGCGCTGTGCGCCCTGCCATGGCCGCGACAGGAAAGGATCGCCTCCCGAGTATCCAGCACTCGATCATCTCGCCGGCCGTCTCACAGATGATCAGGTTTCGACGATGATTCGCAATGGTGGCGGCCGGATGCCGCCCTTTGATTGGATCGGTGAGCCGGCAATAAAGAATTTGACGAATTTTCTCCTGCGTGGAACTGACGTCATCATCGACTTGCCATCGAGACGGCCGGCATCTCCAGGACTCAAATACACGACCGAGTCATTTAAAGAGTTTCGTGACCCGGATGGCTATCCGGCTAATACGCCTCCGTGGGGAACTCTCTCCGCGATCAATCTCGATACCGGCGAATACCTCTGGCAAATTCCACTGGGTGAATATCCGGAACTGGTCGCGCAAGGAATGAAGAACACGGGTAGCGAAAACCACGGAGGCGGAGTGGTCACGGCTGGCGGATTGTTTTTTATTGGAGCCACGCATTACGACAACAAATTCCGCGCTTTCGACAAAAAAACCGGCAAGCTCCTTTGGGAGACTGTTCTTCCCCATGCAGCCAACGCAACTCCTGCCGTCTATGAGCTCGATGGCAAAGAATATGTTGCGGTAGCGGAAGGAGGAGGCCGCGAACGCCCCTCCGGCAGCTCGTTCGTTGCGTTTACGCTTCCGTGAGCCATAGCCGGCAAAATCGGGGCCGTGGCGGACTCGCTAAGATGAACGATGCGGCCACTACGGCGGAGGTGCTCGCAATTTAGCGCAAAACGCACCTATGGCAAAGAACTTTCAAGATCTGTCGGAACGCGAGATTCTAGCTTTAGCTGTATCTCTTGAAGAGGAAGACGGCCGAATCTATGGCGAATTTGCCGAGGCACTTCGGGAAGATTATCCCGCTACCGCGCGTGTGCTCGACGAAATGCAGCAGGAGGAGTCCGAACACAGGGCTTCTCTCATTGCACTCTTTCAGCAGCGCTTCGGAGAGCACCTTCCGCTGATTCGGCGTCAGGACGTCAAGGGTTTCGTCTCGCGCCCGCCTGTCTGGCTGCTGCGTCCGCTCGGCACCAACGTTGTCCGCCACGCAATCGAATCGATGGAAGAGGAAACCCGGCGCTTCTATCAATTAGCCATCCAGAGAACGCCTGACGCTTCGACGCGCAAGCTTCTCGGCGATCTCGCTGAAGCTGAAGCCAAACACACCGCTGCTGCCGAGGCTATGGAGCAGAAGCATCTTACGCCCGCGGTTAACGCCGTCGAAAAGGAGGCCTCGCGTCGTACTTTTGTGTTGCGGTTTGTGCAGCCCGGTCTGGCCGGCTTGATGGATGGCTCCGTCTCTACGCTCGCGCCGCTCTTCGCTGCTGCTTTCGCCACTCACAAAACCCATGACGCTTTTCTTGTGGGTCTGGCTGCTTCCGTTGGGGCCGGTATTTCGATGGCCTTTGCCGAAGCACTTTCCGACGACGGCTCTCTGACCGGGCGCGGCCGCCCGATGATTCGCGGCTGCGTAACGGGAATCATGACCTTTGCTGGTGGAATCGGCCATACTCTGCCCTTTTTGATTGCCGATTTTCGAGTTGCCATGGCGGTTGCCATCGCTGTAGTTGCAATCGAGCTCGGCATCATAAGTTGGATCCGCCAGCACTATATGGACACTCCGCTGCTGCGTGCCGCTCTTCAAGTTGTTGTCGGAGGCGTCCTGGTATTCGTCGCGGGAATACTAATTGGAAATGCGTAAGAATTTATGACAGCCACAAATCCAAACTTGATTGAATACATCGACGCAAGCCCGGAAGTGAAAGCCGTTTTCGACGACATCATGTCAACGCGCAAAGTCGATTCGGTGAATAACTTTTGGAAAGCCATCGCGCGCGATCCCGCAACGCTTCGCCGGACCTGGGAAAGTATCAAGCAGATCATGGCGCCCGGCGGAGCGCTAGACCCGCTCACCAAGGAATTGATCTATATTGCTGTCAGCGCGACCAATCAATGCGCCTACTGCGTCGCCTCGCACAGCTCTTCCGCCCGTAAGAAAGGCATGACGGAGGAAATGTTTGGAGAAATGATGGCCATAGTTGGCATGGCCAATGAGACGAACGCGCTCGTGTCAGGCTACCGCGTCGCCTTAGACGAGCAATTCAAGTAACCGCACTTCTTATATGTTGCTCGCCGAGGTCGTCGAGACTTCCCGCCGCATCACGGCAACCAGTAAAAGGCTTGAAAAGATCGAACTGCTCGCCGGTTTGCTGAAGCGTTTGAGCCCCCATGAGATCGAAGTCACGGTAGGTTTCTTATCTGCTGCCGCCCGGCAAGGGCGCATTGGCGTCGGCTACGCTACCCTGCACGCCGCGCTGACACCCGCTTGTGAAACCGCCACCCTAGAAATCCTGGATGTCGATCGCGCCTTGGACGAGTTCGCGGCCATCCAGGGTCCGGGTTCCGAACTTCGCAAGCGGGAATTACTGCGAAGTCTCTTCGGCCGCGCCACACAGGAAGAACAAAACTTTCTTTCCGGATTGCTGGCCGGCGAACTGCGCCAGGGCGCGCTGGAAGGCATCATGCTGGAGGCCCTCGGCAAAGCATCCGGCCTCGGAGCGGATCGCGTTCGCCGCGCGGCCATGATGGGCGGCGGTTCAGCCGCCATTGCCCGCGCGGTGATGGAGCATGGAGAGCAAGGCTTGGCTCAGTTCGAAATTCAGCTCTTCCGCCCCGTCCAGCCGATGCTCGCGCAAACCGCCGAAGATGTATCCGATGCCCTCGACGAACTCGGAGGAGCCGCCGCGCTCGAATACAAGTTTGATGGCGCTCGGATCCAGGCTCACAAATCGGGCGACGATGTCGTCATCTATTCCCGCGGAGCAAACGACGTTAGCACAGCCGTCCCCGAGATAGTGCAAGCGGTACGCGCTCTCCCCGCCCGTGACTTGATTCTCGATGGCGAAGCTCTTAGCCTCGATACCGGCGGCCGTCCGCAGCCATTCCAGATCTCCATGCGCCGCTTCGGACGCAAGGTGAATGTGGATCATCTTCTGAACGAACTGCCCATGACGCCGTTCTGGTTCGATCTGCTCTATCTGAACGGCGTCTCCACCATAGACGAGCCGCAAGCCAGGCGCTTCGCTGAACTCTGCGCCCTCGCGCCGCCCTCTCATCTGGTGCCGCATTTGGCGACCGGGAGCCGAAACGACGCGGAAGATTTTCTTCGCCAGGCGCTCTCGGGCGGCCATGAGGGCGTCATGGCGAAAGCCCGCAATGCGCCTTATGCGGCCGGCGCTCGGGGGCAAAGCTGGCTCAAAGTCAAACAAGCCCGCACGCTTGATCTCGTCATCCTGGCCGCCGAGTGGGGCAACGGCAGGCGCAAGGGTTGGCTGAGCAATCTCCACCTGGGCGCGCGCGACATCGAAAAAGGCGGCTTCGCCATGCTCGGCAAGACCTTCAAAGGCCTCACCGATGCAATGCTCGTCTGGCAAACCGCGGAACTGCAGAAAATCGAGATCGCGCGCGATCAGTATACGGTTTACGTCGAGCCCAGGATCGTCGTCGAAATCGCTTTTAACGAAATTCAGGTGAGCCCGCGCTACGTCAGCGGTCTGGCCCTGCGCTTTGCGCGCGTGAAACGCTACCGGCCGGATAAGCCGCCATCCGAATCGGATACTTTTCAGACTGTGCAAAAGTTGTCGGGCGTAATCGCCTAGTACTTAATTGCAGGACTTGGCGTAGGTACGAGTGGGGCGCAAACTCTCAGTCTGCCGCGTCCCGAATCGTCGGGATGCATGGGTCAAGAAACTTATGAGAATCCGGTGTAGCCGAAGTTCTCAAGTGTGCAAGACCGCTCCGTCTGGTCACGGCTCACTAAGCTCTTGAAAACACCGGAGCGCTTTCGGAGCCACGACCACAGGAAGTGGTTGTGACAAACTCGCCTAGGCTCCTGCTGACGTGCTGGTTCCCGCAGCTTTCCTGCGCCGTGAAACAGGCTTGACAGGCTTGCTCTCCTGTTGCTGCGACCACCGGCCGAGACGATACACGCGCGAGTAACCGGAGGTTTGGTTGGCGATAGTGACAGTGATCGCTCCCCCGCCATCGCACTCGTAGTGCTCTTCAATTCGCTGGGTCGCCGCGGTGTCAGAGAACTCCACGCGGGTACTCGAAAGATCCCCTGCTTCCTGAAGGGGCGGATCAAACGGAAATCGAATTTCGTCCCACAGCGTAACTTCTCCTGTCGGCACGCCAGGTTCCGTCCGATGAGTGCATTCCAGGAACCGGAAGTGGCCCACGTTGTGGACAGGCGAGTACTCACGGCGGATCGACAACAGCGGTTGGCCGGGTGAAGGCAGCAGAGAACCTTTTTGAAATAACGGATCGAAAACAATACGCGAGCCGCATTCCGCTTCACGCCAGACTCCGAAATAGCGCGACAAGCGGTCGCTCAGCTTATAGGAATCGGGTTGATCCGCTTGGATCGCGAGTCCGATGGCCGTCGCGGAGCGAGTATAAGCCGACCGTCGAACCCGGCGTCCAAAACGCTCCCGCAGCACTCGGGCAACAAGCGGAAGTTCACTGCCGCCGCCGGTTATGTAAAGAGCTTCGAACTCGTCATGTACGTCGCGCAGCAGATCTTCGGCTGCAGCGATGGTCTCTTCCACCAATGGGCGCGCAGCCTCATAGAACTCGGCTACCGGGACCTGTACCGAATTCCAATCCGGCTTAGCGTGCTCGAGATCGATTGCCAAACGCCGCGAGTTCGGGTGCAGCGCCTCCTTCTTCGCCCGGCATTCTTCGAGCAGCCGGAACCAGGCCGCGGCCGGCAATTCGTCGCGTTCGGCGAGGCTCACACCCGCTGCGTCAAGGGCCAAATCCGCGATTATGGAATCGAAATCGTCTCCGCCGATGGTCGGAATGCCTTCTGAGGCGACGACGTGGTGAACATTCTCGTCAAGCGCGACCAAAGAAGCATCGAAAGTGCCGCCGCCCAGATCGTAGACCAGAATCAGCTCCTGGTTCGCTTTGCTCTGACGCTGGCGATGGCCGAACTCGATGCTGGCAGCGCTCGGCTCATTCAAAACACCAATAATCCGAAACCCAGCCTGTCGAAAAGCCTCTACGGTGAGAAACCGCTGATTACTATTGGCGTGGGCCGGGACACCGAGCATGATCTCCAGAGGTTCGCCCGGTTTTACACGGAGATTCGAGTTCTCGCGTAAGTTGCCGGCCAGAGCGCTAGTGAAGCCGTAGAGCAGATCGACAATCTTGATCTGCTGCACGCGCAAGTCGAGGAGCGTCTCCGGGCCAGCGTCTTCCAGAAGACGTTTAATCGAGCGAACAACGGTCCAGGCAGGATCGCCCTGCAAATCCCAGGCCTGCCAGCCATACCGGCGTTGATCGCCGCGCAGTGCAACCAAAGACGGATACCAGTCGGAGGCCGCTCCGTCCGGGGCTTCGAAACAAACTAGCGGAAAATTTCCACGATCGGCGGCGGCTATGACGGTCCGATTGGTCCCAAAATCGATACCCAGCTTCATCATTGTTAGTTTAGCGGCGGTACCGGTCGACTCTCCGACAGACATTCCCAGTACTCTCTTCGCAAACCGTTACGCTAGAATGAAACGCTGACAAGTCAGGTCAAGGAGCACTGAATGGCACTCACGGCTAAAGTTCGGAAGGTTAACGACGTGGCAATCGTCGACCTCAATGGAAAAATCACACTTGGCGAGAATACGGGGATTTTACGCGATGAATTACGTTCGCTGCTCTCGCAAGGGACTAAGAACATCGTCCTCAATATGGCGGCAGTTAGCTACGTAGACAGCGCGGGACTGGGCGAGCTGGTAGGGGCTTATACGACTGCCACCAACCAGGGAGGCGCTCTTAAGCTGCTGCATCTGCAGGGAAAGATGAAGGACTTGATGCAGATCACCAAACTCCACACGATCTTCCCGGCGTTCGAGGACGAGAAGGCTGCTGTAGACAGTTTTGGAGCGGCGGCGAAGGCTTAGTAGGCTCTCCGCCGGGGGCGCTGGCGGTAATCGGCGAGCCCCCACATGGGTACGACCGTACACATTTCGAAGAGGCGAGATCGGGCGCGTGCTCCGATCCGCTCTTCGAGAGTGTCATGAAGTGTATACTTGACGGCCGAGCCCGGGGCGGCCTTCTCGACAACTGTGCCGCCCATATCCGGATCGGGAAAGTTTGTCGTCGCGATAAGCGGCTTACGATTGTTGCAGCGATTCGTGATGATCGAAGTGACCGTATCCTCTACCCAGTCGGTTACCCGGTGCGCGCCCAGGTCATCAAGTAATAGGACTTCCGCTTCAAGAGCCGTCCGATAAGCTTCTCGATCGCTCGTGCCGATCTTTTCGTTGTAACCGGCCCGAATCCGCTCCAACAGGTTCTGGTAGTCAAAGAAGACGGCCTCGTGGCCGCGCCCGATCAGCTCCCGTAGCACTGCGACCGCTAAATGAGTCTTGCCGGCTCCCTGCGGCCCAATGAGTAAAAGCCCCAACTTGTCTTTCAAAACCGGAAAGTTGTTGGCGTAACTTTTGATGGGCAGCATGGCCAGTTGGAGTTGTCTCGAAGCTGTTGGATTGTCATGTGGGAGATGGAAATTGTCGAATGAAGCCTCCCGGTAATTCTCGGGGATTTGCGCGTGCGATTCCAATTCCATCCCCTGAGTTTCGATAACGCAACTGCACCGGTTTGCTGAGGAAATACCTTCCTGTTCGGCGACGATCCAGCCGGTGCCTCCGCAAAATTTGCAATCCTGTTTTGCCATATCGGATTTCTCGGCTACTCGACAACCATCAATTTCTCGCCTGCCGCGACCGCAGCGCCCTCGGCCACGAGTATCTTTGTCACGACGCCATCTCGAAGACACTTCATTTCGTTCTGCATCTTCATGGCCTCGACAACGATAAGACCCTGTCCCGCCTGCACCGCTGCTCCTCGCCCAACCAGAAGCTTGACCACCTTGCCCGGCATCTGGGCGCGCACTTCCAGCGGTCCTGCGCTCGCTTGTTTCTTCCGCCTGGCTGACCGGTCGCGCGGATCGGCAACCGAAATCGCATAGCGCCGGCCCTCGACCCAAACTTCGCGCTCCTCGCCGTTGGAGACGATATAAACGGTCAGGCTTCTGTGGCCCAACAAGACCGAGAAAATGCCTGGCCCGATTTCGATAATTGAGCTTTCGCCAGATGCAGTGAGAACACCCGTTAAATTGTAGATTGTCTGCGCGTTTTGCCGGAGTTCCAGGAGGGCGGCTTCTCCATCGATGGTAATTCGTAACTTCATCTGAGAAGAGCTTTAGCTCCCGCTGAGCGCCATTGGCTCGCTGCCGGCGCTGGCTCCGATTGGCCGGGCGGCCGCTGGCCAGACTGGGCGGCCGCAAGTATGGCCGCAATCCGGTTCTCGCGATCGACCGGGCCCGGCCGTTGACGATCCATGAAGCTATCTAGGAAGCCGGTGTCGAGATCACCGGCTTTCCAACGCTCATCCCTCATCAGTCGATCGAATAGTGGCAGGTTCGTGACAACTCCCAGCACGCGATACTCGGAAACCGCCCGGCGCATTCTCTCGACAGCAGCACAGCGAGTCGCAGCCCAAACCGACAGTTTGGCGAGCAGCGGATCATATTCGATCGGAACCGTCCAGCCTGAGTAGGCTCCGCTATCGACTCGGACCCCCGGTCCGGACGGCTCGGCATACTGCGTGATTCTGCCGGGACTCGGGAAAAAATTGTTGGACGGATCCTCGGCGTAAACACGGCACTCGATTGCCGAGCCATTCCAGCGAATGTCCTCCTGGCGCAACGCGAGCGCTTCTCCGGCGGCGATACGGATCTGCCATTGCACCAGGTCGATGCCAGTGACCCACTCTGTGACGGGATGCTCCACCTGCAAACGGGTATTCATTTCGAGAAAATAGAAATTGCCGGCCTGGTCGGCGAGGAATTCCAGTGTTCCAGCGTTGAAGTACCCGGCCGCGCGGGCAATTTTCAGGGCTGCTTGTCCGATGTGCTCGCGCAACTCCGGGCGGGCAAGAATCAGCGGGGACGGGCATTCCTCGACAATTTTCTGATGCCGGCGCTGAATGGAGCATTCGCGTTCGCCAAGGTGAATCAAGTGGCCGTGTTCGTCGCCGAGAACCTGGATTTCGATGTGGCGCGGCCGCTCAATCAGTTTTTCAAGGTAAACTTCTCCGGAGCCGAAAGCGCGTTCGGCTTCGCCCGAGGCAAGGCGCATGGCATCGGCGAGTTCGGCTTCCGAATCGACCCTGCGCATCCCCTTGCCGCCTCCTCCGGCCGACGCTTTGAGTAGAACGGGGTAGCCGATTTTTGCGGCTTCTCCCGCAGCTTTGCGGACGTCGCTGACGCCGCCTTCGGAACCCGGGACCACTGGTGCACCAGACGCCACGGCAACCTGACGGGCGGCGGTCTTCGAGCCCATCTGCTCAATCGAACGCCAGCTCGGACCGATGAACTTGATCCCGGCTCCTTCGCAGGCCCGCGCGAAGCAGGCGTTTTCACTGAGAAAGCCATAGCCGGGGTGGATAGCATCCGCGCCGGTCAACCGGGCAGCTTCGAGTATCCGGTTCTGTGAAAGATAGCTTTCAGACGAAGCAGCAGGCCCGATTGGGACCGCCTCCTCAGCCATCTGAACGTGAAGAGCGCGGCGATCAGCCTCCGAAAAGACGGCGACGCTCGGAATGTCCAGCTCGCGAAGAGCGCGAATAATGCGAACAGCGATCTCGCCCCGGTTGGCAATCAGAATTTTACGGAACGAACTCATGATGGGTTCGTTTTTACAAATACCATCTGCTATTCATAATCGACTGAAACCAAGAAAAGTCCGCTGGCGGCCACCGTAGGGCCGGCTCTGATGTCTGATCCGGGTTGAAGACGCGCCAGCAGGTCATTCTGCACAAGATTGCCTTTACCGATCTCCAGCAATACTCCCACGATGTTGCGCACCATGTGCTTGAGAAATCCGGAGCCGGTGACAGAATAGGCCAAAATCTTTTCGTTGCGCGCAAAAGCAGATGCAAAGATGGTCCGCCGCTTGGACGCTCCGATAGAATCACTTTCGTCAATGGAGGCAAAGCCGGCAAAATCGTGCTCGCCTTCGAACAAAGGGGCGGCTTCGATCATGGCGGCTTCGTTCAGCGGGTACGGATGGTGATAAACAAAGTGGCGCTCAAAGGGCGAACAAACCTCTTCGCGAAAGATACGGTACTCGTAGGTCTTTCGCCGGGCATCGAAGCGCGGATGGAAGTTTGGGTTCGTTTCGCAAATTCGGTCGATGCGGATCGAACGGGGAAGAAGGCGGTTTACGGCGCGGCGGAAGTTATCGGGCGGGATCGGATTTTCGAGCGTGACGGCGGCAACCTGGGCGAGGGCGTGAACTCCGGCGTCGGTCCGGCCTGAGCCAATGACGTGAATTGGTTTGCCCTCGATGCGGCCAACCACTTCTTCGAGAGCGCCCTGAATGGTCGGGAGACCGGGCTGGACCTGCCAGCCGTGGAAGCCGGTTCCATCGTAGGCGACTTCAAATCTCAGGGTTCTCACACTCTGCGCGATCCAGGCTTGACAACCGGAATACCCTGATGGCAAAGCGGGCAGTCATTTGGATCGTAGGTAATCGGATTCAGCGTCTCCAAAGCCACGCGCGGCAGGCCCAGGTCGACACGTCCGTTGCTGCGGTCGATGATGGAGCCGGCCGCCATCACATGTGCGCCCGCTGCTTCTAAAGCCCGGATCACATCTCTGGTGCTGCCGCCCGTTGTGATGACATCTTCGACGACCACCACCGGTTCGCCTGCCGCTATTTCGAATCCTCTGCGCAGTGTCATGTCGTTCGAGTCGGCGTCGCGTTCGGTGAACAAAGCCTGCGCATTCAGGGCGCGCGCGACTTCGTGGCCGATGATGATTCCCCCGATAGCTGGCGAGACAACCGCTTTAACGGTCAGATGGGGAATGAGCGGGTGGAGTTTTTCTGCGAGTCGCTCCCCGAGAAGTTCGGCATACGAGGGGTGCGCGAGGACCTTTGCGCATTGCAGGTACTCTCCACTGTGCAGGCCGCTTGTCAGCCGGAAATGCCCGCGGAGGTAAGCGCCGGTTCGCTCGAATAGTTCCATGACTTCCGTTGCCATTTCAGGGGCAAGCATAGCAGGGCCAAGCTGGCCCATAATGAGAAGAAGTGGCGACGCAACCGGCTACGAAAATTACGGAAGAAGAATATCTCCGGCTGGAACGCGCGGCGCAGCAGAAGAGCGAGCTTGTCGACGGGGAGATGTTCGCAATGGCGGGCGGCTCGCTGCAGCACGCTCTTGTGGCGGCGCGCTTTATCGCCATGCTGACAACAAAGCTGGAGGGCCGGAACTGCAGGGTATTTTCATCCGATTTGAAGATTCGCACATCTGATGAGCGGATCGCATCTATATCCGGACGTTTCAGTCGTTTGCGGCGCACCGCAACGTCCTAAGAATTCTGTAGACGTGCTGACCAATCCGAATGTTGTCGTCGAAGTACTCTCCCCTTCTACCGCGAACTACGATCGCGGCGAGAAATTCGAGCTTTATCGCGAGATCGCCTCTCTAGGCGACTACGTGCTCGTTCATGCAGCGTCGCCGCACATCGAGCATTTTGCCCGCCAGCCGGATGATAGCTGGATTTTTCGGGAATACCGCGGATTGGAAAGCTCCATCCCCCTGGCTTCGATCGACTGCTCGGTTGTACTGGGAGACGTTTATGCGGGGGTTCTGGATCTTCTTGAGTAACTAATGTTTGGATGCGGTGCGTCTCATCCCAAAAGCGGACAGCGTGTGGTTTGATGCGGCCGGCTGATTGATTGGAGAGGCTTATCAAATGAATGGCTTACAGTTCATTTGAGGGTTGGGCATAGCCTTGCCCGAGAGTATTCTTTGCTCGGGGTACCATGGGGATTCGCGAATTATCAGGGAACTCAGGCCGGAGACGAGCCGTTCTCACTAACACCGGGCAAAATTGTATTCAGCAGTAAAGGCGCGAAATACGGCACGCTTGCGCCGTCTGTACGAGGTTCCTAGACGATTTAATGAGACGATTGAAGGCTTTTTGTACTTTCCTATGCAGCTACCTATTACTAATAGGCGTGCTTCCGGCCCAGACGGCAGTTCGGGTTGATCCGCCGAAAGGCGGCCTCGGATGGTTGACGCGGCCGTATCAGCAACGATACGTTCCTCCCATCAATCTGACAAATTCAAATCGCTTGGAATCGCTGATTCGCGCCGGCAATTTGTACCTCTCGGCCCAGGACGTGATCGCCCTTGCCCTCGAGAATAACCTTGATATTGAAATTCAAAGATATGGACCGCTGCTAAACAAAGCGGTAACCCTTCGTGCCGAGAGTGGCGCACCTCTGCGATCCGTAGGTGTCGCGGTGGCAGCAGGTCCGACCAGCGTGAGCACGACCGGCGTCAGCTTAAATGCCAGCGGCGGAGGAACAACGACGGTATCAGCAGTCGGTTCGGGCCAAATTACGACTTCAATCGGCGTTACGCCGCCGAGCCTCGACCCGCAACTGGTTTTCTACTCGAACTTTGGTCACTTCACATCACCCTTCAGCAACACAGTACTGACGGGAACGCCTTCGTTGATTCAATCCCAGCGGACCTATGAGGCGCAAATCTCTAAATACACGGATTTCGGAAGCTACGCCGCGCTTACGTACACGAGCCAAAGAACCGATGCCAACAGTGTTGAGTACAACATCAACCCCTACACGCAGGGCAGTCTGGACCTGTACATGACCCAGAACCTGCTGTATGGGTTCGGGCGCGCGACACTTACGAGATTTATTCACATTTCGAAGAATAACGAGAAAGATTCGGATTTGACCTTCCGGCAGCAGGTGATCACAACCGTATCCGCGATCTTGAATCTGTATTGGGACCTGGTGAGTTTCAACGAAGACTTGAAAGCTCGAAAGGATGAATTGGCTACGGCGCAGGCGCTTTACGACGACAACAAGAAGCAGGTGCAGATCGGAACACTGGCGCCCATCGAAGTAACGCGCGCAGAGGCGCAGGTTTATTCGAGCCAGCAGGATCTGCTGGTCTCACAAACCAACCTGCTGCAGCAGGAAACGGTACTGAAGAACGCGCTGAGCCGCAACGGAGTGGCGAATCCGACCCTTGCGGAGGTACACATTATTCCGCTCGATGCGTTCCAGGTGCCGCAGGAGCAGCACATAAGGCCGGTAGACGAGTTAGTGAAACAGGCGCTGGCCAATCGAGTGGAAATCGCCCAGCAAAAGACAAACATCGATAGCGACAAAATCGCGCTCGTCGGCATCAAGAGCGAGCTGAAACCAACTCTGCAGGTCTTCGCCGAGCTGACCAATAACGGTCTGACCGGTAGCCCTAACAGTTTAGAACCGGGCATCATAGCGGCTGAGCCAGGCCTCGGGTATCTTGTCGGAGGATACGGAAACCTGCTAGGGCAGATTTTCCGCCGCAATTTTCCCAGTTATTCAGCCGGCATTTCCTTGAACATCCCGCTTCGCAACCGCGCCGCGCAAGCGGACTATGCAACGCAGCTTCTCCAAAACCGGCAGGACGAGCTGACTTTACAGAAGCAGGTCAACCAGGTTCGGGTTGACGTACAGAACGCCGTGATCGGGCTCAGACAGGCGCGTGTGCGGTATGACTCCGCCGTTAAGGCTCGCATCCTGCAGCAGCAGACACTGGACGCCGACAAGAAAAAGTATACTTTGGGCGCAGGGACCGTTTTCCAGGTAGTGACCGATCAGCAAACCCTGGCCTCTGCAGAAAGCACGGAGACACAAGCGCTGGCGAATTACAGTCATGCGCAGATTTTCTTTGACCAGGCACTGGGGACCACGCTGGATGTGAATCACATCTCTTTAGACGAGGCCCGCTCCGGCCATGTAAAGCGTATGTCGGTGTTACCTGCGAATCTGCCGGCTTCGGCGGCGGCAAACACAAGTGTGGGGCAGCCGGATGCTCGTTGATTTGGTGCGAAAGTCTGTTTCGGCGCTACTCTGCGTTACGTGTGCGGGCTCGCTCGGTTGGGCGCAGCAGCCGCAGAATATTCAATCTGAGAAACCCAAGGGTCGGTATTTCATACGACCGTACAAAGGGGCTGTAGTTCCTCCTATTCAATTGCACAATTCGCTCAGGCTGCCGGAGCTGATCCGGGGGGGCAAACTTTACCTGACAGCTCAAGATGCGATTGCGCTGGCTCTTGAAAACAATGTCGACATCGAGTTCGATCGATACAACGCGCTCATCGATCAGTGGAGCGTAATACGCCAGGAAGGCGGCGGCGCATTACCGGGCGTTCCGAGCGGCAGCTCGCAGGTTAAAACCGTTACCAACGGCCAGGGCGTCGCCGGAGCCCAAGCGGGAGCAGGCGTGGGAACCGGCAGCAAATCGTTTGGCGGTACAAACACCGTGGGCGGCAGCATCTCGGCAGTCGGTACGACAGTTCCCACGTTTGATCCGGTTTTTCAGGCCTCGGTCACGCCATCCCACCAATCGGCGCCTCAATACCAACAGACCCTGAGCAACGTGATCAATCTGGTTTCCGATTATCGTACTTACACTTCATCCATATCGGAGGGGCTCATCACGGGAGGAACTGTCAGTCTGAATTACCAGGATCAGTACCTGAACGAGAATTCTCCGGTCAATCTGTTGAATCCCTCAACGGCTCCAACGCTCTCTTTCTCGCTGCGGCAGAACTTAGGGCAGGGGTTCGGAATCAAGCTGAACAGTCGCAACATAACCGTCGCCAAAGCCAATGTGAAAATCAATGACCTTAACTTCAAGACGGAGGTCATTGCCGCAGTCGTCAACGTTCTGGATCTGTATTATGGCCTGGTCGCCGACTACGAGGATCTCAGAGCGAAGCAGGACGCCGTGAACGTTGCGCAACGCTTCTATGAGGACAACAAGAAGCAGGTCCAGATCGGAACCATGGCGCCTCTCGATGTCACCACCGCGGAAGCACAACTCGCCTCCAGTCAACAGGATTTGGCGGTATCACAGGCAACTCTCGCCCAGCAGGAAGTTTCGCTGAAGAATGTACTTAGCCGAACCGGCCTAGGCGAGCCTTTATTGCGAGAGGTGGAAGTCGTTCCGCTCGACCGGATCGTCGTACCGGAAAAAGATGATCTTCCCCCAACCAAAGATTTGATTGCAACTGCTCATGCAAACCGCGTCGACATCCAGGCCGAGGCGCTGAATCTGGTCAACGATCAGACCAATGCGCTTAATACCGCAAACGGCGTTCTTCCTTCCATCGTGGTCTTGGCGAACGCCAGCGCGCAAGGTCTTTCGGGCGCGAAACAATACTACCCAATTCCACGGAACGAGATTGGTTTACCCCCGACGGCCCCCCTACCTCCAGGATTCGTTTCTTGTCCAGCCTCCAAGGGAGTGCCGACTGATACGTATGTGTGCGCGGTACCTAACGCTTCGAACGTGGGAGGAATTGGTACGGCACTTGGACAGATGATTCGCCGTGATTACCCGAGCCAAAGTATTGGCGGCTATATCGCTCCTACGATACACAATCGGATGTCGGTCGGCGATCAAATCATCGATCAACTCTCACTTCGCCAGGCGCAGATACAGAACGCGAAAGACACCAACCAGATCGCTGTCGATGTATCCAACCAGGCGATCGGGCTGCAACAGGCGCGCGTACGATATCAAGCCGCCGTCAGGAACCGGGTCCTGCAGCAGCAGCTCCTCGATGCCGAGCAGAAGAAATTCAAGTTGGGTGCCTCGACGTCCTTTTTGGTCGTTCAACAGCAGCGGGACTTGGCAACGGCTCAATCATCAGAAGTGGCCGCGCTGGTTGCCTATTTCAACGCGCGGGTCGGTCTGGACCAGACGCTCGGAATAACGCTTCAGGCGAATAATGTCTCGCTGGAAGAGGCGCAAACCGGGCACGTGGGGCGCCGGTCTTCGCTTCCGGAAAAGCTGCCGGAACAGCCCTAACGCGTTCCAGTTTGCACTTCCCTTCGTGCAAATCTTTACCGGTCGTGTAAAAGCTGCGGTCGCCTGAGCCGGGCTCATTGCAGCAAGCGCAGGCTAATCAAGTACTTGCATTTTGGCAGTACGAATGCTCCACCTTTCCTGTACTTATAATTCCGACTCAGGGAAGGATTGGTTGATCCGCACGACAACCCCACAGCATCAAGCCCAGCCAAAAAAACTTCCAAATCTCACCCCAAAGCCCACCCGACCGAATTCCCTGAGCAGATATTTTGATTGAGAAAAGCCCGTTACAGCGGGCTTTTTTCTTTGGGTCTAAACTGTGCTTCTGTCGGAACTCCGGCTGTTGCCTTTGCTTTCGAGCGCGACTGAAATCGTTCATGCCCCCGGATTGGGCGAATTTCAGGTGGGAAGATCACTTATTGGAATAGACGAACTATCCACGTTTAGCTGCATTTGTAAAGTTTCGTAAACGGCTCAACAACGGGTCAGCCGGTTAATCAAATCGCTATATTGCGGATACTGCGAGCTCAGTTGTGCACGCTCGGCGATCTCAAAATCCGCGAAATCGAAACCGGGCGCGACCGTGCAGCCTACGAGCGAATAGGACCGATAATCTTTCACGTGAGAAGCGAACCAACAGCCCGCTGGAACGACCGCCTGAAATGTTTCACCGGCTTCCGGATCGCTGCCGACCAGGATTTGGGAATGATGCCCTGCCGGATCGATGACCTCTACTGCCAGCGCACTACCTCCGTAGAAATGCCACATCTCATCCGCCGCGATGCGATGAAAGGCCGAGAAATTCTCACCGTCGATCAGAAAGTAGATGGCCGTAGAAGCGTTCCGTGTACCGTGAAAACCGTCGGGAAGCGCGGACTTCTCGATCTGCAAAGGAGCGCGGTAAGTTTCGCGATAGAAGCCGCCTTCCGGGTGTGGTTTGAGTTGGAGTTTATCGATCCAGTAGGGGACATCTTGCATCTCTACGCGTGAACCGACTTCGGCGCTTGGCTCCTGAGCGCCGCCCGCTGCCGGCCAGCCAACAGAATGATCGCGCCAAGCACAAAGACCCCGAGCGCGATCCACTGCGTAATGGAAAATGGACCCACCAGAGCCTGCTCATGCTCGCGAAAGAATTCGATAATGAACCGGGCCGTGGAATACAGCACCATGTATAAGCCGATCACTTGTCCCGGCTGGATGGCGCTGCATCGCTCGGCGGTACAGAAACGCGAAGATGAGCAGGTCCGCTGCCGATTCGTAAAGCTGGACCGGATGCAGAGTTTTGTCGAGCGGCACAGGAGCCGCGAAATCCGAGCGAAAGCGCACGCCCCATGGAAGACTGCACTCTTTCCCCCAACAACATCCTGCAGCAAAGCAGCCAAGCCGGCCGATGGCCTGTCCGATAGCAACGCCGGGCGCGAAGACATCCATTGTGCTCAAGACAGGCAGCCTTTGTTTGCGGATGTAGAACACCGCCACCAGGAGCGCCGCAAGGAAGCCGCCATGGAACACGCCCGCCGCCTGTAGTGTTTCCAAAGTAAAGATCTGACCCGGATTCCTGATGTAATCTCCCAGATCGAAAAGAAACATGAACAACTTCGCGCCGAGAATGCCGGCCATCGCGCAATAGATCGCGAGATTAGTAATCTTCTCGGGCGGTAAACCCCAGCGCCGGGCCAGCCGCAATGCAGTGCCCAACCCCGCAAGAAATCCCAGAGCCACCAGGACACCGTAAGTTGGAATGTAGAAAGAACCAATGCTGATGAGTTTGGGGAACATGTCTCTTTAACGGCCCGCCCCTGACGCCAGGTCAGCGTGCTCGCGCACCGTGCCGTGCCGTGGATGCATCAATTCCAGCAATAACAGAATGGCTCCAATCGTAATGGCGCTATCGGCAACGTTGAACGCTGGAAAAGACCAGGAAGCGTGATGCACTTCGATGAAATCCGTAACCGCACCTCTGAAGATTCGGTCGTAGAGATTGCCCGCCGCGCCTCCGAGAACCAACCCGAGTGCCACGCGGCCCAGCGTGCCCGTAAATGTAGTTCGACTTCCCCACAACGCCGATAGCACGAACACCAGCACGAGCGCCGATACACCAATTAAGATGCCGCTCCGCAGCCAACGGTTGCCGTCGGCTAAGATTCCGAACGCCGCTCCCGCATTTTCGGTATGAATGATCCGCAGCCAGCCGGGAATCACCGTATAGCTGTCGAGCGACGTCATGGAATGCTCTATGTGAATCTTCGACCAGCGGTCGGCCACAATAATCAGCAGCGACAGCAGAAAAGGCCCAAATCGTTTCAGCATCTCGAGAGCTTGGAATTCTATTCAGCGATATCCGGCAAGACCGTCGCGCACGCCGCGCACACGGTTGGAAATTCCGGATTCGATCCCACGTCGGTCGTAAATTTCCAGCAGCGTTCGCATTTGTCGCCGCGCGCCCGGTCGACCGAGACTTCTAATCGTTCTCCATTGCCTTGCCGGAGCTCTACCTGCGAAACAATAAACCAGCCCGCAAGGTCAGGAGCATGCCTGGCCAGCAGCGGATGGAGCTCGGCATTCGCTGAAACTACTAGCGCGGCTTCGAGCGACGAGCCAATCACTTTCTCTTCGCGTGCCGTGTCGAGCGCCTTCAATACCTGATCGCGCACGGAAACGAGCTTGTCCCAATCCCCAGCCTGCTCGCGCTGTTCGGAAGATAATCCGTTTGTCAACTCGGCGGGCTCGGGGAAATACGCGATGTGAACGCTTTCAATTCCTGCCGTGCCGGATTTCAGGTGCTTCCAGACTTCTTCGCAGGTAAAAGAAAGAATGGGCGCGAGAAGCCTCACCAGCGCTAAATTCAGCCGATACAGTGCCGTTTGCGCGCTGCGTCTCGCAACAGAACCTGGCCCTGCTGTGTAGAGCCGGTCCTTAGCGACATCGAAGTAAACAGCGCTGAGATCCGTCGTCGCGAAATCATAAACAGCACGATAGACCTTGTGGAACGCGTACTCGCTGTAAAATTCGCGGCAGCGCTCGACCAGATCTTCCGCGCGCCCCAGAATCCACGCATCGATCCCAGTCAGTGCAGCATCCGGTATCCCGTCCGTCGCAGGATCGAACGTGCCCAGGTTGCCCATCATCCAGCGAAACGTGTTGCGCAGCTTCCGATACGCTTCCGTCAATCGTTCGAGAATCACTTCGGACATGCGCACGTCCTCCATGAAGTCGACCGAGGCCACCCATAGCCGGAGAATATCCGCACCCTTCTTGCTCACAATCTCTTCAGGCTCGATGGTATTGCCGATGGATTTCGACATCGCCCGGCCTTGCGCATCCAGCGTCCAGCCATGCGTGGCGCACTCGCGATAAGGCGACTGGCCTTTCAGTCCCACGCCAATCAGCAGAGAACTGTGGAACCATCCGCGATACTGATCGCCGCCTTCGAGATACATGTCCGCCGGCCAGGGCAGCCCGTTTTCCGGAGTGAGAACTGCCAGGTGGCTCGAACCCGAGTCGAACCACACGTCGAGAATGTCGGTCTCCTTGCGGAACTCCTTGCCGCCGCATTTACCGCAAACGCAGCCCGGGCCCATCAGTTCGGCAACGCTCTTCGTGTACCAGACGTCCGCCGAGTGCTGGCGGAATTCGCTGACAACGTGTTCGAGTATTTGTCTGTCGATGAACGGCTCGCCGCAGCCCTCGCAGTAGAAGACGATGATGGGTACACCCCACACGCGTTGCCGTGAGATGCACCAGTCCGGACGCATGGCAATCATGTTTGACATGCGCTCTTCGCCCCAGCCCGGGTGCCAGGTCACGTTCGTGATCGCCTCGAGCGTGCGGCCGCGCAGACTTTCGCGGTCCATTCCGATGAACCATTGCTCGGTGGCGCGAAAGATCACCGGATTGTGACAACGCCAGCAATGCGGATAGCTGTGCTCGACGCGAGCTTGAGACGCGAGTGCCCCGTGCGATTCGAGAAGCTTCACCACAATGGGATTGATCTCCCAAACCGTCTTGCCCAGGAGCTCTTCGGGCAATTTGCCCGGCGCTCCTTCAGCCTGGAAAATCCGTCCGGCGGCATCCACCGGACAGTAAACCGGAATCCCGTAGCGCTGGCAAACTACGAAGTCTTCCTGGCCGTGTCCAGGCGCCGTGTGGACTGCTCCCGTCCCCTGCTCGAGCGTGACGTGATCACCTAACAAACCCAGCGAATCGCGATCCAGAAAAGGATGCCCGAAAACGGCCCGCTCCAGTTTCGTGCCGGGAAATCGCGCAACAATTGCCTGATCCCAGCCGAGCGCTTCCGCGACCTGCGGCAGTAAGCCTTGCGCAACAATGGTGACGCCCTGCGGCGTATCCACCGCGACGTATTCGAATCGTGGGTTAAAAGTGATCGCGAGATTCGCCGGGATGGTCCAGGGCGTAGTCGTCCAGATCAGAACGAATACATCGCGGCCCGCCAATGCCGGATCGAGCGCGGCCGTATCCGACACCAGCCTGAAGCGCACATAAATCGTGGGGCTCGCGTGATTTTCATATTCAACTTCGGCTTCCGCTAGCGCCGTACGATCGTGGATGCACCAATGCACCGGCTTCAGACCCTTGTAGATGTAGCCGCCGTGCAGAAAATCGACGAACGCCTGCGCGATAACGGCTTCGTACTCGGCGCTCATCGTCAGGTAGGGATCTTCCCAGCGGCCCAACACGCCGAGGCGCTTGAACTCCTTGCGGTGAATGTCGACGAACTTGCTTGCGTACGCCCGGCACTCCGCGCGGATCTGCGCCCCCGTCATCGATGCCTTGCGCTTACCCAGTTCGGCGTCTACTTTGATTTCGATAGGCAGCCCGTGACAATCCCAACCGGGAACGTAGGGCGCATCGAAACCGGCCATGCTCTTCGATTTGACGATGAAGTCTTTGAGGATTTTATTAAACGCCGTACCAAGGTGAATATTGCCGTTTGCGTAAGGCGGCCCGTCGTGCAAAACATACTGCTTATGCCCTGCGCGCGCTTCGCGGATCCGATGATAGAGGCTTGTCTCCTCCCAATGCGCGAGCATCTTAGGCTCCGCTGCGGGCAGGTTCGCCTTCATCGAAAAATCGGTTTTGGGCAGGTTGACCGTCTTTTTCAGGTCAACGGAGGTGGCACTCATGGAATGATTTCATCGTAGCGAACGGCGGAAGCCCGATGCCCGCTTCATTTGGAAGCAGCCGCGTTGTTCTGCCCGCTCTCATAAATCTCAGCCGAATAGGCCGGCAGACGAACCGTTCCGTTTCCGTTTGAAATGGTCAGATCCGCAGTCAGCGCTAGCTGACTTTTGAAAACGCCGTCCTTCGGAAACGGGATCGAGATATTCGCCGGTTGCGCGTCATTGTTCAACACAATAATTGCCGTTTCACCCGGAGCTTGCCGGGCATAGACCCACGTCAGCTTCGTCGCCGCGAGCTCGACCATCCTGCCGCGCCGCAGAGCTTCGGATTTGGCACGCAGCGACGTGAGTCTCTGGACATAGTTGAAGATGCTGTTCTCTGTCTCTGTCCTTCCCGATGCTGCGAACGCATTGCGCGCATCGCCTTGCCAACCGCCGGGAAAATCGTGCCGGTTATCCGGATCTGCGCCGCCCGTCATCCCGATCTCATCTCCGTAGTAGATCGATGGTACACCGCGCATCGTCAGAAGAAGAGTAAACGCCAGCTTCAGCTTCGCCGGCGTCGCGCCATCTTCGCTCGAGAAGCGCGGCGTGTCGTGATTGCCGAGAAATGTAACCAGGAGATTCGGATCGGTGTAAAAGCGGTCTTGCGCCAGCGTCCGCGAAAGCACATCTATGCCATCTCCCTTCGCAAACACCTTTCGCATATCGAAATAGAACGGAAAATCGAAGACACTGTCTATGCCGCTGTCTATGCCGTCTGACCGCGCGGCCCCTCCCTGGAAGAAAGACGGAACGGCGGGATCAGGATCGAAGACCTCGCCGACCGCGCGCAGATGAGGGAACTGCCGCTTGAGCGCCGCTGACCAGTCGTGCCAAAAGGAACGAGGCACGTAGGGCAGCGTGTCCTGCCGGATCGCGTCAAAGCCGGCAATCCCTACCCACCAGAGCGCGTTTTGAATTTCATACTGCGCCACATCCGGGTCTTCCTGATTCATATCGGGTAAGACATCCACGAACCAGCCATCCAGCACGTCGCGCTTCAGTTTGGGGGACGCGTGCGGATCGGGCAGGCTCCAGATCTGCCAGCTTTCGTTGACATGGTGTTCCGCCGTGCCGTGAAACCACTCCGGCTTCGGTGGATCGGTAACCCACGGGTGAGCCGGCCCCACGTGATTCGCCACCTGGTCTTGTATTACTTTCAGCCCCATGGCATGCGCCCGATCGACTAATTCGCGTAAAACATCGAGCGTCCCAAGATGTTCCTCGACCGCGTAATAATCGACAGCCCCATACCCGTGATAATCCGCGATCGGCTGGCCGGCCACAGCCTGTCGCTCGTTCAGCTTATTGGTGTTGTCGTAGACCGGAGTAATCCAGATCGCTGTAACGCCGAGCGATTTGAGATACGGCAAGTGATCGATGATCCCCTGCAGATCGCCGCCGTGATAGAAGCGGCTCTTCTTGCGATCGAAAAGCCCGCGCGAGATCGCCGGGTTGTCGTTTGACGTGTCTCCGTCAGCGAAGCGGTCCGGCATGATGAGATAGATCACATCGTCCGGCGAGAAGCCTTGAAAACGTCCGTCCGCCGCGAGCGGTTTTTCCACCCGGAACGGAGCCGCGGCCGTGCCTTCCGATGTCCTGATCTGCAGCGGGTAGCCGCCGGGCGCTACTCCGCGCGGAATGTCCAGATCGACGAAAAGATAGGTCCCGTTTTCATTCACGCGAACATTGCCGGCGGAGAGGCCTTGCGGAGCCTCCACAGTCGCGCCTTCCAACCCGCTTCCGTGAATCAACAGGCGCACGGGATTCAATGTGTGATCCGGCCACCAGTTGGGTGGCTCTACTTTGGACACTTGAGGGAACGCCGAAAGAGCCGCGGTCCAGAAAAGAAATTGCCAAACGAACCTGATCTTCACTTGCTTATCGCCTGTTTACCTTTGCATTGCTTCGAAATCTGCGCTCCCAAATGAGTCTTGGTCGTTTAAGCTCCATGACTTCTAGTACTTTTGCCCATTTTGTGTAGTACCCTACGGTTAATGCATGACCGTGCCCGGTCGATCCGTGCATTCGGATATCGGCCTTCCGCATACCTTATCGCAGTGATAGCTGCCGTGCTACCGGCGATCTGTTCAGCCGCTTCGCTGAACATCTATCTCTCCAGTCCAGGCGGTCAATCGACTTACATCAGCGGAGCAACCACCGAAACCTTTGATACGCTTCCACTGGGTATTCAGAGCTCGCCTTATGTTTCCGCAGTCGGCACTTACGAGTTCAGCTCGACATCTCATTTCGGCGTGGTTGCGGCTGACCAGTACGGCGGCGCGAATGGCTCAGATTACGTTGCGCTCGGCGCGGAGTCGCGCTCCTCGACGCCGGTCGACCTCAACCTTACCAGGGCTGCTAATTATTTCGGCTTTTGGTGGTCAGCAGGAGACGTAAACAACGGAATCAGCTTCTACTACAACACTACTCTTCTCACGCGGATCACGACCGCTACCATCGTAAGTCTCCTAAGCGCGCATAACGGCTCGGTTACCGCCGTTAACGGCGCCACCTACTCCAAGAGCAGCTATTACGGCAACCCAAATAATCGGCTCGATGCAAATGAGCCTTTTGCCTACGTAGATGTTTTTGCAGGCGGCACCGAGTTTAACCGCATTGTTTTTGACAATTCGGGATCATCCGGGTCGGGTTTCGAGAGCGATAACCACAGCGTATATTTCGGTGCCGCCGGCCCGAACGGCGCGTCGGTTTTCGTGGAGAATGTACCGGCGGTTGCCGTAAACGGTCCCGAGCCGGGCAGCCTGCTGCTTAGCGTATTGGGCGTGGTCGGACTAGCAGCTATGGTGGCGCGCAAGAAATTGTCCCCGCTCTTTTGAGACTGGCGGGTGAACCAGCGGACCACGAGGCTCGTATCTGTTTCAGCTGTTGCCAGGTAGATCAAAACAGTTAGAATAGTGGCACCAAATTGCCACATTGCATTTCACTGAAGAGGTCTCCCGGCGATCCGGCTTTGGTGGGTTGATACGGTCCGTCGCCGCTGATTCGTACTAAATGATTCGCAGCAAAAGGGGTTTGCACCGAAATCTATGTCGCAGCCTGCTATGTCTCCACAAAAAAGCGCGGTGTGTTTGGCGTTGTTTCTCCTCACCGCCCTAACTGTTCACGCCCAAACCGCTACCGTCGGTGGAATCATCAGCGATGCGTCTGGCGCTGGGGTTTCGGGTGCTACCGTGACCATCAAGAACACCGCAACGGCTGCCACCCGCACAACGGCGACTGACGCGTCGGGAACCTACTCCATTCCGAACGTCAGCACAGGCAGTTACGATGCAACCATCGAGAAGACCGGCTTCTCCACTCTTCAGTTCCATAACGTGGTGTTAACCGTTGCCCAGAACCTCACTTTAAACGGCACTCTCGCTGTCGGCGCCATCTCCCAACAAGTTGAAGTAGCCGGATCGTCGGTACCGACGATCGACTTGGAGAACGCACAGCTCAGCAATGTGGTTGACGCGAGGCGTATTCTAGACCTGCCGCTAATCACTCGCGATCCTTACCAGCTGGTGCTCCTTTCGCCAGGCGCCCAACAAACGACGAGTTCGCTCGGCGGCTTCTCGGTGAACGGACAAAACGAGCGAAACAACAACTTTCTCCTCGACGGGGTGGATAACAATGACGCGCAGGTGCCGGGTATACCGGGCGGAATCAGCACGATCAATCCCGATTCCACCCAGGAGTTCCGCGTCATCACGAATAACTACCTGCCCGAATTCGGCCGCGATTCCGGAGCGATTGTGGATATTGTCACGCGCAGCGGGTCGAACGCGTTTCATGGAGACGCTTATGAATTCAACCGGGTGAACGCGATGGCCGCGCGCGATTTTTTCAATCCCACCCCTCAGCCGCAAAATCCCTTCGTTCGCAACCAGTTCGGCGCTTCGCTCGGTGGCCCCATCGTCAAAGATAAGACCTTCTTCTTTGTCAACGCGGAATGGGATCGTTTCCGCACCACGCTGACGAACAACGCTACCGTACCCACCGCAGCTTTCAAGACAGGGATCTTCAATTACACGGACTCAAACGGCAACACCCAGTTAATTAACCTGGCCAATCCGGGTTCGCCGAACAACGCCCTCGGGCTTCCGCTCGATCCGACGATGCAGAAAATCCTCGCGCTCTATCCTCTCCCGAATGGGCCAGCGGTGGACAGCATACGCGGCACCTATTTCTTCCCGACCTCCGAGCCGCAAAACACTGGAAACATCACCTTCCGAATAGATCATCACTTCAGCGAGAAGTACAGCGTCTTTGCCCGTTACATCTACAATGGATTGACCACCGGCAACTCTCTCGATGAAATATTCCCGGGCGTAGGAGGCGTTGCCACCAGCCAGCAGGGTCACAATGGTGCCTTCAACTTTATAGCCGCATTCAAGCCGAACCTGGTGAACGAATTCCGTTTCGGGCTGAACCGCACCGATGACGTCTTTACCTGCAACGGCCATAGCCTCATCGACCAGAACGGCACTCCCGACCCATTCGGGTTCGGAACCGACTATAGCTTCGACTTGTCTACCGGCGTGCCCACCATTGCCAACTTCGGCTGCAGCGCGCTAGGCGACAGCAACGGCCAGGCCCGGCGGGCTGGCACCTGGCACTATGTCGATCAATTGTCCTGGGTGGCCGGAAAACACAACGTCAAGGTAGGCGGCGAATTCCGCTATCTCTACGACAACGGGTACGACGCCTTCGGATCCCGGCCACTTGTCGATTTCACAGCTTTCGGGAACTTTGGTATTCCGATCGTGAATTGCAACGGCGCCTGCGCAAATGACGAAACGCTTCAGACCTTGGCGGCGGCTCTACTTGGAGTGCCCGGTGTTCAAACGCAAACGCAGTTCTTCAATGCGCAAGGGCAGCGCACCCCAACCGACTTCAGGCGATTCGTCCAGCATGAGTACGGTTTGTTTGTTCAGGATTCCTGGAAAGTCCGGTCAAACCTGACGCTCGAGCTTGGATTTCGGTACGAGCTCGATCAGCCTCCGTTCGAGCGGGACGGAAATTTTTCGAATCTCCTAAATCAACAAGCATCCGATCCCGCTCCGATTACTTTCCAAACCGTCGGTCCCGGAACGGGCCGGCAAGTCTTTTACGGCTATCCCTACAACTTTGAGCCCCGCTTGGGGTTGGCATGGGATCCCTTTCACGACGGCAAGACGTCGTTCCGAGCCGGATATGGCATCTTCCATGACCGGGTTTTCGGGAATCTTGTCACCAACCTGGTCGGCAATCCACCCTTCGTGGCCGGATTCCAGAATTTTCCCAACACCGGCGGGCCGATCGTTACCCTAGCGACGCTACCTCCTCCATCCACTCAACCGGCTCCCTCCGCGTCAGTACCGGACGGATCCCTTCTCAGCGGCATCGAGGTCCTCGACCCGAATCTCAGAAATCCGTATACTCAGGCCTGGAATGCGGGCATCCAGCGTCAGTTGGGGAGTGGCATGACCATCGAAGTGAATTACGTAGGCTCGGGATCGCACCGGCTGTTCCGTTCCGTCGACGGAAATCCGCCGCTGCCGTGGTTAGTGGCGGCCGCGCACGCGAATGGCACGTTGCCATTGGATGTTTCTGGACAGGCATTGCGGTTTGGACCTCTAGGCGGTCCCATTCCACAAGTCACTGGAAATCTCGCTTTTGAGGAGCCGGTTGTAATCAAGTCGATCGGTAATGCCACCTACAACGGTCTCCAGACCTCGTTCAATAAACAATTCAGCCATGGCGTGCAGTTTCAGGCGGCTTACACCTGGTCGCACGCCATCGACGACGCCGCCGATCCGCTCGTTGCAGGCCAGCCCGGAAACCGCAACATCGCGCGAAACTCGTTCAATCTGCACGAAGAGCGAGGGTCGTCGGACTATGACTTAAGACACCGGCTGATCGTCAATTACATCTTCGAATTGCCGTTCGGCCCGGGCCATACTCACTTGAGCCAGGGCTTTGCGGCAAAAGTCCTCGGAGGGTGGGAACTGTCGGGGCTGTCGACATTCCAGAGCGGACGTCCCTTCGATATTTACAGTTCTCGCGACTCGGAGTACACTGGCCTGAGCAACCGTCCGGATTTGGTCGGAAATCCCGCGATTCCCGCGGATGCGCTTAGGAACCAGACGGGACCGCCCATTACCGCTTTCGCGGTTCAGCCATTTGGCAGGCCGGGGAATCTCGGCAGGAATACTTTTACCGGTCCGACATACTTCAATACCGACGTGAACCTGGTGAAGAATACTCACCTCACAGAGCGTGTAAATCTGCAATTTCGCGCCGAGGTCTACAACGTGTTCAACCGCATTCAGTTCGATCAGCCCGGCAGTTCCGGCGATACTTTGTCATCCCCAGGAACGTTCGGGCAGTCTCTATCGACCATCACACAGCCGGACGGTACCACCTCCGCCCGCCAAATTCAGCTGGCTTTGAAGTTGCTGTTCTGATCGCCGGCCTATTACGCAACCAGTTCGGGTCTGGCCCCGATGTTCCGTAAGCAATGGTCCACCCATAGCTTTGTCAGCTTTTCCTGTGTGCCATTCTGCGATAGTCGCGACCGCAAGCTGCCGAACTCAACCTGATCGAGCGGCTGATCCTGATTGAAGCAGGAAAAAACCACGGTTTCTTCGCCGGTTTTCGGGTCTTTGTGAACCTGCAGGCACTGCGCGCAAATCTCCTTCATCATGCACTGCATGGGCGAGTTGATGCTTCCGATGGCACGATGATCCGGGTTGAGATAAGGCTTTAGCACTCCGTGACGAGCCTGCTGCACGGCGCGCATCATGCCGTCCGAACCAATCACGATCAGCCGGTCAATACTGCTCAGCGGAATTTCAGGATCGCCCAGATCTCCTCGTCCGTACGCAACCATTGCTTCGACGATATTGCCCACGAAGGCGCTATCCTGTACCCGGCCCGGAGTGAATCCCGGCGCTTCGTCGCATACCCATACGACAACATCCGCTGCCGCTTCTATTTCCTCGACCTTGTAACGGTCGATGATTTTCTTATAGCCGGCGAAATAGACCACCCGCGAGCCCGACGCGCGCAACTGTTGTCCGATGGAGAACAACACGGCGTTGCCCAAACCGCCGCCGGCGAGTAGCACGCTTTCTTGCGCAGGTGTCTCGGTGGGCGTACCGGTAGGGCCCATCAGAACCACCGGCTCACCGGGCTTCAGTAGAGTACACAGATCCGAAGAGCCGCCCATCTCGAGAACGATCGTTGAGAGAAGGCCTTGCTCGCGATCGACCTTCGCGCCAGTCAGCGCCAGGCCTTCCATCACCAGAGCCGTTCCGTCGCTATGTGCCGCCAGCGCCTCGTAATTTTGCAATCGATAGAATTGTCCGGGCTTGAACGAACGGGCCGCGATCGGTGCGCGCACTACGATTTCGAGAATATTCGGCGTCAAGCGAATCACATCCTGCACTACCGCTCGCAATTCCTTGTTCAAACGCGTCACCAGCGCGTCCGGCGCCGGCGCTTGCGGAGCGTGCCGGGCAAGCACGCGAGAAAGCACAGGAAAACCTTGTTTCGCGCTGCCCATCGCCTTGACCACGTTTCCCGAGAATGACGGATGCAGATCCCCGAAGAAGCTGATCGCTCTTCCGTCCGGCCGTAGCGAGATCAAAACACGAACTTCCGCCGGTTTCGCGATTCGCTCCGGCTTCACCGGCGTCCCATCTTCATCGACCGCGCGAAAATAGCGCCCATCCAGCACGAAGTTACTTTCATCTTCACGCGCCAGTACGGTATTCGGCTGCGTGCCGGCAGCCACGAGAATCGTGCGGGCCGGCAGAGTGACCTTCTCCCCGGTCGGAATCAACTGGCCCGTTCCTGCCTCGAAGCTTTGTTTTCCGGCCACGAGCGCCGCAGCTTTATTGTCGGCATCGACTTCCACCGCTTCTGGCGCGAGGCATTCCGCGAACTTCACACCCTCTTCCATCGCCTTGGCGACTTCCTCGTGATTCAGCGTATAGCTCGGCGCGTCGATCAATCGGCGCCGGTACGCGATGGTAACACCTCCCCACGAGTTGAGAAGCTCCGTCAGCGCCGGGTGCCGGCCCTCTTTGGCTGCGGCTGCCCGTTCCGCTCGAATCGCCCGCGCATGCTCCAGAAACTCGCGCGCCACTTCCGCTTCTTCCGCAGTCCAGGCCTTCTGTATCTCGCTCTCGCCGATTTCTTCTTTAAGCAGCTCGTAACGCTTCAGAAATTTCTCGACCTGCACCACGTAGTACGCCAGCGACTCGGTCGCCGTGTCAATGGCAGTGAGCCCGCCGCCAATCACCACAATCGGCATGCGGATCTGAAGATTGGCTAGCGATTCACTTTTGGCTGCGCCTGTCAACTGCAGCGCCATCAGGAAATCAGAAGCTTGCCGCACGCCGCGCACGAGGCCGTTCTTCATGGGAATAACGGTGGGGCGGCCGGCCCCCGCGCAAAGCGCAATGTGATCGAAGCCCAGCTCAAATGCGCTGTCTACTGTCAGTGTGCCGCCGAATCGCACGCCACCAAACATGGAAAATTCAGCGCGCCGCTCGAGTAACAGCCGGATCACCTTTAGAAAATTCTTGTTCCAGCGAACCGTGATGCCGTATTCGGCCACGCCGCCGAACCCTGCCATCACGCGCTCGTCTAAACGCTCGTAAATGTCGCTGATGTCCCGCAGCGGACGAAACGGCACTCGCTCGCCGTACTCATCCACGCCCGAAATGTCGGCCGGTAAGGGCTCGATCTTCAGACCATCGACCGCCACTACCGCGTGCCCTTCATTCATCAGGTAGTGAGAGAGCGTGAAGCCCGCCGGACCGAGCCCAACCACCAGAACCTTGTATCCGCTGGCAGTTTTCGGATACGGTCGCGCGAAATTCAGCGGGTTCCAGCGCGTGAGCAGACCGTAAATTTCAAATCCCCAGGGAAGCTCCAGCACATCTTTCAAGCTGCGCGTTTCTACTTGCGGGATGTCAACCGGATCCTGCTTTTGAAAAATGCAGGACTTCATGCAGTCGTTGCAGATGCGGTGCCCCGTGCCAGCGGCCATCGGGTTGTCCACCGTCACAATAGCGAGCGCTCCAATCGGGTTGCCCTGGCCCTTCACCTCATTCATTTCGGAGATTTTTTCGTCGAGCGGGCATCCAGCCAGCGGCACGCCAAAAACGCTCGATTTGAACGCGCCGTTCTTCTCCTTTAGGCCCGTGGAGCAGCTATCCTTCCCCTGGTGGTGGCATTTGATGCAATAGTGCGCCTGGTCGAGCGCTCCGGTAAGGTCGGTACCGGGATCGGTGAGCTGAAATCCTTCACGGCGACGCCAGTGCTCACTGCTGAGTTCCAAATTCACCAGCTTGTCGCTGCCGCTTTTTTCCACCGGCACCAGGTGATGCATGTCGAGCTTGTGCGGCTGTTTGAACAGCACTCCGCTTTGGTGCTTTCGCTTACCTTGAGGCGAAAGCGTCGCCCAGGCAGCGTAGCGCGCAGCAAGCTGCAAGTGTTCGATGTGCGAAGCTTCTTCCTGCAGCCAGCGGGCCACGTGATCGGCAAAACTCAGCTCGGTGAGCGGCTCTTGAAAGAGATTTTCCAGTTCGGCTGCCAAAGCAAAACCGTCAATCTGGCTTGCCGAATCAGCGGTCTGCCCAACTACCGCTTTGCGCTGTACGAAGCGGCGCTTGACAGAGTACAACGGCGCCAGTTTTGCGTGGCGCTCCTGCAAAAGCCGCAGCTCCGGTTCAATACCGAACACAGACGCAATGAAATCTTCCAGGTACGGAGCCAGCGCGACAATCAGCTCGGACGATTCTTTGACGTGCGCCGCTGGCGGGTTCTCACGGGCGGACAAAAGGCGGTTGTGCAGCTCGGGAGCTGCCTCTTCAAGCAGCTTTAGAAACTGCGCATCCAGTTCCAGCATCCCTTCGCGCCGATAGAGATCGACAAAGCTGAGACCGAATGGCAGTCGAAGACTATCGCCATCCCACTGTTCGAATTTCGTGTTCACAAAAGGTCAGGGGCGACCGAGGGCCTGTGTCCGGTCGAAGCACTGTCCCTCAAGGGATCATTCCGCGGACCCGGGTCGGCATTGCCTAAGCAACTATCATTATTCTCTCAGATTGAAGGTTCAAATGCAGCCGCCGGAGAGGGGAAAAAGCGGATCTCGACGTCGCTTAAAGCACTGTGAGTCGGCTATCTTTAGAAAGAGTGAATCTCGAAAAAATACTGCTGCGCAAGGTAGGTGAGGCGATCGGCCGCTTCCGGATGATTCGGAATGGCGACCGCGTAGCGGTCGGCCTTTCGGGTGGCAAAGATTCCCTGACGCTTCTCGAGATATTGTTGCTCCTGCAAAAACGCGCACCAATCGAATTCACGGTCTGTGCCTTCACCATCGAACAGGGCAAGTTCCTTGAGCCCATCCAGCCCATGGCTGAATATTTACGGAAACATGGCGTCGATTGGACTTACATTGAAGACGCCCCCTCCATCAGACTCCTCGCCGAGCAGCCCGGCCATGGCTGCGACGTGTGCAGCCGTTTCCGGCGTCGCGCTGTCTACCAGGTTGCCCGCAGTCTCGGTGCTAACGTGATCGCCTTCGGGCACACCGCCGATGACTTCTGTGAGTCTTTTCTCCGCAATGCCATGTTCAACGGCCGCATCAGCGCGCTGCCTCCCATCACCTGGTCGAGCAAACGCGAGTTCCGGCTGGTCCGGCCGCTGGTTTTTGTCACCGAGGATTTGACCCGCTCCTTCGCCGCCGCATTGGGCGCTCCCGTGATTCCGTGCGGCTGCTCTCAAAAGACCGGCACGGTGCGGCGGAATTTGCGCGATATGTTCAACGAAATCGAAAAGGATCACCCCTTCCTCAAAGAGACCCTTCTTTCAGCCATGAGCCGCATCGAGACCGACAGGCTTCTCGATACGCGTTTCCTCGACGTCGATAACTCGAGCGATGAAGCCGGCTTCCTGGCCGAAGAACATGAACTGATTTCGTTACACTAGCACCGTTAGTCGGATAAACTAGGTCGGATACTATGGGCGCGGAACTGATCGTCATTAACGGTCCGCTTGCCGGGACACGCTTTCCTCTTAAGAACGGAGAGGTGCTCATCGGACGGGCACCCAACGCGCAGCTCGTCCTTTCCGAGCCGGACATCGGCTGGCGGCACTGTCACATCCAGAAACACGGCAGCCGCTTTGTGGCCAGCGACCTTCGCAGTTCGCTCGGCACATATGTCAACGGGATTCGCTCCTCCGAGCGCTGGCTGGAAGACCGCGACCAGATCGGCATTGGGCGCACTGTCTTGATGTTCCGCTCGGGGGAAGCCGCGACGGCCGAAGACGCTCTTGTTTCTGGCGCAGCCGATACCAAACCCGTCCTGCTGGCTGCTTGCTCGCTCGTGTTTCTGTTCCGGGCCCTGGCCTCGAGCGTCGGCCAGGCCCAAACCACCCTTCTGCAGGATCAAATTCTTCGCCTCGTCGCTGATCTTTTGCCCTTCGAAGAGGGTCTGCTTCTTCTGGGACGCAACGCCGCTGAGTTCGAAGCTCTCTACGCCGCACGGGCCGGACGCTTCAAGACTGATTTCCACTCCGCTTTCCCGCGCGTGTGCCAAGAAGGCGCCTTCGAAAACAGCGCGACCGGCATCGTAGGGGTTCCTTTGTATCTGGACGGAATACTGGGCGGCGTCCTGATCGTCAAGACTCAAAATCGCGGCACTCACGAATTGACTACGCATCTGGACACTTTGACCGCGGTCGCATCGCTCGCCTCCGTCGGCTTTGAAGCGAATCAGGAAGTGGAGACGCTGAAGGCTGAGAACGCTTTGCTGCAGGAGCAGATCGGAGTAAATACCGGGATCGTCGGCCGCAGCGCGGCCATCCGTAAGCTTCTCGAATTGGTTGCGCGGGTCGCGCCGCGCGATACCACCGTCCTCATCACCGGTGAGAGCGGAACCGGAAAGGAGCTGATCGCTCGCGCTCTCCACCAGCAAAGTCCGCGATCGGAGAGGCCGTTCGTGGCCGTCAATTGCGCGGCGCTCAGCGAAAGTCTCTTTGAGAGCGAATTGTTCGGTCACGAAAAGGGAGCGTTTACCGGCGCCATTTCGCTCAAGCGCGGCCGCTTCGAGCTCGCCCAGGGTGGAACCATCTTTCTGGACGAAGTTGCCGAGCTCGCCCCTTCGTTGCAAGCCAAGCTGCTGCGCGTACTGCAACAGCGTGAATTCGAGCGCGTCGGCGGTACGCAATCCCATCCTCTCGATATCCGAGTGGTGGCCGCGACAAACCGCGATCTGGATGAAGAAGTACGCCAGGGGAAATTCCGCGAAGACCTGTTTCACCGCTTGAATGTGGTGAATCTGGATTCACCTGCGTTGCGGGACCGGCAGGAGGATATTCCGCTGCTTGCGCAATATTTCCTCGAACGTTCGGCAGAACGCTGCAAGCGCCACGTCCAGGGCTTGTCGCAGGAAGCCAAAGAAATGATCGAGCAGTATTCCTGGCCCGGGAATGTGCGCGAACTGGAGAACGCGATGGAGCGCGCGGTTGTCCTGGGAGTTTCCGACTGGGTGCTGCCAGAAGATCTACCCGAATCGCTGCTCGATTCAGCTCCCAGAGACACCAAAGCCAAATACCATCAGTCGGTGGGACAGGCAAAGCACGACGCCATCATCGACGCGTATGTGCAGGGCAAGGGTGACTACAAAATAGCTGCGCGCTTGTTAGGATTGCATCCCAATTACTTGCTTCGCCTCGTCCGCAATCTGAACCTTCGTGATGAAATCAACCGCGCATTGGGCGACAATGGCGCGGCTGCTGTGGGCCGCTGACCCGCCAACCGATCACCGCACTTTTTCACCGGTGTGCAGTGCCGCAATTCCACCCGATAGAAGTTCGCAGCGTGCTTGTTCGAAACCCGCGTGCTCTATCATTTGCCGCAGCTCATCGCCGCCAGGAAATTTCTCGATGGAGCTTGGTAGATACGAGTAAGCTTCGCGTGAGCCCGAAATCATGCCTCCGACCAACGGCAGAATCGTCCGCGAATAGAAAGTGTATGCTGTTCTAACAAACAAAGCTTGTGGATGTGAAAACTCGAGAATCGCCAGCACGCCGCCAGGTTTCAATACGCGCCGGAATTCTTCGAGACCCGCTGCATAATCAGTGAGGTTGCGGAAGCCAAATGCGATGGAAATGGCGTCGAGGCTGTTTCCGATGAGCGGAAGACTAAGGGCGTCTGCCTCGAACAATTGCGCCGCGTAACCTTTGCGGGCCGATTTTTCCTTTGCCGAGACCAGCATCGGATGGCAGAAGTCCGCGCCCAGCACGCGTGCTCGACCGGCACTTTCGAGGTCCAATAGAACATCGCCCGTGCCGCAGCACAGGTCCAGGATTTGGGCTTCGGAGCGCGCGAGAACCGGCTCGAGCCGCTTTAATAAAGCCTTCCGCCAGCCACGGTCGACGTTGAAGGAGAGTAGATGGTTGAGCAGGTCGTATTTTGGCGCGATCTCGGCGAACATCTGGCGCACCCACTCCGAGGCTTGCCGCTCGTCGCGTGTGCCTCGGGACGTGGCGCCCGTTACCGCCTTTCCCATCTCAGTTGAGCGACTCGCTGATCGCCTGCTCGATTTTGCCGATGTCGATATCTTTGACGATCTTCACTCGTCCGACAGCTGTAGGAATCACAAAGTGGACGCTCCCTTGCAGCGTCTTCTTATCGCTCGCTAAGCGGCCGACCAGTTTTTCCGCGCTCAATCCCGCGGCCGGCGGAAGCGGGCCGTAGAGCCGAATCAACTCTCGCATGGCAGTGGCATCATCAGCTTTCAGTTCGCCCGTCAGCTCCGCCAAACGAATAGCGGCTAACATTCCCCACGCCACAGCCTGGCCATGCAGAAATCGCTTGTACTTCGTTTCCGCTTCCATGGCATGCCCGATTGTATGGCCGAAATTGAGGATGCGCCGCAAATCGCCCTCGCGCTCATCGGCCGAAACCACTTCCGCTTTGATCCGAACCGCGGTGCTGATGAGTTCATCGACCACCTCCGGATCATGGGCGCGCACCGCTTCCGAGCGTTCTGCCAGCAGCCGGAACAATTCAGGATCGCGGATGATGGCGCACTTAATCACCTCGAAGAGTCCGGCGCGATACTCGCGTTCTGGCAATGTCTTCAAAACCTGCGGATCGATCAGCACCGCCAGCGGCTGATGAAAGCTGCCCAGCAGATTCTTTCCGCCTGTCAGGTTGACGCCTGTTTTCCCGCCGACCGCCGCATCCACTTGGGCCAGCAGCGTTGTCGGAATCTGCAGCACGGGAATTCCGCGCATAAAAATGGCCGCCAGAAATCCGCTGATATCCGTTACGATTCCACCACCCAGGCCGACCACCACGCTGCTGCGGTCAGCACCCCGCTGCAACATCTGATCAGCGAGCGCCTCCAGACTCGAAAGTCTTTTGTTGGTTTCGCCCCCAGGGAAAAAGATCACTTCCGCCCGGCCAGAAATTTGGGCATCGAGTTCTGCGCCGTGCAGGTCCCAAACATCTTGCGTGGTCACGACGAAAATCTTGCCCGCTTTAGCCGGCAGAAACTCGCCGGCTCGCTGCAAAATTCCTCGTTCCACCACACTCTGGTACGTAGAGTGAGGGGTCTGCACCTCGAACATCGGCATGCGCTCCCGTTTTACCACGCGCCTGAGCGAGCCGGACGATTCGTCGGCACCGTGCTGTACGATGAACTTATCGCCGCCTCCCTCACACATATCCGAACGGACTTCATCGTTGTGGGTGCCGGTGTTGCGGGCCTGAGCGCGGCTATCGATCTTGCATCCGCCGGCCGCGTCCTGGTGATCGCCAAAGACAGTTTGCGTGAGTCGTCATCCGAATATGCGCAGGGCGGTATTGCCGCTGCCTTGAACGATGACGACGAAGTAGAGTTGCACGAGCTCGATACGATCGTGGCTGGTGACGGGCTCTGCAACGTGCAAGCGGTTCGTACACTGGTCGAAGAAGCTCCCGCCGCTATTGAGCGGCTGATCGAGTGGGGCACTGCCTTCGATCGAGAAGGTGCAAAGCTTCTGTTTGCGCGAGAAGGCGCGCATAGCCGGAATCGCGTTTTGCATGCTCATGGCGATTCCACTGGCCGGGAAATTCTCAGCACACTTCGCCACAAGGCCAGGTCCTTAGAAAGCATCTCGTTTCAAACCTTTTCCGCTGTTACCGATCTCATCCTGCGCAACGGCGAAGCAGCGGGCGTATTCGCCTTCGATGAGAAGACTCAGTCCACCGCCGCCATTCGTTCGCGTGCGGTTCTGCTCGGAACCGGCGGCCTGGGCCGCGTCTTTGAGAACACAACCAATCCGGATGTGGCGACGGGCGATGGCGTAGCTTGCGCCTACCGCGCCGGAGCGGTCATCTCCGATCTCGAATTCGTGCAGTTTCATCCCACTGCTCTGTATGTACCCGGTGTGCCGCGATTCCTTCTGAGCGAGGCTCTGCGGGGCGAGGGCGCGTACCTTCGAAACCCCGGTGGAGAGCGCTTCATGGACCGCTATCATCCCCTAAAAGAACTTGCTCCGCGGGATGTCGTTTCGCGATCTATTCTCATGGAACTGCGCGCCACCGGCGGAACCAGCGCTTTCCTTGACCTTACCCACTTGCCCGCCGGTTTCGTGCGCGAGCGATTTCCGCGCATCTACCAGACATGTTTGCGCTATGGCATCGATCTCGAAACTGCCTGGGCGCCTGTTCGGCCTGCTGCTCACTACGCGATGGGCGGCGTGCAAACAGATCTGTTCGGCCTCACTACGATTCCTCGCCTTTTTGCCGCCGGCGAAGTGGCCTGCACCGGTGTCCACGGCGCAAATCGGCTGGCGAGTAATTCCCTTCTGGAGGGCGTCGTCTTTGGCGCACGCGCCGGTCAGGCGATGGGCGCCTGCTCCGCGCTGCCGGAATCGGGAGGACAATGCTCTCAATCTATGTTGTTTCCGGTGATCGCGGAACAAGACCTTCGCGCCATTGCCTGGAACGCCTGCGGAGTTCTTCGGAACGGGCCGGAACTGGACGCCGCCAGCAGGCGCCTTCTTTCGCGCTATTCCGAACATTGTGAGTCGCCGGATCGCGCCAAATTCGAATTGCGCAACATGCATCAGGTAGCCCTTCTCATTTCACTCGCCGCGCTGGCCCGTGAAGAGAGCCGGGGCGGACACTATCGAACCGATTTTCCTCTCAAATCCCCCGCCTTTGAAAAGCACTCGATCATCCGGGCTGCCTCCAGTGGCGCGGAGGCGCAAGTCAGTTTTGTCTAGCAGTAAGAATCAGCCGCGCCGGGCGTTTGCCGGATTCGCGCTTCTTTTCGTAGCTGCGCCGCTGGGCCATGTAAGCCCCTGGGCAGCTAGCTGGACCACTCCTTGCATTCTCCTGGCTTCGGTGTTGATTACCTGGGGCGCGGAAGCTGCGCAGTTTTTCGTCGCTCAGGGGTTTGCCTTGGCTATTCTCGCCTGGATGCAAACTTTGCCCGAATTTGCAGTCGAGGCCGTTCTCGCCTGGCATCGCCAGACCACGTATCTGATGGCGAATCTCACCGGCGCTTTGCGTCTCCTCACCGGACTCGCCTGGCCGCTCATCTATCTAACCGCCGCCATCGTCTATCGCCGCCGAACTCATCAGCCGCTGCGCAAGATAACGCTTGACCCGCACCACAGCATTGAGGTCATCGCTCTCGTGCCGCCTTTGCTCTACGCCCTTGTCATCTGGTGGAAAGGCAACCTGCATTGCTACGATGCCTGCGTACTCGTCGTTATTTACGGCGTCTATCTGGTCATTCTGACAAAACTGCCGCCCCAGGAGAAGGAGGATGCCGAGGATCTCGGGACGGTACCGCGCGCCATAGTGAATGCGCCGTCAAAGAAACGGTCTTTGGCTATTTTTGCCTGTTTCACTGCGGGCGGAGCTTTGATCTATTTCACCGCTGCGCCCTTTCTTGGCAGCATTATGGCGGTGGCAAGTGCCATTGGGATCCCGGCATTTATCGTCATCCAGTGGTTCGCTCCGGTTGTTTCCGAGTTCCCGGAACTTGCCTCAACCTTCTACTTCGCTCGCCAGAGCGAGAAGGCGCCCGTCGCCATCATGAACATTGCATCGAGCAATATCAACCAGTGGACGCTGCTCGTCGCCATGCTGCCGGTCGTATTTTCGATGAGCCAGGGCGCCATCACCGGTTTCGCACTGGACCCGGAACAGAGATCCGAGCTTCTCCTCACCATCGGCCAGAGCATGGCGGGCGTAATGTTCCTGCTCAACATGGAGTTCGCCTGGTGGGAAGCTCTGGCTATGTTTGTCCTCTTCGCCGTTCAGTTTGTGTTGCCGATCTTTTTCGGCACCGAAGTGCGCCACTGGATCACCGCGGCATTCTTCATTTGGACCGCAGTGGAGCTGATGCGCATCGTTTTACATCGCAAATTGCCGGCCGCATGCTCCGATTTCCTGGAGACCTGGCGCGTTCACGTTTAAAGCATCCGTTAGCGCACAGCAAGTCCCAGAAGCGGACGTTTCCAGCAGAAAACATAGCCGCCCGCAATCCATGAGCGCTTCTAAATGCGCCGTTTCCGCGCACTATGAATGGGAAATAAACGTGCTAAGCCACGTGTGCTGGAGGCCTTTCGCCTATGAACAGCATGTGGCAGGATCTTCGCTTTGCGTATCGGGTTCTTACTGCGGCCCCGGGCATGGCAGTGCTCGCGGTCTTGTCGCTGGCTGTCGCGATTGCCGCAAGCACCACGATTTTCAGTGTTGTCTACACCGTGCTGCTTGCTTCCCCCATTTTCAAAGATCCAAACCGGTTGGTGATCGTTTGGGAATCAAACCTTACGAAGGGCATCGCGAGATCGCCCGTTGCGCCTGCCACCTTTCGCGATTGGCGTCGAAACAGCCGCTCGCTCGAGCAACTTGAATTAGTTGCTCCCGGGTCTCCGGTAACAGTCACCGGTTCAGGTTTCCCGGAAAGGGCAAATCTGCAGTACGCGACACCCGGTCTCTTTAAGACGCTTGGCATTCAGCCGGCTGTGGGCCGATTCTTCCCTAAGTCTGAGGAGGAGATCAACTCAACGCAACCAGTGATTCTCAGCTATGGCTTCTGGCAGCGGCAGTACGCAGGCGATCCATCAATCGTTAGCCGGAAGATCGTGGTCAATGGCGAAGTGCGCGTCGTTACCGGGGTCCTGCCGAAGGATTTCCATCTGTTCGATAGGGAGACCGACATATGGATGCCCATTGCACTGCCTGACGCCCGCTCTCAGGATCGTTCCTTCCGATCATGGTTGATTGCAGTCGGTAAGCTGAAGCCGCACGAAACGCTGGCATCAGCCCAGGCAGAAATGAATGTTTTGTCGCAGCAAATTGCGCTTGCCCATCCTGACTCGAACAAAAACTGGACCGCAAAAGTCCAAACAATTCAGGAAGCGCAATTCGGCACATGGAAAGGCGTTCTCTATCCGCTTTGGGGAACAGTCATCTTCGTTCTTTTCATCTCATGCGCTAATATCGCCAATCTGTTTCTTGGCCGTTTGGCGGCGCGGGCTCGCGAAATCTCCGTCCGTGCTTCTTTGGGGGCGACGCGTCCACGTCTAATCCTGCAGTTGCTGAATGAAGGTCTTCTCGTCGGGCTCATCGGCGGCAGCCTTGGGTTTCTGCTAACGGGCTGGGGAATCCACCTGTTCGTCGCTCTCGCCCCGAGCTATTTCCCGTTGCTGACTTCGATTCAAGTGAACAGGACCATTTTTCTGTTTTGTCTGGGGATCTCGGTCCTAAGCGGCATCCTCCTCTCGGTTGTTCCCGCGTTCGTGGGAACCAGCGGCAATCTGAACATGGCTCTGAAGCGGGCCGGCCGATCCGCGGCGGGCCGGGACCACACCTGGTTCAGAAATCTGTTTGCGGTTGTGCAAATTGCGCTTTCCGTTGCGCTGTTGTTCGCTGCCGGGCTCATGATTCGCAGTTTCTTGAAGGTGCTCGACGTTGATCCTGGTTTCACAAAGCAGCAAGTCGTCACGATGCAAATTTTTCTCTCCGGCCCTCGTTACTTTGTCTGGCATTCGGATGGGGTGCGGATTCATGACGAAGTGGAGAAGTTTTACAGTCGCCTTCTCGACCACGTTCACTCGTTGCCGGATATTCAATCTGTTGCACTCGTCAGTTGGTTGCCGCAAACGTATAACACCGGGCGCCGTGAACGCACCTTTCGGATCATCGGTCAATCCGGGGAGAGCACTGCTGAGAATCGCGTCGCCGACTTCAATGCGATCAGTGAAGATTACTTCAAGACGCTTCGAATACCCTTATTGGAGGGACGGTCCTTTGAGCGGACCGACAGCGCGCATGCTCCATGGGTGGCGATCGTCAATCGAGCTTTCGCACGGCGCTATTGGCCAAATGAAAGCCCGGTAGGCAAGCAGATACTCACAGATGGAGGCGCCGGCGTCAGACCGCGTGAAATAGTTGGCGTCGTAGCCGACGTGCGGCAGGATGATCTCGAAAAGAGCCCTGAACCGGAGATCTTCGTGCCGTACGTGCAACAGCCTCAGATCGCTTCTGGACATGGTTATCAAAATCAAGTGCACATGAACCTGGTCGCGCGCATTCTGGGTAATCCGGATTCGACAATTTCCGCCATTCGAAAAATTGCTTCTCAGATGGACAATAACCAGCCCATCTACGGAGTAAGAACTCTGTCGAGCGTGCTTGCGGATGCGACCGGTCTTCGTCGCCTTCATACGATTTTGATGGAAGTTTTCGCAGGCTTCGCACTGCTATTGTCAGCCCTAGGCATCTATGGCGCGATGTCGAGCAGCGTGAGCGAGAGAACGGCGGAGATTGGGCTGCGCATGGCCGTAGGCGCTACGGGAGCCAAGATCCGCCGCCTATTTTTCTTACAAGGTCTGAAACTGACTGCCTGGGGCATGCTCATCGGTCTGGCACTTGGTTTAGCCTGCAGCCAGGTCCTGAGTTCGTTTTTGTTTGCCATTTCGGCGCACGACCCTGTAACTCTATTTGCAGTCTGTGGACTGCTCTTCACCGTCTCATTCCTTGCAATATTGCCGCCGGCGCGCCGGGCCATACGAGTCGATCCGATTATCGCGCTGCGCGACGAGTAGCTTCGCGGACTTCACTCGTTCCGCAGCGCTTCTAGGGGCTCTAAGGCCGCCGCTCGTTTCGCTGGAAGATAAGCCGCGAGTAGCGCAATACCAAGCAGGCAGACGGCGGCCAAGCCAATCGTTATCGGATCCATCGCGGCGACTCCGTATAACTGGACCGCGCTGTCCACATGCTCGTAACGGGCCAGAGACCAGCGCGGCCCTCCGACGTTCAATCCGTACAGTTGGCTGGCTAGTATTCGCGTGATTATGCCGGTCGCAGCGATCCCAAGCATCACACCCGCGATCATCATGAGCTGGGTCTCTTTGAGAATCATCGTCAGCACTTGTCGCTTTTGCGCTCCCAGCGCCATGCGAATACCAATCTCGTTGGTGCGGCGGCCAAGTTCATAAGAAAGTAGGCCGTAGACTCCCGTAGCCGCTAACATCAGCGCAACAATAGCAAACCCGACCGCAAGCTGCGCGATCAATCTCGACTGGGCGGTCTGTGCAGAGAGTGTCTCCTCGAGAGTGTGGATGCCACGAATGCTGAGCTGGTTATCTACTCCGAAGATCGCTTTACGAACGGCGCCCGCAAATCGGCTTGGCTCGGTCGCCGTCCGAACCTCCAGCCACTCGCCGCTGCCGGGAATATAAAACTTAGGATCGATATTTCCGCGCAGCGACTGCACTCGCGCATTCCCCGCTACTCCGATCACTTCCAGGCGCCGTCGCACGCTGTGTCCAGTCTCATCGGAAAGAGTGGTGGTCACGTGCTCTCCTATAGGATTACGGCCCGTGAAGAAATGTTCGGCGAACGCTTCGTTAATTACACAAACGCGCGGGGCATGGCCGAGGTCTCGCGCGACGATCGGGCGTCCCGACAGCATCGGGATTCCAACGGTCGAAAAGTACTCTGGTCCGACGAAGTCGCCCGTCGAACCAATGTCCGCTTCCTTGTTTGATTTGAATCCCTCAACGTCAACCGCGAAAGCGCCATCGAACCCACTGAACAACCCGTGATCCGAGTAGCTAACGCTCCGCACTCCCGGGAGCCGCTCGACCTTTCCGGTCAGATCGCGCGATAACGTCTCGAGGTTTGCGCCTTCATAACCCGTCGGATCGAGCTCCACCAACAGGAGATTTTCCTTCGGGTATCCGAGCCTCACTTCCTGCAGATTCCACAGTGTTCTCAAAAACAGTCCCGCGCCCGCGATCAGCAACAAGGAGAGGGCGACTTGCGTCACAACCATCGTCTTCGCTACCATCGCCTGCCTGCGTGAGCCAGTCGCGCCACGGCTGCTCTCCTTCAGAGCCTGATTCGGATCGCTGCGGATGGCTCGCAAAGCCGGGATACTCCCGAATAGCAGGCCCGTCAACAGCGTCGCGCATCCGGTGAAGGCCAATACACGCAGATCGAGGCCAGCGGTGACAGAGAATTCCCCATTCGCATCGGAAAGAATCCTAATCAGCACGTGCAGCAAAGCCTCCGCCAGGCACGCGCCGAGCAAACCACCGATCAGCGCCAATAAGAGGTTCTCTGTGAGGAACTGCCGAACGAGACGCATCCGCGCTGCGCCGATCGCGAGACGAATCGCCACTTCTCGCGAGCGCGATGTGGCGCGCGCCAAGCAGCAGATTCGCTACGTTCGCGCACGCAACCAGCAGAATGAGGCCCGCAAGCGCCAGCAGCAGAGCCCATTCTTCACCAAATTCCTTGCGCCCATGAAATGCCCCTGTCTCCTCCCGGCTTTACCTTGATGTATTGATTGAGCGCCTCCTTGCGCGTTCGGCCTTCCATAGTCGCGGGATAACTTTCCTCAAGGATCACTCGGAAGAGTACATTCACCTCCGCTTGCACTTGCTTAATAGTCACTCCCGGCCTTTCCCGTCCGAAGACGTGCAGCCACATAAACTTGTCATTTGAATTAGGCAGCATCATGTCGTGTAAAGCGTCCATACCCGGCATAACCAGCGGCTGCATCAGCATCGGAAGCCAGATGTCCGGCCGTTGCCCGACCGTTTCGCCTTCGAAGCCTTTGGCCGCCACGCCGATGATCGTCAGCGAAGCGTTTCGCAACCGCAAGGTCGTGCCGATGACAGCCGGATTTCCGCGAAATCGGCGCTGCCAGTAGTCGTAGCTGATCACCGCATAGGGATCCTTGCCCACCCCGCTAGCGTCTCGTTGCTCGAAGAAGCGACCGATCGCAGGACGCACGCCAAACATCGAAAAATAGTTTTCGCTTACCACGCGTCCACGCGCTTGCTCCGGTTCTGCATTCGCGATTCGAAGCGGCCACTGCTGCAGCATCAACTGCACCGCGCAGAGGTCGGAGAGGGTTGTCGCGCGTTCCCGCAGCTTGACATACTCTTCATACGTCAGAAGGCTTCGCTCGCCCTGCAGCAAGCCGCCCAGGACCATCGAGGCGTTCGGGTCCGTAAGCAGCAGCAACTCGTTCGGGCGTAATACTGGCAGTGTTTTGAACAACACGGCATTGAGAACGCTGAAAATCGCCGTGTTTACACCTAAGGCCAGCGCCAGAGTCAGTAAAGCCACAGCAGTTCCACCGGGGCTCTTTGCCAGAACCCGCAGACCGAACCTCACATCCTGCCACAGCTTGGGCAAGCCGACCCTATGTAGAAACACACCTAGACCATATCAGGACCCTGGCCAGAGAAGCCCAACACCTGCCATTCCGGTGGACAGCATTTCGTTCATTTGAATCTTATCTCGATACAAAGCATCTCTATATCGAGAGAATATGGCAAACCGAAAGCAAGGCCGGCAGGATATCAGCGGCGTCCACCTCTGGCTGCTGCTGTGGAAGGCGGGTAAGTCTGTGGAAAGGCTCGCACGGAACAGCGTAACGGCCACAAACCTGGGCTTGAGCGATTTCGGGGTTCTCGAAGCCCTTCTTCATAGAGGACCTCTGCCGGTCAATGTCTTAGGTAAAAAGGTCCTGCTCAGCAGCGGCTCAATGACCGCCGCCGTTGACCGGCTTGAGCGGAGCGGCTTCGTGGAGCGGATGGCCCTGGCGACAGACCGCCGTTCACGCGTCGTACACCTGACGGAAAAAGGATCGAAGCTGATCCGCCGGTTGTTCGCCGAGCACGAGCGCGATATGGAGCGCGTGTTCTCGCCCGCGGATAAGCCGGAGCGGATTGCTCTCGCGAACCTTTTGCGAAAGGTTGGCCGTGAAGCTGAGGCCATCGCCGCCGAAAAAGAGAAATCTGTTGAGAACAAACAAGCAAGGAGCTGAAACATGTCAGAAAGAAAACAAGTATTGAGTGTTCATGGGGCGGCATCGTCCCATTGGGTAGGCGACGGGTTTCCCGTGCGGACAGTTTTTCCCTCCCCGGGCGTTACAGAATTGAGTCCGTTTTTGATGCTGGATTATGCCGGCCCCGCCCGGTTTGAACCATCCAACCGGCCGCGCGGCGTCGAAGAGCATCCGCATCGCGGGTTCGAGACGGTGACGATCGCCTATCAGGGAAGCGTCGATCATCGCGATTCCGGCGGAAACTCAGGCACCATTCATCCCGGCGACGTGCAGTGGATGACGGCTGCATCCGGTGTTGTTCATGAGGAGATGCACGGCCAAGATTTCACGGCCAAAGGCGGCGACTTCGAGATGGTGCAGCTCTGGGTCAACCTTCCGGCCGCGCAGAAGATGTCCAAACCCCGCTACCAAGGCATTCAGAATGCCGAGGTCCCGCGTGTCGAACTGGGGCCCGGAGCTTACGGGCGTGTGATTGCAGGCGAGCTCAACGGTATTAAAGGGCCAGCCAAAACGTTCACTCCGGTTAACGTCTTCGATGTGCGCCTGGAGGCCGACGGAAGCGGTGAATTGAGGCTGCCGATTGGGCACAATTCCGCGATTGTCCTCCTGCGGGGCGAGATCGTTGTGAACGGATCGGCAACGTTGAAAGGTGCAGCGCAGGTCGCCCTTCTCAGTACTTCCGGCGAAAACTTGCTGCTCGAAGCGAAGCAGCAATCGTTGGTTCTGGTCCTGAGCGGCGAGCCGATCAATGAACCGGTTGCCAGTTATGGTCCCTTCGTCATGAACACTCAAGCCGAACTGCGCCAAGCCTTCGAAGACTACCGCGCGGGCAAGATGGGCCGCGTCTGATGACGTCCCGCGCTTCCGCCTGGGCGGAATAGGGAATCCGTGCACCGCGTCTTGCTCACATTGCGCAGCGGCACTTTGACGCGCGGGAATGTGAGCAGCCGCGCGGCCAGTTCTATACCGGAACCGATCCGAATCGGACCAACATACGACCGGAAACGAACGCTATATTAGATCCAGTGCCGGCCAAAACGAGAAGGAACAACGCCGCAAAATGCGCGCTGATCGTCGCCCTGATTTCACTGGCTGCGATTCTATGTGCTCAGCAGCAGGCCCCGCTGATTCGCTCCACTTCCCGGCTCGTTTTGCTCGATGTCGTCGTAACCGATAAGTCCGGTCATCCGATTCGCAATCTCAAAAAGGAAGACTTTACTGTTCTCGAAAACGGCGCTCCTCAGAAGATCACCTCATTCGAAGCGGCATCCACCGAACCTCCGGCAATCGTGGGGTCGCGAAGCGCTTCGCCCGGAACTGCTTCGCCGGGAATCGCCTCATCCGGAACCGCTCCCTCTGCTAATGGCTCCCGCACCATCATTCTTCTCGATCAGCTGAACACCTCCTTCGCCGACTTGGCCTACGCCCGGGACAGCATCCTTCATTTCATCGATCAAAACTCCTCCGATAACCAACCCATGTCTCTCATGTCCGTTGAACTGCGCGGTCTCGTCGTCGCACAGGATTACACTCGGGACCGCAAGCTCCTGAAAGACAAGTTGCTGCACCTTACTGCTCTCAACGCAAATTCTAAAGGCAACATGGATATCAATTGGGCTCCGGAATACGCCCAGGCCGCTCTCGGCGACTTGATCCAGATCGCCCGTGCATCGGTCGGAGCGCCGTACAGCGTGAACGTGCTATGGGTGACCAGTGGTTTCGCCGGAATGATGGCCTCAACGAACAGGAACGATCAGTTGGACGCAGGAATGCGCAGAATCACAAATCTCCTCATTCGCTCCCGCATGCGTCTCTACACCATCGATCCGGCCGGCGTCGTTCCCAAAATTCCTATGGGAGGGATCGCCGCTCCCAACGAAGTCAATCGAGGAAGCGAGCTTGAGGCAAAAGACAGCTCCTCCGATCGGCTCGCCAAATCCGCTGGTAGCGAAGCTGCGGAAGCCGATCGTCTGCTCAGTAACATGACCGCCATGATGGGTGGTCTGTCTTACTACGGCCGCAACGATGTTGTGAAAGCACTCGGTCAGGCGGTACTCGATGGCTCCAGCTCTTACGCGATTTCTTACTCACCTTCCAACACGGATTTCAACGGCCAATACCGCAAAATCGAGATCCATACCACAGCGGACGGCTCCGCCGCGCGCACCCGACCCGGCTACTACGCGGTTGCTGATGAAGCGGCGGCCGATCAGCAGTTGACGGAAGGTCGTCTGCAAGCCGCCATGTCCAGCCCGCTCACCTATTCCGGCGTGGATTTAGCCTGTCCGGCAAGCTTCGATTCTCAAAAAGATCGCCTCACCGGGAAACTCGTCGTTACGCCCAAGCCGACATTCGCCGCCAGCGACACGCACGAACAAATTATCCGCATTTCGAGTTTTTCAAAGAACGGCAAACCTCTGAACGTCTGGAATTGGCGCGTGAATTGGAAAGATGCCTGGACCACTCACGTCGTCAGCGCATCATTTGACAAGGTACTCTCGCCCAAAGCAACGACTGTGCGATTTCTCGTCTCTGACCCCTCGGCTGACCGTATCGGTACCTGCGATTACCGTTTGCAGTAGAGCCGTATAGCTTTTCCGGCTATCTAACCAAGGCTTAATCCTCACCTAAATGAAGTTAGAACGTCTAGTAATTAGGAGTTGAAGTTATGACACCTAATGACCCAACAACCAGCAACATGAAAGTGGCTGTCCCTGCATCGCAAACCGGTACAAGGACGGCGAGTACAATCGTGCTGCTTGCAGGCATCTGGTTCTTTGTGTCGCCGTGGATCTACGGCGCTTACACTCAACACAGCGCCTGGAATGCCTGGATCGTCGGGGCCATCATGTTCATCCTCGGGTGCATTCGAGTGGCGCGGCCAGCCCATTTCACTGCCCTGAGCTATTGCAATATGGTGCTCGGAATCTGGACGTTCTTTTCACCTTGGACCTATGGCTACACTGCCAGCCAAGGGCGGTTCGTTAACACCCTTTGCATCGGCATAATCGTGTTTGTACTTTCGATCGTAAGTGCGAGCATCGCCGCGAGAACTCACACAGTTCCCCTCCAGCACGCTTAACCCTTGGCACATTGGGGCTTATGAAGGAGCCGGCCATACCCTGGTCCGGCCCTTTCAAATCCCTGACAGCCCCTCAATAGCTTTGTATGGGGTGCCCGGAGTAAGCGGATCAAATCAAAACTGAAAAGCTATCTTCCCCGCGCCGCCGCTGCTTTACCCGAGTCGATCGGAGTCGGTACTGGAGCGCCGCTATCTCCGCCGGTCTCGGTGTTCTTCGTCAAGCCCAAAAGCTTCCGTACTTCGGCATCGATCTTTGCCATCACGTCGGCATTGTCTTTCAGAAACTGCCGCGCATTTTCGCGCCCTTGTCCGATCCGCTCGCCTTTGTAGCTGTACCAGGAGCCGCTTTTCTCGACCACGTTGTTCGCCACGCCCAGATCGAGCAGATCGCCCTCGCGCGAAACACCCTCTCCATAGATGATGTCGAACTCCGCTTCCCGGAACGGCGCGGCCACTTTGTTCTTCACAATCTTGACCTTGGTGCGGTTGCCGGTCACGGTGTCGCCGTCTTTGATGGCCGCGATGCGCCGGATATCCGCCCGAATAGAAGAATAGAATTTGAGCGCGCGCCCGCCGGTAGTGGTTTCCGGATTGCCGAACATCACCCCGATCTTCTCGCGGATCTGATTGATGAAAATCAGGCAGGTATTGGATTTCGAAACCGTGCCGGTGAGCTTGCGCATCGCTTGCGACATCAGACGCGCCTGCACGCCCATGTGGGAATCGCCCATCTCACCGTCCAACTCCGCCTTGGGAACTAACGCCGCGACGGAATCGACCACGAGCACATCGATCGAACCCGACGTGATCAGTGCAGCCGTAATTTCGAGCGCTTGTTCGGCATAGTCCGGCTGCGAAACCAGCAGGTTGTCTACATCGACTCCCAGCTTCTTGGCATATACCGGATCAAGCGCGTGCTCCACGTCGATGAAAGCCGCCATGCCGCCCTGCTTTTGCGCCTCAGCCACTACCTGCAGCGCGATAGTCGTTTTGCCAGACGATTCCGGGCCGAAGATTTCGCAAATGCGCCCGCGCGGAAATCCACCCACTCCCAGCGCGTAATCGACCGAGATCGACCCGCTCGAGATCACAGAAACCGGAACAATCGCTTCCTTCGCGCCCAGCCGAAGGATCGATCCTTTTCCAAACTGCTTTTCGATCTGCCCCAGCGTCAGGCTCAGGGTTCGCGTGCGTTCTTTTTCGTCCATGGGATTTCCTTTCCGCAGACTGGGGAAGGCTCCTTCAGTATAGCCCGAAACAAAGGCGGTCGTTTTTGTTTGTGACGAGATTTTGGAGATCTCTACGCGCTGGCGCGCTCCGCATAGTAGCCCTTGCGCGCACGCACGACCAGATCTTTGCGCCCTCTGACCTTTATGGCGACTGTATGAAACTTCCCGTCATTCATCAGAGGTTGGGGGCGGTAGAAGAGATTATATTGGTGCCGCAGCTCGTTGGCGACGTTTTCGAACGACTGATTTAGATCCTTCGCCTCGAACGGAAAAAATGCCGCTCCTCCGGTTTGCTCGGCCAGGTAGCGCATCACCTTGTCTCCCTCAGTCTCGATGTGACTGATGTTGGTCGAAATCGTGTAGATCACGGTATCCGCGCGTTGCGCCATTTCGAGCGCCTGTTCCCGGCTGTAGCGGCTGTCGTTGTCGTCGCCGTCGCTCAAGATGACCATGGCACGCCGAAATTTATAAAGCGGTCGGTCTAGCATCAGCTTTTCTTTACAGGCGAAGTAGATAGCGTCGTAGAGCGCAGTGCCTCCACCAGGGCGTAGATTCCGCACCGCATTTTCCAGTGTGTTCGTATTGCTGGTCATGTCGGCCACCAGTTCCGCTGAAGTATCGAAGCTGACAACGACCGCTTTGTCCTGCTCGCGCATCACGCTGTTGATGAAATTCGTGGCAGCTTCCTGTTGAAAGTGGAAGCGGTCTCTAATACTATTGCTGGTGTCGATCAGGACAGCGAGTCGCAGCGGTAGATCGGTCTCTGCCGTAAATTCCAGGACCTCTTGCGGCTTCTTGTTCTCCCAGACTTGAAAGTCGTTCTTCGTCAGATCGGTGATGAAGCGGCCCCTCTTATCGGTCACCGTGAATAGCATGTTCACTCGCGTGACCTCGGCTCGGATCGTTGCGGGTTCATTCTCTTGCGGGGACCGCGTTTGAGCAGGCGGATTCTGCCGGGCCTGAACCGCCGCCAGGAACAGAAAACCCGACGTGGCGGTGATGGCCACTGTCGTTACTGCAAGCTTCATCGAGATGGAACCATTCTATCCTTGTCTCAGAACGTCCAGACAAGCTGTCAATTCGCCAGGCAACGGGCTTTCGACGGTGATCCATTCGCCCGTCGAAGGCAAGCGGAACCTTAAACGATGCGCGTGTAGAAAAAACCGGCCGAGGGCCGGCAGACCCTCGACCCGTTGCGGTGCGCCATAGACTCGGTCACCCACGATCGGATGATGCAGGCTGGCCAGATGCACCCGAATCTGGTGCGTCCGGCCGGTCCCAATGCGAACACCCAGGTAGCTAAATCGTTCGAACTCTTCTAGTACTCGGTATTCCGTTAGTGCCTGGCGTCCCGCAGCAAGCTTCGTTGTCATTCGAATTCGGCGAACCGGATCGCGCGAGATCGGCGTGTCGATACGTCCATGCGGCTGTTTGATCCTGCCATGCACCAGCGCCAGGTAGGTTTTCTCGACCTCCCGATCGTGAAATTGCCGGGCGAGCGCCTGATGCGCCTGGTCCGTGCGCGCAATCACCAGCACTCCGCTCGTCTCGCGGTCCAGGCGATGCACGATGCCCGGACGAAGATCGCCATTTACGGACGATAGCGGACCGAAATGCTGCAGCAGAGCATTCACCAGCGTCCCCCGGCTGTGCCCCGCTCCCGCGTGAACCACCATCCCGGCGGCTTTGTTGACCACGATCACGTCCCGGTCTTCATAAAGAATTTCGAGCGGGAGATCCTCGGCCTCTGCTTTCAACGGCGTTAGATCAGCGGGATTGACTGCTATCGATTCAGTGCCGCGCAACACGTGCGAAGGGCGCGCTGGCGCACCCTCCACCAGCACCCGCTCCTGTTTGATCCAGGATTGCAGCCGCGACCTGCTGAACTCCGGCAGCCGCTCATGCAGAAAGGCATCCAGGCGCTTACCCGCATCGCGTTCGCCCGCCGTGACGATCACGACCTACAATTTAACGCTCTGCCGTATACTCCGCGTGGCCATTGCGATAACGCAGCTCGCCCGCCTCGACCGCAAAGGGCAGGATATTCTCCTTAGGCGGAAGCGGACAAGTCGCGTAGGGCGTGAAGGTGCAGGGCGGATTATAAGAGCGGTTGAAATCCAGATCGACCTTCCCGTTGACGGGAAGCGGCGTGTTCAGCATGCGCCCTGCCTGGTAGGTCTCGGTCCTGTTCGTGCTGTCTTTGAACAGGAAGAACAAAGTCTTCCCTTCAAAAATAGGCCGCAGATGATAAGGATGCCCCCGATAGGTGAACTCGACAATTCCAGGACTCTCCTCGAGCTCCGACTGGCCCAGAATGTTCAGAATCGGAATCTTCTTTTCACTCGGAACAAACTTCGCCTTGAAGTGTAGTTCCGGATCAATGGGAAAGTACTTCATCCCTGTGAAATCTCTGAGAACGGGACTGGCGCTGTCCTTTACGCGAACAGCAAACTTGTCGCCTCGCTTTATGACGTAAAACGACACGGAACCGGCATGAATCACGTCCGGCTTCTCTTCATCCAGGCTGAGCGTGCGCGAGTTACCGTTCGTTTGGGTAAAAACCACTCGTTCCCCCTGCAGCTTCAGAGTGCCAACGCGAGCGGGCGCCGAACCTTTCGGCAGAACGAAATCGTTCCCATCGGCCGTGCCAATCGAATTGTCTCCCGGTTTCAACCAGAACAGCCCAACCAGCGTTAGCCACCCCTCGGGCGAGCGCAACCCGGCGTCGCGCTGCGCCTGCCATTGCCGAATGGAGTCAGAATAACTGCTGCTGCCCGTGAGGAGACCAGCCATCCCTATTACGCCTATCAACAAGCGGACCATACCGAATTCTAACAGTAGTTCTTCACTCGCGAAGCTCCACGACCGTCGCTCCGGCCCCGCCGTCGGCCGGAGTCGCCGGATAGGAGCGGCTGACGTGTGGGTTCGTTTTTAGAAATTCGCCTACCGCGCGCTTCAGGACACCCATCCCGTGTCCGTGAATAATTCGCACGCGATTCACCGACGCCAAAGCCGCTGAATCCAGAAACTTGTCCACTTGCTCCAGCGCCTCTTCGGCGTGTTGTCCGATCACGTTGATCTCGCGATAACTCGTGTCCCAGCGCGGTCCCGTCTCCACGCGCACATTGCTCGGGAGTTGGGTTCGTTTCGGAGAATCGGCCGCCACCACTTCGATCACGTCTTCCCGCGGTACCTGCATTTTCAGGAAACCGGCTTCCACTTCGAGCAAGCCGTTCTTCAAAATCCGCCGCACTGTGGCAACCTCGCGGATATCCTTGAGCCGCACCCGCGTTCCTTCCTCAATCGCCAGCGCCGGAAGAACCACTGCTTCCTTTGCAACCGCCTCAGCGGCTTCTTCGCGAAACTCGCGCCGAGTCCTCGCCACCAGACGCTGCGCCTGTTCGGCTGCCTTCCGGCCCTCGCTCGAACGGGAGACCTGCTCCATCATCGACTGGGCGCGTGCCTCAAAATCCGCCACAATCGATTCGGATTTCCGCTCCCACTCGCGTCGCCGCTGCTGCTCCCGTTTCACGGCATCCGCCTCGAGCGCCGCTTGCCGGTTCTTTAGCTCCGCAGTCGCTTCCCCAAGCTCGCGGGATCGCCGCGTGTTCTCTTCGACCTGGCGATGCAGTTCGTTCAGCAGGTTTTCAAAGTCAGCCTGCATGCGCGGCAAAACCGCCCGCGCATGCGCCAATACCTCTGGTGGCAGTTCGAGCCGCCCCGCAATGTCGAGACCGGCCGATTTGCCGGGCACTCCCAGCCGTAGCTGAAATGTCGGAGCGAGAGTCGCATCATCGAAACCCATCGAGGCATTCAATACACCCGGCGTGCGCGTCCCATAAAGCTTGAGCGGAAGCAGGTGGGTCGAAGCGAGACTGAAGGCTCCTGACTTATGAAATTCATCAAGCAGCGCAACCCCAAGCGCTCCGCCCTCGTCCGGGTCGGTTGAACGCCCCAGTTCATCGAGCAGAACCAGGCTGTTGGTTGTCACTCGTTCGAGCATTTGCTTGACGTGCAACAGGTGTCCGGAGAAGCCGCTGAGACTCTCCGCAATTGATTGATAATCGCCAATGTCGGCCAGCACGTCGTCAAACAAGGGAAACTCGGCTTCCGCGCATGGCACCGGAATCGCGGCATGCGCCAGGAGCGCCAGCAGTCCGGTAGTCTTCAGCGTCACGGTTTTGCCGCCCGTGTTCGGGCCGCTGATCAGCAGGCAACGCCGGCTGTCGTCGAGCTCGAACGAAATCGGAATGATCGGCCGATTCTGTTTGCGCAGAATGGATTCGAGCAGCGGATGCCGCGCCTCCCGCAGCATCAGCTTACGCCCGCCTTTACTGAACCGCGGGACAACAGCATCGAAGGCCCGCGCGAAGCCTGCTTTCGCGAAAATGCAATCGAGCTCAGCCAGGGCTTCGGCAGTACCCGCAATCTCCTCGCTATGTTCTCGCAGGCTGTTCGTGATCTCCGCCAGAATGCGCTCAATCTCGCGCAGTTCGTCTTCGCGCAGCCGCACCAGTTGATTGTTGAGATCGATCGTTTCGAGCGGCTCGACAAAGAGCGTCCGGCCCGTTCCGCTCGAGCCATGAATTACGCCGTTAACGCGCCCCTTCTGCCCTACCGCGATCGGCACAACAAAGCGATCTTCGCGAATGGTGACGAAGTCTTCCTGCAGCGTGCCGTCATCGCGGTGTGCGCGCAGGAAGCGTTCGAGCGATTCCTGAATGCTCTTTTGCTGCCGGACAATATCTCTGCGAATGCGCCCAAGCGCCACGCTCGCTTCGTCGGACAAGCTCCCGTCGGGCAGAAATACGCGCCCATAGCGTCGCGCGAGATCGCGCAAATCCGCGAGCTTGCTGGATCGCAACGCGAGGAGCGGATGACGTCCTGCAACTCTCTGCAGAATGCTTCGATACTCACCCGCGACCACGAGCGTAGCGAATAGATCCCGAATCTGAGCGCCTTCGAGCGAGGCGCCCTCGACCCTGAGAATCCGAATGGAACCGCTGATTGGCGGAAATTGATCGAACCGCAGCCGAATCGCCGCTCCTGACGTCGCCTGCTGCGCTCCGGAGACTTCGCGCAGATACGCAATAGCTTCCCCCGCCTCGGCTAAATCCGCTTCGAGCAAGGCGAGTTCGCTATGAGGTGTCAGGTTAGATACCAATTCCTGGCCGGCCTCGCTGCCGGCATAGGCGCCCAGAAGCTCGATAAATTCGTCGAATTGAAGAAGTCCAGTACTGCTAAACGGCATACATCATGGCCGGGTTATCAGGGGATGGGTGATGCGCGGCGAACAACAGCTCGTGACCACTTCACGAGTACCGGAGGTCAGCTTGAGCCCTGCGAGCGCTGCCATTTCAAACCAGCGGACCGCGCGCGAGTCATCGCCTGGCCGCAACTCGCCTCCCACTATTGTGCAGTAGAAATCGATCAGCACGTAGTGATATTCGCAGCCGCCCGATTCATCGCGCATCAAGCGCTCGAAAACCGTCGCCAGCGAGTCCGCTGTCACAGCCAGACCGGTCTCTTCGAACACCTCGCGCACGATCGCGTCTTCCAGGCGCTCCCCGGTTTCCACTCCTCCCCCTGGCAGCGACCAATACCCCGCCAGCGGCTCTTTGCCGCGCTCCACAAGTAAAATACGATCCCCCTCATAAATGAGGGCCCCTACCCCCAGGATCGGTCGGACCGGATACCGGCGGCCGCTATCGTCAGCCAATTGCCGCCAGGACTTCCTCGGCGTGACCATCCACCTTCACCTTCGGGAATATCTTCTTGATCTTCCCCTCCGGATCGATCACGAAGGTGGTTCGCTCAATTCCCATGTACTTCTTCCCATACATGCTCTTTTCCGTCCAGACGCCGTAGTCTTCCGCTGCTTTGTGCCCTACATCGGCCAGCAAAGTGAACGGCAGGTCGAACTTGCTCTTAAACTTCGCCTGAGCTTTCGAAGCGTCCGGCGAGACACCCACGATTGCCGTGTTGGCCTTGCCGAACTTCTGCGTACTTGCCTTGAAATCGCAGGCTTCTTTGGTACAGCCGGGAGTGTCGGCTTTTGGGTAAAAATACAAAACGACGTTCCTGCCCTTGAGTGAACTCAGCTCAAAGTGCTGGCCGGAATCAGTGTCCAAAGAGATTTCCGGGGCAGAATCGCCTTCTTTTAGGTTTGCCATACGCGCAAACAGATGATTTCTTGGGGTTTTTGGCTACAAATATGGTAGGGCAACTCTGGTTTAAAATTCTTTTGCAGAATACTTGACTTATGTACACTAAGATTTTATTATTGAGTTGTACCCAATCAGGGAAGGAGACGATAACAATGCCATTGATCAAATACGGACCATTCCAGCACGAGAACGAGGATTTCCCAGCGGGCCTTCGCCTGTTCCAAGATTCTTTGTCCCGGCTATTTAGCGAGCCGGCATCGCGGCCCTGGTCACCCGCGGTCGATATCAGCGAAACCGAAAACGAATTGGTTCTGAAGGCCGATATCCCGGACGTCGATCCGAAGAACGTTGCCATTCAGTTGGAGAACGGAACTCTAACACTGAAGGGCGAGCGCAAGTTCGAGGAACAGAAGAATGGCCAGAAGGGCTATCACCGGATCGAGCGGTCTTACGGATCGTTCGTAAGAGCATTCAGCTTGCCGGACACGGTCGAGGCAGAGAAAGTGCAGGCCGACTATAAGAACGGCGTCCTCACCGTTACACTGCCCAAGAAAGAAGTGGCGAAGCCGAAGACTATAAACGTTCAGATCGCCAACAACTAAACCGTAAGGTTCCGAACGGCTCCGAGTGGCACGATACAACTGCGTATCGTGCCATTTTTCTTTGGGAGAACCTCGAAACGGAAGCGCCGGATGCGATTCCAACTAGCAGGACAGGATGACAATGCGACGAATTCTTCTCGACAGCCTAGTTTTCGGAACGATCGGTTTTGCTGCTCTGGCAGGTTGCGTGGTTGTAGCTCAAGCGCCCGGAGGAGCAGGCGCAGGTCAGCAGCCGCCCGTTCAGAGGCCCTCCAATCCCGGCATGAACAACCCCGACGCGAATAATCCCGACACAATGACCAAGCAGGTGGACGACAAAAAGTTCGCCAAGGACGCGGCCATGGGCGGGCTATACGAAGTGGAACTGGGCAAAGTGGCGGCACAGAAGGGTGATAGCGACGGTGTAAAGCAATTCGGACAAAAAATGGTCGACGATCACTCAAAGGCAAACGATCAGCTCAAGGAAATCCTCTCTAAAGAGAGCATAGACGTTCCCACTGCACTTGATTCGAAACATCAGTCCAAGCTCGACAAGATCTCTAAACTATCCGGCCCGGCGTTTGACAAGGCTTACATAAAGGATCAAACGAAGGATCACGAGCACGATGTCGACGAATTTCAGTCGGAAGCGCAAAACGGCCACGATCCGAATCTCAAACAATTCGCGACAAGCACTCTTCCTACTCTGCAAGAGCATCTGAGCACGATCAAGGATTTGAACAAGAAAAAATAAGCTTCCGGGACGTAATACAATGCATCCGTGAAGCTCGTGACGCTATCTATTTTTAAGTTGTGCGGCGCTGGTGCTCATCTTTGCCGCCACGCCAAAAGCTGCTGAAGACTCCCTAAAGCTGGAGGATGTTACACCAGCGCTTTCTGCCCTCATCTCATCGAACCAGAAGCTCGAGAAGCTAGCAACCGGTTTTAAGTGGACTGAGGGTCCGGTCTGGATCAATGACGGTTACTTACTGTTTGCCGAGATTCCGAGCAATAGTATCCGAAAATGGTCTCCTCGACAGGGCGTCAGTGTCTTTTTGCAACCGAGCGGCTATAAAGGTTCTGCGCCTTATGGCGGTCCAGAACCCGGATCGAACGGCATGACGCTCGACCGTGACGGACGTCTGACTGTGGCCGGACATGCGCAACGCGATATCTGGCGGCTCGAGTCAATGGACCCGCACGGCCAGGTCACGGTTTTGGCAGACAGCTACCAAGGCAAACGCTTGAACAGCCCTAACGATCTCGTCTACAAAAAGGACGGATCTCTGTACTTCACCGACCCGCCCTACGGCCTGCGGACCCAGAGCGACCAGGACGCCGAGAAACAGTTAAAGATCAACGGAGTGTACCGGATTCCCGGTGCAGTCGATCGCACGCCGGGCTCTCCGCCGGATAATTCCAAGCTGCAACTGATCATCTCCGACTTGCCGCGTCCGAACGGGATTGCTTTTTCGCCGGATAACGAGACACTCTATGTCAGCAACTCCGAACCTAAGAAACTCTGGATGCGCTACCAGGTGAACCCGGACGGCACCGTCACGGGCGGGTCAGTTATCTACGACGCCACCTCTGATAAAAGAGAAGGCGGGCCGGACGGCATTAAAGTCGACATCCAAGGAGATCTCTATGGTACGGGACCCGGCGGCATCTGGATCTTCTCGCCGCAGGGCAAGCATATCGGAACGATTGCATTTCCGGGCAGAGCGGGCAATCTGGCCTGGGGAGATCAGGATGCCAAATCGCTCTACATCACCGCCGCCAACACCTTATATAAGGTTCGTGTCAAGATACCGGGACTGAGACCCTAACCGGGGGCGGAATCCCCGGATCAGCGCGGGCGCCCACGCCCGCCTGCTTAACAGAGTTTTCGACGAGCGGTTTTCAGGAGTAGACCAGACCCGCTCCGCGCCCCTCATCGCCCCGGCCGTTGCAGCCAGCGTACACTTTGCGGTTCCGTCTGCTGGCACCGCATAGTATCCGTCACGCCAGAAGCAATGTCCGCACAGGCATTTTCCGTGGCAGAGCGCAGGGCGGCCGCTTCCGCCTTGGCTCTTACTGTCTTGCAGGCTGAGCGCCCTTGGTAAGACATGCAGACGCTCACCCGATATCGGGGACCGTTAAAAGTGGAGTACGCGATAAGCACGATGAGGCCCACAACAAACAACACGACAATCAGGCCGACCTTCAGACCGCCGCCTCGCTGAAGAAATTACCCATGCCCCGAAACTTTTGGTAGCGCTCTTCGATGAGTTGCTCGGTGGAGAGGTCCGCGAGGGTATCCAGCGCCGATTGCACCGCGCGGCGAACCGCGGCGATCGCGACCTCCGGATCGAGATGCGCACCGCCTGGCGGTTCAGGAATGATACCGTCGATCAACTTCATTTCCAGAAGATTGGTCGCGGTCATACGCAGGGCGGCTGCAGCCTCGGGAGCCTTGCCGGAATCGCGATAAATGATCGCCGCGCAGCTTTCAGGCGAGATCACGCTGTAGTAGGCGTTCTCGAGCATAAAGACACGGTTGGCTACTCCCAACCCCAGAGCCCCGCCGCTGCCACCCTCACCGATCACCACGGCGATAACAGCGGTTTGCAAACGAGCCATTTCTCGCAAGTTGTAGGCGATCGCTTCGGCTTGTCCTCGCTCTTCAGCGTCGATTCCAGGGTAAGCGCCGGGCGTATCGATCAATGTGATCACCGGGCGGTGGAATTTTGCTGCAAGGCGCATGATGCGCAATGCCTTGCGATATCCCTCGGGCTTAGGCATGCCAAAATTACGGAGAAGCTTTTCCTTCGTATCGCGGCCTTTCTGCTGGCCGATGATCATGACGGCCTTGCCTTCGAAGAAGCCCATGCCGCCGATGATAGATTTGTCGTCTCCGAAGAAGCGATCGCCGTGCAATTCCGTAAAGTCGGTGATCAGGCCCTGGATGTAGTCCATCGAATGCGGCCGCTTGGGGTGGCGCGCGATCTGCACGCGTTGCCAGCTCGGGTTGGCGGGCACATCGGGAGCAAATTCAGGCGGTTCGAGCTCCGGCAGGGCGGAAATCTCAAGTTCGTCGTCAGCCATGAGTCAACTCGCGAGAATTTCCATCGATTCGGGCCCGCAAATCTTTTCCAATTCAGCGCGAAATTCCCGATCCGGGCGCACCTTCGTGTTAGGCACGTCGAGAACGACAGAGAAGTCACGCGGTTTTTCAAGCCGCAAACGAACGTCGGTCGTACCGCGTTTTCGGCCAAATAAATCACTCAACGCATTCACCTTCTCGGCGGACGTCTCATCCTTTAGCCACATGCGAATCGAGATCAGGGAAGGCAAATCCACCCGTGCATCTTCCAACTTGACCATTTCCTGAACGGAAAGTTTCGGAGGACCGCCTTCTTCCGGTAGAACAGCAGCGCGAATAAAGACCGCCGCATCCTCCTTGATTGCCGGCAGGAGCTCTTCGTACCGGGTGGCAAACACCATGGCATCGACAGTTCCGCGGCGATCGTCGAGTTTCATCGCAGCCCAATACTTCCCTTCGCGATTGGTCTTCCGGACAATGCTCGTCAGGATCCCGCAGAGCTTCACCTCCGTGTTCTTTTCGAGATCCTCCAGCTTATCGGTAGAGTGCGTCGCCAGATCGCTTACTTTGTCCGTCCAGCGGTCGAGAGGATGACCCGAAACGTAGATACCTAACACTTCCTTTTCGCCGGCCAGCTTCTGCTCCATGGTCCAATCGGGCAGCTTGGCGAGGGGATGGCCAGTCTCCTGCTCCTCGAAGGCGCCGAAAAGCCCATGCTGGCCGCGGGCCCGATCACGCGACGCGCGGAGTCCCGTCTCTATGGCGCGGTCCAGCGCTTCCATAAACTGAGCGCGATTTCCCCCCAGAGAATCAAGCGCCCCCGCTTTGATCAGGCTCTCGATCACACGCCGGTTAATCGCGTTCAGGTTTGCCCGTTCGCAGAAATTGTAAATGGAAGTGAAGGGGCCGCCTTCTTCGCGAGCCATCGCGATCGCTTCCACCGCGCCGTGGCCGACATTCTTTACGGCCCCAAGGCCGAAGCGGATGGCCTCTCCCGCCGGAGTGAAATTGAGATCGCTGTGATTTACGTCGGGCGGCAGCACGCGAATCTGCATCTCGCGGCATTCGTTAATGTACTTGACGATTTTGTCCATATTGCCCGACTCGGAGGTGAGTAGGGCCGACATGAATTCGACCGAATAATGCGCCTTCAGATAAGCCGTGACATAGGCAAGGTAAGCGTAGGCGGCCGAGTGCGACTTGTTGAAACCGTATCCTGCGAACTGCTCCATCAGATCAAAGATCTTGACGATTTTCTTCGCGGGAAAACCGCGCGCGGTAGCGCCCGCGACAAAGCGCTCGCGCTGCTGCGTCATTTCGGCAAGGCTCTTTTTGCCCATGGCGCGCCGCAGAATATCGGCATCACCCAGCGAATACCCAGCCAGCTTGTTTGAGATCTGCATCACCTGCTCTTGATAGAGAATGACGCCGTATGTCTCGGAAAGAATCTCTGCCAATTCGGGCAAATCGTAAATGATCGGCTTGCGGCCGTGCTTGCGGTCGATGAAATCGGGAATCATGCCGCCCTGAATTGGGCCGGGACGATACAACGCATTCAGAGCGCACAGATCCTCGATGCGGTTCGGCTGGTAGCGCCGGAGGATGTCCTGCATGCCGGAAGATTCGAATTGGAACACGCCGCTGGTGAAACCGTTGCTGAAGATCTTGCTGTAGGTCTCGGCATCGTCGAGTGGCAGGTCCTCTATGACGATAGTCTCGCCGCAGTGTTTCTCGATCAGCTTCAAAGCCTCGTCAATGATGGTGAGAGTGGTGAGACCCAGGAAATCCATCTTGAGAAGGCCAAGCTTCTCGAGTCCGAGCATGTCGTACTGCGTGACAACTTCCTGCTTGTTGGTGACGTAAAGTGGAACAATCTCGCGCAGCGGAACGGAGGAGATCACCACGCCCGCCGCGTGCATCCCGGCATTCCGGCAGACGCCCTCGAGCCGCATGCTGACGTCGAGGACTTCTTTCACCTTCGGCTCGCGCAGCGCAAGCTCCTTCAGATCGGCGTCCTCGATCGCTTTTTCCAGCTTGATGTTGAGCTGCTTGGGAACCAGCTTGGAGATGCGGTCGACTTCCGCAAAGCTCATATCGAGCACGCGGCCAACATCTTTGATTGCCGCTTTCGCCGCCAGCGTACCAAACGTAATAATTTGCGCCACTTGCTCGCGCCCATACTTCTCGGTGACGTACTGGATCACTTCGCCCCGGCGATTTGTACAGAAATCGATGTCGATATCCGGCATGCTGATGCGCTCCGGGTTAAGAAAGCGCTCGAATAGCAAACCGTACTCGAGAGGATCGATGTCGGTAATCTCCATGGCATAGCCGACCAGACTGCCGGCCGCCGATCCCCGCCCCGGACCAACTGGAATGTGCCGTTGTTTTGCGAACCGGATGAAGTCCCAGACGATGAGGAAATAGCCGGAAAACTTCATCTGCTGAATCATGCCGATCTCGCGTTCTAGACGCTCGATGTATTCGGCGACATCGTGTTTCAGGCGGCCGTCCCGCCGCAAAGCTTCAAGGCGTGGACGCCGTTTGTCAAAACCTTCGCGTGCGATCTGCGCGAAATAGCTGTCTGTATTGTGCTCGGCCGGTACCTCGAAACGCGGAAAGGGGTCCTTGACCTTTTCGAGTTTTACATGGCAGCGCTGGGCGATGTCCCAGGTGCGATCGAGCGCGTGCTCGACTTCCCCAAATAGCGCCATCATCTCTGCCCTCGACTTCACAAAGAAGTCGGGCGTGCTGAAGCGCATCCGGTTCGGATCAGACATGGTCTTGCCCGTCTGAATGCACAGCAGGATTTCGTGCGCCCGTACGTCGTCGTGCTCCAGGTAGTGCGAATCGTTCGTGACAACCAGCGGGATATCGGTTTCGGCTGACATGCGCCGGATCTGCGGCATGGCGCGCTTATCCTGCTCGAGATTGTGATCCTGCATTTCGAGAAAGAAATTGCCTTTACCGAAGAGGTCCTGATACTCATTCGCCAGGCGCCTGGCATCCTCATAGCGATCAGCGAGTATCGTTTCATTGATATCGCCGCGCAAGCAGGCTGATAGTCCAATCAGACCTTTGGAGTGCTGCGCCAGCAAAGCCTTATCGACGCGTGGTTTGTAGTAGAAGCCCTCCAGGTAACCGGTGGAAACGAGCTGGATGAGGTTCTTGTAGCCCTCCTGCGTCTCGCACAGAAGAACCAGATGATTGTAGCGATCTGTGTCGGAGCGGGTCTTGTGACCTTGCTGCGAGACGTAAACCTCGCAGCCGATCACAGGGTGAATACCCTCTTTCGAAGCTTCGTTATAAAATTCGACCGCTCCAAACAGATTGCCATGGTCGGTCATGGCGGCCGCAGGCATCTCCTGCCGTTTGACGACCTGGATCAATTTCTTGATGTCGCAGGCGCCATCTAAAAGCGAATAGTCGGTGTGGCAGTGAAGGTGAACGAACGGGCGTTCGGACATGCGCGTCAAACTCTAGTGTAACGGCTGCGGAGAGTTTAAACGATTTGCTCTCTCAGATGTCGAGCCCCTGCCACACCGGCTTCAGGTCCAGCGTAAAAGATGGAAGCGAGTGGCTGGCGAGCGACTCACAATTGAATCGCTTGGCTTGCTGTTCGCCGGCGAGGTAGACTGACACAGTTTTATTCTCTGGATCGATCAGCCATGCCTCCGCCGTGCCGTTCGCCACGTATTCTCGGCATTTCTTTTCCTGATCCTCCACACGATCGCTCGGCGACATCACTTCTATCGCAAAATCCGGCGCAAAGGGCAGTAGTGTTTTCCGCGACTCCTTTGAAATCGCACGGATCTTTTCGTTCCGCACCCAGGCTGCATCCGGCGATCGTTTCGCCCCGTTCGGAAGACGAAATCCCGCGCTCGAATCGAAAGCCCGCCCAGCACCATCTCGCTTCGCCCAGCTATTCAACTGCCAAAATACTTCCCCGCTTTGAAACCCGCTTTCGCCGCCTGCAGGAGGCATGATGACGATTTCTCCTTCGCTGGTCTGCTCGATGCGCGCCTCCGGATTGAGCCGGCACACCTCCTCAAACGCGCTGTCCAGGTCAGCCAAGTCGTGAAGCATCAGAACCTGGCGATCCCCCAGATCCAATTCCGTAGTGACTGTCATGCCTGCTTTCTAGGTTGACACAGATTCCAGTCGGATACGGCTCGAACCGTTTGCCTATTGAGCAACCTTCCAGCTGGAATCCGGATCGAACGTCGTCATCGCCTTAGCTGTTGCCGTCGTGTCGTCGCCCAGATCCTTTTGGTACACCACCCCGTGCTGATTCACGATGAAGGTCATCACACCGCTCGACCGGTACTCGGCAGGATACGCCACCACAGCAAAGCCGCGGGTCATCTTGCCATCGACCACGTAGTCGCGAGCGCCACCGCGCGCATGCGGTCCTTGCGCGCTCAGTATCCGATAGAGATAGCCGTGGAATGGCTGGTGCTTGCCGGTCCCAAGCTCGTATCCGTCGCTCGATGATTCGGCGAGTAAAGGTCCAGCCGGGCTTTCCGGTTCACCTTCCGCCGTTTCCCAATACAATCCGTTCTGTTTGCCCGGATCGCTCCGCAGCTTTTTGGTAAAAACGCCTCGCAGATTGCCATCATGCCCCGTTCGGAAATATGCGCGCTCCGCCTCGATAATGGCCCGGCAGACCTGTATCGTATCGAGTTCGTTTCGTCCGATCCGGCGATAGAGCACTTCCTGTTTTCCGGCCGCGGAATCGAATGACCAGCCGTTCGCGCTCTTCACGATCGGTATGGGGAGGGGCCAATCCGAAGTCCCAACGCTCAAGGTGTATTTGCCCGGACCCGCTACTGCCAACCTATGCCGCTGCTCATAGTCTTTGACAAAGTGGGCGCGATCGTTTTTGTCCGCCACATCATCGCCCGAAGAAACCAATTCCTTTCCGTCCGGACCGAGGATTTCAAGCAGCGCAGAGGTGTTGTCCGTTTTTGCAGCTTCGAAGAGCGCTCTTGCAGCTTCGCTCGGCGTGTGAAAGGACTTCTGTTGCGCGTCGGCAGACTGCGCCTTGGTCCCGACTGCAAAGATCAGAGGAGCAAGCATCGAGGCGCCAGCAGCCCTGCGGAATTTTCTATCCAACAGCTTCCTTATCGCGAATGCTTGAAGAGTCATGCTAATTCTCTTTTCGATTGCCGCCATATGGTCGCCTCCCTCTTACCCTATTTCTTACGCGGCGCGCTGCCGGCGCTTTGTCTGCCGCGTGCGCTCGCCGCTTTGGCCGCTTGACCGCTGCTACCGCTAAATCCACTTGCACGTCCTCCTGACGGTTCGCGCGCGGGTGCGGCACTTTTATTTGCCTGCTGGAATCCTGCGTAAGGATTTCGATTGGCAGTAGGTGCGGGGCGTGCTGCCGGTGGTGCTGGACGAGTCGTTGGTGCCGGTCTCGCCGCGGGTTTCGGAGCAGGGCGCGTTGCCGGTGCTGGCCTTACGGCCGGTGCTGGGCGAGTTGCTGGCGCAGGTCTTGCCGCCGCCGTTGGCGCAGGACGCGTCGTCGGCGTTGGCCGGGTAGGCGCCGGCCTCGTTACATTCGTTGGACGGTTCGCATTGCCCGGATTCGGTCGATTGCCGGGATTCGGTCTGTTTCCAGGATTCGGCTTCACTCCGGGATTCGGACGATTGCCTGAATTCGGACGATTGCCAGGGCGCCCCCAATTTCCGCCGTATCCGGGCTTGCTCGGGTAGCGGGGCGGCCGCGGTCTATAAGTAGGACGTGGCGGCCGGTAGCGCGTACTCCTTCTCCATACATTCCGATTGAAGAGCATGGCTCGGCCACCCCAGTTCCAGCCCCATCCGCCCCAACCCCAAGGGTAGCTGTTGGCCAGCGTTACGCCGATTGCGATCCCTGCACCGAAAGTGATCAAGCCGGCAACTGCTGCGCCGGGACCGCCGTAGACCACAGCCGGGTCGTACTGAGGTATGTAGACAACCTGTGGATTCGCCGGTTGAATAACAATAATCTGCTGGCCGCCTTGGGGTTGTTCGATGACCTGCAGTTCGGAATTGCTGCGCAATGCCCCCGACGCATAAGCCTGCGCCCGCAGCCGCTGGATCGAATCCATCACAGAAGCTTGATTGGATGTAAACGCCTCGCCGATGGCGGCGTAATCGTCGATGTTCTGCGCCATCATGTCCAAAACCCGCGGAAAGCTGACCAGCGCGATGAATGCTGGGTCGAAGTTTTGCTGCTGAGCGGCATTCGTTAGCGTGATGCCGGACAGATTGCTGTTCTGATGAAGCCAGTTGTCGGCATCCAAAATCTCCTGGGGATTTGTGGAGGCCGCGGTGATCTGGGCAATCAGCGCGTCAGGATAAAGGGCGATGGGGGCCAGCAGTTGATCCAGTTGCTGCGGCGTCGGTGGTGCGGCCTGGGCGTAGAGAATTCCTTCGGAACTCTGGAACAGCAAAAGAACAGCCAGCGCGGCTGCAATGGGCGGGCAATATTTCCGGCGCACACTCACCTCACGACTTAGATTAGACCAGACACACGGCCTTGTACCACGCGGCACTGCTCTCTCAGGGCTCGCCTTGGCCGCTAGCTGCATGTCCGTCCATCCTGACCAGTACTGAACCCGGCTTCAGTGTGGGTCTTTTATTCGTTACAAGACCTTAATCGCTCTGTAACACTGCCCCGGTAACTTAGATTGAATTTCGGCGAATCGGGTTCGCGGAGGAGTGTCTCAAAACACATCCGCCCATACGTAAGTTCAACTTTCCAAGGAGATTATGAGTAAGAGATCCGTTTTCTGCGCACTTTGTGTAGCATTAGCCGTTTCGCAACTCGGAAACGCTCAGACGCCTGCTGCGTCGGCTCCAGCCTCCGCAGACCTCGAACAGCTTCGGAAACGAATTGCCCAACAGCAAGCAGAAATCAAGCACCTGCAGGAGGCCGTCGACGAACAGCAAAAGTTACTCGAGCGATCGCTTGCGACGAGCGCTAAACCGGCGGTGCCCAGGAACACCACGGCCGCCGGTGCCGCGATCCTTCCAACGAGCGCGAATCTCGGGAGCAATCAACCAGTCAAATTAATCCCGGCTGTAGACGGAACCGCTCTTCTAACAGTGGCTTCGACCGGCACAGCCTATCCGCCATCCGGCCAACATAACATTGCGAATCCGCCTTCCTCGATATCCGTCAAAATCGGGAATACGACGTTCACACCGTTAGGTTTTGTCGACGCGACGTTCTTCGGACGCTCCACCAACGTGGGCAGCGGCATCGGAACGAACTTCGGCAGCATTCCCTATAACACCTCCGCAACGGGCCATCTTTCGGAAATGAATTTCTCCACACAGAACTCGCGAATCGGATTCCGCGTCGATTCGAACGTTCTAGGCGCTAAGGTACTCGGATACTTCGAAGCGGACTTTCTCGGTAATCAGGCGGGTACCGTATTCGTCAGCAGCAACGCGGATACCTTCCGCATGCGTAACGTCTTCGTCGACGTGCAGAAGAATGGATTCGAGATTTTAGGCGGCCAGGACTGGAGTATGATGACGCCCAACCGCGTGGGTCTTTCGCCATTGCCTGCTGACATCTTCTATACGCAGGACATGGACACCAACTACCAGGCGGGTCTCGTATGGTCGCGCCAAACGCAGTTCCGCTTCATCGCTCACCCCCGCGACAACTTGGCATTCGGCGTTTCGCTGGAAAATCCGGAGCAGTACATCGGGGGAGCGAATGGCGCCGGCTCGGCTGTGGTTCCAGCCGCCTTCAGCACGGCCGCCACTACACAGTTCAATAACGGCAGCGGAACGAACTACACCGCCCCCAACGTGCATCCCGATATTGTCTTCAAAGGAGCGTACGACGGCCACGTGGGCGACAAGCTCATGCACATAGAAGCTGGCGGCCTGATTCGCACTTTCAAGTTTGCGGACGGGCTCGGAAAACCGGTGACCTACAGCACGTATTCGGCGACCGCTGCCTCTGGAGAGGTCAACGCCAACCTGGAGGTTGCACGGAACTTTCATCTGATAGCAAATACCTTTTTCGGATCGGGCAACGGCCGCTACATATTTGCGCAAGCGCCCGATGTGGTGATTCGGGCCGACGGCAGCATTGCTCCGCTTCATTCTTATTCGACGGTGGACGGCTTCGAAACCAATCTGACAAAAAATACTCTGCTATATGCGTATTACGGCGGCATCTACATCGACCGCGATCAGATCTTCGATTCGACCGCGGCCGGCAGCACCATCGCCAAACCCGTCTATGTCGGATATGGCTATAAAGGCTCTCCAAACAGTCAGAACCGGACCGTCCAGGAACCGACCGTTGGAATCATACGCACGCTTTGGAAGAACACGAACTACGGCGCGCTATCACTAATCAGTCAATACTCATACCTGACTCGCAATCCCTGGTACCTGGCGACTGGCGGTCCGAAGGATACTCATACCAACATGTACTGGATTGACCTCCGGTACACACTGCCTTGAATTTGGAGTTCGTCGACTACAGAGGGCATCGGCCAAAGCCGATGCCCTTTTTTAGGTAGGTAATAACAAAAACGCCCCCGGCTCCGCCGGGGGCGATGTGGTTGATAATGTCCCGCTAGCGCGGGAGGTTCGTTACTTCTTCTTTTTTGCCGGGGCCTTTTTGGTGGCCTTCTTCGCGGCAGCTTTCTTAGTTGCTTTCTTCATCGAGAAGATTCTCCCTAAACGTAAAATTTGCAATCCATACAGATCGCAGTGTGATTCATATATAAGATTGTTCGCAAGAGAAGTCAAGGAAAAAAATCATGGAGCCCCTTATCTCGAGAGCAAGGGGGACAAAGTGCCGGTCGAAAACGTGGCAGCTTAAATTTGTTTTACCCTTTTCCGCCGCCTTTCTCGTCTTTGCCGGTAAGTGCGATCATGATCACAATCTCAGTGGCGACGAATCGAATTGGATGCGCATGAAGAAAAACATCATCACGCTTGCGGTGCTCGTCTTTACGATCGTTGGCGCCGGATGCAGGCATCGGCATACCAGCGCCTCGCGAGTACCGTCTCAGCCGCAAGCCGTTTCAAAAAGCAGAGCGGGCGCGGACGTTGCCGTACGTGTCGGCTACACCGAAGAAGGAATCGCCAGCTGGTACGGCGTGCCCTATCACGGCCGCCCGGCAGCGGACGGAGAGATCTACGATATGGAGAAGCTCGTCGCCGCTCACCGCGTGATGCCATTCAACACATGGCTCAAGGTGACGAATCTCGCCAACAACGAATCGGTAAACGTGAGAGTGATCGATCGCGGCCCTTTCGTTCGCGGCCGCATCCTCGATCTCTCGAAGGCCGCCGCCAGGGACATCGGGCTCCTTGGCCCGGGCCTGGGCAAAGTTCGGATCGAAGTGATCTCTGCACCGCGCGATGTTCCAGCTAATGATTTCTATGCGGTTCAGACGGGGGCCTTCGCCGTTCGCGACAGCGCCGAACACCTGCGCGAGCAGTACGCACAAAAATTCGGCAATGCCCAATTAGCCGTGAAGGCCGGCCCAACTCCCTTGTGGCGAGTGCTGGTTGGTAAGGAGCCATCGCTTCAGGCAGCGCAGCAGTTAGCGATTGTGCTGGGGGCAGAAAACAAGAACGTTTTCGTCGTTCGACTGGACGAGACGCGGCTGGACGAAACGGTGTTGAACGGAGCGCCACCGAGATGAACCGTCCAGCGCCGTTCGGCCAAATCCATTACCGCGCGAGATCTTTTCAAGGCGTGCGCACTATCTTGACGAGCGCTCTCCGCTCCTGTCGAGATACTTGTGTTGCCGCAATCTGCGCTTGACGTTTCGCCTCTATCCACTTTGATCGGCAGTTCGGCCGCCATGAAGCAGGTACACCGGCTGGTCTCGCGAATGGGCAAATCGAGATTTCCGGCGCTCATCCTCGGCGAGACCGGAACCGGCAAAGAGGTGGTAGCGCGTGCCATTCACGGAATAGAGGCGCGAGGACACTTCGTCGTTGTCGATTGCTCGTCGCTGGTAGGACCCCTGATGGAAAGTGAGCTGTTCGGCTACGCCAAGGGAGCCTTCACGGGTGCCCACACCCAAAAGCTAGGCCTACTCGACGCGGCCAATGGCGGCACAGCTTTTTTCGACGAAATCGGCGAATTGCCTCTCGAGATGCAAATGAAGTTGCTGCGGGTTCTGCAGGAAAAGGAGTACCGGGCAGTCGGAGCTCTAGCCCAGCGAAGTTCCAATTTTCGGGTGATCGCTGCGACGAACCGCGACCTGGCGGCGGAGGTCGAAGCCAAGCGCTTCCGCCAGGATCTCTTTTATCGCCTGAATGTTATGCGCGTCAAATTGGCTCCGCTACGCGAACGCAAGGACGATATTCCCGTGCTCGTGGAGCATTTCCTCGGCCGTTACGGCAACGATCACCGGATACCCGATGAAATCATGCGCACCTTGCAGGAATACGACTGGCCGGGGAACATCCGCGAGCTGGAGCACACCATCCAGCAGATGGTCGCAATGAATAGCGGCCCGTGGATCGGCCCCGCCGATCTTCCGACGACGCTTATCAATCGGAAATCGGAACGCAATCTCGACGCATCGCACTCGCTCGCAAATCTGCAGGCGCATTTGAACAGCTATCCCGCGCCGCAATCCATTACACCGCTGGCGGAAGTGGAACAAAAGGCCATCCTGCACGCGATCGACTATACAAAAGGCGACCGGACAGTGGCGGCCGCCATGCTCGGCATTGGACGAACGACTCTCTATCGCAAGCTGAAAGAATACGGGCTGTAAGATTGGGATCGTGCGTGTTGCGCTCGATGCCACCTACAGCGTAGACTCGCAGCCTTCGGGCATCGCGGTCTATTCTCAACACCTGCTGCACGGTCTCGCCACACGCTATCGGGACGACAAATTTATCTACTCTTATCGTCCTAAGCAGTTTTTCAAGGCGCCTTCGCCGGCCGCGAGTAACGCGCGTAAAGCGATTCTGCTCCCTCTCCTCCCTGTTTTAGGAGCGGAAGTATTTCACGCCTTGAACCAGCGAGTAGACCGGCGCAGTACAAAAACCGTGGTCTCCACTTTTCACGATCTCTTCGTCATGACAGCGGATTACTCGTCGCGAGACTTTCGGGAGCGCTTCACAAAACAGGCGCGGCAGGCGGCTGACCGCTCCGATTTGCTGATTGCCGTTTCAGACTTTACTGCGCGACAGATCACGGATCTTCTGAAAATCGCGCGCGCGCGGATCCGAGTGATCCCGCACGGCGTAACCGCTCCCGCCAATCCGCCCGGGACCGCGCGCGAGGAGCTCGTTTTGTTTGTGGGCGCATTACAAACCCGAAAGAATGTGAAGCGCCTGGTCGAGGCATTCGAATCACTACCGCAGCCCTGGCGGCTCGTCTTGGCTGGAGCACCCACCGGGTATCAGGCTGAACAGATTCTCGGTCGCATCGAAGCCAGCCCTGCTCGCGAGCGAATCGAGGTCACCGGCTATCTGGCGCGAGAAAAGCTCGACGAACTCTTTGCGCGAGCCTCGATTTTCGCGTTCCCCTCCCTCGATGAAGGCTTCGGTATTCCCGTTCTTGAAGCTATGGCATGGGGACTGCCGGTAATAACTTCGAACAGCTCCGCGCTGGCCGAAGTTGGCCAAGGTGCGGCGTTGCTGGTTGATCCGCAGAACACTCAAGAAATTGCCGAGGCTTTGAACCGCTTGGCGGTAAGCAGCTCGTTGCGAGAAAAACTGGCCGCTGCCGGACGCTTGCGGGCAGCGCAATTTACCTGGATCAAAGCAGTTGAAAAAACCTACTCCGTTTATTCCGAGCTTCTTTGAGACCGGCTGTTTCCTTCTTCTTCAACTGCGATCTTCAGAGCACGCAAGAATTTCTGATCCTGCGATGTCAGACGGATCTTACCCGCAGACTCAAAGTGAATCGGGGCCTCGGTCTTCTCTGTTTCGTCTGAATCGCTCTCGTCTTTGTCGCGCTTGTTGAAACCAATGGTCGCTTCGAGCACGAGGAACACGTCGTAGCCAGCGTGTTTGATATCGCCGATTGCGCCGGCAATACGATCCGAATCGGAAAGAGATTCGTTGATCGCATTCCCAAGTTCCTGCATCAACTCTTTGAGTCGCTCGTCCAAAATCTCCTCTTTTCCGCGCACCTTCAGGTTAGCATCCGATGCGGTCTTATCGATAACAGCGAACATGCAAAAGAAGCTGTATATACCTCCGCTTGAGCACTTCTAAAGAGAAGTGCGCTCGCGAAGAGCAAATGCTGACTATTTGCAGTATTTGCACTACGTAAAGACCCTAGGATTTGCTCTTATATCCAGTCCTCGATCAGGAGAGAAGCGTCGCTAGATCTCGGAATTCTTCTGCTCGTAGGGATGGGTGAGATAACGGCCGGCTTCCGCCTGGGCTCCGCCAGTGTTGTCGTGAGTTCGGACGGCCAATTTGTATTCGTTGACCGCCCGGTCGCGCTGGCCAGTGACGTCGAAAATTTTACCGAGATCTATGTGTGACCACACCTCGGTCCATTTCGGGTCCACGTCTCCATTGATGGCCGCGCGAAATTCGTTGGCGGCGGATTGGAAGTTGTTCTGCTTAAAGAACAGTTCGCCGATCCGGTAATGGGCGAGCGAACTGTTCCTGTTCACTTCGAGAGCACGCTGGTATTCCCGCAGCGCATTGGCGAAGTCGTTGATTTGCACGAATTGCTCGCCCCGGCGGATGGCAACCGCGATCTCCATGCTTGGATCGAGCCGGAGCAGCACGTGCTTGGGGTCAAGCGTCAATTTACGCGGCTTGCCGAAGGTGTCGACGCTGAACTCGGAAGAAGTTCCGGTGACTTCTATGACCTTGTCTTCCGGGTTCCCCTCCGTTTCGATTCTTAGATCGACCGGCATGCGGAAAGTGTCCAGATCCTGATTGATCTTGCCCACCACGCGAAATCCCTGTTGAGTGCGGAATACTGTGTACTCGAGCTTGAATTCGGGAGAGCCGCTCGATTCCAGCCACTGAATAAAGAAATAGCGAAGCTCCTGACCGGAGGCTTGTTCCATTACCTTGCGAAAGTCTTCGCTGTTTGCCGATTGCCAACTGTACTTATCAATGAAGGCGTGAAGACCCTTCTTGAAATTGGCATCTCCGATCACGCTGCGAAGCATATTTAGGATAGCGGCGCCCTTTGCCGCCGTGAGCGCCCAATATTCGGGAGAGTAATCCTCCAGGCGCCCCGCTTGGATAACCGGCGGATCTTTCACGGTCAGTGCTTCGACATATGTATTCTTGAGTTCCGCTTCAGCTGCGCCGCTTCCGGCGGTGTGCTCGATATAGAGCAACTCCGAGTAGCGCGCCGGGCCATTTTCCAGCCAGAGATGATTTCTGTTGGTGGGCGAAACCAGAATGCCCCACCATTGCCTGGCGAGTTGATTGGTCAAGACACGAGTGTTCAGAGTCTTGGTAATGGAGCCTGGCGCGAGAAAGATGATTCCCGGAGCGGAATAACCATTGACGGCTCCCGCTTCAGTTTCGACTAGCGCGAGGTTCGCCTGCGGCGCCAAGCCGTATTCAGAGGTCAAAAACGTCATGATCTTGCCGGTCTCTTCGCCGTAAGGCTGAACATCGGCGGCGTGATCGTCGCGGAAGAAAACCTGCGTCGTGATCCCCTCGGAACTCACGCGTGTACCATTTCCCTTCACGATCGCGATGCTGCCGGGAAAGCTGGCCTTATCGTAATGGAACGAGAACATCGTGCCGCCGTTTTTTGCGCTGTCGGTCTTGGCATCGCCGCTCGCAATCACCCGGTATTCCGCCGGCGTCGTGATTCGCAGATCGGCCGTGAAGCGATTGACCGTATATCCGCTTACGGGAAACCAGCGAGCCGGGTAGAGAAGATATCCGAAATCGGGGTGCAGTGCTGCGAAATTTATTCCGGAAACGGGAGAGTCCTGGTTGCCGGTCAGCTTGCCGTCATAGGTCAGGGAGATTTCGGAAGGCTGGCTCTTCACGACCCCGTTCGGAAAGTTTACGTGTACGGTGAAGTCTTGAGTGTTGCGCGAAGTCGCGAGCGGCTTGCCCGTGGAATCGACCGCTTTAGACACGGTGAGCGCATTGTTCAGCTCGAACGAAACATCATTCGAATTATCGAGCGGCGTGAAATCGATCTTAGCCGTCGCGGTGATGGATTGTGTCCGAGGATTGATGTCGGCGTCGATGGTATATTTCTGAACCTGAATGCCGCCCGGCTTTTCTTGAGTCCAGCCGAGCGTAGCGAACACAAGAAGCACGCAAATCCATCGAATGCTGCTCGTCATCTTTCTATATTGTCTCCCGGGTCATGGGAGGCAACCCGGTTCGGCGCGGCGGAATTGCTCCGGAAGAGCTTGCACGATCAGGTCCGCTGCACGCTCGAGAGGATCACCCTGAGAGGTCAAAGCAGATCGCACCCCCGCGAGATCGGCGCGCATTCGATCGGCTGATTCGGGCCGCGTAAGTAGCTCTTCGGCTGCGGATGCGATATGTGGGCCCGTCATGTCCTGTTGGATCAATTCAGGTACGATGCGCCGTCCGGCAACCAGGTTCACCATGGAAAGAAAAGGAACCTTCACCAGCCGTCGCCCGGCATACCAGCTCAGTGGATTGACCTTGTAAAACGTCACCATGGGGGTTCCAAGAACAGCGGCCTCTACTGTTACCGTTCCGCTCGCAGCGAGGGCAAGATCAGCATGTCCGATAGCATCCCACGTCTGGTTTTCAACTACTTTGATGGCTAACGCGGCCATTGGTTCCCGAAATCTTTGTAGCGCGGCCCGTGTCTCGAAACCTTGCGGGGTAGCCAGAATGGCCGAGAACTTCGCCTGCTGCCGGAGCAGGGCGAGCGCAGCCAGCAGATCCGGCATGTGACGGCATGCTTCTCCTGCGCGGCTTCCAGGCAAAAGCGTGATCAAGCGCTCGTCCAGCGGCAGATTATGCCGTGCGAAAAACTCCTGGCGGCTCGACTGCCGGCGCACCCGGGTCGCGAGCGGGTGACCTATATATATGGCGTCCACGCCGCGGTCGCGAAACCAGGCTTCTTCAAAAGGAAACAAACAGAACAACTTATCCACCAGTTGCCGTATCGACTTCACCCGGTTCTGTCTCCAGGCCCAGACCTGCGGCGCTACCAGATAAAAAACTGGGACATGCAGGCGCTTCAGGTGTCGGGCGAGCCGGAGATGGAAATCTGGACTGTCTGTGAGCAGTGCGGCAACCGGAGGATGCGTCTCAGCGAAGCCGATGAGCTTGCGATATTCGCCATAGATCCTCGGCAGATGACCGGCCACTTCGGCCAAACCGACCACAGCCAGCTTCGCTGCGTCAACGACCGGAGTAACACCGGCAGCCTGCAGCCTGGGTCCCGCGCAACCATAAAATTCCAGGTCCGGAAGAGCACGCGAAAGATGCTCTATCACGCCCGCGGCGTACATATCGCTGGATGCTTCACCCGCGGAAACCAGAAATCGCACTTGCGTTTTTTCAATCTTAGCAATGCTCCGCCGTCGCTTCGCGCGCCTGTTTGTAAGAGTTCGCTTTGCTAGAATCGAGTTCGAAATCTTCGATGCCGAGTCAACGAGAGCCGCATGCAGCCATTCCGGCTCAAGCCAGCCTGGCGAGAGTCAGTGTTGGCCAATTTGCCGAGCGCTTCCGTGGCGAAGTAATTCCGCTCAGCAATACCTTCAGCTATTTCTGCGCTTCCCTGCCGATGAGTGAGGAAGTCCTCAAGGAATATCTGGAAGAACCCGTAGCCGCGCTTCCGACCGCGCTGGCGGCTATGCTTCCTCGCATTTCGATCTTGCTCGTTCCCTACCTGGAGCGTTCGACCGAACGGGTAGCGGCCAAAGCCAGCCGGACCAAACGTAAGAGTCTGGACAAAGTCGCGGATTTCGTGGTGGAGGAACGCCCGGCGGACGGACGTCAATCGTGGACTTCACAGGTCAGCTTCGAGAACGAAACGGTGCTGGTATTCGCTCTGAAAGAGCAGGATGTTGCGGAGTACCACTACCGGCTCTATCGCAGACTCGCCGCGCTGGTTGCAGACAACTGGTCCACGCAAGCCGCGGGCCGCTACAAAGCGCTGATCCGCGATGAATTGGCAGGGAGCGTTCACGGCGAAGTGGATGACGATAGCTGGCAAGCGAAGCAGGCGTTGCTACGGCGGCAATCGAACGTCAAGCGCGAGAGCCCGCTCTTCTCCGATTACGTGCGGCAATCCTTCATTGACACATTGACCCTCTATCTGCACGGCATCTGCTGCGATATCGATGTCGAGACTGGCCCGAGACAGTTGCCGAGCCGCTATCTGCGAAAGCGATTGCTCGTCTTGAGAGAGCTCTACCCTCCGCCTTCCGGCTATTCAGTTTTTCCAGAGGATGGCGAGAACGGCAAGCCCGATAATCTCTGAAGGATCCGCATCGCCCCCTCTTTTCCGCGTGCACCGATTTCAGTATGCGGCCCGGTACAACTTGGGCAACCGGCTTCACATGAACAGCCTGAAGCCAGCGCTAACGCTGCCTTTATCAAATGTTCTCGCCGCCGGAAGAGCGGATCGCTCTGTCCGATGCCGCCCGGATAGTTATCGTAAAGGACGACATCGGGCTCGAATACGGTTTTCTTTTGCGCTGAGTCATCCAGAACGGCGGCCGCGAGATCCCGGGGGTCGCTGAGCAGCAGCACCGCGCCGATCGTTTTTAAAATATTGCCGATGCCGTGCAGCGCATCCTGCAGGTCGGCTCTCGAGAAGCCTTCGAAATCATCGAAGAACCCGTGCGGGAAGTGCAGCCAGAAGGCCGTGGTATGCATCTCCTGTTCGGGGAGCGACAAAAGTCCGGCGCCGATATTCTCCAGCGTGTAGAACTTGATTTTCTTGAAGCCGACGACTTGCCGCTTCACGCGCACTTCGCCGTGGGCGCAGCACTCCGCCCGCTCGAATTGCGCCAGCTCGCTGACTTGCGTGTAGACGATGGCGTCCGTGAAATAATCCGAATCCACCTGGCGCACGAAGGCTTTGCGGCCGTCAAAATCTAGCTTCTCAACCTGGTACTGCCGCGCATCGTGCAGGTAAATTGCCTTCTCGTGCAAGGTACTGAGCGCAGACGGGAAATCGACTTCGCCGATCACGTGATGGTCATTGCTGATATCGACCACCAGGAAATTGTCGCTCGTGACGGCGCGCAAACTGACCGCATCGGCGGGATAACTATCGCTGACCCAGTGCCAGCAGTCGCCTGAGCGATGTAAGAGTTGCAGATCTTCGGCCAGGAAACGGCAGAGTCGCGAGACATCCTGGTTCCCAAACTGCTCATCCTCGCGGATCGGAAGCTCGAAGGCAGCGCATTTGAGATGGTTCAAAAAGATCTCGAGATTGTCGGGATTGATATGACCTTCTTCCGAAGAGGCGCCGAAGAAATAATCGGGGTGTTCGACGATGTACTGATCGAGAGGAGCACTGGAGGCAACCAGAACGGCAATCGATGGCGCGTTGCGGCGTCCGGCGCGGCCTGCCCTCTGCCAGGTTGAGGCAACGCTGCCTGGATAACCCGCGAGCACTACGCTGTCGAGCGAGCCGATATCGACTCCCAGTTCTAGGGCGTTCGTAGCCACCGCTGCACGGACCGCGCCGCTTCTGAGTCCTTGCTCGATGTGACGGCGTTCTTTTGGCAGGTAGCCGCCGCGATATCCGCGCACAGCCTCGTGCGAGAACGGCAATTGTGAGCACGCATCTTTCAAATACGTCGTGAGAATTTCGGTTGCCAGCCGGTTGTTAGCGAAAACAAGAGTCTGTTGATTTTGCCGGATGAACTCGAGAGCGATCTGCCGCGCTTCGTGCATGTAGCTGCGCCGGATGCCTAGCTGGCGGTTAACAACCGGAGGATTATAGAAAACGAAATAATTGTCGCCCGATGGAGCGCCGTTTTCCGTCACGATCGAAAACGGTTGACCAGTGATGGATTCGGCCAGCTCGCGAGGATTGGCAATCGTCGCGGAGCAGCAAACGAACTGCGGCTTAGTTCCGTAAAATTCGCAAATACGCTTCAGGCGGCGCAGAATGTTGGCCAGATGGCTGCCATAAACTCCCCGATAAAAATGCAGTTCGTCAATGATGAAATAGCGCAGGTTTTCGAACAGCTTGGCCCACTTCGTGTGGTGCGGAAGAATGCCGCTGTGCAGCATATCCGGGTTCGTCAGAATGATGTTGGCTTTGTCGCGGATCGATCGGCGCGCGTCCGAAGGCGTGTCGCCGTCGTACGTGTGACAGGCCAGCGGGCTCCCGACGGCGTCATTCAGCCGTTGCAGCTCGAGTCGCTGATCTTCGGCCAGCGCCTTGGTTGGAAACAGATAGAGAGCGCGCGCGGAAGGATCTGCCAGCAGCGCTTGTATAACGGGCAGGTTATAGCAGAGAGTCTTGCCGCTCGCTGTCGGCGTGACCACCGCAACATTCCGGCCCTCGAGCGAGTGCTCGACGGCGGCCGCTTGATGAATATAGAGGCTTTCAATACCGCGCGCAGCCAGCGCCTCGCGCAGCCTTCCATCGAGCCGTTCAGGAAATGGCGCGCAGCGAGCAGGTTTCGCGGGCTGGTGGCGAATCGCGCGTACCGGCGATTCAGCGCTTTGCATGGATTGTTCGAAACGAACTACCAGACCCTTCATCGCGGAACGAGACTGAATCGCGCGAGTCTCTTCAACTGCTGCCGACGAAGGTTCAAACCGGAGGGAGAGATTCATTATTCGCCTTTTGTTCTACCGTAGCGGAATTCGGTCGAGAGGGCAAGACGGAGCCTCTCAATCACGGGCCGCTGAAGTAAAGCGGCCACCGCAAATTTTTTACAATCCGGACAGGCCGTCGCTATCCGAAAATGTTCGAGCAGAGGATTCACGCGTGCTTGAGACCACAAAAATTCCCGCCGGATACCACAGTATCCAGCCCTACATGATGTTTGCCAACTGTCTGGAGGCGATTGCCTTTTATTCGAAGGCATTCAATGCCAAAGAGAAGCTGTGCATGAAGAACCCGGAAGGCCGGGTGGCCCATGCGGAGATTCAGATCGGTGATTCCGTTATCATGATGGCCGATGAGGCTCCCGCAATGAGCGCATTTGCCGTGGCGCACTATGGCGGTTCCCCGGTAAGCGTCCTGATTTATACGGAAGCTTGTGACACGACATACCGGCAGGCTTTGGATGCCGGAGCAGAGAGCCTCCGCGAACCTACCGACCAGCCTTATGGAGACAGGATGGCCGGCGTACGTGACCCCTTTGGCTATAAGTGGTGGATCGCTACGCCCATTCCTCAACAATCCGCAAAGGAGCCCGCGCAATGACAGCAGAACAGTTCCGGGAACTCGCTCTCAGCCTGCCCGGTTCGAAAGAAGGATCGCATCAGCGCCACCCCGACTTCCGGGCCCATGGAAAAATATTCGCCACCCTCCACTGGCCCGACGAATCCTGGGGAATGGTAAAGTTGTCACCCGAAGATCAGCAGCGGCTTGTCGAAAAGCAGCCCGGCGTTTTCGTTCCAGTAAAGGGAGCTTGGGGGCAGCATGGCTGCACAAATGTCCGTCTACAAACGGCGCAGCCCGACGTCCTGAAATATGCGCTCGATCTCGCATGGGAGAAAAGCGCTTCCGTGGGATCGCGAAAAAGATCCAAAAAACGCGCTGCCGTCGAGGAGAGTAGCTCATGAAATCTTCAGGCCGTGGTATCGGCAATGTTGCAGCGACACCGGAACTGGTCGAAATGGCTATGGCATACTCGCGAAGTCGCGTTCTGTGCGCGGCGGCCAGGCTTGGAATAGCAGACGCGCTGGGCGAGTCCGAGCGTTCCGTCGAAGAACTCGCGGTGGCTTGCGGCGCCGATGCGCAGCGCCTCTTTCGACTCCTCAGAATGCTCGCTAGTTTGGGCATCGTGGCCGAATCATCTCCAGGCCGCTTCGTTCTCTCCCCGTTCGGGGAGCCCTTGCGCAAAGACGTTCCTGATTCGGTCTGGGCCGACGTAGTCTTCTGGTCCGATCTGCTCGCCGATAGCTGGTCCTATCTGACTGAATGCGTGCGAACTGGAAAAACCGCCGCGCAGATCATGCAAGACAAGGGAATCGCTTCACGCTGGAGCACCGCTCCCGATGCGAGTGCGATCTTCCGCGCCGTGATGGGAACGCAGCGGGCAGAAAATTACCTCCCCATCGTAAAGGAGTGGGACTTCGGCAACCGGCGCGTAGTGGCCGATCTGGGCGGCGGCGGCGGAGCTCTCATCAAGGCCGTCCTGTCGAGTCACCCGCAACTCAGCGGGATGTTGGTCGATCGCCCCGAATCGATCGAAGCAGCTAAGTCAGGCTTCGAAACGAGTGAGTTCGCGAGTAGGTGCGACCTTATAGTCGCCGATTTACGAACCGATGTGCCTCCGGGGGCGGACGTTTACATGCTCAAGCACGTTCTCCACGGATACGAAGACAGTGTGGCCAGCGAAATTCTTCGAAGCTGCCGGAAAGCAGTCCCTATGGAAGGACGTCTGCTCATTATTGAGTTCGTCCTGCCCGATGTCATCTCAGAACCGGATCCCAAGCTGCAGGGACGGCTTCTAAGCGACTTGAATATGCTTGCTGTAACGGGGGGAAAGGAACGCACTGCGTCCGAGTGGCACGCCTTACTTCAAGGATCCGGCTTTATTCCAGAACGGATTACTCCTGTGGCAGAGCTCGACGTCTCCATCGTCGAAGCCCGGCCTGCATGAGAAAACTTATGGCCCAGCCCGATTGTGCCCGGCTACTTTCCCGCCGCTAACGTTTGCCGGTGTACCGCGTCCAGTACGCCATTGATGAAAGAAACCGATTCATCGCCTGCGAACTGCCGCGCCAGCTCCAGCGCCTCGTCGATCACTACCGACGCGGGTATCGCATTCATCGTCAGCTCATAGATAGCCAGCCGTAGAATGTTGCGGTCCACCACCGGCATGCGCGCCAAGCGCCAGTGCTGCGACTTCTGCTCGATCTGTTTATCGATCTGCGCCGCACCCGCCACCGTCCCACGCGCCAGTTCTTCCATGAACTTGTCGGGCTTCGGCTGGTTCTCGCTCTCTTCCGAGTAAAGCGTGTCGTAATAATGCTGGATCGCCGAATCAACCAGCTCTCCGCGCATGTCCCACTCGAACAATACCTGAAGCGCGCGCTTTCTCGATCTGTGTCGGGCAGCCATGCGCTACCCGATTTCCTTGAGCTGCCGCAGAAGATTTGCCAGCTCGATCGCCACTTCTGCCGCTTCTGCTCCCTTGTTGCCGCTCTTGCCGCCTGCCCGGTCCATCGCCTGTTGCATGTCGTCCGTCGTCAATACACCAAACGCGATCGGTACTCCCGTGTCGAGGCTCACCCGGTTCAGCCCCTCTGCGGCGCCGCCTGCTACGTAATCGAAATGCGGCGTATCGCCCCGAATCACCGCCCCGAGCGCCACAATCGCGTGACACTGCTTCGAGGCTAGTTGCTTTGCCACGATTGCCAGTTCCCACGCCCCTGGAACCTTCACAATTTGTATGTTTTCCGGCGGGCAGCCGCGCTTCTCGAGCGTTTCGAGCGCACCCCTCATTAACTGCTCCGTGATGAATTCGTTAAACCGGCTGACGACGATCCCAATGCGCAGATTGGTCGCGTCGAGAGAGCCTTGGAGCGTTCGAATAGACATGCAGAGAACACGCGCACGCCGGGGAGCGAGTGCTTACTGTGGGATAATTCAGTTTAACCCCCTCAGTCTACCGCACCCATGGATCACCGATTTATACGCAATTTCTCTATCATTGCGCATATAGATCATGGAAAATCCACGCTTGCGGACCGCTTACTCGAGTCGACCGGCGCGCTCTCCCAGCGCGAAATGATGGAGCAGGTCCTCGACACCATGGACCTGGAACGCGAACGCGGCATCACCATCAAAGCGCACGCCGTCCGCCTCAACTACCAGGCCGACGATGGCAATCTCTACGAACTGAACCTGATCGATACTCCCGGTCACGTCGATTTCACCTACGAAGTCTCACGCAGTCTGCAGGCCTGCGAAGGTACCTTGCTGGTCGTTGACGCTTCGCAAGGCGTCGAAGCTCAGACTCTCGCCAACACCTATCTCGCCATCAATCACGATCTCGAAATCATCCCGGTCATCAATAAAATCGATCTTCCATCCGCCGAGCCCGAACGCATCCGTGAGCAGATCGAGCAGGTGATTGGCCTCGACGCTTCCGACGCCGTCCTCGCCAGCGCCAAAAACGGCGTCGGCATCAAAGAAATCCTCGAAGCTGTCGTCCGGCGCATTCCGCCACCTAAAGGCGATCCTGACGCTCCCCTCCGCGCGCTCATTTTCGATTCCTGGTTCGACCCCTATCGCGGCGTCATCATCCTCACCCGCGTCGTCGACGGCACTCTGCGCAAAGGCCAAAAAGTGCGCCTCTTCTCAAATGGCACTTCTCATGAAGTCGAAGGCCTTGGCTTCCAATCTCCCAAGCCCGTGCCTTCGGACGAGCTCACCGCGGGCGAAGTCGGCTTCGTATTCGCCAACATCAAAACCGTTTCAGACGCGAAAATCGGCGACACCCTCATGGATGACGCCAATCCGGCCGCTGAACCGCTGCCCGGCTTTCAGGAAATCAAGCCGATGGTTTTCGCCGGTCTCTATCCCGTCGAATCGCACGAACACGGTCTCCTGCGCGACGCCCTCGAAAAACTACGCCTCAACGACAGCGCCTTCAACTTCGAGCCCGAACACTCCGCCGCTCTCGGTTTTGGCTTTCGCTGCGGCTTCCTCGGACTGCTCCATCTCGAAATTATTCAGGAACGCCTCGAACGCGAGTTCCAGATCGATCTCATCACTACTGCTCCCGGCGTTCGCTACCGCATTACCACCACCGCGGGCGAAGTCATTGAAGTCGATAATCCGCAAAAGTTCCCTGATCCTTCTAACATCCAGCAAATTGAAGAGCCGATCATCGATGCCACCGTCATCACCCGCGAAGAATACCTGGGTGAAATCCTCAAGCTGGTTGAAGAGAAGCGCGGCACCCAGAAGAAGTTCGAATATATCGGCGCCGGACGCGTCCTCCTGCTCTACGAACTGCCGCTCAATGAAATCGTCCTCGATTTCTACGACCGCCTCAAGTCTGCCTCTCGTGGCTACGCGTCGCTCGACTACCATCTCGCCGGTCACCGCGTCTCGCCCATGGTCAAGATGGATGTGCTCGTGGCAGGTGAACCGGTCGACGCGCTGTCGATGATCGTGCATCGCGATTTCGCCTACGAGCGCGGCAAAATCCTCATCGAACGCCTCCGCAAGCTCATCCCACGGCAGATGTTTGAAGTGGCGCTGCAAGCCGCGATCGGCAACAAAATCATCGCGCGGGAAACCATCTCGGCCATGCGAAAAAATGTGTTGGCAAAGTGCTACGGCGGCGATATCAGCCGCAAACGCAAACTCCTCGAGAAACAGAAGGAAGGCAAACGTCGCATGAAACGTGTTGGCCGCGTCGAAATCCCCCAGGAAGCCTTTCTCGCCGTCCTGAAAGTCAGCGAATCGAGCGATTAAGTAAACTCGCATCTATGCTTTCAAGGAGGAGCGCCTGCCGGTCCATTGGAATGGTGGCGCTAGCTGGGCTTACTCGACTTGCCCCCTGCGAAGAAATCCTGCCTACGGCGAACACCCGCGCCATGGCCGAAGTCGCGCGCCAGTTCATGCAGCAGTTCGCTGTTCCGGCTCTATCCGTCGCCATCGCCAAACAAGGCAATCTCGTATATCGCGAAGCCTTCGGTAAAGCCGATGAAGAATCGCATCAACCGGCAACTCCCAATAGCCGCTTTCGCATTGCCAGCGTAACCAAGCCCTTTACTTCAGCTGCTATTTTCTCTTTGCAGGAAGCGGGCAAGCTAAGCATCGGTGATCGCGTTTTTGGCCCAAACACTGTTCTGGGACAGGAGTTTGGCGCGCCAAGTCCCGCCGGATTCGGTCAGCAAATCACAATCGAACACCTGCTCACCCACACCTGTGGCGGCTGGCAGAACGATAACGATGATCCCATGTTTCTCAATCCTCGCATGGGTCATGCCCAACTCATTCGCTGGACCCTCCAACACCAGGCTCTGCGCTTTCCGCCCGGAACTCACTACGCCTATTCGAATTTCGGCTACTGTCTCTTGGGTCGAATTATAGAAAGGTTAACCAGCAAAACGTATCCGCAATACGTTCGCGAAACAATCCTTCAGCCGTGTGGAATTCGCAGCATGACGATAGCCGGGAACACCAAAACTGAACGCGCTGCCGGCGAAGTCGTCTACTACGGTCAGGGAAATGAGAATCCCTACGATACGAACGTCACACGCATGGATTCGCACGGAGGCTGGATAGCCACTGCCTCCGACCTCGTCAACTTCGCCGTGCGTGTGGACGGATTTCCGGATCGTCAAAGCCTTCTCAAGCGGCAAAGTATCCGCTCCATGACCACCGGCACCGCCGCCAATCCGGGCTACGCAAAAGGCTGGGCCATTAACTCCGCTGGAAATTGGTGGCACAGCGGCAGCCTTCCCGGAACTTCCTCCATTCTGGTCCGCACGGCGCACGATTTCTGCTGGGCAGCGCTAACCAACACCCGAAGAGACCATCCCGATTTGGTTTGGCGCTTGACAATATGATGTGGAAGTTGGTCCGTAGCGTTCCGGCCTGGCAGCCTTAACCTTCCGCTACGGGCGCGCCACCCAGTCATACAATAGCCTGCAAGTCTGCCCGATGAGAAAATCCTTGCTTCTCGCGATCGCTGCCTTCGCGCTCTCGCTTCCCTCGCAACCCGCTTCTTTCTACCCAACCCGCCTGGATGATCCGCAAGCCGTCTATCTCACGCCTGAACAATTTTTCGTTCACGCCGACGGCCGGTCTGACGACAGCCAGGCTCTACAGGACGCGATAGATAAAGTCCAGCAAACCACCGGCGAAGGTATCCTCTTCGTTCCCCAGGGCCGTTATCGAATCACGCGGACCATTTACGTTTGGCCCGGCATCCGCATCATCGGCTATGGAACAAACCGCCCGGTCTTCGTGCTGGCCGGCAACACTCCCGGTTTCCAGCGCGGAATCGGCTATCTGTTCTTCTACGCGGGATTCCGTCCGGCCTCCATGGGTGCCCCCGAAGGGCGCCGCCTCACAACGAATTTTCATCCCGCAACCTGGTCGCAGGGAACCGTTCCGCCAAATCACACGGTTCCCGATGCCAATCCCGGCACCTTCTATTCCGCGATGAGCAATGTCGATTTCGATATAGAGAACGGAAATCCTGCCGCCGTCGCTATTCGCTTCCACGTGGCGCAGCATGGTTATCTCGCCCATATAGACTTCCACATCGGCTCCGGTTTGGCGGCTCTCAACGACAGCGACACCATCACTCTCGGCGCGGATACCGTCCTCATCGGTCTCCATCCGGACCAAACGCAATTCGATATTCTGGATTCCACACCCGCCTTTCAAGGTATCGGCACGCCTGTCCCTCTGCTCGCGACTCCGCCCGGCGGCCACAATCTCGTCACCGGCGTCGGTCTCTTTACCGGCGGCATCAACGATCGCGCTGTCGCCGCTCTGTGGCGAGCCGGCGCGGATTCGCTCATGGATGATGTGCGTTTCCTCGGCGGTCACGGAACCAACGGCCTCAATGGCAAGCGCATCAATCCCTACAACGCCAATCACACCGCGGATCCCGACCCGCATCGCCGTTGGGACGCGCAGTACCCCAGCCTCTGGATCACCGAAAACGGCGGCGGCACCTTCGCCAATATCTGGACCCCCGATACCTTCGCGCAGGCCGGCCTCTACATCTCTCGTACCGCGACGCCCGGGCACGTCTATGAACTATCGAGCGAGCATCACGCCCGGAATGAAATCAAGCTCGATCGCGTCTCAAACTGGGAGCTCTATGCGCTTCAGACAGAAGAGGAGAGCGGCGAAAGCCCCTTCGCGTTATCTCTCGAAATCGACAACTCGAGCAATCTCACCATCGCCAATTATCATGGCTATCGCGTGGTCCGAAGCTATCAGCCGTTTCCCACCGCTATCACGATTTCGCATTCTCAAGATGTTCGTTTTCGAAATGTTCACGTCGATAGCAACAGCGCCATAATCCAGTGCGGCGCGGAAGGTCTCTGTCGCCAGTACGTGCGGTCGAGCAAAGTCTCGTATGCGAACTCCATCCTGGATCAGACCCGCCATCTCGAAGTGCGCGATCGCGAATTCGCTTGGCTGAACGTTCCCGGCAATGCTCCTTCCGTTCAGTCGCATAGGTTCTCACCCGTACTGGAATCGGGAGCGCGTGTGGAGAAACTCGCTACCGGCTTCTTCAACATCTCGGGAGGCGCTGTCGATGCTTCCGGTCAACTGTACTTCGTCGATGCTCGGCGGCAGCGCATTTATGAATGGCAGCCCGAAGCCAGGAGTCTCACCGTCGTGCGCGACAACCCGCTTGATCCCGTCAACCTTGTCTTCGATAAAGCCGGCGACTTGATCGTCGTCTCTTCCGGCGGTGAGGGAGAGACGGTCTATTCCTTTCAGCCGGGCTCCCCCGAAACTCAGCTTTCGATCCTGGAGCCCGAACGCGCCGCAGATCGTCCCGGCCTGACCGCAGTTCTTCCTTCGAGCTACTGGGTGAATGGGGATTTCACCAACACCTTCTCGCCCGAAACCTATCAATACGTCTCTCTCGAGGAGATGTTCACCAAGGTCGTCTCCAATCGGAAACCATACCAGTACATTTCTCCAGACCACACCACCTTCATCCCTGCGAATGAGGTCCTCATTCAGGGTGAGCCGTATTATGGCAGTAAGTTCTCCTACATCCTGCAGGCGTTCGGGCTGGTCAAAGCCGGTCCGGGACACACGTTTTATGTCACGAATGAATCGGATCAGAAAACGTATGCCGGCCAAATCAACTCCGACGGCACGCTTTCACATCTTGAGTTATTCGTCAACCAAGGTGGAGAAAATCTCACCCAAGATCGCGAGGGAAACGTCTACCTCGCCGCCGGCCAGATCTTCGTCTACAACCGTTCCGGCAAACTGATCGATACCATCGAGGCGCCCGAGCGGCCGAATCAATTGATCTTCGGAGGAAAAGACCGCCGCACGCTGTTTATCTTCAGTAGCTCGACTTTATACGCCGTGCGCACGCGGGTGGCGGGGTACTGAAAGAGGGCTATGGTTTCTGCGACGCCGTATAAGCGACGATATCCAGTATGTCCTCATCAGTCAACTTACTAACCACCGGTTTCATTAACTCCGTCCACTCCCCGTGTCGCGTTCCCTGCTGCATATCGAACATCTGCCGCGCCAGATAACTGGGTGATCGCCCCGCAATGCCCGGAACCGGACCCATGCCGTTCAAATCCGCCCCGTGACATACACCACATGGCACCGTTTTACCGTTTCCCTTCCGGACCAGTTCCGCGCCCTTCTCGATGCTCCCCTTCGGTGCATACGCGACAAACCCCGAGCGTGGATTACGAAGGCTTTCTGTCGCTTCAGCATTCTCCGGCATCTCGATGATTCGTTGCCCGATGGGCTCTCGCCCGCCGCTTTCGAGCGGAAGGTACATGCCAACCGAGAGCCGCGTTTTCGGCACGCGTGTCCGTTTCCACCACCCTGATCCACGGAGTCCATTTCATCGAGCCAAAGTAGTTTGCTGCTTCTTTAATCTCTTCTTGCGTCATCGCCTTCGCGATCGAGATCATGAGGTTTGTGTTTTGCTTTCTCGGGTCCGCGCTCTTGCGCTCGCCCTCCCGGAACTCCTTCATCTGGGCTAAGAAATAGCTCACTGGCAGGCCGCTCACGCCCGCGTTTTCCGGACGCCCTTTGCCATTCGGGTAATGACACAGCGCGCATGCCCACACCTGTGGCTTCCTGCCGTACGCCACCACTCTCGGCATCTTGGGATGGTCGCCCGGAAACCAGTCGGCCGGCGCAAAGATATCGTTTATTTGTGCGTCGGTAAACGACAGGTCGCTGCCCGCCAAATGCCTCAAAGTGGTGTCCGGCGCAGGGCGCGCGGCAGGCGGCGCTTTGGCTGCCGCTGGATTCGGTTCGGTTCCATAAGCCCATGTCGGCGGTCCATCCGCCCCGAGACACATCTGTACGCATGCCAGGCAGACGAATCCACTCAGGATGGCCCTGCGCCGCATTCCCGTCATCTCGAATCTCTACTTCGCGGCTCCCGTGAGCGGCGACGTGCAGAATGCGCAGCGGCGCGCGGCGATGGGAACTTCGCTCAAACACTCCGGACACTTCTTTGTTGTAGGATCGGGCGGCGCCTCGCCCCGCTTGATGCGCGCCAGCAGCGCGTTAACCGGCAGCACCACGAAAAAGTAAACCGCCGCCGCAATTAACAGAAAAGAGATGATCGCGTTGATAAAGTCCCCGATAAGAAACTTGCTTCCATTAACGTTGAAGAAAATATTCGAAAAATCGGGCTTGCGGACTATGGCCGCGATAATCGGCGTAAGTAAGTCTTTGACCAGCGCCGTCACGACCGCTCCGAAAGCCGCGCCCATCACGACCGCTACCGCCAGGTCAAGCACGTTACCCCGTAGGATGAACTGTCTGAATCCCTTCATAGTTTCCTCTCTCTCACTCTGTTCGATTCGAATATGTAGAAACTGCTTACGGCGTTGCGCTATTGGAACGAGTACGTTGCCCCGACCGTGAATTGGAATGAATTCTTCTTGAAGCCCGGCGGCGGAGTGTTCAGGAAGTTATCCAGTGCGCCAAGCGTGAAGCCAAAACGATGATAAACCGGAAAAGTTAGACCGGCGCTCGCAAAAGCAGAATAGGCGCTGGTATCGTTCCAGGCGGGCGTAAATCCGGCTTGCTCGTCAAACAAAATGCCGTGCGCGAATTTTCGGTTATACGTCTCTCCAAAAACTGAGCCGATTAACGACTTATTCAGGCTCGAATCCGCGTAACGCTGGTTAATATAATCCATGCTCGCCTTGAAATCGAGTTCTTGATTCGGCGTCTTGAAAACGACGAAGCCCACACCGCCGCCGTAAGTCTGCTGTAAATCCAGTCCCTGCGAATAGCTGTGATCGAGCAGTGCCTGTCCGAACAAGAATACTCTCGAAGAAACATACCAATCCTGCTCGAGATCAAGATGGAACAGCGAAGTCTTGACTGTCGGCGTATTCGGCTGCGATATGGTTCCGTAGGCTTCGTTGAAGGTGAACATCGTGCGGCTGCGCAGATCGAGCCAGTTCTCCGCTGGAACCGAGCGAACTAGGTTTACGGCGGCAGTATAGGTCTCATTCTTTTGCGTCGCTTCTGTCAATGAAATCCCACCCGTCGCGCCTCCGGTCCATCCCTGGAGAAAACTCGTGCGTTCGAAGGCTCTTTGAAAAGACGCTTCGCTGACGACATTGCCGATATCCGCCACAGGCATTGACTGGGGCTGTGGAGCGGCTACAGCAAGCTTTTGGTCCGTCATGGCCACCGTGCCTTGCGGAACTTTTGCTTCATCTTCGCTTCTGCGCAGCTTCATATTTTTAGGAATCGCCGCAAATTTCTGCGATGAATGGAGTTCCTGGATCTTGCTCCAATCCACCGTCAGTTCTCCCGCCATGTTGCTCTTAAATTTGACCGAAGAACTGTCGGCGCTCTCGAGTTGCCCGATCAACTTCTCTCCATCTGTGAAGATCAATACGTCAGTTGCCGGCGCTGCAGTGCCGGCCTGTCCATAAATTTGAAGGGCCGTCGCAATGCCGGCACACAAAAGAGATGCTATCGGAGTGAAATGTCGCATGTCGTTCCTTTACGTTTAGAAGTAGTGCATCGTGCGGGTGGTCGCGCCCCTATGAGACGCCAGTCCTTCTCGTTGGAGATGCAAAATCTTCTCCTCAGTTTCAAGGACATGCCCCTTCTTGAAAAGTCACATTTCCTTTTTAACCGGTCGTCGATTGCTCTTCGAACCGCACAGAAAACTTTGTGACCAATTCGGAGTGTACCTTGTCGTTGCATGGTGAGTTCTGTGCTTCTATGGACTGATAGATCGAAATGAAGCGCGAGTCGGAGCGCGACGAGGTAGAACCGGATGAAAAACTTCGGCGCGAAGCGCTCATCGCTGCTGCAGGAGATCTCCGCGCGTTCGAACAGCTCGTCCAGCAGAATCAGAAACGTATTCTGGCCGACTGCAGGCACATGATGAACAATCAACTAGTGCGGAAGACTTAGCTCAGGAGATCTTTCGCGCGGCGTGTTAACTCAAATAAACGCAACGCATACACTTCTTCAATCGGAAGATCGCGAAATGAGCGTCGCTAATGCCACCTTCCTGCATAGCATCACTCAAAGCTCATCAATGTCAAACTAATTCGAGAGAAAGAATCATGGACCTTACCCGCCGAAATCTCGGTTTTCTCCTCCCGCTCCTCGCCACGGCTGATGCCTTTGGCGCGAAAAAAGACAAGGGGCTTCCCTCGCACTGTTACTTATTCGAAAGCCTACCGGTGAAAACAGATCCGCAAACCGGCGCCCAATCTCGCCAGGTCTTCACCGGCACAACGCATGACGGCTTTCCTATTGACCTGCACATCACCACCATGCCGCCCGGTCAGATGCCTCATCCGGCCCATCATCACGTTCACGAAGAAATGATGCTTGTGCAGTCAGGTTCCCTCCAGGCCACCATCTCCGGACAATCCACCATCGTCGGCCCCGGATCCGTCATTTACATTCACTCGAATGAAGAGCACGGCTTGAAATGTGTCGGCGATGTAGCCGCCCAATATTTCGTTTTTGCGCTGGGCAAACGTGAATCGGAATCGTAAGAAGCACAAACCGTTATGCGATGGTCTGCGCGATTTCGAAGGAGCCCTCGGCTATGACCCACTTGCTCCGCAATTTACCTTCGCCACGACCTTTTTTATAGGCGGTAAAAACTCCTCTTATAGCGGGATGTTGCCGTGCTTCTTTCTTGGCATCGCGTCGGTCTTGTTGGCCAGCATCCGCAGCGCGCGAATTACTCTCGGCCGCGTCTCGTGGGGCTCGATCACGTCGTCGATATAACCCCGCTCGGCCGCCACAAACGGATTCGCAAAACGCTCGCGATACTCTTCTATTTTGGCCCTCCGGCTCTCATCCGGATCTGCCGCTTTCTCCAGTTCACGCCGGTACAAGATGCTCACTGCGCCCTCCGGTCCCATCACCGCAATCTCTGCCGTGGGATACGCGAAATTGATATCTGTCCGCAAATGTTTCGAGCCCATCACGCAGTACGCGCCGCCGTATGCCTTGCGAGTTATTACCGTTATCTTTGGTACGGTCGCCTCGGCGTAGGCGTAAAGCAGCTTCGCTCCATGGCGGATAATGCCGCCGAATTCCTGCGCCGTGCCCGGGAGAAAACCGGGTACGTCTTCAAACGTCAAAATAGGAATTTGGAATGCGTCGCAGAACCGTACAAAACGCGCGCCCTTGGTGGATGAATTGATATCCAGGCAACCCGCCAGGTACGCCGGCTGATTCGCGACGATCCCCACCGTCTCGCCCGCCATGCGCCCGAAACCGATCACGATATTGCGCGCAAAATGCTCCCCGACCTCGAAGAAATTCCCAGTCGTCCACCACTCTGCCTATGATGTCCTTGATGTCGTAAGGCTTGTTCGATTCAGCCGGAATCAGGCTATCGAGTTCCGCGTCCATGCGGTGCTCCGGATCGCCAGTCGCCATTCGCGGCACCCTATCCAGATTGTTTTGCGGCAGAAATGTCAGCAGCTCACGAAGCCGCTGCAGGCAGTCTTCATCATCGACCGCGAGAAAATGCGCCACGCCGCTGGTTGCATTATGAGTCGTTGCGCCACCCAGTTCTTCTTTCGAGACGTCCTCGTGGGTAACCGTCTTAATCACATCTGGCCCCGTCACAAACATGTGGCTCGTCTTGTCCACCATGAACACGAAATCCGTCAAAGCCGGCGAATAAACCGCTCCGCCCGCACACGGCCCCATGATCGCCGAGATCTGCGGCACGACGCCGCTCGCCAGCGTGTTTCGCAGAAAAATATCCGCATATCCCGCGAGCGAAACCACGCCCTCTTGGATGCGTGCTCCGCCCGAATCATTCAAACCGATAATGGGGGCTCCTGTTTTTAAAGCCAGGTCCATCAGTTTGACGATCTTCTGCGCATTCGCTTCCGAAAGAGATCCGCCGAAGACCGTGAAGTCCTGCGCGAAGACGAAGATCTGACGTCCGTGGATCGTCCCATGACCGGTGACGAACCCATCGCCATCGATGACATTGCCGTTCATCCCGAAGTTATGCGAGCGATGACGAACCAGCTTATCGAGCTCCTCGAAAGTCCCTTCGTCGAGCAGCAATTCGATACGCTCGCGGGCCGACAGCTTCCCTTCCTTGTGCTGCCGCTCGCGCCTCTCGACCCCACCCCCCTCCTCGGCGCCTGCATGCCGGCGTCTCAACTCTTCTAAGCGGCTCGTTGTAGTGTGCGTGTTTGACTCCTCTGGATGAGACGATAAAATCAGTTCGCCTGCATGTCAGATAGTCATCTTAACGCTCCCCGTGGCATCGTCATCGGGACAGCGGGACACATCGATCATGGCAAAACCTCACTTGTGCGGGCCCTGACCGGGACGGACACCGATCGCCTTGCGGAAGAGAAGCGGCGCGGCATATCCATAGACCTCGGTTTTGCTCATCTCGCGCTGCCGGGCGGAAGTAACGTGAGCTTTATCGATGTTCCGGGTCATGAGCGATTTGTTCGCAATATGCTGGCCGGTGCCTGTGGAATCGAAGCGGTTCTTCTGGTTGTCGCAGCGGACGAATCTGTCAAGCCGCAAACGAGAGAACACTTCGATATCTGCCGTCTGCTTGGTGTTAAGAGCGGCATCGTGGTTCTTACCAAATGCGATCTCGCCACCAAAGAGCAACTTGCAACTACACGCGCCGCAGTCGATCGTCTGCGAGCCGGATCCTTTCTCGCCAGCGCGCCCGTCATCTTGGCAAGCTCTGTTACCGGGGAGGGACTCGGGCCATTGATGAACTTCCTCGAACAACTTGCCCAAACCAGGACTTGCCGCGATTCCGGGGGCCTCGCGCGTTTGCCGCTCGACCGCAGCTTTGCTCTCAAAGGCTTCGGTACCGTTGTCACTGGCACGCTTTGGAGTGGAACCCTGCGCGTCGGTGACACGGTTCAACTCCATCCGTCCGGTCAGGAAGCCCGCATCCGAGGATTGCAGATCCACGGCAGCTCCGTACAGGTTGCCGCCGCCGGACAACGCACGGCCGTCAATCTAAGCGGCGTCGAACATTCCAAAATCATGCGGGGCTTCGTTCTCACGCGCCCGAAAACCCTGGAAGGCACTCGGGCCATCGAAGCTTCCGTCGATTGGCTGGCGGACGCCGGCATTCCTGACCACCATGAGAATTTTATTCTTCACATCGGCGCATCTGAAGTCACCGCGCGCATTCATACGCTTTCTCCGACTCTCATCCGCCTCAAGCTATCCGAGCCAGTCATCGCCTTGCCAGGTGACCGCTTTGTCCTGCGACGTCCATCGCCTGCTCAGACCATCGGCGGCGGCGCGGTTATCGACGCCTTTCCGCCAAGGCGCCTCAGTCGCTCGAAAGCCGTTTCGCGGCTGGAGCGGTTAAGAATAGCTGACTTCCCTGCCCGTCTCGAATTACTTGCCGGCGAAACGGAAACCGGCCGCCCTCTCGAGGAATTGACTCGCCTTACAGGTCGCACGCTGGAGGAAGCAAAACAGGTTGTTGCGGCAACAACCACACTTATACTCAGCCGACGCTTCGCAGCGTGTGGTAACTAAGGCGTGGCTCGATCGCCATCGAGAGCTACTTGTTCGCTGGCTGGAAGCATTTCACAGGAATAATCCATCACTCCCCGGCGCACCCGTGGCCCAAGCCAGGCTGCGCCTCGATCCTCCCCTGGCGAATCTTGTCTTCAACGGCTTCTCCGATATCCGGATTGAAGGTGACATTGTCGCCCTGCGCAGCCACAAAACTCAAATCAGCAGCCAGGAAAGCGCCGCGCTACTACGGCTGGAACAGGAATTCCGCAGAGCGGCTTATCAGCCGTCTAGTCCTGGCGAGATCCTACGATCTGCCGCCGTGGACGCCAGCCACGGCCGCGCTCTGTTGGAAAAACTCATCAAAGACGGCAAGTTGGTGCGTGTCTCGGAAAATCTCGTCTTCCATGCCGATGTACTCGCGCACATTCGTAAGTCACTATCCCCTCATAAAGGCCGCCGCTTCTCCGTTGCAGACTTCAAAGCATGGACGCAAATTTCCCGCAAATACGCCATCCCGCTTCTGGAATACCTGGACCACCAGCACGTCACCAGGCGCGAAGGCGATAATCGCGTCGTGCTCTAGCTAAGCTAGATCACTTCGAATAGCAAACACTTCAGATAATGCGTTTCCGGAACCGTCAACAGAATTGGATGGTCTTGCGATTGAGTGCGCCGCTCCAGCACCCGCAGCCTCTTGCCGCAATCTAATGCCGCCGCTGCGATTACTTCCAGCAGGTGGGCCTCGCTCATATGGTGCGAACAGGAACAGCTAGCCAGAACACCTCCGGATTCCAGCAGCCGCAGCGCCCGCAGATTGATCTCTTTGTAGCCCCGTGCCGCACCCTCCAGTGCGGAGCGCGACTTGGTAAACGCCGGAGGATCGATCACAATCAGGTCGAACTTGCGCCGCGCGTTCACCAGGCTCGGAAGATATTCAAGCACATCTGCCTGGTGGCTGGTCACGTTACTGATGCCGTTTCTCTTCACGTTCGATTCGAGCATCGCCAAAGCGGAGGTGGAACTATCGACGGCCTCCACAGATTCACAGACAGAGGAAAGGTGCAAAGCGAAACCACCTGTGGCGCTGAAACAATCGAGAACGCGGCCGCGCCCGTAACGGCGCACCGCCAGATAATTTTCTCGCTGATCGAGGAATACGCCTGTCTTCTGTCCCTTCAGAAGATCCGCGGCCAGCTCTAGACCGTTCATCTGAATCCCTGCCTCGACCGGTATTTCGCCGAAAAGGACAGAGACTTCTTGCGGCAGATTTTCTTTGATCCTGACACCCAGATCATTCCTCGCCACAATTCCGCGCGGATGAAACAGTTCGACTAAGCCGGCGGTTATCTCGCCCGTCATCCGATCCATACCCTGGTCCAAAAGCTGCACGACAAACCATTCACCGTAGCGATCCACGATCAATCCGGGAAGGAGGTCTCCCTCGGCATGCACCAGGCGATAAGCATTCGAATCCTGGACCACTCGCTGCCGGTACCGGTGAGCAGCCGTCAAGCGCTGCCGAATAAAGGTGGCATCGACCGGCTCCACGCGCGTGCTCAACAACCGCAGCGCAATCTGCGAAGTCGAACTGTAGTGAGCAACGCCGAGGTTGTGCCCTTTGGCATCGACCACGCGAACAACGTCGCCTGGCTGCGCCGTGCCCCTGCTGATTAGATCGCCCACGAAAATCCACAAATGGCCCGAGGCTACGCGATCCGCCCCTTTACGATTCACCCGTACAGCCGGCAAGGATTCCACGCAACCATATAAACAAATGAGCCAAACAGGTGGGGTGCCTTTATGTGAAATTGCTAAACTTAACCGTTTTGGGCCTATTTTTTCTAAAATGATGCAGGATTTTCGCTTTGCTGCTCGCATTACGCGTAAAAATCCTGGGAGCACCGCCGCGGCCTTCCTTGCACTCGCCCTCGCTATTGGAGGCGCGACCGCCATTTTCAGCGCCGTCAATGCCGTTATGCTCCGCCCTTTGCCTGTCAGGGACGCCAAAACGCTGGTCCGAATATTCGCGACCGATTCCAGTGGCGACGAAGACGATGTCAGCATGGCCGATTATCTCGATTGGCGGCGCGGCCTTCGGAGCTTCTCCGGAATGGCCATCTTTGGAAACTCGCAGGCGACGCTAGAGGGCGGCGCGGCACCCGAGCGCGTGGTCAAAGTCGAGGCAGAATCGACGCTGTTGCCGCTGCTAGGTATCGTCCCGATATGTGGCCGCACTTTTCTTCCAGAGGAGAACGAACCGGGTCACAGCGCTGAAGCTATTCTTAGCTGGCCTTTCTGGCAGAGCCATTTCGGAGGCCGAAACGTCCTGGGCCGAAAGCTAAAGCTGGACGAGCGGCCTTACACGGTCATAGGGATACTGCCCAAGAACTTCACGCTACTTGGCCATCGAGATGTGCTGCTTCCTCTCCCCTTCGACCCGAAGGCACCACAGAACCGGCGGGGATATCACGCCTACAGCGTATTCGCACGGCTCGCCCCGGGCGTGACTATCGAGCGGGCAAACGCCGAACTAGCCACTATCGCAGCTTCGACGGCTGCCGTCTTTCCGAATCAGAACCAGGGTGTCAGCGCGAAGGCCGTGAGTCTTCTCGATTCGTTACAGGGTGAAGGCATCGGGTCCGCTCAAGCAAATTTTAAGCCGGCTCTTCTCGTCCTGCTCGCGGCGGTCCTCTGTGTTCTGCTGATTGCCTGCGGCAATGTCACAAATCTGAATCTCGTCAGAGCCCGGTCGCGCCAGCGGGAGATTGCGGTGCGTGTTGCTGTGGGGGCGAGCCGGACACAACTGTTTCGACAGGTCCTGGTAGAGAGCATTCTGCTTTCCTTGTCGGCCGCCGTCGCGGGACTAGCCCTGGCATTCGGCCTCGTTCGCCTCTTCGACAAAATCTCTCTAGCCGCCATTCCACGCCTCGAAGAAACGTCTATCGATTTTAGGGTGCTCCTGTTTACACTGGCGATTGGAGTTCTCGCTGGAATTGGATCGGGGCTTTTACCCGCGCTCCATTCCAGCCAATTGGATCTGAACGGCGCTCTCAAGCAAGCGAGTGGACGAGTGACCGAATCTCGAAACGAGCAACGGCTTCGGCGGCTCTTCGTAGCTTTGGAGACGGGCTTGGCCGCTGTGCTTCTGGTTGAGTGTGGGCTCTTCGTCAAGAGCTTCGCGAGAGCCTCGGAAATCAATCCGCACTTTTCGACGGACCATCTCTTGACCGTCTATCTCGCGCTGCCCGCCTCTCGCTATGGACTCCAGCATCCTGACGCGACTCCGCCCCTGGTACGCGGTGTGCTCACTAGGGTTAGAGGGTTGCCCGGCGTGATTTCGGCGGCAACCGCCTCGGATTTGCCATTAACTGGAACTGCCGCTGGAGGCGGTCTGCTCCTTGAAGGTCAAGCGCGCGCGGCGCAGTTCTGGGATACGCCTTATGTTGCGCAAACGGATGTCTCGCCGCAATATTTCAAGACATTGAAAATCCGTTTTCTTGCCGGAGTAGATTTTGAGGATCGGACCTCCAGCGCGAAGGTGGCAATCGTGAACCAGGCGCTTGTCAGAAAACTTTTCCACAAGCAAGACCCTATCGGCAAACGCATCGCGATCGTAACCGACGAATTGGATTGGCGGCAGATAGTAGGCGTGGTGGCTGACGTGCCTCAAACCTCGATTGAAAAGACTGCCGAGCCGGAGGTATTCTTCCCGATGACCAGGCTGAACGCGCCTTGGCTGGCTCTCGCGGTTCGGGTGAATGGAGATCCTCTGCGCTACATAGGCTCCATAAAAAGGGAGATTGCCAAAGTGGATCGCGCAGCGGCGGTCTTCTTGCCTCGAACGATGGAACAGATCATGGAGAAGCAACTGCAATGGCGCGGACTTCAAACATGGGTCGTCGGGGCATTCGCTTTCCTGGCGATCACGCTGGCATCGCTCGGCGTCTATGCCGTAATTGCATATTCGGTAGGTCAGCGCCGAAGCGAGATCGGACTGAGAATGGCGCTCGGGGCTTCTGACGTCGAAGTCAGGCGAATGATTTTGTGGCAGGGTGTCAGGCCGGCCCTGATCGGCGGGGCTATTGGCCTGCTCTGCGCGTTCGCCCTGGCGCGTGCCACCGCCAACCTTTTGTTCGGAACAAAGGCCGGCGATGCCGCCATCTATGCTCTGGTAGCCGCGCTTCTCCTGCTAGTCTCCGCTCTTGCGAGTTTTTTTCCAGCGCGGCGCGCAGCCGCACTCGATCCCTGGAAAGCGCTGCGGCATGAGTAGAGCTTATACGTCCAGGTTGCGCACGTCGAGCGCGTTCTCTTCAATGAATTTACGGCGGCTCTCGACGTCCTCACCCATCAAAGTAGAGAACACGGGCTCGGTTTCGGCGTAATCTTTGAGATCGACTTGCAGGAGCGTGCGCGATTCGGCGTTCATGGTCGTGGACCATAGCTGCTCGGCATTCATTTCGCCCAGACCCTTGTAGCGTTGCACACTGACTTCGCGAGTGCCTTCGCCCTTGACTCTATTGAGCAGATCGCGCCAATTTTCGACGATATCCCGATGGCCGTCCTTCAGAAGCGCGAAAGGAGGAGTGTTCAAACGAGCGGCCTGCTTCACGAGAGCACGCAAACGCCGAAATTCGGGCATCGCCAGGAACTCCGTATTGATCATTCGCACAGCATTGGTCGGGTCGCGGTAGCCGACCATCCAGGCGGAATGTTCTTCTTCGTGTTCAACGACGACTTCTAACTTGGACTCGCGCAGCCGGTCCGCGAGCAAATTGACATTCTGCTCGTTTTGCAGATCTGCCTTAGTATCGATAGGCAAGCTCACATCCGTCAGCACGTCTACTACGCGGCTGTCCCGGACCCGTCTCTCCAAGCGCTGGCTAATCTGGGCAAGTTCATCGAGGGACATCAGAAAATTGCGTAATTCGAGGCCCTCGATGGTCTTTGCCTCGGAGCCCACGGTGGATGCCCCATCTTTGGTGGCGCTCAGCTCTACAGCGAGATTCTCGGTAGCACGTCTGAGGATCTCGCGCGTAAATTCCTTATCGTCCTTGATGTACTTCTCGCTCTTCCCCTTCTTGATGCGATAGAGGGGAGGTTGGGCCACGAAGACCTTGCCGCGCGTAATCAGCTCTTGCATGTGCCGGAAGAAGAAGGTGAGCAGGAGCGTCCGGATATGCGAACCGTCCACATCGGCGTCGGTCATGATGATGATTTTGCCGTAGCGCAGTTTGGCGAGGTCGAAGTCCTCGCCCTTACCGATGCCGGTACCAATAGCAGTGATCATGGCGCGAATTTCTTCATGCCCGAGCATTTTGTCGTAGCGCGCTTTCTCGACATTCAGAATCTTGCCCTTGAGCGGCAAAATCGCCTGATAGCGCCGGTCGCGGCCTGATTTAGCGGTGCCGCCGGCCGATTCGCCTTCTACCAGGAAGAGCTCGCAGCGGTCCGGATCGCGCTCCTGACAATCAGCCAGCTTCCCCGGCAAGCCTCCCGAATCCAGAGCACCTTTTCGGCGAGTGAGGTCGCGTGCCTTACGGGCCGCCTCGCGAGCACGGGAGGCATCGATGGCCTTTCCGATAATCTTTTTGGTGACTGCCGGATTTTTGTCAAAAAACTCGCCGAGTCTTTCGTTGATCAGTTGAACGACATAACCTTGGATATCGGAGTTCAGCTTGCCTTTGGTCTGCCCTTCGAACTGCGGCTGAGGAAGCTTCACACTTATCACTGCCGTTAAGCCCTCGCGGACATCATCGCCCGTCAGGTTTTCTTTAATGTCTTTGGCCAAGCCGGAGGATTGAGCGGCAGCGTTGATCGTGCGGGTCAGTGCGCTACGGAACCCGCTCAAGTGGCTGCCTCCGTCAACGGTATTGATATTATTTGCGAAGCTGAAAATCGTCTCCGAATACGAGTCGTTGTACTGCAGCGCCACCTCGATATCGATTTTGCCCCCGCTTGGCAAATCGCGCTCTCCCTCAAAGTGAATCGGTTTTTCGTGCAACACGGATTTCCCGCGATTCAGATGCTTGATGAATTCAGCGATACCGCCGCTATAAAAAAATTCTTCCGACCGGATGTTTTCGCCGCGTTCATCGGTCAATGTAATCTTGAGTCCTCTATTCAAGAACGCGAGCTGCCGCAGCCGCACGGCCAGCGTATCGAAGCTGAACTCGGTGGCATCCATGATGGTCGGGTCCGCTTTGAAGGTAATCTTCGTACCGGTTTTGCTGGATTTGCCCGTCTGCGCCAGCGGAGCCTTCGGAACGCCGTGTTCATAATCCTGTTCCCAGGTGCCCTTGTTTCGCCAGACTTCCAGATGCAGCGATTCAGACAAAGCATTCACGCAGCTCACGCCAACACCATGCAGACCGCCAGAAACTTTGTAGGTATTCGAATCGAATTTGCCGCCGGCATGAAGTTTCGTCAAAACGACTTGGGCCGCAGAAACTCCCTCCTCCGCATGAATGTCAACCGGTATGCCCCGCCCGTTGTCGACAATGGTGATGGAGTTGTCGATATGAAGAGTGATACTGATCTCGCTGCAATAACCGGCTAATGCTTCATCAACCGAATTGTCCACGACCTCATAGACGAGGTGATGCAAGCCCAGTTCACCCGTAGATCCGATATACATAGCCGGGCGAAGACGAACGGCTTCAAGACCTTCCAGGATCTTGATACTGGTTGAATCGTAGTTTTCGTTGCGAGGTACTGTTGACATATTCTCCGGGTCCTCTCTATCGGAAGGACCTGATTCCTGATCGTTCACTTCAAAACCTGCGGCCACTTTTCAAATACGCATAGGCATTACTACATAGCGATAAACTGTGCCAGGAGCGCCGGCATGCGGCCGCAACTCACCGGCACTGTTGGAATCCTTAAAGCAGAATTCCACTTCGTTTCCGTCTACCGAGCGCAGGAAATCCAGAAGATATTGGGCGTTAAACCCGATCTCCACAAGCTCGCCGTCATATTCGACCGGTATCGTCTCTTCGCTTTCGCCGGTTTCAGATATCGAAGAATGAACCTTGAGCTCACCTTTTAGAATCTGGACGCGAATCGCCCGCGAGCGCTCGTCGGCGAATTGTGAGACGCGCTCTATCGAGGCTTTCAGTTCATCCCGTTGAAGCACCAGCGTATAGGGATGCTCTTTCGGCAACACGCGCTCATAATCGGGGAAGTTGCCGGTCAGCTTGCGACTCAACAGCAGGCGTTTGTCTATCCGGAAAAACAGGTGATTCTCGTTTCCCGAGAATTCAATCTGCTTGCTGCTGTCGTCGCTAGCCAGCTTTTGAAGTTCGCTCATGGCTTTCTTGGGCAGCAGAGCGCGATACGAACCGGTCAAGCCGGGAAGATCGACGGTCTTCTCCATAAGCGCCAGGCGGTGACCATCTGTCGCCACCATCACCAGGCCTGTTTCTTTGAGAATCAAGAGCGCCCCATTGAGCGTAAAGCGCGATTCTTCAGCCGAAATCGCGAAAATCGTTCCGGCGATCATCTGCGAGACAACACTGAGCGGCACCTGCGCCAGCACATCGGGCATCTGAGGCAACTCAGGAAAGCTCTCGCGAGACATGCCCGCAATTCTCGTCCGTGAACGACCGCAAACGAAACTTGCCCATTGATTGTCGGCCTGCTTCACCTGGACGTCCGCATCGGGCAGGAGTCGAACATAATCCAGGAGCTTGCGAGCCGGTATCGTCCCCGAACCTTCCCTTTTGACACGGGCCGGGCAAGAACAGCGAATTCCCAACTCCAGATCGGTTGCCGTCAGCCAAACCTGATCGCGATCCGTCTCAACGAGGATGTTCGAGAGAATCGGAATCGTGGTTCGCCTTTCCACAACTCCCTGGGTGAGCCCGAGTTCACGTACAAGATCTGACTTGCTGACCGAGAATTCCATATTGATTCTTTTGCGAAGAGATCCTTAGCCTGGTGGTGCCCAGATTCTTTCTAGTCCGGTATTAAACAAACACTAGTAAAGAACCGTATTAGTAGGAGCTGTGGAAATGTTGAAATCCTTCTAAAGTATAGCAAAAAATAGCGCTTGCGTCCATTCTCAACTGTGGAAGGCTGGTGTCCGAAATCTCGAAAAACAAGCTCTCCTGACTTCTTGAATAGCGAGTCACAGGCCCAGCCAGAGGATAGTTGTGGAAGGTTTTCATAAGTCTATTGCAGTGTGTCGGTTAGCTTCTGAATAAGATTGTTCAAATCTTCATCGCGCTGCCGAAGGTCGTCGATTTTTTGCACGGAATGAAGCACCGTCGTATGGTGCTTACCGCCGAAGTAGCGGCCAATTTCAGGAAGGGAGGCATGCGTCAGTTCCTTGACCAGGTACATGGCGATCTGACGCGGATAAGCGATCTGGCGTGTGTTGCTTTTTATCTTCAACTGAGCGGGTTGCAGCGAGAAGTACTCGGCAACCGCTCGCAGAATCGATTCGACGGTGATTTTCCGCTCCGGCCCCGTGTTGAGGTGTTTGAGAGTCTGTTGCGCCATGGCTAGCGTGATCGATTGACCCGTCATGGATGACACAGCAATCAGCCTGGTAAGCGCCCCTTCCAGTTCGCGCACGTTCGATTTTGTCTTGGTAGCGATGAAGATTCGCACGTCCTGCGGCAGATTGACACCTTCCGCTTCAGCCCGTTTGTCGAGAATGGCCATCTTCGTCTCAAGATCGGGCGCCTGGACATCCACAATCAATCCCCACTCAAAACGCGAGCGCAAACGCTCCACTAAACCAGATAGCTGGTTGGGCGCTGAATCGCTCGACAGGACGATCTGTTTCCGGTGATCGTAGAGTTCATTGAAGGTGTGAAAAAATTCCTCCTGCGTTCGCTCCTTACCGGCAATGACATGAATGTCATCGATGAGAAGAACATCGGCGGAACGATAGTGGCGATGGAAAAGCGACATGCGGTCCAGTTTGATTGACGAGATCATTTCATTCATGAACCGCTCGCTCGATGTATAAACCACATTCAGTCCCCCGAAATTATCCAGCAGACGACGGCCAATAGCGTGCATCAGGTGGGTTTTTCCGATGCCCACGCCTCCGTAGATGAACAAGGGATTGTAGCTCCGCGAAGGCATTTTGGCGACCGCCTGTGCGGCTGCGTGCGCCAACTGATTGGACGAGCCGACCACATAGGCTTCGAAGGTGAGCCGGGGGTTGAGCCAGGTTGCGGTATTTTCAAAAAGCGGTTCAGCGGCAGCGGCATGATGCTTCGTGGTGTAGGAACGGCCGCCGACCGTCGCATGAAAGCTACTTTCGCGCGCCGCTCCTACGGATGAAAGAGCCTCGATTTCATATTGAACGCTGAGGACGGGCAGATTTAATTCCTGAACGGCCGCACGGATGTGGGACGTGTATTCCTGGCGAATCCAAGCCTCGGTCGTTTCATTAGGAACGCGGACAGTCAACTCTCCGCCTTGCAAGGAAGCCAGTTCGGTTTGAGATATCCAGTTCTCGTAGGCGCCAGCACCGAGCTTTACGGCCAACCAAGCCTTAATCTGTTCCCAGGCGTTATTCAATGCCGCTCCTTCGCACCCGAAAACGCAAATTTCCCACAACTTTTCCACTTCTGTGGAAAAGGGGGAGAACTCGGATCTGTTTGGCTGAACCGCTGCGCACGGCAGCGGACTGAATTTAGGAAGCTTTGCCTTCTCGGAAAACTCAGTCTAGCACAGGGCTTTATCTTTGGAAGCGAAATCTAAATGGCTTGTAAGTGAATGAAAGGAAGCCGGTTAATTTACTTGACACAATTCGAAAACGGCTCCTGCCGGCTGAGCCGCGCGGCGGATGAGCTAGTAAATTACTCTATTGCAATCACATGAATTGACTTCGGAACAAGATCATCCGAGAATGTGAGTTTAACCCTCAAGCGGGAGTAACTCAGCTGGTAGAGTGCAACCTTGCCAAGGTTGATGTCGCGGGTTCGAATCCCGTCTCCCGCTCCATCTAACAGCCAACCCCCAGTACCATTACCTAAAGACCTAGCCCTTTTCGTCAACAAATCTTTTCTGCAGTCGTTATGAGCTGTGTGAGGGAAGCCACATCTACGCGAGCGGCAGTTCTAGTCGCATCGCTCGTTTGTCTTTTCTCTACCTTCTCGCTTGGGAACCCGCAGCACTATCTCAGCTTTAACGAGTCGCTTTCCAAGCAGGAGCGATTCACTCATGCACTTGACCGGCTTACTTTTGGAGCTCGTCCGGGCGACATGGCGCGGCTTCGACAGATCGGTTTGAAGAGATGGCTTGATGAGCAACTGAATCCCGGAAAGATCGCTGAAAACCAGGTGCTCGAGCAACGGTTGCAGCTGATCGCCTGCCTCAAAATGAATATTGACGAGGCGGCCCGCCAATTTGCGATTCCGCAGGACCGCAAGATCGTAGCCAACGAGCTCAGCGAGGCCAAGATACTGCGCGCCGTCTACAGCAATCGCCAGCTTGCCGAGCTACTCGATGATTTCTGGTTCAATCACTTCAACGTTTTTCTGAATAAGGGTCGAGACCGTTACATGGTCCCGAGCTATGAGCAGGAAGCGATCCGGCCGCATGTGTTGGGCAAGTTTTACGATCTGCTGCTGGCTACGGCCGAGAGCCCGGCGATGCTGTTCTATCTGGACAACTGGCAATCGGTTGGCGTCCAGCCGGCCGCTTATCAGGCTGGCATCGCGAAAGCACGGCGCGGTTTGAACGAGAACTATGGCCGGGAGTTGCTGGAGTTGCACACTCTGGGCGTCGATGGCGGCTACACGCAGAAAGACGTGATCGAAGTCGCTCGCTGCTTCACCGGATGGACAATAGCTAATCCACGTAAGGGCGGCGGATTTGAATATAACGACCGGGTTCATGACAAGGGTCAAAAGGTGGTGCTGGGACATGTCGTCCAGGCTGGTGGCGGAATGAATGATGGCTTGGAGGTGCTGGATATTCTGGCGCATCATCCTTCGACGGCTCATTTCATTTGTCTCAAGCTGGCGCAACGCTTCGTGGCGGATGACCCTCCGCCCCTGCTGGTGCACCGCATGTCCAAAACCTTCCTCAAAACAGACGGTGATCTTCGGCAGGTGATGCGAACCATGCTGACAGCGCCGGAGTTCTGGTCCGAGGGTGCTTATCGCGCCAAAGTGAAGACGCCTTTTGAAATGGTGGTAAGCGCACTCCGCGCCACCAATGCCGATGTGACCTCGACATACCTGCTCGAAAACGAATTGCGCAAGATGGGCGAACCTCTTTACCGGAAGATCGACCCGGCCGGCTATTCAGACGCGAGCTCCGACTGGGTGAGTTCGGCGGCGCTGCTGGAGCGTATGAATTTTGCGCTGGCCTTGGCGCATAACCGCGTGTCCGGGGTGACGATCGATACCGGCGTTTGGCAAGCCGGAGCGCAACAAAATCCCATCGAGTTAGCCAAATTTATCTTGCAGCAGGATCCGAGTGCGCAGACCAGAGCTGCTATTGACAAGGCAGTTTCGAATCAGGAGTTACAGGACCAGCTCTCGCAAAACGCACGAGGCGGCGCGCCACAGGTGCCGAGTCTTGTCGCGGGACTAGCCCTCGGTTCCCCCGAATTTCAGCGGCGGTGAGTCGCGATCAATCAGGAGTACTTGAATGTCAACCCGCAGAATTTTTCTTAAAAGTTCGGCCCTGGCTATGTTTGGTCTGGGCTCGGTCCCTACCTGGCTGTCGCGCGCAGTCTACGCCTCGGAAGCGCCCGGCCGGCGCAAGAAGATATTCATAGCGATCTTTCAGCGAGGCGCGGTAGACGGATTAAATGTGGTTGTTCCGCACGGGGAGCGCGCGTATTATGCGCTGCGGCCAAGCATCGCCATTCCGCCGCCGAACCATGGCGAGACTGGCGCGATCGATCTCGACGGCCACTTCGGGCTTCATCCAGCACTCCGATCTTTGAAACCGCTGTGGGATCGCAAGCAAATGGCCATCGTGGAAGCTGTCGGATCGCCCGACCCGACACGCTCTCATTTTGATGCACAGGATTACATGGAGTCGGGAACTCCGGGGCTCAAGGCAACGCAGAATGGCTGGTTGAATCGGGCGATGCTGCGGGAAACACAACCATCGGCGATTCGAGCGGTGAGCCTAAGTCCGGATCTCCCACTCAGCTTGCGTGGCGAGAACGAAGCATTGGCCATCAGCAGCATCAACGATTTTCAAATAAGAGACGCGCAGGTGGCGACGACCTTTGAGAGCATGTACGGCATGTCAGCCGATCGCATCTTGAAGGGCACCGCGCGAGAAACTTTCGAGGCGATGAAGATCATGCAGTCGCTTCAGAAAGCGCAGGACCCGCCGGCCAATGGCGCCCGGTATCCTGCCGGCCGTCTAGGTCGAAGCCTCGAACAGATTGCACGCATTATCAGAGCCGATGTCGGCTTGGAGGTTGCATTCACTGATGTCGGCGGATGGGACACACATGTCAACGAGGTAGGCGCGCAACCGCACCTCGGGCAATTGGCCAATTTACTGCGTGACTTTGGCGATTCCCTGGCTGCTTTTTCTCAGGACATGGGAGATCGGATGGCAGATATCACGCTTGTGACGATGTCCGAATTCGGCCGCACAGTCAAGGAAAATGGCAACCGGGGCACGGATCATGGGCACGCTAACGCGATGTTCGTTCTGGGCGGGAATGTACACGGCGGGAAGATCTACGGTGACTGGCCAGGGTTGGAGCGTGAACAGCTTTACGAAGCGCGAGACCTGAATGTCACAACCGATTTCCGCACGGTGCTTTCCGAGTTAGTCATAAAGCAGATGGGTAATCATTCGGTGGCGACTGTTTTTCCAGGCTTTCGTCCGGGTGAGTGCCGGCAAATCCTGTCGGCATAATCCTCCCGTTCTTTGAGAACAATCGGGGCACGCAGCTACTTAGATTGTTGAAAGCCTCGATGAAACCAAAAATCTACAAGATCGGACCCACCTGGATTTTGTGGGTTCCTGGTGTTCGTGTCTACCGGTTCACGACCTGGGGGCGCGCGCTTCAGTACGCGCTCGCGACAGAAACGCAGACGAGTTAAATCGCATCCTCACGCGCTTTGTCGAGCGAATTGCCAGGCGTCTGAGACGATTTGCTCCAGACTGGCACGAGTTGGCTTCCACCCGAGAGTCTCTTGCAGCTTAGTTGAATCGGCCACCAGGCTGGGAGGATCGCCTTCACGCCGCGGCCCCATCGTGAAAGGAACCTGCCTGCCGGTAACTTTCTCAACTGCAGCTAAAACCTCTTTGACGGAATGACCGAGACCTGTTCCCACGTTAAAAACATCAGACGCTCCGCCGTTGAGCAGCCTCTCGACCGCGTAGATATGAGCCTCCGCCAAATCGCTCACATGGATGTAATCGCGAATGCAGGTACCGTCGGGCGTAGGATAATCGTCTCCGAACAGCGTCACTGGCCGATCTGTCTGAACCGCCTTCAGGATCAGAGGTATAAGATGCGTCTCCGGATCATGCCGCTCGCCTAATCCGGCGGCAGGTTCCGCTCCGCACGCGTTGAAGTAGCGCAGCCGGATACTTCTGAATTCGCGGTAGCGATCGAGCCACTCGAGAATTGTTTCGACCATCACCTTCGATTCTCCATAGGGATTTATGGGAGCAATGGTTTCGTCCTCCGCAATCGGCACACGCTTCGGGATACCATAAGCCGCAGCAGTCGAGGAAAAAACCAGCTTCTTGACTCCCGCCTCCAGCATTGCTTCAAAAAGAGCCAGCGATCCGCCCACGTTGTTACCGAAATAAAGCTCGGGGAACCGGGTGGATTCGCCGACCGAGATATAGGCAGCGAAGTGAATGACGGCTTCAATGCGTTCTTCTTTCAAGAGCGTGACTATTTTGCCCTTCTGCCTCGTGTCGAGAACTCTGAGAATACTCTCCGGCACAGCTTCCCGGTAGCCGCGCGAAAGATTATCGACGACCACCACAGAGTGGCCGCGCTGCTCGAGAGAATGGCGGGTATGCGAGCCGATGTATCCGGCGCCCCCGGTCACAAGGATTTGAGCCACGATCCGAGTGTAGCCAAGGCCGGATTGAAACAAAAAATAAGTCGCATCGCGCCGGCATAAGATCCTGGAATTGGTATGGCACTTGTCGAAGCCAGGAACGTGACGAAGATTTACCGCACGCGCAGCGAACAGGTGGTCGCGCTGCAGGATATCTCTTTCACGTTCGATGGCGGAGATTTCGTCGCTCTGGTCGGCAAAAGCGGCTGCGGGAAATCTACTCTTTTGAACCTTTGCGGCGCTATGGACTTTCCCACAACGGGAGAAATCCAATTGAACGGTTGGGTAACGTCGGATCTCTCCGACGCGGAGCTCACGCGCGTGCGTCGGGAGCAGGTGGGCTTCATCTTTCAGTCCTTTCAACTGATTCATACGCTTTCGGCGATTGAAAATGTCGAACTGCCTCTTTTACTCGCGCGAAAAGCGAGGCCGCGTCAAATTGCCCGGGAACGTCTGCTATGGGTCGGGATGGAGCAGTATGCTGACCGGCTGATTCACCAGCTCTCAGGCGGCCAGCAGCAGCGGATCGCCATCGCCCGAGCGCTGGCTAACAATCCCAAACTCTTATTAGCCGATGAACCAACGGGCAATCTCGATACTGCCACCGGAGAGATTGTCCTAAATCTGCTGAGTCGCACGGCCCGCGAATTCGGGGTGGCGGTGGTGATGGCTACGCACAGCTCCGAGGGTACAGAGATGGTGGACCGGATCATACATCTGCGTGATGGCAGGATTGCTGAAGCGGCCGTCGTGCGATGAAGTGTGAGGTGAGTGTGCGATGAAGGACGCGCTGCTGCTGTTTACCCGTTTACTCGTTCGGCCGCTCGCGCAGGAACCTGTACGCACGGCGCTGACCGTGCTCGCCGTCGCGCTGGGTGTAGGAGTCGTAATCGCGATCGATCTGGCCAGCCAGGCCGCGGCCGGCAGTTTCCACGCGTCGCTCGAGTCGCTTACCGGCAAAGGCGATCTTCTACTCACGGCAACTGCCGGCATCGATGAACGCCTCCTGGGCGCTTTGGTCCAACTTCCTTATGGCCTGCAATTCTCCCCGCGGATAGAAGACTTCGCTTCTATCAACGGCAAAGGCGAAGCGCTGCCCTTCATCGGCCTCGATTTGATCGGGCACGCTCAAAGATGGAACTTTGATTACAACGGCTCAGTTTCGTCTTCTCCGCTGCTCACCGAAAGGAATCCGATCTGGGTCGGTTCGGCAGTCGGTGCGAACCCTGGTGAACACCTCAAGTTACTGATCAACGACACGATGCAAGATTTCACAGTTGCCGGCGTTCTGAAGCCGCCAAAGAATCAACCGGTGGAATCGAACCTGATTGTAGCTGATATCGGACTGGCGCAGCGGGTAACGAACAAGTCTGGGAAGCTCGACAGCATCGACGTGCAGATACCGCCGGAGAGTTCCGTCGATAACTGGCGTCGAATGTTGCAAAGGGATTTACCGCGTTCGGTCAGCGTCGAGCTGCAAGGCGCGCGCACTGACGAAAACCGGAAGATGCTGGCGGCATTCCGTTGGAACCTGCGTGTCTTGAGCTATATCGCGCTCATTGTAGGCGCGTTTCTGATTTACAACACCATTTCCATTTCAGTTGTGAGGAGGCGAAATGAAATCGGTGTGCTGCGTGCGCTCGGCGCCCCCCGAAGCGCGATCCTCTCCGGGTTCCTTGCTGAATCGGTTTTCTTTGCTCTGCTCGGAAGCCTGGTTGGGCTGCTGATTGGCCGCTTCCTGGCAATCGGCGCGGTGCGGTTGATTGGCAGCACCGTTGAATCCCTGTACGTCAGCAGTCAGCCCTCTTCAGTCCATATGACGTTCGCCGCAGCCATGACTGGCGTCGTGTTAGGCGTATCGGTTTCCATCCTGGCGGCGCTTGCGCCCGCCATCGAAGCCTCGCGCGTGACGCCGGTGGAAGCCATGGCGCGTGGTCGAGAGGAGTATGTCGTTGCGGTGCGGTCAACATATCGCGCGGCGCTGGCGATCACCATGTTCATAGGGGCGGCGGTACTTTCACAATTGCCGCCGGTGCATCGGCAACCGATTTTCGCGTATATCGCGGTCGTGCTGCTGATTGCCGGAACCGCCGCCGTTATGCCCGGTGTAGTTGGTCTCTTCGTAAATTCCTTTCGCGGTGCAATCGAGAAGCTATTCGGTGTAGAAGCACTTCTCGCGGCGCTTTCACTGCGGGCATCCCTGGGACGCACTTCGGTGTTGACCGCTGCTCTCGCGACCGCGGTAGCGATGACGGCAAGCGTAGCGATCATGGTCGGCAGCTTCCGGGAAACCGTCGCGGTCTGGATGGATGATCAGTTGAAAGCAGACTTCTATCTTCGTCCCGCTGGTCCCGCGGCTGCCGATCAACATCCCACGATGAATCCAGGGATTGCCGATCAGATCGAAAAACTTGCGGGCGTTGGTTCGGTCGATCGTTTCCGCGCTTATCCAATTTCGTATGACGGTTTGCCGGCCACGCTGGCTGGCGGAGAGAGCAGCCGGGCCGGGAATTCGGCCAGTACCAGATTCTTACCCGGCGAAAATGCACGGACCATCCTTTCAAAACTTCCTACAGGCAACTACGCCGTTGTGAGTGAGCCCTTCGCCAACAAGCACCATGTGTACCTGGGCAGCACCTTGCGCCTGCCCTTAGCCGGATCCGTGCGCAGCTTCGAGGTCCTTGGAATTTATTACGATTATTCAACCGAGCGCGGTTTTATTGTTCTCGACCGCAAGACGCTACTGAAATACCTCCCTGATCGAGCGGAATCGAATCTTGCCGTCTACCTCAAGCCAGGCGCGGATGCAAGGGCAGTGCGTCACGAAATCGACCATGTCATCGCTGGCCGCGGAGTTTTGGTTTTCTCGAATGGAAACCTGCGTAGAGGCGCAATTGCCACTTTCGATCGCACTTTTCGCATCACGTATGCGCTTGAGGCCGTCGCCGTGATCGTGGCGGTGATGGGCATTGCTGGGGCGCTGCTTGCCATGATCATTGATCGGAGGCGTGAGTTCGCGCTTTTGCGTTTTCTCGGCGCGTCACGGTCGCAAGTGCGAGCAATCATCCTCTGCGAAGCCGGGTTATTAGGATTGCTCGCGAACTGCATCGGACTTACTCTCGGTACGTGCCTTTCCCTGATCCTCATCTTTGTCATCAATAAACAATCCTTCGGCTGGACGATTCAATTTCACTGGCCGGTCGCGGTATTGTTGATCGTTCTTTCCGGCGTCTACGCCGCAACTGTGCTGGCCGGACTCTATCCCGCGAGAGCCGCGCTCAGCATGAATCCGATCGAGGTGATCCATGAGGAGTAGTTCGCTCATCCCCTTATTGATACCGGCCGTGCTCTGCGCACAGAACTGGCAGGCAGCTCTTCCCGGTTATCATTTTGAGTTTCCGCGTGATCACTTCAGCCATCCCGAATACCAGACGGAATGGTGGTATTACACGGGTAATCTACACGCTGCCGACGGCCATCGATATGGCTTCGAATTGACGTTCTTCCGGCAAGGAGTTCGCCTTGCCGCAGATGCTGCCGCATCCGAGGATGGCGTCTGGAGACCAGATCAACTCTACCTGGCTCATCTCGCTTTAAGCGATGTCGATGGGCACTCCTTCTATCACTCCGAACGCCTGAACCGCGCCGGACCAGGCTTGGCGGGAGCCGATTTTTCAGACGGCCGCTATTGGAACGGCAACTGGCAAGTGCGCTGGACGGCGCCTCCCTCCGTACAACAACAGCTTGTTGCCGTCTGCGACCGCTTTACGCTGCGCCTCAATCTGCAGTCCGCTAAGCCGCCTGTCATCCAAGGCCAGGACGGAGTCAGTCGCAAGGGACCGCTTCCCGGCGAGGCATCGCACTACATTTCGTTTACGCGGCTCACTGCCACTGGCCAGCTGCAGCAAAAAGGGTCGGCAATCGGGGTCAGCGGCACGGCGTGGATGGATCACGAATTCTTCACAGAACCACCCGACAGTAATTTCGCCGGTTGGGACTGGTTTGCCATTCAGCTTCAGAACAATGAAGAGCTGATGCTTTATCGTCTACGCAACAAGTCCGGTCAAGTCGATCCTTACTCATCGGGCGCCTACATCGATTCCCAAGGTCAAGCTCATTTCCTCCACGCCGGCGATTTCTCGCTGACGCCAGGAGAAACCTGGCAAAGTCCGCACTCGAAGGCGGATTATCCAATTTCGTGGCAGATCCGCGTTCCCTCCCTACAGCTTGATCTTTCCGAACGAACTGAGTTGAAAGATCAGGAACTCTGGAGTCAGGAGGGTAGTTCGCCGAGCTATTGGGAAGGAGCAGTAACGTATCAGGGCACGCTGCGTGACCACCCGATCGATGGTGTCGGTTATCTGGAGATGACCGGTTACCGCGAAGCGATCCGGTTGAGCGGCATGGCCCCGAGATGATAACCGGCAGACGCATTAGAGGTGAATTTCAGGGGCGTGCGCAGACGGTGCGCCGGGAGTCGCTAAGCATGCCATAGACCGTGCGAGGAAGGCCGAAATGAGACAGCACGCAACCACAATGCCGAGTGCATACCGAAGCGTGAAGAGTTGCGAGGCGAATCCGATGGTTGGTGGACCTACAATAAACCCGATATAACCAATGCCCGTCACTGTCGCTATCCCTGCTCCGGGATTGATCGATTCGACTCTTCCTCCTGAGCCAAAAACGAGCGGGATAATCACGGAAAAGCCTGCTCCTGTCGCTGCAAATCCTGGCAACGACCATTCCGGCGATTGCATCGACAAGGCCCAGACCAACCCTCCGGCAGCAACCAGACTGCCTGTTCGCACAGTTAACATGGGGCCGAGGCGAGTCGTGATCATATCTCCCAAGAAGCGAAAAGTTGCCATCGACGCCGAGAAAACGGCGTACCCGGCTGCGGCAGTACCCGCGCCGGCCTGAAGCACCTGTTTTAGATAAACCGCTGTCCAATCGGCCATCGCCCCTTCGGAGAGCAAACAACAAAAACCGATGGCGCTCAATGCAAACAGCACGCGCGGGATCTTGCTGAGCGGTAGCCTGTGCCCTTTTTGTAAACCGGTTTGGTGAGTATCTAACAAAAACCGCGAAGCTATAACTACCGCGAGAAAGTTCAGTGCCCCGCTAGCGCCAAAATGCGGCAGAACTCTAATTCCGTGGGCTGCCGCCGCGCCCCCCAAACCCGCGCCGATCATGCCGCCCAGGCTGAACATGCCATGAAATCGGGACATGGTTGGAGTCCTCATCCTTTTTTCGACCTCCACGCCGTGCGCATTCATCGAGACGTCCATTGCCGCCCCGAAGGCGCCGAAGACGAACAGCGCCGCTGCCAGAGAGGCGCTGTCGAAGGCTAGTCCGATAAGGGTGACCGATGCGCAAAGCAGCAGACTGCTTCCTGTCGAAATCCTCCTGCTGCCGTAGCGGCTCACCAGCCATCCGGTCACAGGAATGCTAGACACCGCTCCCACCGCCGAACTCAGCAGGGTGAGTCCGAGCACTCCATTGGGCAACCTGAGCGCATTTTGCACCGCCGGTATTCTCGATACCCAGGTGGCCACTACCAGGCCGTTCACCAGGAACAGAATTACCGTTCCCCACCAGCCCGCCCTTACGGATTCAGAGTCTGAACGGCTTGCGAACATAGATGGTTATCTGTTGGCCGCCTCGTGTCCAGCCGGCCTGCTGCTCGAGTCCCTTCAGTTCGCACTCGGCAGGCGTAATTTGCGGCTCCCAGTCATAGAAATTGCGGAGAAAGTGCCGGACCAATGGGATGGAGATTACGCCTCCCCGTGGCATCCATGTGCGGGTGTAAACGATCAGCGACATCAAAACTACCGTAGGGCAGCGCGTCGATCGAGGAGAAATGAAAATCGCCGGTTTCAACGACCTTCAGTTTGCGCGAGACAAAGCCGTAATCGGCACTCTGGAGGGCGGCTGAAAAAGGCCACGCGGTCGCGATGGTCTGGCCGGCAAGTCTCGTTTCGGCATATTCCGCGGCGGTCTGCTGTAAGCGGACAAAGTCCACCATGGCGTAATTATCTTCGTAGGGAAACGGATAGGGCGGATTCCAGAATAGACTAGCGGCCAGGCCGAGGATCAGACCGAGTGTCGCGGCGATGCCGGTCCATTTCGGCAAGCGAGTGAGGCCAATGCTCACCGCTATGTAAAAGATCGGCAGTACCGGTAGGAGATACCGTTCAAGCTCCGCTCCCCCCAGCACCGATACAAGGATTAGCGTAGCGATGCTGATTGCCAGCGTGAGGCGCCATGGAAAACTACGGAAAACCGGCAGCGCGCGGGCTGTGAAGAGAAGCACGAGAGTACCGATCCAGCGAAATTCAGCGAAAAAAAGATAGTAGGCTCTTCTGAACAGAGAGAAAACCATCCGCACCGGATTGAGCGCGTATCCGACGTTGTAATGCGCGAAACCGGGGTTGCCCAGCCAGTAGCCAGTTGTCGAATGCAATAGCAAGAGCCATCCGGCCAACGCCAGTGCGGATGGCACAAACAGCAGAGCGCGCTTCCAATCCCTGCGTAGCAGGAAGACAACGCCGAATATCGCCGGTACAATCAGCGCCGTCTCCTTCACAAGTACGAGCGCTATGCACAGGATGGCCGTGCCCGTGTAGTGTTTCCTGAGAAAGAGCAGCATGGCGGCCACGGTCAGCACCATCGCCGGCATATCCAATTGCGCCATCATGCTCTGCGTGTAAAACAGCGGAGATGCAAGCAGAAACAGCGGTGGGAGAAATGCGGGCGCGCCATCTGTTCCACGGCTGAGCTCGATCGCCAGCAGGAAAGTGAAGAGCAGGCCGGCCCCAGCGAGCAGGAGCATCGCCACGCGGGTCACCGGAATAGAAAAACCGAAGAGCTTGTACCACAGAACAAGGTAAGCCTCGACACCCGGAGGATGGACGTTCGGCGTCGTTGAACGAGCCACCCACGCCCCTGTTCGCAAAAGGTCGAGTGCGGTGGGAATGAACTGGCCGTGCTCATCCCAAAAGAACGGCAAGTTCAAGAGGTGAATGTGCAGCGCTATCAGAAGAGCCGTGAAGAACCCAAACACCAGGAGGTAGTAGGACCGTCTTTTTATCGCAGATTCCGGTCCCGCCAGGGCGAACGGCGGCAGCTTCGGCATGGGCGGTCGATGCTGAACCGGCATTCCGCGCCTATTGGATGATGTCGCCTTGCGCCTGAGTTTCCAGGCGGATCTCCCCGAACGCGGCCTCGTATTGTTTCAGGTTCTGCTGCAGCAGGTTTGACAACGCCTTCGCCTGCGGCGGACTCAGATACACGCCTTGAAAATTGGAAATCGTCACTGCGTCCGGCGCGCTCTGGTTGATGGTGCCGAACATCAGGAAGAAATCCCAGAGGCTCACGCGCATCTGTACGCTGTTTGCGTAGTGTTCGCGATACTCGGGCGTACTTGTAAGGTGAACCTTAGGAGGCGGCTGGCCGGGTGTCATTTCTCCAGTATCCCTGACAGAGACTATACGTTACATAACTGCGTATGGCCAAATAGGTTGATGAAAGAAATGGCGGGGACGACGGGGCTCGAACCCGCGACCTCCGACGTGACAGGCCGGCGTTCTAACCAGCTGAACTACGTCCCCTCGGTGTGGAAAACGTCGGACGTTTCAAGGGTAACACAGGGACGCCGCTCCTGAACTCTTTCTCATCTGATCCTTTATGACTTCTTTAGCACCCCGCGGCTAAATTGAAATCGTATCTATGGCAGACGTATTCTATGTCGCGGTCGCCTTGCTGTTTCTCGTTCTTTGCTGGGTGTTTACCAAAGCTTGCGATCGCCTCTGATTGAGAAATCCAATGGACTACATCATCGGCGGCATCACGACCGTATTTCTGTTCGGTTATCTGATTTATGCGCTATTGAAGCCGGAGAGGTTCTAGAGCATGACTACAAATGGCGTTTTGCAGATCGTTGTTTTCTTTCTCATCATTCTTGGCCTCGCCAAGCCAATGGGCAGTTTCATGGCCCGGCTCTTCGAAGGGAAACGCACGTTTCTGCATCCGGTTATTCGCCCGCTCGAAACTCTGACTTACAAGTTGATCGGCGTCAATGAAAGCACAGAACAGCGCTGGACGCAGTACGCCGCGGCGTTGTTGGCTTTCAGTGTCTTCAGTTTCTTGTTCACCTACCTTATCCAGCGCCTCCAGGGCATACTGCCTCTGAATCCGCAAGGATTCGCCGGAAGCCTGGTCACTCCCGATCTCGCCTTTAACACCGCCGTGAGTTTCGTGACCAACACAAACTGGCAGGCTTATGGGGGCGAGACTACTTTGAGCTACTTCGTCCAGATGACAGCGCTGGCAGTTCAGAACTTTGCTTCCGCGGCTGCTGGTATCGCTATCGCCATCGCCGTCGTTCGCGGCTTTGCCCGCCAGCAAATGAATAGCTTGGGTAACTTCTGGGTGGATATTACCCGGTCTATCCTCTATCTCCTGCTGCCTATCTCGATTTTGCTCACGCTAATCTTTTGCGCGCAGGGAGTGGTTCAAAATTTCCATCCTTACACAATCGCCCACACTGTGGAGGGCGCGAAGCAGGTGATTGCACAAGGCCCGGTCGCTTCCCAGGAGGCGATCAAGATGCTGGGCACCAACGGCGGCGGTTTCTTCAACGCCAACTCCGCGCACCCGTTCGAAAATCCAACGCCTTTTACCAATCTGATCCAGATCATAGCGATTTTCCTCATTCCTGCTGGATTGACCTACACATTCGGCGTGATGGTGGGCGATCGTAGACAAGGCTGGGCTCTGTTTGCTGCTTGTGCGGCGATGTTTCTCGTTGGCGCGTTCGCTTGTTATTGGGCCGAGGCAAACGGGAATCCGAATCTGGCAAAGCTCGGAGTTGAGTCGAAGGCTACTCTCACCCAGCCGGGCGGCAATATGGAAGGGAAGGAAACACGCTTTGGCATTGCCGCCAGCGCGCTCTTCGCTACCGTTACCACTGACGCAAGCTGCGGGGCGGTTAACGGTGTGCACGATAGTTTCACGCCGCTTGGCGGCCTTGTTCCGCTTTTTAATATTCAAACCGGCGAAGTAATTTTCGGCGGAGTGGGAGCGGGACTCTACGGCATTCTTCTTTATGCAATTTTAGCTGTTTTCATTGCCGGATTGATGGTCGGCCGAACGCCTGAATACATCGGCAAGAAGATCGAAGGAAAAGAAGTCAAAATGGCCATGCTCGCGCTGCTGGCGACGGCTTTCAGTGTGCTGGTTTTTTCGGCCGTCTCTTCGGTCGCACATTTCGCGCCTCCGGGCAAGGACGCCAAGGGCCAACCGGTTTCACAAAGTTACTGGAATCCGCCCGGTCCAGCCACCGCCAATTTCACTAACTCCGGGCCACACGGTTTCACCGAGGACTTGTATGCGTACAGCAGTGCGGCCGGCAATAACGGGAGCGCCTTCGCAGGCCTGAGCGCAAACACCCCCTGGTATAACATCACGCTCGGTCTCGCTATGCTGATCGGCCGCTTTTTCTTTCTCATTCCACTGCTGGCGGCCGCCGGAAACCTGGCTCGAAAGAAGCGAGTCGCCTCAACCAGCGGCACATTCCCCACGCATGGGCCGCTTTTTGTAGGCCTCCTCGTGGGAACTGTCGTCCTGGTTGGCGCGCTGACTTTCTTTCCGGCCCTGGCGCTTGGTCCCGATCGTCGAGCATTACTTGATGCAAACCGGCCGTCTGTTTGCTGTCCTTGTACTTCCTTTGTGGAGCTGAACAGTAATGACCACATCGATTCAAACACCTGTTGCATCATCTTCCGGCGCGACCCCTGATCCCGGTTCACTCCTGCCAACTCGGCTAACGCGTGCGCGCCCGCTGTTCGACCCTGAAATCGTCCGGCGCGCAATAAGAGACTCGTTCCGCAAGTTGAACCCTCTGACGCTGCTGAAAAACCCGGTTATTTTCGTAGTCGAGGTGGGTGCCGCACTTGTCACTGTTTTTCTCGTGCGGGACCTGTTCACAGGCGTCTCGAACAACGGTTTTGCAATTCAAATTGCCGTCTGGCTTTGGTTTACAGTGCTGTTTGCGAATTTCGCCGAAGCAATGGCGGAGGCGCGCGGCAAAGCACAGGCCGACGCCTTGCGCAAGACAAAAACCGACTCCAGCGCAAAGCGCATTCTGGCAAATGGCAAAACCGAAATTGTCTCCGCTACCAAGCTGCGGTCAGGCGATATTGTAATCGCCGAAAGCGGCGACCTCATTCCCGGCGACGGCGAGGTGATTGAGGGCATCGCAACCGTTGACGAATCGGTCATCACGGGTGAGAGCGCGCCTGTAATCCGCGAGTCCGGCGGCGACCGGAGCGCTGTAACCGGCGGAACGCGCGTTCTTTCGGATCAGATTAAGATCCGTATCACGTCGAATCCGGGCGAAACGTTTCTGGACAGAATGATCGCGCTCGTTGAAGGCGCGGAACGGCAAAAGACTCCAAACGAGATTGCCTTGAATATTTTGATCGCGGGTCTGACGCTGATTTTTCTTCTGGCGGTCGCTACGCTTCATCCGTTCGCGGTATATGCTGTGGCCTCCATAGGAAGCGGGCACGTTCCCACGATTGCCGTGCTTGTCTCGCTCTTGGTGTGTCTCATCCCAACGACTATCGGCGGTCTGTTGTCAGCTATAGGGATCGCCGGAATGGATCGAGTCATGCAGCACAACGTTCTTGCCATGAGCGGTAAGGCGGTGGAGGCTTCCGGCGACGTGAATACCTTGCTGCTCGATAAGACCGGGACCATTACGCTCGGCAATCGTCAGGCGGTCGAATTCATTCCATTTGCCGGCGTCAGTGAAAGCGTGCTGGCTGACGCCGCCCAACTCTCGAGCCTGGCGGACGAGACCCCGGAGGGACGATCGATTGTCTCGCTCGCAAAAGAGAACTACGGGCTTCGCGGGCGCGAAGTCTCCGAGCATGACGCTCACTTTATAGCCTTCTCTGCGTATACACGGATGAGCGGCGTCGATATCGATGGAAGAATGCTGCGCAAGGGTGCAAGCGGCTCAATCGCGAACTTTGTCAAAGAGCTTGGCGGCAAGATCCCATCCGACTTTGAGGAGCTTTCGGATCGCATCTCGCGAACCGGCGGCACTCCGCTGGCAGTTGCCGACGGCCCACGCGCCCTCGGAATCATACATCTGAAAGACATCGTAAAGGGCGGCATGGGGGAGCGGATCGCGCAGCTGCGGGCCATGGGAATCCGCTCGGTCATGATTACCGGCGACAATCCGCTTACTGCCGCTGCCATCGCCGGCGAGGCGGGCGTAGACGATTTTCTTGCCCAGGCTACTCCAGCCGACAAGCTCGAGTACATCAAGCGCGAACAGAGTGAAGGGCGCCTGGTCGCTATGACCGGCGACGGCACGAACGACGCGCCGGCTCTTGCGCAGGCCGACGTGGGACTTGCCATGAATACCGGCACCACGGCCGCCAAAGAAGCCGGAAACATGGTCGACCTGGACAGCAATCCGACCAAGCTGATTGAGGTTGTCGCGATTGGCAAGCAGCTCCTGATTACACGCGGCGCTCTGACCACCTTCTCAATCGCCAACGACGTTGCCAAGTATTTCGCGATCATCCCGGCAATGTTCATGACTACTTACCCCGTGTTGCACCGGTTCAATATCATGAACCTGCATACTCCAGAAAGTGCTGTGCTCGCGGCCGTCATCTTCAACGCGCTAATCATCATCGCCTTGGTGCCGCTCGCGTTGCGAGGCGTGAAATATCGTCCAACCGGCGCCGCCTCCCTCCTTCGGCGCAACATCCTCATTTATGGAGTGGGCGGCCTCATTATTCCTTTCCCGGGCATCTGGATCATCGATCAGATCCTTGCCTGGATGCACCTCGCATAACACGAAAAGAAGAACACCATGCTGCAACAACTTGCTCCTGCTTTACGTTTTACCGTGCTGCTTACCGTGCTTACGGGATTGCTCTATCCGGCCGCCCTCACGGCCCTTTGCCAGCTCTTATTCAGCGACCAGGCTAACGGCAGTCTGATCGTCCAGAATGGCCATGTCGCCGGCTCGCGGCTTATAGGTCAGAATTTCCAGACTCCGGAATACTTCCATCCACGCCCTTCGGCCGCCGGCAATGACGGTTACGATGCCAGCAATTCAAGCGGTTCTAATCTTGGTCCCACTAGTCAGAAATTGTATGATCGCGTCAAAGGCGCTGCCGAGCAATTTCGCAAAGAGAACCCGAATTACTCGGGCTCAATTCCGGCTGACGCGCTCACTGCATCGGGCAGCGGCCTCGATCCGGAAATCAGCATCGCCAACGCGCAAGCTCAACTTGCGAGAGTCGCGAAAGCTCGTGGTGTGGATGCCGTCGAAGTAGAGCGCGTCGTCACCTCGGCAACCAAAGGCCGGGATCTTGGTTTTCTAGGCGAGCCTCGGGTGAATGTTCTCGAACTGAATCTGGTACTTGACCAGCATTTTCCCAAGCATCGCCAATAAGCCACGCGATATCGCAAAATCTAAGGAGCTATGACTCGTACCACGTCAACCATACTCGTGTGCGTTCTTACCGGTTTTCTCACAAACCAGCTGTGCTCAGCCCAACAGGCCGCAGCCCCTGCGGACCAGGTGAATGCGGACGCGCCCCTCAGCGCCCGCGAGCGTTTGCTCCTCGATCGGATCGCGCATCTGGAAGAACGGGTAGACGTTTTGGAACAGAAATTGGCGGCTGGGAAACCCACTGCACCGCCGTCGCCGAACGAATCGACGCTCCGCGCAGCCAACGGTTCAGCCTTCGCCGGCCGAGGCAGCGGAAGCAAAGAGCTCTGAGGTTCTGCCGCCGCCTTCCTTCCTGGGCGGCACCACCCTGAACTTGTACGTCGATACTTATTACGGCTATAACTTTAACGATCCAATCGGTCGAGTTAACCTGCTTCGTCCATACGACGTCAGCAGCAATGCTTTCAGCCTCAATCAGGCTGACCTGATTTTGGATAATCAACCTGACGTGTCGAAGGGCAAGCGTTGGGGGTTTCGGCTCGATCTTCAATACGGGCAAGCAACCCAGGTTCAGGGGGGTAATGCTGCCAACGAGCCCCGGCCGGATATTTATCGCGACATTTATCAAGCGTACGGTACGTATGTCTTGCCGATTGGAAAAGGGCTTACAGTAGATTTCGGAAAGTTTGCCAGCTCACTTGGTTTTGAAGGCAACTACACCAAAGATCAAATGAACTACTCGCGGTCCCTCTTCTTCAGTGCTCTGCCCTTCTATCACATGGGCGCGCGCCTGAACTACAAAATCAACGATTCCTTCGCGGTCAGCTATTGGCTCGTCAACGGTATTCAGCAGGCCGAGCCTTTCAATGGCCACAAGGGCGAGTTTTTTGGGCTTGCCTTTACCCCGAAGAGCAGCATCAGTTGGAACGTGAATTACTACCTTGGCCAGGAGCATCCCGACGTCACGTACTTTCCGAATGGCGGGGCACCGGCCAATGCACCGACGCTCCAGGGCGTTCCTTTCGAACCGATAGCGAACGCCCCAACAGGCAAACTTCACATTTTCGACACTTACGTCAGTTGGCAAACCAACGCCAGATTGAAGCTTGTTGCCGAAGCCGATGACGAGATCGAGAGATTGTATGAGTTCTCAGCGCCCTCCCACTTCGATGGCGGCGCTCTCTATGTGCAGTATCAGCTCACGCCCAAACTATCGCTCGCGGGCCGCGGCGAATACTTATCTGATCGTGGCGGACTCTTCACCGGCATAACGCAAGCAGTGAAAGAAACGACATTCACGACGAAATACCAACTAGTGGACGGATTTGATGTTTTTGGCGAATGGCGTCGTGATTTCTCGAACCAGCCCTTCTTTTATACAAACATCCTCGGCGTTCTGAAGAAGGAGCAAAACACCGCGACTCTCGGTCTTGTTTGGTGGTGGGGCGGGAAAACGGGAGCCTGGTGAAAACCGGAGCTGAAACTGCCCGATAATAAAGAGCGGATTTGACGGCCCGAAAACCCACGCCCGAACAGTTGCTTCGGCAGCTTGAGACAGACGAGCACGAGCAGTCGCGTGGCCGTCTCAAAATCTTCCTCGGATATGCTTCCGGAGTTGGCAAGAGCTTTCGAATGCTCGATGAAGGCCGGAGACGCCATGAGCGAGGTCAGGACATCGTGCTTGGCGCCATCCAGCCGAACTTGCCTCCCGACCTGCTTCAATCGGTATCGGCGCTGGAAGTCCTTCCGCTAAGGTCGGAAAGTGGCGTGCCGGTAATGGACGTGGACGCCATCCTGCGGCGTGCTCCCAAAGTCTGTTTGGTGGACGGGCTAGCTTACGATAACCCTTCCGGTTCGGTACGCGGAAAGCGCTGGCAGGACGTGGAACAACTCCTGGATGCGGGAATCTCTGTCATCACTTCGGTGAATCTTCAGTACATCGAAGAAAAACGCGAACAAGTTGAGGCGATCACGGGAAAGCACGTATCTGAGACTGTCCCGCTCAAGTTCTTGCAAACTGCCGATGAGATTGTGGTGGTCGACGCGCCGGCTGAAAGCCGCGTCAGTTTTTCTGATCATTCGAAACCCGGGACAGCGCAGAGACTTTCTCAGATTCAGTTATCGGAACTGCGCGAAATTGCGCTTTTCCTGGCAGCCGATGTGGTTGACAAGCAGCTCGAGCGCTATCTTACAAATCACGGAATCGAGCAATCCTGGGGAACACAGGAGCGAATTCTCGTCTGCCTTTCTCCCGATTCGAACGCCCGAAGAATGCTGGAAACGGGCGCCAGGAATCGTGATCGCTTCCACGGCGAGCTCGTGGTAGCGCACATGAACCGGCCGGAGTGGTCTCCGGAACAAAGACAATTTATTGACGAAGCTGTTCAGATGGCGAAGAGCAAGAACGCGGAAATCGCGGAACTGGACGGCGAGGACGCGGCGGCCGCCATTCTGGAATTTGCCCGCCAGCGCGGAATTACACAGATCTTTATCGGCCACAAAAGCCAGGAGAAATGGTGGGAGCGCGTTTTCGGCAGCGATTTAGATCGCCTGATCCGCTCGGCCGAAGGCATCGACGTTCGCGTGTTTCCTTATTCCTGACCGCGCGCGGCAAAGTAAGTTCTTCCAAAGCCCAGTTCTGACGTTACTCCCGCATCCCGAGCGGCGACAGCCTCGATGGACCGGAATCCACTTTGGCTCAGAGCCGCCAGAATTTCTGTTTGACTGTAGCATTGTTGTTCTACAGTGCTGTTATGCCGACGCCAGCACTTCCCATTTGCTTCACGCACAAACCAGATGAGTTCAGTAGTAGCTTTGTTGAGAACTGGATCGAATTTCCCTCGCACTAGCCCGACGCTTTGCTCGCTCACATTGACCGACCATTCGCGCAGATCCGCCGAATACGCCTCCGCCAAGTTCATGTCGAAAACGAACAGACCGCCGGGTTCCAGTATCTTGCGGACGCCGGCGAATACGTCCTTCAGCTCGTTGAGACAGAGAATGTGATTCAACGAATCGAAAGTAGACAGCGCCGCGCCATACCTGCCATCGAGCGCCAGATTCCTTGCGTCCTGTACGCGAAAATCGATGCCGGGCAGGTCGCGGCGAGCGAGTGTAATCAACTGTGCTGAATTGTCGATGCCAGTTACCTGATAGCCTCGCGCAGCGAGTTCCTTTGTGACATGGCCGGAACCGCAGCAGAGGTCAAGCACTCGGGTTCCTGGAGAAATCTGCGAAAAGAACAAGCGCTCCAGGGCGGGAAGCGATGCGGGAAGATACCAATCCGCCCAGAGCGCGTGATACATGCCCGCCACATCATCGTAAGAAGAACGAGCGACATCAGGCATAGCAATCGTTATTGCTCAGGGGTCCTTTCAATGTCCTTTTCGCAACACTGACCCTGCCTCGCAACCCGTATACTCGCGTTCGACGCTCGGAACCAAAGAGTCATCATTGCTAATCGGTCGAGTGGTGCCCGGGGCGGGACTTGAACCCGCACTCCGCTTGCGCGAAAAAGGATTTTAAGTCCTTTGCGTCTGCCGATTTCGCCACCCGGGCCCGTTTTGCAAGCTGTCACACTCCATCATAATGAAGCAGGCGGAAACTTCGTCAAAACAGGCCTAGAGTGACGCTATTTGCCCCATTCGGGCGCGTTTGGCGGTGCTTTCAGGCATGCGAATCAAGAAAATGGCTGAAAAAAGGCACTTTTCTTGTTGTTTTTGCTTTACATCCCGGTTGCACTCCCTTATGATCGAGTTGACAAGTTGGAGCTCAAACATTTCTTTATCGTTCTGTTTCGTAGCGTATGAGCGATCGGATATGCGGAGTTCTTCCCCAACAAAGAGTTCAGGAGGTTTAGATATGGCTGAAGTAAAACGGATGACTCAAACCGCGATCGTCAGAGAACTCGCGGAGACCGCAGGCGTCAACAACAAGGTGTCGAAACATCTCCTCGATTCCCTTGCCGAGCTTGCTGTTCGCGAAACCAAGAAGAACGGCGTCTTTGTGCTGCCAGGCATCGGACGGCTGGTGAGGGCGGAGCGCAAGGCGCGCATCGGCCGTAATCCATCCACCGGCGAATCAATCAAGATCCCGGCTAAGAAGGTGGTGAAGTTTCGGCTCGCCAAATCCGTCAAAGATGCTATTGTGCCGCCAAAAAAGAAGTAGGGAAAGTCACTCAACGGCAAACCCCGCGCCAGTCGCGGGGTTTGTCGTTTTGGCCGAGGGTTCTAGCTTTGCTTCTTGTCGTCTTTTGAATCGTTCTCGTTCTTCACAGAATTCTTGAAATTGCGGATTCCTTCGCCGAGACCCTTTCCAATGTCCGCAATTTTCTTTCCGCCAAAAAGCAAAATGAAGACGATGATGATAATTATTATTTCAGGTCCGCCAAGCGTTCGCATTTAGCTTCCTACGGTGTCGCCTCCATTGTAAGACGTAAGGTTCTGCTGTTTTCTAGCGCTGGAACGCTGCTCCTGCCAGCCGCAGAATAATACTCAACAAAACGAGCGGCACTATGACCGCGAGCGCTTTGCCTTTGGTGACCTTGAAGGCTGCGCTGTAAATCAGCACCATCATCACGATCCACCAGATTTCAAAGATCGAAAAGTAGCCAAGCACAGCGGCCAGGAATTTGTTGGCTCCCGCTGGCAGAAAGATGTCCAATCCGAGCGCGGGACGCAGTTCAGCCAGGGTCGAAACCTCGCCCTTGGCCTTGAGGACGACTAGTGCGGCGATTGCGGCCAATACCTGAATCAGGCTACAGCCGGCAACCAGATTGAAGAGTTGCCGAAATTTGGCCCCGACACTCATCACCGCGCCCGTTCCAAACAGGACTAAGGTCTGTATGGCGAAGATGAAAGCGACCATGACAGGAGCGAAGTACATGGTGATCCGCTGAATGGTCAGGCCCACTTCCATGCTCTTCTGATACTGTTCGGGCGATACGCCTGAAGGCAGGGGCGCCACTTCCATCACGTGACGAGTCATTGGCATCATGACGTAGCTGGCGAGAATGGAGACGATCGAGAAAACGATAAGAGGGCCTATCCAGAACCATTTGCTGTGGACGCGGCGTGCGGCGCCCGCGGGATCAATCAGGAAGTTACCCATGCCGGCGATGTCACTTCCGAAGCCTTCCCCTGAACTAGCGGGCAGCTCGGGTGCAATTGTTCCCATAAATCTCCTCAAGTCGATTTGCCCCGCATTATATCGGTTTCAGCATCTGATTTCAGGCATAATTTTTGAGTGAAGATCTTTACTCTCGTTCTCTCGGCGGGATTGCTGCTTGCATGCAGCCGGCAACCGGCCGGACCGGAACGTCATTACAGCCTCACCGGCAAGATTGTGTCTCTCGACAAACAGCATCAGACCGCGATGGTCGATGCGGCCGCAATTCCGAACTACATGGAGGCGATGACCATGGAGTACCCGGTGAAGTCGAAGAGCGATTTTGAATCGCTTCACGTCGGAGAGCAGATCAGTGCAAAGCTCGATGTAGCGAACGACGACAGCTACGCTCTATCAGACATCAAGCCGCAAGCGAAGTGAGCAGCAGCTAATAGCCGGCGTGGTGGAGGACGGCGACTCCGGCAGCGGCCAGCAGGCAGTAAATGCCAAACAGATACCACTGGCCTTTTTCCAGCCAGCTACTCAGCCATTTGAGAGCGACCAGGCCTGCCAGGAACGCGAACAGGGCGCCGAGCAAGCTGGGCATCATGGCGGCACTCAAGCCGGCATTTCCGGAGTGTTGAGCTTTAGTCAGCCGCAGTACTTCGCGACCAATGGCGGCCGGTGTAATGAGTACGGCCAAGGCGAAGCTGAACGCCTCGGCGCGTAGCTTTGAAATGCCCATCAACATGCCGCTGGAGATCGTCGCGCCGGAGCGCGAGAATCCGCGGAACGGGAGACAAAGGCCTTGCACGGCGCCGATCAGAGCGGCTTCCCTCATACCGAGGCGATCGACATCCTGCACATTTACGTTGACGCTGGCGGTGCGGCGTTCGAAGACAGCGGCGATGAGAATCAGCACGCCGACGGCAGCAAGAGCGGGAGCAATCAGTTCGAGGTGGCTGAACAACTGCTCGACTTCGGCTTTCGGCTGGCCGCGGAAGGCGGTATTCTCGATCCACTTGATAAGCCCATAACCGATGATTCCTGTGATGACGGTGGCGACGATGAGCAGCGAAGCATAGCGCTTGAAGGACGCCATGCTTTGGAAATAAGTGCGGCGCCACTGTTTCCAGAAATAGACGATGACGGCAAACATGGTTCCGGTGTGGAGCATGACGAGCAACAGAGTCATGGCCGGGGCGGACGGGTCTAGGCCCATCACTTTTTCAGCCACGACAACGTGGGCTGAACTCGAAACGGGAAGTAACTCGGCCAAGCCTTGGACGATGGCAAGAATGATTACCTGAATGATGTTCACGCGAAGAGTCTCTGAATCATTATGGCGGTGGGGGTTTTTACCGCCTTTAAAAAAGCCCCGCGAGGCGGTACGGTGCATGGGACGTAACGCTCCTATGACGGTCTAGGGTAACGCTCTCGTTTTGCGGTCACGAGTTTCTGCATTTTCGTAAGTGGCGCTGTTTCAAAGGCATAACGGGTTCGCGAGGCGCTTGGTCGAGGCTGGCGGGGGAGCCTAGCTGCATTACGGGACAGGCAGGTCCTGATGACGGCGAGAAAGAGGGAGTAGCAAATGGCGCGACCAACATTTCAGGTGACAGAGCATTTGAGCAAAGAGGTAAAAATGATGGCCTCGGTGGGATGCCGGCAAGAGGATATTGCAAAAGTGCTGGACGTCACTCCGAAGACGCTGCGGAAGCATTTTCGGCAAGAGTTGGACACGGGGGCGATCGAGGCAAATGCGGAGGTGATGCAGACGCTGTATCGCATGGCGACGTCGGGGACAAACACATCGGTGTCTATTTTTTGGGCGAAAGCGCGTTGCGGGTGGCGAGAGAACGGGCCGATAGCAGAGACGAAGAAGGCGAAAGGGCCACAGATACCGGGGATACAAATCAGCGCGCCAGCAAAACCGGAGCGAGAGCCCCTTGCCTAAGAAGGCCGGTAAGGCACAAACAGAGATCGCGATCGAGCTGCGGCCTGCGCAGATGGAAGTGTTCGAGTGCGAGAAACGTTTTCGGGTACTGGTGGCGGGGCGGCGGTTTGGCAAGACCTACCTGGCGACGATCGAACTTCTGCGGGCGGCGTTGGGGCCGGACCGGATGGTGTGGTACGTTGCGCCAAGCTACCGCCAGGCGAAGCGGATTGCCTGGGAGCGGTTGAAGCGCCTGACAGAGCCGTACTGGGACGGCGCGCCGAGTGAGACGGAACTGGCAATCCGGCTCAGTTGGGGCGCAACGATCGCACTGCGGGGGGCGGACCAATACGATTCTCTGCGGGGCGAAGGGCTGGATTTTGTGGTGCTGGATGAATACGCTTCGATGCGGCCGGAGTGCTGGACGGAGGTGCTGCGACCGGCACTGAGCGACAGGCGAGGCAGAGCGCTCTTTATTGGAACGCCGCAAGGCCGGAATCACCTGTTCGAGCAGTTCGAGCACGCGCAGGCCGATCCGGAATGGAGCGCATTTCAGTACACGACCATCGAAGGCGGGAACGTTGCAGAGGAGGAACTGGCGAGCGCAGCGCGGGAATTGGATGAGCGCTTGTACCGGCAGGAGTTCGAGGCAAGTTTCGAGAGCGCCGGGTATGGCGAGGCGTATCATGCGTTTTCGTACCAGGAGAATGTACGGCGGTGCGAGTACACGCCGGGCGAGCCGCTGGTATGGTCACTCGATTTCAACGTGCATCCCATGTGTTCAGTGCTGGCGCAGCGAAGCGGGGATACGGTAACGGTGCTGGACGAGATGGCGCTCGACAACGCGCATACGGGGATGGCGTGCCAGGCACTTTTAGATAAAATGCGTCCCTGGCTAAACGGGCGAACGGTTACCCTAGAGGTCTATGGCGATGCCAGCGGCCACCAGAGAAGAACGAGCGGGGCGGATACGGACTGGGGTCTGATCCGGGAGTTCTTCGGGAGGTTTCGAGGGCAGGTGGTCCTGCAAATGCGAACGGCAACCTCCAATCCAGGAGTGCGAGACAGGATTAATATTGCCAACAGCCGGTTGTGCAGCGCGGCTGGAGAAAGACGCCTGTTTATCGATCCGAAGTGCAAGGAATTGATTCGGGATCTGGAGCAGGTGCGCTGGAAGACGGACGAGACGGGGCGCGCGACGAGCGAACTGGACAAATCGGACCGCATGCGGACACATGCGAGCGATGCGCTGGGATATTACCTGGCGCAGGCGTTCGGGATGCGGGCAAAATTTGGGGAACAGAGGGATGTCCGGCTGCTGTATTAGGGGAGAACTTGTGCGGAGGGTGGATTTCTGAAAGCGATCACAGCCAATAGGGAGCTACGACGATCTGCCGATCCGCCTGCAGCCAAACATAAAAATCGTGTGGTTCCACACAAGCCATCGTGTGGGTCACTCTATTCCTTCTTCTCCCTGACTGCCGCACACTAAAGTGGCGTTGAACTCACGACCGCCCATGAAGCTCTTGATCGTCGAAGACAATCCCGGCGTCCGCAAGGTGATCAGGAGTCTGGTGTCGAGTGTGGCCGGCGAGATCTGCGAGTGCGGCGATGGCGCAGGAGTTTTGGCCCTTTTCAGACAGGAACGGCCCGATTTCGTGCTGATGGATATCCAGATGGAGGGCGTGGATGGTATTACCGCCACGCGCCAGGTCAAAACGGTTGATCCAATGGCGCGGGTGATTATCGTCACGGATTACGATCAGCCGGATTTGCGGGAAGCTGCATATCAAGCAGGCGCCTGCGGTTATGTATCAAAGGAGAACCTGCTCGAACTCGTTCGCCTGCTGGATGAATTCGATAAAAAAGGAACGAAACTCGCGTAGCGTTTGCGTTCTAATTTCAATACAATGCTGGTTTCAACACAATGCTGGCCAGCTTGCCCTCGATGTGGTGCTGCCTGCTCTTGCTGGCGCATGCAATATTGCCGGCAACCCAGCAGTATCAGATCGACCACTGGACAACAGAAAACGGTCTGCCGATCGGCGGTGTCACCGGCATCTGCCAAACCCATGAGGGATACCTGTGGATTTCTACCTTCGATGGCTTAGCGCGTTTCGACGGTGTGCGGTTCACAGTTTTCGACCGAAGCAACACCGCCGGGATTACAAGCAACCGCTTCGACACAATGTTCTGTGCCGTGAATGGAGATTTCTGGACAGGCACCGAAGGCGGTACTGTCATCAGGTATCACGAAGGCAGCTTCCAAAGCTTTAGCACAAATGATGGGCTGCCATCGGGGCCAGTTTTGGGCATCTCCGGTGACGACGACGGCAGGATCTGGGTTCTTGCTCGCGGGGGAATCAGCCGGTGGCAGCCGGCGGAGGGGAAGTTCACTCTGTTTGACAATCACGAACACCTTTACGCGCATGAGCTTTGGAGCAACAACGGAAAAGACGGCTTCTTCTCGATCGATTCTTCGGGGCTTCACGTTTTCTCCGCAGGGAAACAAACAGCGTTCCGTCTACCTGACAATTGGCGCAAAACATTAGCTGGCATTGCGGTACAAAAATCAGGCGGAAGTATATGGGTTGGTACCCCTGCGGGCCGCCTGGTTCATTGGCTGCATGGGCGCTGGGTCGCGCAGAACAACGGCGAACTGCCGGAGTATCGCGATTCTCGCGGTAGAACCTGGCATACCGGAATCAGGATGACGAAGCATGGGTTCTGGGAGCGGTATCTGGTTCTGCCGGCCGGAACGGAGCCGAGCGAGCTTCCATATACTTTCCTGTTCGAAGACCGCGAGGGCAATCTCTGGGCCGGCAATGTGAACGGCAAAGGCCTCTTCCGCCTACGCCCACGGCTTGTCGAGATATTTTCAACAGAAGATGGTTTACCTGACAAGAATGTCTATCCGATTTACCAAAGCAGGGATGGGGCGATATGGATCGGAACGTGGGCGGGAGGCCTCTGCCAGTACGAGAGAGGAAAGTGCCGAACGTACACGACACGCGACGGTTTGGCAACAAACACGATATACGCGATTGGCCAGGACGCCGAAGGAACGCTTTGGGTTTCGACCGAAGATGCCTTGCATCAATTCAAGAAGGGAAGATTTGAGCGGACCGGACCAGACCTAGGCGCGCATTCGATTCATAAAGGCCGCGACGGGGCCATGTGGTTCGGCAACACAGAAGGATTATTCCTGTTGAAGCACGGGAGATGGAGGCAATTCAGCCGCCAAGACGGACTTATTAGCAATGATGTTCGCGTAATCATTGACGATGGCAACGACGGATTGTGGATCGGCGAATACGGCGGGTTGTGTCACATGCGCGAAGGTAAGTTTCAATGCTGGAGCGAAGCAGATGGACTGCCAGGGAATTCCATTCGCTCCCTTTATCAGGACGCCAGCGGGGTGTTGTGGATCGGGACGTACGATGCGGGCCTGGGCCGGCTCGAAAACGGACGTTTTACTCGCTACACAACTCGCGAAGGATTGTTCGATAACGGAGTATTCCAGATCTTGGAAGATTCGAAAGACAACCTCTGGATGAGCTGCAATCGGGGGATCTATCGAGTCCGTAAGCAGGAGCTAAACGATTTTGCGGCGGGAAAGCTTCCGGTAATACATTCCGTCAATTACGGGCGATCGGATGGCATGCGGAACGTGGAATGCAACGGCGGGACGGGAACTGCCGGAATCAAGGCAGAGGATGGATCGCTCTGGTTCGCGACTCAGGATGGAGTGGCGATCATCAGACCCAGCGATGTCGATGCCGTGATCGCTCGTCCACCGCCGGCGATTGTGGAATCTTGCACGATCGATCACAAGCTGGTTCCGACGGGCCGTGCCATTCGGATGAGACCAGGGCAATCCGATCTGGAATTTCAGTACACTGCATTGAGTTTGGTGGATTCGGAGCGCATCGTTTTCCGCTACAAACTCGCCGGCCTGGATGAGAACTGGGTAGATGCGCGTAAGCGGCGCACCGCCTACTATTCGCACGTGCCGCCCGGGAAATACACGTTTCAAGTGGAAGCAGCTTATGACGATCGAGCGTGGAGTAATTCCAGCGTTCACTTGGCCGTAATTGTTTTTCCGCCCTTCTATCAAACCTGGTGGTTCGAAACAGTCGTTTTTTTAGCCGCTGCAGGTGCAATCTATTTTGCCTGGCGAAAGCGCGTTTCACAGCTCGAAGGAGCCCGAGACGTGCAGCAAGCTTTTTCGCGCGAGTTGATTGCTTCCCAGGAGAACGAGCGTAAACGAATTGCAGCCGAACTTCATGACAGCTTGGGACAACACCTGGTGGTGATCAAGAGCCTTGCGCTTATTTCCTTGAATAATGGAGATTCCGAGGCCGCAGGAAAGGGCCGTAGTGAGGAGATCTCGACTGAGGCTTCACAGGCGCTGAGCGAGGTGAGAGAAATCGCCTATAATCTCAGACCTTACCAACTGGATCGCATAGGGCTGACAAAGGCGGTAGAGGCGGTCGTCGCCAAGGCGTCTGCTGTAACCGGCATCGCCTTTGAGTCCGAAATCGACCGGATTGACGATGTCTTTCCGAAGGAGTGGGAGATCAACTTCTACCGGATCGTGCAAGAAAGCGTCAACAACGTAATCAAGCACTCGCAGGCGACGCGGGCCAGCGTGACGGTCCGCCGAGCGACAGACGAACTGCGGCTGGTCGTCCGCGACAATGGGAACGGATTCACGCCGGTGGAAACGAACGTGAGCGCGCGGGGCGGCTTTGGCCTGATCGGCATCGCCGAACGCGCCCGACTCCTACAAGGCGCCGCAAAAGTGCAATCAGCGCCGGGACAGGGAACCGCCATCATCGTCGAAATACCACTCGAGGGGAATCGGAATGGAAGATGAGATACGCGTGTTGATCGCGGACGATCATCCGTTGCTCCGCCGAGGCCTGCGGCAGACGATTGAATCTGATCCGATGTTGAAGGTTGTGGCTGAAGCGGAGGACGGAGTGACCGCCCTGGCGCAAGTCCAGGAAATGAAGCCTGCCGTCGCAGTACTCGACATAGATATGCCGAAACTGGACGGCCTCGCGGTGGGCCGCCAATTTCGGGTTAAGAGGCTCCGCACGGAGATCCTTTTCTTGACTATCCACAACGCGGAAGACCTCTTTCAGGCCGCAATGGAGATAGGGGCGAAAGGCTACCTACTAAAAGATATCGCTGTGACGGAGATCGTCAAGGCGCTACACGCCGTCGCGGCGGGCGAATACTACGTCACGCCATCGCTCGCCGGGCATCTCGTTCACCACCAGCGCCGCATCGCTACGCTTTATCGAGCGGCAGCCCGGCCTGGAAACCCTGACTCCAACAGAACGGCGTATTCTTTTGATGGTGGCAGAAGGCAAGTCGAGTAAGGCCATTGGTGACGAACTCTTCGTTCATTACCGCACCGTCGAAAACCATCGCACGAATATCTGCCAAAAACTTTCCCTCCACGGCCCAAACGCCCTGTTTCGATTCGCCCTGCAGCATAAGGCCGATTTGTAGTCTCTGCCCGTTTGACCAGCACCAGCTTCCGTGCGTCATTACACGGAAAAACGTGTGTTGTTACTCACCCAAATTGTGTGGCGCCCGCTATTCACTCAGCTGATTATCTCCGTTACATTGCCATCACGGAGGAGACACTGACATGAAGACACAAACAAGCGCCCAAAGGCTGCCTGGGTTTTGGGCGGTCTGGTTAAATCGTGGCCATCAAGAAAAATCCGCACGTGGCAGAAATTGTGCGCTGACGTTACGCGGCATGCGGCAATGGTTCATTTTTCACCCGCTCGCCGTGGCGCTTGCGATTCTTATGGCGTTGCCGGTTTTTTCCTGGCAGCAGTCGAAACAGGGAGGAGTACACTTCTTCCAAGCGTCGGCGCAAGAGATAACGGTGTGTCCTCCGAACCCAGCAAATCTGATTATTCAGAATACTTGTCCGGCTGGCGCTGCAGCGCCGTTCTTGGCAAGTGATCTCAAGCAACTGGAGTCCGATGCAGTGAACGCCTACCTCGCGCTGCACGAACTGTCCGCAACCGACGCCAGCGTTATTTATACCTATGGCCGACAAGATCTGCGTGATGAAATTCGTGCGAGCATGTTCACCCAGATGGTGACAATTATCAAGAAAGCAGCATCGGATCGAACACCACACGAACAGGCGCTACTCGACTGGTTGCAGCGACTCGTTCAGCAGAACGAGATTGCACTCTATAAGACGGCCATAGCGGAGGCGGATCGATTTGCGAATGACCCCTGCACGTTTACCCTCGACCCAGACATTGCGAGCACCTACAAGTTAAGCTACGACGGTCATCCTTTCTGTGGAGGTTCGCAGAGCAATATCTTCACACCTCCGGTTCCGGCGGCGAGTTATTTTACGGCGTACGGTTTCAAACAGTCCTATGGGGCAGCCGCACAGCAATTCAATGAGTTCGGCTCGTTGATGGCCGATACCTCGCTGTCCGTGGGTGAGCAGGCTGGAATCTCCTTGGGCGCGGGCGCCGCTATTGCTGCGAGTGTCGGAGCAGCTCTTTACGTCAATTTTTCTGCCGCTCTGGCGGCCTGGGGAACCGCACTCGCGGCGGGAGATGTCACAGTGGAAGGCGTAGGCGCTCTCGCCGCAACTTCGTCGTTCATTCTTAGCGGCTCGACTGTCGCTGCCATAGGCATCGGCACCGCTGTTACCGGACCGGTGGGGATCATCTTGATCGCCATAGCTGCTGGAGTCATGGCGGGTTTGCAACTTGCGACGAACATTGAACGCCAGAACGATATTGCCAATTTCAGCAATCTTTTGACCCAGGCTCAGAATAATCTGCCCGATTTGGCGGCTATGCTAACCGACACAACTGGGCTCGGCAACTATAAAATCCAGGCCACCATGAACTCGCAAACGGTGCCGGACAAGCCCAGCTCAACCGTGCTACCGGCGCACCGGCCGGGAACGGATTTCACTTTTGAGATCACCGGTGCTTCTGGCGGACCGAGCATCTCCAGCATTCTCAGCTATCAGGATTGGGACGGGAATCAGGCGACGGCACAAACTTGGGGCGGTTGGTTACTCGAGACGTGTACAACCGTGAACAAGCCGTGCCTGGTTGGAGAGGGTATCGGCGCCAGTATCCGGTATGTCGATGCCGCCGGAGTGAAATGGACAGCGTCTCGACTGGGCAACAACTTCGCGCAGACGAAAGCGAATCCTGAGTCTACAGATTTAGTATGCGCGGCCGACACGATGACGGGCGTAACTCCTCCCGACACCGATCTCACCAAGTGTGCGACGTACACGGCCGACCACATCACTTTGCAGGATGCAAGCGGCAATGTGGTAACGGCCAACCTATCGGTATTGACACCCCCTACCGTCAGCGGCTCTACGCTCCTGGCGTTCGGACCGGGTATTCCTTCCACCCAGACCATTAGCGTGATCGCCAATCCGGCGGCGACGGTTTGCCTGTCGAGCGGATCCTTGACGGCGGATTTTTCGCTCAATGGAGGGAGCTGCGGGACCGGTACCTTCCAGATTCAATTTAACGGCAACCGTAACGCCGCGACCCATACTTATGCGCTGAAGCTGTTCGCCAGCAATAGCTTGGGAAATATCTCGATTCCCGTTACAGTCGGTGTCAGCCCACAACTTGCCATCATCTCGCCTAATGTGCTGAACGTGACGGCGGGTCTTCCGGTGAATTTCACGGTGGTCGCCACCGGAGTTCCCACGCCCAAGCTTTCGTCAACCGAGTTTCCGGCCGGGAACTCGTCCGGGAACTCGTCCGCGCTGAATTTCAAGGACAACGGCGACGGCACCGCGACCATCAGCGGGGTGGTCCCTTACCCGCAAAGCGGTGCTTGCTTTGGGGCGTGTAACACAGGCATTTCAGCTACCAACTCACAAGGCACTGTCACGCAATATCTGGCGGTCACGGCGGGTTCGCCTCCATACGCGAACCTGGTTCCTCCCACGAGCGCAACTTTTTATGCGGGCGCTCCCAATGCACTGCGCCTAAGCTCGAGCGGTGCGATCACCCCCGTATCGTGGGGCATCATACCAGACCCGAACGCACCCTGGCTGGCACTGAAAGATAATGGCGATGGAACTGCCTTGCTGACGGGCACCCCCCCAGCGGGTACCTCCGGCACATTCTATCCTAAGATCGGGCCGGGTGCTTACGGAACTTTTGTCGTCTCTAACGCGTTCCCCGTGACCGTGGAGAATAAGCCTGTATTCCTCAGTACCAATACCACGACGTTCACGGTCGGAACGGACAGCTCTTTTGGAATCTTCGCCAGCGAGGGAATTATCACCCTTGTCGATATGCTGCCCCCGGGTCTCCTGTTCACTTCGGGAACCGCGGCCTTTATCTCCGGGACGCCAGCCCCTGGAACGGGAGGGCAGTACACTCTCAACCTCGCGGCCGATGCTCCCGGAGCAAACGGACCGGGCACTCAACAGCTGACCTTGAATGTAAACGAGGCGCCGACCATCACCAGCGCACCCTCGGCAGTGTTTTTCGCAGGAAAGCCAGGAACATTCGAGGTGACGACCAACGGATTCCCCTTCATGTCGTCGGCGCCTGTGTCCGCATCCTCCGGCCCTCTTCCACAAGGGGGATGGATGTCTTTTAGCGTGACCGGGTTGCCTGCCGGTCTCGAGGCTAGCAACCGCAACTCCCAAGGCTTCGCGACGGGAACGTTGACAATCGGGGGAACCCCTCCCAACTCAAGTCTAGGGAATTACCAGGTGAAGATTACCGCCCTGAACGGAGTGGGACAACCGGCAGACCAGATGCTCACGCTCATGATCAGGATCCCGGGCGATGTCAACGGAGATGGCGTCGTGAACTGTACCGACTTGGACCTGGTTAAGGCCTCCATGGGCCTGAAGCGAGGTCAAACCGGGTATAATCCCGCCGCCGATCTGAATAACGATGGCATCGTAGATGTAGACGACCTCGCGCTTGTCGCGAGAAATATTCCCCAAGGCACTTTCTGCCATTAAGGCAGACCGTGTCCGGAATCGAATTAGGAGAATCCTATGAAACATCCACTCTTACTCTTTTGTTTGCTGCTAGCTGGAACAGGCGCTGCGTTCAGCGACAGCATCTTCGTCTCACCGGCTTCCCAGAGCGTATCTGCCGGCCAGAGCTTCACGGTCGGCATTGATATCGACAATATTCCGGATGTGTTCGATTACCAGTTCAGCCTGGCCTTCAATCCGCACGTGCTGGCTGCACAAAGTGTTACAGAAGGAGCGCTGTTTGCAAATACGAACGACTCGTTCTTTTCGCCCGGCGCTATCGACAACAGCGCCGGCACGATCACCCTTGTCGTCGATACGCTTTTGACATCGACCGTTGGCGTCGCAGGGCCAGGCACGCTGGCCACAGTTCAGTTTACGGCGCTCACTGGTGGAACAAGTTCGATAGACTTTTCGCCTCTCAACGATTTGATTCTGGAAGACTCTCAGGGAAACAACCTCATAGTGACTGCCACATCGGGATCCGTAGCCGTTGCATCAACGCCTGAACTCCCGACATTCTACGTGTTAGCGCCCGCGCTCGGCCTGATCTTCTTTCGCCATATCCGGCGTAAGCAGTACAAGCCGGCGTAAGCCGTACAAGATGGGTGGTGAGATCGCGGAACCGGCGCCACTCTCCGGGACCCCGTGAAACATTGAAGACAGGACTGGCTAATGCGTTCTAGCGGTCAAAAAGGATCGGGGCCGGGCAGATTGCCCGGCCCTTGCCGTTGATGAGTGCGCCCTCGTGTTGATTCGACCGGACGGATATATCGGGCTGGATCGGTGAGGGCGATTCTTTCCCTGCAGCGGAAGCTTGTTCAAACAGTATGCTTGGCACAGGATTTACGCCGCGCACATATCTATACGCTTGAGCTGAGAGCCACCAATCGCGTGGGAAATATTTCGGTTCCCGTCACAGTCGATGTCAGCCCGCAACTTGCCATCATCTCGCCTAATGTGCTGAATGTAACCGCGGGCCTTCCGGTGAATTTCACAGTGATCGCCACCGGAGTTCCCACACCCAGGCTTTCGGCGAGCGAGTTTCCGGCGCTCGGGCTGAACTTCAAGGACAACGGCGACGGCACCGCGACCGTGAGCGGCGTGGTCCCGTACCCGCAGAGCAATGCTGTTTGCTTCGCGCCCTGTAACACCGGGATTTCAGCAACCAACTCACAAGGCACCGCCACGCAATCTCTCGCAATCGCGGCGGGTTCACCTCCACTGGCGAACCTGGTTCCTCCCACAAGCGCAACTTTCAGCGCGGGCGTTCCCAATCAACATCTCCTCTACTCGAACGGGGCGATTACTTCCGTATCGTGGAGCTTAATACCAGACCCCAATGCATCCTGGTTGAAACTGAAAGACAACGGCGATGGGACTGCCTTGCTGACGGGCACCCCCCCAGCGGGTACCTCCGGCACATTCAATCCTAAGATCGGGCCGGTTGCTTCCGGATCCTTTACCGTCATCAACTCGTTCCCGGTGACCGTGAGCAATGTGCCTGTATTCACTAGCCCGAATACCGCGACGTTCACGGTCGGAACAGATAGTAGCTTTCAAATCTCGGCCAGCGAGGGGGACATCACGCTAGTCGGCGCGCTGCCAAAGGGTCTCACGTTCACTCCGTTCGTAAATGGGCCTGTAACTCCGGGAAGTTCGGCCGTTATCTCCGGGACCCCTGCCGCCGGAACGGGAGGTCAGTACATTCCGGCAACCTGCGCCATGACTCCGCATTGTACTTCAGAAGTAGGCCGTGTCCTCCTGGATAATGGGCAACTCGGAAACTGAGCGCCCCAAAGGTGGCATGGTCGCGAAAGACGGCCATGTGGCGATCTGGTCGTCGGCTCGCCGACAGATTACGTGATCCTGCCCACAAGGCAGTACTTGCTCGATGAACTGCAACGAAAGGTGGTTAGTTGAGCGATAGCATTGCAGGCGTGAAGCACATCTGGGCAGTGATTTTTTTGGGCTGGTTTGCACGACCGCTCGTAGTGAAATGGTCGAGGTCCACGGACAGGGAGACTGCGGTCCGAGACACGCGCCGCGGGAGCGAGTGCTTGACGCGTGGAGCAAAGACCAGGGATGGGTAGGCCCGGTGAAGTCTTACCGATAGTCCTGCAGTTCGATGCCAGTGCGCATTTGGGCTCTGAACAGCAGCTGAATGAGCCCGAGGCGGTTCGCGGCGTTGATGGTCGCGTTTCGCAGCCACAGCTTGTAAGCACTCCTGGGGACGAAGCTCGCAGCGAAACCGCGCGCCCCCTTCTGCTTGCGCTCCACATAGGGCCGCAGGCGCTGTTCATAGATTTCGAATGCGGACGCGTGGCCTCCCTGCGCGACAACCAATTCCCCAGCGAGCGTGTAGGCTTCGGCCATCGCCATCGCTGACCCTTCGCCGGCGAGCAGGCTCGGACACGCGCACGCGTCGCCGATCAGGGCGACGCGGCCCTTGGTCCAACTCGGCATGACGATGTGACTGACCCGGTCGAAATAGAGATCGGTGCTTGCCTGAAGCGCGTGGAGCATCTCGTCGGTTTCCCAGCCACCCCCAGCGTAGAGGCGGGTCAGGACCTCTTTCTGACGCGAGGCATCGTGGACGGGAGCTGCGTGCGAATCGGATTCGGCAAACACCAGCATGAAGACCGTCGTGTCCTCGTCGACAGTGATTCGCCAAATCTGCCGGCCAGGTTCACCGTAAGTCACGTATGCGTCCGGATCACGGAACCGGTAGCCTTGGGCGGTGAACGCGCCAACGTAGTATCCGAGAAAGCGTTCGAATCGCGTTTCTTCACCAAAGCAGAGTCGTCGCACGGCGGAGTGGAGGCCGTCGGCACCGATGACCGGATCGAACGTCTGAGCCTCACCTTCGCGAAACGTCACCTCCACGCCGCACGGGCTGTCTTGGAGGCTGGTCACGCTGTTCCCGAACCGCACGTCGACTCGGTCCTTGACCGCTTCGTAGAGCGCAGAAGCCAGCGCCGAACGCGGAAGGCTCATGCCCCGGCCCTTGATGAGCTTTTGCACCGCGCCCTGGTTGAAGCCGCTGATCCGCCGGCCCACGCGATTGACGATCCGGAATTCCTGAACCTTGAGGTCATGCCGGCGGAGTTCGTCCAGCACGCCCATCTTTTCGGCCACGTCGTAGCCGAGGCCCCAAAAGTCGATGACGTAGCCGCCGGTGCGCGGTTCGGGCGCCTGTTCCACCAGGGTCACCGCATATCCGTATCGATCGAGCCACCAGGCCAGACAGGAACCCGCAACCCCAGCTCCTGACACCAGAACGTTCCCAGGCATCCCACATTCTCCTATGGACCGCTTCTCTGATCGGGGATTCAACCCGGCGATTGAGAAACGAGAACAGGTGCACCAGTGTGACAATCCCCAGCACGGACCATGAATGGTATCGCCTATTCACTGTTTGGTCGCGATCCAAGGACAGCGCTCGCGGTGGCGGAGTCGTTGAGGTGAGGTTCAAATGCAGTGTGATCGAATTCACACCAATCTGGATTCTGGCCCATAATGAATCGAACAGATCGCCGGTAACGATGTATAGATCTACGCTAAGCGGCCGGGGAAGAGTAATCTAGCTTCTCTGTACGACTCTCATCAACACGCGGAAACTCTTGAGCCGACACCAGACCAACTCTTGATGATTTCTCCCAGCCGCACTAAGGCGTCAGGAAATTTGTCTGTCATTGCTGCAAAACCGAGCCGAAAATGCGCAGGCGCATCGAAGCAGTCTCCAGGGGCGAGCAGGATGCCTCGCGCGGCTGCAGCGCGGCAAAACTCTCGGCTATTCTCTCCGCTCAGCAGCCAGGGAAAGGCAGTCATGCCGCCGCGAGGAGGAATCCAGCCAATCGTCTCGCGCTGCTCCGCAAAGAAGCCGGCAAGCCGGCGAAGATTATCTGACGCAATCTTCTGCGTTCTGCTGAGCACAATGTCGCGGCGGCGCATGGCAATTTCGGCCAAAATTTCGCCGGACGAATTATTCGTAATTGAGAAATATGAACGCGCAGTCCAGTACTCTTTGCGGCGCTTGGGATCGCGCTCGATCATCCAGCCGGTGCGGATCCCGGAGACAGGAAAGGCTTTGGAGAAATCGTGGATGACCGTGGCCCGGCGCAGACGGGAGGCCGATCGGGTGAACGCTCCATGAAAGATGGGATGGTAGACCTCGTCACTGACCAGTTGAATTCCACGGGATGATGTGAACTCGTGCAGGTCGTCGAGCTCGGCATCACTGAGAATCGCGCCGGTAGGATTGTGGGGACTGTTTACAAGGATCAGCTTGGTATTGCTATCGGCGAGCCTCTTGATCTCTTCCAGATCGAAGCTAAAGCCGTTTTCCTTGCGAATTGAGTAGTAGCGGGTTTCAATACCTAATGACTCAGGCAATGCAGAGAATGTTGTAAAGCCGGGTTGGGGCAGGATGACGTTGGCTCCCGGCTTGGCAGCCAGCCACATGAGGATCAGCAGAGCCTCGGACGCGCCTGTGACCACTTGTACAGCTTCAGGACCGACCCCGTGCAACTCGGCGATCGCCGAGCGCAAGTTCTCGACGCCGGCCGGTCGGCCGTAGACCACCTTGTGATTGAGGAAGCGCTCGCGTTCTTCGTCAGTCGCGAGGCTGAGGAGCTCGTTCAGAGTCCACGCAGGGCCAGTACTGGCAGCCAGGTTGAATTCAACGCTGTGTTCATATGTGTCCAGCCACTCGGTAGCGGAAAGAGCAGGTGGACCTAATTCCGCTGCTTGCGTGAACGAGCATCCCCTCAGCGCACTCGCTAACCGTCGATCAATTTCCCTCGGGCTTGGCCGTGTCGGCCTTTCTTTAATCGTGGCGAGCGTCACCTTATCGGTCGGTCTCGTTGCATTTGGACAAGCGGATGCGGGGAGTCCCGTCCGTCCAAGCCCGGAAGTCTACGTCGGACATTTGCACCACGTCGAGCGATTATTGCCGCCTCGTTCAGCGCCTCCCCTGCTTCTCGATTTACCCAAGCCGGATAAAACGTTTGGACCGCCGGTAAGAAATGGGAGGACCGATTCACAGGCAACTTGGGAGTAAGACCATTGACGACACTGGGATTCACTCACTCGGGGAAGCGAGACGGACGAGACGGGGCGCGCGATGAGCGAACTGGACAAATCGGACCGGATGCGAACAAATGCGAGCGATGCGCTGGGATATTACCTGGCGCAGGCGTTCGGGATGCGGGCAAAATTTGGGGAACAGACGGACGTCCGGCTGCTGTATTAGCGGAGATTGTTCCTCCTCAATATGCTGCTAACCGCCTGAGGACCACCGCTTACTGCGTGCGCGGCTCTGTCAGCGCTTCTGGGCCAGCAGTACCTTGGTTCAGAGAGCAGCGTGGCATTCTTGTTAGTAACCCACGCCATGGCCACAGGGATGAGAACACTGAACCTAGTGCTGGATGCTCGTTATGCGCTGCGCGTGCTTCGGAAGTCGCCCGCGTTCACGGCCGTAGCTTTGGTCACACTAGCGCTCGGGATTGGGGCAAACGTAGTCGTCTTCGGAGTGCTGAATGCGGTCCTGCTGCATCCGCTGGATGTGAGCGACCCGCAGAGCCTGTATCAGCTGCGCCACAAGCCGTGGATGAGTGGAAGGCTGCTGACTACGTCGTATCCCGCGTTTGAGGATTTTGAGCGGCGCAACACCACCTTCAGCGGAATGACTGGGATCTATGGATATTCGGGCGGGGAATTGGGCTGGGGTAACGCGCTGATCAACGTCCACGGCGATGAGGTTACGGTTAATTACTTCGAGCTGCTGGGTGTGCAGCCGGAAGCAGGACGATTCTTCCACCCGGTGGACGAGCATGGCCCGGGTTCAGCGCCGTATCTGGTGTTGAGCGACGAGCTGTGGCGAAGAGCGTTCAATGCCGATCGGGGCGTAGTCGGAGCGACGGTAGAGTTCAACAAGCATCCGTTCACAGTGCTCGGCGTGGCGCCGGCGCGATTCCACGGCACGGAGCGATTTGTGTGGCCGGACTACTGGCTACCTATGGTGAACGAGCAGCAGGCAGAGGGGTCGGATTACCTGCATAGCCGGACAGATATAACTGTGACGGTGATTGGCAGGCTTAAACCGGGCGTGACACCGGAGCAGGCGACGGAAAATCTGAATGCGATTGCGGCCGAGCTCGCCAAGGAGTATCCGAAGACCGACGAAGGAGTGTCGCTGCGGCTGATCCATCCGGGGCTCTGGGGGGACGACGGCGATGTCATCCGCGGATTTCTTTACAGCGTGACCGTGCTGGCGCTGCTGGTGCTCGGGGCGGCATGCGCCAATCTGGCGAGTTTATTTGCGGCGCGCGCGGCGGATCGCGGGCGGGAACTGGCGGTCCGGGTGGCCCTTGGAGCGAGCCGCGGGCGGCTGGCGAGGCAACTTCTGACCGAGGCGGTGCTGCTATCGGTAATGGGCGGAGCCGCGGGGCTGGTGAGCGCTGAGCTGTTGCTGGGGGTGCTGAACCGGTGGCCGCGCGCGGCAGAAGTGCATCTGGCCGCAAGCGTGGATACGCGTGTGTACCTGGCGGGTTTGGCACTGACATTGGGAAGCGCGCTGCTGTTTGGGATGGTTCCGGTGCGGCAGGCCTGGCAGAGCAGTCCGTTGCAGATGATGAAGAGCGGACCGGCGGATGCAATGCACCTGCGGCGGTTTGCCGTGCGGGACCTGTTGTTGGGTGCACAAATTGCAATCTGCACGCTGCTGGTAACGGCCTCGCTGGTGGCGGTGCGCGGCATGGTGCGCGCGATACACGCGCCGCTGGGCATCCAGCCGCAGGGGGCGATGCTGGCCGATCTGGACTTGAGCCAAGCGGGACAGGAAGGCGACGCAGCGCTCGAGAAACAGAAACAGATCATCGAAGCGGCCCGGAGCATTCCCGGTGTAACGGCGGCGGGCACCGTGAATCGCACGCCGATGACGGGCGGGCTGCATGGGATTCCAGTTTATCGGCCGGGAACGACAGAGTTCACGATGAAAAATTATGCGCTGGCGCCGTATGTGTTCTCGATGTCGCCGGGATACCTGGACGCGGCCGGCACTCGGCTGGTGGGCGGGCGGGATCTTTCGTGGCGGGATACGGCAAAGACGCCGTATGTGGCGATCGTGAACGGAACCTTCGCGCGCAAGATGTGGGGAGAAACGCGGCGGGGCGGGACGCGGGCGATCGGAGAGCGGTTTGTTTTGTGGGGCAAACTGACGGAAGTGGTGGGGGTGACGGAGAACGGTAAGTACCACGACATGACAGAGCCGCCGCAACCTGTGGTGTATCTGCCGTTTTCGCAAAGCGAGCAGAGGGATACGGTTTTCGTGGTGCGATCGCGGCGGACGCCGAGCGAGATGGCGGCGGCGCTCGAACGCGCGCTGAGCGGCATCGAGCCAAATGTACCAATCTCGGTGCAGAGCTGGCCCGATGCACTGGCCGGTGAGCTGTTCCCGGCGCGGGCGGCGACAGTGGCACTGGGCGTCATGGGCCTGCTGGCGGCGATGCTGGCGGTGACGGGCATTTCCGGCATGGCGGCCTACAGCGTGAGCAAGCGGAGGAAGGAACTGGGCATCCGGGTGGCATTGGGGGCGCGGAGAGCGCAGGTGATGAGCGCGGCGGTGGGACGGCCGATGGTGCTGCTCGGTATGGGATCGTTGCTGGGACTGCTGGCGGGAATCTCGGCGAGCCGCCTACTGGGGCAGATTGTGTATCAGGCGAATCCGCGTGATCCTGTCGTGGTGGGCGGCGCGGTGCTCACGATGGCGCTGCTGGGCATTGCAGCGTCCGCTATTCCGGCCCGGCGAGCGCTGGCGGTCGATCCGTCCAAACTCATGCGGGAAGAGTAAGCAGGTTGGTAGAAACCTGGAAGCCGTCCAGTTGTGCTTGTCAAGTTCTGCAATTTGGATTGGGTCAGCCTGGACCTTTGATGCCGGGATGGGGTCCAGGGCAAGGGCGGCTTGGGAGCGCCTTGCCCTGGTCAGTCTCGTAGAAACCTTCATGCTGCATCTCCCAGCTTGCGCAGCGCTTCTTTCTTTTGCTCTTGCAGCGGATCCATATTGAGGTACTGCATGGCTTCAATCCAGTTCTCGTGGATTTCGACGGCCAAAGCCCGCACGAGCCGGAGGCAGGCGGCCGCGTTCGGGAAGATGCGCACAACCAGCGTGCGTCGTTTCAGTTCCTCCATCAGGCGTTCCAGCATATTGGTCGACTTCAAATTTTTATGATGTTGCCGCGGCAAGCGGTAGAAGCTGAACGTCTCTTCAATGTTTTCTTCCACCCAGGCACAGAGCTTGGCATAACGCTTACCCCACTTCAGCAGCCAAGCCGCCAAGTCACGCCGCGCTTCTTGCGCATCGCGGCGATCATAGATCCAGCGCAACTCCTGCAAGCAGTCGTCATCCGCTTTACGCGGCAGGTAATCGAGGGCATTGCGCAGAAAATGAACATAGCAGCGCTGCCAAACTGCTTCCGGCAGCACTTCCTGGATGGCCCGCCGTAGCCCGGCATGGTCGTCGCTGACCACAAACTCAACGCCTTGCAACGAGCGCTGCCGCAAGCTCATCAGCAGCTCTCGCCAACTGGAGGCACTCTCCCGGTGCGCCAGTTCCACCGCCAATACGTTGCGCCGGCCCTCCCAGTTGATGCCGATGGCGACCAGCACCGCCTGACTCCGCACCGCACCGTCTTCGCGCACCTTCTCGTAGCGCGCGTCCAATATGAGGTACGGATACGGCTCTTCCAGCCGCCTTTGCGCAAATTTCTGCAGCTCCTCGTCGAGCGTCTTTACGATACGGCTCACCGTTGACGAACTGAACTCATGCCCGCACAGCTCTTCGGTGATGCTTTTGACCTTGCGGGTCGATACGCCTTGTACGTACATCTCCAGCATGGCCGCCACCAGCGCCTTTTCGCTGCGCTGATATCGCTCGAACACCTCCGTGCGAAAACGCCCTTGCCGGTCCTGCGGCACCCGCAACTCGATCTTGCCCACGCGTGTCACTAACGTCCGTCCGTAATAGCCGGAACGGTATCCCAGCCGGTTCTCGCTGCGCTCGCCCTTACTGGCTTGCAGCGCCTCCTCCATCTCGGCCTCGAGCACCTGCTGCACCGTCTCCTCAATGATTGTCTTCAGCAGATCGCCGTCCTCGGCTAGCATCTGCCTCAGTTCTTCTGCTCTCGTCCGCGCTTTCGCGCTATCCTGCTTTCGGGTCACCTGTACTTTTCCTTTCTTCAGCCGCTAACTGAATTCGAAAGGTCCAGTCTGACCCATCTCTCTTTTTGCAGAACTATTGAAGCTTAACCAGCCGTCCTGGAACTGTTCAGCGAACGGGGCGAGTTAGGGGCTATGCCCCGTAAGCGCTAACTTAAGACGGTCTATCCCTGGCTGAATTTGTACTGTTTTTGCTTGTCCGGTAACGTCACATTTCAACCGGTGAGCAAAAACAGCAGCTTACGCTATCTCATCACGCAGGAGTAATCGCGAACTTGAGTTTGCGTTCGACTGTTCACTTTCCGGATCTGTCGTCGTCATGGCGCGATCAGGAAATTGGTGACAGGCTTAGTAAACCGTTGCCAACAAGATCGGCGCCTGACTCAGGTCCGGAGGTGGCGAGGTCTCAGCGGTTGCCCTGGTCAGATGTGTGCTGGACGTTGGCCACAGCAGGTATGCAGGAGTGCACTGAGAACCCAGCACGAGGCGTCAGTCAAGGGCGCCAATAGCGCTTTATACTCTCTCTCGCGCATTTCTGTGACGTCGTCCTTAGCCTGCTCCCAATCGCGAATCGCCTCCAGAGTCTTCTGCCACCACTGCGCCCATTGGGATCTGCCGCATACAACTTCGGCAGTCGCTTCGTGGCTTATGTTTTCCAGGCCACAGCGCTCAAACAGCACCGGAAGCTTGCGACCGAAAACAGGGTCACACCCGCGAGCAACCCACCATTCGCCATCCCGCCAAACTTCTTGATACCGAGAGTAGAGCGGATGAGAGGGATCTACCGGACTCACTGTGCCCCAGTCACCATCCTCATCGACGAGCCATCCTCCCGGTCGCAAACACTCCAGCATGCGCCGGATTGCCGTCTCCTGCACGCCTGGAAGCCAGAACAGCAAGAGACGCGAACACACTAAATCAAATGAGCCGAGGCCGAAGGCGTCCAAAGGATCACGCAGGATATCATGCTGGCACACCTCGAGATTCGGCCGATTGAGTCGCTCGAGATAAGTGACATCCACGTCCGTAGCCACGACCCGGCCGCTCGGACCCACTTGGTCGGCCAACCAGACCGCCATCGATCCTCGGCCCGCACCGACCTCAAGGCACCGCCAGCCCGGCTGAACCATTGCGCGCCGCCGGCGAGACGCCGGATCGAAGATCCGCTCCAAAAGACCCAGCCGATCATCCTCCGCCTCTTGTCGGCCCTTTGCGCTGAGCCGATAACGGCCCTGCACGTTCGTAGCATCAGCGACTTCGGATGGATACTGGGGTCCTGGCATTCCCGCAAACATAAGGGCAGAATAACTCAATGTGAAGAAGATTCTTGTAACCGGTGCTCCCAAGTTCCTTTGCACCGTGATCCGCCCCGAGTAAGCGCTATTCGGGAGCGATCTCTCAGGCTCCACGTCGCGTCGTGCTTCGGCGTTGCAGAAAGGGTCCGTTGTTAGACTCGGCGACAGCTTGTAGATTGGACACATGCCGCTCAAACGTATGGACAATGTAGGAATCGTCGTCGATGACCTCGGAGGGACGATTGATTTCTTTCGCGAGCTCGGTCTCGAGCTCGAGGGGCGGGCCACGATCGAAGGAGAATGGGCCGGACGTGTCACTGGACTGGGCGATCAGCGCGTCGAGATTACCATGATGCGCACGCCAGACGGCCACGGCCGGCTCGAGCTCTCCCGCTTCCTCACGCCGCCTGTGGTCGCGGATCACCGCAAGGCCCCGGTGAACGCTCTCGGCTACCTCCGCGTCATGTTCGCCGTGGACGACATCGACGAGACCCTTGAAAGGCTCCGCAAGCGCGGCGCGCAGCTCGTAGGCGAAGTAGTCCGGTATAAAGACGCGTATCGGCTCTGCTACATCCGCGGGCCTGAAGGGCTTCTCATCGGACTCGCCCAAGAACTCAGCTGAGCGCAATACGAAGACCATGACGAAGAGCGACCAATGTCAGCGAGCGCGTCTCAGAAAGGGTAAGTTTTGCAACGGCACGGGAGCTCAATGAAATCGGCGGTTCGGAAGTCGCAGATGTCAGTTGCAAATTGATCCTGGCGGTTTAACTCGGGCGAACTCCGCAAACCATTCACGCCAGGGCTGGCCTGCGAACCCCGGCAGAGAGTAGCCTCAAGGGGGAAATATCGTCTCCCATGCGGATCAGTTTTTGCGTGAGCAGCGGCCCAATCGGCTAGGCTTACGCTCTGACCGGCAACGCCGCCCGCCGTCGGACCGCCACGCCCGCCAGCCCGAGAGTAACGAATGCCCAAGTCCCCGGCTCGGGCACAGAACTCAATTCAGCTCCGGTCCAAGAGAACACCCCGTACGGCTGCGGCCCCGGAGCGATAAATGTGAATTGATACGTGGCACGTACTTCCAGGTCGAATATTGGAGGCGTTTCAACAGCAGGCACACTGCACGGCGCGCAAAAAAAACCTTCCGCCGTGCCCGTGGTCACGACGCTGACGACATCCCCGGGTGAAAGCCCTGTGTCGACCGGCGGCGCTGCCTCTCCATAAAGGTCTATTTCGGCGTCGCAGTTAACGCCCGCCAGAAGTAGCCCGTAATTACAACTAGTGCCCATATAGCTGAAACCGCACCCGTTGGTGCCAAGTCCACAGCCTCCTGCTGTGTACACTCCCGAAACATCGGCGAAAGGGGGGATTTGTTCGGAAAACTGCGGGAAAGGTCCCTCAAAACTGAACTCGTTCCCGCCCCCGCCGCATCCACCAGCATCACATGTAGCTTGAAAACCGAGCGAGCTCGCGCTAACCAGCGGCGCGGTCATTAAGATTATCCAAAGAATATTTCGCTTCATATATTTCTCCGACACGTTGTTCCTTTCCTCGACCCAGTCCGAACCCTGCTCCCCGCAAGGTCGCATCTATTCTATTCCAAAAAATGCCGCGGCGCCTGCGAGCAGTGCCCGAGAAACTGCTTTGGCGGAACGCGTGTTTAAGGCGCGGGAATTTACTTCAGCGCCACGTGCGAATTCTTAAATTTGACGCCAATGGGGCTATGTCAGGGGAGAGTCTTTGCGGTATAAAGTACTTATGAGATTACCTAAGTACACGATCGCGACCGCGGAAATGCTTCTCATCTTTCCAGCGGCCCTCTTCATGGCCGCGCTCTTCCTGCGCAATGTTCAGCCACAACGATACGAGCCGGCTCACGCGGCGCAGCAGATAGTCACGTGGTACGCCAGGCAGCCGCACATCGGTCTGTGGGGATTTCTTATAGCTCTGCCACTGGCGGTGCTGGTCACCGGCTGCGTCACGGTGGCGCGCAGATGGAGCGATGAGGCTGAACTGCGGGAGGCCGCGCGACAAATTCTCGCGAAGCTCCGAGCGCACCTGGCAACCGCGATGATCGCTGGAGCGACACTGATGGCAGGAGGGATTCTAGCGATTGTCGCTCTGCACATGGCAAGCGACTGAGGGGCTACGGCTACGTTCACCTTGTCGTTGCCTGCAACGCGGGTCGGATTGATGCGAGCGCAGATTGGTATCGGATTGGCACAACTGGGGGTACTGTCGTTATTGCCCACTGTGCTGGGCGGAGTACGATAGCTCAACAAAGCCGTTCTTGTAAGCGATCGCGTTCTTCAGATTCCATCGCTCCTCGGTCGGAGAACCGTCGAATAGCCGGAGACCGTCACCCAACAGCACAGGCGCTATCGTCAACCTGATTTCGTCCACCAGGCGGAGTTCGAGAAAACGCTGGCACAACATGGCCCCGCCCACGAGCCAGATGTTTCGATATCGGGGTGCGAGTTTCCCGTCAACTAGCGTTTTGAGATCACCCGAATAGAACTCGACGCTCTTCCGCCCCGTCGGCCATTCTCTCGAAGTCACCACTACGGTCGGAGTATCGCCATATGGCCAGCCCAGTTCCAGCGCGTGTTCATACGTGCGGGAGCCAAGCACATAGCAGTCGATCGCTTTGACGAAGTTCGCAACTTCTTCCTCGGAAATGGAAATCCCGGCTTCGTAGACGCTTCCGGTGCCGTCCAGCCAGGAGACACTGTTGTCCTTCTTCGCGATGAAACCATCCAGACTGGAAACTACGTGCAGGGTTACACTTCGTCCGCTTGCCTTTCCTAAGTTTCCTACGCTGCGTGACATAATTCCTCCTCGTTTGGCGACATCGATGTGCGTTAGATCGAACTGGAACGGCGTCTTTGCGCCAAACAAGGATCGTACAAGAAATCTGATGTGGTCTGCTTTATCTTGCGGCCTGGTTTTGAGGAATGCGGCTGTCGGACAGGAATAGGCACCATCATCTCAGATTGAACAAACAGTGGCGCAGCACGAAACTTGATTCACAGGCCCGCGTGGGGAGCCTGGCCGCCTGGAGAGCAGAACTTCCCGGCGGCTCGATTACGATACAGCTTTAATGAGACAGCCTTCCGCCAACTGAAAGCGGTGCTGAGAACCAAGAGCGGCGGCTCAGCGTGTTGAACGAAACAAGCCGTTTATCGCTCGTTAGCGCCTTCGGCGGTGTACGAAGGTCGCACGCATTCGGAGTAGTGGGTATCCACTGACTTACCGAGGGCTCTGTGACACCGCTTGGCGGAAGATTACCGTCAATCGTCAATACTTCGTAATTGAGAGAATACACCGTCCGCCAATAGTCCACAGCCACCTTAGCGGCATTCAGCCCAAGAGTCGTTGACAGCGGCGATGTACCAGCAGCATTCGGATCATATATATCGAGACGATAGACCGAGTTGGTTACGGAGAGAACGTAGATCAGTCCACTGAACTCGGCTGCGACATCGAGATATTGCGTATCGCTGCCGCCAGTCGCGGTGAAGGTCAAGAAATATGCTTCGGGTTGATTCGGGAAGTGACGAACCGGATTTCCGAATGCATCGACGGAATGAACCCGATTGTTGCCCGACTCGACGATCAGGATGACGCCATCGGCAGTGATGGTGGCGACGGTCGGAGAGTTAAACAAACCGGGCCGTGACCCTAATCCTCCGTGAAGAGTAGCCAACGGTGCGTCGCTATTTGACGAGTAGTTTGTGGGCAGCTTCAAGCACTCCATCCTGCTGAGCGTCGTGTTGATTGAAACGATCGCGCCTGATGGGTGTAACAGGACGTCATCCGGCGGCATGGTGAATTGGCCCCATGCCTGTTGACTTGTACAAGGATCTGGAAACACCGTCGGACCGAGAGTAACTTGACGGACGATATTTGCGCTATTGGTTGTGTCTATGTAGTAATTATTTTTGGCTTTGCCCGAGGGATCATAAATCAACTTGCCAGTGCCAACGAGCGCGTGGGGCAAGCTGGCGTAATCCTGTTGTGCATTAGAGCCAGAGTTGACATTTGGAATGCTGGCCATTTGGTCAAGCTGGCCGCCGTTATTACTCGATCCTGACGTGGTGCACGGAGAAGTACTGTAAGACTGCCAGGCGTATCCCACGTCTCCAAAAGTTGGGCTGAACGTGATGTCGCGATAGTTGCAGATGTTGCCCGGCGCGGGATCGCAAGCCACAGGATTCGCTGGCGCCGCGGGAGCCGGCGAGCATATCCAAAGATGATTGCCGCCGGCATCCAGGCTGGTCTTCTGCTGATGCTGGTAGACCGTTGTGGAGGTGATCGGATATTGGAGTTCGGTTATGGTGATCGCAGGTGACGTAGACGGAAGGTTCTTAATCGATCCTGTAGTCCCTTGACCGACCAGCGTGTTATCGCTTGCATAAAACCCAACCGACAGCGTTACGTTTCCTCCAAGCGGCACTCCAGGGAAAACCACGGCAGGCAGCGTTGATACTCTACCGCCGGGCATGGTGAGCGTTTGCACTTGCGGTATTCCGTTATCGAAATTCGCCGTCACCTTATATGTGGCCGCCAAAGCCGGGAATGAGGTGTCGTTGGTGGCATGCGCCAGGCTGAGGCTCAGATTATAGGTGCCCACGAGATTGTATTCGTAAGTCCAGGGTGAGGACAAGGTCTCGGCGGTTGTCTCAGCTATCTCCGCCAGAGTTCCAATGACACCGATGGCCTGAAGAATTATGCCGGCAATCGGTATCGCGTCTTCCAGACTGTCGATAACTTCCGCAGCCGCCAGGAATTTGAGAAAGCCAGTGATGAAGGCCTTCAAAGAAGGTCCGATAGCCGCTTTGACAACGGACCGCCAGAAGATCGTGATAATTTGCGAAGACGATCCATTCTCTGCAGCCGTGGCGACTTCCTGCGCGACTAAAAGCGCAAACGGAAATGCCAGTGTCTTTACGAAAATGTCTATCTCTGTTCCGATAGTGAGCGCAAGCAAGGTCGCCGGAATCGCGAGATTGAACAAACTGGTCATCACGATTCCGTAGATTTCTGTATCGGAAGCGGTATGAGTACCAGTTCCCAGCCCGCTGGCGAGAATCCTTGCAGAAGTAGCAACACTGGCCGGGAAGTTTACGACGACCGAATTTGATGAGGCCGAAACCGGTATTCCATACAAGGTGAACTCTGGTGTGAGCGATCCCATGAGGATCTCGTTGTTCGGCGTGGAGGACGATGCGTCGGGCAATGTGCCGGAGGGTAGTTGCGAGGGGGGAACGGGAGTATTTTCGTTGAGAAACTGGATGTATAGAGCAAGGTAACGCACAAACCAGTTCTTGAATCCCAAAGTGATCTGGGCTGCATCGCCGTTGATCGAAACCGACGCGTTACAACTGTAACCGTTGTAGCCTTGTGTGATGTTGCTCAGCGTGTAGCTGCTGTTGCCCGATGACAGACCCGAACCGGGAAGAACGTTAACACTGGTGCTCCCGTCATTTCTGGTCCACAAGCAACCGTCTGTGACGGATTGTCCTCCACTGGTGACATCCGCGCCCAGCGTGGAATCGTTTTTGACACTCTGCAGGGCAGGGTTCATCGCAGGTGCAATGAAAGTCTGGCTCAGATTCGGATTCCACTGGGCGTCGTAAAGGATTAGACCTTTGTTGTTCCCCTTCGTGTTGACCAGCGGAGAACCGTCCGTATCTGTGAACGGAACCAGGGTTGCCCACGGAGTCCCACTGCTGGCAGATGACGGATCGCCTTGTGGCGCTGCCGGTCCAGCAAGCCCCAAAACTTGAGACAACTCAAAAGTGTTCGATCCCGGTTGAATGTAATTGGTCTGTATGTGTGCGGCGGACTCGGGATCGGCGCTTAACATTTCCGGATGGAGGTTTACGAGGGCGGTGGCCCAATCCGTTGTGTCTAAGAGAGCACTTTCGTCCAACAGATCTTGCAGTGAAGTAGCCGACTGCAATCCATACTTACGACGTTTCGCGGAGAGACGGAGCGAGTTACCGTCATTACTCATTTCTCTTGCGCGATTGTACGCATAGGACAAGGCTGTCGCTGGGGCCAACAAAAACACCGCTGACATGTACCATGTACCACTCGTCGTGTCCGGCTCTGATATCAGGTAACTCAAGTGAACCTGATCGGTTGCGAGCTGAACATTCTCGATCACATGCGTAATCTGTGAGTCGGGAAGTTGCGCCAGAAGCTGATTGTGTTGCCGGTGCTTCGCAAGAACGGGGTCACCTGACTGCAGCTCCCTTAGACGATGGCGCTGCTTTCCGAGAACCAGATAGTACTCACGGCCGGCGTACGACTGGTGCGAAAGGTTCAGGAATAAATCCCGGAATTCTTTTTGGTGGCGCCGGTGGCGACGATGCCTCTTTTTTCCATCGCGATCGTGTTCCTCGTCCTCCGAGTGAGCGAGCAGAGTGCCGGCGGTGAGCGCAGCACCAACGAAACCTCGTCGGGAGAACTCAGGCAGCTTTAGAAATTCATTGGTGTTCATCACGGCCTCCTTTGGCACGTTTGTGGAAATCAAACAGCAGTCTTCTCTTGTGCAGGTTCGATACTGGTCTAAGTACCGTGCGGCTTCTTGGGATGGTGAACTGGCGGATGGTGTCGCCTGCAACGGTGAGGTGGCGGAGGCGGAGGTGGCGGCGGTTCAGAAAAGCTCAGCGGCACCCATTGAATATCGGCATTACATATCGGAGTGCCCGAAGCAGGCGTGAAGGTAGAGTTCTTCAGATAGGATGCCTGGCTGCTGATATCGATTGTTGACTTCCAATTTGTATTCGCCGTGCCATTGGTGTTAAATGCGGGGCCGCAGCCTTTGTCGCTGCTGCTGTTGTTAGGGCACGTTGTCGATCCGTCCGTAGGTGGAACGGTTGTCGCAGTGGGATAGTTCATTTCGGCACAGACCGATTGTCCTGGAGTGTTCCAGTATCCCGGGAATGAGGTGTGCGCGCCTCCCAGCACGAGGAAGATAGTGTTGTTAGGTGTGAAGTCAACGTAAGCGCCATCCAGAGATATGCCGTTCTTAAGCGTTACTTTGGCCATATTCGTTCCTTGCAAGAATGCATCCTGAAAGCCTGAATCGGATCCGTTATTGTTGGCCGCTGTGAAGGTCGCTCCAGCAAAGTTTGCACCCGCAAGGAAGGCTCCCTTGAAGAACACTCCTTGGGCCGTCACGTCAGTGAAATCGGTACCAAATAGATAGGCTCCTGTGAACTGAGTTCCGTCCAGAGTTGCACTCGCGGCAGTGGCGCACTTTACCGTGAATCCGCCAGAAATCACACAAGTTCCCTGGCCGACAGCCTTTTGACTGTAGAAGCTGGCGTCAGAGAAATCCGCTCCGCTCAGCTTTGCATTTGAGAGGTTTACGTTGCGCAGAAATGCTCCGCCCAAGTTCGCCGCACTCGGCTGATCGGCTGATTTCGTCAAATAAACCCCGCTCATATTTGCGCCTTCCAGATTGGCGTTAGGCAATTGCGCACCATACATGTACGCACCGCTAAGATTCACGAAGCGCAAGCTCGAATTATTCAGCTTTATGCCGGACAGAGTACGTCCTGCCAGGCCGGTCGCATAGTCGAGAATGACGGCTTGCAGCGACATTCCCGCGATCTGGACCTTTGTAAAGTCAAGGGGGTTCGCCTGTGTAGAAAGTACTTGCCCAGGAGGCAAATTGATCTGCGTCCCTGTGAAGTTAAAGCCATTCCATGACGATCCGGCAACCGCAGTCGCGTTGATAATTGTATATGCCAGATTCGCCGTGCATGAACTGCTGATGGTAACTGTCACGTTCGCGAAGGGGCCTGAAGTCAAATCCAGAATGCCACTGCTACCTGTTCCGGCTAAACTGACTCCGCAGAACGCCGCGCCTGTCGCTGCGACGATAGCCGGATTGACTCCGTTCAGATTGACTTGATTCATCGTTGCGCCTGTGAAGGTGAGATTCCCACCGGGTGCGGTCGTGCTGCTCAAATCAACATTCGTCAGAGTGCCGTTGGAGAAGTTAAAGTTGCTGATGTTTGTCCCGTTGAAAGTGACGTGGTTTAATATCGCACCTGTGAAGTCGAGACCGGCCGTTGACAACTGGAGGCTATTGAGCGTGACATTGCTCAGTGTGGCGCCCACGAACTTCGCTCCGCTCAGGGTGGCTCCGGTGAAATCGAGGTTACTCAGGTTTGAATGTGAGAAATCTGCGCCAGTGAAGTCCCACCCTTGGTAGTTGCTGCTCGGCGATCCAGCAGCGGGATTGAGTGCCTGCCCGGCAAGAACGCAGTTAGTGCATGCGTTGTTTAGAAGATCATGAGCAACCGTAAGCGTGTTCGAAACAGGTTCGACGAAGAGCTGGCCTGTCGGTTTGTTAGACATGCACGATTGATTGCTGACCACTGCACCCTGCAAATTCGTCTGATCCGAGCCCCAATAGATGCTGGAGCCTGGACCAACGTGGACGGATTGGCCGGTATTGTCTAGCGTGGTAGTGCTGCTGCTGAGAGAAGCCAAGTTGTATCCCCCGCTGACAACGCCTGCCCCCATCAGCGGAATGAAAATTGAACTTTGCCCCTGATAGCTACAGCCTTGAAAGATCTGCACCTCTCCCGGGTTAAGTTGCGGAGATGGATAGTCGCCCGGCAAGAAGCGGAACAACACCTGAAATGTATCGGGGGGAACGCCGCCCAAGGTGGGGACCAGTTGAATCTGGCCATTCACCGATTGGCTGTATAGGCTTTCACCCCCGATATCTGGATTCAGGTTAAATCGGAACGCATAATTGCCCAGATCCGTAATCTGGAGATCAGGAGGGTACTCCGAGAGCGGCGTTTCCCCGTAAGCGTTTTCGCAGTAATCGAAGAAGCTATTGCCGCAGGAACTAACTACGTAGGGTCCTGTGATAGGGAGCCACCAATAGGCATTGCCACTGTAGAAGAGCGCTTGCGGATATGGAGGATAACTGACCGAACCCGTTACCGGCGGAAGTTGCCACAGCGATAGCCCATCAAACGAAGTACTTGGGTCAATCAAAATCATTCCCGCAGCGCTGTTGGGGGTATTCGGAACCGGAACCGTAGACAACATCCTGTTTCCGAAGGTGCCTCTGGCGTTGTAGTTCAGGTCCTGAATGGCCCAGTAACCGGACACGGGTGAGTTCTGGGAATCGACAAGAGGAACCGGCGGTATGTAAGGGTTAGCTTCCGGTCGATCAACATGCAAAGAGGCTGTGACCCATGTTGGCGGCTTGGGAGTACTCCGGTGACCTAAGGTGACCGACACAATGCCTTCTGGAACTTCCGCGTTAGCACATCCCTGACGGTCCAAGGGAAGAGTTAGACTGCCGCCATCGCTCGCCTGAATGTTCACATCGGTGAAGTAACCCGCCCCGCCCTCGAGGCAGAATTTGTGGGTTCCTGCGCTCAGGTTAAATCTGCCGATACTTTGCTCGTTGTTGACACCGAAAACAATGGCCTGTTTGCTGGTCGCGGTTAGGAGTGGATCTGATGCAAATTCTCGTTCGTGGACTGCGGCCGGAAGAACGGCGCCATCAGGCGCAATCGCCTGCCCAGAGAGCATTGCCGCGCTCAAAACTGTAAGGCACCCTGCTATCAACGTTAATGAACAGTTACAAGGATATTTCGACAATGTTCGTCCGATAGACAAGGATTCGTTCCCTTCGCGCAACTCTTACCAACCTTCACAAAGCCGTTGTCTCGAACACGTGTGTAACAACACGGGATGCAAACGAGACCAGCAGATGTTTGCGCAGGCACATAATGCTATCACGCATGAATGAAGGTTTACTTTGATACTTCAGGGTTACTTCTTCCAGTACGATGATTCGACTTATCGCGACAGGACTTCTCGCCACTGTGTGCGGTGCTGCCCCGGTTGCTCCGACGCCACCTATGGGATGGAACAGCCGGCGCGCCTACGGGACAACTGTAACTGAGCCGGAGGTAAACGCCGACGTTATGGCGGCGCAACTCAAAACGTCATGGCTGGCGCTACATCATCGTCGATATCCAATGGTCTGAACCGAACCCGCGTGCTGACGGCTACCGATTCGATGCAGAACTGGTAGTGGATCATACCGGCATCCTTCGCTTCGCTCCGGACAGGTTTCTCTCGAGAAAGCCGAACACTTCTTTGCACAATCGAGTTGCTAGCGTTGTTACGCTCCGATGCTGGCGGAAATGGCGCTTGCTATCGAGCGGGTCTATCAATGTGTCGCACAATGAGTATCAGTCACGCGGCTCGCCCGGAGTGTATTTCCTCTTCGTAGCGTCGCGCTATGGCAGGCTGCTGCAAACGACATTATCTTGGAGATAGCACCAAGTTCGAGGACGTCCTCATGCAACACGGAACCCGCGTCAAGCTGGATATCGGGCAGACGATCGAGCCATCTTTACAGGTCGTTACGACAACGCAACTAATCAACGCCGCCTTGGCTTCACTAAGAGCGAATCCTTGACGCAGATGCCTGATTTCTTGGCGATTTCCGGGAAGCCTGACACGTTCCAATCAGTGGAGGTCGTAAACAACTGAGACTGTCCATTTCCGGCAAGGGCAGTGCTGATTTGTTTCCGGACTGCGGCGATATCACAGGCGATCCGGTACTTGTGAAAAATAGGGCCACCGGTCGCTGCGCTCGCGGCTCTGAAAAGCAGTATTGTGACGTTGACTCAGTCGCTCCGCAAAACGGAAGCTGGATCAATACTCCCGGCGCGCCATGCGGGCAGGCATACCGCGATGCCCGACACTGCCAGAAGCGCGAATAACGAAGTTGCATAGGTCCAGATATCAAGCGTTCCCATCTCAAACAGGAGCGACTTTATGAAGCGCGTTTCGAGCTCGAGGTGCAATTCGATTTCATCATTGATCTCATGGCGCAATTTCTCGCGAAACAGCGATGAGCGTATTCGAACCAGCACCCGCCCGATAGCAAGCGCCATTTTCATCACTCGTGCCTCAAAATCATGAGCGGATTTAGCAGGGAAGCACCGCGCAAGGGAAGCCATGCTGCCGTGAGCGATACGAAAGCGAGCACGCCGCACGAGAGCAGGAGCAGTGGAACATTGTAAGGGCTCACTCCGTACAATAAGCTCGCCAGCACTCGCCCGCTCGTCGCGCTGAGCACAATGCCCGCGGCGCAACCGATGCCAACGAGGGTGAGTATCTGGCGCAGGATCATCCATTGAATCTGCCAACGGCTGGCCCCTACCGCCAAACGAATACCGATTTCCGCCGCCCGGCTGGCGACCTGATAGCTGAGCAAACCGAACAGTCCCGCAGCGGCCATTACTAAGGCGAGTGTGCTAAATGCTCCTGAAAGGTATGCGATCAGCTTGTTTTCCATCAGTGCTCCATCTTTTTCGCTATCGAGAGTTCGAACCCGGTCCACGTACTCATGACCTTTGCTATCGACGATCTTTCTGAGGGAGCCGACGTCCAGGTGGTTTCCGCTGGTTTTAATCAGCAGAACCGGATAGCCCTGCGCGTCAGGATGTTGCCAGATGTTCATGTAAGCGACAGGCGGGGCCAGATCCTCCGGATGCGCCAAGTCCATTTGCGCGTTCGAGACTACGCCCGAAACACGCAGGCGCTGATATCTGCTATCCAGGCCGAAGCGAACGTGATGACCGATGATCTCGCGCGGTGATTTGGCTAATCGCAAAGCGAGCGATTCGCTCACGACGACTGCGGGTTCGCCATCGGCTTTCTCGTCTAATCCTTCGCCTGCGAGGATTTTTATGCCAAGTGCGCGGAACAAGTCGGCGGACGTGTTGAAGGTATAAGCATTCACTTGCTGCTGCGCTCTCCCGGTATCGATTGCCGCGACCAACTGCGGGTCGGGAACAGTGAAAAAAGGGAGGAAATCCGTCAAACTGGCGGATCGGACACCTGGAAGGGAGCGGACTTCTTCCAACAGTTCTCTGTAATAAGGTCCACGATCAAAGTAGGCTTTTGTACCAGGGCGGGTGGATAACATGACATCCCAAACGTGACTCGTTTTCACGCCTAAATTGAGCGCGTAAAGGTTTTTGAGGGACGTGCTGAACAGCCCTGCAGAGGCAACCAAAGCCAGAGTGAACGCGATCTGCAGCGCGATGAGAACCCGCTGAACCGGACTTTGGGTGCTTACTAGACCGTGACCGCCTTGCCGCATCGCTTCCGGTCCCCGAAAACGGTCGGCCTGCCATGCGGATATCGCTGCAAAAGCCGTGGTCACCAGGGAAACAATGGCGGCAAGAAACACCGCGATACGCCAATCAAACGAAAGCCCAAGATCGAAATTGCCGAACATGCGCGCGCCTTGCGATTCCAACCAGTTGTTGAGAAGTCGCGCGAGGCCAGAGCCCAGTGCCGCACCCGCAACCACCAACAAAAGACTTTCCGTTGCGAACAGACCGGCGACCTGGCTCCTGCTGGCTCCGAGCGCGAAGCGGATCGCCACTTCGCGTCCACGTCTCAGGCTGCGCGCGAGCAATACGTTCGCTAGGTTTATGCAGCCTATGAGCAGAATCACAGAGCAAATTCCGGCAGCCGCATAGAGGAAGCCGCCGAACCTGCGTTTAAGAAAATAATCGATTCCGTTCGCACCCGGCGAAACGAGTAATCTTCTTGCCAGATAATCTTTGCGGCGACTGGCGTTGAAGTGCGGCGGGACGCTTTCTTCGAGCAGTTTCTGCGCGCGCACGTTGAGTCGGATCGCCGCCTGTTGTTCTGAAATAGCGGGCGCTCGTCGCGCGAGCACGTTGACCCACCAATAAGTCGGGATACGGCCGTTCGGCATTGCTTCGCCGTATCGCTGGTGGGCGGGAACGATAACAGCGGCGGGGAATCCGACTAACAGACCATTGAACCGCGATTCCGCGACACCAACGACCGTGTAGGTTCGACCCTCCATAGTGAGGCGCTGGCCTAGAGCATCGGGCCGCCGGTCGAACTCACGCTGCCAGAACGCATCGGTGATCACAGCGACCGGAGCACTCTCGATGCGATCGTCTTCCGGAATGAGGCTGCGGCCCCGCTGCACTCCAATACCGAGAGTAGAGAAACAATCGCCGGAGAACCCAAGCGTTCCTGCGGAGGTAATCGCGTCCTTCCACTCGACTGCGGTGTAGTTCGTATCGAAGCCGCAGACCCCCTGGTACTCTGGCAATCGGCTCAACGGCTCCAGTAGAGTCGTTGGCAGCGATTCGAGATCACCGTCGCGGCCGACGGACGCAATTCGCACTAGTTCAGATGCGTTCTTGACGGGTAGCGGCCGAAATAGGAGGGCATCTGCCAGGGCGAATATTGCCAAAGTGGACCCAATGCCTATCGCCAGAACGGCAATCGCAATCACGGCGAAGCTGGGGGTCTTCCGCAAAGAGCGATAAGCATGGCGGAGATTCCGGGCGCACGTGTCGACCAGGTTCCAGCGATTGGTTTCACGACATTGTTCCTGCGCGCCTGCGAAGCTGCCGAATTCCAAACACGCCCGACGCCTTGCTTCCTCGTCAGTGAACCCGCGCTCGAGGTACTTTCGGGTCTGTAGCTCGACATGCGCAGCGAGTTCATCTGCCAGATCTCTTTCGGTCTGCCTGGGCAGCAGCAGCGAGCGAAGCTTTGGGATTAAGCCATGCCAGCCCATAGATCACGCCAGTTCCATCACCCGGCCAATCGCCTCGATTAAGCGCGACCATTCATTCGCCTCAATATCCAGTTGCTTTCGGCCCAGCGCGGTGAGCTGATAGAACCGTGCGCGTCTTCCCAGTTCTGAGGTATGCCACTCCGCTTTGATCCAACCGCGATGTTCGAGCCGATGCAGCGCGGGGTAGAGCGATCCCTGATTCACTTGTAAAACGTCGTGCGAGATCTGTTGAATACGTTCCGATATCGCCCAGCCGTGAAGCGTTCCGGTCTTTAGCGTTCTGAGGATAAGGAGATCCAGGGTCCCCTGTAAAAGGTCGATTCTGGTTTGAGCTGGCATGATGTCGGACGACTACATCATAGCAGCATAGTGTCGTATGTCAACACCAAGGTCGTTGGAAGCGGAAAACACGGACCTCCATCAGACCTGCCGAAGTGTCTATTCTGAGCCGATTGCTTTTATCGGGTCGACTAAGGACGCCTTTCGTGCGGGGATGGCGCAGGCGAGGATACTTACCGCGAGGAACAAAAGCCCGACAGCAGCATAGGTGAGCGGATCGAGCGGGCTGATGCCGAAAGCCAGATTCCTCGTCAGGTATAAAGCGGCAGGAGCAGCGGCTACGCCAATCGCGATGCCAATCAGGGCGAGTGTAACCCCTTCTTGTATTACTGTGCGAAGTACGTTGGATCGGGCAGCCCCCAAGGCGATCCTCAGACCAAATTCACGAGTACGCTGACTGACTGAATACGCCACCACACCATAGATGCCGATAATAGCCAGCAGCAACGCAATCAGAGCGAACATGCCAAAGAGCAGCAATGTGAAACGGCGCGCAGAGAGGGACCTTGCCAGGTAGTTGTTCATGGTTTGCATATTGGCGACTGGCTGATCCGGTCTCAGTTGGTGGATGATCGCGCGCACCGGCTCAGCAATCGACAGCGGATTTTGGGCACGTACAAACAAGTTGAACGATACAAGAAAATGTTTGGAATCGTCTTGCAGATAAGGCATGTACACGGCTGGCTCGGTGGGTGAGTCCAGCCCCTCGTGCTTGATGTTGCCGACGACGCCCACGACTTCGCGAATGCGTGCCGAACCGAGCGCCCGGCGTCCGGGGCCGGTATAGCCGACGCTCAGGCGCTTGCCGATAGGATTCTCACCTGGCCAGAAACGTTTAGCGAACAGTTCATTCACAACTACGACCGGCGTGCTGGCGCTGGTGTCGAATACGTTGAAAGGACGTCCCGCCAGCACCGGCGCGCCGACCGCCTGGAAAAACTCCGGACTGATGAAGCAGCCTTTAGAAGTGGGAAGGCGGTCCGGATTCGGGGCCTTATCCCGAAATACAAGTTGCGCCACGGCTGCGTAACCGCCGGGAATGCAATCGCCGATGGCGGCGTGTTCGACGGCTGGAAGATTGTCCACCCGTTCCAGCAGTTGGCGATCGAAGACCTGCTGCTCCGGACCATCACTGGGGTTGCGCAGATAGGCCATCAACAGTTTCCGGGGCTCGAAACCAGGATCTACATGAGTGACTTGCCAGAAGCTATGCAACAAAAGTCCGGCGACCGCCAGGAGTACAACAGAACCGGCAATCTCTGAAATTACGAGTAGATGCACTCCGTGCTTGCCGGCACGGCCTAGCTCGCCGCGACCAGTCCGCAGTGTCTGGTTTAGATCAATCTTTCTCAGCGCTGCCGCCGGCACCCACCCCAAAAGCAGAACCGCGATTAAAGAAATAGCAAGCGCGAAAAGGAGGACGGGAACATCGATACCAATCGTGGTTCCACGCGGCAGGTTGGCTGCAGTCCGGCTTAACAGCGCGCCGATGGCGGCGGAAGCGAGTTCTACTCCCAGCGCGCCGCCCATGAATGCAAGAACCCAGTTCTCCGTAAGAAGCTGTTGAAACACGCGGCCGGGACTCGCGCCCAAACTCTGGCGAACCGCAATTTCCCGCTGGCGCGAATTGGCGCGCGCTAAAAGGAGATTGGCCAGATTCGCACAGGTGATGATCAGTAATAAAACAACAGCAGCCATCAACAAACGAAGAGGTTTCTCGACACTGCCGACCAAGTACTCTTTGAGCGCGACCAGCTTGACCGATGCGTTGGGGGCGGCGCCGGGCGCCCGGCGCAGAATGCTGGAAAGGTCCTGTTCAGCCTGGCGCGGGGTCACGCCCGGTTTCAATTTGCCGATCACCGTGAGAAATTTGTTGTTTCTCCATTTCATGAAATCGAAATCCGGGATAAGACTCGCCCACACGTCCGTCTCAGGAAAGAGATCGGGTAGTGGCGGCATGACCCCGACGACGGTATTTGCTGCTTGATTGAAGCTGACTATGCGACCGATAATATGAGGATCGCCGGTGAATTCCCGCTGCCAAAATTGATAAGAGAGGATAACGCCGGCCTCGTCGGTGTGATATTCTCGCGTTTCGTATAGACGCCCGAGAAGAGGCTTCACACCCAGCGCTGGAAAAAAATCCGGCGAAACACCAGTGCAATGGACTATCACGGGACCTTCTTTCGACTGGAATGTCTCGGTGAAGGAGGGAAGGATCGCTGAGATTTGCTCGAAGGAGCGATTTTGCTCGCGAAAATCGGCGAAATCGGGACCTGAAGCAGCTCCGGCCATCGAGCCAGTAAGGCCTGTATCTTCGGAAGCGACGAAGAGCTGTTCCGGGTTCCGAAAAGGTAGAGGTCGAAGCAGCACGGCGTGAACAATGCTGAAGATCGCCGTGTTCGCCCCAATACCAACAGCGAGCATTAAGACCGCTGCAGTCG
>CAWCYQ010000031.1:0-74187 GCA_963799755.1 Terriglobia bacterium | reverse complement strand
ATTCCTATGCGCACGTATTCTTCCGGTCTTACCTCACTTTTTAACTCGCTGTGCTACCTGATATTTAGCGTTTTTGTCGGCGGCGGGAACTGTCCACCAGGTGTCCACTTGCGGGAGGAATCGCCGCGAAATCGGACAACTGTCTGCGGTTCGATTCCGAATTTCGTCGGCCATCCGTCACTAGCCGTCAAGTCCCGATTAACGCTGCCCTATGTCGAACTCGGAGAACGCGCCGGCGCGTCAGTGGTGGTCAAATGGTGCCGCATCCGCATTGTTTCCGGATTGTTCCCGAACGACGATTCGGAAGTTGAGAAGCCGGCAAACGCGTCTGACAGCGTCGGCTTCGTCCGACAGCCTAGCGTGCAAGATCAAGTCATCGGCATCGCAGATTTTGAGCGCGACACGTAAACGCACGAATTCGGAATCGCAATTCCGCGAAGTGATGCCGGCCCAGAATGGCGATCTGCGAGCTGCGACTGGCAGCAGTTCGATGAAGCACTGAAACTGGAGCCCTCCAATTCGTACGCATTAAAGAATCGCGACTGGGTGAAACGACGGCTCACCACGCCGTGAAGGTTGTTCGCGCTATCGATCAGTCTGGTGAGAGGACTCGTGACTTGGCAAAGGCTGCACGCTGACGGTGGCCGAAGCGATTCTATCCTTTGATGAGCAGCACGATCAGGAATGGCCGAATGTCTGGCCCAACGTATTGACGAAGACCGGATTATGAAGCCCAGCCCCTGCTAGCACGTTGGTTTGGGCGCGAGTTGCCAACATACATGAGGACCGGCGTAGCGGAGGCGTCTACGCCGGCCCTCTGGCGCAGGGGCAGGCTAGAATTCCCAACCGAACCCGAGCAGCTTGTGCAGATCGCCGCTCTTTAAGGTCGACGGCTGCTGCAACTGGATAAATTCGTCCCAGATGAGGTGAGCTCTTTTTGACAATGCCTGTACCACCCCGAGCGTTCCAGGCAGCCGCTCCTGCAACTCATTCGGCACGATGTTCTGGATCAGCTTCTGGTACAGATCGTTAACTCGTGGGTCGTTCGGATTGCTATCCAACTCGAGCTGTCCACGCTCTGTTGAGTAGTCGTAGAATTCTTTCTGCACCGTCCCCACGATTTGCGAGGTCAACGGTAGCCAATGCGCATAGGCTCCCAACTTGCTGTCTTCGAGTCGCAGACCCAGAACATGCAGCGGGGCTTTGTTGAAGTTGAGGTAATTGAATACCACTTCGTCTGTGGCAAACAGCACGTAAGGACGTCCAGGCGCACTGGAAGACTTTAGCATGGATACCATGTCATGCCGATCGCCGTATATCGCGGCAAGATTGTCTTGATTCATCCAGTCATTCGTTCCGCGGTATCCGATGCTCACCAGCATGTTGAAGAAATCGACCGAAGAAGTCAGCCCGTTTCGAATGATATGAGTGTCGTCAGTGAATCGGCCGCTGGGATCGACGACGATCAGCGGAATGTGCCAGGCCTCTTCATAGACGGTCGCCATTTTGCCTTGAAGCAGGCCGTGCGCTCCGCAATACTCACCATGGTCCGATACAAAAATGATGACCGTGTTATCGACTACGCTGTCCGGTAGGGAATGCAGTGCTTTGAGCACGCGCCCGATCTGGCAATCGACAATCTCCATGACTTGCGTATAGCTGTCGAAACCCCTCTGCCAGTAGCTGAAAGGCATTTTTACGATGCCAAGTTGCAGATCTTCCAGCGGATTCGGATTCGGGTACTGCTCGATGGTGGCCGTAGTCTGCGTCGGATCGTCGGTAGCGCCGCCCCATACACCTTGCTGGAAATCGTGAGCCCAGACTTGAGTGGATGGCTTGTTGTCCTTCAAATCCTGCCGCGATTCCCAATTGGGCGGCAGTGTCGGGTATCCGTAAGACTTTGGGGATTTTAGCTCATTCTCCTCCCACGGCACGGCGGGGGGATTTTTCTCCGTGCCATAGCCGGCCTGCATTTGCGTCAGGCCATCCGGATTGGTGGTATCAGAAGCGAATAAGTCGGCGACAGTCTTAAATTCGGTGCCGGCGGGAAAGAACTCCCGGTCGTGAGGATTGACCAGGCTCACGGTCAAACACCACGGCTTGTTCTGCGGTGCCTGCTCAGTTAGCCAAGTTACTGCCTGCGAGGCGGAGTAAGCGTCGTTGTGAAAATCAGGTTCCTGCCCATACGTCCCCTGAAGGTTGAACCCTGTCGGATCGTAATAAGTCATGAAGTCAAAGCCATAGTTACCAAGCGAGCCGTTGCTGGGCGGAATAGAGACGTGCCATTTGCCGACGTAGGGGGTAATATAGCCGTTCGACCGAAGCAGCTTGCCATAAGTTGGAAAAGCCGGATTCAACACCGGCTGGAGTTTAGGCGACGGCTGCAACGGAGAGGATGTAATGGTCGTGCCGAGCCAGGTCTGCTGAGAATACAGGCCTGTGATCATGACGCCTCGTGATGGCGTACAGGCGTTGGCGGCGTTATGATGCTCACCGAATTTTACGCCGCGCTTCCATAAGCTGTGGACGTTCGGCATGTACGTCTCCAGAAACTTGTCGGGCGTCTTGATGTGGTTCGGGAATACAGTCGGGTAACGTAATTCATCCACGAGAATGAACAGAATGTTCGGCTTCTCGCCTGTCACGGGCGTCCGTTCCGGGATTCCTTGGGCTGATGCCTTGTGTAGGCCGGAAAAAACTCCGCCTGCTACAGCGGTTGTGGTTTTTAGAAAGTCTCTGCGCTTCATACACTGAAGGGCCTCCTGATTGTTAAAGCAATGAAATCCGATGAAACCTGCCAAAGTAGCACGCTGCCAGCCCTCGTCGATCAAAATACCTCACGTGTGCTCTACCGACCGGAAGGGGAAGGCCACGCTGCGTTGTGCCACAAAGAGCATCCGGCCACCTTTCACAGACGCGCTCGAAGCACCAGATCGTAACCGGCTTTAGAAAACCCGACGGCTCCTCTCGGCATGGCGCGCTGCGCCCCCGTTTTCATCCCTCGTGGTGGCGGAAGCAAGGGCCGCCAGGCGCCCGTCACAGGCGAATGAAATATCGCCTACCCATTGAGTTGACACGCCTTAACCCGCTTTTCCACAACCCCCGAAGTTCGTTTCCGAGCTTTCGTGTGCTATGTTCCGGCAGGCTCGTAATCGGTCTGCCCGGCCGTTCACGAGCCATTTTCTTTTAGGAGCACCGCCCGCTTATGACCGCACGATCCATCCGCCGCGCCGCCGAGCGTAAAGCCAAGAAAGCAGCAGATAAAGAAGCTCGCATGCAACCGCCGTCCGTCGAGACCGAACCGGCACCTTCCGAAACTCGCCTGGCCGCCAATCGCGCCAATGCGCAACTTTCTAGCGGGCCGCGTTCCCCGGAAGGCAAAGCGGTTTCTTCTATGAACGCCGTCAAAACAGGCTTGACCGGCCGCACCGTCCTGCTTCCTTCGGACGACGCTGAAGCTTACCGGCAGCACATCGCCGCCTACGAGAACGAGCTTCAGCCAGTCGGTTTGCGCGAACGTGAACTGGTCCAATCACTGGCCGATATTCAATGGCGTCTGCAGCGCATCCCAGGTCTTGAAATGGCGATCTTCGCTCGCGGCCGCGAAGAATTTGCCGCGCAATTCGAAGAGCAAGACCCCGCCGTTCTGTCCGCCCGTATCGATCTCGAAACGTTCATTCACTATCAGAAGCCGCTGCGCAACCTGCAAATCCAGGAAGGGCGCCTGCAGCGCCAGCGCCAAAAAGATATGGCCGAGCTTCGCGAATTAAAAGAAGAGCGCCGTCAAGCCGAGCAACCCCAAACCGCATTGGCAGCCATCACTACTCCCGCCGGCAAGCCCGATATGGCATTCCTCAACCGGCTGCTCGAAAAAGCGACTGCTCCCAATCCCGACCCTTCCGCCATTGCCGTCCTCAAGCAGTTTGGCTTCGATATTTCAAATCCCGCCAATGGGTTCGCCAATCGCTAAGAATGACAGCTTATCTCGAGCCCGAAGTGGCGCAGACTGTCAGTCTGCCCCGTCGCGACTCCTCGGGACGCATGGTTCAAGTGAAACTTTTGAGATATTCGGGCTAGTGCGCACCTGCCGTCGCCCCGGCTCTTGCCCGTACCTTCTTCAATCCCCACACAAGTGGTACGCAGCATATACAACTCAGCGCCATGTAGCGGAAATCGTCCACGTATGACCAGAGTTGTGCTTGTTGACCCAGCACGCGGCCGACCTGTCCCAGTGCCTGAGTCTGGGCCGTGGCGTGGCTGGCGTAGTTCGAGAATGTCTGGGTGTAGTGTTGCAGATACTGCTGATAGGCGGAGGACATCGGTACTGTGTGTTGCACCATCTCGTTCTGATGTAGCTGTTGATGGCGCACGAGAAGTGTATCCACAATGGATATGCCGACACTTCCGCCGATATTGCGCATCAGGTTATAGAGCCCGCTTCCGTTGCCCACCGCTTGCGGAGGCAAGTCTCCCAGCGACACAACGGACAAAGGCACAAATACCAATCCGAGAGAGAATCCGCTGATCACGATGGGTATCGTCATCGACCAGGGAGACATCTGCAATGTGAGAGTGGCCCAGATCAGACTACAGACAGCAAATATGCCAAACCCGGAGGACACCAGGATGCGGGTGTCGACGCGTGACACCAGGAGGCCAACCAATGGCATCGCAAGAATCGATCCGACACCGCGCGGAGCAACTGCGAGCCCGGCCCACCAGGCCGAGTAGTCCATCATCGATTGAAAGTAAAGCGGAAGCAAAGTAACTGCCGCGTATACCGATGCTCCGAACATGAAGATAAGGATGCAGCCCATGGTGAAGTTGCGATTCTTGAAGACCTTGAGATCGACGAGCGTCTTCTCACGGGTAACTTGCGAGAACACGAATGCGATGCCACAAACGATCATCGCTACAAATGCGTAACGAATCCAGGTGGCGCCGAACCAGTCATCCTGCTGGCCGCGATCGAGGATGATCTGCATGCAACCAAGCGCAATCGCGAGAAGGCCGAAGCCAATGCTGTCCAGTTTGCCGGGCTTTGCGTTTGTGATGTAAGGCGGGTCCTCCACATAGCGCATGATGAGCAGGATCGCGATTACCCCGACCGGAATATTGATGTAGAACGCCCAGCGCCAGGAGTACTGGTCTGTTAGCCAGCCACCCAGCGTCGGGCCCAGAACGGGAGCAACCACTACTCCAAGTCCATACATGGCCATCGCCAACCCGCGTTTTTCGGGCGGGAAACTTTCGGTGAGAATAGCTTGCGAAAGCGGCTGCAACCCTCCGCCTCCCGCGCCCTGCACCAGGCGCGCCATCAGAATGACAAAGAGGCTGTTAGCGGCCCCGCAAAAAAAAGAAGAAATAGTAAAGATGATGATCGACCAGATCAGGAAACGCCTTCGCCCGAAACGTAAGGAGAACCATGCGCTCGCCGGCAGCACGACTGCGTTGGAAAGCAGATAAAAAGTAAGAACCCAGGTCGCCTCATCGTTTGAGACAGAGAGGCTCCCTGCGATATACGGCAAGCATACGGAAGCGATTGAGGTGTCGATCACTTCCATGAAGGCCGGCAGAATAACCGCTACGGCGATCAACCAGGGATTCACCGCCGGCTGCATATTTTGTTCTGATGTTCCTTGGGCCGCCATTATATGGATAAAAGGTTTCGATACGTTGAATAAAAATTTGCGTGCCCGGTAAGAACACTGGAACTGTTAGCCTGTAGACTTTGGAAACAACGATTAACCATTCTATGATTCGCGTAAACAGGATTTTGATTCTCGCCGGGGCGTTGTGTAGCAGCCAAATGCTTGCTCAGACGGCGCCCACAACGGAGGCGCGGCTCAGCGCGCTCGAAGCTGCAACCAAGACGGCGCAGCTCTCGGGCGACAACGCATGGATGTTGACCAGTGCGGCGCTGGTCCTGCTAATGACCGGTCCCGGACTCGCGCTCTTTTATGGAGGCTTGGTGCGCCGCAAGAATGTGCTCGGCACCATGATGCACAGTTTCGCGTTGATGGGAGTTGTTACCGTGCTATGGGCGGTTTACGGATACAGTTTGGCATTTGCGCCGGGGAATTCGCTCATCGGAAACTTTAGCTATCTGTTCCTGCGTGGCGTTGGCTCAGCTCCTAATCCCGATTACGGCGCAACCGTTCCGCACGAGACCTATATGATCTACCAGCTCATGTTCGCCATCATCACGCCTGCGCTCATCTCGGGAGCTTTTGCAGAGCGCATGAAGTTTAGCGCCATGTTGCTGTTCACCTGTCTCTGGTCGACGTTCGTCTATTTCCCGATGGCGCACATGGTATGGGGCAAAGGCGGATTGCTGAATGCCTTCCTCGGCGGCAAGATTCCGTGTTTCGATTTCGCCGGCGGTACGGTTGTTCACATCACGTCAGGCGTAAGCGCCCTGGTCTGCGCTCTTTATCTCGGCAAGCGCATCGGCTTTCCTCGCGAAGCGATGAAGCCTCACAATCTGGTGCTGAGCGTGATTGGCGCCTGTCTGCTTTGGGTAGGCTGGTTTGGATTTAATGCGGGCAGTGCAGTTGGTGCTTCCGCTCTCGCAACCAGTGCTTTCGTTGCTACACACTTCGGCGCCGCGGCGGCTGCTCTGGGGTGGATGTTTGCGGAGTGGCTGAAACATGGCAAGCCGAGCATGCTCGGGGGAATCTCGGGTTGCGTCGCCGGACTGGTCGCCATCACGCCGGCCTCCGGCTTTGTTCAGCCCTTTCCCGCGCTCCTGATCGGCTTCCTGGCTGGAATCGTTTGCTTCTTGATGGTTACTAACGTGAAGAGTAAGTTCGGCTACGATGACACTCTGGACGCCTTCGGCGTTCACGGAGCGGGCGGTACTCTGGGAGCGATTCTTACAGGCGTCTTCGCAACAAATCTGGTGAATGATGGTTTAAAGGACGCTTCCGGCAAAACCCTTCCGCTAGGCTGGGTGGACGGTAATCCGCACCAGGTCTTGAATCAGTTCATAGCCGTGGCAATCTCATGGGCTTTAGCGATCGTTGGTACGCTCATCATCCTGAAAATAGTGGATGCTACGGTTGGAGTCAGGGTGTCTGCCGACGAGGAGCGCGAGGGTCTCGACCTCGCTATGCATGACGAGGAGGGTTATAACTTCGAGGCGTAATCCTGTCGCGCGGAACAAGCGGGAGAACCCTCAAAGAATTACACGCAGATGAAGAAAATTGAAGCAATCATTCAGCCCTTCAAGCTCGACGATGTGAAGGAAGCTCTAAAGGCTATCGGGGTGGATGGCCTGACGATTACCGAGGTGCGCGGGCACGGGCGGCAGAAAGGCCACAAGGAGGTCTACCGCGGAATGGAATACGAAGTGGACCTGCTGCCGAAGATCAAGCTTGAGACAGTGGTCCCCGACTCCCGGCTGGAGGAGATCACCCGTTCAATCGCTTCCGCTGCACGCACCGGGAAACTGGGCGATGGCAAGATTTTCGTTTACGAGGCGCTCGAGGCGATCCGCATTCGGAATGATGACACCGGCGATGCAGCGCTCTAAGAAAAAGCATTGACTGCGCCTGCTTTTCCTCGCACTGAACAAGTCGACCGGATGGTCAAGACCGCGGCGAGCGATTTCCTTGGCAACCATATTCCGGCCACCTTCGCGGTCCTCGCGGTAGGCGGTTATGGTCGCGGCGAGCTTTTTCCTTTCTCCGATGTGGATCTGCTTGTGCTGCTCGAGCGCGAGCCGGACGCCCGCGTAAAGGAGCCGTTGAGCCAGTTTCTGCGAAGTTTGTGGGATTCCTCCGTCAAGGCGAGTCATTCTGTGCGGACCGTCGATGAGTGCTGTCAATTCAATGAAAACAATATTCACCTCTCGATCAGCCTTCTCGATGTTCGCTTTCTCTGCGGCAATTCCGAGCTCTTTGCGTCGCTCGCTACCAGGCTGCCCGAATTCTTCAAGCACTACTCGCGGCCGTTATTGCGGGGTCTGTCCGATTTGAGCACAAGCCGCCACTCAAAGTTCAGCAACACGGTATACCATTTGGAACCGAATATAAAGGAATCGCCCGGCGGCATCCGCGATATCCATTTTCTTCAGTGGGCGGCGCAGCTTGCGCCTGAAAAAGAGCCGCTGCGGCAGGCCGCGGCCGAGGTAACCGATGCCCGGGAGTTTCTGTATCGTCTGCGCTTTTTTCTGCATGAGCGCTCCGGACGCGACAACAATTTGTTGTCATTCGAGCTTCAAGATGAGGCTGCAGAAACGCTGCCGGTGAAGCCGCTAACGCCGGAAGAATGGATGCGGGAGTACTATCGCCATGCCCGCTCCTGTTTTCAGCCGAGTCTTCAGGCGCTCGACTTCATCAGTCGCAGTGAAGCCGGCCTCGTGCGTCAATTCTTCGATCGCCGCGACAGACTGTCGACCTCCGAATTCACGGTTGCGCACAACCGGGTGCTCCTGCGAAATCCGGCAGCCACGCTGGCTTCACTCGCTTCGATGTTCAGCCTTTTCATCTTCGCGGGCCGGCATGGGATTCCACTTTCCTGGGACGCTGAGCGGCGCGTACGCGAGCGTATTCCTTCGTTAAAACAGCAGTCCGGCGAAAAGCCGCGCTGGAGCAATTGGCGCACACTGCTCGGCCAACCACACGCCGCGCTGGCTTTGCATAACATGCAGGATTGCGGTGTGCTCGCGATCGTTCTTCCGCAATGGCAAAGCGTCGACAGTCTGGTGGTGCGCGATTTCTATCACCGCTACACGGTCGATGAGCATACCCTGGTCGCGATTCAATCGATCGACAATCTTCTGGCAAATAAACCGGACACGCCGCTGCGTTTTCGTCAGCTCGCGCTCGAAGACGACGACTTGGCGCTCCTGCGGATGGCTCTGCTTTTGCACGACCTCGGGAAAGGAATCACTCCGGGCGATCACGTCCTTGGATCTTGTGAAACCGCTACGGAGTTTCTCACCGCGATTGACACGCCGGAAGCGGAGCAACAGATCATCCAGTTTTTGATTGCGCATCATCTCGATCTCTCGCTGGTGATGAATGGGCGCGATCTGGATGATCCCGCGACCGCGCGTTTCCTCAGCGCACAGGTGGGTACCTACGAAGACCTGCGCAGGTTAACGTTGCTTACCTATGCGGATGTCTCAGCCGTTAATCCGACAGCCATGACACCATGGCGCGCGGAACAACTCTGGCGGGTACATTCCGTAGCCGCCGCTCAGCTCACGAAAGAATTAGCTTCGCAGCGCATCCATCAATCCCCTGAAGCGGCTGTGACGACTCCTTCGCGCCCGGAGCTGGCGCGCTTTCTGGAAGGTTTTCCGACGCGTTATCTCCGTATCCATTCGGGCGAGCAGATCGAGGAACACTTCCGGTTGGAGCAATTAAGGCTGCGCGATGGAGTAGCGCTCGAGATACATCGCGAACCGGGCGTCTACGCGATGACTGTCCTTTCGGCGGATCATGCCGGTTTATTTGCAGCCCTCTGCGGAACATTGGCCAGTTTTGGCATGAGCATCGTGAAGGCGGAGGCCGCATCAAATTCCAGCGGATGCGCACTGGATGAGTTTCGCTTTACCGATCCGGCACGCACGCTTGAATTGAATCCCGACGAGGTCGAGCGCCTGCGTTGGACAGTGGAATGCGTAATCAGGGGAGCCATCGAGGTGAGCGATCTTCTGAAAAGGCGGCGCGTGAAAACGCGCCCCGCCGCGTCGCACACCGCCATCTACGGTCCGATTCGATAATCTCGCTTCGGATTCTTCGACCCTTCTAAACTTCACCGGAGAAGATCGGCCCGGATTGCTGTTCGATGTGGCATCGGCCTTGACTGAGGCAGAATGCAATATCGAAGTCGTGCTGGTAAATACAGAGGGACATCAAGCCATCGATGTGCTCTATGTCACCCGGAACGGCGGCAAGCTCGATTCGGCGACACAGGACGATCTTAAGGTACGGCTTGCCTCGCGGTCATGAAGGCAAGTGTTGGCGAGACCGGGTGCGAATATGGTCCACATGTCTGAAACTTTCCGGCTCGATGGCAAGACCGCTCTGGTTACCGGTGGCGCTAGCGGAATCGGGCAATCGATTGTCAGGAAATTCACCGACGCTGGCGCTTCTGTGATCATCTTGGACCTCGATGAAACAAGGACCCAACAAGTAGCAGGCTCGGTTCCGAATGTGCAGTCATATGTATGCGATATAACGGACGAACACCAGGTCAGCCAGGCATTTGCCCGGCTTTCCCAGCTCGATATTCTGGTGAACTGTGCGGGCATTGGACTGGTGGGCAACGTGGAACAGACTGAGGCGGCCGACTTCGAGAGGCTTTTTCGAGTCAATGTCGAAGGAACTTTCCTGGCCATCAAGGCAGCTCTGCCCTTACTAATTCGGTCCCGGGGTTCGATCCTCAATATCGGGTCGGTAGCCGGGATGGTCGGCATCAAGCGCCGATTCGCCTACTGTGCGACGAAAGGCGCAATTCACGCGATAACCCGGCAGCTTGCCGTGGACTATCCGACCGAAATTCGTGTAAACTGCATCGCGCCCGGAACTGTGGACACTCCGTTCGTCGAGGCGTACCTCGAAAAGTACCACCGGCACGAGAAAGATAAAGTGCGCGCCGAACTGAATCAGCGCCAGCCGTTAGGACGGTTGGCTCAACCCGATGAGATCGCGGATTTGGCGGTTTATATCAGTTCGCCGGCGGCCGCCTTTATGACCGGCTCCGTGGTTACCATCGATGGAGGGCTCACCGCCGCCTAATCTGGCGGAACGAGTTTAACTCTTGCAAAATCTTTTACTTGACGGAAACTGCGGGATTTTTTACTATATAGGTAATCTTGATCGCAGTGGGTCTGCCGGTTCGTTCAGCAGGTTTTGTTTAGCGAAATTCGGTTGCTTGATTGCACCTAGTTTGATGGATATCAATTTTCTCTCGAAGGGATAGCGCAATAATGCAGCATCGTGGCTATCGCAATCGAATACTTGCATCGCTGGCAGTGATTCTAGCTGTCGCTGTGGTCGGCGTTCGACCTGCCTATTCCCAGAGCACGACACCCGCGAGGTCGACTGCCAGAAGGCACCGCACTGTAAAAAGACGCCGGGCTGCTGTCGGCGCAAGCACCACCATCGTCTCCCGGAGAACGGGACACTCGGTGTACCGCAATACAACCCGGGCTGCGGTCATTCATACAACTAGAAAATCGACCATCGTTGCAGCCACTGCACACCAACGGCTCCGTGGCCGGCGGCGGGTTTACTTTAATCCCTGGACAGAACCAACCTTCGCCGATTCAACCCTCGGCGATAATGTCGATGGCGAGGATCTCGTCGTTCGCAAAGCGGCGGTCGATGCGCTTGGCCCTTATAACGGCAGTGTAGTGGTAGCGGACGCGCAAAGCGGACGAATACTGAGTATGGTCAACCAGAAGCTCGCGCTCCAGGGTGCCTATCAGCCGTGTTCGACCGTCAAACTGGTCGTGTCGCTTGCTTCCTTGAAGGAACAGGTCGTTGATCCTACCTCTGCGGTTCGGATCTCACGCCGTTCCTCAATGGACATGACGAGAGCTCTTGCCATGTCGAACAATTTTTATTTCGCTCATCTCGGACAGGAGCTCGGCTTTGACCGGGTCGAGAAGTATGGCAAACTTTTCGGATTGGGTGAGAAGGCAGGGCTGGACATTCCGGGCGAAGAACCAGGCGATATAGCCGGCGAAGTACCCCCAAGCGGTATCGGCATGATGACCAGTTTCGGAGACGGAATCCGTCTCACGCCTCTCGAGTTGACCAGCATTGTCGCGACCGTGGCCAACGGAGGGACGATGTATTACCTTCAATATCCGAAGAACCAGGAAGAAGCTCAGAAGATCGTTCCCCGGATTAAGCGCGAGCTGGAGATGACCGATCTTATTCCCGCAGTGAAAGCCGGAATGATGGGCGCAACAGAATACGGGACAGCTCGCCGCGTGAGCTATACGGACGCCGATCAAACCATTTACGGGAAAACAGGGACCTGCACCGACACCGTGCGGCCGGGAGTTCACTTAGGCTGGTTCGGTTCTTTCAACGACATCGGGCAGAAAAAGTTGGTGGTGGTAGTGTTACTCACCGGGGGTAGAGGCGTCAGTGGCCCGACTGCCTCGGGTGTTGCAGGGAATGTCTACCATAATCTCGCGCTCGAGAACTATTTCGGATCCGGTCAGCAATCCGCCTCCGTTCCGACTGCGCTCGTTTCACTGCAGAACAGCTACGTGCAATAGGATTTCTCCGACCCATCGAACATTCAGGCACCTTGAGTGGTTGTTCCAACAACTTACGCGTCCACCCTCTTGCTGCTTGTCCTTTCTTTGATCTGCTTCACTGTTTGGCCGAGCCTTTACAAGAGCTGTGAAGTTGGCTGGCGATTCGAACTCTTCTCTCTCGATTTCGCTTTGGGTGGCCTGGTTTTTGCTGTTCTGGCCGCTTACACCCTGGGAATACTAGGAAGCGAGATGTCCTTTTCGGACCGGCTGGTAATAGCGGGAAGAGAGGCAGAAATTTGGGTGGTGGGAACCGGATTTGTATTGGCCTTTGCCAATCTGCTGCTCTTGGCCAGTATCACTCTGCTTGGGATATCGGTTGCAGTTCCACTGGCTTTTGCAACAGCAGTCATACTGACGGCAGTTTCTCATTTTCTTTCTTCGCCTATGCAAACCTTGATGGGCTCCGCTATTCTCCTACTGCTGATAAGTGTGGTCTTTGCCGCGTCGGTCGAGCGGTCGCGCATCACCGGGCCGAAGAAGCCAGCGTCCTTATCGAACAAACGGACTCAGCGCCGGAAAGGCAAGATTCTGGCGATCCTAGCGGGCTTCGCTCTAGGTTTCGTTCATTGGCTTCTCAAACGAACGTCGAATCCAGAGTTCGGCCCAGGACCTTACGCAACAGTTCTGCTGCTCGCCATTGGGATTCTCATCTCAACGCCGCTATTCGACTTTTTCTTTATTAATATCAAGGTAACTGCTGAACCCATAAGGTTTAATAGCTACAAGCTGGGCACCATCAGGCAGCATGCGGCTGGTATTGCGAGCGGCGTCATCTTCATGGTGGGAGCTTTGGCAGTGTCGCTCGCGTTAGGCGCAGAAGGGGATGAAGCTCCTCAACCGGCGCTCATCCTCATCCTTCCATTTCTTTCGGCTGTGGCTTGTGTTCTGCTCGGACTTCGCATATGGAAGGAGTTTTCCACAGCACCGCGACGAGCCTCGATATGCCTGGCGGTAAGCCTTTTCTGTTTTGTAGCGGGTCTGGTGATGGCCGGCACCTCTCTTGCAAGTTGACAAATTTTCTGCATAGGTACTTCGCTGGGCTCTGCACTGCCGAAATCGCAAGTCTGGCATCCTGAGTAAAGCCTTCAGCATCAACGTAAGGGGACAATGAGAAATTATGCCGCTGCGCGATCATATCGACGCCATTAAGCGCGAAGATCCCGCCGCCAAAAGCAGTCTGGAGATCCTGCTGTGCTATCCCGGGTTGCATGCGGTTTTGTTCCATCGGATATCGCATTGGTTCTATCAGCGGAAATGGTATGTCGTCGCGCGGCTCATTTCGCAGTTCGCACGCTTTTTGACGGGTATCGAGATTCACCCAGGGGCAATCATAGGTAAGCGACTATTTATCGATCATGGTCTCGGGGTAGTCATCGGCGAAACTGCGGAGATTGGGGACGACGTGCTGCTTTACCAGGGAGTAACACTGGGAGGCACCGGCAATCAGCGCGGGAAGCGGCACCCGACCTTAGGCAATCGCGTGGTGGTTGGCACGGGAGCTTCGGTTCTCGGCAGCATCAGGCTTGGCGACGATGTCAAAGTTGGCGCGGGCTCCGTGGTGGTTCACTCGGTTCCGGAAGGCTCGACCGTGCTTGGAATCCCGGGCCACGTAGTCAGAGCGCATGGCGAAACTCTGGGAACGCTGGAGCATGGCCAAGTGGCGGCTTGCGGCGAAACCGAACCAGCCGATATCGAACAGCTTACCGACCGTATTCGCGAGTTGGAAGCTCTTCTCCGGCTGTTATTGGACGACCGCGTCGGGCAGTCTCGCGGCTAGCCGGTTGGCAGAGGGCCGTTTTGGAAGCGGTACTTTAAGCTGTTGCTGGCGAGTCTTGTAATCTCTTCGCGCGAGAAGCCGAATATTTCGCCTGCTAGCGTATATTCGTGTAGAAGATCTGTGAAAAACAAAGCTGGATCGTCGGTTCCCAAGACCAGCGGCACGCCTGCATCCCATAGGCGGCGCAGGGGATGATCTAGAAGGCTCGGCACGGCGCCAGTACAAACGTTACTCGAAGGACAGACCTCGAGTGGAATATCAAGTTCTTTGAGCGCTTCGAGCAAGCGCGGATCCTCAATAGATCGGATGCCATGGCCGATGCGCTGTGCCCCAATTTGAATCGCCTGCCAGACGCTTTGCGCGCCCGATACTTCGCCCGCGTGACAAGTTAATCCCAAACCGGCTGCCTTCGCCTGGCCGTAGAGGCTCTCGAACCACGACGCCGGGCCCCTTTCTTCATCTCCTCCGATGCCGATCGCCACTACGCCCTGCCCGCGATATTCCTTGGCCACCGCGAAGACGCGGGCAGCCGGTTCAGCTCCAAATTGCCTGACCGCGTCGAAGATCCAGGCAACCGCAACGCTGTCGAAGCGGCTCGCCTCAGCTTGTACCGCCTCGAAGACAGGCTCGAAGAGCTGCTGTTTCCACAGAATTACACCTACGGACAAAGTGATTTCGACATATCGAACATTTTGTGCTGCCAGCTTCTCAAGCAAACGCCGGGTCGCCAGGGCGTAAGCTTCGGGCGAGTTGAGCTTTTGTGAAACCCAAACATAGGCTTTTAGAAATCCCGCGAAGCCCGAATAATGAAGGGCGGTTCGAATCTCCGCTAGCGATAGACTCGGATCGAGTTCCCGGATCGTCTCTGGCTCGACGGTACCCTCCAGATGGATGTGCAACTCGGCCTTTGGCAGAGACCGGATGAATTCTTGCAGAGTTGGTTCGCGATTTTCCAAGAGATGCGGATCACCTCGTATTCAAAAACCCTGGAAGATCTTCCAGGATGAATCTCTCTTCTTCTGCGGCGCGCTCTCCCTTGCCATAATAAACGTGCGATGACTGAACACGAGATGGAAGCGATAGCAGGCGGATACCACGGAGACGCTTTTGCTGTTTTAGGTCCCCACGCCAAGGAGTCCGAGGACGCCCGCGACAACAAGGGCCAATGGGAAATCAGAGCTTTCTTTCCGCAGGCAAAAGAGGTGGACGTCATAAGCGACGGCTCCAGCACTCCCATGAAGCGCGTTCACCCGACCGGAATCTTCGTGGTTCAAATGTCCACGGCTCCCGGATCGTACAAGTTCCAAATTACGAACCATATCGATCAGATCTCCGTGGTCGAGGATGTCTACCGGTTCCCGCCGATCATCTCCGATTTCGATCTTCACCTGCATTCCGAGGGAACGAATTTCGAAGAGTACAACATGCTGGGTGGCCATCTCGCTACCGTCGAAGGCGTCGCAGGAGTTCGCTTTGCAGTATGGGCCCCCAACGCAATTGTAGTCAGCGTGGTAGGCGACTTCAACGGCTGGGACACACGGCAGAATCCGATGCGCGCCCGAACGGGAGGCGTCTGGGAAATCTTCATCCCGGAAGCGGGGGTGGGTATGCCTTATAAGTTTGCCGTGCAATCGCGTTTTCTGGGGTACAGTCAACAGAAAGCCGACCCGTTTGGGTTCTGGATGGAAACGCCGCCGAAATCAGCCACTCGCGTAGCGGACCTCTCCAAACACACATGGCAGGATCAAGCTTGGATGAAGCGCCGCGCGGAGACGAACCTGCTGGACTCGCCGGTATCCTTCTATGAAGTTCATCTAGGCTCCTGGATGCGCGGTGCAGACAATCAGCCGCTCTCTTACCGGCAGCTGGCTCAAAAGCTGGTGCCCTACGTCAAGGAAATGGGCTATACGCATATCGAGCTAATGCCCATTGCCGAGCACCCTTACTCGCCGTCCTGGGGTTATCAAGTGACTGGATACTTCGCGCCCACATCGCGATTCGGACCTCCGGAAGACTTCATGTACTTCATCGAGTGCTGCCATCTAGCCGAAATTGGGGTGATCATGGACTGGGTGCCGGCGCACTTTCCTAAAGATGCTCATGGTCTGGCGTATTTCGACGGTACGGCTCTCTACGAGCATCAGGATCCGCGGCTCGGGGAGCATCGGGATTGGGGCACTCTGATCTTCAACTTCGGACGTAATGAAGTACGTTCCTTCCTTATCTCGAACGCTATGTTCTGGTTGAAGAAGTACCATATCGACGGCTTACGCGTGGATGCAGTAGCTTCGATGCTCTATCTCGACTACTCGCGAAAAGCCGGCGAATGGATACCTAACGTCTACGGAGGGAACGAGAATCTGGAAGCCATCAGTTTTCTGCGAAAGACGAATGAGCTAGTTCACCAGGTACCGGGCGCGGTTACGATTGCGGAGGAATCGACTGCTTTTTCAGGCGTCTCACGCCCGGTTTATCTTAATGGACTGGGATTCACCATGAAGTGGAACATGGGCTGGATGCACGACATGCTCCACTACTTCGAGCACGACCCGATTTACCGCCGATATCATCAGAACGAGATCACGTTCAGCATGGTTTATGCGTTCACCGAGAATTTCGTCCTGCCGATCTCGCACGATGAGGTGGTCTATGGAAAACGCGCACTGCTGGACAAGATGCCGGGCGATGAATGGCAGCGCTTCGCGAATGTGCGCGCCTTCCTGAGCTACATGTACGGCCATCCTGGCAAAAAGCTGCTCTTCATGGGTTGCGAGTTCGGCCAGACCGCGGAGTGGAACTCGGAAGCACAACTCGAATGGTGGTTGCTCCAGTTCCCGGTACACCAAAAACTCAAAACATTTTGCGCCGCGATCAATCGTTTGTATCGTAGCCAGCCGGCGATGTATGAGATAGATTTTCAATATAAGGGCTTCGAGTGGATCGATTTCCACGATGCGGACAATTCCATCGTGGTATTCGTGCGGCGCGCGCGCCGTCCCGAGGATTATCTCGTATTCGCCTGTAACTTCACGCCGACACCGCACTTGAAATATCGGATTGGCTTCCCGGAAGCCGGCTTGCACAATGAGATTTTCAATTCCGACGCGGACATATTCGGTGGGGCCAATGTTGGCAACGGCGGGTCCATTTACGCTACAGATCTACCTTCGCATGGCAGACCGGCTTCGGCGGAAATCGTGATCCCTCCGCTAGGCGTAGTGGTCTTCAAGCCAGATCGGCCTTTGGGGACACTGCCTCGCGCCCGGGACTGATTTGCCTGGGACTCTCGAGTCAGAGTTCGGCCTTCCCCTCGAGACTGCGCCATAGATACCAACTCGCGACACTGCAGTAGGGATGCCATTTTTCGGCGATTTTAGCCAGCTCTGCCGGTTTCGGCAATGCCTCGAGCCCATACGCTCTGCGCACGGCACTGCGGATACCCAGGTCTCCGAGTGGCATAATGTTCGGCCGTTCGAGCGCAAACATCAGGAACATCTGTGCCGTCCAGACGCCCACCCCGCGGACTCGAGAGAGCAAAACTATGATCTCCTCATCTGGCAGATGCGAAAGCTGGCGGAATCGGATTTCCTTCCGGACTACCCTTTCGGCCAGATCGGTCAGCGAGGCAATCTTTTGCCGTGAGAGACCGCAGCCGCGCAGTTCCTCCGCCGTCAGTTTCAGGAAGCTAGAGGCACTGAATCTTCTACCGACAGCCTTACGCAACCGGCCGAAGATCGTAGCAGCAGCTTTACCGTGGAGTTGTTGGAACGTGATCGAGCGCGCCAGCGTCTCGAAGGTTGGCTCCCGCTTCAGCATGAGACAAGGGCCTACGCGATCGATGATTCCCGCCAGTACAGGATCGGCGGAGCGAAGGTGCAGCGTTGCGGCTTTCATGGACCAAGTCTTCGACGGGACGATTCCATCCTAAGCCATGAATCTCTCGAAGCTTGCCGGAGATAATCTTATTTAGATGGCCAGTCCGGTTCGCATGATTATCCGCCGCTGCCGGATCCTGGTGTCTGCTGCGTTTTTGGGCTGCGCTTTGCTCGCATCCGCTCAAGCGCCTGGCCCTGAACAGGATCAGGCCCCGAGCCAGGAACCCACTATTCGCGTCGGGGTAGATCTCGTCAATATTCTCTTCACCGTTCGTGCAAAGAAGGGAGGCGCTCTGATCCCCAACCTGGAGAAGAACAATTTTCAGGTTCAAGAAGACGGGAAGGAACAATCCATTCAGCATTTTTCCCGTGAAACGGATTTACCGCTGACGCTTGGTCTCCTGATCGACATTAGTGCAAGCCAGGAACGTCTCATCGATATCGAACGCGACGCGGCCGCGGCATTCTTTTCAAGCGTCATCCGCAAAAAAGATGAAGCGTTTCTCATTTCGTTTGGTAAGACTACCGACTTGCTCCAGGACTATACCAACTCCGCTCATCTGCTGAGTTCGGCGCTGAACGATCTACGTGGCGATGGACAGTCTCCCGGGCTCGGTCCCATACCTATTCCGAATCAGGGGCCGGTACCGCAGGCAGGCACTCCTAAAGGGACGCTTCTATTCGACGCCGTTTACCTGGCGTCCGACGAAAAATTGAGGACGGAGGTCGGAAGAAAAGCCCTTATCTTGATCACCGACGGCGACGACCAGGGAAGCACCTATAACGTCCGGACAGCGATTGAAGCGGCGCAAAAAGCCGATGCGATTATCTACAGCATCTATTACGTGGACCACGGATTCTACATGCGCGCTGGTATGTTTGGCGGAGGCGGTGAAGGCGACCTGCGAAAAATGTCAAGCGAGACAGGCGGCCATGTTTTTTCTGTCGACAACAAGCATCCGCTAAATGAAATTTTCAAGGAAATCCAGGACGAGCTACGCAATCAGTATTCGATCGGCTATGTGCCCACGAATACCAGCCGGGATGGTAGCTTCCGGCACGTCGAAATCAAGGTAGATAACAAAGATTACCGCGTTCAGGCGCGCAGCGGATACTATGCTACGCCGAACGATGCGCGGTGACGTGTTTGCGAGCTTGCAGGTAATCGCTGACTGCTTCCCGTAAAGGAGGCATGGGCGTTATTCCGGCGGCCTCCATCTTCCGATTGCTCAGCGCAGAAAACTTGGGCCTTCTGGCAGCGGTTCGATACTGCCGTTCGTCACTGGGCTGAAGGGCGGGAGAAATGCCCGCCAGTTCGAAAATCAGTTTGGCGAAGTTGTACCACGAGATGGCTTCCCCTCCGCCGATGTGAAACACGCCGCGCATATTTTTTTCCACAATATCTGCCGTGCGGACCGCGATGGCCGGCGCATACGTCGGAGACGCAAAGTGGTCTTCGACGACCCGGATGGGATTGTTGCTCTTGCCGAGCCGTAACATAAGTTCGACAAAGTTGCCGCGCGGCGTAAACATTCCGCCCGGTCCGAACACTCCAGAGGTTCGGATGATCAGTGGGTCCGATAAATAGGCCTGCGCGTAAAGCTCACCCCCGAGCTTAGAGACTGCATAAGCACCGAGCGGATGAGTTAGATCCGTTTCTACGTAGGGAGTGCCTTTCGTGCCGTCAAAAACATAATCGGTCGAATAATGAACCAATTGGGCATCCGATTGACGGCACGCCATCGCCAGATTACGGACGGCAAGCGCGTTAGCTTGATAGGCTGCTTGCGGTTCCTGCTCCGCGATGTCTACCTGGTTGTAAGCCGCGGCGTTTATTACCAGGTTAGGACCGGCGTTGCCAATTGCTTGTTCTACCCGAGCGGCGTCTGTGATATCGAGAGATTGACGATCAAAGCGTTGTACTGTCCATTTTCGGCGCTCGAACTCTCTGCACAGTTCTACTCCAAGCTGGCCACCGCCTCCGAAAATTGCGACCCTTTGCGGCATCTCCTTGCAGCATAGCTAACGTCTAGGCGCATACCCGGGAGAAACTTCGGCCAGGAGTTTGCCCGACTCCCTCACCCAGTAGATGTGAACGCAGGTTCATGAGACTCTGTAGGCCGGTTAGTATCTGTTGGACCTTCACCTCAGAGTGCCAAGATCCGTTCGCCGCCTGGACGGAAGCTATAACTTCTCCCAGAAAGAGCGCGTCGTTATACTCAACACTGACCACCGCAGGTACCGGCGTGCATTGCTGCGTCTCGACGGTCAGTCGTTTACCTTCTATACCGTGGAACAAACAAGGCATACTCTGTTTTTGACCGCAAGGATCAGAGGAAGTCAGGTTCAAGACTGCGGTTTCGGTGTTTGTGTCAAATGAGCTATACACAATAAACACATCGGTTGATTAACGGGAAACATTACACCACAAGGCTCGAATTTGTAGAATCCGAGGAAAGGTATTTACCAGGGAGATCAGCAATTGCATAAGGCTTCTCGCAAACTTTGCAGCGCGGTGCTAGCCGTTTCGCTTAGCTGGCCCTTGACGGGGCAACCAAACCGGATTAGAGCGGCTGCTCCAGACCAGCGAGCAAGCAGCGCTCTCGAACGGGTTCGCAAAAATCCTCTGGAACTGAGAGCATTTTTGGAGAAGATGCCAAAAGGAGCGGACCTGCATACGCATCTGGCGGGCGCTGTCTATGCCGAAACACTGATCCGCAACGCGGCGGAAGATGATCTGTGCGTCGAGACAGCCACACTGACCGTTATTCCGAACCATGGGATGACGCGCAGCATACCGCCGGCGGCTGTTTGTGACAGCAACTCGGTAGCGGCCGGAAGCGCGTTCGGAAATCCGAATCTCTATAAGTCCCTTATCGATGCGTTCTCGATGCGCAGCTTCGTTCCGTCCGCCGGTATCAGCGGACATGACCACTTTTTCGCGACCTTCACCCGGTTCGGGAACATCAGCGAGACCAGACATTTGGGCGAATGGGTTGACGAGCTAGCTAAGCGAGCCGCAACTCAGAACGAACAGTATCTCGAAATCATGCACACGCCGGACTTCGCAGAAGCCGTCCGGCTCGGCCGCGAAGTTGGGTGGAGTGGAAATCTGGCTGCGACGCGGGAGGCTCTGCTGGCAAGGGGATTACGTCAGAACGTGGAGATCGATCGCAAAGACTTAGAGGAAGGAGAAAAGGATCGTGAACGGCGCGAGGGGTGTTCCGAAAAGAACAGGGACGCGGCTTGCAATGTGAAGATCCGGTTCCTGTTCCAGGTACTACGCGATTTTCCGCCGGAGCAGGTCTTTGCGCAGACACTGCTGGGCTTCGAGCTGGCGTCTGTCGACCCGGAGGTCGTGGGCATCAATTTTGTCATGCCGGAGGACTGGTTTCTGCCGATGACCGAGTATCATCGCCAAATGCAGATGCTTGACTATTTGCACTCGGTCTACCCAAGAGTTCACATCAGCCTTCACGCAGGCGAGCTGGCGCCTGGCCTGGTACCGCCCGATGGACTTAAGTTTCATATCCGGGAAGCAGTGGAATTGGGACACGCGGAGCGAATCGGCCACGGCGTGGATGTGATGTATGAGCGCGAGCCGCAGCAACTACTGAATGAAATGGCCGCCAGACATGTCATGGTGGAGATCAACATCACGAGTAACGACGTCATTCTCGGCGTCGTGGGCAAGAATCATCCATTGCCGATCTATCGAACAGCGCACGTCCCCGTCGCGCTCTCGACCGATGATGAGGGCGTTTCACGAATCGATCTTACGCATGAATACCAACGTGCTGTGGAGGACTTCGGGCTGGGTTATGAAGATCTAAAGAACATGGCCAGAACAAGTATTGAACATAGCTTTCTACCAGGAACACGCCTCTGGCAACAAGCGGAGCTCTTTAGCAAGGCGACGCCGAGTTGCTCGGGCACTCTAGTAGGCAGCGATAATCCGCCGGAGGTATGCGCAACATTTTTGCATGGCAGCGAGAAAGCGCAGCAGGAGTGGGAACTGGAGAAGAGGTTCCGGTCATTTGAGGCGAGCATCCATTAGTCTGCCCACCCCATCTCAAGGATGCCAATCGAACAAGAACCATAGCGATGCGGCGATCGCCACTGGCAGGAGAAACTCCAGCCATGCCCGGGGGGAATGGAAACCGGAGAGCCGGCTGACCGGCGGCGCTGATTCGGGCTGCTTCGCTCGCAATGTGTCTACCAAGCGGCTGCGGATATCGCTGCGCCTACCCTGCAAGGCCCGCACCAGTTCCTCCCGGCCGCGTTTGTCGGCAATTAGAATCGTCGCCGAATTGGCACTGTGAGTGGTTTCGATCAGTTTGCGGCGCAAGTCTAAGGGAACATCTTCCACAGACCGGTACACCTGCGTGTTCTCCCCGCTGGAGATGAAGATTGTTGCACTTCTTGCCGTCAAACTTGCCATCGTGTCCTCTCCGCTCCAAATTATCCTAGCCGAACATTGCCAGCCAATATTCTAAGTCCCAGAAGGCCGCAGCCGCTGTTCCGAAACCACTCCTATTTGATGGCCGGCGTTCATCAATGTTACCTCTATAAAGCCCAGCGCCGCTTTCGAAAGAGATTTATCCCGCCGGTAGATCAGCCCCACCCTACGCATCATCAGCTCAGGGGCTAGCGAAACGCACGCCAACTTACGAGCTTGCACTTCTTCGAGGCAATGCGAGGCGGCGAGGAAGGAAATACCCAGATCAGCCATGACGAATCGCTTAATCATCTCCGTAGAGTCAAGTTCCATGGAGATGTTTAGTTCCTCGAAAATAGGATCGAGCCAGACACTCAGCCGGGCTCGCGTAGTACCCGTCTTGGGCAGCAGCACTGGTTCACCGAGTAAATCTCTGGGAAAGACGCGCTCCTGCGCGGCGAGTCTGTGGTTAGCCGGGACCAGCAGCTTGATTTCGTCCGAATGGATATTGACCGCCTGCAGTTTCTTTTCCTGGACCGGCAGTTGGGCAAATCCGAAATCCGCCTGATTATCCAATACCGCTTGCACTACTCTTGTGCCGTAGGACCGATCGACCAACAATTGAACGTTTGGGAAGCGCTTCTTGAATTCGGCGAAAACGCTTGGCAACACATAAATGCAGGTCGCCTCATTGGCTGCAATTACCAGTTCGCCGCGCGGCACTTTCTCAAGCTCGTTGATGGTATCTTGCGCTCGCTTTCGAAGGGCGAGGATCTGCTCGGCATGCTCAGCAAAGATGCGGCCGGCAATGGTTAGAGAAATCTTCGTTCCAAAGCGCTCGAAAAGAGTAGTATTGAGCTCTTGCTCCAGTTGCCGGACCTGAGCGCTGATAGCCGGTTGCGTCCTATAGCAAGTCTGCGCGGCTTTTGAGAAGCTCTTCAGCCTCACAATCTCTAAGAAGGTGTGTAGCTGATCAAGGTCCATGGATCGAAGCGCAAAAACGGGGAGTTCATGACGCGGAACTTACTGAGACAGAATTGTACCAGCCTCGCGGCCTGGCATTCTGTTAATCCACCTTCTTGAGCATTCTGGCGCCCGGTGGAAGGTCGAAGGTCTTGGGAGGGACCGCCACGTCCGCTTCCGCTTTCTCCGCAAACAACTGGTAAGCCTTGTAGCCGTTTCGTTCCCGTTCAATACTGTAGGGCCACTGAATTCCCTGCCCGATATCCCGGTACTTGTCGAAAACAGATACCTCTTCGTTTCGTTCCTTCAGGACGGGATCGAGCCAGGTATAGATCTCCCGAACCGGGAGCTTGGTATTGAAATCGAAATAGACCCGAATAGTCTGGCCGGTCTGGTCGGTGATATCGACGATATCGACGTGCCTGCTCAAGTAGACTTCATTGCTGACATAATCGAAATCCATTCCGGATTCGTCGTGACGGGTGCGTAACAAATAGAGGATGTCATTCTGCGTCGTTCTTCGATAGCGTTGCCAGCTCTCGTCGGGTATCGGACGAGCGCCGCGAAAGGTGATATCCCAACCTTGGTCCGGCAGAAACAGGTACGAGTAATCGCCCTTCTTGCCAAGCAGTTCACGCTCCCGAATCGCCAGGCCATTCGCGGACCTTTGGTTCAGATATTCGGTATAGATCGTCGCTCGATCCAAACCGCTCATCTGATCGTGGAAGAACGAGTAGATGCGTCCGCTGGCCATTCTGGTTCGCATCTGAAGAAAATGGTCGCCGCCCAAGGCATTGATGGCAGCATCCACTACTTGTTTGCCCTTGGTGTCCGGCTGATTCTGTGAAAACAGGGGAGCAAGCGAGATGCCCGCGAAGACTGCGGTGAGTGTCAGCGGTACGAGTCGCGGCTTCTTACGCACAGGCGATCGACCGGGCCCACTTCTGTTCATTCGAGCTCGCGCTCTCGTTGTGAATCGGGCCGCTACGACTACTTAAGGCGCCCCCGGCTCTGCCTTGCAACACCGATTGAATTTCCGCAATCACGGCAAGGGCCACAGGCTCGGGTCCATCGCCCCCCAGGTCGAGGCCCATCGGAGTGTGCAAGGTCTCTAACGAGTTCCTAGCCTGAGTGTCCAATTCATCCAGTAATTGCGCCGAGCGTTTGCGAGGTCCCAGCACGCCGAGGTAGCGCAAGGGCTGCCCGGAAAGCACTCGAAGAATATCCAGGTCCTGGCTGTAGCTGTGCGTCATGACCACCGCCACGGTCCATTCATCGATTCGTGGCGCCGGAGCGCCAGCCTGACGGACTATGACCGCGTCTGCCGATGGAAACTTCTCGCGACGTGCGTAGTGTGCCCGGCCGTCGAAGACGGACACCCGCCAACCCAGATACTTCGCCAACTCCGTCAGCGATATCGCGTCGTCGCCTGCCCCGAAAATCATCAAGTGCGTCGCGGGCACGAGCTTTTCGACGAATACCTGGGTCGCGGGCGGCACGGAGAGCACGGTTGAGACGTTCAAAATGCTGGTTTGAGCGGTAAGACGGTCCGCCAGGCTGAGATCGGTCAGATTGTGGCTGACGCCGCCTTCCACGTCGACTACCAGACGGCCTCCGACTGCCGCGGCTGGACCGATAACGTGAGCTACAGACGCCGACCGGCGTTCCCGATTGACCGCTTCGAGAAGAGGCAGCACAGAGACTGCGCTGGGAGTAATGCGTTCGAGAAGAACATAAATTACTCCATTGCAACCCAGTCCGTAACCGTCGGTCGCGATCTCCCCGTCAGGAGTTGTGTCGTATTTGCGCACGACCGGGCCACGTTCGGTCAACCACCAAGCCTTCTTAAGGATGTCATCTTCCAGACAGCCCCCGCTGACGCCGCCGACGTGCTGTCCGTTTTGAGCTAACAACAGCCGTGCTCCGGGTAGACGGTATGACGATCCCTCCGTCCGCACGACGGTCGCCAGGACCGCGGATTCGCCTCTTTCGGCCAGCCGGCGCCAAAGCTCGAGAATCTGATTCCGCTCTCGCATCGCGTCCTGAGTCTACCTATAGATTAGCCGTTTGCGAACGGCGACCACGCAAGGTTCCGTGTGACAAAAATTCCAAACTGAATCACCGCTCGTCCGTCCCATGTTCCGGGTCCATGATTCTGCCTTGAGTAGCGCGTAACATTACCCAAAGGAGCATCGTCCTCATAGACAAGAGAGCAGGGCATTGCTATGTTATTGAAAAAGCGGGCCTGTGTCCCAATCCCAAAACCGTTGGCAATCCGTCTTCCACCCGTTTGCTAAATACTGAGGAGAAAATGGCTATACAGCCGCCGTCGCTCGAACCATCCAGAACTGAATCTACCGCTCCCGCCGAAGATCGACAGTTATACACTCCGGGTCTCCATGGCAAGGCTCTGCCGGACCTTGACACGGAAACAGGACCTCCTTCGAGCAGTCACTGGTGGATATGGTTATTGATTTTTGCCGCCATCGGCTATGGATGCTACCGACTTTACAAGTTTGAAGGTAGCAAGAAAGCGGCGGTAGGCGCGATGCGCGGGGCCATGAGGCCACATAGCATTCCGGTCGTAGCGATACCCGCCTATAAGGGCGACATGCCCGTCTATTTGGAAGGAATCGGTACGGTAACCGCCTTCAACACGGTCACCGTAAAAACCAGGATCGACGGGCAGTTGGTCAGTGTCAACTTCAAAGAAGGACAGTTTGTTAAGCAGGGTGATGTGCTGGCCGAAATCGACCCGCGTCCCTACCAGGTGGCTCTGGATCAGGCGAAGGGTAATCTGGCGCAGGCTCAAGGCAACCTCTACCGGGACCAGGCGGCTCTGCGAGATGCACAAGTCAACTCGCAGCGAGATCAAGAGCTGTTTAAAGAAAATATCATCGCCAAGCAGCAGTTAGACACGCAAGTTGCGACAGTCGATCAATCGCGGGGCGCGATTGAAGCGGACAAAGCCGTCATAGCGGCCGACCAGGCAGCGATCGATAGCGCGAAACTGAATTTGGTTTATACCAAGATCACCGCTCCCATCAGCGGCCGTATCGGCCTGCGGCTAACGGACTCCGGTAACATGATCCACTCGGCCGATACCACGGGGCTTGCCGTTATAACGCAACTCCAGCCGATCTCGGTGCTGTTCAGCTTACCGGAAGATCAGCTACCCGCAGTGCTCGAAAAACTGCGACACGGGGCTAAACTCCGCGCAGAAGCTTATGATCGCGACGGCAGAACCAAACTCGCGGACGGGATGCTGCTGACCGTCGACAATCAAATCGACCAGACAACGGGAACGTCAAAATTGAAGGCGGTTTTTTCCAACACTAACTCCGCGCTGTTCCCTAATCAATTTGTAAACGTCAGGCTGTGGCTGGACACGAAGAAAAATGTGCTGATCATTCCCGCAGTAGCCATTCAGCGAGGCCCGACAGGCACCTTCGTCTATGTCGTGCGCGATGACAACACCGTAACGGTTCGCTCCGTGAAGGTCGGGCTCACGGAAGGCAACGACGTTTCGATTGATGGGGGACTCCAGGCGGGAGACAAAGTAGTGACCGACGGTGCTGAAAAGTTGACGGAGGGAATGAAAGTCAGCCTTCGTACCCCGAATGCAGACTCTTCGAGACGAGCCCGCAATCCCGAGTCGGGCATGCTCCAATGAGTCCTTCTCGGCCGTTTATTATTCGGCCGGTTGCCACATCGCTCCTGATGGCCGGCATTTTGATTGCCGGGATTATTGCCTACAAACAACTGCCTGTCTCCGCACTCCCGGAGGTCGATTATCCGACTATCCAGTGCACCACGTATTATCCGGGAGCAAGCCCGGATGTCATGGCCTCGTCGGTGACAGCACCGCTCGAACGAACGTTCGGCCAGGTCCCCGGTCTCAAGCAGATGACTTCGACGAGCTCTTATGGGAGCTCCATCATCACACTGCAATTTGACCTGGATCTAAACATAGATATCGCTGAGCAGCAAGTGCAGGCCTCCATCAATGCCGCCGGTACGTATCTGCCTCCCGATCTGCCCAATCCGCCGATCTACAGCAAGGTGAATCCTGCCGATGCCCCCATACTGATCCTGGCCCTTACCTCGCCTACCGTTCCTTTGACCAAAGTAGAAGATCTTGCCGATACAACGCTTTCGCAAAAGATCTCGCAGCTCCCGGGTGTCGGTCTGGTAAGTATCAGCGGAGGACAAAAACCGGCGGTTCGCATTCGTGTGAATCCTACTGCGTTGGCCGCCTACGGCTTGAGTCTGGAGGATGTTCGCACCGCGCTGGGCCAGACGAACATCAACCAGGCTAAAGGTAACTTTGACGGTCTTCGCCAAGCCTACACGATTGGCGCGAATGACCAGTTGCTGACCAGCGCGGGCTATCGCCCGGTAATCATCGCGTACAAAAACGGCTCGCCGGTTCGACTGCAGGACGTGGCAACCGTGGTGGACGGGCCGGAAGACATCCATCAGGCCGCGTGGATGAACACCACACCGGCGGTGATTCTGAATATTCAGCGCCAGCCCGGCGCGAATATCATTGCGGTGGTCGATCGCATTAAAGCCCTGCTACCGCAATTGAAGACATCCATACCTTCGGCAATCCAGGTAGCGGTTCTGACCGATCGCACAAATACGATTCGCGCATCGGTGGCAGATGTTCAGTTTGAGCTCATGCTGACAGTGGCGCTGGTGGTCATGGTGATCTTCTTATTTCTGCGAAGCCTTGCCGCCACCATTATTCCCAGCATCGCCGTGCCGCTCTCGATCGTCGGAACTTTCGGCGTGATGTACCTGTTGGGCTACAGCCTGAATAACCTCACTCTCATGGCGCTCACGATATCTACCGGTTTTGTGGTGGATGACGCGATCGTAATGATCGAGAACATTTCGCGCTATCTGGAAGAGGGCTATTCGCCCTTACAAGCGGCGCTGCGAGGCTCGGAACAGATCGGCTTTACGATTGTGTCTCTTACTGTCTCGCTCATCGCCGTGCTCATCCCGCTGCTGTTTATGGGCGATGTTGTCGGGCGGCTTTTCCGGGAATTTGCTATCACTTTAGCGATCACTATTCTTGTCTCGGCTATCGTCTCGCTGACGCTCACACCGATGATGTGCGCAAAGATTCTCAGGCATAAACATGAATCGGAGCAGACCTGGTTTTACCGAAAATCGGAGCGTGCCTTTAACTGGGTAATCGAAAAATACGGTGTGACGTTGCAGTGGATTTTGAAACATCAGCAGCTCACTCTATTGGTTACTGCGGGGACGCTGGTGGCAACGATCATTCTCTTTTTGATTGTGCCCAAAGGATTCTTCCCGGTACAAGACACGGGTCTCATTTTGGGTGTATCCGAAGGTCCTCAAAATGTCTCCTTCGATGCCATGTCCCAACGCCAGCTGGCCTTGGCGAAAGTCATTCTGCAAGACCCGGCTGTAGAAAGTCTTTCTTCTTTTATCGGAATCGACGGCATCAACACCACCCTGAACAGCGGTCGAATACAAATCAACCTGAAGCCTCTCGCGGAGCGTTCTATCAGCGCGAGCGACGTAATCCGCCGGCTGCAGCCCAAGCTAGCGCAGGTCGAGAATATTACTCTGTACATGCAGCCCGTGCAGGATCTCACGGTCGAAGACCGCGTCAGCCGCACTCAGTATCAATACACGTTGGAGGATACGGACGCCAACGAGTTAAATACATGGACGGATCGCCTCGTCGCAAAGCTGCAGACGATTCCTTCGCTTCGAGACGTCGCTACTGACCAGCAAAACGGTGGGATGCAGACCACCCTGGTAATCGATCGTGACACAGCGGCAAGGCTCGGCATCGGCATGCAGCAGATCGACGACACGCTGTACGACGCCTTCGGGCAGCGGCTGGTCTCGACGATGTTTACCCAGCTCAATCAGTATCATGTCGTGCTCGAAGTAGCTCAGGGATATCGCAACAATCCGGCCGACCTGCAAAACATCTATGTCAAGTCATCGAGCGGCAGCGTCGTGCCGCTGGGTTCCTTTACCCATTATGAACAGAGCGCTGCTCCGTTGACGGTGAACCATCAGGGGCAGTTCCCGGTGGTCACTATTTCGTTCAATTTGCCGCGCAATGAATCTCTCGGCAAAGCTGTCCGCGATATCAAACAGGCCGAACAGGAAATCGGTCTGCCGTTAAGCATCCATTCGAGCTTTCAGGGAACCGCTGCCGCCTTCCAGAACTCGCTGGCGAATGAGGCATGGCTGATTCTAGCCGCCCTGGTCGTCGTCTATATCGTGCTGGGCGTTCTGTATGAAAGTTATATTCACCCGATTACGATTCTTTCGACGCTGCCCTCGGCGGGTGTAGGCGCCATTCTAGCCCTCTTCATCTGCCGCCAGGACTTCAACGTAGTTGCACTCATTGGCATAATTCTGTTGATCGGCATCGTTAAAAAGAATGCCATCATGATGATCGACTTCGCTCTGGAAGCGGAGCGTCAGGAAGGCAAGCCGCCGCTTGAGGCTATTTATCAGGCCTGTCTATTGCGTTTCCGTCCGATCATGATGACGACCATGGCAGCTCTTTTTGGCGGTTTGCCATTGGCCCTTGGTACCGGAGTTGGTTCCGAGTTGCGGCGTCCTCTTGGTATCACGATTGTGGGCGGGTTGATCGTTAGCCAGGTGCTGACGCTTTATACGACTCCAGTCGTCTATCTGTTCTTCGACCGTCTTGCGAAACGTGTGAGTCACAGACGCAGCAAACAAATGGTGAGGCGGCCATTGAACGAACCGGTCCATGCTGACTAAAAGGCGCTTCGACAATGAACCTCTCTGAGCCCTTCATTAAACGTCCAGTCGCCACCTCGCTGCTGACCGCAGCTTTAGCTGTGGCTGGCGCCCTGGTCTTTAGGTTCCTGCCGGTCGCCGCTTTGCCGGAAGTCGAATTTCCAACCATCGTCGTTCACGCAAATCTGCCAGGAGCCAGTCCCGAAACCATGGCCTCGGCGGTCGCGACACCGCTTGAGCGCCAATTCGGCCGCATAGCCAGTGTGTCTGAGATGACATCCTCGAGCCAGCTGAGCAGCACTGCGATCGTTCTGCAGTTCGATCTCGATCGCAACATCGATGCCGCTGCCCGAGACGTGCAGGCTGCCATCAACGCCGCGCGGGGCCAGCTTCCGGCAGACTTGCCGAGCAATCCGGGCTATTGGAAAGCTAATCCGGCCGACGCTCCAATTCTGATGTTCGCTTTGAGTTCCGATCTTATCGACCGGGCGCACATGTACGACTTTGCGGATTCAATCCTGGCTCAGAAAATGTCCCAAATCGAGGGCGTGGGTCAAGTCGAGGTTTTTGGTAGCTCGCGGCCGGCAGTCCGAGTTCAGGTGAATCCTACACTGCTCAACAACATGGGTCTCGGGTTAACCGATGTGGCCACCACGCTTCAGAACGCCAATGCGCATCAAGCCAAAGGCGCTTTGGACAACGAGAGGTATCGGTGGCAAGTTAATGCGACGGACCAACTTTTTAAGGCCTCCGACTATGCACGCTTGATTGTGACGTATCGGAATGGCGCTCCGGTCCGTCTGGCCGATCTTGGCAACGTTATCGACTCGGTCGAAAACACCCGTAACGACGGTTTGGACAACGGCAAGCCGAACGTTATTCTCGCGGTCACGCGTCAACCGCAAGCCAACATCATCGATACGGTAGACCGCATCCGCGAGATCCTCCCGCAGATTCAGGCATCGGTCCCGCCCGCAATGCATCTCGCCATCTCGCAGGACCGCACCACCACAATCCGTGCCTCCATTACGGACGTCGAGTACACCCTGCTCGTGGCAGTTATTCTCGTGGTGCTGGTTGTCTTCGTGTTCCTTCGCAGCCCGTGGGCAACCATTATTCCTGGTATTGCGGTACCTCTTTCGCTATGCGGAACGTTCATTGCCATGTATCTGTTCGGCTACACGCTGGACAATCTGTCCCTGATGGCGCTCACAGTATCGACAGGATTCGTCGTTGACGATGCCATTGTTGTCATCGAGAATGTCACGCGCTATCTGGAGATAGGCTGGACTCCGATAAAAGCGGCGCTACAAGGTGCGAAGGAGATCGGATTTACTGTGCTCTCAATGAGCACCTCGCTGGTTGCGGTCTTCATTCCTATTTTGCTGATGGGCGGCATCGTGGGCCGGCTTTTCCGCGAGTTCGCCGTGACCTTGACCGTCGCCATCGCCGTTTCGCTGGTCGTGTCTCTTACAACCACTCCGATGATGTGTGCGAAGTTTCTGCGCACTCAGAATCGCGAAAAGCATAATTTTGTCTATCGCCTGAGCGAGCGCGGCTTTGACACCATTCACTCCTTCTATGCGCGAACGTTAAAGAGCGTTTTGCGACATCCCCAACTTACCCTTGTCATCACGCTGGTCACGATTGCTGTCAGCGTGTATCTGTATATCGTTGTGCCGAAAGGATTCTTTCCTCAACAGGATAATGGCCGTATCGGTGGCGTGATCGTGGCGGACCAGGATATTTCGTTTACCGCAATGCGCGAAAAACTCCACGAGCTCCTCCGCATCGTTCAACAAGACCACGCCGTCGATGATGTACAGGGCTTCACTGGTGGCGGCACTCTGAACGTTGCTTCCGTTTGGGCCCAGTTGAAGCCGCTCAGTGAAAGGAAAGCTTCGGCTGATCAAGTGATCAACCGGTTGCGGGGCAAGCTAGCCCGCATACCAGGAGCCACGCTGTACATGCAAGCGTCTCAGGATATCCGGGTCGGTGGCCGAGGTAGCAACTCTCAGTATCAATACACTCTACAGTCGGACAAATTGAGCGATCTCAACGAATGGGCGCCTAAACTGCTCGCCAAATTGAAAACTGTTCCGCTCGTACTGGATGCCAATAGCGACCAGCAGGTGCATGGTCTGGAATCGCGTCTGATTATCGATCGCAGCACAGCTTCACGTCTTGGAATCAACCCCGAGGCGATCGACACCACCCTCTATAGCGCCTTCGGCCAACGGCAGGTCTCGACCATGTACACCGGTATCAATCAATACCACGTTGTGCTCGAAGTTCTGCCCGAATTTCAGCAGAATCCTTCCTCTCTAAATTCGATTTACGTGCGCACCAATAACGGCACGCCCGTTCCCGTTTCGACCTTCACCCATCTGCGCACCGTGCTTGCGCCGCTGACGGTGAATCACCAGGGACAATTCCCGTCCATCACGCTCTCTTTTGCGCTCGCTCCCGGAGTCGCCCTCAGTGAAGCGGTCGCGGCAGTCAATGGCGCGGAAGAGGATATCGGCATGCCCGCCAATGTGCATGGTTCTTTCCAAGGCACTGCGAAAGTGTTCCAGGCTTCGCTTAAATCAGAACCGCTGCTGATTCTAGCCGCTTTGGTCGCCGTCTATATTGTGCTCGGCATGCTGTATGAGAGCTACGTTCATCCGATCACCATCCTTTCCACATTGCCATCGGCGGGTGTAGGCGCGCTGCTTGCTCTGCTGATCACTGGCACGGATCTTACGGTGATTGCTCTGATTGGCATCATCTTGCTGATCGGAATCGTTAAGAAGAACGCTATTATGATGGTCGATTTTGCTCTCGACGTTCAACGTAGAGAGCAGCTCTCGCCCAAGAATGCCATTTACCAGGCCTGTTTGTTGCGGTTCCGGCCGATCATGATGACTACTCTGGCGGCTCTTCTGGGCGCTCTGCCGCTGGCGCTCGGGACAGGCACCGGTTCTGAAATGCGACGGCCGCTCGGAATAACCATCGTCGGAGGCTTGATGGTCAGCCAAATCCTGACGCTCTATACGACTCCAGTCGTTTACCTCTACCTCGATCGTCTGCAACTCTGGTTTGGGGCTACCCGCCAGGTTAGTCCGCGCTTGCAGACCATGCTGACCGACAGCCCGGGCTAAGGCTCTCTAGCACGAGATCAGTTTCGCCGCCTGTCTGGCGAAGTAAGTCAGGACAAAGTCCGCACCGGCGCGGCGAATGCTCGTGAGGGACTCGAGAATAGTTCGATCGAGATCGAGCCAGCCGTTCTGGGCGGCGGCCATAATCATACTGAACTCGCCGCTAACCTGATAGGCGCCGAGAGGCAAGTCAAAGTTCTGGCGAGCCGCGTGGATGATATCGAGAGATGCCAGTGCCGGTTTCACCATAATCATGTCGGCGCCCTCGTCGATATCGAGCGAGATTTCACGAAGAGCCTCCCGGCTATTCGCAGGGTCCATCTGATAACTACGGCGATCGCCAAACTGAGGCGTGGATTCGGCGGCTTCCCGAAAAGGGCCATAGAAAACGGAAGCATATTTGGCGGCGTAGGAAAGGATCGGTGTGTTGAAGTGGCCCGCAGCATCGAGCGCCCTCCGAATCGCCGCAACTCGGCCATCCATCATGTCGCTTGGCGCAACAATATCGGCTCCAGCCGCGGCATGCGAAACCGCCGTTTTGGCCAGCCATTCGAGAGTTGTGTCGTTGTCAACATCGCCGTTTCTGACAAAGCCGCAGTGGCCGTGCGTCGTGTACTCGCAGTTGCAAACATCTGTAATCACCAGCAGGCTTGGAACTTCTTGCTTCACGGCGCGGATGGCACGCTGGGTAATACCATCCGGAGCATAGGCTCCGCTGGCAAACTCGTCTTTGGTATCGGGTATGCCGAATAGAATGATTCCACCGAGACCCAGCGCGCGACACTCTTCCGCTTCCCTGACAATTCGATCGATCGAGAGCTGCGCGTTCCCAGGCATCGAAGCGATCTCTTTGCGGACATTTTCGCCTGGACAAACGAAGAGCGGCAAGATGAAGTCTGACGGAGAAAGATTCGTCTCTCGAACCAAACGCCGGATCTGCTCCGACGAACGCAGGCGCCGAGCACGCTGAACAGGAAAAGACATGGACTGCTTTCAGTTTGACAAAGCGTAGGCTCGCCTGTGAGGGCCGAAGAGTTATGGCGTGATTTACTGGATACTGCGCACGTGAAAGAAGAACAGACCACAAAGCTCAAACGCCGCCACTTTGTGCAATCTCTCGCGGCTGCGGCGACCTTCTCCGCGCCTCCGGCGAAGGGCGAAGATTCGTCCAGTGTTGCCGGTCCCAGCGAAGCTCACCCAAGCGGGATTCCGGGGCTTGATCCGCTTCCCGCGCTGGCGTACCCGCGCGTTTATTCCGGTCGCCAGTTGAGCCAGATCTCGTTTCCGCTTGGCGGTATCGGGACCGGCAGTATCGGCCTCGGAGGCAGGGGGCAATTGTGCGACTGGGAAATATTCAATCGTCCCGATAAAGGAACGGCCCCGGATTATGCGTTTGCCTCCATATGGGCGCAGAGCGGTGGAGCGAAGCCGGTGGCGCGAGTGCTCGAATCGCGTATCCTGCCACCATATTCGTCTGCGGGCGGTCTCGGTCCGGAAGGAGCGCCTGGACTCAGCCGGTTGCGAGCTGCACGCTTCAGCGCTGAATTTCCGATTGCGCAGATCGATTTCGAAGATCCAGAGCTTCCCGTTCATGTCTCTCTTGAAGCCTTCAGTCCTTTCATCCCGCTCGACGCCGAGAACTCCGGATTCCCGGTGATCGTGCTTCGATACCGGGTGCGCAATCCGCACAATCAGAAGTCGACTGTTGCGATCGCGCTTTCGATTGAAAATCCGGTTGGCCTCGCCCGCCTCAATCCGACAAAGTCGAATGCCAGTGAATCCCGAACCCTTGAATTCCGCCGTGAAGCTGGCCTCCAGGGGCTCTTTATGACGAATCCGGGATTTCCTGCGGATCACCCCCTTTCCGGATCGTTTGCGCTCGCGCTATTGGAACCATCCGCCGCAGGCGTCAGCTATTTGCGAGGTTGGCCCGATGCGAAATGGTGGGCCAGCCCAATGCTGTTCTGGGATGACTTTAGCTCGGATGGATCAGTAGGACCCGAGGCTGAGAAGAGGAAGCCATATGGTTCGCTCTGCCTAAAACGAGAGCTCGCTGGACACGCTGAGGCCACTTACACCTTTTTGCTGAGCTGGCACTTCGCAAATCGGACACCGCATTGGTGCGGTTGGGATGCGCCGGAAGGGCACGAGAACGACATTATCGGGAATCACTATTGTCAGAAGTTTTCGGATGCGTGGGCGGCGGCCACGGAGCTCGCTGCAAAATTGCCGGATCTTGAAGCGCGTACGCGGATGTTTGTGCAAACGATGCGCGAGAGCACACTTCCAGCGGGGGTTCTCGACGCAGCCATGGCGAATGCGTCTACTCTCGTCACCCAGACCTGTTTCCGTACCGCGGACGGCGAGTTCCACGGCTTCGAAGGTTGCGATGACCATCGCGGATGCTGCTTCGGCAATTGTACGCACGTGTGGAACTATGAGACCACCACACAGCATCTCTTCCCGAGTCTGGCAAGATCGCTCCGCAAGGCCGCCTTCGGCTACTCCGAGGATGATCAGGGCTGTATGCGGCATCGTCAGCTCCTGCCCGACAAGATTGCGCGCTACAAATACGCAGCCGCCGATGGTCAGATGGGCCAGATCATAAAGATCTATCTGGACTGGCGTCTATCTGGCGACACAGAATGGCTGCGCGGATATTGGCCCAGGATAAAAGAGGCAATCGCCTTTGCCTGGGTACCGGGTAGCTGGGACCCGAGCCGCTCTGGAGTTTTAACGGGAGTCCAGCATAACACCTACGACGTCGAATTTTATGGCCCTAACCCACTCTGCGGAATTTATTATCTGGGTGCGCTGCGCGCTGCTGAAGAGATGGCACGGCTTCTGGGCCATACCGATGACGCCGCAACCTACCGCGCGCTCTTTGAACGCGGCAGCCGCTGGATCGATAGCAACTTATTCAACGGCGAATATTATTTCCAGGACGTGCGTTCCATTCCGGAAGATCAGATTGACCCGCGAACCGTAAGCGGTATGGGAAGTGAGCATTCCGAGAAACCGCAGTTTCAGCTTGGCAAAGGCTGCCTTGCGGATCAACTCATCGGGCAGTATCAGGCCGATATCGCCGGGCTCGGGCCGCTGCTCGATCCTGGTAAATTGCGAAAAACGCTCGAGTCGATCTACAAATACAACTACCGCGCCAACCTTCTTGAGCATGACTCCGTACAACGCGTCTACGCAATCAATGACGAACCAGCAGTTCTGGTCTGCGATTACGGTCGCGGTGAACGTCCTCGGATTCCCTTTCCTTACTACGCGGAAGCATGGACCGGTATGGAGTATCTGGTGGGCTCACAAATGATCTTTGCCGGGATGCTGGAACAAGGCCTGCGCTGCATCGACAACGCGCGTCGCAGATTCGATGGCGAGAGGCGCAATCCATGGGACGAGCCCGAGTGCGGACATCATTACGCACGAGCAATGTCGGCGTGGTCTGGCGTGCTGGCAGTGAGCGGATTCAGTTATCACGGCGGCGACCGGGCGATTACGGCACGGCCCCGGCTGGACGCAACGCATTTTCGTTCCTTTTGGTCGGCGGCAAACGCATGGGGCTGGTTTGCATATACAGGTCCGGCTGGAGCTGTCTTCGAACTCACTGTAGTAGAAGGTAGCCTGCCGGTTCGATCAGTCGGTTTGCGAAAGACCGCCGGAAAAGGAGTCACGGCACATCTGGGCGATACCAAGCTTTCTCCAAAGCCATCCAGTGATGAGCACGGTTTACAAATCGAGTTTCCAGAGGAGATTCTCCTTCACGAGCAGTCGAGAATTGTGATCACCGCTGCGTCGGGCTAAGCATGGAGAGGAAGATTGCAAAGCGCTGGATCATCAGAGGAGCTGTACAAGGCGTCGGGTTCCGGTTTTTTGTCCAGCGTAAAGCCAGGGCGCTTGGGCTAAGCGGATGGGCGAGAAACCGGAGCGACGGGACGGTAGAAGTACATGCCGAAGGTCTCGCCGTACCGCTATCTGAATTAGCTGCGGCGCTGCACATGGGACCTGATATGGCGCGCGTCCGAGGCGTCGAGGAAACAGAAGAAGCGATCGAAAACTTGTCAACTTTCGCGATCAGTTAACTCGGCAATAGCAAAATCGCACAATTTTCTCTTAAATTGTCTTGTAAAAAAGTAACGGGCAATGTAAAATCTTCAGCATGTGGACGGAAGTGTCGCCTCTAGGACGCTGAGTCCAGCTTCAAAGACCACGAGTCATATTGCAGGTCACGTCTTCGCAGCCGGTTCAGGCTCTTAGGGCGTTATGGCAGCAGTTGTTCAAGTCTCTGCCATATCATCCAACTGATAATTCAAGCGATGGATCAGGTCACCCGGGTGGGTTGATGTGGAGCTTGCTGCTGGCTGCCTTTCAGGTACTCAGAACGGCTGTCCGGCGAACTCTCCATAGTCCGGGCTTCAGCACAATTACCATCGCCGTTCTGGCAGTGGGTATCGGCGCGAACACAACGGTATTTCTGCTGCTCGATGCGGTTCTCCTGAAGCCGCTGCCTTATGTAGCGCCCGATAAGCTGGTGCACGTCACAGCGCGTGAGCGCGCGCAAAGCAATCTTCCCGGCTGTCTTTCGTATGCGCACTTTGCCTCATTGCGCCAACCCAGCGCCGCTTTGGCAGCGGTGGCCGGATACACCAACGAGGGCTTCACTCTTACTGGTCGCGGCAGTGCGATTCGACTGGAGGCTGCGCGCACTTCCGCGAACTTCTTCAATGTTCTTTCCGTGAGACCGATCATCGGCCGCAGTTTCCTGCCCGCTGAAGACACTACCGGAAGAGACCAGGTGGTGATGATCAGCGAACGTCTCTGGAGGCAGCGTTTTGACGCTGATCCGGGTGTCATCGGCCGGAAGATAAACCTCGATTTGAAAGCCTACACCGTAGTAGGAGTGCTGCCCGAGCAGTTCCAGTTCGATCTTCTCGGTACAAGAACGGATATCTGGGCACCCTCACTCACCAATCTGAGCGCGCTAACGCCGCAGCAGGTAGAAGCCGGCGCGTGTTATTTGAACGCAATTGCCAGGCTCGCGCCGGGTAGTTCTATCAGCGGAGCTCAGGCCGTTTTCGCTCTGCGTCAGGCAGAGTTTCTGCGCCAATACGCCGGCTCCGGCGACGCCGACCCAAAGCGAACTTTGGAAGTAGTTCCGCTTTCTGAAAAGCTCATTGGCGAGTACCGGGCGATGTTCCTGATGTTGGCAGGAACCGTATTCTTATTCCTGATGATCGCGTGCGCGAACGTGGCGGGATTATCTCTGGCGCGAGCGGTCGATCGCCGCAAGGAAGTAGCACTCCGCATCGCGCTGGGTGCGACGCGGTTGCACGTGATCGCGCAATTGACGACCGAAAGCCTTCTACTGGCTGTGGTCGGAGGAGTGATCGGAACCGGGTTGAGCCTGGGCACCGAGCGCCTTTCGAGCGGCTTTGTTTCCGGATTTATTCCGCATCTGCATTCCCTCGGTACCGGTTTTAGCTGGCGAGTGGTGCTATTCAGTGCCGCTCTTTCGGCGCTCACCGGAGTGTTGTGCGGGCTCGCTCCGGCATTGCAATTCGCGGATTCGAACCTGAGCGGGACACTGCGGGAAGCGGGACGCGGAACAATCGGGGGTCGCTGGCGGAACTTGTCGCGCAGCATTCTTGCGATCGGCCAAATAGCCATCTCGGTTGTGCTGTTGGTAGGCGCCGCGGTACTTGGCCACAGTTTCGCTCGGCTTCGGAATCAGCCGCTCGGCTTCCGCGCGGAGAATCTGCTGACCATGAACGTGTCCCTCTCACAAAGCAGGTATGCTTCTGCAGCGCAGATTACGAACTTCTACTCCGATGCCCTTTCCCGGATTTGCAAACTGCCGGGCGTGCGCACTGCCGCAATTTCGTCGGCCCTCCCGGTTAATGAGTCAAGGCTGGCGCATATTCTGTCAGAAGGTCAGCCCAACGTGCCGCTTGCGCGGCGAGCGCTGGCAGCGCTTCAATCTCTTGATCCCTCTTATCTGCAAACGATGGGGATATCGCTTAAAAGGGGCCGCTTCTTCAGGCAATCCGACAATGAGCATGGGCCGCGTGTTGCCGTAGTCAATGAGGCCTTTGCCGCGAGCTTCTTCCCGCATCACAACCCACTCGGCAAACGCGTGTGGATGGGCAAGCTGCCCGAATCCTGGCAGGTCGTGGGAGTGATCGGAGACATCAAGAACGTGAGTCTCGCAAGCCCGACCCAGCCGGAGCTGGATATCCCTTTCGGACAACTTCCATGGCCCCAGATGAACCTTCTCATCCGCGCCGGCGATGGAAGCGCTCTGGCGCTGGCTAACGAAGTTCGCCGTGAGATTAACCAGAAAGATCCAGAACAGCCTCTGACAAACGTGGCGACGATTGAAGACCTGTTGGCCGATTCGCGTTCGCAGCCGCGCCTGATGACAAGCGTGCTCCTGGTCTTCGCCGCGCTTGCATTCTCGATTGCAATTGTTGGAGTTTACAGCGTGATCTCTTACCAAGCCACCCAGAGAATGCCCGAATTCGGGGTTCGCGTGGCGCTCGGCGCAACACGCTGGAACCTGATTGCAAATATCCTGAAACAAGGGGCGATGATTGCCGGAACAGGGGTGGCGATTGGGCTTACGATTGCATTCGTGCTGGCACGAACGGCCTCGAGTCTCATCTATGGCGTGAGCCAGTTCGATCCTTTGTCCTTCGGCGTGGCTCCGGCTCTGCTGTTTGCAGTTGCTCTGTTAGCCGCTCTACATCCAGCTCTGCGCGTGACGCGTCTGAGACCCGCCGATGTCCTCCGGGCGGAGTGATACCCGAGCTATCAGAAAGAACTGTTCCAATATGCGTGTTGACCTATATAGTTATCGTCGGGCAGATTCTTGAGAATAGCGCGCTTTACGTCAAGCGGGTTTATCTGTCCCTGCGCTTTGTACAGCACTTCACCGGTCGTGCTGATCAGAGCCGTGAACGGCACACCCCCGGTCCAGCCTGCTCCAAAGACTGATACGCCATCGGCGGCATCGTCGCTGTTAACCAGCAGATTTCTATTGATCGCATGCTGCTGCTTGAGGAACTTCAAAACCATATTTTTCTCATCAGGCGAGTTGATGCTCACGGTGACGATGTCGAGTTGGCGCTGGCGGTACATGCGTACCATCTTCTGCAAATCGGGAAACGCAGCGGTGCAAGGCGCGCACCAGGTGGCCCAGAAATCGACCAGAAGAAGTTTACCGGTCCCGGCATTGTTGCGTAGCGCCTTGAGTTGATCTAACGAGATCAGATCAACAGTCACGGGCTCCTGTTCTCCATGTGTAATCTCAGCACTCGCCCCCGCCTCTTTGTACGCCCATTTCGTTGAGCAGCCAACAGCCGGCGTGTCTGTCACCGCGACAGGACGTCCTGCCAGCAAAGCGTCGATCGCGTCTCGAGCCTCATGTTTCTTCGCAAGCTGCTCGCGCGGATTGCTGTCGATGCGCCCCTCGTAGCGCAATTTGCGGTTCTGATCAAAGATGAAGGCGTGCGGGGTAGCGGTGGGCCCGTATTTGAGTGCTACGGATTGAGTTGCGCCGTCGGATAAATACGGATAATCGAGATGACGGTACGCGGCGCGTATCTTCATCTCGGCGAGCGAATCACCAACATCGGTGTAACCCATCTCGCTCAGATGAACAGCTTTCGGATCATTCGGGTTGATGGCTACCAGCGCCACGCCCCGGTCTTTGTAGTCGGCGGCGAGCTGTTTGATTCGCTTTTCGTACATCTGGGCAACTGGGCAGTGATCGCAGGTAAAGACGATCACAAGGATTTTGCTGCCTGCATAATCCTTCAGGCTATGCATCTTTCCATCGACGCCAGGCAGATTGAAATCGGGTGGTGGCGAGCCAATTTTCAAAATTGGAGGTACGTCCGCCGCCGCAGGGGTGCTGTCGTCCTGCGCGTGGACCAAGGAAATCGGTAGGCAGGCCAATGCCACGATTGCGAAATACGTTCTCGGAGTCTTGATCAAGGTGTCCTTACTAGGTCGGGAGAGTCAAATCTGCAAGTCCAGCTTGATTTTATACCGAGGGTATGGGGCTGTTACGCAATAGCGCCTCCAAGGTCAAACCGTGGTAATGAGAGACTGCTGAGCAGCCAGGGATTCGCCCCGCACCAGGTCTTCGTAAGTCTCCCGGCGTCGCACAACATGGACATCGGCTCCGTCCACCAGCAGTTCACAAGGGCGGGGGCGGGAGTTGTAGTTTGACGACAATACGAATCCATATGCGCCGGTGGTCCGGATGGCTAACAAGTCACCAGCCTTCAAATTCGGGAGTTCGCGATTACGGGCAAAGAAATCCGAACTCTCACAAATTGGACCGACCACGTCGGCTTGTATGATGCTCGTAGCGCCCGGCTGCTGGACTGGCGTGATTTCGTGATGCGCCTGATAGAGAGCAGGACGCAGGAGATCATTCATGGCTGCGTCGACGACAACAAATTTCTTCCGTCCATTCTGCTTGACCAGCAGCACGCGGGTAAGCAAGACACCCGCTTCGGCGACCACAGACCGGCCTGGCTCCAGAGTGAGGGTGAGATCGAGACCACGAATACGGATCTTCAGCTTTTCAATGAGAGCATGCACGTCTGGGCTTTGTTCTTCTGGGCGGTAAGCTACGCCGAGACCGCCTCCGAGGTCGAGGTTCTTAATCGGATGACCCTGGTCACGAAGGCGCGAGAGAAGTGCGAGCACTTTGCCCGCTGCCTCGAGCAAGGGATCATCCGCCAGTAACTGCGAGCCGATATGGCAGCTCACGCCCTCGGCCAAGATGCCAGGCAATACGGCAGCGCGGCGATAGAGGTCTTCGGCGGCGTTGATATCCACGCCGAATTTGTGTTCCCGGAGCCCCGTAGAAATGTACGGATGAGTAACGGCATCCACGTCCGGGTTCACCCGAATGGCAATTGAGGCGATGCGGTTGAGCGCGACCGCGGCGCGCGAAATCTGTCCGATTTCGGCGTCCGATTCGCAGTTGAAACTGTGAATACCCTTCTCGAGAGCAAAGCGGATCTCGGCGGGGGTCTTGCCGACACCGGAAAAAACAACGGAAGCCGGATCAGCTCCAGCGGCCAACACGCGATACAGTTCACCGCCCGAAACGATATCGAACCCAGCGCCCTCGCGCGCGAGGAGGTCCAGGATGGCGATGTTCGAGTTTGCCTTTACCGAATAACAGATACGGTGTGGTACGTCGGCCAGAGCATCGCGATACGCCCGAAGATTTTTGACAATCGTGCTTTTCGAGTAAAGATAAGCTGGTGTTCCATGTGAAGACACGGCGCGAGCGACATCCGCTTGCTCACAGAACAACGTTCCTTGCCGATAGACCCATGCACTCGATACAGTATCGTTCATTTCCTGAGGTCAGAGCACCCGGAGCGCGATTACAGTTTGGTCGTCGGTCAGCGAAGTGCTGCCGCGAAACAGATCGATGTCGTCAAAGATGCGGTCGACGATTTCCTGAGGCGCCAGCCTAAAATTCGAGAGTACCAGGCGTTCGAGCCGTTCTCTGCCGTACGACTCCAACTCTACGGAAATCACCTGCTCATCGCTGAGAATGCCTGCCTCGTTGCCAAGTTGATCTTCGATTCCGTCGGAAGCCAGCAAGAGCAAATCGCCGGATTTGGTCTCGATGTCCACCTGATCGTATTCCTGATCTTCTAGCAGCCCGATGGGGACGCCCGCCACGCGTGAACTGATGGCTTCCCCAGCGCGGAAGAGAAGCGGCGGAAGAGTACCGGCATTCGCAACGCTAAACCGTTGAGCTCGGGCGTCCCACAGAATCAGAGAGAGCGTGGCATACTGCGCATCGACCTTGCGCTCGAGCAATGCTTCATTAAGCAGCTTCATCAGCTCGGACGGAGTCCTGCGCCGACGAGCGAGTGTGCGCAACAGACCGGAGATAAGGGCTCCGTACAGAGCAGCGGCAGCTCCTTTACCGCTCACATCGCCGAAGGCTATCAGCGTGTAGTCGTCCTTGTGTTCGAAAAAATCGTACAGATCGCCACTGATCGCGCGAGCAGGCCTGGTTTTTACGCCGACCTCCACGCCGATAACATCGGAAACAGTCCTAGGAATGAGAACCGACTGCAGTTTGAAAGCAGCCTGCATGTCTTGATCGAGACGATGCTCGCGCTGCAGGAGTTCTTCGTATAATCTGGCGTTTTCAACCGACGTGGCAATCTGAGGCGCGAGCAGGCTGAGGGCCCGAACATGATCGTCGGTGAAAAAACTCAGACGAGTGCTCTCCAGATCGAGAACGCCGATGACCCGATCATGCAGCACGAGAGGCATAGCAACCTCCGAGCGCACGTCGGGATGACTTGCAATGTAGCGCGCGTCCTGAGTGACGTCGGGTACGCGGATCACGCTGCGTGTCTGTACGGCCGAACCCGTAATGCCTTTGCCGATTTCAATGTTGTCGGTCGTGGTTCTCTCGTCGTAGCGCTGGCTGAACCGGCAGCGTAGAAGGTTGCGTTCGGTGTCTACCAGAAAAATGCTAAAAGCATCGAAGGTGATCAGAGCGTGCACGGTCGATGCGATTTTCGTGAGCAGCTCATCGAGGTCAAGAATGGAACTAAATTCCTGCGAGAGGTGCGCCAGAACGCGTAACATCCGATTTTGACGTTCGACCCGGCGGTAGAGGCGTGCATTGTCAATGGCGGTACCGACGCGGGAGGCGATGAGGCTAAGTAAGGCGCGGTCGTGCTCGGAAAAAGCGTTCAGGCGCGTGGATTGGAGGTCAATCACACCAACCAGCTTGCCGCGCACCAGCATGGGAACCGTAAGCTCCGCGCGAACTGCATCTAGAGCGTTCAGGTAGCGCGGATCTTTTCTAACGTCGGGCAAAAGGATAGGCTGCCGGGTGCTTGCGGTAGTGCCTGTGATACCTTCGCCGAGTCTAATGTTCAAATTTTTTGCGATCTCGTCGCGATGGCCAATCGAATAGCGCATGCGGAGTGACCGGCTACGCTCGTTGTAGAGAAGTATCGCGAAAAGCTCGTGCGGAATGACGTCTTTTACAATTTCCGCGACGTTCGACAGAAGACGATCGAGGTCGAGTGTTTCGGCCGTGACGGTGCTGACTTCCAGCAGAAAATCGAGAAGCTCCGCGCGTTCGCGGAATCGTACTTGTTGTTCTTTTTGCGGTGGAGGCATCTAGTAGCTCGCAAAGCCAGTCTCCGTGAGCGGCTCCTCCGTTCGCGTTTTGCCGGCTGCTGTTTCGCGGTCCAGTTCGCCCAAAATCTGAACGCCGGAACTGGTCCCAATGCGATTCGCACCAGCCTGGACCATCTCACGCAGAGTGGCGAGCGAGCGAATTCCTCCAGAAGCCTTTACGCCTAGAGCGCTTCCGACTTCCTGACGCATCAGAACGATGTCGTCCCTGGTTGCTCCGCGAGAAGAAAATCCAGTCGAAGTTTTCACGAAGTCCGCACCGGCTTCCAGCGCGAGACGGCATGCTTCACGCTTTTCCTGGTCACTTAAAAGGCAGGTCTCGAGAATCACTTTGAGCAACGCGTTACCGCTATGCGCGAGATGTGCAAGCTTTTCGATTTCGTCATGTACCAGGCGAGTGTCGCCGGAGCGGAGAGCGCCTATGTTCTGAACAATGTCCAGTTCGGCAGCTCCTTGCGACAGCGCGAGATCCGCTTCGAAAAGCTTTGTTTCCGTTTCATTCGCGCCCAGCGGAAAGCCCGTTACGGTGCAAATCTTAACACGCGAACCGGCAAACTCCCCGGAAGCAAAACGAACCCAGCACGGATTCACGCATACGGCCGCAAAGGCGTGCTGCCGGGACTCCGCGCATAGCCGAGCTATATCACTGGCCGTCGCCTCCGGTTTTAGAAGAGTCTGATCGATCAACGAGGCAACAGCTAAATGTTGGTCGAGATGGTGGTTCATATCCACTATGGAAGAGCAGCGGGTGCATCAGACTCTACTATCGCGCGGTCGCGCGATCAGGACTTGGCTTTGGTGCCCGTAGTTTTCCCATCGTTGCCGCCCCCACTCCAACTTCCGACGAGCTTTTCGGTCTGCAGCTTCAACTCGATGTCATAGTCTTCCCCCTGGTAGGGGGCAACAAATTTCACGACTCCATCTGTAAAGGTAAAATTCTTGGCAGGAGTCTCAGGGCCGTCGGTTGCCAGCGAACCCGTTAACTTGCCTGCGTCGTCTTTGATAATGAGGGTCCATTCGACAGAACCGTTGTCGGACTCCGATGTCATGTTCCACTTGCCGATCAGAGCGCTGTGATCCTGCGCCTGCACGAGAAGGGCAAACAGAAATACAGCCAGGCTGAGTCCAAGAAACCTCTGAGTTGCTCGCTTAAACATTTCTTTCCTTATTTAGCGGAGCAGATAAGTACGCCCCGCACGCCAGCCGTTAGTATACTCGCACCAGAGTGGTCGCCTAGGCCTCCACAGGTGACGTATTCAGAGCAGATAAACTCAACATCATGGTTTCCATAACCGTTTCCCTCTCTACGGCAAAGATCCCGAAGACCCAAGGCCGAAAATGAAAATATTAGTTCTACTGATGACTGCTGCGACAACCCTGCTGGCACAAGGCGACCAAATCCGCGTCATTGCATTTGGTGCGCATCCCGATGACTGCGACATCCGGGCAGCAGGTACTGCCGCACTTTTTGAGAAGATGGGCGCCGCTGTTAAGTTTGTCTCCGTGACCAACGGCGACGCTGGACACCAGACAATGCGAGGCGCCGAACTGGCGCGGCGGAGACTCGCCGAAGCGAAGGAATCTGGGCGGAGGCTCGGGATTCAGTATGACGTTTTGGACAATCACGATGGGCAGCTTCTTCCGACGCTTGACGTGCGCGAGCAAATCATCCGGGAAATCCGCTCCTGGAAAGCTGACATTGTACTGAGCCCGCGCCCGAATGACTATCATCCTGATCATCGCTATACAGGTGTTCTAGTTCAGGATGCTGCTTACATGGTCGTGGTGCCGAGCGTCACACCGGAGGTCCCGCCATTACGGAAGAATCCAGTGTTTCTGTATTACGAAGATCGTTTTCAACGGCCGAATCCATTTCGGCCTGATATCGCAGTCGCGATCGACGACGTCATAGACCAAAAGGTAGACGCGCTCGACGCGCACGTCTCACAATTCTACGAGTGGCTTCCCTGGGTGGACGGCAAGTTGGATGAAGTACCTAAAGGGTCGACGGAGCGCAAAGATTGGCTCAAGCGGACCTGGATCCATGAGCCCGGCACGGATGCCCGCGCATCTCTGGTGAAGTGGTACGGTGCGGGAAAAGGGAACTCTACAAAATATTACGAGGCTTTCGAGATTTGCGAGTATGGTGCACAACCGAGTGAAGCACGAATTCGCCAGCTGTTCCCGATGCTGCATTAGCTGGCCGATATTATGCAAATTCGCACGCTGTCCTACTTGTTTGCGGCATTCTGTGTAACGATACCCGCTTACGCCCAGCAGGCTCATCACCCCGTTGCGAGACGCCGGCAACTGCCGACAGAAGATACGGCAGAGGTGACTCGCGGCCGGGCGCTCTTTCAATCGACCTGTGGGTTCTGTCACGGCCCGGATGCGACCGGCTCGCGGGCACCGGATCTCATTCGCTCGCCCGTCACATTGCGGGACGAGAATGGAAACGCCTTGGGCCCGGTCATCCGGAATGGGCGACCTGATAAAGGTATGCCAAGCTTCGCTACGCTGAAGGATGATCAAGTAGCAAGCATCGTCGCGTTTCTTCATCACCAGGCGGATGCGGCGTTGCGTAGCGCCAGTGTGCCGGGCGATTATCCCGTAGCCAAGTTGCTGACAGGAAATAAAGAGGAAGGCAAAGCGTTCTTCGACGGGGCTGGAGGCTGCACAACTTGCCATTCCGTGACTGGAGATCTGGCGGGCGTGGCGAAGCGGCTCTCTCCGGTGGATCTGCAACAAGAGATGGTTTACCCATCTGATTCGCACGTAAAGAAAACGGCAACCGTGACGCTCGGAGACGGAGAAAAATACCAAGGGCCGGTAGTACACGAGGATGAGTTCAACATTGGCATTACAGCTCAGGATGGGTGGTATTACTCCTGGCCAAGGAGCGAGGTTAAAGTGGAGATCAAAGATCCGCTCGAAGCTCACCGCGAACTGATGAACAAGTACACGGACGCCGACATACACAACCTTTTTGCTTACCTGGAGACGTTGAAGTAGATGAAATGCCTTGTTTCGGCAGCTTTGCTGCTGGGTTCTTTCGCGCCTAGCGTTTTCCGCCGATCTAGGATTAAAGCAGCAGGATATCGAAAAGTCTCTGGGACAGGACTGGCCCACTTTCAACGGCGACTACACTGGACAGCGTTACAGCAAACTAGACCAGATCAATCAAAGCAATGTACACCGTCTGACTCTCGCCTGGGTTCTTCGGGCACGCTCGGTCGGAATTAAGTCGATGGCTCTCGAGGTGAATGGACGCCTCTATTTCACGACGCCCGATAACGTCTGGGCCGCGGACGCACGGACAGGCCGAATCATCTGGCATTATCTTCGCGAATCCGTGGGAGATCATATCGGCAATCGGGGCGTCGGGATGTATGGAGACTGGCTGTTCTTCGAGACGCCCGATTGTCATCTTATTTCCTTGAATGCGAAGGATGGCAGCGTCAGATGGAATATCGAATTAGCGGACCCAAAGCTTGGGTATTTTGCGACAAACGCCCCGCTGATTATTCGTAACCACGTTCTGGTCGGAGTTTCGGGCGACGTAACCGACATACCAGGCTTCCTTGAATCCGTGAATCCGGAGAACGGCAAGGTGGAGTGGAAATGGAACACGGAACCAAGAATCGGTGAACCGGGTGCGGACACGTGGCCTCACGGAACAGATGCCATCGCGCACGGCGGGGGTATGACCTGGATGACCGGTACTTACGACCCTCAGTTGAACCAGGTGTACTGGGGCATTGGCAATCCCAATCCGGTCTTGAACGGAGACATTCGCAAAGGCGACAACCTTTATACGTGCTCAATCGTGTCGCTGAATCCGGACACCGGCAAATTGAACTGGCACTTTCAGGCATCGCCGCACGATACGCACGATTGGGACGCGGTAGAAACGCCGGTGCTGCTGGATGACGAATACAACGGCGTCCACCGCAAACTGCTGGCGCAGGCAAGCCGCAACGGATACTTTTTCGTGCTGGATCGAACGACCGGCGAGCATGTAGTAACTGCGCCCTTCGTGAAGACGAACTGGGCGAAAGGGATCGATTCACGAGGAGAACCCATCCCGAACCCCGAGAAAGAACCCAAGCCCGACGGAACTTTGGTATCACCGGGATCGGATGGAGCAACAAATTGGCTCGCGCCCTCGTTCAATCCGGCGACGGGCCTTTTCTATGTGAGCGCTCGCCGTGTCTGGAGCATCTTCTACATGACGGCCGAGGGCAAGCCGGAGGGATGGGCCGGACGGGACCGGAATCTGTGGGCGAATTCGGTACTGGTGGCGCTCGATCATAAGACCGGCGCTATACGATGGCAGCACGAAATCGGTTCAGGGGAAGGCAGTACAGGCATGCTCTCGACGGCGGGAAACCTGCTTTTCACGGGAGACAACTCGGAAAACCTGCTGGCACTCGATCCAGCATCGGGAAAGACGATCTGGCACGTCAATCTCGGAGCTGGAATGTCATCTGCACCTTCCACGTTTGAGTTAGATAGCAGGCAATATCTGCTGGTGCCGGTCGGCGGGGACCTGATGGCTTGGGTTCTGCCCAAGGACTAAAGTCCGGTAACGCGGTGCGAGCTGCCTTCCGTCGTTAAGAGATATGCCTGACATTAGGCATGCTATTCTGGCGCCAGTCTGAGCCCTCGCGCATTTGGAATTCCCGGGAGAGCGCATGTTTGAGTTCCTCTTCAAATACCCGGCTAGTGTGTTTTCGAGAGGAACCTTTGTGCTTCTCGGTACTTGGCCCAGATGGGCGCTCTATGGCGCGATTGTGGCCTGCGCGCTTTTCTTATTTGGAATAATGGCTGCGCCGGCGGCATCGAATCCTGCCGGAATTCCGTCGTGGACGCACTATCGTCATCGGCCTGCTCCAGTGGGCCATGCTGGCGGTTTTGCTTCTACTGCTTTGGGAACCGGCGGTAAGCGTTACGGCACTGAAAGCCGCAGCAGAATGTTGTCGCCGTAGTGGTGGATGATAGCCGCAGCATGGCGCTTGCCGATACTGCTGAGACGCGCGAGAAACAAGCTGTCGATCTCCTCAATCAAAAGCTGCTCAAGACTTTGAGCAGCCGATTTCAAGTACGGCTTTACAGGTTGGGCGGCAGTGTGCAGCGTATACAACGAGTTGATGAGCTGCGCGCGAATGAGGCTTCCACCCAGATCGGCCGAGGCCTTCGCGATTTAGCAGATGAGGCAGCGACCTTGCCGATAGGATCGGTGGTCCTGCTGAGCGATGGCGCGGATAATGCCGGCGGCATCGATGCGGAAACCTTGTCTGCGCTCCGGCTGCGCCGGCTACCGGTAAACACCATTGGTTTTGGCAAGGAGACGATTGAAAACGACGTTGAAATCGAGGACGTCGCGTTACCTTCGAAGGCGCTCCCGAGTTCGCGGCTCCAAGCGCAGGTGACGCTGCGTCAGAACGGATTCGGAGGCAAGCGGGCCAGATTAGTGTTGACCGCCGGGGGCACCGTGCTCTCCAACCGCGAGATCACGCTACGCAACGCGCCCGAGCAAGTGGAGACTATCGAGTTCAACGCGGGGAAATCAGGCGTCGAGAACGTGGATGTGAGGCTCGATCCTTTACCCGGAGAGACGAACCAGGAGAATAATCGGATCACGCGTATCCTGTCCGTGGACAATACCAAACGGCGGATTCTCTATGTGGAGGGAGAGCCGCGATGGGAGTTCAAGTTCATCCGGCGAGCGGCGGAGGACGATCCGGCGCTGGAGATCGCCTCGATGCTGCGAACGACGCAAAACAAGATCTATACGCAAGTACCGCATGCCGGTGAGCTGGCGAACGGGTTTCCGACTAAACCGGAAGACCTGTTCGAATACCAGGGATTGATTCTGGGAAGCGTGGAATCGGCGTTCTTTACGCCCGTGCAGCAGCAGATGATCAAGGATTTCGTCGATCGGCGCGGCGGCGGCCTGCTGTTTCTTGGCGGAAGATGGGCGCTCTCCGATGGCGGATACAACGTTGCGCCGTTTACGGAATTGCTGCCCGTGAACCTGCCCCAACGGAAGAACACCTTTCGGCGCGATTTTGTCGCGGCGGAACTAACGGATGCCGGGAAGCAAAGCCCGATCTGCCGGATCGAAGAGGATCCAGAGAAGAGTGCGGAGCACTGGGAGGTTCTGCCCTATCTGGCTAACTACCAGGATCCCGGCACACCCAAGCCGGGTGCGGTGGTTTTGGCGAATGTGAACGCGGGCGGCAAGCGTATTCCTTTGTTGGCAACCGAGAACTACGGGCGTGGGCGCACCGCCGTTTTAGCGACAGCAGGAACCTGGCGCTGGCGTATGCAACAGCCGGCCTCTGATACCAGCCAAGCCACTTTCTGGAAACAATTGCTGCGCTGGACTACGGGTGCGAGCCCGTCACCTGTCACAGCTTCGACAACGAATTCGAATCTGGCGGATGACGGCCGGCTGGAATTGCGCGCCGAAGTACGAGACAAGAATTATCTGCCCGTGGGTGACGCGGAGGTAAGCGCGCGCGTCATACAGCCTGATGGATCGTCGCAGACCGTGACTTTAAGGCCCGAGCCCATGACGCAAGGCGTCTACTCCGCAGAGTGGAACGCCGCCCTGCAAGGCTCCTATGTGGCTGAAGTGACAGCGCAGCGAGGTAACGAAAAGCTAGGAACAGACGTGTTGCCGTTCCGCCGGGAAGATGGCGTTGCGGAGAATTTCCATCGCGAACAGAACCGCGACCTTCTGGAGAAGTTGGCCGCGGAGACAGGTGGGCGCTACTACACGCCTAAGAATGCGAGCAGGTTGGCCGACGAGATTTCGTATTCGGACGCGGGTATCACGTCGCGCGAGATGAAGGATCTGTGGAATATGCCGGTGGTGTTTCTGCTGCTTTTGACATTGCGGTCAGCAGAATGGCTTCTCCGGCGCAGGTGGGGTGTCGTTTGAGAGCTATTCTTTTGCTGATTGTAGCGGCTCTGACGGGACACGCTGCGACTTATTACGTTACTATCGCCGGACTCGGTGGCGAGCCGGACTATGATTCCCAATTCGTCAAGTGGGCCTCCGAGCTGCAGCACGAGCTCGAAAAGAATGGCCCGGATGCCCGCGTCACGACACTAGCCGGAACCTCGGCGACCCGCGCGGCGGTGCAACAGGCTTTGTCGCGTTTGGCAGGCGAGATCAAGCCTGAAGACGAGTTCGCCATCTTCTTGATAGGGCACGGCACATTCGATGGCACGGACTACAAATTCAACTTGCCTGGTCCGGATATCTCGGCGAGTGAACTGGCGGCGCTGCTGAATCGTATCCCGGCCAACCGGCAACTGGTAGTAAATATGACGAGTTGTAGCGGCGCGTCCATACCCGCCTTGGCGCGCAAAGACCGGATACTAATTACGGCGACGAAATCGGGCGGTGAGAAGAATGCCACCGTCTTTCCGCGGTATTGGATCGATGCGACTGCATGATCCGGCGGCGGATACGGACAAGAACGGAACTCTTTCAACGCTAGAGGTTTACCGCTATACAGCACAAAAGACAGTGGCTTACTTCGAATCGGAAAAGCTGCTGGCAACCGAGCATCCGACGCTGACGGATACGGGGATCGGTGAATGCGGCGCGTGACCCGGGAGCGGAAAACGGACAAGGGCTGCTGGCGGCGCGGTTCGCCATCCTGCTGCCGGCGGGCGAAACGGTAAAAACCATTGCACCGGAAAAGCAAAAGCTGGTGTCAAAAAAAGAAGAACTGGAGGCGCAGATCGACAAGCTGAAATACCAGAAGGCTGCCATGGCGCCCGACGAATATAAGCAGGAACTAACGGCTTTGCTGCTCGAACTGGCGCGCACGCAAGCGGAGATCGATCGATGAAACGTGCTCTGCTTTGTATAGCTTGCGCTGTTTCCCTGCTGGACGCCGACCCGGCTGTCGAGAAGTGCAGGACGTTACAGCATCACGGGCAGCAGACTCAGGCAGCGGCTTGTTTCGGCGAGCTGGCGCGCGATCCTGATCCGTTTCTGAGCGCGGAAGGATACTTCGGTTTGGGCCAGTTTGATGCTGCGAATGAGGGGTTTATTACCGCTTATAAAAAAAGGCCGGGAGCGGAGGTAAAAAGCGAATGGGGCCGAATGTTCCTCGAACATTACCAGCCGAGCGACGCAGCAAAGCTATTCGCGGAAGCTATTGAAACCAATCCGAATTATGCTCCGGCTTATTTGGGAATGGCGCGTGTGTTCGCGGAACGCTACGACAAGCGAGCCATCGATCTGGCGCGAGAAGCACTGAAATATGACCCAAAACTGGCAGAAGCGCACGAATTATTGGCGTTTTTGGCGCTAGAAGACGGGAATCGGAAGGCTGCGACGGACGAGGCGCAGGCGGCTTTGAACCTCTCGAACGAGGCGCTGGACGGTATGGCCGTCCTAGCCTCGATCGACTGGCTGGACGACAAGCCGCAATCGGAGTGGATGGAGCGGATTCTCAAGATCAATCCGCACTACGGACAGGCATACGCGACGGGTGCACATTTTCTCGAGATCAACTACCGATACGAAGATGCGATCGCCTTCGACCGAAAGGCAATCGCGCTCGACGAGAATCTGTGGCAAGCGCGATCTGAGCTGGGCGTCAATCTCATGCGCCTTGGCCAGGAGGACGAGGCACGAGAGCAACTGGAGAGGTGCTATGTAGCCCACTACAGGAGTCCCGAGACGGTCAATTCGCTGCGGCTGATCGACAGCCTAAAGGATTATCAAACCTTCAAGACAGCGAACACGGAGCTGTTACTGAGTAAGAAAGAGGCTCCGCTGCTGCGGCCTTACATCGAACCGGAGCTGCAGCGGGCGATCGCAACCTACCAGCGCAAATACAAGATGAAGCTGCCGGGGCCGGTGCGGGTCGAGGTGTATCCGAATCACGATGACTTCGCCGTGCGCACGCTCGGATTGCCGGGGCAAGGCGGGCTACTGGGCGTGACGTTTGGACTGGTAGTGACGATGGACAGCCCATCGGCGAGACCGCCGGGTGAATTTAACTGGGGCAGCACGATGTGGCATGAGCTGAGCCACGTCTATGTGCTGACAGCAACTCATCACTTAGTGCCGCGCTGGTTCACCGAAGGGCTGGCGGTACATGAAGAAGGCGCAGCCGCGCCGGACTGGGGAAGCCGGTTGACGCCAGACATTGTGATGGCTTTGCAGAAGAAGCAGTTACTGCCGGTGCTGGACCTCGATCGGGGTTTTGTGCGGCCGCAGTTTCCGGGGCAGGTGCTGGTGTCGTATTACGAAGCAGGCAAGATCTGCGATTACATCGCGCAGAAATGGGGAGACGACACCATTCTGGGCATGATTCATTCGTACGCGGAACGAAAGACGACGGCCGAAGCAATCGAGGAGAATCTGCATGAAAAGCCGGAAGCGTTCGATAAAGAGTTCGGCGCGTGGCTCGATGGGCAGACCGGAACTGCGGTGCATCACTTCGATGAATGGAAGCACGGCATGGAACTGGCGAATGCCGACATGAAGGCTGGAAAGCCAGACGATGCTCTACGGGAAGCGGCAGCGGTAAAGAAGCTGGTACCCGGACTACGTGGGAGACGGCAGCGCATACGAAGTAGAGGCGCAAGTCTACAAAGGCAAGAACGAAAGCCCGAAAGCGATGGAAGAGATGCAGGAGTATCGCGACCACGGCGGGACGAACATAGAAACCATGAAGACGCTCGCCAGGCTGGAGAGCAACGCCGGAAATGTCGAGCAAGCGAAGCTGACGCTCACGAAGCTGACCTACATTTACCCGGAAGACGAGGAGACGCACAGGATGCTGGCTAAGCTGGCGCTCCAATCCGGCGACGTGAACCTGGCAGTTCGCGAAAGCCAAGCAACTCTGGCGCTCAAACCGGCAGATGCGGCGGAAACCCACTACGAACTGGCGCAGGCGTTGAATGCGGCGCACCGATTGAGCGAAGCCAAGGATCAGGTGATTCTGGCGCTCGAAGCCGCGCCGGATTATAAACCGGCCCAGCAACTTCTTCTTCAACTATCGAGATGAATATGTCCATAACTTCGCCCGGTGTCACCGACGTTGATCAGCGATTCTCAGGAATTGCGGGGACGGGTCCAACGGTTTATCGAGATTCAGAACGCGATTCGCAAGGAGGTTCACAAAGTCATCATCGGGCAGGATGAGGTGATCGAGCACGTTCTGATCTCGCTCTTCGTAGGCGGTCACTGCCTCCTGACCGGACTGCCTGGGACTGCCAAGACGCTGCTGGTACGGACACTCGCGCAGACGCTGGGGCTCAAGTTCAACCGCATCCAGTTCACGCCGGATTTAATGCCTTCGGACATCACCGGGACGGACATCATTGAAGAAGATTCGACCACGGGCCAGCGCAACTGGAGGTTTGTAGCGGGACCGATATTTTCGAATGTGCTGCTGGCGGACGAGATCAACCGAACTCCGCCAAAGACACAATCGGCGCTGCTCGAAGCAATGCAGGAGCTCTCCTGCACAGTGCGCGGAAACCAGTATCGAATCCACGCGCCTTTCATTGTTCTGGCTACGCAAAATCCGATTGAACTGGAGGGGACCTATCCGCTGCCAGAGGCGCAGCTCGACCGTTTCCTGTTCAATACGGTGCTGGATTACCTGACGACAGAGGACGAACTGAAGGTGATCGATTTGACTACGACCACGCAGGTCCCGGCGGCAGAGACGGTGACGAACGGAGAAGAAGTTCTCGGCTTTCAGCAACTCGTGCGGATGACACCGGTGGCGGAATCGGTGGGGCGGTATGCAGTGGAGCTGGTGCGAAGCACGCGGCCGGTGGGCGGCGGAGATGGTCCTGACTTTATCAGGAAGTATGTGAATTTCGGCGCCAGTGTGAGGGCGGCGCAGTTTCTGGTGCTGGCGGGCAAAGTTCGCGCATTGATGCACGGGCGCTTTCATGTTTCGTACGACGATGTACGGGCGCTGGCAATTCCGATTCTGCGGCACCGGGTGCTGCTGAATTTCCATGCCGAATCGGAGCGGTTGACATCAGATGAATTGCTGCGGCAACTACTCGAATGGAAGAGAGCGCCGCGTGAGTGATGGCGACTCTTACCACTCCACAGAATCGCTTTCTTGATCCGGCCGTGCTGGCGGAAGTATCCAGCATGGCGCTTGTCGCAAAGACGGTGGTGGACGGATTTGTGGCGGGGCTGCACCGCTCGCCGGATTTCGGATTCAGCCAAGAGTTCGCGGAGTACCGGGCCTACACGCCGGGGGACGATCTGCGGCACGTCGATTGGAACGTCTTTGCGCGCACGGAGCGGGCGTATCTCAAGAGGTATCGCGGAGAGACGAACACAGCCGTTCATGTTCTGCTGGACGCGAGCGCCAGCATGGGCTTCGGTTCGGGGCCGGTGAAGAAATTCCAGTATGCGAAGTTTCTGGCATCGGCGATCGTCTACCTGGCGCATCTGCAGAGAGACAGCGGAGGGTTGATTGTTTTTCACGAGGAGCTGGAAAGCTTCATTCCGCCCTCAGCGAAGCAAGGCCAACTGATGCGGCTGCTGCATGGAATAGATAACGCGAAGCTCGGGAAGCGTACGAATTTCCAGAAGCCTCTGTTCGAATTGCAGGCTTTTTTGAAGCGGCGCGGATTGACGGTCGTCATCTCCGATTTTTTCGACAAGCCGGAAGCAATCATCGAGATGCTCGAGCCGCTGCGCTTTCGGGGAAACGAAGTGATTCTGTTTCATGTGCTGGATCGCGAAGAGATGGAGCCTGCCATTGGGGATGCGGCGCTGCTGGTGGATATGGAGACCGAGGAAGCTCTCGAGACATCGCCCGAGTATGCGCGGACGGAATACCGCTCGAGGATGGCGGAACACATCAAGGATTTGCGGGCGCGAGCGCAGGCGGCCGGCCTCGATTACTTTTTGCTGCGAACCGACCGACCTTTGGATAGCGCGCTGCGGGAATATTTTTCCGTAAGGCGGGAGAGGATCTAAGTGGGTTTCCTTTCGCCCTGGTTTTTGATCGGCGCGCTGGCGGTGGGTTTGCCGCTGTGGCTGCACCTGCTGCGGCAATACAAGCGAACGCCGCAGCCATTCAGCTCGCTTATGTTCTTTGAGCGGCGGATACAGAGTTCGGTCAAGCACAGGCGCCTGCGTTATCTGGCGCTATTGGCGATGCGGCTGGCGCTGCTGCTGCTGCTGGCATTCGCCTTCGCCCAACCATTTGTAAACCGCACCTCGACGGTTGCCAACCGGCGAACCCTGGCGGTGGTTGCGGTGGACCGTTCGTTCAGCATGCGTTACGGGGACCGGATGCAGAAGGCAAAAGCGGAGGCGCGAAAAATAATCGACGCGCTGCCGCGGCAGACGCTCTCGCAGGTGGTCGGGGTGGATGCGCACGTAGAGGCGCTCACGCAACCGGGATTGCCGGGCGCGAGTTTGAAGGCGGCGGTGGACGCGATCGAGCCAACCGACCGCGCCAGCTCGTTCGGAGAATTTGCGCGGGCGCTGCGGTCGATGGAGCAGACGAGCGGAATGCACCTGGACGTGCATTTTATTAGCGATATGCAAGAGAGCTCGATGCCGGCCGATTTCCATGATCTCCAAACCGGGCCCTACATCAGTCTGGATCTGCATCGAGTGGGAGAGCGGAATCGCCCGAACTGGGCAGTGGAGAACGTAGTTGCGCCCGCAATCGCAAATGGAAACGAGCAGACGCGGCTTGCGGCGACGATTGCCGGATGGGACACAACAGCCGACACGAAACGAGTTTCTCTCGTGCTCGATGGGAAGACGCTGGCGACGAAAGACGTCGGCCTTGCGGCAAACGGACGGGCCCAGGTGGAGTTTACCGGTTTCCAGGTGCCCTACGGAGCGCATCGGGGCGAAGTGCGGATCGAGACTCGCGACAGTTTGCCGGAGGACGATGCGTTTCCTTTCTCGATAGAGCGTCAGGATGCGCGGAAGGTTCTATTTCTGTATGCGGGGGGACGAGCGGCGGGCGGGAGTCTCTATTACAAGACGGCGCTCGAATCGGGAACGCAGGGAAGCCTCACCGTGCAGGCTTTGGCAACGGTGAACGCGGCCGATCAAGATTTTTCGCACTTTGCCTTTGTGGTGTTGAGCGATCCAGGGGAACTCGACCAGAGATTGGCAGATGCGCTGTGCGCTTATGTGGGCAAGGGCGGCGCAGTGCTGATCGCGGTTGGCCCGAACACGGCGAGCACGGGCACGATTCCACTCTCGAAGGAGTCCTTCACCGAGCAGAGAGAGCGGCAACCGGCAGGATATGTGGACCGGGGACATCCGGCGCTGAGCGCGGCCGGGGAGTTCGAGAACGTGCAGTTCTCAGAGACGGCGAGATTTTTGCCGAAACCGGACGCGCGAGTGCTGGCAAAATTCGCGGACGGCTCGCCGCTGCTGGTCGAGGAGCGCTCGGGTGAGGGACGCAAGCTGATTTTCGCTTCGACGTTCGATAATTCGACCAACGATTTTGCACTGCACTCTTCGTTTGTGCCATTCGTTGTGCAGACGGGCCGTTATCTGGCGGGGGCAGAGGATAGCCCCTCAAGCGTGGTGGCAGGAACGCCCATCACGCTACGACAGAAATCGAACGATGGATCGGCGGACGTGATCGGTCCCGATGGACGGCACGAACTGTCATTAGGAGAGGCGAGCAGGGCGCTCAGCTTCGACTTGGTGCAGAGCGGATTTTACGAAGTCAGGCGCTCGGACGGCCGGCGGCTGCTGATGGCAGTACATGCGGACAGGCGTGAATCGGATTTACGCGCGATGCCGGACGAGACGCTCAATTTATGGCGTAATACTGGAGATACGAGCAAGCGCGCCGAGATGCCCGGCCAGCAGACGGAAATCCGGCCGTGGACATACTGGCGGTACATCCTGGCTCTGGCGCTCGTCGCGGCTTTGCTCGAGTCGGTGTTCGCGAACAGGTATTTGTCGAAGGGCGAATTGGCAGACGGGAAGAGTTGAGTGGATGAGAGAGACCGCTGCTCTATGGTCGCGGCTCGGATGGAAGCGGAGGTAGGCAGTCTATATGACAGCGCTTGAACAACTCAACGGATATGTACGGCAGGTTGAGCAACGCCTGCGCCTCTTTGCCGCTTCGAGAGGCATTGCTTGCGTAGCGGGACTGGCGCTCGGGCTTACGCTGCTGCTGGTTGCGATCTGCAATCGGTTCCAGTTCGCGCAGTCCATCGTACTGCCGCTGCGCATTCTACTGCTGCTGGCAGTGGCGTGCGCAGTTTCTTTCGGGCTGGCGATTCCGCTCTGGAAGCTGACGCGGAAGCGGGCAGCGCGGATCGCGGAGCAAAGGATTCCGGACTTCGAAGAACGGCTTTTGACGGCGACGGAGCATCCCGATCCGGCAAATCCGTTTACCGAACTGGTAGCGGAAGACGCGCTGCGGGTGGCGAAAGAGCATTCGCTCGATCAGGTGAAACCGGCGCGCTGGTTGTGGACGCTGGGCGGTGCGGGAGCGGTGGCGGCGGCTATTTTGCTATGGCTGATTGCGGCGGGTCCGGGATATTGGGGTTACGGCGCTTCCCTGCTCTGGACAGGCTCAGCGCATGCGAAACAGCGGCCGCTTTATGAAGTACTGGTGCAACCGGGCGATAAGACGATCCGGCGGAAGTCCGATCTACCGATACAGGCGCAGCTTATCGGGTTCTCGGCGCGACGCGTGCTGCTGCATGCGCGCTACGGCGGCTCCGCGAAATGGGAAGAAGCGGCGATGCAGCCGGGCGCCGACAGCAACAAGTACCAGTTTGTCTTTCCTGCAGTATCGGATGCAGTGGAGTATTACGTTCAGGCGGACAGCGCGCAATCGAAGCACTTCAAAATCGCGGTGAAAGATCTGCCGGCAGTAAAGCGGTTGCGGGTATTGCTGCGTTATCCCTCGGCATTAGGGCTGGCGGACGTGAGCCAAGATCCCGGCGGCGATATACGGGCAGTGCAAGGGAGCCGGGCGGAGGTTTCCGTGTTGACAGACCGGCGGCTCGAGCATGGGGCACTGGTGCTCGACAACGGGCAGAAGATCGAGCTTGCAGATGGCGACGGGAACTGGAAAAAAGCAGAGATTCCGATCGCAAAGGACGGCTCATATCACGTAGCGGCAATCGATGGAGGAGAAACGATTCGCATCAGCGACGATTACTTCATCGAAGCGAAGAAGGACGAAGCGCCGAGCGTGCGCATTGCGCGGCCAGGACACGATCCGCGGGTGAGTCCGATTGAAGAGGTTCCGGTGGCGGTGGAGGCGGAGGACGATTTCGGCGTGAAGTCGCTCGAGCTGCACTATTCGGTGAATGGAGGCGACGAGCAGGTAGCGCGCTTCAAATCGAAGGGCGGAAAAGACGAGCAGGGTCACACGACGCTGTATCTGGAGAATTTCAAACTGGCGCCGGGCGACGTAATCAGCATGTACGCGACGGCAAGCGACGCAAACCAGACCACGCGCAGCGACATCCTGTTCGCGCAAGCCGAGGCATTTGATTATAAGTTCAGCCAATCGCAGCAATCGGGCGGCGGAATGGGCGGAATGGGCGGAGGGCCGGGGGACAACAACATCTCCGAGCGGCAGAAGCAGATTATCGCGGCCACGTTCAACGAACTAAGGGGCGAGAGCAAGAGTAAATCGAGCATACAAGAGCAGGCGCGTTTCCTGTCGGACATGGAAGGCAAACTGGGAGCGCAGGCGAAGACGCTGGCTGAACGAATGGGCAACCGCGAACTGTCGCAGGCAAATCCGGAGTTCGAGAATTTTTCGAAGCTGATGACATTCGCGTCGTCGGAGATGGGCGAGGCGGTGGGGCAACTGCAACCGGGAAAATGGCATGCGGCGCTGGTTCCGGAGCAGAAGGCACTGCAATCGCTGCTACGGGCGGAAGCGATCTTCCGGGATATTCAAGTGGCGTTCGGGCAGCAGGGCGGTGGCGGCGGGGGAAGCGGCGCCCAACGCGAACTGGCGCGCATGTTCGACCTGGAGCTGGACACTTCGAAGAACCAATACGAGACCGGGCAACAACAGAACGAGACTGCGAACCAGCAGCAGAAGGCGATCGACGCGGCGTTCGAGCGCTTGCAGATGCTGGCGCGGCGGCAGCAGGAACTGGCGCAACAGCACAGCCAGCAACAGCCGGCCGAACAGCGATGGCAAGAAGAACAGCTCCGGCGAGAAGCGGAAGAGCTGCGGCGGCAGATGGAACAATTGGCGAGCAACAGCCAGAACGGGCAACAGAGTCAATCGCAGAGCCAATCGCAGAGCGGGTCAGCGTCTTCCAGCGGAGTTGGCACAGTCCGGAAGACAGGGCCGCCAGGGGAGCCAGCAAAACAACGAGATGACGCAGGCCATGCGTCACGCGGGCGAGGCGCTCAAACAAGCAGAAGACGAGATGCGGAATGCGGTGGGAAATGGCGACGCGGCGGCACAGCAGCGAGCGGCCGGCCAATTAGCGGAAGCGCAGAGGCAGCTCAGCGCGGCTTTGCACCGGAGCGCCGGCAATTCGCTTTCGGATTTGACGCAGCAGGCGGATTCACTGGCGCAACAGCAACGCGATGTAGCGAGCCGCATGAAGCAGATGTACCGGCAACAGACCGGACCCAACGGAACGAACGAGCTATCGAGCATTTTGGGCGAATCGGGCGAGATGCCGGAGATGAACGATCCGGACAATCCGCGTTTCGGCTATGGGTACCGGCGGCGAAACTGGCAGCAAGAGCTGCGCCCGACATACCGGGCGACAGAAGAGGAGAAGGCGCTGGCGGCCGATAAAGAAAAGCTGGCGCGGCAACTCGAAGAACTGCAGCACGGGATGGAGCAGCAACAACAGACTCTGGAATCGACTGCGCCGAATGCCGCCAACAAGATTCGCCGAGCGCTTTCAGACGCGGAACAGAAGGAGCTGGCGCTGCGCATGCAAAAGAATGCGCAATGGATTCGTGAAGGTTATGGCGACCGGAACCTGGGGATGGAGGACAACGTCACCGCGGGAGTGGACCAGCTCAGCCGCGATCTGCACGGCGCGCAGCAGGCGTTGACAGCGGACCAGGAGAAGGGGCAGAACGGCGAAAGCGCTAAGACGGCGCAGGCCTTGGCGCAGGTCAGGCAATTGCGCGAGATGCTCGAGCGGGCACAGGAGGCGAAGAACGCGGGGCAAGCGGGCGGGCAGCAAGCTGGTTCGCAGGGACAGGGCTCGCAACAGCAAGGCGGTGCGCAACGGCAACCCGGGTCGCAAGGGCAGAGTTCGCAAGGCCAAGGATCGCAGCAGCAGTCTGGTTCGCAGGCCACTGCAGGGCGGAGGGACAACGGAAGGATCTCTTGCACGAGGCTACAGCGAGGGCGGGATCGATCGGCGCGATTTGCAAGACGCGATTGGACAGCTCTCGGCGCTGCGGGGACAGATCAGCGGACAAGACAGAGCGCTTGGAAATTATTTTGGCGGGACGCTTGGATATTTGCGAGACTTGAATGCCGATCCGAGCGTGCTGCAAGCGACGATCGGACAGGACGCTGTGGCGAGTCTGGAACGGCTGGAAGCGGAACTTAGCAGACGCCTGGGTGAGCAGCAAGCGCAAGGTGCGCGCAGCGGCTCGCCGGAAGTGGCGGCGGAGAAGTATCGGGAAGCGGTAGCGGAGTACTTCAAGAAGTTGAGTCAGGTGAAGTAGGGGAACCCGCTTTAGGCTTGTCGCCGCGCTTGTCTCTACGATTTATACGTGAAACACCCATGGAAACTGAGAATTTGCAAGATCAGTGAACCGAACGGGACTTCTCGGTACTGATCCGCCCAGGCACTTCGATGCAATGCCGACTATGCCCCAACGCTGACGGCTCGACACGGCGATCCAAAACGCGGGCGGGCACGAACCCTGACTATACCCTCGAGAGGGGCGATGCTAGACTTTACCTCTGAACCATGTCGATTGAGTTTCACTACAATCAGTTGGACCCGGTTGGTTTCCAGAGGTTGGTCAATGCGATCCTTACTGCCAGATTCGGTGAACCGATTAGACTTTTTCCACTTCGTGGCACGGACGGTGGACGGGATGCAGAGTTACCTGAGGGTGGCGTCTTCGAACTAAAGAGTGGGCCGAGACTTCTCCGAACAACTCAGAAGTTGAGCGGTCCTGCGATTTTCCAAGTAAAACATCATAGAACGTTAGATGGCCCGCTTCAGGCATCGCGAGCGACCGTGGTGTCGGATTTCGGCGACGAACTGACGCGGAACATTCTTCCTCGATTGTCAGAAGCACGAATAAACAGCTTTTTCTTGATCACAAACGTTCCTGCTAGCAAGGATGCAGTCGACAAGATTGACCAGAAACGAAGGGAATTGCTTAAGGGCATCGAGCTATACGCGGATGTCCTGTGGAACGAGCATTTAACCGCGTGGTTAGATCAATATCCGCAGATATGGACTAGTTTTCCGGATTTGTTCGCTGGAAGAGCGATTCCTCGGATCGCTTCTATAGCTAGCGACACATCGACCGGCATCCTTCGATCATTTCGGTTGGCCTTTAAAACTCAACTTACTCGAGACGAAGCAGTTAGATTTCGTCAGGTCGACCTTGAACAGAAGCTTACGAATCTCTTTGTAGATCTTAAAGGAGCGCCAACGGACATTCAGAGGGATGAGTTGCACGAATTCAGCGAATACGTTGGCCGTCGAGAAGCTCCGGTGTTAGATGGTGACTTGTCAGAGGAAGACTTCCAACCCTGGCGCTCCCGAAACGCGACCAACTGCATGGCGCTCCTCACGTCGGAGGGTAATTTAAAGGAGAGCAAACCGAAGTTTCGAAAGTTTCTGCTGGAAGGGGGCCCGGGACAGGGCAAGTCGACACTCTCACAAATGTTGGCTCAGGTCTATCGTGCCCTGCTGCTAAACAAGTATGCAGACTACGACAGTTTCTATTTGCCCGAGAAGGCGAGACTGCCTTTTAGAGTTGAGCTGAGGTTGTTCGCAGAATGGATGAGCAACGGCGGAGACTCAATTGAGCAGTTCATCGTTCACTCACTGTCAAAAGATGCTGGCGGAGCGACAATCACTGTCGAAGACTGGCAGAAGTTGGTCGAAGGCGAGTCCATTCTTTTGATTCTTGATGGATTGGACGAAGTTGGCGGCGACGATCCAATCGACGCTGTTTTGACCAAAATAGCCGAATGCATCGATCGAGTTGAGAGTCTCGACCCAACCGCCAAGGTGATTGTGACGACACGACCTCCCGCAATTGCCGGGAAAGCCGCTAGACTTCCCGGCTTCACAAACATTCGAATACTGCCCCTGGATCCTGGGCAAGTAAAGCAATACGTCCAGAAATGGACCACATTCGTTATTCGCGAAAGTGAAGACCGAGAGCGCGTTACTCACTCGTTCGATAAGCGCCGCAACGAGGTTCACGTTAAGGCCCTAGCCACAAATCCGATGCAGCTGTCGGTGCTCTTGCATTTTATCAGGATGTCGGGTGAAGCGTTCCCCGATAAGCGTGCCGAGTTGTATCGCGATTACTTCAAGATTGTCATCGACCGGGACGTTGAAAAGACGCCACGGCTTCGCACGATGAGAAGAGAGATCGAAGCGCTTCACGAGTTGATAGGGTTCAAGATTCACAGTTCAGCAGATTCAGAAAATACAGGCGGGAGTGCCAGTATTGGCCGACCGGAGTTAATTGCCTTCGTTAGGGATTGGCTCCTCGAAGAGAAACGAAACGCTTCGATTGACGCAAATGATCTCTTTCGGCTCGGTGAGGATCGGCTTGGTTTGATCGTTGCCTTGAAAGGAGAGGGAGGAAAGACCAGTTACGGATTCGAAGTTCAGCCGGTGCGAGAATATTTCGCTGCATCCTATATCAATCAGCGCGCCCCGGTAGATGCTAACGAGTTTTTTGAGGAGATGATTCGACGGCCCTTCTGGAGGGAGGTTGGCTTATTCTTAGCTGGGCTGCGCCGAGATAACGAGAGAGCTGACCTTCTTCTTCGGGCAAAGGCATTAGATAAGGACAATGAGCTTGCCTGGCGTCAAGACGGCAGGGCGACCGTTCTGGAACTACTCCAGGAGGGCGTCTTGGCCTCTCCTGGGCACGTCCAGTGGGATTCTTTGTCCTACGTTCTTGAGCTGGTCGACCCTAAGAATGCCCCTCCACGTAATGAACCTGACGCATTATTGGAGGCGATTGCCCCTCCTGCGATAGCCTGCGGTGCGCGGGCCCATGTGGATCAACTGCAACGGTATCTTGAGGATGGAAAAAATATTTCTGACATAGGCGCCATGCGGCGTCTGCATCAGACTGCTGGGAGAGTCTTAGACCAGGATAAGTTTACTGCGCATCTGCGAGAACTGCCGGGCGATTCGACTGAGCTCTCTGCGCTGATGTGTAGTAGTCTCAACTTGATCTGACATTTTCTGATAAACTGCGCGGCACGCGCAAGAAGGAGATGTCAGTGAACACCGATCAAAAGATTATCAAGAACAAAGTGGGTCTGCTGAACCTGGCCGACATGCTCGGCAGTGTTGCGGAGGCTTGCAAAGTGATGGGCTACTCGCGCGACAGTTTCTATCGCTTCAAGGAACTGTACGACAAGGGCGGCGAGTTGGCGCTCAAAGAGATCAGCCGGCGCAAACCATGTTTGAAGAACCGGATCGAAGCGCATATCGAACAGGCCATTGTGGAGATGGCCACCGACCAGCCGGCTTACGGTCAGGTTCGCGTAGCGAATGAGTTGACCAGGCGTGGACTCTTTGCATCGCCGACCGGCGTGCGAAGCGTTTGGCTGCGTCGCGATCTGGAGACGTTTGCCAAACGGCTCAAGGCGCTGGAGGCAAAGCTGGCGCAAGAGCCAGGTCATATCTTGACGGAATCGCAAGTGCGTGCTCTGGAAAAGGCCAAGCAGGAAAAGGAAGCGCACGGCGAAATCGAAACGGCGCACCCTGGCTATCTCGGAGCTCAGGATACGTACTATGTCGGCACGATCAAGAGCATCGGGAGAATCTATCAACAGACCTTCATCGATACCTACACCAAGGTCGCCTTTGCCAAACTGTACGACCGCAAGAACGCGTTGGTGGCGGCCGACATGCTGAACGATCGCGTTCTTCCTTTCTTTGAAGAGCAGGATGTTTCGTTGTTGCGCATTCTGACCGATCGCGGGACCGAATATTGCGGTCAGCGCGAGCACCATGAATACCAGCTCTATATGGCGGTGGAAAACATCGATCACTCTCGCACGAAGACGAAGCATCCACAAACGAATGGCATTTGCGAACGTTTCCACAAAACTATCCAGGATGAGTTCTACAGCGTCGCATTTCGCAAGAAGCTTTATTCTTCGCTCGATCAGCTACAGGCCGACTTGGACAGCTGGCTGCAAGAGTACAATGAGCATCGGCCGCACTCGGGCAAGTACTGCTTTGGAAAAACACCAATGCAAACGTTTTTAGATTCTCGACACCTGGCGCATGAAAAAGAACTTGATCGCTTGCCTGTCGTGACTTTACCGGATACCGTTTCTCCGCGCACAGCGCGCGGCAGCAATTGTGTCCTAAACCGTTTGTCAGATCAAGTCTGAGCTACTACAGCTGATGCACATAGCTTGGCCAGACTCAAATAGGATAAATCTGATCGAGCTATCTCAAGGAGACTTTTGGCCGAGACATCCGAACCACAAATGGGCTTCGGTATGGTTCAAGGCGTCGGCCTCAAGTCCAGACAAGACCGCACTGAAAGCCGATTACGAGTATCACAAACTCCTCCTCGAGCAATTCTGCTTTTGCTCATTTATAGATTATTTCGTGTTTAGGCAACATCCGTGGTTTAAACGCCACCGCGAGCTACACCCAATAAATTCTTCGTGGGGTGTTTGGCGACTTTGCAGTAATCTCCGAGAGCTGTCGTTGCTAACGCTAGGTGCTTCCGATACTCCCACTCAACTGCCGCTTTACGAGACAGAAACCGATATTTCGGGTCTCGCCCCAGGACTAGGCGAGACTGTGCGAAACCTTTGTGAGCTCTCCTACCAAGCATTGGAAGCTCTTTCATCCTCCAAGGACACTCAAACGTTGGAGAGGGTTCTGGATCAGCTGGGTGATCAGCTTCAAGCTGAAGGATTAGCTGGCTGGATTGCCTGTCGTTGTGCACTCACTTTGTTAGAAGCTATGCAGGAACTCCGGCGCCATTTCTTCGAAGAAGTTAAATATATCGGAGGCGGTGAGGCCATCAGATATGTTGCCAGGCGGATTGCGCCTGCAACTAGGATCTCGTCACGGTTTTCGCGGTTAGAAGGCTGGAAGAGGCTTCGGCTGCAACTGGCGCCGTTCTACCAAGGCGCCTATTGGCTGGGAAAGGGCAAGAAATTTAATCCCAACCGAGTAATCAGTCTAGGCCTCGCTAATGTTCCCCCGAGTCAAATCAATGTTGGCGGATCGTTTGCTTCCGTAGCGGACCTGTTGGCAGGTCATATCCGAGGCGACGCGAACAATCTCAGCGCCGATGTGGAATCGGTCATTAGCCATGTCCCTATACCAAGGTCTTGGTTTCGTCCCCTGCTTGAACGTAAGGACACACCTCTCGAGGCGGTTCTAAGCCGTATCGCAGAGAATCACATTTTCGCTGGGCCTTCACGGCCATTAAGTGCATCCGCAATGCAAAAACTTTGTGCATTAGCGCGTCGGTCCAGCACGCCGGCTGTCCTCTCCGGAATTCTTGCCGTTCTCCTCGAATCCAACTTCTGGGCATTCATAGACGACGACACGTTGGGCAAGGTGATTGAGGCTGATGCAACACAAGCGGATGTCGCTTCGCACCTGTTTCGAGAAACCGGTTTACCTTCGAAAGAGAATCCACGGCTACTAAATTTAGCCAAATTGATTGTGGCTGGCAAGATTGAGGTATCTCGCACCATGGGAGTAGCGGCAGCCAAATACTCTGCGAAGAACATTTCACTGAAGCTCGAACCGCTTGGCGCAATCTTTGAGAAACGGCGAGGAGGGAAGGGCATCCAGTAACCGGTACGTGTCCTCCGCGCTCTTTGCTCAGGATGCTGTCCAGAAATACAACAACCGTTAGTAGGCAGCCACGTGGAGGTGTAACACGCTGTCGTAAATTCCGCACACAGATAGGTCCTCGGAAACGCCGTAGCAGCCCCAAATCCGATTCTCCACGTTGATTTGGGGTGAGAGGTGAAGGCTGCTCATTGAACTCGAATTCAGATCGTGTTTCGGATAACGAGGTGGCTCGCAAAGCTTGGTTCAGGTCGGTGGTCGCAATCGTACGCCGGCCCGAGGGAGCTTCAATGCGATACGCGCTCACGCCAGGCCTGAGAAGCGTACGCGTACACGGCGGAAAATCGGCCTTCTCCAGGTATGGATCGTCACCTAGAATCTCATTCCCGTCATACCCGACGCGAGCATATCCGGGACGTCCCACGCCGTTATCCGGAGATCACGGATACACGGCTGGCCGGAGCACTGCCCATGCACTACGGTAATCCTGGAAAGGTCGGCGGCCTCGTCGGTTCCGGCCACACGCCTATCATCCGCATTTCAGCATCGGGTCGTTCGCGATTGAACCACCTAGACGGTTACTCGGCGATGCGTCCGACATGATTTTGCAACAAGCGCAAGGGGCGCGCAGCGGCTCGCCGGAAGTGGCGGCGGAGAAGTATCGGCAAGCGGTCGCGGAGTATTTCAAGAAGTTGAGTCAGTCGAAATAGGAGGGAGTTTCCGGTTGGTCGGCGCTGGGAGCCGCTGATCGTCCGAGGAGTCTTCTTTTATCGTTCACACAAGCACATCGGTATCGTGCCAATGAAAGAGCTTATGGGTAATTTTCCATTCGCCGTTGACTCTAAGCAAAGTGAACACGTCTGAGGCATGGGCGTTGCCGCCCGCAAGTTTGCCGGACCAGCGCTGTATTTCCAGGTGCACGATTGCAATCGTCGCGATGATCTCGATTCGCGCGAAGCGCGGCTCGATATTCGGAGCCGGACCATTCCTGGTGATCCACTCGAACACGTGCTCAACAGAACCACTGTATTCGACGCCCTGGCAATATCCGGAGATGGTGGCCTCAGGGTGGAAGGCGGGCCGCATGAGCTCACCGTCACCTGCGCGAGCACCCGCGATGTAAAGATGCATCGTTCGGGTGATCGCGTCATGATCAACCAGATAGGCGTTAGCAGGCGCCTCCGGTTGGAACTGCCGGACTTCATCGCCGGGTGTCTGGCCGGAATATTTCGTGCGTAACCGGCACCATGCTTCAATCTCGTGTTTGAAGGCGAAAACGGTATCCTGCTTCTCGTGGCCGAGCCGGTGGACCGGCATGCCCTCCCTCGTTTCCCACCGGCGGACGGTGCGCTCGCTCCGTTCGAGGTAAGCCGCTATTTGCTTCCACGACTCAAGCGTTTTCTGCGGGGTGTTCCGCTCAGACATGCACAAGCCTCGCTGAAAAAATATATCAGAATCAGAGGCTTCATAACGATCTTGCTTCTCAGTCATGCCAGTGAAACGCTTTCTGGATAATCTTCCACCCACTGGGCGTCTTCAGGAGCGTGAAGAGGTCGGACATGCGTACGTCGGAACCAGCCAAGGTGCCCGACCAGCCAGCGACCTCAACTCGAACGACCGCGATGGATTCGAGGATGTCGACGCTCACCAGGCGAGCTTGAATATTCGGGGCGGGACCGTTCTTGTCGATCCAGTCGAAGAGAAATGGCGTTCCAACGGCAAGTTGTTCGCCGGCGTAACCGAAGAAAGAGGCATCCGAATGGAAGGCAGGACGCATCAGGTCGCTTTTTCCCTGCTTGCTTCCATCGATGTACATTTGCATGGTATTGACGATTTCATCGTACTCGGTAGGGTATTTGCTGGTTGCCATGAATGCCACAGTAGGGTTTGGCAGAAGAGGGCGTCAACGGACAAACGTGGCAAAAGTCGGCATTCACATGCACTGACGACGCAACTGATAACGCAGAGTCTTGGCCTGTCATTTTGCGATTGATTTCGGAGACCGACGGGTGTATCTTGTAAGCCGGAGCTAATTGGTTTCGATTAGATTACGGAGGCTCGTCGTGAACAAGCTAAATGGGAGCGTTCGATCACTCTCCTGTCTCACAATACTTCTCTGCGCTTTCGGTGGTTCGACGGCGAGAGCTCAGGATCGAGGTTATGGGGAACTGGCCGGGAGGATTGTTAAAACAACAGCGAAAGTGAAACCGGGAGATGTTGTGGTCGTATTTGGCGGCAAACATGATATCGGGGCGATGGAAGACCTGGCGATCGAAGCCGCCAAGGCGGGTGGTTTGGTCAGCATGTTTCTGACCTCAGACAAGTATCAGCGCGCTCTCTTTACCGACGTTCCTGAGGAATATCTTGAACAAAAACCAACCTATTTTGCCGAGTGGCTAAAGCACATCAACGTGTACATCGGTTTACCCGGGACGGAGGACCCCAAGGCCACTTTTGGCGATGTGCCTCAGGAGCGTTTTGCAAAAGCGAACAAAGCCGGTCAGGTCATCACGGATGCGCTCAACTCCTCGGGAGTCCGTGCTGTTTTTCTGGGCTATCCGTCCCGAAGCGATGCATCTGCCAATCAACTCGACTTCGCCACCTACCAGAGAGTCTTCTGGGAAGCTGCGGGCGCTGACTATCAGAAGATTTCTGACGATGGAAACCAGTTAAAACAGATACTGAACGGAGCGAAAAGTGTTCGAGTGACCTCTCCGGCGGGTACTGACTTTACTTTCTCCACCGGAAACAGGCCGATCTTTGTGGATGACGGAATTATGACCGAGGAGAAGGCCAAGTCTCAACTTGCTTTGAATCGCTTCGTTTCTCTTCCAAGCGGCACCGTCTACCTGGCACCCATTGAAGCTTCCGCTAACGGCAAGGTAGTTGTACCTCAGGATCAGTGCCAATTCAAGCCCCTCACTGGAGAGTCTTTTGACTTTAAGAACGGGCGCATCGAAAATTTTAAAGCCCAGAGTGGTGGCCAGTGTTATGCGGAAGCGATGGCGCCGTACACCGGGCCTAAGGATATGTTTGCCTCTTTCCAGATCGGTCTCAACCCCAATGCCAAGGTGCTTGAAAACCCGGGAGACTATCGTCCAGGGTACGCGGCTGGCCTCGTCTACATCAACGTGGGCGACAACCAGCTCTTGGGTGGAAGCAACAAGGTAGAGGGTGGAGGTGGATTTGGTTTCCCGATCGTAAACGCAACGGTCGCGATTGACGGGAAGACCGTTGTCAAGGACGGCGCCTTGACTTTGCACGGCGGCCGATAGGCGCACCCTATTGCACGCCGATTCGTGCGCAAAGCCCGGTGATCTGCTCGTTTGCGATACCCGCGATACCATGGCATAGGTTACAGCGGTAGAAAGTTTAAGGTGTCCCGCTGTGTTTACTCTTTCGACCCGCTGCGCCTCTGCGTAGCTTCATTAAATTGGCGCGCAACCTCGCCCTGCTTCCGCGCGTCGAAATCTCGCATGTTGCGGATTGCCGTGTCCGTCTGCTGTGCTACCGCTGTGCTCTGTTGCGCCAGGCAAGGCGATTCGCCGCCAAGGAAGGCCTCTGTTAGCGGCATAGTAATCGATTCTCTCACCCGGCAGCCTCTGCGCAAAGCGCACGTTTCGCTTTCCTCGGCAAGCAAAGCCGACGAAGCGGCATCCTATGGAACGACCACCGGCGATGGCGGTGAATTCTTTTTTGAAGGGTTGGATCCGGGCAAGTATGTACTCTCGGCCGAGAAGATCGGCTACCTTGGCTACCCCACGCGCGGCCACAGTGGCGATACCGGTGGAAGAATTCTACACCTTCAGTTATCGGCCGGCCAGGAACTGAAATCGGCCGAACTGAAACTTACTCCGCAAGGGGTTATCAGTGGCCGGGTCGTAGATAACGACGGCGATCCATGCGAACGCTGTTCCGTCGCGATCTTCGCGTACCGCTGGAAGAACGGCAAGCGGAAACCCGAATACCTGGGGGGCGGCGATGACCTGGATGACCGCGCTGTGTTCCGTTTGCCGGACTTGCCGCCGGCCAGTACTACGTGTATGCAAAATTCGAGAACCTCTTCGAAGACGAACGGCGTGCCGCGCCCAGGCAGCCCCTCTTGCCCGGACCCGTCCTCACGTATTTCGGCAATACTACCGACGTGGAACATGCTGTACCGATCATCCTTACACCGGGTCAGCAGATATCTGACCTCGAAATTCGCTTACAGAATGCAGCCGTCTACTCAATAAGCGGAACGGTTGCCGGATTGGAGACCGTAACTCTCAAGAGTGACGGCCAGTGGCTGCCTGGACTGCGGCAGACATATGCCTGGATCCGGACCAAGGGCAGCTCCGATCAGTTAGGTGACTCAACGAGCACGCTAGTCGGAAAGAACGGCTCGTTTGAAATCTCCGGCGTTCCGTCGGGAACCTACGAGCTCACGATCTCGCAAGCGGGCGGCACTGCGACCATGGCCCGGACCGTCGTGGATGTCGGCGATCGCGACGTGTCTGGTGTCCTGCTGCAAGTGATACCGCTTCAGTCGATATCCGGGAAGGTGGAAATCGACGGAAACAAGAGCGTCGATCTTTCCGGCGCCGTGCTCACTTGTGAGGATGACGGAGGAAACAGTACGGCCAACGTAAGAATTAAGCCGGACGGTAGTTTCACCTTCGTAAACCTCTCGCCGGAGAAGTACACTCTCCGTGTCTGGCTGGAACCCAAAGGAACGTACTTGAAAGCGGTGACTGTACAAGGTGTTGAATCCCCCGGCGGCACGATCGATTTGACACCGGGAAATCCGTCTCCTGTCATGCTCGTTCTGTCCACGCACGGAGCCAGGCTGCAGGGCCGTATCGAAAACGACAGTGGTTCCGGTGGAAATCATTCATCCTGGGAAGCCGTGCTCATCCCCGACTCCGCCAATCCCGCGCTGCTCGACGTCCGCGGCCAAACTGCTCCGGTCGACCAAAATGGCGGTTTCACCATCGAAACGATCGCTCCGGGCTCATACAAGCTTTACGCGTTTGAAAAGATCGCAGAAGACGTGTGGGACAATCCGGACTTCCTAAAGCAGCTACAGGGCGACGTCCAGAAGATCTCGTTGAAAGCCGATCAATCGGTACAAGTGACGCTTCCGCTTATCTCCTCGCGGAAAACTGAACAGATTCTTGCAAACCTGGGACCCCAATAACGCGAGGTCTATTGGGCTCACCGTGCCGGTAGCTGTATAGCTCGTGTTAGCTAACGACGGCTGGCAGTGACTACTCTCGTCCGGCAAGATTATTCGCGGTCGGCAACACTTAAGAACCGGGTAATGACGCCTGCTGCCTACGCCCTGGTGAATTTTCCTGAAACGCACGGAGTAAACTTACTTTGATTATCACCAACTTTAATCCTTTGCCGCTACCGAGCTAGAAAGGTAGAGCAGCACTGACGCGTTCGGGCCGGCAGGCGGGCGAGTAATGGTTCAGGCACTTGAAGATCGTGCAGCGGCTGCCTCGCCCTCACATTCCCGAACGATGGTAGCAATCGTCGCATCTTCTCTGTTCATAGACTACTTCCTTTACGGAATTTTTTTTCCTCTGGCGGCGCACTCCGCGGCTAAGCTACAAAACGAAGAACAGTTCGCGCTGCTCTATGGGGCATATGCGGTCAGCGTCCTGCTCGTAACGCCGGTGTTTGGTTATGTGGGAGATCGCATCGGCGGCCGCGCCACGATGCTCTACGGGCTCGCGATGGCGGGATGCGCAATATTGCTTTTTGGCCTAGCGTCGAATTTCTCGATCTTGCTAATCGCAAAGTTATTTCAAGGGGCAGCCTCGGCCGCGCTCTGGACCTCAGGCCTGGCACTCATCGCAGCGCATTATGTCGAAAAGCGAGTCGAGATGCTTGGTTACGCATTCGCCGGCGGAACTCTTGGATCGGTGGTGGGACCGATCGCTGGCGGACTACTCTTCCACGTTAGCGGCTACCGGCTGCCGTTTCTTATCACCGGCATCTTGGTTGTGATCGACGCTGCTCTGGTCGCTTTCCTCCTTCCCGCAAGGGAAATCGCCCGGGCGGAGGCGTTCGGCATCCGAGCCTTACTTTTCAACAAGTCGGTAGTCGTCGCCGCGGCCGCAGTGGCACTGGCAGCCTTTTCCGTAGGCATCATCGAACCACTCCTGCCTGTGCGGCTGGCGCATTATGGCGCGACATCGATGGTAATCGGTCTCATCTTCACCATCTCGACTTTGGCGTATGGCCTGAGCGCGCCGCTTGTGGGCCGCGTTTCGGAGCGGTTGCCGATCCAAAGGGTGATCATGCTCGGGATGATAGCGATGGCAGCCACACTCCCTTTACTCGCAGTGTTCAAGGGACCCGTTCTGGTTTGTATCGCATTATCCCTGGTCAACATCTCGTTCGCATTTATGCTTAACCCGGCCTCGGCAGAACTAGGAGATGCGGTAGATCGAGCGGGGATGTCTTGTTACTCGGCGGCCTACGGTGTGTACAACATATGCTATTCGATCGGCATGCTGGCAACCGCGGCGCTCGCTTCCACGGCCGCTCGCCGGTTGAGTTTCCCGGGCGTTCTGCTTTGCGCCAGTGCGGTATTGCTGCTATCAATCCCCCTTTTCACGAGAACAGTCACGAGAACAGGTTCGCCGCCTCCGGCGCCTCACGCGAATAACAGGGAAGGCGCCAGTGCTTAGCGCAAAATGATTTGAGACTCATATAAC
>CAWCYQ010000030.1:0-90386 GCA_963799755.1 Terriglobia bacterium | reverse complement strand
TCCGTACGCCATCTGGATTTCGGAGATCATGTTGCAGCAGACGCGCGTGGCGGCTGTCATTCCGTTTTACGAGCGATTTCTGAAGCGGTTTCCAGATTTTCGCGCGCTCGCAGCAGCATCTGAATCCGATTTGCTGGCGCATTGGGCTGGGCTTGGATATTATCACCGGGCTCGAAACATGCAGCGGGCGGCACAGCAGATGTGCGAGCAAGGTCGATTTCCTTCGGATTACCAAGAGATTCGGGCACTACCGGGTGTAGGAGACTATACGAGCGCGGCAGTCGCGAGCATCGGGTTCCATCTTCCTTTCGCGGCGGTGGACGGGAACGTTGTGCGAGTACTCAGCCGCGTGCTGGCCGATGGGACGGACATCGGTTCGACCACTGGACGCAAACACTTTGCGGCGATCGCCGACCGGTCGCTGTCACGAGCACAGCCCGGCGATTTCAACCAGGCGATGATGGAGCTCGGGGCAACGATCTGCCTGCCCAAGAATCCGCAGTGCCTGGTCTGTCCGGTCGCACAACTGTGCGAAGCGCGACAGACCGGACTGCAAAACCAATTTCCCGTAAAGCTAGGGCGAGCCAAGAGTGTTTACGAAGAACGTCTTCTGTTCTGGATTGAACGCGAGGAGCAGATTTTGCTTTGGCAGCGTCCGGCTAATTCGCGCTTGATGCCCGGCTTCTGGGAATTGCCCGAGTTGCCGCAGTTGCAAGACGTGGAGGCTGGAAGCCTGCTCGGAGAGTTCCGCCATTCGATCACGTTCCACAACTACCGATTTGTAGTTCACGAGGCGCAAGCGCCAAGTGAAATTGGAGATTGCCGGTGGATTGGGCGGGGGGCACTTGCAGATCTTCCGGTGAGCACGGTTTTCCGGAAGGCGTTGCGGGTCGTGCCACGGCTTCAAAAAGAAGGCTAAACTGAGTGAGAACGTATGGTTCGAAACTGCGCTCTCGTTTGCTTCATTCTGATGGGCTTAACAGCTTCGGCTCAAGACAGCCTGAAGCAGCGTGATGGTTCAGGCACTGCCAATGGCGTTGTCCGGGTGGAAGCAGGCACTCACATTCTGTTGAGCATGATCAACAGCGTCAGCACGAAGCAGGCAGCGGTGGGTGATCGCATCTATCTCGAAACGGCATTTCCCGTACTGGCAAACAATCGTATCGTCATCCCGCAGGGCAGTTGGGTGACGGGAACGGTCACCGAAGTAAAGCGGCCGGGCCGGGTCAAAGGGCGTGGTTCTCTACAGATTCGTTTCGATTCGCTGACCTTGCCCAATGGAGTTAGCAAGAACTTCCATTCCGATCTGGGTGCAATCGATCCGCGCAGCAATGAGACGCTGGAGCGGGAAGACAGCAAAGTAAAGAGCGCTGGGAACAAGCGCGGAGATACGGTCACGGTGGTAGGCGCCACGGCGGCGGGCACGGTGATCGGATCAGGCGTTGGCGCGGCGGCGGGCCATGCCGGAGCGGGCGGCGGCGTAGGCGCGGCAAGCGGCGCAGCGGCCGGTCTGCTCGGCGTGCTGACAACTCGCGGTCCGGAAGCCGTGCTGACCAAAGGCTCGACGGTGGAGATGGTTCTGGATCGCACGATCACGTTCGAACAGTCGGACCTGGATGCGAGGAGAGGTCCGCCCCGGGCGAAGCTTGACGAAAGCGGCCCTGTACCGCTACTTCAGCGGCACGAGCCGACTCCCCGTATTCCGTTTTAATCTGCTTGTTCGAGATCTAGCGGCGTATCCCAGTGACCGCCAAAAGTAAGCTCGTCGAGGGGCTTGCGGACACGAGGAGCTAACTCGGCTTGGCGGTAGGATTCGGGCAGCCGATCAACAGCTCCTAAGTACCCAAGCGCAACGGCTGCGACCGGCTCATAATCCTCGGGAATTCCAAGACTTTCGCGAGCTTTCTCGGCGTCAAATCCCGCCATGCCGTGAGCGTGGAGGCCAAGAGCAGCGGCTTCTAGAAGAATGTGAGCGAGTGCAGCACCGGCATCGTGGCGGGCGTGCCTATTCGGTTCATTATTGTGGCTGAAAGTGCGTTTAGCCACAGTAATTATCAACACCGGGGCCAAGTTAGCCCAGCCTTGATTCCAGGGGACGAGAACCTTCAGCAGGCGCTGATAAGGTTCGCCGTCGGATTTACGGGCTACGACAAAACGCCAAGGCTGTTCGTTGTATGAAGAAGCAGCCCAGCGAGCCGCCTCCAAGACGGTCTGCAAATCCCGGTTCGAAACAGGCCTATCGGAGAATGCGCGAGGGCTCCAGCGCGCGTGGAAGATTCCATGCACGCCGGGAAGAATGTTCCCACGCTTCCCTTCGGGAACGTTCGCCGGAATTTCTTCCTTCAATTTTTGCCTTACGCCGATGGGTTTGCGCCGACAGACTCGACTTCTAACGATTGATCGGTCGAGTTCGTTTGTATTCTCTTATCCGGCTCATCGTAATAGTTCGCGTAGTACGAATATTTGCTGTAAAGCTCGCCGGGATCCGCTCCATTCACGACGATTCCGAGAACATTGTTCTCGCAGAGCGACTGCATGGCTCGCGCTACAGAATCGTAGGTAGTGGAACCGATTCGGACAACCAAAATCGTGCCATCCGCCATGGTGGACAGGAGATTGCCGTCCGCAGCAAATAGCAGCGGAGGACTATCGAGGATCACCCAATCGAAGTGATCACGCAACGCTTCGAGCAGGGCTGAGCATTCCGTCAGATTCAGCAGTTCTAGCGGATTGGGAACGGAGGCACCAGCAGTAATTATGTAGAGATTGGTATCGGCTACGCGATGGATCACATCCTCGACACGGACTTTGCCAAGCAGGTAATCGGTGATACCGGGAGCACCGGTGATGCCGAATATTTTATCGACGCTCGGACGTCGAAAATCGAAATCCGCCAAAAGAACCCGCTTGCCGGCCAGCTGCGATTGACTGATAGCTAAATTGCAGGCCGTGAACGATTTACCTTCGGCAGGCGAAGCGCTGGTGATGACCAGCGTGTGCAGCGGCTGTGAACGTTGAAGATGATTGAGGCGAGTCCGGAGGCTGCGGAACTCCTCGGACGGAGAATTCTTGGGATTAGCGGGATCAACCAGCAAGGCATCCGAGGCGGGCATGAACGGAACGACAGCAGCTTGATGGATGAATTCCTCAAGCCTCTCCAGGTCCGGTTGGGCGACAGCCACGGCACCATGGGAAAAAGGTGGGGAGACGTGGCTTTCGCCTACCGGGGCTGCTACGGCCGTGTCAGATTCGGCTGCAAGAACCTGGGAAACAGTCGCGCGCATTGGGCGACTCGAAGCAGGCGGAGGCGCCTGAGAATTTTCGGGTGCCGCTTTTCGCAGCGCATCGTGAACTCGGCTCATTAGTTTATGTCTTACCCATGTAATAGTGAACTGCCGACAACGTCATGATGGCGAGGCCAACGAACGTCGCTGCCGCCCAACCAACCCAGAGTTTCTGCTTACGGTGCTGCACAACGACATCGTTTTCGAGCAGCGGTATGCTTCCGAGAACCGGTAGCTGCGTATAGAGACGGGCATCCTTGAGACTTTTCAGCGAGAGATCGCGCATCTCACGGACTCCAACCATCACGAGGCCCAGTACCAGACCGATCAGGGCACCAGCAGGAATGATGATGTACCGCTTCGGCTCGCTTGGTGAACTCGGGAGCGAGGCGGAATCAAGTGTTTCCAGGCCCTGGCCCTCTTTGCGAATGTTCAACTTGATGGCATCTCCGGATTTTTGACGCTGCACATCTAATTGGTCGTATCTTTGTTTGGTAAGCTCGCGATCGCGCATGAGCTCTCCATATTCCTTCTGTCCGGCGGGAAGTCCTTCCAGGCGAGTTTGATAAGCCGCTATGGCTTGACTGACTGCAGCGCTGTCCTTCTGGATGCGCTTGGCTTCCATGGCGTTGGTCTCAAGCTGCGTCTGATATTGTTTGACGACACTTTGAGCTTCTAAACGATCCCTTGAAATGTTGGAGCTTTCAGCCGCATTGTCGCCGTCCTTGGGCTGATCCTTGAAAGCATCTGCCCGCTCCTGTTTCAACAACGTCAAGCGGTCGCGCGCGGTTTGCAGATCGGGGTAACTGTCCGTGTACTCATTCTTCATGGCGGCTACCTGGGTCTCCAGGCTGTTGATCTCGCGATCCAGATCGACAACCCTTTGGCTTTGGGCCTGGGTACCCGGAGAATTAGACTCAGCCGCCTTCAGACGCTCCTTGGCCATTTCCAAGCCGGACTCAAGCATGGTCCGCTGCTCGGCGTTTCGCCCCAGCGCGTCGGATGCGTTGGCCTCGCGCTGCTGGAGAACGGCCATCTGAGCCAAACTGGTCTGAAGCTCATCCGGCAGACGGCCAGCATTCTTGGTCTTGAAATCCGCCAATTTCTGGTCAATAGCGTCCAGAGCTTGCTTGGTCTGATCGAACTGTTCGGTCAGGAACTGGTTGGCCTGCTGTTGCATGGAAAGCGACTCGCGGGTATTTGCATCAACGAAGCGCGAGACAATATCCTGGCAGACTCTTTGAGCGGTGAGAGCATCGCGGTATTGAAATCCCACCTGCATGGCCGGAAGTTCTTTACCGGTGACGTTCGTGACACCTTCGACCGGCTTGATGCTGATGGCTTTCTTCATCTCGGAGATCACATCCGACATCGGCTCACTCTTAAGCTCTTTTGGGTAGAGATTGAAAGAAGTGATGATCGTCGAGAGGGTGTTGTAGCTCTCGATGGCCTCCGCCATGCCGTTGATGCGATCCGTGATGTCCTGCGCCGTAATATCGGGTACGATGTCGGTTGAAATCTGTTGCGGAACAATCCGGATCAAGGCTTGGGAGACGTAAGTATCCCTCCAGAGATAGGCCACGACGGTGCTTATCACCAGTCCGGCGAATAGCGGGCCAAGAAGCCAGCGGAAGTTGCGCTTCAGTATGGAAATATAGTCCTCGAAATCGAGTGCGCGTCGAGGAACCGATGCCCTATCAAGCATAAATAATCCTTCTTACCTGATTCCCGGCACAAAATACTGCCCGTAGCCGCTCCGTTGAAGACGCCCCTCCCTCACGGTCGGGGTTCCGTTTCAGCGTTGCGTTTTCATCGCTCTTCGTGGTGCGGTTTTGCGACGGGAAATAGTTCATTCTGTTCATTAGTTACTAGACGATCGACCGTGCAACCTAGGGAACGACCACGTGGTCGCCCGGTTGAAGTTGAATGTTTTGATCCATATGTTTTCCGCGCAAAACATCCTTATAATTGAATTTGATTCGGGTGCTTCCGCGGAGCACATAGATTTTCCTGGCATTGCCGAAAGGCAGAAGCCCTCCGGCTTTACTGATGGCCTCAAGAATGGTAGTGGGCACAACCAAGGGAAATTCGCCAGGACGTGCGATTTGGCCGTCCATATAATATTTCTTGCTTCCGACCTGTTGGACGGTGATGGTGACCAAAGGCTGACGAACGTACTTAGCCAGAGCTTTGCTCACTTCTTCCTCGACCTGGACAGGGGTCATGCCCCCGGCCTTCAGGTCGCCCAGCAGGGGCATAGTGAACATGCCGTCCTCATGCACAGTTGCCGGACCCGAGAACTTTTCCTCGTTCCAGACATGAACGCTGAGGACGTCAGCGGCTCCAATCTTATAAGAACTCGAATTGACTGGCTCGCCGCCAGCCGTGGGACGCGGATTGGCGGTGGGGGTCGTCCCCTGCTGCTGGCCTTGATTCTGCTGCTGCGGGATCTGCGGCAAGTCCGGCGGAGAGGTAGGGGTTTCCTGGGCAAACGCTACCAGAGACACACCTAAAAACAAACTCAACCCAACCACAGACAGGTACTGCCTGGAAGTCACTGTATTCATGGCTTCAGAGAACTATTCCTCAATCCCCTTTATTCTACAAAGTTTTTGTATTTTTCGCGAGTTCAGGCTTTACCTAGTTTCCGAATGATGGTCTAAGTTATTTCCCGCCACCGCAAGACTGGCCGCATCGACGCGGGCCATCGGAATCCAGACTTCCATAGACGTAGGCTCCCGATTACCAATCGCATAGTACGGAATGAATGTAAGAGTAGCCGAACGTTTGGCTCTACCGGCCGCCACCGTTAGCGGCTGATACAGTGGTTCCTCCCCCAAAGACTTTTCGGTAACTAAGCCCAAACTCTTTAGGAGAGTTACACCTCCTAGTGTATCTTTTTTGGGCTCGGCGGTTATGGGAACGCCCACACGAAAAAAAAGATCCGAGAGCGCCGCGCCATTCTGGTCGATCTGCTCCAGCGCGTAGACCAGCGGCCCTCGCTGAAGCGCGACGCGACCGTAATCATCGGCAACGCGCGGGTTTGAAACAGTGGGAGTTGCAGTCATGGGTAAATCAAGGGCAACCGTGTCGCCAGGTTTCCACTCGCGCGAAACCGGAAAGTATGACCCACTCTGATTAAGGGGTACTGGTACCGGAACGCCGTTCACCTCAACCGATATGGAAGGAGCCCAGCCGGGCCAACGAAGATACAGAGTGAATTCGGCAGGCCTAGCCGGCATAACTTTGAATTTGACTGCACCGGACCAAGGATAATCCGTGACCTCGCTTACCTTAATGCCCGTGCCATCCTCCAGCCGCCAATCGAGATCGGAGGTGTGATAGAGGTTGACGTACACTCCATCGCGACTTATGCCATAGAGATAGCCGGGCAGGGATTCGAATAGGCGCTCGATATTCGGCGGGCAACAGGTTGTGTCATACCAAGGATTTCTGAGCTTTTCAGTAGCGCCGGCGGCTAGCGGATTTCGGTAGCAATACAAGCTTCCGTTCAGCGACATACCTACGTTTGCGCCATTGTAAAGAGTTCGCTCGAGTACATCGGCATAGCGGGCATCGCCCGTCATCATCAGCAGCCGGAAATTCCACATGACATTGGCGACGGAGGCGCAAGTTTCCGCGTAGGCGGATTCGCTTGGCAGTTCATACGCATCCCCAAAGCTTTCGCCGGCCGCCCGCGAGCCAACCCCGCCCGTGATGTACATTTTTCTGGTGGTGAGATCGGTCCAGAGAAGATCGAGCGTTTTCTTGTAGGCGAGATCACCGGATTCGGTGTAATAGTCGGTGGCGCCGGAGGCGGCGTACAAGGCACGGACGGCATGGCCCTCGAATTCGGTACGAGAGACGAAGGGCTTGCCGCTGAATGTATAGCGGATGTCGGCATCTTTGAGCTTGAGGCGGTCGCGCTCGACTCCGCTCAGGAGATAGCGGGCAAATTCGAGGTACTTGGTCTGGCCGGTGGTCCGATACAGTTCGACCAGGGCCATTTCCAGCTCCGGATGTCCGGTGACGAAGGGGCGCTTGTCGGGACCGAAGTTGTTCACGACATAGTCTGCAAAGCGAATGCCGATATCGAGCAAGCGGCGGCTGCCGGTGGCCCGATAGAAGGCGATGCCAGCCTGAAGGAGATGGCCGAGGCAGTAGTCTTCGTGGGAGTGAACCAGATCCGTGAAACGCAGGTGAACTTTATCGCCGACAAAATAGGTATCGAGATAACCGTCCTGATCCTGGGCGGCCGCGATATGCGAGACCAGCGATTCGATATCCCCGCGAAGCACGCTCTTGTCGGCAGCCGACGGTTCCGTCGAAGCAAGTGCCCAGGCAGCAGCTTCTATCCACTTATAGAGATCGGAATCGCTGGCGGCGCGACCTTTGCGGGGAATATCCGAGTGTCCGGCCAAGCGGCGGAAATTATCGACGACACCGTGGTCTTCGAGCTCCAGCAAAAGCGTAGGAAGACTTTTTTCGGTCGTCACTTTGCGGCGGGCGCTCCAGAACCCGTCTCCCATGTGGACGGAGGAAAGGGGGACGGTGTGCAGGCGGGCGTTCAGGGAGTGATCGAGATAGATGACGCCCTGGTCTTTCCAACTCGAATTGGACGCCGGGGGAGAACTCTGTCCGGAGGCAAACAATGAAAGCGCCAGCAGCAAGGCGGCTACACGGCAGGTGATCCTAAGTGACTGGTTTGAAACGGGGCCGACCGAGGAGGCACCCGCGCGGCGCGGACTGCCGCACCGCTTGGCTGCCAGACTGGCAGGCGAGGCCCTCATAAAGACAACGTTTTCAAGTGCCGATAAACCAGTGAAATAGGCAGGCCCACTACATTTTGATACGAACCTTCAATGGACAAGACAAATTTTGAAGCCAATCCCTGGATAGCATATGCGCCCGCTTTCCCGGCAGGCTCCCCGCTCCGAGTGTAATCCAAAATCTCCTGCTCGGTGAGTTCAGCAAAGGAAACTTCGGTCGCAGCAAGGTCCAGAAGACAAGAAGCTCCCTTCAGCAAGCAGACTCCCGTATATACCCGATGCCGACTGCCAGAGAGAAGACGCAGCATGCGACAAGCGTCGGCGTCATCCTTGGGCTTTTCCAGAACCTCGCTTCCTAAACAGACTACCGTATCGGCCCCGAGCACAATATCAGTGGGTTCGCGGGTGGCGGCGCGGGCTTTCTCGAGCGCCAAGCGGCGGACGAGATCCGATGGGGTTTCGCCAGGACGATGCACCTCGGGAATGGAGGTCGGGCGCACGACGTGATCGATGCCGGCGGCGCGCAGCAATTCATGGCGGCGGGCGGAGGCGGAAGCAAGAATGAGCATTCTTTCCAAGATAGCCAGTAGCGGTGGGCCGCTCGGTTGAGGGCGCGGTTCCGCTCAGGCGGCGTTTCTGAGGGCCGCGTTCGCAATTTGTGCAACACGGGCGCCTTCCAGGTAGGCTTCGATATCGCTGGTTGAAAATTCGAACCCATGATCGGCGGGGGCGAAGGTACGGCGATCGTGTCTCGCGGCCAGATAGAGTTTGGAAGCCAGGGCGAGCTGCTCTTTTTCGCGTTCCTCACGCGCTTCCTGCAGGCTGCGCAGTTCGGCCAGATCTTTTTCGCGCTGGCGGCGCAAACGGCCTTCCTGCAACTGGAGATTGCGCAGCGGCTTTTGATAAGCCAGAAAGGTTTCGAGATCGATGATAGAGGGCCGCAGGGCGGGTTCTTCGGATTCGAATTTTTGCGCGAACTCGGAGCGGCCGCGAGCATAGATAGCCATTTCAAGAGCCGGGATGCGCATCAGACGCCATTGGGCATCGGCAATGCTCTGGACGAGCTCGGTTTCGCGACCGCCGGCAGGCTGAAATTCTTTCTCATATGAGGCGACGTGCTGCTCATAGGCGATAACGTCGTCGGACGGAAGGAGGACGGTGCGGCCGGTAAGAGCAGTTGTGACAGCGTTCAACGACGAGAGGGCTTTGCCTTCAGCGGAGCGCGGGCCGGTAGAAAGTTGGGAATTGAGGCGGTTAGCCGCGAGACGTGCTTCGGAGGAGGGTTGAGGGCGGCCTTCTGTCTCAGCTTCTTTGTGTTCAACGGGGCTGTTGAGCGAGTCCTCGCTACTCGGGCAGAACGGGGTCTCATTCTCGTGTGGCGCGAGATTCTGTAGACGTGCCTTTTTCTCGGTGGTTTTTCTGGCTTTGCGCTCGGCGGCGCGGCGGATTGATCGTGCGGTCATGATGGGGCGGTCTCCTGCGACAGGAGATAGCACACGGGGGTACGAAAACGAACTTTGGCCGTTGTGGAAAAGAGGTTTAAAGAGCGTGGAATGAGGGGGAAGGCGATATTTTTGCGAGGCGTGACCCACCTGAAAATTCGGCTGAGATTCTTGGCTTCAGATGCTTGCGGTTGGGGCGAAGTGACGAGTTGCGAAGAATTCTTGGCGCGGCCCACTATCCAGCCGATCTTGATGGCACGGTGGCGATAACAAAGATCCCTGCCGCTAATTGCTGGCCAAGCCTTATCGCGGTACGTTGCGCGTCGATCCGAACGAGAAGTGAAGCATTGCGCACTCCAGCTTCAACGATCACCGAAACGCCTGGCCGCAAACCCAATCGCTCGATCTCGCGGAGCGCTGAGGCATGGCGGTCGGAAACACTGCTGACCACGCCGGGTACACCGCAGGCCCAGTTCAGCAAATTCACCTCTTCGCGTGCGGAAACGGCGCCGCTTCTCTCCGGGATCAGATGGCCGTGTGGATCGACCTCAGGGTCGCCGAGCTTCGCCGCGATTCTATCTTCCAGCTTCTCCGATATGAAATGCTCCAGGCGCTCCGCTTCTTCATGAACTTCGTCCCATCCATAATCCAGAAAATCATGCAGAAACCGTTCCAGGAGACGATGGTGCCGGAGAACCTCCAGAGCACGTTCCCTGCCCGCAGCGGTCAGCCGTGCACCGTGATGTTTCCGATATTTCACCAACGGCGGTTTGTTCGCGGAGAGCTTCTGGAGCATACCGGTGACGGAAGCAGCGCGGACTCCCAATCGCTCCGCAAGCGCATTACTGGCGACCAGCTTTTCCTCAGCACCACTCAGCTCAAGAGTAGCTTTCAGATAATCATCAACCGATTCCGTATTGCCCGGGCTATGAGCTTTAGTTCGCACTAAATCCAGAGTCTACCCTGTCTTCTTTCATCCGGCAGCAGCGACACGGTGTCTCTAATCTTTGGGTCCATTGAATAAATTCCGGTTACCGTCCAGTCGAGGTGTGCTAGGCTTTCTTTTTAGGTATGCCTAAATTTGATTCAACGAAATTTCTATGCATTTCATTGGCAATGTTCTGCCTGCTCTTCGACCCGGCAGCGATTCATGGACAGGGTGAAACGACGAGCGCGATTGCCGGTCAAGTGAAGGATGAAACCGGAGGCACCGTTGGTCAGGCACAAGTTGCGATTTCCAGTAACGAAACTGGCTTAAAGCGTACGGTGCAGACCGACAATGCAGGCCGCTTCCAGTTTCCGCAACTGACACCCGGCACCTACACGGTTCGGGTCACAGTTTCGGGCTTTCAAGAACAGCAGGACGGCTCGGTCCTGGCGCCTCTGGGCCGCACTCAAACCGTCAATTTCGTTTTGAAGGTGCAAACGATCCAGCAGAATGTAACGGTCAACGAAGCACCGCCGCTCATCGGTACCGAAAACCCGAACACCGCAACAACGTTAGCGGCGCCGGCTCTGGAGAACCTGCCGAACCCGGGCGGAGATTTGACCTATCCTCTTCAATTCGCCGCTGGAGCTCTTATCAACACGGCCGGAAGCGGAAACGATTTTGTCGGCGGGACAAACGGGTACGGCAACGTAGAGTTCAATGGATTGCCCGCACTCTCGAACGGCTATATAGTCGACGGCCTCGAGACGAACGATCCGCTCACGAACCTTAATAGCGGACTCTCGACGAACCTGGTCCTGGGACTGAACTCTATTGCCGAAGTCACGGTCAACACTCTCTCTTATGCCGTCGATCAGGGCCGCTATGGCGCCTCACAGGTCAACTACGTCACGAAATCCGGCACCAACCAGTTCCACGGTAACCTGTACGAACTCTGGAACGGCTCACGCTTCAATGCCGCGGATTTCTTCACGAACGCCACGGCCGGCAATCATAAGCCGCGCTCGACCGTGAATCACTTCGGCGGCAGTTTGGGCGGTCCAATTCTTCGCAACAAGCTGTTTTTCTTTTTCGATTCGGAATGGGTGCGGATCGCGCTCCCGATTGTTACGGCAACGACAGTGCCGACACCCGCTTTGGAAACCTACATCCTGAAACAACTCCCTACAGGCGGCCGCGATGTTTTGACCGGGGCCTTATATCCCGCCCAACCCCAGCTTGTGCCGTTCTATCGAAAGTTGTTTTCGCTTTATAACAACACTGCCGGCACACCTCTCGCGATGCTCGGCTGCCCTTTTAGCAGTAACGGGACCGCCGCGACGGGAAATCCAACGAGCGGAGACGGATGCGCGAACCGCCAAAGCGTTTCGCATTCGAGCGATGACCACGAGCAGGTACAGACGGTTCGCGGCGACTACAACATCAACGAGAAGAACATGACTTGGTACCGTTTGCAGGCCGACACTGGTTTGCAGGCCGCCTGGACAGATCCGATCAATCCATTGTTCAATGCCATTTCGCCTCAACCGCTCTACTCGTTTGCCTCCGGCTACACGCATGTCTTTTCTCAAAATCTGGTCAACTACTTCAATCCGGCGTTCTCCTGGTACGAGAGCTTGTTTGGACCTCAAAACCTTCAACAGACGCTCTCGGCGTTTCCGATTGTTCTAGAAGCGAGCGGTTCGAGCGCGCCATTCACAACACTGGGAGGCCTGGACAATACATGGATTCAGGGCCGGCGCGCGAGCCGTTTCTTTCTCAACGACAATCTTGCCTGGAGCCTCGGCGCGCATGAATTACGTTTTGGGACAAATACCCGAATCCTGGATTTGAACGACTACGATTTCGGCGAGGGCACAGTTCCCACTGTTACCTATAGCGATCTGCCCCAGTTTATTTATGGTGTCGCATCGACCGCGACCAAAACTTACCCGTTGGCGGCTTCGCAGCCATTCCGTTTCTTAAACGCAGATTTCTACGCGCAGGACAAATGGAAGCTGAACTCACGGCTGACATGGACGTTCGGTTTGAGGGCCACGCACAACTCGAATCCGGTGAATCCGCACGATATGGTGGCGCGCCTGCCTGGCTCGTTCACTTCTATTTCTCACGACATCAACGAGCCTCTGAATGCGCTTGTACAAACAAACGTGGGGCACCTGTTCCAATCTACGCCGCTTGCCATCTTGCAACCCAGGACAGCCATAGGCTGGCAGATCAGGCCAAAAACCGTGCTGCGAAGCGGCTTCGGCCTCTTCAGCGATCTGTTACCGGGAAGCATCGCCGATCTGCTCGGCGCAAATCCGCCCTATGTGAATACATTCCAGGGAGGCTTGTTGGGTACCGTGGGCGGAACTGCCATCGCCCCCGGTGTCCCCAACAGTGCCGTCGACGCAACCGCAACAGCCAATCAAAATTTTCTGACTGGCTTCCAAAGGGGCGAGCTCTCGTGTGGCTCGCCGGCGGCCATTCGAAACGCCTGCCTACCGCCGGTTTCCATTGCGGCCGCGCCTGACGGCAAGCTGCATGCCCCCTACTTCATGCAATGGAGCCTGGCGCTCGAGCAGCAAGTAGGCGATACGCTCAACCTGAGAGCGCAGTATGTGGGAACGCGGGCGGTGAATCAGCCGTACACGATGCAAGTTAATGGATACCAGACGGTCTGCCCCGGCTGTTTCACGCCCTTCCCGTATGGCCAGCCGATCGATCCGCGATTTGGAGCCGTCACGCAACTGAACACCGGTGCAAACAGCCACTACAACGGGCTCCAGTTGACTGCCGAGAAGCGCCTTGGACACGGGCTCCAGGGGCAAATCAACTACACCTGGAGCCACTGCATGGATACGGTTTCAAACGGCGGGTTCCTGCAATTCTCGGCAGGCGGCATTCTCTCGCCCGTGCCCTACAACCTTGCTCGTGACCAGGGCCCTTGCGATTACGATGTCCGCCACAATCTCGCCGGCAGCTACGTGTACCGGCTTCCATTGAAAGTACGTAATCGCCTGCTTGGAAAGGCCTTGAATGGCTGGCAGGTATCCGGTTCCGTGTTCTGGCATAGCGGAATTCCATTCTCCGTGTTAAGCGCGCCTTATACGGCCAACTCAAACGGCATTGTCAATGGAAGCGGACCGCAATTTGCGAGCGTAATCCCAGGTGTAGCGCTTTACGATCACGATTCCATTCCCGGAGTTACACAGCCAGGTACGATTCAGTGGCTCAACCCGAACGCCTTCGCTTCCGCCGTTGATCCGAGCACCGGGACGTGCATCGGCGGAAATACTCCCCAGAGCTGCCAATTTGGGAATCTCGGCCGCAACGCCTTGCGGGGTCCGGATTTCACATGGAGCGATTTCTATCTCACCAAATGGTTCGTCCTGAGCGAACGAGTCAAACTGCGCGTCGAGGGACAGTTCTTTAACGTCTTCAATCATCCAAACTTCGCATTGCCATCGATTGTGATCGCGGGAGTACCGGGCAGCCCGGCGACTCAGACCGGATTCGGCGCTCTCACGTATACGACCTCGCCGCCAACCGGCCTTCTTGGTGTCGGTTTGGGAGGCGACAGTTCCCCGCGCATGATCGCGTTCCAAGCGCGCCTGGAGTTTTGAAGTTAGGAGGCAACGTGGGGTGAGAATAACTGTATGGCGGAACTTGTTCAACTCGGATCCGGCAAACGGACGTGCGTCAATCGCGGGAACGCACTTTCGAAACGCTCCAACGCCGTTTTCTGGTTGCAGGGAATCACGCTCACATGGATGCTCATCGAGTGCGGAGTATCGCTGTTTGCGGCCGTCTCCGCACGCAGTCCCGCTATGTTGGCCTTCGGTTCCGATAGCTTAGTCGAGCTGCTCTCCGCGACTGTCGTCCTGTCGCAATTCATTCCAGGAGCCCATCTATCGCGACAGCGTGCGGCTCGCGCGGCCGGTCTACTTCTTTTTCTACTCGCGGCTGTCGTAGCTCTTATAGCTGCTCAAGCGCTGCTTCTGCACAGGCATCCTGAAGTAAGCCGTATAGGCATCGGTGTGACGCTTGCGGCGCTTATCGCTATGCCAATACTCGCTTGGCTGAAGAGACGGCAAGCTGTTCGGGATGATGATCCCGCTCTGTCGGCCGATGCAGTTCAATCCGCTACTTGCGCCTATCTAGCCGCTCTTACGCTGGCAGGTCTGGGCGTGAACGCACTATTCCACGTCCAATGGTTCGATCCGTTAGCCGCGCTTGCTGCTTTACCGCTGCTTCTAAAGGAAGGCGTCCGGGCTTGGCGTGGAAGTACTTGTGGCTGCTGTTGATTATACAGGTCGGAAGCCGTCTCTGGCTGCGTGAAGCACCCGGTTTCTGAAGAGCATTGGTCGGGCGCTGCTTGCGGCAGATGTTTCGACAGAAGTGATGGAAGTGACGAACTGGCATTCATTTCCTATGTCGCCCGTAACGCGCTCGCGATGGCAAGTGAAATTCGCTCCCACTGTTCAGTTTCGGCATCAAGTTGGCGTGTTTCTCAGGGCGTGCGTCGTATGATTGGGCCTGTGACTGGAAGCGTGGCTCTCTTGCGGCGGGTGCTCCGTTTTTTGTTTATTCTGGCGGAAATCGGAACCTTAGCGGTTATGGCCCAGCAGGCGAAGGACTGGACGCAGTTTGGCTGGGACGTGGCCAGCTCCAGCGCGTCGACCGCCGCCACCGGCATCACGGCAACCAATATCGCCCGGCTGAGCCGACGCCAGGTCAACCTCGACGGCACGGTGGATGCCTCCGCCATTTACCTCCGAGGCGCCCCCATGAAGGGCTCGCAGCATGATGCGTTCTTCGTAACCACCACCTACGGCAAGACGATCGCAGTGGACGCAAACGAAGGCACCATTCTTTGGGAGTATACGCCGCCCGGCTATGCTACGTGGGCGGGCACGCGTCAGATCACCAACAGCACTCCGGCAGCCGATCCTGACCGACAGCACATCTACGCCGCCGCGCCGAATGGCACGATACAGAAGCTCGCCATCTCCGACGGACACGCGTTGTGGACCACAGCGATCACGCTGCTGCCGCTGCGGGAGAAGATTGCGTCGCCGGTTAAGGAATTCCGCGGACATATCGTCGCCGTCACCGGCGGCTATATCGGCGATAGGCCTCCGTATCAGGGCCATGTTGCAATTCTCGATGCGCAAAGCGGCAAGCTGCTGCACGTGTGGAACTCGCTCTGCAGCGACCGACCCGGCTTGCTCCAACCCGCCTCCTGCGCGAGCGCTCAATCCGCGATTTGGGGGCGCGCCGGGGCGGCGATCGATGCCACAACCGGCAATATCTTCGTGGCCACCGGCAATGGCCCCTATGATGGCAAGACGAATTGGGGAGACGCCCTTATTGAGCTCAGCCCCGACGCCACCCGGATGATCGGCAACTACACTCCAGAGAATAATGCGGAACTCAACGACCGCGATCTCGACGTCGGCTCGACGTCGCCGGTGCTGCTGGGCGGCGACATCTTGGCGCAGGGTGGCAAGGACGGGCTGATCCGGCTGCTCAGTATCAACGCCATCGCCGGCGAAGCTTCGCATAAAGGCCATGAGTTGCAGACTGTGTCCACGCCCTCGGGCGCAGACCTCTTCACGGCTCCCGCGGTGTGGCGCGATGGCTCGGAGACCTGGATGTTCGCGGCCGACCGGGGCGGCACGGCTGCCTGGACGATCAAGAACGGCAAGCTCGCCGCGAGTTGGAAGAACAGCAGCGGCGGCACGAGTCCCGTGGTGGCCGGCGGCTTGTTGTACGTCTACGACCCGCAGGGCGGGCTGCGCGTGTACGATCCGAGGAACGGAACTCAGATTGCGGACCTGGACAGCGGTAGCGGCCACTGGAACAGCCCCATCGTGGTGGATGGTAAGATCGCTCTCCCCGAGGGCAACGCCAATAAACACGCCGCTGCGGGCGTGCTCGACATCTGGAGCCTACCGGCCGGACATTGATGTTCGGCGGCAGGATGGGTCGACGCTGTATAGTGTTTATATACACTATACACAATGCCGGAAACTCCGACCATTCGATTCGATCTGTTATCCGGCATTCCCGCGCTCCGGCAGATCGCGGATAACTTGCGGGTGCTGCTGGTCGAGCAGAAGCTTGCACCCGGCATGTCACTGCCGTCGGTCCGGCGGCTCGCAATTGAACTTGGAGTTCACTTCAACACGGTGGCCGAAGCCTACCGGGAGCTCGCTTCGGAAGGATGGCTCGATCTGCAACACGGACGGGGAGCGGTGGTCATTCCGAGGCACATTCCGGACGCCCCGTCCAGGAACTGGGTGGGCGACTTCCGGAACAGGCTGCGCGGCCTGATCGGCCAGGTGCGAGCGGAGGGCGCTTCGGTGGACGACCTCGCGACCGAATTAAGAGCAATGGCAAAGGCGGTAAAAGGATCATGAGACTGGAAATCGGTTTTGTTCTGTGCGTCACGGCTGCTGCAATCTTCGCGACCCCGAATCTGACGCGGAGGAGTGTCCTTTTCGGTTTTGCGGTGCCAGCCAATTTCCGCGAGAGTGGAGACGGGCGAAAGAGCATCGCCGGATCCGCTCGGTTGTGGCAGCCGCTCTAGCGGTGGTGCTAATCGCCCTTTTCTTGTCGCCAGAGTCCTTGCTGGGAGCCGTTTCGATCGGCGGCCCGCTGGCTGCGCTGGGGCTCGTGCTGGTGGTGGGCAGCGCTCCATTGCTGCTGTAAGCTCACGTGAATGAACCCGGTGATTCCTTTTCAAATACTGGCCCGGTATAACCGCATCAAGAACGAGCGGACTTCTCCGGTTGCTGCGGTCGTGTGAAAGCTTCGACAGAGAGGCTCCCGGCAATGCCGCACTATATTCCTAGGCATCCCGTTGCGATGAAAGCAACGTAGTTTGCGAGACGTACTCGATCCTCGTTCGATTCCGGTACCCAGGGTGCATCGTCAGCCGCCGATGGCGAATTGGAAGAGAGCCGAAGAGATGAGCCGATCGCGTTATCTAATGTGCCCACCGCTGCACTTTGGGGTGGAATACGTCATAAATCCGTGGATGCAGGGCCAGATCCATGCAACCAATGCGGAACTTGCGAGCACGCAGTGGTCTCAGCTGCATGCGCTACTCAGCGAGCGTGCCGAAGTTGCTTCGCTGCCAGCGGTTGCGGGTCTTCCCGATCTGGTCTTCACTGCAAATGCGGCATTGATCTACCGTCAGACGGCGATACTGAGCAGCTTCCGATGTCCGGAGCGGCAGCCGGAGTCAGCCCATTTTGCGAGGTGGCTGGCGGCGGACGGCTTCGAGGTTCATATACTTCCGCCAAGTGTGCCGTTTGAGGGCGCAGGCGATGCTTTGTTCGATCGCGGCGCGGCATTGCTCTGGTTCGGGCATGGCATGCGGTCCGATGTAGCAGCGAAGCAATACCTCCAACGATTTGTGGATGTAGAGATCGAAACGCTGCGGCTTCGAGACCCGCGTTTTTACCACCTCGATACATGCTTTTGTCCGCTCGAAGGAGGATATCTTCTGTACTACCCGCCGGCATTTGACGAGGCGAGCAACGCAGCAATTGAAGCGCGCGTGGCTCCGGATCGGCGGCTCGCGCTAAGCGAAGAGGACGCCGCCGGTTTCGCCTGTAACACGGTGAACATCGGAAGCTCGATTATCCTGAATCATGCTTCGCCGGCACTGGTGGCGCGATTGAGCGAATGGGGATTCGACGTAACTGTGACAGAGTTGACGGAATTTATCCGGGCGGGCGGCGCCGCGAAGTGCCTCTCACTGCGGCTAAACGAAGAATGTGCTTCGGGAAGAAGCCGATTCAGCCCTTTCCGCGGAACAGGAAAACAATCTCGATGATCAAAATGATCACGACCATGACTTCGAGAAAGAAGGCACGCGCCTGATGGAATTCGTTCACCATGGAATCGTAGAGGTCGCGGGCAGTGCTGAGCTTGTCATTCACCAGGTTCCGGTAATCGGTTACACCAATTCGGGCTGCGGCTAGACGGTACGCGCGCGCGTAGAACATGTCGCTCAGGAACTTGATCGCGTTATCCGTTCGTTCGGCGAGTTCCCGATAGTCGAGGCGGATGGTATTTAGGGTTCCCGCTTCTTTGGCCAACTTCCATTGGCCCCAAACACCGCGTTTTTTGTCGAGCTGCCTATAAACGTCCGCCAATACTCGCGTCAAGACTTCATCGTAATAACGAAACTCGAGTAATTGGCTGTTGGCGTATTCGAGTAGATCGATGGCCGGTAGAGCAGCCGCAGGCGTGTCATAGACAAAGGCAGCTACCCAACCGACCACCAACAGGTCTGCCGGGTAATACGACATGCTGGACTGAAGAACCTCCCGGCGCTCCGCCGTTGATAGCGGCGTTTCTTCACCACGAACGATTTGTGCGATCTCAGCAGCACGTTCTCGAATCAAATCCTCAGCGCAGACGACAGAATTACCAGGAAGGGCAATCGGGTCAACTTGAATCACGTAGTAATCTTCTGAAATCCAAGCTTCGTAAGGTTTGTTGAGAGCCTCGCTGATTCCTGCCAGACGCTCGCGCAGCAACGCACTCGCGCGGCCCTCCAGCTCGAGCGACATGATCCATCGGCTCGCGGTTCCCACTAGGCCATCCCAGGACTCGCGGAAGTGCATTCGCAACTCCACGCTGGCCACTCCGTAATCGAAGTACCGAACACGCGCTTGCAGTTCCTTCCCATCCTCCGTTTGACAGACTCCGAGATGTTCGATGACAGGAGGCCGCTCGAAACGTACGTATTCCGGCGCGGGCTGGCGAAATGCGGGTTCCCTCTTAGTGGATGCCGATCCAAAAAGGCGGCGCAGAAGCGGCAGATCGATTTCTTCCGCGATGTCGAACAAAAGTAAAGCGCGGAGACTACCGCTTACTGTTGCATCCTCCGGTGTCATAGGCGCTGGCATGGTTAATCGATGAGCGATGTCTCAAATCTAGTTGGGTTCGCGCACCTCGAAGACCTGATCGGCCGCCACATCATGCAGAACCTGCTGCTTTCGATCCGGCCATAAGATTTGTAGCGTGTCGACCCGATTGACCGCGCCAAGACCGAAGTGAACCGGCGAGAGGGCGCTCGATGCATAGCTGACGGCGCTGGTCATCTCGTTCCATTGGTTGCCGATGCGGATGCGCGCTCCGATGCCATCGCGATTCGAATGCGTGCCTCGGAGCTGGATGTCCAGCCAGTGATTGGGATTGGGACTAATGTTATGCCAGAGTTCGATGGGTGCTTCGAGGGACGAAACAACCGCATCGATCTTTCCGTCGCCATCAAAATCGGCATAAGCGCTGCCGCGATGAGCTTTGGCTTCGTTCAGCCCGGCTTCGGCAGACACGTCGCGAAAGGTGCCGTTGCCCAGATTGGCGAAGACGGAGTCCGGCTCCTTGTAGACGGCCGATTCAAACAACTCGACGCGGTCGTTGACGTGGGAATTGGAGGTGAAGAGATCCTTCCAACCATCGTTATTGAAATCGAAGAGTCCGGCGCCCCAGCCGCTGTGATGCACGCTGAGGGCGCCGAGGCGGCTGGGGTAGGTAGCGTCCGCGAAATTTCCTTTGCCTAGATTTCGGAAGAGCGGAAAAGTTTCACCGGCGAGAGCAGTGACGGCGATGTCGGGGAGGCCATCGTTATCATAGTCGCGGAAATCGGTTCCCATGCTGGCGACCGGCTTGCCGTCCTCGCGCAGAGCGACGCCGGCCAGGAGAGCGACTTCTTCGAAGGTGCCGTTGCCCTTGTTGTGAAAGAGGAAGTTGGGCATGTTGTCGTTGGTGACAAAGACGTCCTGATAGCCATCGCCATCGTAATCGGCGAAGGCGACACTCATGCCGCGGCCAGGGAAAGCTGCTATGCCGGATTTTTGCGAGACGTCCTCGAAGGTGCCATCGCCACGATTGCGATAGAGGGTGCTGGCGAGACCCTGAAAATATTTGGGATGGCAATAGATGCGGACGCCGCGCGACTGCTCGCCGCAGTAGCGGAGGTCATTCGCATCGTCGATGGACCACTTGGCGTAATGGACGATCCAAAGATCGAGGAGGCCGTCGTTGTTGTAATCGAACCAGCCCGCGGCGACAGCCCACTCGCCGCTTTTGATCCCGGCTTTGGCAGTAACGTCTTCAAATTTTCCGTTGCCGAGGTTGTGATACAGAATGTTGCGATTGACGCCTGCGACGAAGAGGTCGGGCTTGCCGTCGTTATCGTAGTCGGCGGCGGCGGCGCCCATGGAATAGCCGGCACCGGCCAGACCTGCTTCTTCGGTCACGTCGCGAAACTTCATGTGACCTTCGTTGTGATAGAGGCGGTTCCAGTATTGCGGGCCGGTTTTGGAGAGCGAGGGAAGATCGGCACCGTTGGTGAAGAAGATGTCGGGACGGCCGTCGCCATCGTAGTCGAAGACAGCGAGACCGCCGGCCATGGTTTCGATCATGTGCTTTTGCGGTGTGGGGCAATTGTGCAGAATGAACGGGATGCCGCTCTGAGAGGCGACGTCCTCAAAGCGGAGGGGAGCGAGAGGCACGGCCGCAAACTGGAGGTTCACGCCGGCAGCAAGCCCAAGGAGCAGAGAGGCGAGGCAGAATTTCACAGGAAATTTGCAGTGTAGCTGAGTGGGATTGGGAAATCCGGGTGGATGGAGGAAGCGAAGCAGGCAGTTGGGATACCGACAGCACTCAGCGCCAGCGCAAGAGCGTTGCACCCCAGGAATAGCCAACCCCGAAGCCGACCAGCATCGCGACACTACCCTCCTTCAGGCGACCTGCCGTCTGTGCATCCTTGAGTGCAATCGGAATAGTCGAGGATACGGTATTCCCACAATGCGCCATGCTGACCTGGAATTTCTCGGGCGGAATTTTTATGCGCTTTCGGAGATGTTCCAGCATGTATCGATTCGCCTGATGAAAGACGAAGAGATCGATGGCATCCAGCGACAGTTTCGCTTTGTCTAGCAGTGTATCTACGCTCTTGGGAACGGCGTTCAGAGTAAAGTTAAAAACTTCAGCGCCATCCATGAACAGGTTGTCAGCACTGCGCACGTTTCCGCTCTCATCTTCCACCGCGAGTGCCGTCTCGGCGGTCCGTGGCCGACGCATTCCGCCGCAAGGAACGATCAGGTTTGGCGCGCCCTTCCCGTCTGTTCCATATACGAAAGGTCCCAGAAGCGGTTGCGCCGAATCGACAGCGGTCAGTAGCGTGGCAGCGGCAGCATCTCCAAAAATAGTTCGTACGCTTCGATCTCGCGGGTGGATATATTTCGAGTACGTTTCTGCCGTTAATAGCAGCACTTTCCGCGCCTGGCCGGACGTGATCAGCCCTTCGGCTAAACCCAAACCGTATATGAAGCCAGAGCAGCCAAGATTGAAGTCCAACGCTCCTGAGGCGGTTGGGATGCCGAGCCGTTCCTGCACAACGCAGGCAGTGGTCGGAAGAAAGTAATCGGGGCTCTGGGTACACAGCAGAATGTAATCGATATCTGCCGGGCTGCAGTCATCAGAATCGAAAAGCTTGCGGGCCGCGGCAACCGCCAAATCTGAGGCGCATTCTTCTGCTCCGGCGACGTGCCGTTCACGAATCCCGGTTTTCTCGTCGATCTTCTCGACAGACCATTCCGGAAACTGAGCCGAAAGGTCAAAGGTCGAGACGGCCCGCTCCGGCAGGTAATATTCAATCGCAGCAATGCTGGCGTGCATCGTTTCAGGACGGCATCTACTGTGCCGAGTAACCTCCATCGAGTACTAAGGTCGAGCCGGTCATCCACCGTCCTGTTTCCGCGAGCAGAAAAGCGATGCTATTCGCCACGTCACGAGGAGTTCCGAATCCGAGGGGATGGGAGCTTCGAAGCTCATCCACCTGCTGCTCAGTCAGGACGGAACGCACGGCTTCCAGCATCTCGGTATCGACGAAGCCCGGAGCGACGCAATTCACGCGAATCTGCTGCGGCGCCAACTCCAGCGCAAGAGACTTCGTCATTCCGAGAAGCGCGCTCTTGGTTGCCGTATAGACGGAGATTGCCGGTTTCGCAGCAAAGGCGGTAACTGAAGAAATAAAAACAAGACTGCCGCCCGGCACATAACAGTTTTTTTGACTAAAGCCACGAGCCAGCATGATGGAACTATAGAGATTGGTCCGGACAAGATCATCCACTCTTTCTTCAGTGACAAAGCGAATAGGGATGGCTGCCTGCTTTCCCGCTGCATGGACAATAGCGTAGAGCGGACCCGTTTGCGCGGCTACTCGTTCCACCCATTTTGGGATTTCTTCGGTGCGGGAGAGGTCAAAGGGTTCGGCCCGATGTCCGTCGTTGTGCAGCGTGGAGAGCGTTGCTGTTAGCCGTTCCTCATTGCGGGCGGTCAAAACGAGCCGCGCATTCAGTTGACTCAGCAGCACTGCGGTCTCGCGTCCGATACCGGAAGACGCCCCTGTGACCAGAATCGTCCGGCCACTCAGATCCATAGGATTGATTTGCAATGGTTCCACTTTCATGCCGGCGCGGCACTTGCTTCTTTAGCGCGCCCGCCAAGGGGTTACTCGATGCCGGCCAGCCGGCCCAAATCATCGATCGAATTGCAGTCCCTGATCTGGCGCGGAGAAAGTTTTAAGCCGCTGTGGGTATCGGTAAGCGCAATGTACTCAATCATTGCCATAGAGTTCCAGTTCTCCATATCATCGAGCTTTTCCGGACCGGTTAAGGTGTATTCCGGAAGCTCGAGTAAATTGTCCATGGCCAGTAGAAATTCCTGTTTTGTCATGTATGATGTTGTGAAACTCTCAGAACAAAAACGATTTTTGTTCATGTACTGGGATTTTATCAGCCTGTCGGCTAAATAAGGCTGGCCTACCGCAAACTTTTAGATAATTTCATTGTATGAGTGCTTTCGACTCACTGGTTCTGAAAATCAAGCGGGGCGACACTCCGGTTTACCGGTTTGTGGGTCGGACGGCGCGCCGCCTGTTCCGTCCGCAGGCACCGATTGCGCCCGCGGTGTTTAAGCCGGTCCTACGCTCTTTCTATGAGTTTCACTATCTGGTGATCCAGACCGCTCGCCTGTTGATCACCTTGTTCTACAGGCACCCGCTTTTGCAGGGCCGCTGCGCGTCGATTGGCCGTAACGTATCGTTAGAAGGGCTGCCGTTTATTAGCGGCCATTGCGAAATCCACATCGGCAACGATGTGTATCTGGGCGGAAAGCTCGACGTCCTGTCGGGGCGCTTTTTCGAAAAACCCAGGCTGATCATCAAAGACAAAGCGGAGCTGGGATGGAATGTCCGGTTAACGGTGAACCAGGAAATCATCATTGAGGAGCGGGTGCGCGTCTCCTCAGACTGCCGAATCTCGGACAGCGACGGCCATCCGCGCGAGGCGGATTTGCGTGCACGAAACGCTCCCCTCAATCCGAAGGACATCCGGCCGGTTCGGATCTGCCAGGATGCCTGGATCGGCAACGGCACCCACATCATGAAAGGCGTGACTATCGGCGAGGGTGCGATTATTGGAGCCAATAGCGTGGTAATCACAGACATCCCGCCGTTCGCGCTCGCCCTGGGAAATCCGGCGGAAGTCTTTTTTCGTAACGTCGGCCGCCCGTCCAAAAAGGCGTCGACGCCAACCGCATCCTGAAGCCGTCGCGGTTGCCGCAATCGCGCATCGAATCAGCGTAAGTTATTATGTATGGTAGAGGCGGCGGGAGTTGGGCCGGCTCGGGGTGTGGAGAACAGGCAAGTTATTGATTCTCCGTTCTGTCAATACCGCTCATCCCGCTGTCCGCCCTACGTAAAACTTACGTGAGCTGTTTCGAAGTGCGAAGCTCTCCCGTTGTTCTGCGCTGCTATTGGCATCGGAAGTTGCGGCCGCACATACCGCACAACAGGAATCAAGCCGAACAATGAGCTAAACCCGAGCGATACAGCGACCGTGAACAGCAGCACCGAACCATCGATTCCGATGTTGCCGGCGCGCGGCAAGTGCACCAGACGCGATATCGAGCACCGCGGAACGCTGAAACCGTAACGGCAGGAGAAGATCGATCTTGCGATCCATGAACTCAAAGAATGGAGGCAAGACGCCAATGATCGAGGCCTGATTTCCTTCGATTTATGCGCCGGCCGAGCACCGCGCGATCTCCGCCGAAATGCGAACGCCAATATCCGTCGGAGAGAATAACGTTGCGTTCGCCACCGGCGTCATCGTCTTTGGTCGTGAAGAGTCGGCCGAGTTGGGGTGCAACGCCGAGAATCGCCAGCAATTCGTGCGTGGCGAAAAGGGCCTGCACCTCTTCGGGATGACTCTTGGCGGTAACGCTTGTGTTGCCGCTTGTGAACATACTGACGGATTGGAAGGCTCGTTTCCTCTCGCATCGTGAAATACACCGATGGCGCCATGTTCAAGTCGATTATTTTTGAGCTGTGGCTCTATCATCCAGATGGCGAGCAACTGCTCGGGATGCACATAGGGCAGCGGCTTCAGCAACACGCCGTCGATCACGCTGAAGATTGCACTTGTTGCTCCGATTCCCAAGGCGAGAGTCCCGATGCTCACCAGCGTAAAACCCGCTGTTGCGCGCAGGCGCCGCAGCGTATATCTCAAGTCTGAAGTATGCTGCCCAGGAGGTTCTCCCACCCATACGACCGCAGCTCCTCGCGAAGGGCCGCACTACTTCCGAGCGCAGTGCGAGTCGCGCGAGCAGCGTCGTTCGTGGTTAGCCCTCGCGCTTCAAAATCCGCTTTGGTTTCGGCGAAGAAACTGTCGACCTCGTCGGCAATATCCTTATCCGCGTGTTTCCGCCAGACCAGATTCCGAAACCCACGCCTCAGTTGCCTCACGAGCGACCATGAGCGCCAGTCCTAATGACATCGCAAACCAGACGCCAATCCCACCGTCGAAGGCTGTGCACCTAGCCCATGGGTCCTCCCGCAGGACGCCTCATCGGCGAGTTACTTTTCCGCTAAGGCCTGGCAAGCGGCGCTTTCGGACAAGCGCCACCCCGCATCAACTCGACGGTGCCCTATGGACGAGAACTTTCACTCTCCTTTCGTCGATTCGGGCGCCATCCCTGACGCTATCCGTCTGCCCCCTCGCAGAGTAGAGCGCATCGCATGCACTCATAATCCAAAGACAGACCAAAACATCTTTGGAATTTTCGCTTGCCAAACGCGTGGGGAGTCCCCTTTTTCTAAGGCGGTAGCGCTCTCGCCCAACTCCGTCTGATTCCCGCAACGGCTGGCGTACGGCCGATACCGCCGTGCCTCTCTCAAGACCAACAGCGGAAGGCGCCAAGGCGCTCCACTAGATAACGCCTTTTCTCCAGGACTCTTCACCCGTCTGTCAGGCACAATTCATCGCTTTGCCAAGTTGCCGCCAATCCGCCCGGAGCTGTCGATAAACACTACACCGTCTAACAAAGTGTCGCGCACAAAACCAATACAAGCGAAATCCGCCGACGGAGCCACCTTAGTTCCGGGACGAATTAGGCACCACACTAGAATGGGTGTGTCCGCAGCACCGCCTCCGTTTCGTGCAACTCTCAGGCGCAACCAGGCTGGCTCAGGAGACCTCCATAAGGTCTACCCAAACGATTGAAATCGCTTCCAGAACATATCCCAAGGCTCATTTGGGTGCCGGCACACAAAAATGTCCGGGTGATCCCCGATGGCGTAGTTCTCGATCCCGTAGGGAATCGTAAAGTGGCCGGCCAGCTCACAGGACGCAAAGACCGTCTCGAGGTCGGCACGCAAAAGACCTGCGGCGATAATGGTCGTCGGCGGTGGATTGCCATACCCGCGCAGCCAATGCGAATTTGAGCCGCTGATCACTTCCGGAAGTCCGTGGCCGCGGCCGTAGAGATTGATGGCGGCGGCTTCACCAGCATCACCAGCCAGAACGCCGACGGGGGTGTCATCCGCTTGCAGCGAATCGCGAGCGCGAATCACTGCATCCGTCATTTCGCGCCAGCCGAATTCCTCATTGAAATTTTGGTTCGTCGCGTCAGCGATTTTCCACCAGCGTGAACCGGGCGGTGCCAACGGCAGAACCAGGGCGGCTGTCGCAAGACCGCTGACCACCATGCTTGTCCGAACCACCCTGCGTATGCGGACAGCAGTCGCCGGGGACAAACTTTCCAACCATTGCTCGCCCCAAACAACGCCGGCGGCAAGCAGCATAGGGTAAGCCGGCGCGAGATAGTAGGGTCTGCCTCGGGCAAAGAGCAGGATTAGCAGCGGGATCAAATACATCCAGCCGAGCATACGGTAACGCTTTCCCTCTGGTTTGAGGAAGAGAAAATACAGCCCAGCGATCCAGATTGGCACCGTTACCGGATTCGTCACCGCCCAGAATTGCGCGAGCAGGAACCCGTCTGCGCGACCAAGCCGGACGTCGCGGGCATGGATGAACCTGAGGAAGTCCAGCGTTATGAAATTGTGTCGGAGCTGCCAGATGAGGTTGGGAAGGAAGATCAGGAACGCAACGGCAGCACCGCACCACAACCACTTGCTGAGAAGCGAGCGGGGTCTGTCCAGAAGAATGCCGCAAACGATGCCCGCGACCAGGAACGCCATCGTGAACTTGGTCATCATGCCGAAGCCAATGACGGATCCCAGCGCCAACCACCAGCGCTGATCTCCGGACTTCAGCAGGCGAATGGTCACCCAGGCTGCCAGCACCCACCACAGATAGTCGAAGGAAACATATTGGAACAGGTACCCGAAACTCACAACGGGTCCGGCGATCACCGCCGCCCATGCGGCTACCAGTTGCGCCGGTCGTCTTCCGCCCATTTCGCGAGCCATCAAACCGGTCAGCACCATGGCGATTCCGACCGCCAACGCCGCGAACAAGCGCATACCAATCATCGACGCGCCAAAAAGCGTCATCGACGCTCGCGCGAGGAAGGGAGTAATCGGCGGGTATACCACGTACCCCCAGCTGAGGAACCGAGCGTCGTCGATCGTGGCCAGCTCGTCGCGGTGGAATCCGTATTGGCCGTTGGTCGCGGTGTGCAGGGCGACCAACGCCATCGCAGATAGAACGAGCACGCCAGTATCCGTGAAGATGATCCTCCGGCAGATGGCGAATAGCCGCATCGATATCACAATGACTATAGCTGAATAGCTGACTGCAGAAAAATATATCGTGTTTTCGTCTCGTCCATAGAGCTTGGGATGACAAATGGCTGGGAATCCACGAGGAGCCCAACATGGGCAAGGAAACCAGCGTCGAGAATCCGATGTATGGAGCTCTGATCGTATTGCCTTCTATTCGGAAGCCGCCGCAGTTGCGCTCGTGCGGTATTCACCATTTTTCACTCCTCAACGTATGCACGCCCGTATATAGCCGTGGCCGCCGACGCTTACGTCGTCGGTAGCCCAGCCCGGGAAGTCGTCACTTACCAACAGGCCGGCGTGGCTTTGGTGTTCGGGATTCTCGTGTCATCAGCAATCCAGTTCGTTTCCCAAGTCCTTCCGCCGTCGTCCGAGAAGGCTTGTTCAAAATGACAACTACTTGCCGTGATACCTGACCAAACATTGCGGACAAGTATCATCCGCCCATTGACGGCTTCCTGGTCGTAGAATTCTCCGCGTCCATTTTTAAATTCACCCACGGTCGGCACGCTCATCGTCCCTTGCGCGGCGTTTGCAAAGTTCAGACTCCACTGATGAGCCGTAGGGTTGTAAAGCCGGAGATTGATAGCTTCAAGATGGCCGGTCGGGCCATCCACTTCCAGTTCCACCATGTTTGCGCGGCCTTGCCAAATGCTGTGCACCACGCTGATTCCTTCATACTCGACCCAGGTGGCGGCTCCCTTCAGAGGGTGATGCAGCACTTTCAAGTGCGTCTTCCAGGTCCCGATCTCAAAATCGAAATCATGCTGCCCATCGTGTTGCGCCGGGACGGGTGCGGTCGCTGGAACTGCTGGCGTTTGCGCTTGAATCACAGCCGCTACGTTCGCGAAGAGAAAGACGGATAGCGTGACTTCGCGAACTTTTCGAGAATTGTTCATTACCCTTCCAACTGAAAGCAGGTCTACATCAGAATCCGCGAAGTTTGATTTGACGACAATGTCCACTTCCGCTCGTTAGCGCCTGCCACTCGTCTGGGCAGCCGGGCCGCCGTCACAGCCAAAATCCTCTTCACGATCGCAAGGATCAGACCAAACGTGTCGTCGTGCTTTCCTTTGATTCGATGCAGGCCCGCAGCTTGCGCACGCCGTCCTGTATGCCTTCGATATTGACACCACCGTAGCCCAGAACCAGACCACCCCTCTCTCCTGCACTTATGCGACACGAAGATAGCGGCATGGCTGATACTCCTTCACGTGCTGCCTCGTACGATACCGCCAAATCGTTGACTCCGGGACGCAACAATATTACGAGATGCATGCCTGCCTCAGCACCGGCGATCTCGACCGAGTCTCGTAAACTGCTCTGTAAGGCATTGACCAGCGCCTTTCGCCGCTCCATGTAGAGCATCCGCATTCGACGAAGATGTCGCGCGAAGTGTCCTTCCCGAATAAAATCCGCCATCACTGCTTGAGTCAATGTAGGAGAAAAGATATCCATGCAATCTCTCGCCGCTGTGCAGACTGGGACAAGATCTTTGGGAAGCACAAGATAACCCAAACGCAACGCAGGGGACATCACTTTGCTGAAGGTTCCCATATAAAGAACACGCGCATCTAAATCCAGACCTTGTAACGACGCAATCGGTCTACTGTCGAACCGGTATTCGCTGTCGTAATCATCTTCAAGGATCCATGTGCCGTTGCCGGCCGCCCAATTGAGGAGTTCCATGCGACGCGCGGCGCTCATCGTCATACCCATTGGGTACTGGTGCGAAGGCGTCACGTAGACCACCTTTGCGTGTTTTCGTTTCCGTGCCAGTTCAGAAACGACGATGCCTTCGGCGTCGGTCTTGATTGGGATTATTTGGGCGTCAGTCATCGCAAAAGCCTGCCGTGCGCCCGGGTAGCCAGGTTCTTCCATGCAGACCCGATCCTTAGGGTCTAACAGCACCTGAGATGCGATCTGCAAACCCTGCTGTGAGCCCGTGGTCACCAGAATCTGCGAGGCTTCGCATCGAACGCCTCGTACTGTCCTGACGTATTCCGCGATAGCTTCACGCAGTGGCCCAAATCCCTTCGCATCGCCATAGGCGAGCATGGTTCGCGAAACTGCTCTCGAGCGACGCGCAACCACCTTTGACCAAATGTTTACTGGAAAGTGGTCAAGGGCGGGGAGGCTAACACGAAAGGCGCCGAGCGCGTTGAGCCAAGGTTGAGACGTTGACTTGTTCCACAAGGAAGCTCGATGTGAAAGTTTTCGCGGCACCGCATTCGCGGCATGCCCTCCGGAAATTCTTGTCTGTCGCAGTTTTGTGACGCTGAGGGATTCGCTCGGAATAGACCTTGCGACACGAGTGCCGACTCCGACGAAAGTCTCGAAATAGCCCTCGGCATGCAGCTGTTCGTACGCATTCACTACCGGAATTCGTGAGACTCCAAGTTCCGCGGCAAGCCCTCTGCTCGAAGGAACACGACCGCCTGGACGCATCCGGCCTTCAACGATCGCGCTTTGGAACCACTCAAAGATCTGCCGGTGCATTGGCGAGGAAGCGCGACGGTCAATAACGATGGGTGGAACAAAAGTTGCGGCGACGCGCTTCAAACCGGCCTCCAGTGGCCCTATTATAAATTCGCTTTGTGGCCATTTGCGCAATCCATCTCGAACGCTAGTATTGAGCGTGATTGGGAGTACGGTCCCTTGATTTCCGAGACACGGCCTAGATGATGGTGACCTTAAGTTGTCGAGGAGATGAGGCGCTTCGATTTTTTGGAGGGCGAATGGGATGCGCTCTGCTGGTCCGAGTCGTCGGACGGGATATGGCGTCAAGGGCCTGGTACTCTCGTCGCTACGAAGGAGCTTGATGGATGCGTTATCCGTCGAACGATTTGAAGGTCCATATTGCGGACCGCTCATCAAGGGCTGGGCTTACGCGCCTTCGATCGTCACATTGGCCAATGGGAAGACACTTGGACGGACTCCCTTGAGCCAGGCAACTTTGTCGTATGGCGAGGCCGGTTTGAGGGCGATACGATCGATTCGGACGCGTGGTAACCGTTTAACATCCAGGAGGTTTCGTGAGGATGGACGAGACAAAGGATTCCAAGGCAGTAGCTGCGATCACAGAGCGGAAGCGGCAGCATGAAGAAGCCGTCGAACATCATTCCGTTGTGTCCCATGAAGAATGGCTGAAGCGGCGATTGGAGTTGATGGATAAGGAGAAGCAGTACGTCCGAGATGGCGATGCGCTCGCGGCCGAGATACGTGCGCTGCCATGGGTGAAGATCGACAAGAACTACACCTTCACTTCTCTGCAGGGGGACTGCACGCTCGCTGATTTGTTCAAGGAGCACAAGCAGCTCTTCGCCAAACACTTCATGATGGAGCCCGATCAGGAATGGCAATGCGAGGGCTGCACGCTCGAGTCCAGTCACATAGATGGACTTCTGCCTTACTTTAACAACCACGACATGTCGTATGTCGCAGTCTCACGCGCTCCAATTGACCAGATCGAAGTGGTGCGCAAGCGAATGGGCTGGAAGTTCTGTTGGGTATCTTCTTTCAAATCGGATTTCAATTATGATTTCCATGTCTCTTTTCGGGCAGAGGAAGTTAAGGCGGGAAAGACGATCTATAACTTCCGCGAAACGAAGCTCGGACCCGAGAGCTACACGCTTTCCGGGCATAGCGTCTTCTACAAGAACGCGCAAGGTGAAATCTTCCGCACTTACGGCACGTTCGGCCGCGGGAGCGAGCAGTTCATGGGTATCTACGGCTTTTTCGACGTGCTGCCAAAGGGCCGCGAGGAGTACGCCCGAGGTCTTGTGGATTGGGCAAAGATTTACGACCAGTCTGAAAGCGATGGCAAGAACGAGACGGCCTGTGGATACGCACCGCAGTAGTGCATGTCGTAGAGTAACGTTACTACGCCAATGAGAAAACTTGTCGAGGTGACGTTCATGAGTCTCGACGGCGTAATAGACGCGCCAGACATTGTGCAAGAGGCACAGCCCTACTTCTTGTCCAATGAGGAACATGCGTCCTACCAGAAAAGAAAACTCTTTGCGGCAGATTCACTGCTGCTTGGCCGAAAGACCTACGAAACATTATCGAAGGCGTATCTAAATATGGCTAACACTGGTAAAGGGATACCGGTGGAATTCGTGGATCGTATGAACAGCGTTCCGAAATACGTAGCCTCGAGGACTCTCAAAGAGACGTCCTGGAATGCCACCGTTATTCATGGAGACATCGCAGAAGAAGTGCGAAAGATTAAGAGTCAACCAGGCAAAGACATTGTGAAATACGGAACAGGTCCCCTCGACCGAGTTTTATTTGGCCAGCGGTTGGTCGATTTGCTCTGCATCGTTGTCCACCCTTTCGTACTCGGCCACGGCACACACTTATTTGAGGAGTTCGCACCCCCAATGCACCTCCGTGTGTCGGACGTGAAACGGTTTGAGAGCGGCACTGTGGTGATAGAGTACATACCCAAAAAATGACTTTGGCGGCTTAGCAGATCGATCCCAGCCGGCCGCATACCGGATGAGTGCAGAGTCATCAGCAGGGCGCGGTGAAACAAATTGTTGGCTGAATCGATGAGCCGGACCGCTTCTTCCTGCGTCAGAATGTTGGGCAGCCTGCGAGGTGCCCTGGGATACGGCACTTCTTTGACCGGATAGTTTCTCTTCAAGGCCTTGCAGAAAAAGAAACGCAAGGCCGCCGTGTGCGTGCCGAACCGTTCGTGTACCCTGCTTCTCTCGTTCAGCAGATACAGTTGATAGGTCGGGATCTCGTGCGGTCCAAGTTGATCGGGTGATCGATGGAAGTACTTTGCGAATCCTCGACTGTCTTGACCTTCTGCTCCGGAGGCAAATGGTCTAGGCAAAAGTTTTCACTGCAAGGTGCTTTCGGTGTGGAGGCGGCGGGAGTTGAACCCGCGTCCGAAAAAGCCCGCCGCGCAAAGACTACGTGTGTATCCGGTTCTATTTGCTTCAGCGACTGCCTAAAAAACCGGCAAGAGCGACCGCCGCCTAGTCCGATTGATCTCGGCCCAAGTGCTCCGGACCGAAGCCTGGCACCTATCCTGCAAAATGACGCTTACTGGCTGACGCGCAGGCTCATCAACCGAAGCGCACTACCTAAGTTTTAATTAGGCAGCGTATGCAAACTGCTGATTATTGGCAGTTGTTGTTTTCCGATCGTTTTACGGGAGCTCGGAACCCGACACGCCTTCACGCAACGATTCAATCCCGTCGAATCCGTTGCGCCCCCACATCTTAGTGGAACCATGTTATTGTACCAATTCCGTGGGGATTTGTGGGAGAACGGTAGAATAAACCCTGCCATCATGCAGAGCGTTGTAGCTACGCCAGGCGCGGCCCCGTCTCTCCAAGACGAACGGATCGAAGAGCACGGGCAACTTTTTCACGTTGTCCTGCTTGACGATGACGAGCATACCTACGACTACGTGATCGAAATGTTGCAGAAGCTGTTTTTCTTTCCACTCGAGACGGCCTTTCAACATGCGGTGGAGGTGGATACGACGGGCCGAACCGTGGTGATCACGTGCTCGCTTCCGGAAGCCGAATTCGGCCGTGACCAGATCCAGTCCTACGGGGCCGATCCGCGAATGCCGAAGTCTAAAGGCTCGATGACAGCGATTTTGGTTCCCGCAGGCAATACCGCGACAATCTAGACAAAATTCACAGCAATTTTACCAAAAGGGCAAAATTGGACTACAAGATTTCCCCCATTGACTAGTATTTTTTCGTATCCTAGATCAAAGGATCTTACCTTGAAAAGACAATTCTGCATCGTCTCCTGTTTTGTGATGATGTCGCTGGCTTTCCCGGCAGCGACGGCGCTTGCCGGGCCCGGCGGCAGCGGTCCGCTACCTAATCCCCCACCTCCTCCGTCGTCAGAATCCCTTTCGAACCCGAACGGGAACACAGCGGACCTGGCAGGCGCAATCGCATTCTGGCTCGGAGTGATTTTCGGGCACTAGATTTGCTGGATTTCGCAACGGACATCCTGAGATGGGGCTGGGTGACGGCCGAAGCCACCCTCCTCGTTCTGCTGTTCCACAGAAAGTTGGCGACTCACTACCGCTGGTTCGTTACGTTCCTGGTGGTCGAATGGGTTCAAATGGCTGCTCTTTTGAGCTTGAATCCTGGGTCGCTTCTTTATGCGAAGTGCTGGGCTGCGACTGAAATTCTTCTTCTTTTTGCCCTGGGATTGGCTGGAATAGAAGTTACAAAAAAAATTCTTGAGCATTATCCCTTAATCAGAAATTTAGCGACCAGTTCCTTCGGAATGATTTTTACCTTCGGAGCGGTGGCGGCCACGGTGCTGCTCGCGCCATTCATCGAAGCGTCGCGCTGGCAGCCTGCACAAACTTACTTTGTGCTGAAGGTATTGAGATGGGAGAGTCTGACGCTGCTCGCTTTCCTGGCCGCGCAAATTCTCTGGTTCAAGCTGTTTCCCATCAAAATGCGGCGCAACGTGGCTTTGCACCGCTGGCTACTCGCGTTGTACGGGGGCGCGGTTCCGGGCTGTAGTGTCTTTCTTTACGATTGGTTCGACAAGGACGTGAACGCGAAAGCGTGGATTAACGTTGCCATGATGGGCCTGCAGATTTGCCTGATGGCGGCCTGGTGTTTGTGGTTCAACGAGAGCGCGGAACAAGCGGAGGTAGCGCCGGAAGGGTCGCGTCCCGACCTTCAACAAATCGATCAATATACAAGCGCTGTTAGCAATGAGATGTCACTCAAGCTGTTAACGGACTCGACTAAAGCGCCCAGCTTAAGTAAATAGGAACGCCATCCGGACTCGAATCGCCTGCGACTAGCGGACTTGCGCCTTCCGGCTATACATTCTTTGCAGGAGAGCCCGTCTGTGAAGATAGAAAAGTGACAACGAGGCTATCTCTGCGGGCAAAGCTCCGGAATTGGGTAGACTTCGCCAATCGTGAAGACCAGCTCACGATGGTGCTGAGCGTAGTGATCGGCGTTCTCGTGGGACTTACTGTTGTCGCGTTCATCCTTCTGACCGGACGGCTCGCGGCACGCATGTATCCCGGCGGCGGTGCTGCTGCATGGCGTCGAATGCTGGTTCCCGTTGTAGGCACGCTGGTCAGCGGATACTTGCTTTCCCGCTACTTTCCGAATGCACGCGGAAGCGGCATCCCTCAAGCGAAGTTCGCGCTCTTCATTCAAGAGGGATACATCTCACTGCGAACTGTCATCGGCAAGTTCGTTTGTTGCTCAATTTCACTGGCCAGCGGCATTGCGCTGGGGCGCGAAGGCCCATCGGTACAAATAGGGGCCGGTATTGCCTCCGTGCTTGGCCGACGCTTCGGATTGAGCAAAGCGAATGTAAAAGCGCTGGTGCCGATTGGCTGTTCGGCAGCATTGGCGGCCGCATTCAACACGCCAATCGCCGCAGTTTTGTTTTCACTCGAAGAAATCCTGGGCGATCTGCACGCGCCTGTACTCGGCTCCGTCGTCCTGAGCTCAGCCACGTCCTGGATGGTGCTGCACCTCATCCTCGGCGATCAGCCTCTGTTTCACACTCCTGCCTGGCAGCTTGTGGATCCTCTGGAATTTGCGATCTACGCAGTTCTGGGCGTAGTCGGCGGTCTCGCTTCGGTGTGTTTTGTCAAGCTGCTATTGAAACTGCGGGTTTTTTTCAGAGGACTTCCGAGCTGGAGTGAATGGCTTCAACCCGCTGCTGGCGGCGTTTTGATGGGCGTATTTGGTTTGTTTGTGCCCGAAGTCCTGGGTGTCGGATATGACTACGTAGATCACGTACTGGGGGGCGATTTCCCCGTTAAGACGGTGGCGTTGCTGGCGGTCATGAAACTCATTGCGACACCCGCTTGTTATTCTTCCGGCAATGCGGGCGGTATCTTCGGCCCAAGTCTTTTTATCGGCGCCATGGTCGGCGGAACCATCGGGAGCATCGCACACACATTGTTTCCCCATTTCACCGCGAATCCCGGCGCTTATGCGCTGGTCGGTATGGGGGCCGCGTTTGCGGGCATCGTGCGCACACCGCTTACTTCGGTGATCATGATTTTCGAAATGACGCGGGACTATTCGATCATCGTGCCTCTGATGATTTCCAATCTGATCAGCTTCTTCATCTCCCAACAGCTGCAGCGCGAGCCGATTTATGAGGCGCTGGCTCTTCAGGAAGGCGTTTACCTTCCGACCGGCGAATCGCGAGATGAGTTGACCGGAATCCGTGTGAGCGAAGTGATGCAGACCGGCGTGGATCCGCTCCCGATCGACGCCACTGTGGAGACTGCCAAGCTGCGCTTCGAACAGGAGAAATGTACGTCGTGGCCGGTTGCCGATAAAGGCTACCTCAAAGGGATCGCCAGCAGCCATCGTATCGATTCGACAGATCCCGCGCCGATCATGATCCGGGATGTCATCAAGAACAATGAGAGTTATCCATACGTTCACGCGGATCATCCTCTGAGTTACGCACTGGAACAGATGCGGGATAAGGCGGTCGATGTTGTCCCTGTAGTGAGCCGCACCAACATCCGCGAAATGAGAGGCGTCGTGACTCTGACCGGCATTCTCTCTACGTATGGTCTTGCCGGACAGCCAAGCACAAGTGTCTCGCGATGAGGACACCAGAGACTTCGAGCGGAACCGCCATAGCGCCGCGACTGCTTCTCAGCGTGATCGTCATTCTGGTAATAGCTGGTTTGGCTACGCTCGATAGATTTCTGGCAAACGCCCAAGAGGCGGAGGTGCAGCATGTTGCACAGCAATCTCACCTCGATGGACTCCGTCTCCGCCGCGCAGGCAAGATCAAGGAAGCTATCGAAGCCTTTCGCAGAGCCCATGCACTCGAGCGCCAAGACACGGGGTACGAACTCGACCTGATCGACGCTCTGCTGGATGGCGGGAAGCCCGATCAAGCCGAGTTGCTAATCCGCGACGTGCTGGAGCGGGAACCAAATGACGGCCGTACGAATTTGCTCGCCGCCCACCTGATGCTTGCGCGAGGAAAAACCGCCGAAGCAGAGTCTTACTACCATCGGGCGGTCTACGGAGAATGGCCCAGCGATCCAAACGCACATCGCGTGGCAGTCCGGATGGAACTGGCCGATTTTTTGGCGGCGAAGGGCAAGCAGCAGGAATTACTGGCTGAGCTGCTTCCTTTGCAGGAGGAAGTAGGCAAGAACGATCGGGCAGCCGAGAAACGCATAGCGCAGCTTTTTCTAGCTGCCGGTTCGCCGTCGCGGGCGGTGGATGAATATCGCGCGCTCATCAAGCAGAACCCCAAAGATGCCTCGGCGTACGCGAGCCTGGGCGACGCGGAGCTGCAACTCGGCGAATACGGCCTGGCGCGTGACGCCTTTCGCACCGCCGCGGCGCAGAAACCGAACGACGCCTCCATTCGGCAGCGGTTGAGTTTATCGGGCACGCTCAAGGCACTCGACCCCAGGCCGCGAAGGCTTCCTTCGATGGAAAAATATCGCCGTAGTCTGGAGATTTTGGGTTTGGCGCAGTTCAGCCTCAACAGATGTGTAACGGATCATCCGGCACTGGCCTCCGGAGACACACAACAATTACTCACATCGGCAAACGAGGCGCTTACAAACCAACCTCGGACTGGCATTACGAACGAGATTGCCGAACAATCGCTAGGCCTTGCCGAGAAGACGTGGCAGGCTCGAATCAAAGTCTGCGGCGGGGCGATCTTACCGGATGAAGAGCCCTTGAGTCTGATTATGGAAAAACTCGCACAATAACCGACGGTAGCTTCCCTTACACTAGTATCGTGGTGAAAGTAGGGGGCAGCGTCGCTCGTTTTCTGAGCTTCTTTGCTTGTTTTAACGCGACCCTGATATTCGCGCAGACGAATGCTGCAGGCGACCATGCAAGTAGCGATTACGACATCCTTGGATTGAAACTTGGCATGACCGCGCAGGAAGCGGAGGCCGCGATTCAACAGCATCTGGGTATGACGCCGGGGCCCTCGCCGGACGCCTACCGAATCAATTCCACCCCACGGCGTTACCAGGCGACCGGCACGTTTGTTGACGAATTTGTAATCTCGAATCCCAAGCTAGAACTGATCGTCGACTTCGCGGAGGTCTTTCCAGGCAAAGGAGCGGGTTCCGAGTCTCTTTACTGGGTTTCCTACACGCCGAGACGTATATCTCCCGACGACAGAGACGATTTTGTGAGCCGGGTGCTGGCGAGATTTGGCCGCCCAACGTTTGTTCTGAACCAGGTGCAAGACTTCTGGGCAGATCGTCCGTATCGCTCGGCGAAGGAAGCGCTGCGGGCTGGCGTTCCGGTGCTGGAGCTAGACGTATCGATACCTAAGCTCATCCTGAGCGATGAGAGTATCCGTCAAAAAATGGAAAAGGCTTTTGTTGAAACGAAAAAGATTCCGCTATGAGCTCTGCTCCTGAGCAATCACTCTGCGCGGAGTATTATTTATTTTTTGTAGCCGTAAACGTCCCGTTGTAGTCGGAGAATTCCCAGTTTCCGACCAGCTTGCCGTCTTTCAACTTGCCCTTCACTTTGAAGGTGGCGGTCATGCCGGCTTCCTCGGAATTCAAGGGAAAAGCCAAGTCCAAATCACCGTCCTTGTAAGTTCCTTTGACGTCGGTAGTATCCCATTTGCCGGTCACCTGATCTCCATCCACCTTAAAAAGCGCTTGCGAATCGCGGTCGCCGCCTTCCGTATTTAAGATGAAGTGCCATTTGCCCGAAATATCATTCGTTGCGGCGGTTGCCTGAGAAGGCTGCGGCGCTCCGTCCTGCATTGTTGCGGGCCATGCGCCAACGCACAAGGCCGCGGCGACTGTAGCTAGGGAAAGAATGGTTCGAATCATCAGCTCTGGGTAGTTTATACCAGAACCGGACTACTTTTTCGCGTTCTTGAAGATCTTTTTCAGAACTCCGATTGCGCGGTCCACATCCTGCTCGGAAAGAATATAGGGCGGCAGGAAACGAAGCACCGTCTCGTGGGTGCAGTTGAAGAGCAGGCCTTCGCGGATGCCATCGAGTACAAGTTGTTTGCCGGAAAAATCGAGTTCGACTCCGATCATGAGTCCCTGCCCCCGCACCTCTTTGATAAACGGGAAAGTACGCATGAGTTCCGTCAGTTTCGTCCGGAAGTAGACGCCAACGGAATTGATGGAGGGAAGCAGTTCGTCGAGGATGTCAAAGAATTCGAGGGCCACGCGGCAGGCTAGCGGGCCTCCGCCATAGGTGGAACCGTGCATGCCGGGCTTGATCGTCGCTGCAGCTTTTTCATTCGCGATGATCACTCCGATCGGGATGCCGCAGGCCATGGGCTTCGCCGCAAGGACGATATCCGGCAGCAAAACCGGATCGAGCAATTGATAGGCAAAGTAAGCGCCTGGCCTGCCGACTCCGCACTGAATCTCGTCAAATACAAGAAGCGCGTTGAAGCGATCGGCCAGCTCGCGGGCTTTGCGGGCGAACGCTTCCGAGATCGGATTGATGCCGCCTTCTCCTTGAATGAACTCCAGCACAATTCCGCCGGTGTTTTCGTTTACGGCGGCTTCGAGAGCCGCGATGTCGTTGCGCGGAACGAAACTGGCACCGGGCAGCAGGGGTTCGAAATCCTTGCGATATTTCGGTTGGCCGGTAATCGACAAGGAACCGAGCGTACGGCCATGAAACGAATTTTCGAGAGAGACGATTCCGGTTTTGTCAGGAGAAAGCGAATTGCCGTGGGCGCGTATCATTTTCAGCGCGCCTTCCATAGCCTCGGTGCCGGAGTTGCAGAAGAAGCTACGCTGCAAGCCGCTGATTTTGGCAAGCCGCTCCGCCAGTTGACCCTGGTACTCGTGATAGTAAAGGTTGGATGTATGCAGGAGCAGGCCGGCTTGCTGACGGATAATCTTTGTGATCCGCGGGTGCGCGTAGCCGAGCGAGTTGACGCCGATTCCGCTAATGAGATCCAGATAGCGCTTGCCATTCGCGTCATATACGTAAACGCCCCGGCCGCGCTGGAGGAGCAGCGGATAGCGCGCATAGTTTTGCAGCAAGTAACTATGCTCGAGCCCAACGACTTTTTCAAGCGCGTCCCCGACGGACGTGTTTGTCCTCACCTCGGATTCAGGACTGACGATAGCGGACATTCCTCCATCATACGTAGAAGCGCTTGCGAGGCGCGCTCCGGTGACGGACGTGAACTGTTAGCAGGTTTTTTCTTGGGCTAAGAACGGGCCCGGGAGATCGACGGTGTTGAAAGTAAGAGGCTCGACTTGATCTTCGATCACCTTCCGCGAGTTAAAGCCCGACAGTTTTACGAAGTGCGCAAACGCGGATTGCATTGCGGATTCGGGCAGCAGGCCGATCAACTCGCTTCCTTCTATCTTTACGCCGCGGGCAGCCGCCAACCGATCTACTTCCTCGTAGACAGCGTGCAGCGGAGTTTGTTCGAAATCGGTCAGATTCATGGAGACTTGCACCAGGTTGCGCGAGGCAAGCGGCAGGCCCAGGGCTTTGACAAACGGAAATCCGCCACTGCTGGCACGGATGCGCCGGGCAATCTCTCTGGCAACGGCCAGGTCGGTTGTTTTGAGATTGATGTTGTAGGCGATCAGAATTTTGCGGGCGCCCACGATGACGGCGCCGGCGGTCGGGTGAAGCGATGGTCCGCCGAGGTCGGGCGCCTTGGCCGAGTCTATAAGCGCCGCTTCGCTGAGCCCCTCGAACTGGCCGCGCCTGACGTTCTCGAGGGCAACGCGATCCGGCCGGGTGGCCGCTGCTGCGTAGAAATAGACGGGTATCCCGATCTCGCGAGCAATGCGCTTGCCGGCCAGATGCGCTAGCGCGACGCAATCTTCGAGTGTGGAACTGCCAAGCGGAACGAAGGGGAGCACGTCGAGCGCGCCGAGTCTTGGATGGATGCCGCGATGTTGGGTGAGGTCGATAGAACTCGCTGCCTGTGCCGCGGCGCGCACGGCCGCTTCGACGATTACATCGCGCCGCCCTGCAAAAGTGATCACGCTGCGGTGATGATCCCAGTCGCTCGTCCGGTCGAGAACACGCACGCCCGGGACCGAAGCGATGGCCGAGACGATGGCATCCACGCAAGCGGGATTGCGGCCTTCCGAGAAGTTCGGCACGCACTCGATGAGAGGATCTTTCAGGCTGCGCTCACTTTCCAGCCGGTGCGGTTGAAGGCGATTTTTCCCTCGCGAATCACCATGCCGACATGATTTGTCCCGAAACGCCGGGGGATCTCGCGGTAATCAGGCAAATTCATGATGACCAGGTCCGCTCGTTTTCCAGCTTCTAAACTTCCCAGCACATGGCCGAGGCCCAGGGCATGCGCTCCATTCATGGTAGCGGCAGTTATGGCCTGCTCGGTGCTGAGTTGGAAGCGCAGTACGGCGAGAGCGATGGCAATCTGCATATTAAACACCGGCATCTCGCGAGCATCATATCCACTCGAGAGAGCGATAACCGCTCCGCACGCCGCGAGCTTCCGCAGGGCTTCGCCGAGCTTGCCTTCGCTGAGGGACTTGGGAGTGGAGAAGACGACCGGAACAGATTTCTGCGAAAGCACCGCGCATTCGGCCGTTGTCAGATCGGCGTTACAGATGACCGCTCGCGGACGAATGCAATCGAGAATCTCTGACAACGTTTCCGGAGAACCACCCGGCCACGATAAGTTTATGGCAAGCCCGCTATTGCGGGCGGCAGCGCACAGTGCTTCGCGGGCTGTATCGATCAGGGCCGCATCCATTTCGACGGTCTGGACCAGCTTGTTTTTTGCAAATAGCGGGAAAGTGGCGGCGTAGTTATCGCCGCGGATAGAGGTCGGGTAATCCTGTGGGCTGACTTGCCAGGATCGCGTCATCCCGATCGGATGATTGCCGATACGAGCGAGTTGTCTGAGCAGAGTCATATCAGAGCCGATTCCCGCTTGCCCCGCGGCTTTCACCTGCGCGTTCAAGGTCCCGTGATGGAGAAAGGAACGCAGGAGCAGAATGCTTTCCTCGAAAAATACGGAGGCTTTCTGTCGCTTACCCGATGGGAGTGAAGCGGCGGGTCCGAGTTGAATACTCGCATCCACGAAACCGGGCAAGACTATCGCGCCGTTCACCGCAATTTCCGCGGCGCCCCTCACTTCTTTCAGATTCTCAATGCGTCTCGTCGAACCCACTTGAGCGATCAGCCCATCACGGATCAGAAGAGATCCGTCCTCGATTATCGAAAGATCGTCAAGAGCTGAACCCCGGCGAACGCCATTGGCTCCTCGCAACGTGAGCAGTTGCTTTGCTCCCCGAATCAGGAGTAGCTGTGCCAAGGATGATTTCAGTCATGATATCCAAGCGTTTTACCGGCGCCGCGCAGAGCGAGGCCAGCTAGGCATTGCCCATGCTCTTGAGGAGCATGTGGTAGGAACGGAAATCCTGCATCCAGGCGTATAAGGTTACAGCGATTGCGACTCCGGCTAGAACTCTCCAGAGTGTCTCCCGGGGGGTGTTTGGAAGACCAGGCAGTCCAGCCAGCCAGCCGACCAGAAACCCGCCGATCAGGCCGCCGACATGCGCGGCCATGTCGATCCCGGGCATCAGGCTAAGCACAAGGCCAATAACAAGCCACTGGCCATAATGCGCCTTGACCGCTTGTACCAGCGGATCGGAGCGATGCCGCAATCCCATCGCCAGCATGATTCCGAACATTCCGAAGCAGGCGGCCGAAGCGCCTAGCGAAAGACTGCCCGGAGACCAAAACAGACTGCACAAAAACCCGGTAAACGTCGAAAACACGTAGGCGCATATGAGCCGGCTTGTGCCGTAGAACTGCTCTACTTCGCGAACCAGGATGAACAGCGACCACGAGTTCATTGCGATGTGCATGAAACCGCCATGCAGAAAACCGGCGGTGATAAGACGCCAAAACTGGCCGGCATGAATGAGTGGCCCGTACTTGGCTCCCATCAGAACCGCTACTTGGCCGCTGATGTCCGTGGATCTGGTTAGTTTATAGCTAACCAGCATCTCCGCCAGATAGAAGGCAACGTTGATGATCAAAATAATGACAGTGGTCGAATTGGCGTGTGGAATAAAGGATGCCGCAAACTGCGTGGCACGTAAATCCACTGCACGCGGCCCTAGCTGAACGCCGCAATAAGGGCAGACCCGGTCGGCGGTCGTGACGAAGGCCCGGCAATTCGGGCACATACGGCGTTTGTCCACGGCTTTCATTGTAGCGGTGCTAAAGATATACCCCTGATAAAATCGGATTCGCATGAGTAAGACCGAGCAGGAGCATCGCCAGGATCTCCTTCGTATCTGCCGCCTCGTCTACGACAAAGGATGGGTGGCGATGAACGATGGGAACATCAGTATCCGGCTCGACGAGAACCGCATACTCTGTACGCCGACAGCCGTGAGCAAGGGCTTCGTGGAGCCAGAAGACCTCATCATCTGTGATATGACGGGAGCGAAAGTAGAGGGTTCGCGCGAAGGAACCAGCGAAATTGCTATGCATATCACGATCTATTCGCTGCGCCCGGATGTGCGGTCGGTTGTCCACGCACACCCTCCGACCGCGACCGGTTTCGCCAGCGCCGGGCGAGCGCTGGATAAGGCTATGCTGCCCGAAGTGGTGATCCAACTCGGAGCGGTTCCGCTGGCTTGTTACGGCCTGCCCGGCACTCCTGCATTGTGCGAAGGGATGCTCCAATATATTCCGCAATATGACGCGATACTGCTGCAGAATCACGGTTGCACCGCTTATGGCCGCGACGTGTGGGAGGCCTTCTTCCGAATGGAGATGGTGGAGCATTTCGCCCGCATCACATTTGTGGCGGAAATGCTGGGTGGCGCGCGCGCTCTACCCCGTGAAGAGGTCAAGAAGTTGTTCGATGCACGTGCGCGCTACAACGTTAATTCCAGGGCGGAGATGACGCCGGGAATGCCTTTGGTGGCGGAGGATTGCTGCGCTCAAAAGAGGTAAGGCAAGAACCTCCTGCGATAAGCATCTTTTATATTTGTATTCTGTTGCATAAAAATTGCTTCTAGGATAACTTGGTTTCATACGGAGAAGCTGAGAGCCCGATCGGGCGATCCGCTCTTTGTATATGTAAGATGATCCGGCTTCAAACAAATGCAAGGCTTGTCGTAGCGGTCGTACCTGCCGCTTAGGAGCCTTGCAACTTAGTAGAGGGGGCCACCGGCGGGATTAACCGATCAGCCAGGTGGCCCTTTCCATTGTTGGCCGCATTGAAGTCGGACAATAACAACAGGAGTTTTCAAAGTAATCATGTCTTCCTCGAGTACCCTCTCCGGCGCAAAGATTCTATTGAACTGTCTGATGGGTGAAGATGTCGATTGCATCTTCGGCTATCCGGGCGGTGTGACGCTACCGCTTTACGACGCGTTGTACGACCACCCGATCAAGCATGTGCTGGTGCGCCACGAACAGAATGCCGCTTTCGCGGCGCAGGGTTACGCCAGAGCAACCGGCAAGGTCGGCGTCTGCTGCGCCACTTCGGGGCCGGGCGCGACAAACCTGGTTACCGGGCTGGTTGACGCCATGATGGATTCTATTCCGATCGTTGCGCTGACAGGCCAGGTCTCGACGAAGCTGATGGGCACCGACGCGTTCCAGGAAGCGGACACGTTCGGCATTACCAGATCGGCCACCAAACACAATTTCTTGGTGAAGAATATTCACGAGCTGCCGCGGATCATTCACGAAGCTTTTTACATTGCGGCTTCGGGACGGCCAGGACCGGTTCTGGTGGATGTGACGAAGGATGTTTTTCAGGGACAGGCGCAGTACACGCCGGTGACTGAGATCCATTTGCCCGGCTACAAAGTGTATGGCGATGGACACGGCGGCCAAATCCGGCGCGCGGCTCAGATGATCTGGGAAGCTGAGAGGCCCTTCATCTACAGTGGCGGCGGTGTGATCGCGGCCAACGCCAGCGAGGAACTGCGGGCACTGGTTGAGCTAATCGACGCACCGACCGTCTGCACGGTAATGGGCTTGGGAGCACTGTCTTCCGAGCACCCGAATTTCATCAGCATGCCCGGCATGCACGGCAGCTACGCCGCCAATATGGGAATGACGAATACGGATCTCATTCTTGCGCTGGGCGTCCGGTTCGACGATCGGGTCACAGGGCGATTGAACGCCTTTGCACCGCACGCGAAAGTGATTCACGTAGACATCGACCCCGCCGAAATCGGCAAGAACCGCCATGCCGATCTGCCGATTGTTGGAAACGTGAAGCGGGTAATGCCGAAGCTGGGGCAGGAGCTGAAGCGAACTGGCTGGTTCCATGCGCGAGAAGAACGCCGGCAATCGCCAAGCCTGGTGGAAGCAGATCCGCGAATGGAAAGCGGAGCATCCGCTGGTTTCGGAGCGATCGGAGACTGAGATTAAGCCGCAGCACCTGATGGCGGAGATCGATTCCCTATCAGGCGGCCGGGCGATCGTCACGAGCGATGTGGGCCAGCATCAGATGTGGGCTGCACAACTGGTTCGATTCAACGAGCCGAGATTATGGCTCAACTCGGGCGGCCTCGGATCGATGGGATTCGGATTGCCGGCGGCGATCGGCGCTCAATTCGCGCGCCCGGACAAGCTGGTCTTTGCGATTGTGGGCGATGGCGGATTCCAGATGTCGATACCGGAGCTGGCCACCATTGTTAACCATGCGCTGCCGATTAAGATCATCGTCATGAATAATGGCCATCTCGGCATGGTCCGGCAGTGGCAGGAGCTGTTCTACAACAACCGTTTGTGCCAGGTGGAATTGAGTTCGTTTCCCGATGTGGAGAAGCTGGCCGGCGCTTACGGCTTTAAGGGGCGCACGGTGGAAAACGTGAAGGAGATGCCGAAAGCGCTACGCGATGCGGTCGCCGAGCCCGGTCCGTACCTGCTCAATGTCAAGGTCACTCCGTTTGAAAACGTGTTTCCAATGGTGCCCGCCGGCGGCGCGATCAACGAGATGGTTTTGCGCCCGCCACAGCCGGTGGAAGTGTAGGGGACGTATGCAGCAAATCATTTCTCTTCTTCTCGAAAACAAGCCGGGCGCGCTGATGAGGGTGACCGGCTTATTGAGCCAGCGCGGCTATAACATCGAAAGCCTGACGGTCGCTCGAACGATGGACCAGACATTGTCGCGGATGACGATCGCGGTGGATGTGGATCCGAATATCCGCGCTCAAGTGATCAAGCAGATGAATAAGCTGATCAACGTTCTGCAAGCGACCGATGTGACCGATGGTCCCGCGGTGAATCAGGAACTGGTGCTGGTCCGCACGCGCACCAGCCAGCAAAGCCGCACAGCGGTCTTGAAGGAAGCTGAAATTTTCCATGCCCGTGTGGTGGATTCGACGCTCGAAGGTTTCGTGCTGGAAGCTACGGGCGATCCGGAAAAGCTCGATGAGTTCATCGACGTAATGAAGAGTTACGGCGAAATCGAAGTGACAAGATCAGGAATGGTCTCGATGCCGCTGGATAATAAGAAACTGCGCCTGTCTCCGCCCATAACCCGCGGAGCAGCTCCAGAGGAAGTACTCGAGTTTCAGGGCGCGGACTGACGATTAAGGACACATATATGCCAAAGCGTTTCTACGAAACAGACGGGAGCCTCGCTCCCTTAAAAGGAAAGCTCATTGCCATTGTGGGTTATGGCAGCCAGGGCCACGCGCACGCATTGAACTTGCGCGACTCGGGTCTGGATGTGATTGTGGCCCTGCCAGAGAGCAGCAAGAGCATCGAGAAGGCCAAAAACGCGGGCTTGAAGGTTCTCTCCGTAGCCGATGCCGCGAAGGCCGCGGAATTCATCATGGTGCTTGTGCCGGATCATGTACAAGGCGAAATCTATAACAAGGACATCGCGCCGCACATGACGAAGGGCAAGACTCTGATGTTTGCCCACGGCTTCAACATTCACTTCGGCGAGATCAAGCCCCCGGCCGGCGTGGATGTTTCCATGATTGCTCCGAAGGCTCCAGGCCATCGCGTGCGTGAGCTTTTCACGGAAGGCGTTGGCGTTCCAGCGCTGGTTGCGATCGCGCAAGACGCATCAGGACACGCGCTCGAGAACGCGCTTGCTTATGCTCAAGCGCTTGGATGTCTCAAAGCCGGCGTGATCGAGACCAGCTTCAAGGAAGAGACGGAAAGCGACCTGTTCGGCGAGCAGGCGGTCCTTTGCGGCGGAGTGAGCGAGCTGATTCGCGCGGGCTTTGAAACGTTGACCGAAGCCGGTTATGCGCCGGAAATTGCGTACTTCGAATGCCTGCACGAGCTGAAGCTGATCGTGGATCTGATTTATGAAGGCGGTCTCGGCTACATGCGTTATTCGATCTCCGACACCGCAGAATACGGCGACTACACACGGGGATCGCGCATTGTCACCGAGCAGACGCGCGCCGAGATGAGGAAGATTTTGCACGAGATTCAATCCGGTGAGTTTGCGAAGACGTGGCTCACGGAGAATCGCGAAGGACGCAAGAACTTTCTCGAGATGCGCGACCTGGCTAAGAACCAGCCGATCGAGAGAGTCGGCGCGGAGCTGCGCGCGATGATGCCATTTCTGAAGAAGCGGAAAGAAGCCGGAGTGCCCGAAGAAGCTGCCGTCGGGGCATAGTTTTTACCGTCTATAACAAATTCTCCCCTTGACAATCTGGGGAGGACGGGCCATACTTCCCATAGATCGTCATAGGAGCTATGGGAAAAGCCGCTCAACCAACTCTGCTGCAAGGCACGCTCGACCTGCTGGTGCTGCACGCTCTACAGCGCGGCGCCATGCATGGGTATGCCATCGCACAAACGATTCATTTGCTGTCGGATCAAGTGCTGAAGGTGGAAGAGGGATCGCTCTACCCTGCCCTCTACCGTCTGGAACTGGACGGCGCGATTTCGGCGAAATGGGGCCTATCGGAGAACAACCGGAAGGCGAAATACTACTCGATCACGAATCGCGGGCAGGCACTCGTTGCGGAGCAGCAGGCGACCTGGAGCCGGCTCTCCAGCGCTGTGGCGCGGGTGCTTGAACGGTAAAAACCCATGCATCGCTTTCTGCTCAAACTCTGGCGCCGAAGACGCCTGCAGCACGACCTCGAGACGGAACTTGCCTTTCACCGTGAGATGTCGGAGCGGCACCAGAACGAAATCACGCTAGGCAACACTACGGGGATCAAGGAACAGGCATTCGATCTCTGGCGCTTCAACTTTCTCGAAAATCTCTGGCGCGACTTGCTCTATGCGGCGCGCGGCCTGCGGCGCTCTCCCGTGCTGGTGGTTAGCGCGCTGCTATCGCTCGGGCTGGGTATCGGCGTCAATGCGGCGATGTTTTCGCTCGGGCTCGAGCTGCTCTTCAGCCAGCCTTCAGTGCAGGACGCCAATTCGCTGGTTTCTATCCGGCTGGGCGGTAACAGCAATTCACCAGAAGAAGCCATCGATTTCCTGCGAAGGAGCAGCTTGTTTCAGGATGTCGCGGGGGAAAACCTGGAAGCTTTCAGCAACTTCAACGACGGAACGGAGACGCATCGACTCTTCAGCGTTTACACGACAAAGAACTACTTTACGATGCTGGGAGTGCCGATGCTTCACGGACGCGGCTTCATTCCGAGCGATCCCAAGGAAGCGGCGGTTCTCAGTTATCGATTCTGGCGGAAGTATTTTCACGGCGATCCGTCTGTCATAGGCCGTGCGATCAATCTCGACGGACGCGCCTGCATGGTTGTCGGGATTCTGCCTGAGCATCACCGTACTCTGATCGGGATCGGCTTCTCGCCCGACATTTATCTGCCGCGGTGGCTGGATACGACAACGCTCGCGATCTATGCTCGATTGAAGCCAGGCATGTCGTTAGGCGAGACACGCGCTGGACTGGAGGCGGTTGCGCAGCGCATGGACGCTGAGATGCCGACGCCGCGCTGGAAATATGCGCAAAACATCAGCCTATCGCCGGTGGCCGGTTACGCGCGTTTCGTGTCTGGGGAAGCACCGGAATTGATGCCGATCGGTATTTTCTTTGCAGTGCTCTTGTTCATTGTGGGCCTGGTGCTGCTGATCGCTTGTTTGAACGTGGCGATTCTGCTGCTTGCGCGAGGCTCGACGCGGCGAGGTGAAACGGCCATTCGTCTGGCATTGGGAGGGAGCCGCGCACGATTGCTACAGCAGTTTCTGACGGAAAGCGTGCTGCTTGCGCTGCTTGGGGCCGCATTCGGCCTGGCACTTTCACAGATAACTGCTACGCTGCTCGCGCGGATCGATCTGCCGCTACCGATTCCGATTCATCTCCAGATCACGCCGGACTGGCGCGTCATCGCTTACTCGGCTCTGCTCGCCGGGGTTGCGACACTGATCTGCGGTCTGCTACCCGCGTGGCAATCTTTGAAAGCGTCGATTACGCCAGATCTGGCGCGCGAAAGGAAGTCGCGTGTGCGAAGTGCACTAGTGGTCGTGCAGATCGCGATATCCGTCGTCGTTCTCACCACGGGTTTTCTGTTTTTGCGTAATCTTGTCGATGCCAATTCGATCAGCCCCGGCTTCGACGTGCGGCACACCGTGCGCGCCGAGGTCAATCTGCCGCCGCAAAGATACAGCGATCCGCAACACAAAGCGAACTACGTTCATGAGGTTCTGCGAGAACTCGAAGCCTTGCCCGGGATTGAATCCGTAGCGGCAGCAAAGTTGACGCCTTTCAACGGCAACACTGCTTTTGGCTCGCTGCTTAAATTTCCCGATAGCGGACAACAGGAGCACGCCTATTTCAAATGGAATGCCATTACGCCAGCCTTCTTCCGGGCGATGGACATTCCAGTTCTTCAGGGGCGTACATTCTCCAATGCCGATCGTGGGGAAAAGGTCATCATCGTAAACTCGGTTTTTGTCGAACGTTATCTGAGGGGCAGGCAGCCGGTCGGAACCGTATTGTTATGGGGCGAAGGTAAAGCGCCGTACCGGACCATTGGAGTGGTTAGAGGGACGAAAACCGTGACAATCGGCGAAGACCCGGTCCCGCAGCTCTACGAACCTCTTTCACAGATCGATGACGATCGTCCGGAAATACAGTTCGTGATGCGATCTGCGATTCCGCCGCCGCTGCAACTTGACCCTGTACGCCGTGTGCTGCATGGCGTCGATCCGATGGCGGGTGCGGAGGTCGAAACGATGTATTCGAGCATCGGCCTCGCATTTTTGCCGAGCCAGGTCGGCGCCGTCCTGCTGGGCTCGATTGGTGTTCTCGGACTGCTGCTTGCGACTGTCGGACTCTATGCGGTTGTCGCCTATTCGGTGGTGCGGCGGACGCGCGAAATCGGCATCCGGATGGCAATCGGAGCTTCACGCCGCGACGTATCGCGGATGGTGCTGCGAAATGCCGCCAAGTTGACGCTCACGGGATCGGCGATTGGTCTTTTTCTCGCGCTGTTTCTCACGAAACCGCTGGCGATGTTTCTGGTGCCCGGGTTGAAGCCGAGCGACCCGCTGAGTTTTGGAGCGGTGCTAGTTGTGATGATTGTGACCGGATTGCTCGCAACATGGGGGCCAATTCGCCGCGCCATGTCAATCGATCCGAATAGCGCGTTGCGGTATGAATAAGCCAGCCGCCTGGATGGGACCGCCGCCGGGCACCGGAGAACTTGGCATTTTCGTTCCTGACCGTCATCCCTGATCTGGCTGTTTTACTTTTTTACGTCGCGCCGCGTCGAGCATGTGTTCCGCCGACACGATTGGAACCTCGCTGTCATCCCACGAAGGTTGATGGGGGTTGCATGACTGTGGAAATTCTAGGTGCAGCGGAGGAAATCGAGTGTTCTGTGTAAACTTTGGACAGCCATCAGCCATCGTACAAATTCTTTAATCGTCGCGGCCGTGCCGTGCCTATGGAAGTTACCGAGAGCCTAACGACTGAGAATCCAAGTGAGGCAATGCCTGCTACTTCGGCACTGTCTGAAGTGGCTTCGGAATCGGGCGAGAGCGGCGCGAATTGCAATCCCATACCAGCTTCCGTGGTCGATCTGCCGTACGCATTGCTCGTTTGCTCTGCGCTCTGCTCGGTTCTCCTGGGGTCAATCGTTCCTTTCGATGTCGGAGCTTGGATCGCCGAAGCCGTTGGGATGCAACGACGTCAACGGTCGTAGCGGCCAGAGTCGCGGCACTGCTTGCACAACATGCTCTCTCCGCGTGCCGGCGAATTAGAGCCAATGAATCGAAACCAAGTTGCGACTAAACGCCGTTCCTGCGCCGTTTGGAGTGCTTTCCCCGCGCAACCGCTCTCGGCCGTGTCAGGCAGGGCGTAGTTGCTGCCGGGGTACTGTTCGGTTCCGTTGCGGTCTTAGCGGCAACCGTCTCATTGCAGCTCTGCTGTACGGCGTGAAATCTAGCGATTTGCCTTCAGTTGTGTCGGAACGATCATTATCGTAGTTGTTCTCGCGGCCAGCTATATACAAACGGGTCTGCGTCTCCCCATCGATCCAATTACGGCTTTGCGGTCGGAGTAGGGCGTCGAACGGCTTGGTGCCAGCGGTGAAGCAAGCTCCGAGGAAGCGGCCCTTGGCTGCTTAATCAAGGAATCAGCCCTTTGGGACAGACCTCCAGCATCTCAGCATGCTTTACTGCTGTCATCCGTGCCGGCGGTCTGTCGGCTGACGAGACGCAGTAGATTCACCCGCGTCCTCCCTTTTTTCCTTTCAGCGAAAATGGCAGCATCCATCGTGCTGGCTTCTGGTCTCACTTTGAACTAGACATCGATGACGGGTCGCCACACAAGAATGGCAGAGGGCGATCGCATCGGCATTGGGAACAGCGACACCACGGTCAGAAGAATCTGACGTGCTGATCAATATATTGGGCTGCTAAGTTTAGCATCCTCTCGCCACTTGGTTCTGGAGATCCAAAATGATGTCGGCTAAGTTTTCTGTTGCTCTGTTTTTTGGAGCAGCGTTGTTCGCGCAGGCTTCCTCGCTTGCTGAAATTCATAAGATCTACGTGGTTTCCATGCCCAATGATCTTGATCAATACGTACGCGCCGAGTTCTACAAGCAAATGCGAGGCGAACTTATAATCGTGACCGACAAGTCGGATGCTGATGCTGTTCTTGGCGGCGTCAGCGAGAGCAAAAACGGGCTGCTTGACGAGGTCACGGGAAAGTACCTCAACCTGCACGATACGGCAACGGGTTCGCTTAATCTCTACGATAAGACAGGCAAAACCATTCTTTGGTCGGGCGAGGCAGGTGATCGAAGTCTTGTGTTTGGAACCTTTCGGCGGGGCGGAGAGAGAAAAGTTGCGGAGCGATTAGTCAAAGACCTGAAAAAACAGATACAGTCTGACAAGAAGCATTCGATCTAGCGAGACTTCACCAGCTCCCGAATTGCTATAAGCTGCTAACGCTTATTGTTCCGAAAACCGCTGCGGACCAATATGATTGCTCGGGGGCAACCGGCAGTTGCTTGCTGTCGGTATGCGGTTGTCGCCTATTCGGTGGTGCGGCGGACGCGTGAAATCGGCATTCGCATGGCAATCGGAGCTTCACGCCGCGACGTATCGCGGATGGTGCTGCGAAATGTCGCCAAGTTGACGCTCACGGGATCGGCGATTGGTCTTTTTCTCGCGCTGTTCCTCACGAAACCGCTGGCGATGTTTCTGGTGCCCGGGTTGAAGCCGAGCGACCCGCTGAGTTTTGGAGCGGTGCTAGTTGTGATGATTGTGACCGGATTGCTCGCAACATGGGGGCCCATTCGCCGCGCCATGTCGATCGATCCGAATAGCGCTCTGCGGTATGAATAGGGCTCAGGCTGTAGGAGACCGTATTCCGACAAGCGATCTCTTTTCACCGCCCCTCGCCCTTACAGAACAGTATGCGTAACCGTGTCGTCGAACTCTCACTCGCTTATCTGCTGGCTCGCTCTTTCCTGCCCGGCGCAACAGAAGCCCACCGTCTCTCCCGAACGGAGTCAACCGGGCTCTGGCGCAGATCGAGCCATACATCCGCTCGGCGCTTGCTCAGAACTAAAGTTCCCGGAGCAGCAATGGCTGTCGTCTATAACGATCAAGTTGTGTTTCTCCGGGGCTATGGCGTTCGCAAAGCCGGAGAATCGGCGCAAATCGATCTCGGATACTGTTTTTGAAATTGCCTCCTTTTCGAAGCCGATCGCCTCTACCATCCTCGCTTCGCTCGTCGGGGAAGGACAGATTAGTTGGGATGATCGCATAGCCGATCTCGATCCTGGATTCCAGCTTTCTGATGCCGAAACAACCCGCCAGGTCACCATCCGCGACTTCCTCTCGCATCGCAGCGGGCTTGCCACCGAATCCGGCGACCTGCTGGAGGACCTCGGCTACTCGCGTCCGCAGATCCTGTACCGGATGCGCTATCTGCCGCTTCCCGGGCAATTCCGCAAGACATACGCCTATAGCAACTTTGGCTACACGACCGGAGCAATAGCAGCCGCAAAGAAGCTCGGGAAGCCCTGGGAGACGATTGCGGACGAGCAGCTTTATTCGCGTCTAGGGATGACGTCCACCAGTTCGCGTTTTTCCGACTACGAAAACCGCGTGAACAAAGCGGCGCTGCACATCTTCCTCAATGGCCAGCCGGTCAACCGGTTTGTACGCGAGGCCGACGCCGAATCACCCGCTGGCGGAGTCAGCTCAAGCGCCCGGGATCTCGCCGCGTGGGTCCGTCTCCAGCTCAATCGAGGCAAGTGGAACGGTAAGCAGATCATCGATGCGAACGCACTGGCTGAAACCCATAAGGCGCAGATTTGCCGATCTGCTCCCGATCCGGCAAAACCCAATGAATGTCCCGGCAAGCAGTATTACGGCCTCGGCTGGGACGTGGGGACGGACGCTCAGGGCCATGCGCAAATCAGCCACAGCGGCGCATTTTTCCTCGGCGCCGCCACCAGCGTTTATCTCCTTCCTGAGGAACACCTCGGGGTGCTTGTGCTGAGCAACAGCACTCCCGTCGGCCTGCCAGAATCGATCTGCCTCAGCTTCCTCGATCTTGTGCACTACGGCAAGCCGCAGCGCGATTATCTGTCACTGGCGGGGAAACTCTTCGCGCAGATGGTGGCGGAAACGCAGAATGCGTCTCCGAACTACGCCACCATGCCGCCTCCGAAGAGTCCCGCGGCGGCCAAGCCGCTCAGCGCGTATGCAGGCAAGTACACGAATGAGTACTTCGGGACACTCGAAGTCGCAGTCGAGAATGAACGCCTGATCTTGCGCCTTCCACCGCGCGGAGGTTACTACGAACTTGCCCACTGGGAGGGAGACACTTTCACTTATTACTTCGCAAGCGAAAGCACCGGCCGGGGCCGCCGGGGCGCAAAGTTCTCGCCGGAAAAGAATCAGGTCATAATAGAAAACCTCGCGCCCGAGCATGATGCGGTGTTTACCAGAACGGAGCATGAGTGAGCCGCCATGTGATGATCCGGACAAGGCTCAGGTAGGAATAGCTGCTGTTCTCAATTAGCCGCAGTGCAAAATTCAGAACTCCGCTTACTAAACGTGCGCGGTTCTGAAGCAGCCTCAAGCGCTATTCTGCACCGCGAACCAGGTAGTTAGCCGCAATGCCGATTGAGTTGACGCGCAAGTAACTACTGTTGCGCCGATACCCGCCGGCGTAAGTTTGACTTGAGATTATCCGAGAGGCGGCCGGGCATCAAGTCAAATCCTGCGCGATGCACAATGAGCGAGATCGGCAAACCAACCATCAGCATCAGTGCGATCAATCCGCTGATGAAGCCGGACAGAGCGAAATGCGGCCTGGGAAAAGCAGCCGACAGGGGCAGAATGACGCCATTCATGAAAATGTAAATCAGGGCACCATAGAGCAATCCAGATGCAACCGGCCGCGTGGTGAGAAGCGTTATCCGGCGGCTGGCAAAGTAAAAAACGGCTGCTGCTGAAAAAGCGATCAAAAAATGCAGCACCGCGCCAAGCAGAGCCGTTTCCGCGCCTCCCGCGAAGGCCTGCTTCCCCAATAGGCCGCTGGCGATGCCCTGCAGGACGCGATAGAACGGTATTCCCTTCAGCCCGAATAGAACGAACGCGCAAATGATGTCGAGCGTGCCCGCGACCGAACCGGCCAGAAGGATGGTTTTCCAGGATTTGTTTGTTCTCAGCTGGTTCATTTTCAGCTGGTTCATTTCAGCTGGTTCGATAATGACACCTGACTGGTGGTGTAGTCGCGCACATTCGGACGCATAGGAACAGGAATGGACGGTACTGAAGCGCGAGCTTTCTTTGGACGGCCCGGATGCGGGGATAATGATGGAATGAGCGCAAAACCGAGCGCAGCACCGCCCATGGAGGAGCCGAGCCAGATTTCCATCCGGCTGGTCACGGACCCGCCCGGTAAAACGAACTACGCCGCTTTCCCAAGAGCGATCGTTGCGATTCATGTAGGCCGCGCCGTTTACATGTCGTGCAGCCGGGGTGGTCTGAAGCACAAGGGACTCGGAGTACATGGCGACATTGATATTGTGCCGCCGGGAACTCCTACGGTTTGGGAGCCGGAAGATTACGATACTGCGCTCGCGCTCGGGCTCGATTCACAGACCATGCACGCGGCTGCGGAAGAAGCCGGTCTATACACAGACCGGTTGGAGCTGCGAAACCGATTTCAGATTCGAGATCCGCAAATCGAGCACATAGGCTGGGCGCTGAAGGCGGAAATGGAGGCCGGGTATCCGAACGGGAAATTGTTTCGGGATAGCCTGGCTATCGCGCTCGCAGCATCTCTATTGAACCGCCACAGCTCGTTGGCGAAAACTCCTGGTACGCTCAAGCAAAGTTTTGCCGGTCACCGGCTGAAGCAGGTACTCTCGTACATAGAGGACCGCTTGTCGAGCGATCTTTCGCTGAGTGAACTGGCACGCGTGGCGGGCGTAAGTCCCTCGCACTGCAAAGTTATTTTTCGGCAGTCGATGGGTATGCCGATCCATCAATATGTAGTGCAGCGCAGGGTCGAACGGGCGCGAACGCTGCTTTCTGAGAGCGATCTGGATATAAGCGAGATTGCCCTCCAGGTGGGTTTTGCGCACCAGAGTCATCTTGCCAGCCACATGAAGCGGCTGTTTGGCTTTACGCCCAAAGCTCTGCGCTGAGTGACTGCTGCTTACAAACGGCAATTGTTATCGCGGTTGCGAATGATCGGCGCTATTCACTCCGGATGGTTAGATCAGCGGCACGTACTCGCATCCAGTTTCAAGCGGCCCTCACTCGAAAGATGAATAGCATCATCCCAGCAATCTTACCAATGCGTCTAACCTTCTCGCAGGGATCTTACCTGCGATGCCCATGCACCTCAAAACCGCAGTCTCCCTCTTGAAAAGGACTTATATGAATTGGAGCGACCACCATGCTCCCCGCCTAGGTGCGTCGGTAGCATTCTATATGCTGCTTTCCTTTGCTCCGCTTCTCTTGTTAACAGTCGCGGTGGTCGCCTTGGCCTTCGGCCAGCAAAGGGCCCAAAGCGGCCTGATTGATCAGGCAACACAGATGATCGGAAATCGCGGAGCAGATACCGTAAAGTCACTTCTTGTCAATGCGCAGAAGCCTTCATCCGGATTCGTTGCGAGTGTAATTGCATTTCTGACGTTGCTCTTTGGGGCTTCCGGCGTATTTACCGAGCTTCGTGACGCTTTGAACATCATTTGGGATGCTAAACCTAAAAATATGTCGGGGCTACTGGGGATGTTGAAGGAGCGCCTGTTTTCATTCGGCATGGTTCTGTCTGTGGGATTCCTGCTGCTGGTTTCATTAATCTTGAGTGCAGGACTGGCGTTCCTTGGCAAGTTCTTGAACGCGGCCGTTCCTATGCCGCCTTTCGTATTAGAGGTGGCTAACTTTACCGTCTCATTCGTGGTAATTACGCTCCTGTTTGCCCTGATGTTCAAGTTCGTGCCTGCTCGGGAGATCTCGTGGCGCGATGTGCGAGTAGGGGCGATTGGAACGGCGCTTTTGTTTACGGTGGGAAAGCTGCTACTGGGGCTTTATATGGGTAAGGCGAGCGTGGGTTCGGGTTATGGGGCCGCAGGTTCACTCGTTGCAGTGATTGTGTGGGTGTATTACTCAGCTCAAATCTTCTTTTTTGGGGCCGAGTTCACACGTGTTTACGCCGACGAGCATGTGAAGCGCGGGTAGCGGGAATCTCGGACGACAAAAATAAATGAGCCACGGCGGGGAGATTGGGAATCGAAGCTTGTCTTCAGAGTACAAAACTGACCGACGCGCTTCCATTGTAAAAGCGCTTCCGCAATTTGTCGAAGGGTGATGGGCCAACCTCCGCCGTATCAAAGATAGACCGGCAACTTTGCACGTTTTTCGTGTTCACGCACAAGTACCTGGCTTCCGCGGAATAGGCCTAGTTCAGTCAACTCTTCCGACGAATACTGGCTCCCTGTCGCTCGTGGCTGGGCGGATTGGGTTTGGGGCTGCTGAGCTAATACTCGTCCGTTTCTCTTGCGCTGTTGTTTGCACCACACCCATCTTCAGGGAACCAGCCAGGCGTAGCGCATCGTCCCGATTTCCCTCAACCAGTTTGGGATTGATCTTGTGACGCGCGATCCCGTTGAGAACGCCGTAATCCGCCCCCGCGTCCATTCGCCAGTACCGTGCACCTCCGATGTCAGCTATACGCGGCGAAAACCGGTGCCCGAGTAGCCAGAACAAGCCGAACACGACGTCGGTGTACGCACCTGTGTCGGTCATGATTTCTGTCGGTTGCAGCTCGGTTTGCTGTTCGAGCACGACGGCCAATAAGGAAAGGCTGTCTCTTAATGTGCCCGGAACGACAATGGCGTTGAGTCCTGTGAACTGGTTGGAGACCAAGTTGTAATAGGTCGCGCCATGTTCGTAACCGAAGTACTTCGGATTCGGCCCGGCATGCAAGGTGCGGACAGGAACAACAAATCGCAGACCATCCGCCGAAGCGACTTCACCACCGCCCCATTGACGGACGAGCGGGATGCGGTTCTGCTCGGCAACCAGGTGAGCATTCGCTTCCGTGAGGGTCTCGTTTCGAATGAAGTTCTGACTAACCCAGGACAGCCTGGCTCGCCGCAGAGCTGGAATCGGAGCGAATCAATGGTTCCGGCCCGATATTGCAGGCATCGGCAGTCAGGCACGCGTACAAGCTTGTTGGAAAGATCGCTCATGCTCGATTCACGTTCGCTGATATGCGAGAACTTCGATGTAAAGTCCGTTCTGACCGCAATTTCTAACAGAACTTCAGGAAGATCTACGCGCGGGAGTCGAGCGTTCACCTCTTCCCTGAGTTTGATAAGGCTTTCCGGCTCTTCCGCCTTGTCGATCGCCGTGACCACGAGTTCCGGCTTGCCGTCAACCTCTTCCACTCGGGCGAGCGGATTCGACGGCAGGTTGTGGGCCACCGACTTGTAGGTGGCGTCGAGCTGCCGAGCAAGCTTGCCCAACGTCTCGCTTGCTGACAAGGAGTGGCCGAGAGATCGAGCAATCGTTGGGCGTGCCTTGTGCCAGGCCGACTCATTCAACAAGCCAACCCGTCCAGCACAACGCATAAAGCCATCGGTTCATGCGGAATTGCATAATCGGGTCCGCGAATTCCCGAAAGCCACAGTGATGCCGGATTTCCGCCGCATGGTCCCAACGGGTTTCGCTATCTCGGTAGTAGAGAAAACAGCTCAACTGCTCGATCCGAAGTTGCCGGGCCACGTAGTTGACCACTCCTGGCGGAACGTCCGCAAGGTCCTCCAAAAACGCCCCCAGAAACCTTGCCGTGCACAGCTGTGTGGCAAAGCCTAAGCGGGAGTGATCGCCGCGATGAGCGTTGATGATTGGGCGATCGCGTTCATCGAGGAAGAAATACCGGGCAAGTTGCTCCGGTGTGGGTTCGCTATTGAAGCGGGCGTAACGGTTGCGTTGATCCTCGGTTAGAAAACTGACAGGCATGGCCTCCCTTTCGCTTCGGGGGAGGTGGTTGCAAAACTTACAAGTTTCGCGCAAAAACCCACATCGCGGTTTTTTGCGGGGATTCCCGTTTGCAAAAGTATGCCGCAAAAGGTACCGTTTATGCAAGGAGTTTTGCAAGTACAATTCATGAAGATCGGCTACGCGCGGGTTTCTACGCAGGATCAGAATCTGGATCTTCAGCTCAAGGCTCTGAGAAAAACCGGTTGTCGGAAGATTTTTCGCGAGAAGGTCTCCGGCGTTATGCGACCGAGACCCGAATTCCAGCGCATGCTGGATCAGATCCGGGAAGGAGACACCGATTATCGTTTGGAGGCTCGACCGGTTGGCGCGTTCTACTCGAGACCTTCTCAACACCGTGGAAACGATTAGCGAGGCTGGCGGCAATCTTCCAGTCAATCTCTGAGCCTTGGGCTAATACAACAACGCACGCCGGCAAGATGATCATGACTGTGTTCGCCGGCATCGCCGAGTTCGAACGCGATTTGATCCGTGAGCGAACAGGGGCTGGTCGTCAAGCCGCAAAGCAGCGCGGAGTCCGGTTCGGCCGCCCGCGCAAACTCAATCCGGATCAGGCGCAAATTGCTATCCGGCTTTTGACCGAAGGGAAAGCGGTTCGAGACATCGCAAGAATGTTTGCAGTTCACGAAGCTACGATCTATCGGCTTGCTGCCCTGGCTTGAGCGACGATTTCTAAGACGCAGCCCCATGCTGGATGCCCAGTCCGTTCTTCACCCCCTACCCCGTACGGGAATACCCCTTCTTAGAAAAAACCCTATGGAGAAATCGTTCCTTTTCTATTGAGAGGAGCGACAAGCTCTGGTACTTTCTAGTCCATGGAATGAAGTTTAGGCTTCGAAGTTCCAGCGGTACTCCTGATTTTGTAAGTGCTGAGTATCGCGCATGAGCGCATATTCTCTTTCCGCTTGAGTGAGGAGGTTCGACATCGCGACCACACCAAAAAAGATTTGTCAGTACCCAAAATTGCTTTTGCTTTTGCTGTCCTTATATGGGTCCGCTTGCCTTGCTGGGCAAGTATCGACTCTCATGGAGCACTCACCGTCTCTTGTCGGCACGTACTCCGCCATGTTGCGAAATACCAAGAAATCGCAATAGCTACCGAAGCGAGTGGCCAGCCGTCTCCATTCAGACATTCCTTCCGGACCAAGCTTGGGCTAAACCCAACCCAAGAGGAGCAACTGAATGCAATTGCTTCTGACTGCGCGGCTCAACTGCGAGCCGTCCAGATCCAAATCGATCAAGTGATGCGAACATTTCGAACATCGTACCCGATAGGATTCCTCAAACCCGGGGTAGTGTTGCCTCCTCCACCGCCTGAGTTGGCGCCTCTTGTTGCGCAGAAAAGAGCGATAGTGCTCGCGGCGCGCGACCGCCTGCGGACCGAACTTGGCGACGAGGAATTCAACAGGGTAGACGGTCTTATCAAAACCCGGTTAGCTCCTGGAATAACAGTTACAAAAATCAATTAGGTAGTCGTTTCAAATGTTACGAGCCATGACTATATCAAACCGTTTCTTCTCGACTATTGTTTTCAACCTGTGCCTCGGTGCAATGGTGCTTTTGGCCACAGGTGCAAAAATCGGCAACGCACAGGCGGTAACAGGATGGACTTCGCTTGAGTGGGATTCGGCATCGCAAACGTTGTATGGGTACGCAGAAACCGATCTCGATGATTACGCAGCATCGTTCTATGCCGCCGCTCTGAATACTTACCTGTTCGATTCGAAGTGGAATACGCTCGCGTATGCGGTGTCCTCGAGAGAGACTGATGAAAGTTTTGTGGATCTAGAGATTTCCGCTCACGGCTCACCGGGTCAGACGTACACTCAAAACTCGGAGCATCTCGCGATCATTCAGTACGAATCGGATTGTCCAGAACCATGCCGTGATCTAACTTACGACGATTACTACAATTATTCATCTTTTGCCAGCGAAGACTCGGGCGTCGATTTTGGGGGCGATATGTATCAATTTGGCCCCGGGCCTCAAGTTCAAACCCGCAACTCCGCTCCTCCTGTGCCGCCGACCCACACCTCCGCGACAGCATCGACGCAGACCTGCGGAGACATACGGGACACTATCATTCAGGAATACCAGACGTACCAGGTTGACTTTCAGCCCGCTTGCGACTACTTCGACAATGACGGCAAGAGCGAATATTTCCTCTTTTCGGAATACAACTATCCGTCGCCACACACTGCGCCGGCGAAATACCCATAGCCATCTTGACCTCGCAGCTTCTTGGCTTTACCGATGCCTGGTTCTCGCGAGTTTCGTTTCCGATCAATAGCGGATATCGGTGCCCCAGTCAGAATGCTGCGGCCGGAGGCACACACAACAGCAATCATATGCAGGGAATCGCCATTGATGCTGGTAATACCGGTGGCACTGCGGCAACTTGGAATACGCTTTTGAATGCGGCGAAAGCGGCCGGCGCAGATTGGACCGAACCTCAGAGCGGCCCATGCAAATTGGCCTGCGTGCATGGCGACTTGCGGAACCATCCGGCCAGCTACGTATACCCATAAGGAGACATGGACGTTATATGAGAGTTATAAGCCTAGTGATGCTCACCATCGCCAGTGTTTCTGCACAGACAAATCTGCAGAACCAAGTGCGACAGGATTTCGGAATGTTCCAATCGCCCGACGCGATGTAACGCGCTGCAGCATTCTACGATTTGACCCGCATCGGGTGTCCAGCCTGTCAGCACTCCGCCTTCCCAGTGGTGGACGGTCTGCAGAACGCCATCCACTTCGGGGCTGTGGACAAGGATGTAATGGCTCAAAATGGACTGGTCCCCAGTTTTGAAACAAATGGTTAAGACTCATTTTTCATCGAATGGAGAATTGAGTCATGGGATTGTCTCGCAGGCAGTTCACGAAGGAGTTTAAGCTGACCGCCGTGCGGCGGCTGGAACAAGGGATATCGATCGCCGAGGTGGCACGTGGGTTGGAAGTAAACCCAAATGTGCTGCACCGATGGCGCCGGGAATTTCGCGCAGGGCCGGGCAATGTTTTTCCCGGCAACGGAAAGCAGCGTTGGTCGGAAGGCCGGGTTGCGGAGCTGGAACGGAAGATCGGCCAGCAGGCACTGGAGATCGATTTTTTGAAGGGTTGCTTGCAGCGCATCGAGGAACAGCGGATGCTGCAGGCATTGACTGGAAATCCGCCGTCTTCCGGAAGGTCAAAGAAGAAGTGATAGCTGATCGCGGACTGACGATCGAGCGGATGGTGAGGTTGGCCCAGGTAAGTCGGGCCAGCTACTACCGCTTCGAGGAAAGCATCGGATCGAGATCTGATTCTGACATGGAGATGCGTGATGCCATTCAGCGAATCGCGCTGGAATGGCCCAGCTACGGGCGGCGCCGGATCACGCAGGAACTGCGTCGCCGCGGTTGGACGGTGAATCCCAAGCGGGTCTACCGACTCATGCGCGAGGACAACCTGCTTTGCGTGCGGAAGCGGAAGTTCGTGGTGACCACCGATTCCAGCCACGGAAAGAAAGTTTATCCGAATCTGGCTCGCCAAATGATGCTCACCGGCGTGGACCAGTTGTGGGTGGCTGACATCACCTACATCCGTCTGCGTGAGGAGTTCGTGTTCTTAGCTGTGATTCTCGACGCTTACTCGCGCCGGGTGATCGGCTGGGCGCTGGATCACACTATCGAGGATGACCTCACTTTGCGGGCGCTACGAATGGCACTGGCACAGCGGGTGATCGAGCCTGGTCTGGTGCACCATTCTGACCGCGGCTCACAATATGCCAGCGGTAACTATACGGATCTGCTCAAGGAAAATGGCATTGAAATCAGCATGTCACGCAAGGGAAATCCTTGGGACAACGCCGCCTGTGAGTCGTTCATGAAGACTCTAAAATACGAGGAAGTTCATCGCAACGAATACCGGGATCTCAACGAGGCACGGTCCACAATCCGAATATTTCTCGAGAAGATTTACAACCAGAAACGCCTTCACTCCGCAATCGGCTATGTGCCGCCGGCGGAGTTTGAAGCCAACCTCATCACACAACAAAAGGAGGCCGCTGCGCGGCAGCTTACTGGATGAGTTTTTTCAGGCATCGGGAAATCTTTCGATCCGATCTGCTTAAATCGGTCCGGGAACGGCGTCAGCGCCGCCCCCGGCCTCATCGTCTCGATGAGTTTCCAGTTGGCTATTCCTCGGCGGATTGCTCTCCAGCAGGGTCCGCGTTCGCTTCGCCAACCGTAGATCATTCTGCGCTACTGTCGTATCGCCGGTCGATTCTTTTGCATCGAACGGTCAACAGTGTCTTAACTGTTTGTCTCAGCTCAGGGGACCACCCCAAAAACTGATTTCGCTACTCTCGGACGAAGCGGCGCAACAAGACGAGGCCAGCTTACCGCCGGAGTATTGCGATTATCTCGGAGATTTGGTCCAGGCGGTAAGTTTTCTGCGCGATACACGTAGCGTAGCGGCGCTGTTCTCGTTCCTCAACTCCGGCAATATGGTAGAAGATGCTTTAGCGGCACTGGGCGATGAGCCGCTTGCCCGCGTACAAGCTATTCTGGAGAGTCCTGTGTCGAACGACCCGCGCCGAACCTCGGCGGTTCGAGTTCTCCGCAAGATGGCACAACCAAGAAATTTACAGCGATTTTCCGACCCTGAGAACAGCAGAGCCGCTATAAAGACCACGCTAGTTACGGCGCTCGCTGAGCCTGTTTACTTCAGCAGAATCGAGGCAGTATGGGGATTGGCGGAACTCGGCGATAAGGATACTGTCGCTCTTATCGAAAACATCGCCCAAAGCGATGCTTACTCGGATACCCATCCGAACATAATCGGGCTCCGCTATCCCGTCCGGGCTGAGGCGCAGAAAGCGCTGAAGGTTCTGGAAAACAAATAGGCCGTGAGCTTCAGGATGGCTAAGTTCCTGACCATTGGCCTATCGGCCTTCGCTCTCTCGGTGAATGGGATCGCCGCCAGTGTAAGTGGACCCTGGATTGCGTTTCGTTACAGTGCAACCAAGGTTTTGTTCTATGCCGGTCAGGCGAAGGACACGGTTGGGTTTACCACCTCGGAACTTACCAGCAGGCAACTGCCGCAACCGGCGGCGAAGTGGGGCGGAGGTGGATGTTTGGTTCCGCTACCAACGGAGCGGTTCTCCGCTCTCTCTCCCGATCCGGGGGTGGGATCTGTCCTTCGACGTCTAAGGCGAGGAGAAACATTGACGGTTCGTTTAGGACGCGAAGAAACTCTGCAGGCGACGGTGGAAGGATTTGTTGAGCAATGGGGCGGCGCGAATCCGCAAGTTCAGATTGGAGTACTTGCGCGGATAAACACAGACGAGCTAACGAGGTTCCAGTCCAATCGGGATGACTACTTCCTTGCATATCGAGGGGAAATGCCCTCAATCTCGCCAGCGCCGCGCCACCATCACGAGATTGTCGGCCCTCGTCACGTCCTGAACAGCTTCGGCCCCATCGGGCAGTTGGTCCTGGTTGAAGGTGACGATGGTTGGAGCGTCGAACTTTTTCGGCGCTTCTCGAGAAAGCTGATACCGACAGACGTCGCCTACTCGTACGGCGACTGACCGGGGCGCAAGTCCAACTTCGGTATCATCCCGACATGTTGGGGTCTGTAATACACGCTACGTTCTTAACCCGGTTTTCCGTTCCATTGATCCCCAACACCCGAGTATTACTCAGCTCAAATCTTCTTTTTTGAAGCCGAGTTCACACGTGTTTACGCCGACGAGCATGTGAAGGCGGGTAGCGGAAATGTGAACGACAAAAATAAATGAGGCACGGCGGGGAGATTGGGAATCGAGCTTTGTCCTCAGGGTCAAAACTGACCGACGCGCTTCCGCAATTTGTCGAAGGGTGATGGGCCAACCTCCGCCGTATCAAAGATAGGCCGGCAACTTTGCACGTTTTTCGTGTTCACGCACAAGTACCTGGCTTCCGCGGAATAGGCCTAGTTCAGTCAACTCTTCCGACGGATACTGGCTCCCTGTCGCTCGTGGCTGGGCGGATTGGGTTTGGGGCTGCTGAGCTAATACTCGTCCGTTTCTGTTGCGCTGTTGTTTGAAGCTGTTCCTTAAATCCCGGCAGGATCTGTCCCAGAAAGTCTTGAAAGGTGTTTGCTGCCAGCCCGATCATGGCTCCTTTGATCGTGTCGAACGTCTCGAGCGCTTTGTTCTTCTGCAGTTCCGTTCCACGTTGGTGCGCCTGACCCGCTGCGGCCCAGTCTTCGGCCCGATGCCGTGCGGGTTTCGATTTTCGCCCTGTGATCGAAGCCAGGAGCAATCCACCTCCGACAGCAACACCCATCATCAGCATTGGCCTCTTCTGGAATTGTGCGCGCCAGTCAGTGACTTCTCCCACCTTCGACTGGAGTTCGTTTAAATTGTGTCCGAGCTGTCCTCGTTCGGCTTGAATCTGACGTTCTATTTGGTCTGACTTTTCACCCATTCGACATTCTCCTTCATCGTTTCAACCGCCTTTTCCGGCGTTGCATGAACTGTTTTGAACCGCTTCTTGCCGACCGTAAGCAGGACCGCGGCTACGATCGCCATGATGACGAACAACAACAGGGCCGCGCCCCACATCGGCATAACCGTCGCAAGCGCGAAAAGAATTGTCAGCAGCAACAACCAAGCTGTAAACAAAGCTGCGACCAGGCCGCCCGCCATCATGCCTCCCGCACGCCCGGCCTTTGTTGCCTCTTCGGTTACTTCCGTTTTCGCTAATCTGACTTCCGAACGAATGATCGCTTGCACGTTTGAGAGAATGTCCTGCAGGACATCCGCAATAGATCGGTTATTTTCTCCAGCCATTTTCTACTTCCAATGGTTCAAAGCGGCTAGTCCTCGCGGAAAGCCCGACCGATCAGAAAACCGATGGCCACAGCGACCAGCAGCGAAGGCCCAGGATTCCGCCTTACGATCTCTTCCACGTCGGAAACCATAGCCTTGACGTCGTGCTCGCGGATGTACCCTGCGGTTAATTCGAGCTTCTCAGCTGTAGAATGCGCAACACTCTTGACGGCCTCACCGCCCGGCAGATCTTCAGCTTTTTCGTGGATGGTCGATGCGGCGCTCTGCAACGCGTCGGCAGCCGGTCCGCGCTTCTCGTCGATCTTGTCACCTGCCTGCCTTCCAGCATCAGATACTTTCTGCTTCGCTGTTGCAGCTGCATCGGTTAATTTGTCTTTTACGTTCTGGGCGGAATCACTTAGCGAATCCCTGAAATCGTCACCCGTAGAACTCCCGGCCCTAGTTGGCATTTAATCTCCTTCTGTCGCTCGCTCCGCAATGAACGAGCGTCATCTTTGTTGATTCGCGCCACGGAAAATTGTTGCTGGGCAGAATTGACGCTCCCCCTCGCGTTTGCAGTTAGTCACCGAGTCTTTGCGTGCTGTCCACGGAAAGATCTACAGCTTTCAACAGTCCGACGCTCATGCACCGGTGAACCAGCGATAAGCGAGAGGCTTCCCAACGTCCTCCATCAGGCGGCGCTCACTCGTGATGCGGAGACAATACATAAAAGCTGCATCGCAGGGAACTTTGCAGACAACTGTTGTCTAATGCTGCTATGGTCCGCACTATTTTCGCCTGCATACTAGCGGGCTTGCTAGGAGCTACGTGTATGGCACAAACACCCCGACCGCACGATCTTGAAGCGCAGCGGGCAGCAATGAAAAAGCTTGGGTTTCTCATCGGCGAGTGGTCCGGCGAAGCGTCAGTTCTTCACGGGCCCGGCCAATATGTAGAGCTGGCGCAGACTGAATCGGCACAGTTCAAACTGGATGGACTTGTTCTCGTGATCGAAGGCATCGGAAGAACCAAGGCCGACGGCAAACTCGCTCTTCAAGCCCTGGGATTGATCTCCTTCGACGATGAAACGGGGACCTATAAAATGCGCGCCTTCAACGACGGACGGTGGCTCGAAACTGAGGTCAAACTGGCCGATGGTGGGAACTCGATCTCTTGGGGGTTTACACTCGGTGAATTCAAAACGAGGACGGTGATGCGTATCAATGAAAACGGTGAATGGACGGAGCTCGGCGAACTGGTCATCGGCGACCGCCCAGCGCAGAAAATGATGGATTTAAAGGTTCGGCGCAGTACCGAGGGAAATAGCCCGCGATCGTCGCCAAGAATTCATCAAAGGTGATTTCGGATTGCGATAGGACGTCGGGCGACTCGGTAGCGGCCGCCCAGCGACTTCAGATGCCAAGCGAAGATCAGAGTTTTTCAACAGCATCGAGTCGTTTAGATGTCCGTGTTATGTCAATAAGCTCCGGAAGCCCCTAAACTCGTTCGAGTTCCTGAAGCGAATCGGGACGATAGCGGCGGCTCCAGTTGAATTCAGTTCCGTCCAGCAGCAAGAGCTTGCTGTCTCCGTGGAACCAGGGCCGCACTTCCGCGATGCGCTGCACATTGACAATCTGTGAGCGATTGATGCGGCGGAAAACTTTGGGATCGAGTTTCGCGGCGAGCGAATCGAGCGTACCGCGCTGAATGTAGCTTTGAGATCCGGCGTGAACGCAGGCGTAGTTGCGGGCGGACTCAATCCAATCGATGCGTGCCACATCGAGGAAAAGCGAACGATTCTGTTCCTGAATCAATAGCCGCCGAATATAACGTTCCTCGGAGCGCAAGCCGGCCACAAGCGCATCCAGACGGCTGGCGAGTTGCTGCGTACCGCCGGTTTGCGCCATGAGACGGATACGGGCGAGCGCCTGCGAGAAGCGTCCCGGCTCGACGGGCTTCAACAGGTAATCGAGAGCATGAACATCAAAGGCCTTGAGGGCGAAATCGTCATAGGCGGTGACAAACACGACATTGAGGAGACTTCTGTCTTCGAGAGACTGGACGACATCGAAGCCGGTAGCATCCGGAAGACCGATATCGAGAAAGACCAGGTCCGGGCGCGAGCGATTCAAAAGATCGATCGCTTCGGCTGCAGATTCCGCTTCGCCGATCACCTCAAAATCGGGCTCGGATTTGAGAAAGCGATGGAGCTTGCGGCGCGCCGGAGGCTCATCGTCGACCAGCACCGTGCGAATCATGCAGTAAGCGTTTCGGGCAATGCCTTGTGAGCGCTTTCCGGGGCCGTACTGAACGGGAATCGCAACTCGACCACGAGGCCGCCGCCGTCAGCGTTTCGAATGGTGAAGCTTTGCCGATCGCCGTACAGACGTTCAAGACGTTCTCTGGTGTTACGGAGGCCGATGCCCTCATTAAAGGGAACTGACGGATCGAGCCCCGGGCCGAGGTCGCGGATAAGCAGCGATACCACGCCGTCTTCCACACGAGCCAGAATAGTGAGCTTGGCCTGAAAAGTGACCGAATCCATGCCGTGGCGAATGGCATTTTCGACAAGAGGCTGCAGAATAAGCTGCGGGACCAGCGCGGAGTTTGCCGCCTCATCGATTTTGATGGCTATCTGAAGACGATGTTCGTAGCGAGCTTCCATCACACCGATATACAGCTTCAGAAGTTCGATTTCACGCGCAAGTGGAATCTGCTGGGAGCGCTCGTTCTTAAGGAGCTGACGGAGAAGCTCACTGAGGCGGCATACCATCTCGTCGGCAGTGCGTGGATCTTCGTAGATAGCCGCGGAGATCGCGTTCAGAGCGTTGAACAGAAAGTGCGGTTCGAGCTGCAGACGCAGATTATGGAGCTGGGCTTCTGAGAGGCTCGCTTCGAGTTTAGCCTGGCGAATTTCGCGCTCGCGGGCGAAGCGGATCTCGTGAAAGAAATAGACCAGGCTGACGCCGACCCAATAGAAAATGAAGAGGTGCGCGAATTCCATCGGATAGCGCACCGGAAGATAACCGTAGTCGTTATCGAACCCAAAGAGTGGGAGGATGACAGCGCGCAAGGCTGCGATCAGGCTGGTATGGACCAGTGAGATCAGGCAAACGCTTACGAGATGAACGAACAGATTGCGGCGCCAGGACGGTGACGGCAGCGGGAAACGGATCGCAACCTGATACGCCAGAGGAAAAATGGCAAAACCGGCGATGCCTCCTATCGCCTCTTCAAGGAAAGTCAGGAGAGCCGGGCGATGCTCGCCGATCGCGACGTAGCCAAGCTGCCTGTAGAAAAACAAACAAATGGTGACGACCGCGACGAAGCCCAGGACGATTCGCAAGTCGACCTTGCGCAAAGGCAGGTAGGCACGCTCGGGGCCGCTCACAATTCTCTTATGTTATCGGAAGACCGTTCTCGGCGAGGGTACCGCGAACTTCATCGCGCGACAGGCGGCTCGAATCGTATTCGACAAAAAGTTGATTACCGGGCGGCAAGACACGAGTGGCGAGCATGCCGTAGACAGCGTGTACACGGGAAATTCTATCGAAATCTTCTTCTGTCAGAGGGCGGGAAAGGGGAACAGTGATTTGAACCTTCGTCATGCAATTTCGGATGAAAGGCCGGCCTGCCACAAAGATAACATCCGCTGACGGTCACGACTGACTTGCGCGACAGGCCAATCCGTTCTTAGAACGAAGCCGTTGGCGCAAGTGACGAAGAAAATCAAGATACTGAGGGTAGAGCACAAACGCGAATAGCCGTTTTCTTCACAACGAACGCAGTCGAGACCGTCCGCAGCGTGTGTAATTCCGGATCTTGACCACAGATAGAATTAGGTCGATGCGAATTGCAGCGGTACATCGCTTAATCGAAATCGACTGGCCCGAATTCGGCGTGGCCGCCTGCCCACCGCCTCCATCCGCTTCTGAGCTGCAAGCAAGGCTAGACAACCTGCGCGCCAGAATGGAAGAACTCAAAATCACGCATATCGTTGTCTATGGCGACCGCGAGCATTTTGCCAATCTGGCTTATCTGACCGGGTTCGATCCGCGCTTTGAAGAGTCGCTGCTGATCGTCGGCAGGGCGACCACGCCGCTGATCCTGGTGGGGAACGAGTGCGAGTCGTATCTCAGTATCAGCTCTTTGCACAGCTCGGGGCGACTGCGTCATGAGCGCTTCCAGTCGTTTTCTCTATTGGGCCAACCGCGGGAGCGGAGCCGCGCTCTGCGCGAGATTCTTGCGGAAGAAGGCATCGGTCCGACAGCCCGAGTAGGCGCCGTTGGTTACAAGTATTTCTCCAGCGCGGAGCATCCGGACGCCGCTCATGCGCTGGACATTCCATCCTACCTGGCGGACACTCTTCGGAATCTGGCCGGTCCAGACCACGTCGTTAACGCCACTGATTTGTTCATGCACCCGGGCCATGGCCTGCGCGCAAAATGCACTCCTTTCGAAATCGCATCGTTCGAGTACAGCAACGGGCAAGCTGCTGAATCGGTGAAGCGCGTCATTTTCGCGCTGCGGGAAGGAATGACCGATCATGCGGTGATGGAGTCCAGCCGTCTCAATGGCGACCCTCTAAGCTGCCACATCACTTTCTGCACGGGCCGCAACGCCAGCTATGGCCTGTGCGGACCGAGCGACGAGCTGATTCGCCGCGGCCAGCCGTTAGCCTTCAACGTCGCCTATTGGGGCAGCAACATTTGTCGCGCCGGCTGGATCGCAAACAGCGCCTCGGACTTGCCCGCTGCGGCCTCGGACTACGTTCCGTCTTTCGCCGGTCCTTATTTCGAAGCGATGCGGGAATGGTTTGGACTGATGAAATTGGGCACTCCGGGGCATGCCGTTTACGATCTGATCCAGGAGCGCTTGCCGTTCGACAGATTCGGTATTTACCTCAACCCCGGCCATTTGATCCACCTGGACGAATGGATGAGTTCCCCGTTCTACGCGGGTTCGGAGATTCCGGTCGCCTCAGGCATGGCGATCCAGGTCGATGTCATACCGCAATCGACGAAATACTTCTCCACGCGCATGGAAGACGGCATTGTGATCGCCGACGCGGAGCTGAGAGCGAAGCTGAAAGAATCCGTTCCGGATTGCTACGACCGGTGCCAAAGGAGACGCTCATTCATGAGCGATGTGCTCGGCATTGCACTGCCGGAAGAAGTTTTGCCGCTGTCGAATACATGCGCCATTGTGCCTCCATTTTTCCTTAAGCCGAACACCGTGCTGGCTCTCGAGACCTGAGAGGCTTCGCAGCTCCCGAGCCCAACACGATGGAAATGCCCACCCATTCCGACGCGGACCCGCAGCTTCGACGCAATTCGTTAGGTCTTCCAGAACTCGTGTTCCAGGGTGTCACGCACATCGCACCGGCGACGAACATCGTGTTCACTTTTCCGATCATCGCTCTCAAGGCCGGGCCGGTGATGCCGCTCTCGTTCCTGCTCTCCACGATCATCTGTCTCTTTATCGGGAACACCGTGTCCCAGTTTTCCCGGTACGTGCCGTCGAGCGGCGGTTACTATTCATTCGCCACCCGCGGACTCGGCAGCCGCAGCGGCTTCATGGCGACTTGGAGCTATCTGATCTACGAGATTTTCGGAGCGGCCGGAAGCACAGGTTTTCTTGGCTATCTTCTCTCCGACATGTTGAAACTGCAGTTCCATGTGAGCATCCCATGGTGGTTTTTGGCGCTGGCCACAACTGCCCTGATCTGGGCCTTCACTCACCGCGGCGTCCAGCTATCGGCGCGGATTACAGCCCTGTTGGGCGGCCTCGAACTGCTCATCATGTTGGCGCTTGGGGTCACGTTCCTGATCCATCCCGGACCCGGTTCCAGCTATCTTGCGCCGCTAACGCCTTCTGCATCGCCCCATCATTTCGGAGGCATCCTGGCTGGCATGGTTTTCTCCATACTCGCGCTTAGCGGCTTTGAGGCTCCGGCGCCGCTCGCGCAGGAAGCTCGCCTTCCCAGCAAGTTTATCGGCCAGGCAATCATGCTCTCGCTCGGTAGCATCGGACTCTTTTACATCCTTACTTCCTATGCGAGCGCGATCGGCTGGGGCACGGGCCGCATGGCCGCCTTCGCCTCCGATGCCAACCCGTATTACGTTTTGGGCCATGCGCTGTGGGGCGCGGGCTGGTGGTTGGTTGTCCTCGCTATCATTAACAGCGCCGTCGCCGTTGGTCTCGCCTGCACCAACGCCGCCTCGCGCGTGATGTACACGATGGGGCGGGCGGGAACCCTGCCTGCGAGTTTCGGGCGTATCGATCGCATTCACCGGACGCCTGCGTTCGCGATCGCTTTTGTACAGATAGCTGGAATGGCGGCGATTCTGCTCGTGGGCATAGTGTTGCGTCCCGATTACATCTTTGGTTTCCTTGAAACCATCGCCACACTCGCCGTCATCGTCCTTTACATCATGGCGAACCTGGCCTTGACTCGCTACATGCAGCGCGAACAGCCTGCCAATTTCACCGTTTGGCAACACGTGATAGTTCCCTGGGTCGCGACCCTGGCTCTATTGCCTGTACTCTTTGTCACCGTCTACCCGGAACCCACCTGGCCCTACAACATAACGCCGTATGTGTTTCTCATCTCGCTCGTGATTGGGTTTGCTTACATGCAGTGGCGCGAATGGTCGAACCCGGGAGCTCTTGGCCGAGGCGCAACGATGCTTATTCGCGGGGGAACCACTGGAGAGAGAGCACTGGAACAGAACGAAGCAAAAGGCGACGATTTGGCTGTGGACTGATACGCGCCGTGCATACCTATTCGTTTTGCCTCGCTATGCGTGTCCATGCTGGTGCGGATGGGGTGGTGACTCGTTGCAGAATCGTCTGATTTTCTGCAATAGCGTGCGGGCCTGTGTTATATCTTCGGGCGCGGCTATACCTTTGACTATCCCGCCGCAAGCTGCCGATCGAAATAGTGCTGAGTTACACGGAGCTGCCCATCTCGAAGCACTGACTCGTTGCCCGGCCTTGGTCTTTCGCCCCTCGGAAATGGCCGGTAGACGAGAAATTGCTATGAGACCAGTAGAGTCCTCTCTGGTCTATCGCTAGATCGATCGAGCTTCGAACCGGTCTTACGATCACTGCTTCAGTTTCCACAGAATCTGACGAAGAATGCCGAGCCAGGTTTCGGAGTCGGAGGACGGCATTCCGAGACGGCGTACCAGGCGGCGCAGCTTCAACTCCGTAGAGCCGCCGGTGCTCTGGTGAACATATCCGGAGCGGTCCAGCGCCTCAAATAAAAGAGTGGTGATCCGCTCGCTATCTTCCGCCGAAACCGATACGGCTGCCGGGAAGCGCTGCGCCTCGGCGGCAGCATCGCGGCGCAGTTCATAAAGGCAGATCGCGACCGCCTGACCGAGGTTCATGGAGCCATGTTCGCTCCGGGTCGGGATGCGCAGCAGCCAGTGGCAATGGCTCATGTGCTCGTTCGAGAGGCCGAACTTTTCCGAGCCAAAGAGCAGCGCTACCGGCGTAGTGAGAAGCTGCTGCCGGATGATCTCGCCCGCGGCTTCCAGGCGGTACAGCGGAACGTGCAGATCGCGATGGCCAACCGCCGTGGTGCCGACTACCAGCGTAGAATCGGCAACCGCTTCAGCAACCGAACTGAAGATTTGAGCCCGTTCCAGAATGTAGTGCGAGCGAACGGCCGAACGGGCATCGCGGAAAGCGACGTCATAAGGATTTACCAGATGCAGCCTGGCAAAACCAAAATTGCTCATGGCGCGCGCTACTGCTCCGATATTCAGCGGATTGCGCGGTTCAACCAGAACCACGCACAAAGAGCTCTCAGCGCTACTGCTCGAGATAGGTGTAACCTTGCAGCCCCTCTTCGTAGAACTTCAGCAGGCGGCCCGATTCCTCGTAGCCGATGCGCTGCTCCCGCACGGCCAGTTCCACATCCTTGCGAAAATCGTCAAGCAGGTTTTGCGAGTTGTATTGCACATAGTCGAGCACTTCGCGGACAGTATCGCCCTTGACGACGGTTTCGAGTACCACCTCGCCGTGCTCGTCGAGAGCAACGTGAACGGCATTGGTATCGCCGAAAAGGTTGTGGAGATCGCCGAGGATCTCCTGGTAGGCTCCGAGCAGGAACGCTCCAAGAATGTAGGTGCCGTCATTAAACACGTGAAGCGGCAGAGTTTTCTTCACGTCATGACGATCGATGAACTGATCGACCTTGCCGTCTGAATCGCACGAGATATCTCCGAGAACGCCGTGCCGCGTGGGCGCCTCGTCCAGGCGATGAATCGGCATGATGGGAAACAATTGCTTGACCGCCCAGCTATCGGGCATGCTCTGGAAGAGCGAAAAGTTGCAGAAATAGGTATCGGAAAGCAAGCCATTCAAACCTTCCAGTTCTTCGGGAAAGAATTCAAGCTCGCCGGCGAGGCGCAGAGTTTTGCGGCAGATCGCCCAGTATAAATTTTCGGAGAGACTGCGCTGTGCAAGCGAAAGATAGCCGAGGCTGAAAAGATTGAGCGCCGCGTCAAGCGCCTGTTGCGCGTCATGGTAGCTCTCGAGAAGATTCTTCTTGTTCAGCGAGCGATGCGCCTCAAACAAATCGATGAGAGGCTGCTCGGCATCGTCGGGCAGAATGGCTGGCAACTCTTCTTCTCCGAAACCACTCACGCCGAGCACATTGAAAACCAGCAGGCTGTGATAGGCCGCCACCGCCCGTCCGCTCTCGGTGATGATAGTCGGATGCGGAACCTCGGCTTCGTCACAGACGCTTTGAATGTGATAAACGACGTCGCGAGCGTATTCTTCAAGCGTGTAGTTAACGCTCGACTCGAAATCGGTCTGTGAGCCATCGTAATCAATTCCGAGGCCGCCGCCGACGTCCAGATAAGTAAGTCCCGTCCCCGCTTTCTTGAGGTCGACATAAATACGCGCGGCCTCCAGCTACGGCCCCCTTGATCTGGCGGATGTTGGTGATCTGGCTACCCAGGTGGAAGTGCAGCAACTGCAGACTGTCTTCCAAGCCGAGTTGTTTCAGAAATTCGACAGCTTTGAGCGCTTCGGTAGCCGTCAATCCGAACTTCGACCGATAGCCGCCGGAGGATTTCCAGCGGCCGGAACCGCGGCTCGCGAGTTTCACGCGTATCCCGATGACAGGTTTGACACCCACTTCCTGAGCGTGTTTGGCGATCAGTTCCAGTTCCGTGTATTTTTCGACGACCGGTATGATGCGGCGGCCAATTTTCTTAGCCAGCATGACCATCTCGATGTATTCGTCATCTTTGAAGCCATTGCAGATGATGGGCGTGTCGTTGTCGGCGATGGCCAGCACGGCAAGCAGCTCTGGCTTCGATCCGGCCTCGAGGCCAAAGCGATACGCTTTGCCAAAATTGAAGACCTCTTCCACAACCTGGCGCTGCTGATTCACCTTAATGGGATAGACGCAGCAATAACCGCCGTTGTAGCCGTGTTCCCGTATCGAGGTATCGAACGCCTGAAACATTTCGCCCAGACGATGACGGATGATATCCGCGAAACGAATGAGAATCGGCAGCGCAATTCCGCGCCACTCGAGGGTATCCACCAGCTTCTTGAGATCGATGCTCCGGGCGGCTTCTTTGGTTGGATGAACGAAAAGATGTCCGTTTTCTCCCACCGAGAAATAGCCTTTCCCCCAGTTCGCGACGTCGTAGAGTTCGGCAGCATCGGTGGTAGTCCAGCGGTCGGCTGGCTCACGAACTTGAGTGACAACGGGCGCAACTTTTGTATTCAGGGAAGTAGACCTCCGGGCGAAGTGACGTCTGTGTGACGCCGGTAAAGAAAAACTGGAGAAGTATCCTCAGCTCAATTAAAACACGGAGCGGCAACCAGTGCGAATGGCGCGGTGCGGCGCTCCCCTAGTGCGGTAGGGTAGCAGTCTCCAGCCAAAAATTCTTGATCTGCCGGGCGGCCGCGATGAGTCCGTCGAGCGTGCTTGGCTTTTTTAAGTACGCGTTAGCGTGAGACTGGTAGGCAAGTTCGACGTCGGACTGGGCGCGCGAAGAGGTCAGGACGATCACCGGAATACTGCATGTGTTCGGGTCTTTCTTAATGCTTGCCAGCACGTCGTGACCGCTTACTTTCGGTAGATTGAGGTCCAGCAGCACCAAGTCCGGGTGGTGACTCTGGCCGCTGAACCTGGAGATCATTTCCAGCCCCTCGGCTCCGTCGTTGGCGACGCGCAGCGTGACGTCCGCACACAACTCGTTGAAGACCTCTTGCAGCAGACGGACGTCCGCAGGATTGTCCTCGACGACCAGAATCTGAAACTTCTTTGACAAGCTGGCTTACACCTCGAATCTGAAGCTTTACGCATTGATCTGCCGTGTCCTATTCTACTCAGCCGTGAGGTTCATCTTGTTGAAATCAGGTATCAGATTATGAATACCAGGCAACGTCACAGGATCGCATAGCAATAAGCCAAGATTTATCCGAGAAGATCCTCCTTACTCCGGCACTGCTGTTTTGTATGTTTCAAACCCTATCCTTCAAGCCCTTGCTTTTGGGCCTGGTCCCCTCCATGATTATCTGGAGTTTGACCATCAACGTCGTTATCAATTCGCTCGCTCGGGGATAAGAAAGAGCAGCGGATAACCAGCATCGGGATCATCCTCACGCGGAACTGCAGGGCGCTCATTCTGCGGGCTGCTTGCCGAAGCGATTTAGTATAGGCGCTCTGGACTCATAGCCTTTCTGCGTGGAATGCCAAATAGCTGAAGCTCTTATCGGTAAGAGCGTCAGAATTCGTGCCGTCAGCCAGTACGGAAGTGCCCGTCTTCTGGATGGCTTACATGGAACGGTAATCGCCGCTCACCCAATCGCTCCCAATTGGGTGAAGGTTCGTCTGGAACCAAATCCTGTCACAAGCGACCAGGAGTGGAGTGTCCCTGTCGAGAGACTCGTTGTCGGCGACAAGGGAACCTCGATTTGAACTGGCCTGAAGATTGACGCGGCTGTCTTCGCCAAGGCGCCTCGAATGGTGAGACACTGTTTGGTCGAAGCTTCCACATGTCTGTTATTTTTAGCGGTGATTGGCGTCCGTTGCCCCTTTCGGTTCCCGGCTTCTTCGGATGAGTCCCATTCATGCGAACTCTTCTAAAGTTGTGCTTCACAAGCGTTCTGGGCCTCTCTTGCGGCGGTTCGGTATGGGCAGTCTCCTGCCCGGTTGCCGCTCCCCACGCCCCCTCAGACCCTGAGCAGGCCTATCTTCGTTCCGAATACGACCGCGCTTCAGCGCTCTACTCGCAGGCTCTTCAGGCCAGCCCGAATGATCCGCAACTGACCGCGGGGCTCGTCGACGTTTTCCTGAAACAGCAACGGCTGCCAGAGGCCGAAGAACTCATTCAGAAAGCGATCGCCGTTCACCCCAGATCCGTCATCCTTGAAACATCTCTTGGCCTGCTGCAATACCGCGAAGGCGAGCCTCAGCTCGCCGCCGGCACCGCAGTGGCCGCGATGGCTATCGATCCTTGTTATCCCCGCCTGCGATTGCTAGAGATGTTGATCCTGCGGCTCAACTCGATGTTCAAATCAGCCGCCAGCCAGTTGCGAACAGCCCATCTTCTTGACCCCTACGATCCTGATATCAGACGCCGTTGGATCGGCACTCTGCCGCTGCGGCAGCGGATTGCGGAGGAGGAAGCTTATCTCGCCTCTGCTAACGGCAATGATCCGGATGACCTTCGCCGTATGCATCTGTATCTGGATGCATTGAAGAAATATGCCGCTCAGCCGCGCAAATCGTGCCAGCTTGTTTCAACCAATGTCTCTACCCAAATTCCGTTCGCACGTATCATGCGCGATGCCACCCATATTCAGGCATTCGGGCTCGACGTCAAACTAAACGATTACAACGCTCGCCTGGAAATCGATACGGGCGCGAGCGGCCTCGATCATTGGCCGCTCCATTGCGAAAAAAGCCGGCCTGGAAGCTTTTGCCCAGTCTGAAATTGCCGGGGTCGGAAGCGGCCCCGGAGGATCCGCTTACAGCGCCTATGTTGACTCCATTAAGATCGGCACGCTCGAGTTTCACGATTGTGAGGTGGAGGTCCTCGACACGAAAAATGTTATAGGAATCGACGGTCTCGTGGGAATGGATGTTTTTTCCAGACTGCTCGTGACCCTGGACTATCCAATGCGAAGACTGGATCTTGGACCCCTACCCCCGCGACCTCAGGAGACCTCGCCTGCCAAGCCTTCGCTCGATACCAATACCGCGGAAGATGCTGGCGCGAAAAGCGGCGCGGACCCGAAAGCGGACGCCGGCCCTCAGGATCGCTACATTGCGCCTGAGATGAAAGACTGGACCAGAATCTATCGTATTGGTCACCAATTAATTATCCCGGCAGCACTGAATCAATCTAAACCGAAGCTCTTCATTCTCGACACCGGCGCTTTCACTACCAGCATTTCTCCGGAAGTGGCGCGCGAAGTCACCAAAGTTCATTCCAACGACCGCATGATTGTTCGAGGCCTAAGCGGCAAAGTAGAAAAAGTCTACGAGGCCGATGACGTGACATTTACTTTCGCCAACGTTCGACAGCCGGCTCAGGGAGTGGTCGCCTTCGACACCTCCAATATCAGCAAGCACACTGGAATGAACATCTCCGGTTTCATTGGAATTACCACTCTCGGACAGATGACGGTGAAAATAGATTACCGGGATGCGCTTGTGAAGTTTGATTACAACCCTAATCGGGGCTACCACTAGGCGCCGGGCGAAATAGTTTCCGCAGCGTTGACACTTTCTCAACTGCGCAGTTTACAAGGTGTTTGCAGTACCTATGTGGCCTCTTCTCCTCAACTTCGGTCAGATTTTCTAAAGCGGACCGGCACTTAGGTCGATAGAGAGACAGAACTGATCGACGATGGGGATAACAGCGATAAACAGAAATGAGCAACTGAAGTCGTTTGCCAACCTGGGCATTTCAGAGAGTCCTTTGGTAGATGCGACAAGACTCTCGAAGGCCACATCCATCCTGACCGTTCATTTGTCCGAGACGAATAGGAAAAATCTGGCAGCGGCACTCGAGGGCTTCGAGCACAAACTCATCCAGCCGAGTACTACTGCGGAGACGCTCTCCTCGCTTGCGCGGCACCGGGTCGATTTAGTCCTGATTGATCTGGCTACGCCCGAACCAGGCGGCCTGGAGCTCTGCCGGTTGCTGAAGAAGAGTCCGGCGACGCAGTTCCTGCCGGTTTATGTATTGGGGACATGCGATGACCTGGAGGAAGAGATTCAAGCTCTGGAGGCCGGGGCGGACGAGTTTCTTACGAAACCGATCAGGCCGCGGGCGTTCCGGGCGCGCGTGCAGGCGAGTCTGCGCCACCGGGCGATGATAGACTCGCTCGACGACTCCGAAACGGTACTGTTCTCGCTGGCGCAATCAGTCGAAGACCGAGATCCGGACCTTGGGCAGCACTGCCACCGTCTCGCGCTGATGGGAGCCGCCATGGGACTGACACTTGGCCTTCCGGGTAAAGACATTCTTGCGCTGCAGCGCGGCGGCTACCTTCACGACATTGGCAAAGTGGCCGTCCCCGACAGTGTTCTGTTTAAGCCCGGCCCGTTAACTCCCGCCGAGTGGGAGACGATGAAAACTCACGCAGCACGGGGCGAGCGGATTTGCGGAGGAATGAAGTCGCTCAAATCGGTTCTGCCAATTATTCGCAGCCATCATGAGCGCTGGGACGGGTCTGGATATCCCGATGGCCTGCGCGGCGAAGAAATTCCGCTGCTTGCCCGAGTTCTGCAAATCGCCGATATCTACGATGCACTAACCACGGTGCGTCCTTACAAAGCGGCGATCAGCCCGGAACAAGCGCTTGCCACGATTCGGGACGAGGCGAGAAAAGGCTGGCGTGATCCAAATCTCGTGGAAATGTTCGGCGATATTCTTCCGACGTTCCGAACAACCCCTATAGAAACCGATCACTCGCATTTTTCACTCCACGCATTGGCGGCGTCGGTGGAGCGGTTTCGTACCGAACCGGCTCGTCTGAAACGAAAATTCGAACCAACGGAAATGCTGCAGGAATTCAGGCTCGTCAGCGGTTTTTAGACGCAGACTGTACTTCCCGGGCGCTGCTTTGGAGGGGCGCACCTGAATATACTATTGGTTTTTGATGATGCTGATGGACCCGATCCGCTCCAGGACGGCGTACTTAATCTCCTTCAGCGTCTTCACACCTTTTCCGCGAGCCGCAGCCATTACATCCGTGTCTTGCACGCGCATCTTTCCCATCGTTTCTGTTTGCCATTTTCCATCCTTTAGCAGCAACAGGGGTGTACCGTCCACTATGCGCCCAATATACGGAAAGCGCTGTTTCAAAAACGACAACAGTCTGTGGATCAAACCCACCGTGATCACCGCGCAAACGGCGTTCGTCTCCGAATGGTCATCTCCTACGGTGCTGAGAATAATCACGCCGCCTATCAGGAATACCAGCACAAATTCGAAAGGCGTCATCTGTGCGCCCGGGCGACGGCTGAGAATACGGACCGTGAGTAGCAGAAAGAAGTATCCAATGATGGCGTGGATGATCGTGTACATAACGTCTTCGGAAACTCTACGGCATAACGACGATTGCAAGAGTGAGTGCTTCCGAACCGGGCACGCCTAGGCTTAAGTGGTAGACACCCGGAGAGGAAGGCTCCAGTCGAAAATTCAACAGAGGCAGGGTTAGTGGTCGCCGGGAAGGTGTACAAGATTGCACCCTGCCCTATCGCCGAGCTGGCCGGCTGAGGCACAACGCGTTGATTACCCAGCGGCTTTACAAGAGTATCGCTGACCCGAAGCTGCACTTTTCCGTCCCGGATTGCATTTGGTCCGAACTGGATTGTCAGCGTCGATGGAGTACGGAAGCGCTCGATTCGCTCATAATTGACGTGCATGGTTCCGTCGCTCGTCGACCGATCAGCTTTAGCCGCCCAGCCGCGTCCAAAGAACCCCAGCGCGTCGAGAAACCACAATAATAAGAAACAAAATCCATACCGCGTGTTCGAAACGCCACCAGCGGCGCTGAAAATCGAGGTCGGAGCCGACCGCGATTTCATCGTTGACCTTCGTAATGCTGTCTGTGACGGGCTCAGTCGGTGGAGAGGATGGCACTTGATTACTTGCCCCCTTTCGCTGGAATGATACTGATCTCGCCGTTCCGTTCGAGAACCGCGTATTCGATCTCTTCGAGAGTTTTTAATCCCTGATCGCGGGCTGTAGCCATTACGTCGTCGTCCTGCATCGCCATTTTTGCCATTGTTTCCTGCCGCCACTGACCTTTTTCGAGTAGCACGAGCGGCGTCCCATCGATCACCCGCCCGGCAGCCGGCGAAATCTGCTTTAGCCAGGCGAAAACGAAATGCACGACCGCGATCGTCGCGATCGTACAGAGCGCGTTGGTGAGGGAGCGGTCGTCACCGACCATTGGAGTGAGCATGACGCCGCCCATAAAGAAGATAAGAACGAACTCGAAGGGCGTTAGCTGCTTTCCCGGACGTCTGCCAACCACTCGAACCATCAAAATGAGGAAACAGTAGCCGAAGATTGCTCGAAAGACCGCGCCCATAATGTGAATCTCTGTACATGAGAGTTACAGAACGAACTGCGCATTACTTAGAAAAAACACGCGGTCGATTCTGAACCGTTCCTGCAATGACGAATCAACAACAGGTCGAGACCAACATCCCTCAACGCCTTGATCGGCTCCCCTGGAGCCACTGGCACTCCAAGATGGTAATTGCACTAGGCATCACCTGGCTGCTGGACGGACTGGAGGTCACGCTGGCGGGTTCCTTGGCCAGCGTATTGAAAGACAAACAAACGCTGGGGCTGAGCGATATCGAGGTCGGCGCGAGCGCCACAGGTTACTTGGCCGGCGCTGTTATCGGTGCGCTCTTTTTCGGGTGGCTCACCGACCGCCTTGGACGCAAAAAGCTCTTCCTAATAACGCTGGCTCTTTACCTCTCCGCTACCGCTGCCACTGCTGTTTCGTGGAACGTTTGGAGTTTTCTGCTGTTCCGCATCCTCACTGGCGCGGGCATCGGCGGAGAGTATGCGGCGATCAATTCAGCAATCGATGAACTAGTCCCTGCCCAGGTACGCGGCAACGTCGACCTGGTGATTAACGCAACCTTTTGGATTGGCGCGGCATTAGGCGCCGGGGGCACTCTCTTCCTCTTGAATTCCGGGCTGATACCGCCTAAATATAGCTGGCGATTCGCCTTCGGCATCGGCGCGTCACTTGGACTGATAATCTTACTGCTCCGCAGGTCAGTACCGGAGAGTCCACGCTGGCTGATGCTTCGCGGCCGCGAAAAGGAAGCCGGTGAGATCGTCAGCGAAATAGAGCAGAAGGTCACCCAGCAGAAGGGAGATCTGAAACCGCCGGAGGGAACCTTGAAGATTGCCGTGCGCGATCACACTCCGCTGCAGGACGTCTGGAACGCCATGATCCGCGATCAGCCGAAGCGCTCACTGCTTGGCCTGGCTCTGATGGTAGGTCAATCTTTCTTCTATAATGCCGTTTTCTTTACCTATGGACTCGTTCTCGCCCAGTTCTTCCATGTAAAAAGCGAACGCGTATCGATTTACATTCTGCCGCTGGCCCTCAGCAACTTCGTGGGACCACTGGTGCTCGGCCGTTTCTTTGATTCCATCGGAAGGAAGAAGATGATCGCCGGGACTTACGGAGCATCTGGATTACTTTTGATCGGTTCCGCGCTCATGTTTTCCGGGAATCACGTCGGACCCATCGGCCAGGATTTGTGGTTCGCGGCGATATTTTTCGTCGCCTCTTCTGCCGCTAGCTCTGCATACCTTACCGTAAGCGAGGTCTTCCCTTTAGAAATTCGGGCCTTTGCCATTTCGATCTTTTATGCGATCGGAACCCTGGCAGGGGGTGTGGGCGCCCCGATATTATTTGCGAAATTGATTTCCTCGGGCAGCCGCTCGGAACTTTTCTGGGGTTACATCCTTGGAGCCGCATTGATGCTAACGGGAGCAGGAACCGAACTCAAGCTCGGTATTGATGCTGAGCGGCAGTCTCTCGAGTCCATTTCAACGCCACTGCAGGCCAATCAGGCCCGCTAGCCACGGACCAGGAATAGACGCCTTTTTCGGGAAACATTTTGCAACCGTCGGGAAATCTTTCTTGACAGTAGGCGGCTTGAGCGATACGCTAATCACGTTGCTCGAGGGAACGCCGCTGATCTTTCCTGGTGATATCGAAGCAATTACTCAAAAACAAGCTGCAGTTCGGCTTGGCTCGCGTAGCTTATTAAAAGCGAGCACACTCAACTCATTCCTTTGTCACCCTTGTTCGCTCACCCGGAACAAATCGTTCAGAAATGTTGGGAGAGAGGTGATGTCGTGAAAAAGCTAATCCCTTTATCGCTGCTTTTTCTTTATCTTGCCCTGGCCAGTCCAGCAGTAAGAGCTCAGGTTCTTTACGGCTCAATAGTAGGAACGGTCACCGACCAAACCGGAGCGGTGGTTCCTCAAGCAGAGGTGAAGGCGATTAGCCCCCAAACCGGCGAGACGCGAATTGTAAATGCCGACGCTGCAGGGCGTTTTTCCATTGGAAATGTCGTGCCGGGCGTGTACGAAATCCATGTGACGGCCAGCGGATTTCGTCAAACCACCACGAGCGGCGTCATTGCGACCATCAACACCGTCACTCGACTAGACGTTCAGATGGAACTTGGCTCACAAACGCAGGAGGTCACCGTTTCGGGAGCGGCTATCCCATTACAAACTGATAAATCAGACACCCACTCCGAACTTACTCCGCACGAAATGGCAAATCTGCCGCTACCAAACTATCGAAACTTTCAAAGTCTCTTCAATTTGATACCCGGCGCCACACCCGCGGCATTTACCAATTCGATCACCGATGTGCCACAGCGTTCACTCAGCACAAATGTAAACGGAACGAATCGAAACAACAACAATACGCGTGTGGACGGAGCGGCGGATATCTTTGTCTGGCTTCCGCACGCCACTTTATATGTGCCACCGGAGGAGACCATCGAAACGGTCAACGTAACAACGAGCAGCTTTGATGCGGAACAGGGTATGGCGGGAGGCGCAGCGGTAACCATCACTACCAAGTCGGGAACGAACGATTTCCATGGCGTGGCGTTTGCCTACTGGGACGATAATCTGCTCGCAGCGCGCAACTTTTTCTACTACGGCAACGGCACGCCTTTCAGTCTCCACAACATCGATGGCGCGACTTTGGGCGGCCCCATTGTCAAAAACAACCTGTTTTTCTTTGCTAGCTGGGAAGGCACACGCGAACGGACGAACTATTCAGCGTTATCGACAGTTCCGACCGCTGCCGAACGAGCCGGAAATTTCAGTAGTTACGGAACTCCCATCTACGATCCGTCTACCGGCAACGCAACCGGCAAGGGTCGAACGCCCTTCCTCAACAACATCGTGCCCGCCAGCGACTTCAACCCGATCGCCGTGAAGCTCCAAAATCTGATCCCTCTGCCCAATCAACCGGGAACGACTTCAAACTATTTCAGCGCCGGCACGCAAGCGCTCGATCGGGACAATATCGACGCCAAGATCGACTGGGACCGCACGCCCAAACATCACATCTTCGGTAAGTACAGCGTCATGAAAGCTCTTGTGAACTGCCCCTTCAGCTTAGGTGCGGCCGGCGGCGCTGGACTTTGCAACGGCAACGGGGCAGGCACGGCGCCTACGCTCACCCAGTTGGCGACCCTTGGCCATAGCTGGATTCTCAGCCCCAACTTGCTCTTCGACCAGGTACTCGGATTCACTCGCATGGGCCAGCACGGCACCGATTCATTCTATGGACAGAACATCGGATTAGAACTCGGCATTCCCGGCACCAATGGTCCAGACATCCGGCAAAGCGGATTCCCAATCTTCAATATCACTGGATTCAGCAGCCTGGGCCAAACGGCGAACTATAGCCCGTTTTGGCGCAACGATCAAACCTGGACGAACAGCAACAATATGACGTGGACGCATGGCGCTCATGAATTCCGCTTCGGGTTCGACTTGGTCCGCTTCCAGCTAAATCAATGGCAGCCCGAGGCCGGTAACTTTGGGCCGCGTGGTTATTTCACATTCGATGGCGCCATCACGGCTTTGAACGGCGGCCAATCGCCCAATCAATATAACGCCTACGCCGCATTTCTGCTGGGACTCGATCAGTCGGTCGGCAAGACGCTGCAGAACATCTATCTAACTGGTCGAGAGTGGCAGTTTGGCTGGTACGGCAGAGATCGCTGGCAGGTTTCTCGAAAGCTGACACTCGATTTCGGATTGCGCTACGAGCTGTATCCGCTGGTGACGCGTTCCCACACCGGTCTGGGGCGATTCGATCTCGCAACAGGCGACATCATAATTGGCGGAGTCGGCGGCAATGATGAGAATGCCGGGGTAACGGTGAGTCATAAGATGTTTGCTCCTCGAGTGGGTCTAGCTTACCGGCTGACCGATTCCACTGTCATTCGCATGGGGTACGGAATCAGCTATGATCCGTTACCGATGTCGCGCGTCTTCCGCGATCCCTATCCGCTGACGATCCCGCAGAGCTTCACCGGGCCGAACTCCTACGTTCCCTATGCCTCTATCTCGGCGGGCATTCCTCCGGTGAGCGTGCCTGATCTGTCAACCGGTATCGCTCCGGTTCCGCCATCCACCGTCATCAGCCGGAGCCCGTTTCCAGGTTTGCTGCACCGCGGCTACATTCAGTCTTACAACTTTACTGTCGAGCGCCAGCTTCCTAATGATTTTGTGGTGAGCGCTGCGTTCGTCGGCACCGCTACTACTCATCAGTTTGTCGATCATGAATCGAATGCCGGCTATCCGGGCAGCGGCACCGCCGGCCTTCCTCTGGCTAACTCCCTCGGACGCAAAGTCTCGACTCTTTTCGAAGATGGCTGGTTGAGCGCGCATTACAACTCGCTTCAACTAGCCGTTAATCGCCGCTTCGCGAACGGCCTGCTGATCAAAGGTGCTTACACATACTCGAAAGCCATCGACATGGCAGACGACGATGGCCGTGTTGGATTGCTGTTCAACTACCCTCCGGAGCTCGCTAGAAATGAGGCGGTCGCCGGTTTCGACGTCCCGAATAATTTTGAGATCGGCGGATTATATGATCTGCCGTTCGGCAAGGGCAAAGCTTTTCTCCAGAATGGAGTTATCGGCCACATCCTCGGCGGATGGGAGGTCAACGGCACATTCAGCGCTTACTCCGGTCTCCCTTTCACCGTGACAGCTTCTGGTGCTTCCCTGAATGCTCCCAACAACACCCAGACTGCCGATCAGATCTTACCGGCAGTAACGCTGTTGGGCGGAATTGGGGCCGGAGATCCGTATTACAATCCAAACGCTTACGCGCCCGTGACCGCTGTTCGATTCGGCACCTCAGGTCGAAATACTTTGCGCGCTCCTCCAACTCTCAACGCCAATGTCAGTCTGTTTCGCACATTTCCTATCAATGACCGCATCCACTTACAGTTCCGGGCAGAATCAGACAATGTGTCGAATACACCGCATTTCCTGGCTCCCAATGCAAACGTCTCTGCGGGAAACTTTCTCGATATCACGAGCGCCAATATGGATCAGCGTCAGTTTCGACTCGGACTGAAACTGATGTTCTGACATATGCTGCTCAAGAAAGCTTTTATGCGCACAAAATTGCTGACACCCCTTTCAGGCCTGATAGCTTGCGGGCTGCTGCTCTCCCATGTCTCAGGAGCGGAAGATCCCCATCGTAACTATCCGGCATCGGCAACTGTCAGCTCGTTCGGGATCGTCGCAACCAGCCAGACGCTGGCATCGCAAGCCGGTGCTGCAGTTCTCGAACGGGGCGGTAGCGCCGTTGACGCTGCCATTGCCGCAAACGCCGCACTCGGCGTAATTGAGCCGATGATGAACGGCGTAGGCGGAGATCTGTTTGCGATTGTCTACCAAGCCAAAACCGGAAAGATAATCGGCATCAATTCGAGCGGCTGGGCTCCCAAGGGCACAAGCATCGAGTTCCTCCGGGCCCACGGCGTTACTGGAAAAATTCCAGGGCACAGCGTGCAGTCCGTAACCGTACCGGGAGCGGTGGCAGGGTGGGCAGCGCTGCAGCAGAAATTCGGCAAGCTCTCTCTCAAGGATGATCTGGCGCCGGCCATCTACATGGCTGGGCATGGTATTCCGATTCCGGAAATGGACGCGCAGGCATGGGCGATCTTCGGACCGCAATTTCAGAACTCCTCGGGATTTGCCCCAACCTTCTTGCCGCAAGGGCATCCCTTAACCACCGGAGAGATGTTCCATAACGCCGACTTGGTCCATACCCTCGAGGACATTGCCAACGAGGGCGCAAACGGATTCTATCGAGGGCCGGTTGCCGCCGCGATGGTCTCGTTTCTCAACTCTCTCGGCAATCCAATGTCGGGCGAGGACCTCTCGGAATTCTCACCCGAATGGGTCGAGCCGATTTCTACTACCTATCACGGCTGGATCGTCCGCGAACTCCCGCCGAATGGCCAGGGCATTGCCGCTCTCGAAATGCTCAATATCATGGAAGGCTTTCCGCTCAAGGAGTACGGCCACAATAGCGTCCAGGCGCTTCATACGATGATCGAAGCCAAGAAGCTCGCCTATGCGGACTTGGCGCGATATGTAGCCGACCCGCGTTTCGTCAAGGTGCCCGTGTCTGAAATGATCTCGAAGAGCTTCGCTGAAGGCCGCGCCAAGCTCATCGGCAATAAGGCAAGCTGCCAGGTCGCACCCGCCAATTTGACTCCGATCTTAACTGCTGCCGGTCGTGACACTACGTACCTGACAGCGGTGGACCGCGACGGAAACATAGTTTCACTGATACAGAGCAATTCAGGGGCTTTCGGATCGGGGCTCGTGGCGCCCGGAACAGGCTTCGTTCTACAGAATCGTGGCGCCGGTTTTTCCCTCCAGCCGGATCATCCCAATGCGCTCGCGCCGCGCAAGCGCCCGTTTCATACCATCATCCCTGGCCTTCTCAGCAAGGGCCCTGTGACGATCGGGTTCGGCATCATGGGCGGACTGAACCAGCCTCAAGCTCACGCGCAATTCGTCTCGAACATTGTCGATTTCGGCATGGATATCCAAGCGGCGCTCGATGCCGCGCGGTTCACAAAGCCAACATTTAATGGCTGCGATGTTCTGCTCGAATCCCGCATACCAGAGGCAGTACGCGCGCAGTTGGCCGCGAAGGGGCATGAGATCCAAACCGAAGATGCGTATTCGCAGAAGATGGGCCGCGGAAATGCCGTCATGGTGGATTCGCACGGCATCAAGTATGGCGCTTCTGATCCGCGCGCGGACGGCCAGGCGGTTCCGGAAAATCCCAACTACTGGAAGTCTGCAAAGATTTCCTCGAGTGAATGACGCACAGCTATTCCCGGTCACACCTGTTCGTTCCTTCAGAACCGAGCGCGTTTAGCAAGCGGCGTCGCAGCCAGAACGGTCTCGCGCCCGCCTCTCAGGTCTCCAGACGATAAACTTAGCGCAGTGGCCCATCTGAGGAACGAAACAAAAGGTGCCCCAGATAGCGCCAGCGGTCACTACCAGGCGTCTCGGGCCCGGTGGGTTATCTTAGCGTTCCTGGTAAGCATCACGATCATAAATTTCGTCGATCGCCAGACGCTCTCTGTTCTCGCGCCAAAGATTCGCGAACTACTGCACCTCTCACACGAGGCGTACGGACGAATCGTCGCGGCATTTCAATTCGGCATGATGTGCGGCGAGTTTCCCATGGGATTGCTTATGGACCGTTGGGGAGTCCGTTTGGGCTTGGCAGCGGCAGTTCTATGGTGGTCTATTGCTACGGGATTGCACGGCTTTGCGCGTTCCGGCCTGGATCTCGGGTTTCTGCGATTTTGGATGGGCACCGGGGAGTGCGGCAATTTTTCCGGCGGCGTGAAAACAGTGAACGAGTGGTTTCCCCGAACCGAGCGTGCATTCGCCATTGGAATTTTCAACAGCGGAACCATGATCGGGTCCATCCTCGCTCCCCCACTCGTTGTCTTCCTCGCGCAGCGCTACAGCTATCGCTACGCTTTCATAGTCCCCGCCATTCTGGGAGCTTGCTGGGTGCCGCTGTGGTGGAGATTCCACGGAAGAATTGGAAAGCCGCATACTCCCAACTCGCGCACGAGCGAAACAACTTCCTTCCGGCAGAGCAATCTCGAATTGCTACGCTACCGTCAGTCCTGGTCCGTCATGGCGTGCCGGTTTCTGGTCGGGCCTGTTCTGCAGTTTTACTGGTATTGGATGCCCGATTATCTCTACACCGTCCGTGGATTGAGCCTTCGCGATATCGGTGCCTTCAGTTGGATTCCATTTCTTATGGGCGACCTGGGTAGCATTTCAGGCGGCTGGGCCGCGGGATTGCTCCTGAAGCGAAACTACAGCGCGAAACAGGCCCGCCAGATCACCATGTATGCCGGTGCCATCCTCTGCTTGGCTAGTTTTGCTGTCTATTTTGTTCCAACGGTTTCGGAAGCGCTCGGCGTCATCGGCATAGTTTTATTTGGCCACACTTTTCTGTCCGCGAACATGTTTGCCGCTGTCACCGATATGTTTCCGGACGAAGCCGTGGGCCGGGCGACCGGTTTGCACGGACTCTGCGGCGGGTTGTCGGGACTATTGTTTCCTCTGCTGACCGGCTTTCTTGTAGATCATTTTTCCTATTCGCCGGTATTTGCGTTAGCCGCCGTAATGCCGCTGGCCGGTACCATCGCCTTGTTTGTAATAAGTAGAGGATTACGACCCGTCTCCTTTACTGGCGAGGACTCTTTGAAAGGCTCGACGAACTCCGCATGAAACTCTTCTGGTTTATTCCGACTCAGGGCGATGGCCGCTATCTCGGCACAACCCATCTCATGCGCCAGACAGATCACGCGTATCTGAAACAGATCGCGCAAGCTGTGGACGAATTGGGGTACGAAGGAGTGCTGCTTCCGACAGGTAATTCCTGTGAAGATGCCTGGGTGGTCGCCTCCACGCTCGTTCCTGTAACGAACCGGCTGAAATTTCTGGTCGCCGTCCGCCCGGCGGTCATGTCCCCGACTCTTTCGGCGCGTATGACCGCGACTTTCGACAGATTCTCTAACGGCAGACTTCTGATCAACGTCGTTACGGGCGGGGACCCGGACGAAGCCAAAGGCGACGGGGTGTTCCTTTCGCACGATGAGCGCTATGAGGTGACCGATGAATTCCTCACAGTATGGCGCCAGTCTGTCTCGGGAGAGCCGACCACCTTCAAGGGCAAGCACGTACACGTAGAAGGAGCCAAAGTCATTTATCCTCCGCTCCAACGCCCGCATCCGCCTTTGTATTTCGGGGGATCTTCGAGTGCAGCCATTGAGCTGGCCGCTCGCCAGGTGGATGTTTATTTGACTTGGGGTGAACCGCCCGCTCTTGTAGCCGAAAAAATCGCCATCGTTCGGCAGAAAGCCGCCGAAGCCGGACGCACTCTGAAATTTGGCATCCGCCTGCACGTCATCGTGCGGGAGACGAATGAGGAAGCCTGGCAGGTGGCGAACGACCTGATCAAGTACGTGGATGAAGAGACGATTGCCAGGTCGCAGCGAGCGCTTGCCAAACTGGATTCGGAAGGCCAGCGTCGCATGGTCGCGCTGCATAAGGGCGACCGCGCGCATCTCGAGATTAGCCCGAATCTTTGGGCAGGCGTCGGCTTGGTTCGAGGCGGCGCAGGAACCGCGCTGGTCGGAGATCCCGAGACGGTTGCGAAACGCTTCCTGGAGTATGCCGATATCGGGATTGAAACGTTCATTCTCTCTGGTTATCCTCACCTCGAGGAGTCCTATCGCGTTGCAGAGCTGCTCTTCCCCCTGCTCCCTGTCTCCACCTCGGACGGAGCAGGCGAGGTAGATTCACGCCGGACCGCAAAGGAAGTGGTAGGGAACGAATTCCGCGTCGTAAAGTGAAGACCGGCGACGTTTAGAAAAACAACTTCAACGCAAATTGCAATACGCGCGGATCGTTGGCGCTCGTAATCCTGCCAAACGTCACGCCGTCAGAGACTGTGGAATTGGGGTTCTGAAAAT